>NZ_JBSOQK010000001.1:0-1944804 GCF_059767305.1 Salinibacterium sp. AL4.1 | reverse complement strand
AGTCGGATCCTAATGAAAGGAATTCCGCTGTTTGACTCGACCACAACTCGGAAGTTGTGGAGGATGGTGGCCCCCACTTGAGGCCGGAAACCTAGCAGCAGAACTGCCCGGGACTTCCGCACCTTTGGGGTGACAAGAGGAAACATTACGTGCATTTTGCCCCCCTCGCCAACACCGCCCACATCCCGGGCGTGTCGCAAAAATGAGGCCGCTAAAACACTATGTTTTCGACGCTCGAAGCTGCACTCGATAACCCGGAGCGAAGAGTGTGGGAGGCAGCTCGATACCTACCCGCCGATAAACCTCACGAGGAATTCCGATGTCGGCCAGCCAGAGAGTGCCGACGGCTTCGGCATCCAACCCCGTCTTCGGAGCAGCGAGCGTCATCGTGTGGGTGGCGGTGACATGAGCGCCCGGAGCTACGCCGGTCGTGGAGTCGACCCCGGACGGAATATCGAGAGCGACGACCGGGGCGGGGTGGCGCGACATCCACTCGATCAGGTCAGCAGCAGCCCCGCGCGGCGCACCACCGAGGCTGTAGCCCAGCACCGCATCGACCAGAAGTTCAGCGTCGAGCGTCTCAAGGTCATCGACAGCTGCAAGCCGCGCCCCCGTTGCTTGGTACAGTGCGAGTTGCTCGGCCGGCACGCCCTGAAGACGCGTCGGGTTCGAGATGACCAGCGTGACGTTGCCGCCGTGGTTAGCCAGATGGCGCGCGGCACAGATTCCGCCACCACCATTGCCGCCGGTTCCGGCCAGCACCACGATCGGCGCTGTCGGCCAGCGTTCTCCGAGGAGCTCCACACAGAGCGATGCCAGATTGCGGCCGGCGTTCTCCATCATTTGAAAAAGGTTGGGGCCCAACTCCTCGATCGCTACCCGATCAACCTCGCGCATCTGAGCCGTCGTGATCGCGGGCACGATGAGTCCGGCATCCGTTCGAAAGGAACCCGCAGTCACAACGGACTCGCTTAACTCGCGGGCGTGGACGGGAAGAAGTGCGTCTTGGCCTGCGTGAGCTCGACGCCGTCGATGAAGATGTCGACCTTCTCGTTGTAGAACGCGACCAGGCCGGTGATAGGAAGCAACTGGCGGGTGGGAAACGAATACGACCACGCCAGATCGTCATGAACCGCGCCGCCCACCTTCACCGACCAGTAATCGGTAGTGGTTCCCTTATAGGGGCACTCGGTGACGGTGTCGTTAGGCACGAGGTGCTCAAAGTTGACCTCCGTACGGTTGAGGTAATACCGCGTCGGCAAACCGGTTTCATAGACCATGACCGGAGACGACGACTCGGCAAGAACGGCCCCGTCGAGTTCGACGCGTACTGTGCGGGTCGAACGTACGGCATCCACTCGCGTATAGGGATTGCGCGGGTGCACGAACACCTGCTCGTCCTCTTCGAACCACGAATCGAGAGCATCCCATTCGAAACGGACCATGTCGGCAAGGCCCTCGAGCCCATCGCCAACATAAACCCTGGCAGCGGCCGGATGCTTGCTCTCCCCCACCGCGAGGCCCTTGCGGTGATAGCTGCCACGGGTCTCGTGCTTCTCCTGCGCTTCGTCAACGAGGACCTCGGACTTCACGTCGGAGAGCGGGATGTAGAACTGCGGATACGGCGCCCACTCCCACACATACAGCGCTGCCGTCGTGTCGAAGACGAGCTCGCCCGCGAAATAGCCGCGGATGCGACGCGGGACAGGCTGGATGAGGTTCTTCTCGGAAATCATTCCTGGATAGTCGTTCATCAGAACCCTCTTTCGTCAGTGGGTCCAGCCTGTCACCGTCGCCTGCAAGGAACAACAAAAACAGCGATCGTCGCCAGTGCTCATCCCCGCGGATGAACTCTGACGGCAATCGCTGCAGCGCCGGACTACGGACGCGGTGCTCCCCCGCCGGGAGCTCCGCCACCGGCACCTTCGCTGCCCGCTGCAGCGACTCCGGCAGTCACCGTTCCGGCGGAATCGCCGTTGACGGTGACCGTGTAGGTCTCGCCGTTCGTGATGGCGGCATCCGACAACACGACTGACTGGAATGACTTGATCGAGGTGAACTCGGCGACCACGGTGCCGCTGCTATCGAGCACCTGCACCGCTTGGTCGGCGCCGTAGGACTGTTCGAGCGAAGCGCTCACCCAGCCCTGTGCTGATGACGTTTCGGGTGCGGTTGCCATGAAGGTCATACCGACCGCCAAGACTGTTCCGCCGTCGACCACGATGGTGCCGTTCGCATCGAGCGCGCCCTCACGGTCTTCTGACGAGCCGAACACTGTGGTGGTGCCACCCGTGACGAGCATCGACCCGTTGGAGTCAATTCCGTCGCCGGCAGAGTTGACCGTGGTCTCGCCGCCGGTGATCGACACCATTGCGCCGTCATCCGCTTCGACGACGCCGCCAATGTCGGTGGTGGTGCTGGTGCCGCTCGTTGCGTTGATGCCGTCATCGCTTGCGTTGACCACAAGGACGCCGCCCTCGATCGTGATGTAGTACGACTCGATGCCTTCGTAAGAATCGGTGACTGCGGTTCCGCCGCCCGAGACCACGATGTTGACCTCAGACTTGAGCCCGTCATCTTCAGCCGTGAGCGTGGTCGAACCGCCCGCGATCACGATGTCGGTCTCGGCCTGAACGCCGTCATCCGCTGCAGTGAGGTCGACCGTGCCGCCCGCGATGTAGACGTAGCCTCGGGTTTCGTCTTCGTCGTTGTCTGACTTGAGAGCGTCGCCGCCGGCATCCACCGTGACGGTGCCGCCTTCGATCGTCAGGGAGTCCTTGCCGCGCAGGCCATCGTCGCCGGCGGTGACCGTGATGTCACCGGAGAGGATGACGAGGTCGTCGTGGCTTGTGATGCCGTCGTTGACCGCGCTGCTTACCGTGAGCGATCCGTCGCCCGAGATGGTGAGGTCGGCGTCGCTGAAGAGCGCGGCGTTGTAGTCGGCATCGTCTCCGGTGGAGGAGAGTGTGTTGGTTCCGCTGAGAGAGACGACCACATCCTCGGCGTTGGCAACCGCGATCGCGGCGTTCGTTGAGCTAGAGATTTCGGCACCATCGAGGACGAGGGCGACGACAGCTTCATCGTCGGTGTCGACGACGACTTGGCCATCGAATTGCCCCGAGAGAATGTAGGTTCCGGCCGCGCTAATGGTGATCGTGGAACCAGCGACACTCACGCCGGCGCCATCGGGAGTTGCCGTGGAGCCGTCGAGGGCGATCGAAACGGCGCCATCGAGGGTCCACTCGTCGTCGTTGGTGGTCGTTGAGTTTGCGTTCGCCGCGAGGATTTCTGTCGCGAACGGCCCAAGGTTCAGGTCGACGTTCGCTTCGCTGATCTCGGCGGTCACGCTGGAGGTGACGGCGGGAGTGTCAACGGCGGTCGAGCATCCGGCCAACAGCACTCCGCCAATCAGAAACGTGCTGACTGCGGCGGTAAGGGTGAAGTGATTTCGCTTCATGATCAAGCTCCTCTGGTGGTTGACGTGTTCCATCACACCGGTGTTCTCTATGACATTTCTATGAGCGAGATATGCGCGAGCCGTGGATGTTGAAACGGCGCTTCAGGCCAACGTCTCGGCCGCGCTCGGCCGCGCTCGGCCGCGCTCTGCCGCCACCGCGTGCGCTGCGCTTCCATGCGCGAAGATTGACCCATGACACCCGCGACCACCTCTGCCGCCCCGGTCGGCACGCTCGACGGTTGGGTGCGCGCGCCCTTCTCCGCCGCGGGCCTGACCTACGACTGCTTCGAGAAAGGCGCGGGGCCAGGCGTGGTGCTGATTCCCGAAATTCCCGGGATCACCCCGGAGGTACTGGGCTTGGCCGAGCACCTTGTCGCCGCGGGCTTCACCGTGGTCGTGCCCTCGCCCTTCGGCCAACCCGGCAAGGTCAAGACCCGGGGCTACATGACGCGGATCGTACTGCGGTTGTGCGTGACCGCCGAGTTCCGCGCGTTCGCAACGAACTCGTCGCGGCCCGTCACCGACTACTTTCGGGCGGTTGCCTCCGACCTCGCTGCCCGCACTCCGGGCCGCGGCGTGGGCGTGATCGGGCAGTGCTTCACGGGCGGATTCGCGTTAGCTGCGGCGATTGATGACTCCGTGGCGGCATCCGTTCTCAGCCAACCGGCCGTTCCCTTTCCGGTCGGCCGGGCGCGCCAACTCGATGCGGGAGTCTCGGCCGACGAGTTCGACCGCATTGCTGCCCGAGCGGATGCCGGCGAAGTCTGCGCTCTCGGCCTGCGGTTCAGCGAGGACACCGCTGCCCCGCGCGCCCGCTTCGACACCATCAAGGCTCGCCTCGGCGACGCCTTCGAGATCATCCAACTGGATTCCTCGCCCGGGAACCCCGACGGTTATGCCGCAACTGCGCACTCTGTTCTCACCGGAGAAGTTCGCGAGAACCCGGCCAACTCGGCGGCAGGCGCCCGCGATCGGGTGGTCGCGTTCTTGCGCGAACGGATCGGTTGAACGGCAGTGACCCGGCAGCGGGGCCCGGCTGGCGACGCGCGACTAGCGAAGAACGCAGCGCTCGCGGTGCTGGCGACGCGAGCTGAACGGCTCTAGCCGAGGCTCGATCCCAGGGCACCAACGATGTACGGCACAAGCCAGATGCCCCACACGATGACAGAGAATCGGTGAAAGCTGGTCTTCTCGGCTTCGCGGTTGCGCACGAGCACGACGATCGCCCAGGCCAGGTGCACGGCCATGAGAACTATCGCGATCACTCCGGTGACGCCCATCAGCTGGTTCAGGGCGCTCTGCTCGATGCCGGCTGCACGATTCTCGGTCGCGATCAGGTTCATCAAGAACGTGCCCGTGGCATCCGCCGCCAATCCCAGCCCGAAGAGCACGACGTGCCACGGCTTGAGCACCTTCTGCACTCGCTCGCTCCACACCCCGACGGTGTAAAACACGAGGGCCAGAGTGATGAGGATGATCGCAGGCAGCAGCATCTCTCTAGTGTGGCCTGTTAACGGCTCGCGGGCGAAAGTGGTTCGGGTCATTCAGCCAGTCGTCTCGACCCGCTCGACCTCTTCGAAGTGTTCGACGACCGGGAACGGTTCATAAAACTCATGCAGCAGCGCACGCCACTGCTGGTACTCAGGCGAACCCCTAAAGCCGATTTCGTGGTCGTCAACGGTGTCCCACCGCACGAGCAGCAGATACGTTTCGGGATGCTCGACCCCGCGTGAGAGCGTCAGCCCACGGAAGCCCGGCATCCCCGCAATGATGCTCTTCGCTTGGGCGAAGGCCGCTTCGAACTCCGCCTCACGGCCGGGCTTGACCGGAAGAAGTGCGTGCTCGACGACGCGACCCTGCTGAGTGGATGCCATGGCGTCACTCTAACGAATTGCCTGCTGCTATCTGAATCCCCGAAAAACACCGTCCGGCGCCGCCTGCACGAAGTCCTCCCAGTCCAAGTTCGCAAGGTTCAGGTTGTTGTCCACGCCCCACAGCTCTTGAGCGGTGCAGCGAAAGGGCTCAACTTCATCGCGCACACTGATCACGAGAATCTCGAAGTCAACGCTGTGAATCGCACGAGTATCGGCAACGAAGAGCACTGCGGGGCCGCCGCCGCTCGCGAGCACATCAGCGCGGAGGCTCTGCCACGACTGGTTACAGAAAGCAGCGTTGTCGACAAGTTCCACGTAGGCGTGGAAACCGTCGGCCGTCTCCTGGCTCACTGATGCGACCAATGAGAGCCACTTTTCGTCGTCATCGAATGTAGTCCTGACGAGCAAGGAATTTTCAGATCGGGGAAGGGCAGACATTCCTTGATTATGATTCCTGCTCACAACGGCGGGCGACTGACGCTCCGATTCGGTGCACACCACAGGGCACCGAATCCAGTTGGCTAAAAGAAAAACAGGCCTAACCACACCCCAGAAGGAAGTGTTGATCAGACCTGTTTTAGCTGGTGCGCCCGGAGGGATTTGAACCCCCGGCCTATTGATCCGTAGTCAATTGCTCTATCCGCTGAGCTACGGGCGCATCTCATTGACTTTCGCCAACCAGAAAACTATACCAGCGGTTTCGGCCTCTCAATGACACTTTTGCCAGATGGATGCCGCGAGCGCTTATTTTCTGACGCGAAGGTGCGCCACACCGCCATCAACTTCGAGCGCGGTGCCCGTCGTTGAGCCGGAGAGCGGGCTTGCCAGGTACGCGACCGCGCCGGCTACTTCTTCGGGGGTGACCATGCGTCCGGTGGCTTGGCGGGCATCCAGAGCGGCACGTTCCTTGACGGGATCGTCGAAGCCCTGCAACATCCGCTCCACGAACGGGGTGGAGACTGTACCGGGGCTGACCGCGTTGACGCGCACGCCATCCGCCACATGATCCGTTGCCATGGCGTAGGTCAGCGCGAGAACGGCACCCTTCGAGGCGCCGTATAGCGCACGCTGCGGGAGGCCATTGAGGGCGGCGATGGAGCAGAGGTTCACGATCGCAGCGTGCTGCGACTTACGAAGCCACGGCATCGCCGCCGCCGACACCCGCGCCATGCCGATGACGTTGATGTTGAGAACACGCGCCCACTCGGCATCGTCGTTCTCTTCGACAGTTCCGACCGCGCTGATGCCGGCGTTATTCACGACAATGTCGATGCTGCCCAGCTTCTCGGCGGCCGCAGAAACGGCGGCGTCAACGGAGGCGCGATCTGACACGTCGGCGGTGAACCCGTGGAGGCGAGCATCCAACCCCTCGGTGTTGAGGTCGAGCACCGCAACCGTGGCACCGCGCTCTGCTAGCGCGAGGGCCGAGGCGAGGCCGATACCGGATGCTCCTCCCGTGACGACCGCGACGAGACCGTCGAACTCGGCGCTCATGCCTGCACCAAGGTTTGGCGCGCACGGCCGAGGCCGTCGATCTCGAGCTCAACGACGTCGCCCGCACGCAGGTACGGCTGACCCTCGATGCCCATGGCGACACCGGCAGGCGTTCCCGTGTTGATCACGTCGCCGGGCTGCAGCACCATGAACTGGCTCAGGTACCAAATGATGTGGTTCACGCCGAAGGCCATGTTTGCGGTCGTGCCGTTCTGGCGTTCGACACCGTTCACCCACAGGCGCAAGCCCAAGGCTTGAGGGTCGGCCACCTCGTCGGCGGTCACCAGCTCAGGCCCGAACGGATTGAAAGTCTCGCAGCTCTTGCCTTTGTCCCAGGTTCCGCCACGTTCGAGTTGGAAGGCGCGCTCGGAAACGTCGTGCGAGACGGCGTAACCGGCAATGACGGCGGCGGCGTCATCCGGGGACTCAAGGTAGCGAGCGGTCGCACCGATCACGACGCCGAGCTCGACCTCCCAGTCGGTCTTCTCGCTCGTGCGCGGGATGAGCACGTCGTCGAAGGGGCCGACCATGGTGCTCGGGTCTTTCATGAAGATGACGGGTTCGTCGGGCAGCGTCGCGCCAGTTTCTTCAGCGTGGTCGCTGTAGTTGAGGCCGACGCACACGATCTTGCCGGGGCGGGCGATGGGCGCGCCCACGCGGACGCCCTCGGTAACCACGGCGGGAAGAGTGCCCGCATCGAGCGCGGCACGTACCGCGGCGACGCCACCGCTGGCAAAGAAGGCTCCGTTGACGTCTGCGGTGATCGATGTCAGATTAAAGGCGCCACCTTCATCGAGCACAACGGGGATTTCTGAGCCAACCGGCCCGAGTCGCGCGAATCTCACTGAGTGTTCTCCTTCGTTGCCAGCGCGATACCTTCGCGCTCTTGTGAATCGTAACCGGCTTCAACCACAGCCATAGTACGTATTACGTCTTCGACCGAGGTGGGAAGTTCGGAAATCGAGCCCTCGAGATAGCGCTGCAGCGCGCTCATCGAACCGATGAAAGCATCCGGGAACCAGCTGCCCTCGAAAGGTACCGACTGCCAACCGAGTTCGGGCTTGTCGCTGTACGCGATTTCGAGAGCATCAGGACCGCCGCGCGGATAGTCGAGCATGAGACCCATCTGGGCGCGAATGGCACCCTTGGTGCCCTCCCACTTAATGAAACTCTCTTCAAACTTTCCGCCGAATCCGTGATCGTGGTTCGTGCTGATCGTGACTCGCAGCGGCCGCTCCCGGTAGCGCATGATGATCGTCGAGCGAGTGTTCGACACTTGAGGCTTGGCAGGGTGCCGCACGGTGACCGCGCTCACCCCATCCGGGTCACCCAAGAATGAACGCACAAGGTCCATGTAGTGCACGCTGTGCATGTTGAGCTCGAGCCGTTCAATGCCGAGCACGTGCGGGAAGATCTCCCACGGCGTCTCGGTAGCGATGCGAACCTCCAGGTCATAGAGCTCGCCAATCGTGCCCTCGGCGATGAGCGTGCGAGCGGCCGCGATGTACGGCGCAAATCGCAGTTGCGTATTGACCGCAGCAACAAGATTCTTGCGGTGACAAATTTCGAGCAGCACGTGCGCCTCGGCGAGATTCTGCCCGAACGGCTTCTGGATGAGCACGGCCGCGCCATCAGGCAGCTGGTCGAGAATCGCCGGGTACTGCTCGGGCATGAGCGCGAGGTCGTAGACCGCGTCTTTCGGGGCCGCGGCTACGGCATCCGACAGCGAGGTGAAGACATGCGGGATGCCGAACTCGTCGGCGAGAACCTGCGCCTTGGCTGCGGTGCGGTTCACGATCCCCCACACCTCGAACCCCGCTTTGCGATAGGCCGGAAGGTGAGCGTCTTTGACGATGCCGCCAGCGCCGATCATGACGACAGGCCGCGGATGCTGGGGCAACGCCAGCGTGTATGCCTCGGCAGGCTCACGTTCTGGAAAGTGCGACACAGGGTGCTCCGGCTCTCATAGACGGTAAAACTCGTGATCAAACGATATATCAAACGCGTGGAGGCGGCAATGCGGCGGCGGTGGAACTCCGCGGCCGGGGCCTGACGCACGTCGCCCGCCTTCGGAAATTCAGGAGATTCGAGCGCGCCATCGCGTTATTGGCACGGTGGGAGCTGCGAGCAGACGAATCTCCTGAATTTCCAATGGTGGCAAGCACGCGGAAGGCGTCGAGGCTGGCTGTGCGCCAGCGCGTGCGTCGCGCCGTGCCGTGCACGGCACGGCAGCGCGGCGCACAACGCACAACGCACGCACCGCGCGCACCGCTCGCACCGCGCACAACGCGCACAACGCTCGCGCCACAACGAAAGGTGCGGCCCACCCGCAAGGGTGAGCCGCACCTGTGTCATGTCAGCAAATAACGCTGGGAAGCAGCGTCTTAGATCGCACCCCTCGGGCCCTGGATCAGATCATCGTGATGAATTTGGGCAACGTTGGGGTGCGCCCGCATTCGGTAGCGGAGCGCATTGTCTCCGTAGGTTTCGAGGATCGGGCTGTTCGTGGGGTCGAGCGAGAGTCCGCGCGCTTGAGCGGCAAGCTCGGGCGGCAGCTGCAACTGCGGCATCACGGTGTCAAGCGCCGGGTTGAAGAAGAACGGAATCGAAACACGGTCATCGCCGATGAGTGGGGAGATGACGCGGTGCAGCGTCGCCTTGAGGTACCCCTCGGTCGCGAGCTCAAGCATCTCGCCGATGTTGACGACGAACGCTCCCGGCTTGGGCGGGACATCCACCCACTCGCCCTGGAAGTCGACCTGCAGACCACCCTTGCCCGGCTCCACCATGAGCAGCGTGAGAACGCCGCCATCGCGGTGAGCGCCGACACCCTGCTTGGGTTCCGGGTTGGACTCGCCGGGATACCGCACGATCTTGAGCTGTGGGAATGGCTTATCGGCGAAGGCGTGATCGAACACGTCCTCCGGAGCGCCGAGGGCCTGGGCCCACGCGCGCAAAAGGCGCAGCGAAACAGCGCTGAGTTTGTCGTTCCATTCGTTGACCAACTCGCGAAGCTGCGGAACGGCATCCGGCCACTGGTTCGGACCTTCAAGACGCCAGTAGTCAGCGAGCCCCGCAGCATTGTCGATGACATCGCGCTCGGGGCCAACGTCGATCTGTTCGCGCCAGTCGGTCTTGCCCTCAGTCAGCTCGCCGCCCACGCGCGTGTAGCCACGAAACTGCGGGCTGTTGACGTTTTCGACGGCCAACTTCTGTTCAGCGGGCAGGGCAAAGAACTCGCGGGATGCCGCAAGCAGGTCATCCATCAACGATTCTTCGACACCGTGACCGACGAGGTAGAAGAACCCCACATCATGGGTCGCACACAGCAAATCATCCCGGAATTTGGCGGCCGATTCGGGGCCGCCATCAAGTAGCGAGAGATCAATGACTGGGAGTGCGGAATCGTTCATGCCACGATATTTACACGCGAAGTTTGAGAAGTTCCCATTGTTACGCTCACAGCGTGAGGCACGGGCGTCACACGATCACAGTTCGGAAAATTATGCGCCGACTGCGGCGCGTTCGGGAATAACTTGCGGGTGCGTTTGCGCCATATGTTCAACAACGCGCACCACTTGGCTCGTGTAGCCAAACTCGTTGTCATACCAGACGTAGAGCACGAGATGCTTGCCTGAACTGATGGTTGCGAGCCCGTCAACGATACCCGCGCGGTGCGAACCGATGAAGTCGCTCGACACGACCTCGGGCGAATCAATGAAGTCGATCTGCTGCTGCAGGGTCGAATCCAGCGAGAGTCCGCGCAAGTAGCGGTTCACTTCTTCGCGGGTCGTCTCGGTCGCGAGGTTGAGGTTCAGAATCGCCATCGACACGTTGGGAGTCGGAACCCGGATGGCGCTGCCGGTGAGCAATCCCGCCAGTTCCGGAACAGCCTTCGCGACTGCCTTCGCGGCACCCGTTTCGGTGATGACCATGTTCATCGGGGCCGAGCGGCCGCGGCGGTCACCGGAGTGGAAGTTATCCGTGAGGTTTTGATCGTTCGTGTACGAGTGCACGGTTTCAACGTGCCCATGCTCGATGCCGTAACTGTCATTGATGGCTTTCAACACCGGCGAGATTGCGTTCGTCGTGCACGAGGCAGCAGACAGGATTGTGTCGCCATCGTCGATCGTGTCGTGGTTAAGGCCGTAGACGATGTTCTTGATCTCGCCCTTGCCGGGAGCGGTGAGCAGAACACGCTTCACGCCCTGAGCGGCAAGGTGCTGACTGAGGCCCTCCTGATCACGCCAGCGGCCAGTGTTGTCGACGACGATGGCATCCGAAATTCCGTACTCGGTGTAGTCGACCGTGGCGGGGTCGTTCGAGTAGATGACCTGGATGAGCGTGCCGTTCGCCAGGATCGTGTTGGCGTCGGTGTCGACCGAGATCGTGCCCTCGAACGGACCGTGGATGCTGTCGCGACGCAGCAAGCTGGCGCGCTTGACGAGGTCGTTGTCTGAGCCGCGGCGCACGACAATTGCCCGCAGGCGCAGCCCGTCTCCGTTACCGGCGTGCGCGATGAGGATGCGGGCCAGCAATCGACCGATGCGTCCGAAACCGTAGAGCACGACATCCACGCCCGCCGGTCTGTCTTCGGCACCGTTCTTGAGCACGGGCGCGAGTTCGGTCGTCAGGAACTCACCGAGATCGCCGCCCTCTTCGCGGTAACGGTTGACGAGCTTGGCAAGGTCGATGGATGCCGAATTGAGGGCGAGCCCCGACAACGCCACCATGATCGGCATTGTCTCTTCGATCGGAAGCTCAGCCTCGTTGAGCTGGCGAGCAAAACGGTGGGCTTTGAGCACCTCAACCGGAGACTGGTTGATGAGTCGACGCCCGTGAATCGAGGTCACGACGCCGTGGTTGCGATACAGCCCACCGATGAGGGGAATCATTGCCTCGGCCAGTTCTTGGCGGGCATTCCATCGGTCAAATTCGTCGCTGTGTTCGCGCTGCATCAGGTTCCTTCCGACTGCACTGTCTCGGGGCGAATGGGCGCGCTTGTGACGCACGGCCCCGACTCCATTGTTTCAGAGAGCGTGCACCAGAACGCGGGTGGGCCTCTGCAATTCGGGCAACTGTTGAGCCAGCGCCAAAGGGGGCCGTTTTTAACGCGGCGTTAGTTGAGCGCCGCAGCCGCACGCACGAGATTACGGAAGGCGTCCGGATCAATACTGTCGCCCTTGTGCAGGTCAATCGCCCGGCGCACTGCGGCGTCAAGGCTGCCGGTGAAGAGCTGAGTCGGATCTTCGAGTGAAGCACCCTTGGCGAAGGTGAGCTTCACCTTGTCTTTATAGGTCTCCCCCGTGCAGATCAGCCCGTTGAGGCTCCATGCTGCAACGCCAGCCGGATTCGAGGGCTTTCTCCATTTCACTTCTTCGACGACCTCGGGCAGCGCCTCGACGATGAGAGCACGGAGCTGGTCGAGCAGTTCACTGCGCCAGTCGCTGGGGTGAGTAGTCGCGTCGCTCATAGCGCTCACTGTACTCGCAGCCGGCCGCGATCCTTGAGGCATTACCGCTCGCGTAGTCGAATAGTACG
Organism: Salinibacterium sp. AL4.1; assembly: GCF_059767305.1. NCBI lineage: Bacteria > Bacillati > Actinomycetota > Actinomycetes > Micrococcales > Microbacteriaceae > Salinibacterium > Salinibacterium sp. AL4.1. Next base: position 1,932,438 of record NZ_JBSOQK010000001.1, on the reverse strand, counting down.
ATAATAGGATTTAGTAACCGAGGGGGCATTGTGAAGATTGCACGCATCGAAACATTCCTCGTTCCGCCACGCTGGTTGTTCGTGCGCATCGAGACCGACAACGGCATCGTCGGTTGGGGCGAACCCGTCGTCGAAGGCCAGGCCGAGATCGTACGAGCCGCTGTCGAACAGCACGCCGAGTACCTCGTGGGGCTCGACGCCACTCGCATCGAAGACCACTGGCAAGTGCTCACTCGCGGAGGTTTCTACCGCGGCGGCCCCGTCGCCTCCAGCGCGATCGCCGGCATCGACCAAGCACTGTGGGACATCGCCGGCAAAGCTCACGGCGTTCCCGTTCACGATCTTCTCGGCGGCGCCGTTCGCGACCGCATCCGCATGTATGGCTGGGTCGGCGGCGACGAGCCCTCCGAGCTGCGCGACAACATCGCCCAGCAGGTCGAGTCGGGCCTGACCGCCATCAAGATGAACGCGAGCGGGCGGATGTCGCCCCTCAGCACGGTGAGCGCCGTCACCGAGGTGGTCGACCGGGCTGCGCTCGCCCGCGAGGTTCTTGGCCCCGACCGGGATTTCGCCATCGACTTTCACGGACGAATGACCGCAGCGAACAGCCGCCGCATCCTCCCCCTGCTCGAACCGCACGCTCCCCTGTTCGTGGAAGAACCCGTGGTGCCCGAGAAGTCGCACGTGCTCGACGGCATCGTCGCTTCAACCTCGATTCCGATCGCCACCGGCGAGCGCCTCTTCTCGCGCAACGAGTTCCTTGCACCCCTGCAGGCCGGCATCGCCGTCGTGCAGCCCGACCTTTCCCACGCGGGCGGAATCTCCGAAGTGCGCCGCATCGCGGCCCTCGCTGACATGTTTGATGCTCAACTCGCGCCGCACTGCCCGCTCGGGCCGATCGCGCTGGCGTCGAGTTTGCAAGTCGGGTTCAATACTCCGAACTTCTTGATTCAAGAACAAAGCATCGGCATCCACTACAACGTCGGATCAGACGTGCTTGAGTACCTCATGGATACCAGCGTCTTCGACTTCACGAGTGGCTATATCGAGCGACTGACTGCTCCAGGTCTCGGCATCGATATCGATGAGGCTGCTGTGCGCGCCGCCGACAAGGTGGGGCACCAGTGGCGCTCGCCCGTGTGGCGTCACGACGACGGGTCGCTCGCCGAGTGGTAGCTCGCCGAGTGGTAGCTCGCCGAGTGGTAGCTGGCCGGCAGCGCCAGCGATAGCCGGGCACGCAGCAGCGATAGCCGGGCACGCAGCAGCGAACGCCCGCTAAGTGCCGAGTGTCGTTGTCATGCCGCCGTCGACGACGAGCGAGGCACCGGTGATGTACGAGGCGCCGTCGCCGGCCAAGAACTGGATGACCGAGGCAACTTCTTCAGGCTTGCCCAGCCGCTGCAGAGTGGCCTGGCGTCGAGCCAACTCTTGCGCTTCAGGGGTTTGGTGATCCCACTGACGAGTCTCGATCGATCCCGGAAGAACGACGTTCACGCGCACATGTGGCGCATAGTCGAGGGAAAGCTGACGGGTGAGCGAGATCAGCCCGCCCTTTGCGGCACCGTAAGCAGGTTGCTCAGCCCACGACAGCACACCGTGCACGCTCGACACATTCACCATGCTGCCGCGGGCAGCGGTGAGGGTGTCATGGAAGGTGCGCATCGCCCGGTACACGGATGACAGCGTCACCGAGAGCTGTTGGTTCCAATCACCTTCGCTCTGTTCGTGCGCGATGCCGGTGACTTGAAAGAACGCGTTGTTGACGATGACCGCGGGCGGGCGATTCGCGGAGCGCAGCTCGAGCGAGAGCTGCTGCCACTGCTCGGAGTCCGCGACGTCAAGGCGATGGGCGGTCGCTGCGCCGCCGGCCGCAACGATCTCGGCGGCAACCGCGGCAGCGGCATCCACGTCAATATCGGTGACAACCACATCATCACCGGAGGCAGCAAAGAGGCGCGCAGCCGCAGCGCCGATGCCGTTTCCGGCGCCCGTGATGAGCACGGTACGAGTCATGCGTGCAGCCTTCCGATCGCGAGGGCCATCATCAGAGCGCCGGCTTTCGATTCGCCACGAGCGCTGCCCCGGTCGGGTCTTTACTCACAATTGTTTCGGAGTCACGGTTCGACTGGTCCATGAGAATCTTCATCGCGGTTCCGGCAGCCTCGGCGTCGCGGGCCACAATCGCAGTGACGACGGCCCGATGCTCATCCAAGAACTGGGTAGTGGTTTCGTGAGCGAAGGCGAGCTCATCGCGGGCATGCAGCGCGGGCTCGAGAACCACTTCGAAGCGGGCCAAAAGTTCGTTGCCGGATGCCGCCAAGATCGCACGGTGAAAAGCCAAGTCAGCCTTCACGTGCGATTCGACCTCGGTGTTCTCGAAAGTCGCAGCAAGGTCGACCATCGCAGCTTCGATCTCGGCACATTGCTCATCACTGCGGCGCACGGCAGCGAGGCGGGCCGCCGCTGGTTCGAGCACTTGCCGCACCTCGCTGAGCTCCAGCACGAGAAGCGGATCGGGAACGCCCTCAGAACGCCACGTCATGACGTCGCTATCGAGCAATTGCCAGCGCTCACGCGGGGTCACATACGTGCCGAGGCGCGGCCGCGCATCCACGAGCCCCTTAGTTGTGAGCACCTTGATCGCTTCGCGGACGACGGTGCGACTGACCTGAAACTCGGCCAGCAGCGCATCCGGATCAATGATGTCTCCCGAGGCGAGTTCGCCCCGCATAATGCGGCGCCCGAGCACGTCAACAACGTGTCCGTGCAAGCCTCGGCGAGAGAAAGTAGTCATCCCCGCGATAATACTGTGCGCGCCCGGAGAGTGCGCTGCCGCACGGGCCGCCTCTGCTCGGCGACCGACAACGCGACTACGCCATAACGCCGATCGGCGCGACCTTCCATTCGGGGAAGATGATGCTCGCATCGCCAGCGCTGAGGTCAAGACGGTTCATGACGACTTCGCCGAGGAGGTCGCGGAAGTCGTTGCTGCCGGGAACGTCGCCGTGGTCGAGCACATCGGCACCGAGACCCTCCCACTTACCGTGAACGCCACCCTTGACGCCGCCACCGAGCACCATCGCAAGGCCACCATGACCGTGGTCAGCTCCTGAGCTGTCGTTCTGGCCAACACGGCGGCCGAACTCGCTCATGAGCACGACGGTTGTCGTCTCAGCCTTGGGGCCAAGGTCGGCGAAGAACGCAGCAAGGCCATCGCCCACAGCTTTGAGCATGTCGTGCATGTCGCCCTTGTCGGGGGTTCCGATGTCGGTGTGCATGTCCCAACCACCGAGATCCAATGTTCCGACGCGCAGGCCCACGTTGGCACGGATGAGGCTCGCGAGGGTGGCGAGGTCGTTGGAGAAGTTGTCGTCCGCGTAACCGCGAGCTTGAGCATCCCCGGCTGTGGCGGCAATTTCTTGCGCTTCACCCGACGCGCTCAAGGCGAGGTTAGCCTGCTGGGCGATCGGATGATCGAGACCGGTGTAAAGGTTCGCCAGAGCCGTGCGGGTCGGACCGAGCAACGAGTCGTCGACATCAATGGCCATGCGCTCAAGGTCGGGAACGACGAGCGCGTTTGAGTCGCCAACGAGGGAACGAGCAAGCTGGTCGCTCGCACCAACACCACGCCAGGTCGTTCCGGGGCCGCTCTGCTCGAGCGCTCGGTTGAGCCAGCCGGTCTGCGAAGCGTTACCGGCCGAGCCGCCACGCTCGAGGCAGTCTTGAGCTTGAAAGTGGCTGCGCGAGAGATCGGGGGTGCCGATGGCGGGAACTGCCGCGATCTTGCCCTTAGCCAACATGGGCTTGAGCGCCGCGAGCGCAGGGTGTAAACCGAAGCCGCGCTCGAACGGGATGAGCCCCGAGTTCTCCCGTACCGCGATGCCCGGCCGTGCCTTAAGCAGATCGGCGTCGGTCGCGGGCACCAGCACCGAGAGTCCGTCCATTCCGCCGCGGAGGAACACCACGATGAGCGCACCGGTATCTGGCGAGCCCGGAGCCGCGTACGACGCTTGCGTGGTGACGATCTGGGAACCAATGGCGGCGACACCCGCCATAAGCCCACCCTGCAGCATCCGGCGTCGGGTGAAGCCCTTCGACCACAGCTGACGACGAGCTTGCTCTTCGGCAACCACGATCTCGCTGTGGGCTCGAACTGCGGAGTCGAGGTCGGTGGGGCCCAGTTGGCGCCAGTCGGGGCAGTCGGGGTGAAGAAAACGGGTCTCGGTCATTGGGGGTTCTTTCTCGAGTCGGGTTCGAGCAGCAAGGTGGGGAGGAACTGAGCGGCGGCGACTAGCGCAGCTGAAAGTAGGGAGAGTCGAGAACGAGCGCGGCAAGCGCGGGAGCCTGCCAGGCGTTTCCCTGCTCCGCAACGGCGGAACCCTCAACGTCGAGATACGCGAGCAGTACGCCGCGGTGCTGATCGCTTAGCGGGCGCCCAATGAGGTGCTGAGCAATCGCGTCGATCCACTGCGAGTTGGTCTGACCCACCGTGGGCGCGAGCGCTTCATTCAGCTTGGTCGGAGGAGTAAGCCCCTTGAACCACCCGCCGGTCAGTCCGCGGTGGAGGTTCCAGCGCGCCACAGTCTGGCTGGCTGAGAGCCACGCCCCCGTGACATCCGGAAAACCGTTCGGCGGCGCCCAGGTGAGCGGCGCGTGACCCAGGTTCTGCAGTACCCAGTAAAGGCTCTTGATGCCATCGGCCAGTTTGTCGCTGGGGCGGGCGTCGACCGCGCGGGCCGAGCCCACAGCATCCTCAAGCGGACGACGCGACTTCTCGCCAATGGCCGCCCAGAACTCGGAACTCGCGAAGAGCGCCTTGAGCACCGGAATGATCGCGGTGTCATTGTCGAGGTAGACCTGGGCGAGGCGGTCGAGCAGAGCCTGCGGTGGGCTGTCGGAGACGAAGCGCACCGCGAGCTTGCGCACGACGGTTGCCGCAGTGGCCGGATGATGCGCGAGCACACTCACGTAGCGGTCGCCCATTTCGAGCCCACCGTCGGCGCTCGCGTTCTCGTCAGAGAAGAACGAGGTAGCGACCGGCCCAACGTAGTGACGCTCCGGGCGGTAGCGGAACTCTCTCGTGTCGTAGTCAATGGCACGGCCGGAGAGGATCATTGCGCTGTTACGCACGTCGTCTTCGGTGTAGCCAGACGTGACACCGAGGGTGTGCAGCTCGAGCAACTCGCGACCAAGGTTCTCGTTAACGTTTGTCTTGTTCGACTGTTCGTTGTTCAGGTACGTCAGCATGGCCGGGTGGCGCATCGCCGCGTGCAACATATCCGAGTAACGGCCGTACGCATTCGCCCGAATAACAGTGTTCGCGTAGTCGGGGCCGGTAGCCCACACGCTGTCGGATGGCGTAGTCACGTTGAGTAGGTTGGCGAACACATCCACAACAACCTCGAAGAGCTGCCGCTTGCTGAAGACCTGCGCCGCGAGAGTACCCTGACCCGTTTGCCGAGCAGCGTCCCACCCGAACTCTTTGACCGAGGAACGCACTCCGGCGATCGACTTTCGCGCCAACGGGAACGCCGCCCACGCAGCATCGCCATCAGGATCGGAGATGGATGCCGGAGCGAGCTGGGCGCCCAACCACGAATCGATGCCCGAAGCCGAGAGATCGGCGAAGTCGCTCGCACGTGGACCGAAGGTTGCTCGCGCCAGCAAGTGGGACTGCGTCTGATCGTTATTCGCGACGCCCGTGGAAATGATCTCAGGCTTTGTCGACCCCTTGGGCGGAGCGGGCTTCGTGACGGGCTTGGCAGCGGCGGGAGCATCCGCTCGCGGAGCCGTGCCCGAGCCGGCACCGGGGTTCGCGTAGCTCTGGTCGCGGTCAGCGGGAGGGTTCGCGGTGGCCGGCGAACGGGGATCGCTCGTGGCCGGCGGGTTCGCCGTTCCCGGCGTGCCGTTCGCGGGCGGCGCCGTAGTCGCCGTGCCACTCGGGGTGGGCTTCGGCGTTGTGGGCATAGGGGTGTTCGGCACGGACGACCCACCGGGCTTGATCGGCGCACCGAGACCGTCGGGGGATGCCGTCTCAATAGCGGGCCCAAAAGCAGCGCTGCTCGCCGCCGCGGCGCCGACTGCTGCGAGCGCGGCCACCCCGCTCGTAATGATCATGCGGCGGGCGAGAAGAGTCTCTCCCGCACCGCCAGTCTGTGCGTCGGGGGTTACGGGAGGGTTCACGCGAAGATCCTTCGTCGGGCTCACGTACGCCGGTCGCCGACTAGGGATCGACAGCCATACACGCACTACTGAATAACGATTCGTGCCCGATACTATGGCGGGATCGCACTCCCTGTCTACCCCCATCGGGGGGACACGGGGGTGGTTCAGGCTGTCGTACGCGATGCCGCCGGATGCGCTCCGTGGCTAGGGCGCGACAGCCCCGCGGGCGGGATAGTCGGTCTCGGTCACGTATTCGAGACCGTGGATGATGGCCTTCACCGGCATCCGCCCGAAGGGCATGCTCGAGACAGTACTCCAGAACACCGTGCCGTCGGAATCCAAAATGACCATGCCCGGCTCGCTGAAGAACTCGGGTTCACCCTTCTTGAAACCGCTCGAGATGAAGAGGCCCCACTCGCGGGCTTGCTCGTGACTCAGACCATAAGCGATCGGGAGCCGGGACAACTCCCAGTCGTCAATAGAGATCGTGGCGCGCTTGAGAGTGTCCATGCTGATGGCGACGATGCGCCCTACCCCGGCCTCACGGAGAGCATCCATCTCGTCATCGAGCTCGCGCAGTTGCTTGCGGCATACCGGGCAGTGCAGCCCGCGGTAGAAGACCATAAGCGTGAACCGACCGTCGGCGCCCGTGCCGAGCTCGAGGTCGTCGAGAGTACCTCCGCGAGCGAGCGGCAATGAAAGAACGGGAGGCTGGGTTCTCGGCAGGATAGTCATCGTGTAGTTCAACGCGACCAGGGGCCGCATTCATTCCGCGAGGGCTAATCAACCTCGTGAGCGTGCAGTTCTGAGGTGAGCGTCGTGCCGTTAAGCTCAAGGTACAGCTGGCCCTCGGTCACCGATAGCGTCATGGTGTTACGACGCTCGACGGCAGCGACAGCATCGTCGACAAACCCTGCATCAAAACTCCGGAAAACGATATCGCTGGAGTTGTGGATGCGCTTCCCCGCCCAGGCTGCGGAAACTTTCGCAGGGTCGCGGTGCGTGTAAACGGCCACCCGGCCCGCGAGCTTGCTGCCGAAGTGCAGGCGAGCCGCATCCGGAGCGCCCACTTCGATCCACGCCGTGATCGTGCCCGTCATATCGCGGACAAGAACGGCCGGTTCGTCGGTCGACGAAATACCTTCGCTGAACGCAATGCCCTCCTCGAACTCGAGGCAATAGGCAAGCAAACGCGTGACCATGTACGGCACCGTCTCGGAAGGGTGCAGCGCAACGCGCAGGGTGAAATCGTCGTAGACCCCGCGATCCACGTCGGCCAGTTGAACTGCGAAAGTGTGAATCGTTGCGCCTGCTGCCATAGCGACTGAGCCTAGCCGCTGGATGCCGCGGGCAGTGACCGCCCGTTACAGCCGTCAGCCACACCCCGATCGCGGCCTCTCGGCACCGAAATGCACCATGGCTTAAACAGAAAAACCCCTGACTGATCAGGGGTTTCCTTCTGCGGAGACGAGGGGATTTGAACCCCTGGTACCCGTTAGGGTACTCCACCTTAGCAGGGTGGTGCACTAGGCCGGACTATGCGACGTCTCCAGACGTACTCCGCAATCATAACTGGTCGTAGGCGATACGACGAACCGAGGTTACCATCCGCAGCGAGCGCCAGTTCCAGCGGTGCGGGTGTCGATCGTTTCCGGCCCCACCACGAGCAACGGAGCAGCCGCTTACAACCGCTCGCGCAAGTGTGATGCGTACCCTCCCGGGGTGCGCCCATACTCTCTGCCCGAAGTGAGAACGCAGCACTCGTCACTCGCTACAGACGCGACTCCCAAGGCCGTGAGCGCTTCGACTAGGCGCACGTCTTCATGCTCGGCAATCGGGTCGAAGCCACCCGCCTGGCGATACCGATCCGCACGAAAACCCAGATTCGCGCCGTGCACGTGACCGTTCGCTTCGCCGGGCGGATGGGTCGCGATCCAGCGCTCCCGTTTTATCTCGCTGAGATCGTTGAAGTCGGGCCGCACGGTGCCGATCATGAGTTCAGCACCGCTCTGGGCGATCTGCCATTGCGCGCTCAACCAGTTGGTCGGCACTTGCGAGTCCGCGTCGGTGTTAGCGATCCACACTTCTGAATCTGGGGCATTGCTGTTGGACAGCACATGACGGATGCCGTGCCGACGAGCAGCACCGACAGCCCCGTAGTCCACGGTGAGCACTTCGATCTCGCCCCACTGCGCAGCGATGAGCGCTGAGTCATCGGTGCAATCATCCAGCACGAGAATGATGCGCACCAGCGGCTTGTCGGGGTACGCGAGGTCGTGCAGGGTGGCGCGCGCCGATGTTAGCGAACCTAGGGCAGCTTCGAGGAGCTGGTCTTCGTCTTTGGCGGGAACCACGACACCGATCTCGGCAATACGGTGCCTCACAGCAGCCCCGTTTGCCGAGCGACTGAGCGCGCCGGGCGCGGGCTAAAGACCTCGAGCAGGAAGTCTTCTTCATCGTGCTGAACCAACCGCTCGAGAGAATCGAGTGCGTTCAGACGGTGATGCACCTGATCTCCGCTGAGAGGATATTCCTTCACCTCATGGCGCCAGTGACAGGCCACGAGCGCCCCATCGGGCGTCAAACTCGCGGCTGCGCGAGCGAGGAGTCGATCGAGAGCATCCGAATCGAAGTAATACCCCACCTCGGACATCACGATGAGATCGTACGTTCCGTCTGGCCATTCTTCAGCGGTCTCCACATTGCGAAACGAGACGTGCGGATGCTCCGCTAGTCGTTCACGCGCAATCTCTAAGGGCGCGAGTGCTATCTCGGTTGACAAGAGAGCATCACATCGTGGCGCGAGTTGCGCGCTCAATACCCCTATCGAGCATCCCAACTCCAGCGCGTTCGTGAAGCGCTCTCGCGGCAAGCTCGCCAGAGTGAGAGCACGCTTCCGCTGCTCGTACCACCGAGATTCAAAGCCCCACGGATCGGTTTTACCCGCGTAGAACTCGTCAAAGAATTCTCGCGTGAGCGTTCCCCCGTTACGCGGATCGCGCTCGGTGATCACATACGCCTCCATTGGCCGATCGAAATGTTCTACAAATTCAGGACGAAGTATCGCCTCGTCACCCTCAAATTCTGAGAGTGGAGAGATCTGGCTCTCGTGGGCCGCTATCGCGCGGCGCTTAACGTCTCGCTCATCGGCGCTGAGATTCATCGTGCGCAATTGAGACCAGGGTGTGCCAGAGTCGTCTGGCGTTGACCAGTGCCACATCCAAATCGGATACTCGACAAGGGGCAGACCATACTTGTGGGCAATATCGGCGCAAATCTCTCCGACCACTCTGTGATCACCGTGGCCATCTCCACGCCACGTCGCCGCAATAAGAGTTGTGCCCTGACCGGCAACGACCTCTTTTTCGATGCCCGCGCGCAGAGCGTCAGTCTCATTCTTGAGCGCGCCATCCCGAAGTCGCAATCGCACGATCAAGGCTTCGGGGGCAATCAATTCGATCGCCCGCTCAATTTCGGATTCTCGCCGCGAACGTAGTTCGATCTCGCTTTTCGTCGGCGATGCCGGATGCGAGCCCTCACCATCCGTCGCAAGAATGAGCTGGACCCGTCCTCCCGCAGCGGAAACTCGCCGCATGAGTCCAGCGACCCCTAACGTTTCGTCATCCGGATGCGCAGAGACGACAATGAGCCGATCGATACCGTCTACGCCGAACTCGCCGACGTCGTTCCAGCGGGAGCTAGCGATCCACTGCGCTTCGGAAGTACCCGGATCACGGTGGTCAAACGTCACCACTCGAAGGACCGATCAGCAAGCACCTTGCTGCCGAGACGCGCGTAATCCCGCTCGGCATGATGTTGGCGCACGTACAACTGAAGGTCCGCTACTCGACGGGCGTGTTCCTCATCGAGAGCAAGAGGCGCCGGACCCAAGGCGTGACCTACGCGGTCGATCACCTCATCAACATCGCGAGCGACTCGTGAGCGGGTTCGAGTACTCATAATGGTTGCGGCGCTACGGTTGAGCTCTTCGCTATCGACAGCGTCAGCTGCCCCCGCCAAAGCGATCCGTGACGAATAGAGCGCCAAGTCAAGAGCCCCGAGGTGCATCTGAGCGATCTGGTCAGGCTCGCGAACACTGCTCACCGCGAAAGCGTGTCGAGCGACTCCGACAGCTCCTCCCCACCAACAGGCCGCGACGCCCATGGCGCCCCACAAGAATCCTGGGCGTTCTAAATACCATCCGTCTTCACCCACTGGAATTGCGGGGGCGCCAGAGAAAGCGACGTTGCCGCTCTCGACAGCCGCGAGCCCGCGAGCATGCCACGCGCCTTCCTCCACGACAACCCCAGCTTGTCGCAAGGGAACAGCGAAAAGTCGCCGTGTAGACGCCCCCGTGGATGCCGTCACGAGTGCATGACTCAGTGAACCCGCCAAAGAGCACCACGCTTTGGTGCCATCCAGCACCCAGCGCCCGTCGACCTGCGCGGCTTTGAGGCTGAGGTTTGGCGCTTCAGCAGCGAAGACTCCCCACGTGCTTTTTTCGTTCACGCCGATGTCGCCCGTGTCGGTGACACCAGCCTGGTTAAGGATGGCGACCGCGTCGAGGTGCGGCTCCACCGCTCGCGCAACCGTGAGATCGACCGCCCCGATCGTAGCGAACGCGCTCCACAACGCGCTCGTAGAACCATCTCCAGGAAACGGCAGTTGACGCCCTAAGGACCGCGCAAAGTCGAGGGCGGCAGCGACTTTACTTTCGCACTTCTCAGCCTCTTCGCTCACCCAGTTCAGTAAATCCCTGTGGGTTTCATTGACCGTAGGCGAAATAGATAGCGTTTTCTTCACCCGCAGATCTCATCCTTGTGATCGGTGCCGTCAACGGCAGCGCCATAGTGAACTTCTAGCGAGATTCACTCATCACCGCAGTTGTATCAAATTGATCTGAGAACTGCGGAGGGACGTCTCTTAGTAGCTGTTAGTGATCGTGCAGGTCTCATCCGCAGCGCTCTGGCCACTGACATCAATAACCTCGGGCTCCACCTCAGGTGCGGCGGTTGCGTCGGGGTCAGCCGTCTCAGTCGCTTCAGGTTCAGCCGTCGACTCAACAGCATCCGGGTTGAGGTAAGCGCCAACACCATCGCCGGCCTCAGCAAGAACGAACGGCTCGTCTGCCGCGATCAGCGCCATCAGCTGATCACCGAGATACGTATTGGGCTGAACTTTGCCCGAATAGACGCCCGTGCCACCCGTAGTGCCCGGATACTGCACAAACTGAACGCCTTCAAGCGGAATGTCTTTCAATGCAAGCGCAATCGACACCAAAGTAGAAACATCGCTGAGCCCTGTCGACAACTGCATATTGTCTATTGCAGCCTGTGCCAGGTTGTACAGCTTCTTGTAATCGCCGAGCGTTTCTGAACTCTTAAGGGTCCGCACCATCGAAGAAAGATAGACCTGCTGCGAACTAATTCGAGTGAGGTCGCTACCGTCTCCGACGCCGTGCCGCGAACGGAGGAAGCCGAGGGCCTCTTCGCCCTGCAGCGTGTAGGTACCCGCAGCGGGGAGGTTGATGTCTGCAAGCGGGTCAACTAATGGACCATCAATACATACGGGAACGCCGCCGATGGCATTAGTCATCTCGATAACACCCTGGAAAGTGATGATGCCGGCGAACTGGATGTCGAGGCCCGTGAACTCTGAGAGCGTCAGGGCTACACAAGGAAGTCCGCCGTACGACAGCGCAGTGTTGAGCGGCTCGGTGGAATAGTACTTGCTGTAGTCCCCGTCGAGGCTAGGGCACTCGGGAATGCCCATCACCATGTCGCGCGGAAAACTAATGGCAGTAGCAGATTGACCATCAGCCGCCACATGCAGAATCATATTGACATCATTAAGCTGTCCAGATTCGACGCTTGCGTCGCCGCCGACGCCGTCTTGATCCACGCGAGTATCACTACCAGCAATGAGAATGTTAAAGCCGCCTTCGAAACTGCCGATCTGAGGCGGCGGGCCGTCGGTCTCGCCGATAAGAGCGACCGTGTCGCGCTGGCCATAGATGTTGTCGAAAGCGACAGCGCCAACGGCGGCACCACTGACCAACAGAACAGCGAGCGATGCGGCAACGACCTTAGCGATCGAGCCCCACGGTCCCGGCTTCTTCAACCGACCGTGTCGTGCCACACCCTGAACATCAGGCTTCTTCTTGGGGTCAGCGCGTTCGACAGAGCGCGAACGCAGCTCTGAGCGCGGACGAAGTTCACTCATCGCACTCCCCTTTCTTTCACCGGAATCAAGACATGACACGCAGAGCGGAGGGCGTGGGATTCGAACCCACGAGACATTTCTGCCCACCAGTTTTCAAGACTGGCTCCATCGGCCGCTCGGACAGCCCTCCTTGCGTGACGCAAGTTCAGAGTGTATCCGATGCCCGCAGGGCGTACCTGAAAGGCAGGCGAAAAGGCTCGAAATGGGGGTAGACCAGCTAAACGCTGAGCCTCAGAGCCGCCCAGAGCTCGAGACGGCCCTCGAAAGTCTCGAGATCGAGGTTCAGGATGCTGCCCGCCTGATCCACGCGCGACCGCACCGTATGACGGTGGATGCCAAGACTCGCGGCGGTCGCGCCCCACGAGCAATCGTGCGCGAACCAAGAGCGCAGCGTCTCCACGAGAGCCACCGAATGCTCGGCATCGAAATTGGTGAGTGGCGCGAGGACTCGGTGCGCCACTCGCTCAGCACCCGCCGCATGCAGCACCCCGAGCATCCCGGAATCGGCGATCTCGGCGAACTCGGTAACGCCGGGCCGCTCGCCTCGCGCCTGCAGAGCACTGGTTGCTTGGCCCACAGCGGTGGCCAGTTCGGTGTAATCCGAAGCGAGCGCGCTGCCCGCCACGAGTTGATGGTCGTCGACAAGTTGTTCGAGTTCGTGGAGCGCCGAAGGAGAGGTGCCTGAGTCGCTGGCGGTCTCGACCAGTACGACAATCACGTCACCACGCACGGCGAAGAACGCGCGCCCCTCGGCATCGAGGGCCAGCACATCGAGGGCATCGAGAACGAAGTGGCTTTGCGTGTGGCGGGCAAGCGCGAAGACGCTTACGGGTTCGGTGGGGAGATCGCCCCATACTTCCGTCGCGATCGAGCGGGCGGCTACGACTTTGCCCTCGAGCAGCAGTTCCAAGAGCGACGACCTCAAATGGCCCCGGGTGGCGTCGAGCGCTCGGTTCTGCTCCAGCGCCAGCGTCGCCATGGCGATGACGCTCGTGACGAGTTCGTTTTCAGCACGGTCAAGAGGTACACCGCGGCCCAGAGCGAGAGCGCCACGCAAAGCGCCGCTCTGGCCGAGCGTCTGAATCGTGACTTGGCCCGATTCGAGAGTGAGAGCCGTGGATGACCGGCTCCCCTTACGCAGCGCCCGCGACACCTCATCCCGCACCGGAGCGGCAAAACGATCGCCCGAGCGTCGAAGCCCCGGAACAGGAACGGGATGCCCGGTCACGTCGAACAGACCGACCCAACACGAGAGTTGGCGCTCGAGCTCAATGAGAGTTGACCGCAGCCCGGTGGGCTTGAGGGCTGCATAGGAGATTGCTTTGTGCGCGGCGATCGACCACTCCATGCGGCGACTGCGTTCAGCCGCAATCTGGTCGGCAACCTCACGGATAACGGCAATGAACGGAACCCGGTCGGGCACATCAATAAGCGGCAGGCCAGCCCGCGCGCACTCCACCGCTAGGCCCGTCGGCATTCCCTGATGGAGGAAGTGCGTGGCGAAGCCGAGGCCCACGATGCCGGCGTCGACAAGGCGGCGCACAAAAGAGTTGTAGTCGTAGCTCTCCGTGGCGGCGGCGAAACCGAACTGCGCGCCATCCGTCAGAAGCACGTTGCCGGCGCTCAAGAAGGGAGTGGGGTCGTCGAGGTCTGAGCTGTGAACCCACGAGATCGGGGCCGCCAGGCGGTCGGCGAGAGCGGTGCCCGCGGTGACGTCAACGGCGTCGGTGAGGTCCGCCGAGGCGGCAACCAGACTCAACCGCAGGGTGCGCTTGGTGAGGAGCCATTCAATCGTTGGAAGCATCCGGATATCCCCTCATTGCCCTGCCCTCACATTATGTCGAACAATTGGCAAAACGCTATACAAATTGGCACCCACGCTCGATTCAGCGCGGACGATAGTGGAGACATTCGTTCCGTCTTGAAAGGTGCCTTATGAACTCCGCGCCCGCATCGCCCCAGCCCAGCAACGCCGACACCGTCGCGCTCGACCGTGCTCACGTGTTCCATTCCTGGTCTGCGCAGGGCGCGCTGAAGCCCCTCGTACTCGAAGGCGGCCTCGGCAGCACCGTGTGGGACAACGAAGGTAACGAATACCTGGACTTCTCCAGCCAGCTCGTCAACATCAACATCGGCCACCAGCACCCCGCCGTTATCGCGGGCATCAAGGCCCAGGCCGACATCATGGCCACCGTTGCTCCCGCGCACGCCATCAACATTCGCGGTGAAGCAGCCCGCAAAATTACCGACCACGCGCCCGAGGGCATGAACAAGGTCTTCTTCACCAACGGTGGAGCGGATGCCAATGAAAACGCCATGCGCATGGCTCGCCTGCACACCGGCCGCGACAAGATCATCTCGCGCTACCGCTCGTACCACGGCAACACCGGATCGGCCGTCGTCGCTACCGGCGACTGGCGCCGCATCCCCAACGAATACGCTCGCGCTCACGTGCACGTATTCGGCCCCTACGAGTACCGCTCCGAATTCTGGTCGGACTCCCCCGAACAAGAAGCCGAGCGCGCCCTGCACCACCTTGAGCGCACCATCCAAGCAGAGGGCGCCGAGTCGATCGCCGCCATCCTGCTTGAGAGCATCCCCGGGACCGCTGGCGTGCTAACCCCGCCGCCCGGCTACATGGCTGGCGTGCGCGCCATCGCCGACAAGTACGGCATCCTGCTGATCCTCGATGAGGTCATGGTGGGCTTCGGCCGCACCGGACACTGGTTCGCATTCGAAGCCTTCGACGTAAAGCCCGACCTCATCACCTTCGCCAAGGGCGTCAACTCGGGCTACATTCCCGTGGGCGGCGTCATCATCTCAGACGAGATCGCGGCCACCTTCGACGAGCGCGTCTTCCCCGGCGGCCTCACGTACTCTGGCCACCCGATCGCTGCGGCCTCCATTGTTGCCTCCATCACGGCGATGGAAGACGAAAATATCGTGGAGAACGCCGCCATGATCGGGCGCGAGCACATCGCTCCCGGCCTCGCCGCCCTCGCTGACAAGCACGAGTGCATCGGTGACGTCCGCGGAAGCGGCGTCTTCTGGGCGCTCGAACTCGTCGCCAACCGTGAGACCCGTGAACCCCTCAGCGCTGCCGACATGGGCAAGGTCAAGGGCGCTCTCGTGAAGCGCGGACTACTCCCGTTCATCGCCGACAACCGCATTCACGTCGTGCCGCCGGCCGTCGTCACCGCCGAAGAAGTCGCTCGCGCGATGGCGATCTACGACGAAGCGCTCAGCGAGCTCTAGCCTGCGTCACCGCAGCTAACGACGAAGGGGTGCGACCGAGCCACAAGCTCGATCGCACCCCTTCGCTGTGAGGCTTAAGCCTGACTACTGCGAGGCCGAGAGCGACTCCAAGAAAGCGGTGAGCGCCAGCGCGGCACCGTCGTTGACGTCGCTTTCGGTGACCTGATTGGCCACCGCGAGCACGTCATCCGGAGCCTGACCCATGGCAACGCCACGGCCGTGCAACGCAGCCCACTCGAGCATGTCGATGTCGTTGCGGCCATCACCCATGGCGAACACGCGCGTGCGCGGGATGCCGAGGCGCGAACGCACGTTTTCAAGCGCCGTCGACTTATTGACGCCATCGGGCGCAATGTCGAGCCACGCCGTCCAACCGACGTTGTAGCTGACCTTGTGGAGCCCCATCTTCTCGACAACCGAGAGGAAGTCGTCAACCTGGTGCTGAGGAGAGATGACCACCACGCGAGTGGCCTGCACCTTGACGAGCTCGTCAAACGACACGTCTTCGCTGACCGCACCAAGGGCGCCATCCGGAAACTTGCCATCGACGAAGAACTTGCCAGTGGCATCTTCGACCGCATAGTTGGCCGTGCCCAAGTGCTGCTTGATGCTCGTGAGCACCTCTTTAGGGTTGAACATCTCGACGAACTCTCGGGCGTAACCACCGTCGGCCAACGGATCGCGCTTGAGCGTGATCGCGCCGTTCGAGCACACGACATACTCGGGCTTGAGCCCCAATTTGCGCAGAATCGGCAGAGTCATCGCAACCGAGCGGCCGGTCGCCAACATGATCTCGTGACCGGCATCGCGCACGTTGGCGACAGCGTCAATCACAACGTCGTTCATCTCGCCCGACTCGAGCAGCACAGTGCCGTCGATGTCGAGTGCGATCATCCAGCGGTCATCCTGTGCTGCGATTGTCACGCGAGTGGCTCCAAAATTTCGAGGCCGCCAAGGTAGGGGCGAAGTGCTTCTGGCACTACGACTGACCCGTCGGGCTGTTGGTGGGTTTCGAGGATGGCAACCAACCAGCGGGTGGTGGCCAAAGTTCCATTGAGGGTCGCGACGGGAGCCGTCTTGCCCGACTCGGTGCGGTACCGAATATCGAGGCGACGTGCCTGATACGTCGTGCAGTTCGAGGTGGAGGTGAGCTCGCGGTACGTGCCCTGGGTCGGAACCCACGCCTCGATGTCGTACTTGCGGGCCGCGCTAGAACCGAGATCGCCACCGGCAACATCGATCACACGGTAGCTGAGCCCGCAGGCCTGCAGCATCGACTCTTGGAACGACAGCAGTCGCTCGTGCTCTTCTTGGGCGTTCTCGGGCAGCGAGTAGCTAAACATCTCGAGCTTGTTGAATTGGTGCACGCGCAGGATGCCGCGGTTGTCCTTGCCCGCAGAGCCAGCTTCGCGGCGGTAGCAGGTTGACCAACCGGCGTAGCGCAACGGTCCCTTCGAGAGATCGAGGATCTCATCGGAGTGGTACCCGGCGAGCGCGACTTCACTCGTACCCGTGAGGTAGAGGTCGTCGGCAGGCAAATGGTAAATCTCGTCAGCGTGCTCACCCAAGAACCCGGTGCCAGCCATCATTTCGGGGCGCACGAGGGTGGGAGTGATGAGCGGGATGAAGTCGCCAGCGATAGCGCGATCAAGCGCCATGTTCATGAGACCCAGTTCGAGTCGCGCGCCGACACCCTTGAGGAAGTAGAAGCGGCTGCCCGCGACCTTCACTCCGCGGGGGATGTCGATAGCACCAAGAATCTCGCCAAGGTCGGCGTGGTCACGGGGCTCAAAGTCGAACGATGCGGGCGTGCCCACTTCACGAACGAGCTCCCAGTCATCCTCGCCACCGACAGGCACGCCTTCGACGGCGATGTTTCCAAGCGACCCGACGATGCGCGTGAACTCCACTTCAGCCTCGGTCGATGCCTGCTGGGCCAGCTTCACCTGAGCCGAAAGCTCTTGGGCTTGCGCCACCAGCGCCTTCTTCTCGTCGGCAGGCGCCTGCGCAACCTTTTTACCGAAACTGTTTTGCTCGGCACGCAGCGCCTCGAACTCGCCAATGCGAGCACGGCGGTTCTGATCGGCGGCGATAGCGTCGTCAACTAGCTGCACGGATGCCCCGCGAGCGAGTTGCGATTGCCGCACGGCTTCAGGGTTTTCTCGGAGAATTTGGGGGTCAATCACCACTACAGCCTACCGATTCATGGCGTAGCGTTTATGTGTGCCCTCCCCTCGGAATTCGAAACCTAAAGTGGCGGTTGTTTACAACCCCATCAAGGTCGATCTTGCCAAGCTCAAGAAGCTCGTCAACGCAGCCGCGAAAGCCGCTGACTGGGCTACCCCTCTCTGGTTTTCTACGACCGAGGTGGATGCCGGCCAAGAAGTCACGGGCAGTGCTATTCGTCGCGGTGCAACGATGGTCATCGCGGCCGGCGGTGATGGCACGGTTCGCGCCGTGGCCGAGGCCCTCCGCGGCAGCGGTGTCTCGATGGGACTCGTTCCGGTGGGCACGGGAAACCTTCTTGCCCGCAACCTCGACCTGCCCGCGGGCAATATGCACGACAGCGTCGATATTGCCTTTAATGGCTACGACCGCCCGATTGACCTCGGGATGGTTAGCATCGTTCGCGACAACGACGACCACGAAGAACACGCCTTTCTCGTGATGGCCGGCCTCGGGCTCGACGCCAAGATGATCAAGAACACGAGCACCAAGCTGAAGAAGGCTGTGGGTTGGCTCGCCTACGTCGACGGTATCGCCCGCTCGATCCCCGAACTGCGCCCGGTGAAACTGCGTTACAGCGTGGATGGCGCCCCCAACCGCTCGCTCAGCGCGCACACCGTGATCATCGGCAACTGCGGCTCACTGCCGGGTGGCCTGCTGCTCATGCCTGACGCTCAACCGGATGACGGCATCCTCGACATGGCAGCGCTCGTGCCCCGCGGACGTTTTGGCTGGCTCAACATCTGGAACAAGATCGCGTGGGAGAACGGCGTACTACGCAAAAGCGTGATCGGCCGCCGCATCATCGACCTCTCGAAAGACGTGCGCGACGTGCGCTACGCGAAGGGCAGCGACCTCAACATGATCGTCGACAACCCTGAAGAGTTTCAGCTCGATGGCGATGAGTTCGGCCTCGCCAAATCAGTACATACCTGGGTCGACCCGCTCGCACTCATCGTGCGCGTACCCAAGTCGCGCTCGAAGTAGCGCTCGGGGTAGCGCGCCAACCCAGCGTGCTCGGGCCCGGCACGCTCAGCGATAACTAGCTGGCGCTGCGCTCGTCCGCAATGGGCTCGCCCGTGATGATCGCGCGCAGCCAATCGCGGGCCTCCACGAAGACGTCGTTGCCGTAGCGCGGCGTCACCGTGGTGGCGAGCTTGTCTGCCCGCGGGTAGCTACCCAAGAAGATGACCTTGGGGCTGAAACGCTTGAGACCCAAGAGAGCATCAGCGACACGCTCATCGAGGATGTGGCCCTCAAGGTCGATGACGAAGCGATAGCGGCCAAGCTCATCACCAATCGGGCGTGACTCAATCAAGCTCAGGTTCACGCCGCGAGTAGCGAACTGCTCGAGCATGTCGAGGAGTCGACCGGGCTTGTCATCGGGAAGCTCCACGATGAGGCTCGTCTTGTCGGCGCCCGTCGGCTCTGGCAGGTCGGCGAGCGCGCTCACGAGAACGAAGCGGGTGACCGCGTTCTGGTTGTTGCCGATCTCTGTTGCCAGTACATCGAGCTCGTAGTGCTCGGTGATGCCGGGTGGAGCGACAGCGGCATCCGCTAGTTCGCTGTCAAGGAGCGTTGCGGCGGCGGCCACATTGGAGCTGGCCGGCATGTGGCCGTGGCTGGGCAGAGTGGCGTCGAGCCAGCGTCGCGTTTGAGCGTAGGCAACCGGATGCGCGTTGACGACCTTCACGTCGGCGAGCGTGGTGCCCGGCCGTGCCACGAGCACGAAGTTCACCGAGACTAGGTATTCGCCCAGGATGCGGAGGTTGGGCACGTTGGCGAGTGCATCTTGCGTTGCGCTGACGCCGCCCTCTACCGAGTTCTCGATGGCGATCATCGCGGCAACGCTGCGGCCACTCGTGACATCGTCGAGAGCTTCGCCGACGTTGTTGACACTCGTCCACTGTGCTCCGACTGCTTCGGGAACCTGCTTGAGCGCAGCCTCCGTAAACGTGCCTGCCGGGCCCAGGTAGCTGTAGCTCACAGTGGCAGGGCTGGGCGTCGAAGTCATGTGACGAGTTTAGGGTGTGCGCGCCTAGCCGTAGGTCGGTGCAGCCGGCAGCCCAAAGAACTCCTCCAGAGTTTGGATACCCGTGCTGTTCAATTCTGCGGCCAGTTCCTTGCCCACAAAACGCAAGTGCCACGGTTCGTATTCGTAACCGGTGATGTCGGCTTTCCCCTCGGGGTAGCGCACAGTGAAGCCGTACTTCCAGCCGTTCTCATCGAGCCATCGGCCCTGCGGTGTGTCTCCGAAGCACTGGCTAAGCGTGCAGTTCGCGGGCAACGCACTGATATCAATCGAGAGCCCCGTTTGGTGCTCGCTGTGACCGGGGCGCGCGCTCGTGAGGTCGGCCGCCTCTTGACCGAGCTGCGACACCCAGCCGGCGTACACGCTCTCTTGCGACCAGTAACTACGGTACGAGCTCTGCGATTGCATTTGCAGTCCGGTGTCAGTTTGGTAAGCCGCAAACATCTCGACGACCGCCGCAGCAGCTTCCGGCCGCAAGTACGGTTCGTACACATACGGCACATCGACGAATACGAGTTCAGGTTCGTACGACTGCGGGTTGAGCGGGCGAAGCTTATTGGCGACGACCCACAGGCTGCTCGCGTCGTCTATCGAGTACTGAGTCTTGTCGAACGTAGGTGTTGGGGTCGGGGTCGGAGTGGGTGTCGGAGTCGGAGTGGGGGTCGGCGTTCGCGTCGCGGTGGCTACGGGTTCGGGCGTGGGCGCCAGGGCCACGAAGGAGATCACCACGGCAGCAATAATCAGCACGAGTCCCGTGACAGCAATGATGATCAGACGGCGGTTCGATCCACCGGATGCGGGGGCAGCAGATTCAGACACCCGTCGATACTATTCCCCTGCTTTGGCGCGCCGCAGAACACATCCCCAATCGAGCACCCGCGAGTAGGGTTGAACTATGGCCAGCGAAGTTATCCACGACCCCGCGATGCACCGCTACGAGCTGCTTGTCGACGGGATTCAAGCGGGCCTCGCCGACTACCAACTGCGCGACGATCAGATCGTGTTCGTGCACACCGAAATCGATCCGAAGTATCGCGGTCAAGGTCGCGGAACCGAACTCGCTCGCGGCGCCCTCAACTTGGTACGGGCCGAAAGCGAAACGCGCGTCGTGGCGAAGTGCGAATTCATCGACAAGTTCATCACCGACCACCCCGAGTACCGCGACCTTCTCAGCCGCTAGCGCGACATCTCCTCGCCGCGCAGCCAGTACATCTGCGTGCCCGAATTTCGATCGAGCACGCCATAGTCGATCATGGCGCGGCGGATCGCTGCGACATCCTCCACTAAAGGTTCGAGACGCTCGCCCAACTCTGCCTCGTCAATGCGCTCGCCCGGCTGGAGGACGGAACCGGCGATGCGCGTGAGCAATTCCACACGCTCGCTCTGACGGCGGGGCAGCCGGCCGACTTGTTCGTTCTGTTCCGCACGGCCCGACGCCCGAACATGGTCGAGCAGCGCCCCCAGCTGCGCCGAATCGAGCTGAACCCTGCCCTCTTCGACGCGAAGCGCTCCGGAGCTAATCAGCAGGCGGTCAGCGCGCTCATCCACGGGTAGCGACTCCCCCGCGTGCAGAGCGATACGGGCAAAGCGCTCACGCGACTGCTTGTTTGCCAGAGCGGCAAGAAACTGCACGACCTCGGTCTGCATCGGGCTGTCCTTTCAGCGTCGACTTGCAGCCTAACAATCAGCGCGGTCAGCGGCGAGGGACGACGACCGGATGCCCGCCCACGTCGTGCAGGTCGACCGCGAGCCCGTAAACCCGCTCTACCCGCTCGGCGGTGAGCACCTCCCGGGGGGTGCCGATGGCGTCGAGCGTACCGTGGGCGATAAGCGCGAGGCGGTCGGAGTAGGCACCGGCCAAGCTCAAGTCGTGGAGCACCACGACGACGGCCCGGCCATCCTGAGCCATCGTGCGAGCGACGCGCATGACGTCTTCTTGGTGGCGCAGATCGAGGGCAGCGGTCGGCTCATCCAAGAACACGACGGGCGTGTGTTGAGCAAGCACGCGCGCGAGCGAGACGCGCGCTTTTTCGCCACCCGAGAGCGTCGTATAGCGACGGTCACCCAGGTGCGCGACATCCGTCACTTCTAAGGCTTCGTTGACCACAGCAACATCGTCGCGACTCTCGACTTCGCGCGCCCAAGGGCTGCGCCCCATCGCTACAACCTCGGAGACGCGGAACGGAAAGCTCACGCTGTTCTCTTGAGTGAGCACGGCACGCAGTCGAGCAAGCTCGCCGTGGCGGATGCCGCCCACGTCACGGCCGTCGATGGTCACGGTGCCGCTGTCGGGCTTTCGATCGCCGCTCAACACCGCGAGCAGAGTGGATTTTCCGGCGCCGTTCGGGCCGACGAGGGCGAGTACTTCGCCGGGCGCCACGTCGAGGCTGACGTCGTCGAGGATGGCGCGGCCTCCGAGCCGCACACCGATGTTGCGTGCACTAATCATGCCCAGCCTCCGCTCTGACGACGCTGACGGAAGAGCAGGTAGAAGAAGAACGGGCCACCCACGAGCGAGGTGAGCAAGCCAATCGGCAGGTCGCCGCCCGCAACGACGGAGCGCGCGAGCAGGTCGGAGAGCACGAGCAGCACGCCACCGCCGATGGCACTCGCGACGATGAGTGCGCGGTGCGCTGGGCCGATCACCATGCGCATCGCGTGCGGCACCACGAGCCCAACGAAGGCGATGATGCCGACGAACGCTACGGCCACACCAGTGAGCAACGCGACGATCACGATCGAGACAATGCGGAGGCGTTCAACGTTAACGCCGAGGTGGCGAGCGTTGCGCTCCCCCAGCGCCAAAAGGTCGAAGGGGCGGGCGAGCACGATGGCGGCAGTGAGGCCCACGGCGGTGACGAGCGCGACGATGAGCACTTCGCTCCACCGCGATCCGTTGAGCGAGCCGAGCTGCCAGAACACAATCTGTTCACGGCTGCCGGAGTCGGCAATGAACAGCAGGAAGGCCAATCCCGCTCCAGCAAAGGCATTGACCGCGATACCGGTGAGCAAGAGGGTGACCACTTCGGTGCGGCCATTGGCGCGCGAGACGAAGTACACGAGCAGCGTGGCGAGCAAGCCACCGACGAAAGCGAAGAGGGCAATCGCACCATCGCCGAGAGCGGAGATGCCTACGACGATCGCGATGGCCGCACCGAGAGCGGCACCGGATGACACTCCGACCACGCCCGGTTCAGCCAGCGGGTTGCCGAAAATGGCTTGCATGACGGCGCCGGCCACGGCGAGGGCGGCGCCCACGACCAGGGCCATCGCTATGCGCGGAAAGCGTACGACCCAGAGCGTGGATTCCACGATGGAGTCACTCGGGGCCCACTCGTTCTGGATGCCGAGCGCCCGCAAGAGAGACCCGCCCACTTCGGCGGGGCTTACGGGCAGTTGCCCGAGCACGGCAGACGCCACGACACCACCGAGCAGCAGAGCGGCCAGGGTGAGCGTGAGGGTCAAGCCGCGGAGGGTGTGGTTCACGGAACGCGCTGCAGCCACTCTTCGGTGCCGAACTTCTCGGCAACGAGTTCTTCAGCGCGCGCAATCTCGTCGCTCGTCAGTTCACTCTCGGCGAGGCCATGGAGCCCGCGGAAGGTCGCAACCATGGTGTCGATGATGTCGGCACGTTCCATTCCGGTCTGGCTGCGCAGCGGGTCAACGCGCTTGGCGGCGGACTTGGTTCCCTTGTCGCTCATCTTCTCGCGACCGATGCGCAAGACCTGAACCATCTTTTCGCCATCCATGTCGTAGCTCATGGTGACGTGGTGCAGCACGGCACCGGCGCCGAGTCGCTTCTGAGCGGCTCCGCCGATCTTGCCGGTGGGGCTCGCAATGTCATTGAGCGGCTGGTAGCTCGCTTCGATGCCGAGCGACTTGAGAGCGATGATGACCCACTCGTCGAGGAAGGCGTAGGAGTCCGCGAACGTCATTCCCTGCACGAGCTCGACCGGCACATAGATCGAGTAGGTAATCACGGTGCCGGCTTCCATGAACATGGCGCCTCCACCGGAGATGCGACGCACGACCTCGAAGCCGTACTTCTTGGCGTTCTCGAGGTCGACTTCGTTGCGCAGCGACTGGAAGCTGCCGATCACGACGGCGGGCTTGTTCCACTCCCAAATGCGCAAAGTGGGCTTACGGCGACCGGAGGCAACCTCTTCGGAGAGCACCTGATCCATCGCCATTTGCATGCGGGGTTCCAGC
Organism: Salinibacterium sp. AL4.1; assembly: GCF_059767305.1. Taxonomy (NCBI): domain Bacteria; kingdom Bacillati; phylum Actinomycetota; class Actinomycetes; order Micrococcales; family Microbacteriaceae; genus Salinibacterium; species Salinibacterium sp. AL4.1. The sequence goes on along the minus strand of NZ_JBSOQK010000001.1, from coordinate 1,908,329 downwards.
GGCGGGCCAGTGACAATCTGCCAGTCGTAGTCTTTCCAGGTCGTGGCACGCTGCAGGGCACGACGGATGGCCGTGGCCACCGACTCGGCAGAGAAGCCGAGCATCACAGTGCCCTCGGGCAGCGATTGCTGGATCGCGCTCGTGATGGCCTTCGCGTCGGAGTTAGCGGGCAGACCTTCGATGGCGGCGTTGATGTCTTCGAGGGCCTCATCCGGCTCTAAGAAGAAGTCACCAGCGAGACGAAAGTTGGTGATGGCGTCGTCGACAACATCGAGATCGACCACTACGAGTTTTCCGCCGGGCACCTTGAATTCGCCGTGCATCGCTCACCCCTGTCTAGTTGTGCTGAATCCAGCCTAATGCGCCGCGTTGCCGTGCGGAATTGACCAGTCGAGCGGAGGAACAAACTCCCCATGCCCGTGGTCGATCATCCGTGCTCGCAAACGCTGAAAAGCCTCATCGAGCGCCTCAGTGCCGGGATCGCGATTGATGCCGGTGTGGCTGTATTCGTAGACGTTCCACGAGGGCCAGACGTGCAAGTGTGCGTGCGGCACCCGGTAACCCTCGAACATGACGCCGACGCGATCGGCATCCCATTCGTCGCGCTGGGCGAGGCCAATAAGGCGCCCGACGCGGAAGATGTGCATCGCGAGTTCTTCGTCGAGGTCACTCCACCGATCAACCTCGATGCGCGGAATCACGAGCGCATGACCCGGCTTGCGGGGCTCGATCGTGAGAATGGCAAAGACACGTTCATCCGCCCAGATGAAGCGCCCGGGCGAGCGACCGTTCAGAATCTCGGTGAAAATCGACGCCATCTATTCGGATGGGGCAGGTTCGGACGGTGCTGCGTCGGACGGTGCCGAGCCGGACGGTGCCGAGCCGGACGGTGCCGAGCCGGGCTGGGTTGCCTCGTTCTTGGCCGCGGGCGGCAGCGGGGCATCCGGATGCACCGGCTTGAGCCGCGCGTTAAGCCACGCCACCAGGTCGGCGATCACTTCGTCTTTATTGGTCTCGTTGAAGATCTCGTGACGTGCACCCGGGTACACGATCGCTTCGATGTCGGTGAGCTTGGAGCGCACGACGTAGTCGGCAGCGAGCGCCTCGATGCTTGCTTCTCCGCCGAGCGAATCTTCGTCGCCGATCATGATGAGCAGCGGGATGTCGCGGGCGAAGTGCTTCGCCGGGCGGCCCATGAGGCGCATCCCGTCGACGGGGCCGAAGAGCTTGAGGGCATCTGCGTAGAAGGTCAGCGGGTCGTTCACGAAGTCTTCGGCAACCTGGGGATCGCGGCTGAGCCACTCGTACCCGGTGGTGCCGAGGTCTTTGTGCTTGGCGTTGAGGTTGCCGCTGTTCATGTGGGCGAAGGTGCGGTGCGCGGTGCCCGTAAGGATCGCGACTTCGTACTCCTTGGAGTGCTCGTTGAGCACGTCTTGCACCATGAGCGAGCCCCACGAGTGCCCGAGCAGAGCGAGCGGAAGCGTGGGGTGATCGCGGCGGATGATGGCCGAGAGTTCACGGATGTTTTCGGTGGCGGCACGCAGCCCGCCCTTGCCGAGCTTGCCCAGCTTGCTGGCGTCTCCCGCGTTTTGGTCGAGGCCGGTGGCACCGTGGCCGCGGTGGTCGTCGGCGTAGACCGTGTACCCAGCAGCGACGAGAGCTTGGGCAACGTGCTCGTAGCGGCGGGCGTGATCGCCCAGGCCGTGGGTGAGCTGCAAAACCGCATGGGCTTTCGGCGATTCCCACACGTAGTAGTGAATCGTGACTCCGTGCGCGTCAACGTAGAAGTGGTCAGTTCGTGGCGCCGTAAACGTGGGCATGAGGGCCTCCTTGCTGCTGCCATTCTACGGCGGTGAACGTGAGAGCAGAATGGGTGAGTTTCGTCTGCAGCACCCCCGCAGTGACGAAACTAGTTAGCAAGACTAATTTGCTAGACTAACGAATATGCCTCACAAATTGGACGACGAACTCCGCATCGCTTTCATGCGTATCGCCCGTCGCATCCGGCAGCAACGCCACGACGAGACTCTCAGCGACAGCCAGCTCTCCGTTCTGTACGTGCTCAGCCAGCACGGCGGCAGTACTCTCGCGGCCCTCGCTGAGCACGAACGCGTCACTCCACCATCGATGAACCGCACCGTCAACTGCTTGAGCGAAGAAGGTTTGGTCACGCGCTCCAGCTCGCCTGACGACGGTCGCAAGGTGCTCATTGAAGCGACGGATGCGGGAGTCGAGCTAATCGCTAAAACTCGCCAGCGTCGCGCCGAATGGTTCGCTGCCGAGCTCTCGACCCTCTCCGCTGACGAGCACGCCGCCCTCCACGCAGCCATCCCGGTGCTGTTGAAGTTGGCCAATTCGTGAGCGCAATGTTCCGCTCGCTTCGCTTCTTCAACTACAGGCTCTGGACCATTGGCGCGATCGTCTCCAATACCGGCGCGTGGATGCAGCGCACCGCCCAGGACTGGATCGTTCTTACCGAACTGACCGACCACGATGCCGCGGCACTTGGGTTCACGATGGCGCTGCAGTTCGGCCCCCTGCTGCTGCTCATGCCCATCGCCGGAATCATCGCCGACCGCTTCGACCGCCGCGTCGTGTTGCTCTGGACGCAGTTCAGCCAGTTCATTCTCGCGCTTGGCCTCGGTATTCTCGTGGTCTCCGGCTACGTCGAGCTGTGGCACGTCTACGTCTTCGCTCTACTTCTGGGTGTGGCTACCGCGATCGACGCGCCCGTTCGCCAAGCGTTTGTCTCGGAACTCGTGAGCGACAAAGACCTACCCAACGCGGTCGCACTCAACTCCATGTCGTTCCAGAGCGCCCGCCTCGTCGGCCCCGCGATCGCCGGAGTACTCGTTGCCGCGATCGGCTCCGGCCCCGTGTTCCTCGTGAACGCGGCCTCGTTCGCGGGCGTGCTCGCGTCGCTGTGGTTCATTCGTCGCAACCAGCTCTATCCCGTGGCCAAACTCGGGCGAGCGAAGGGCCAGATTCGGGATGGGCTGCGCTACGTTCGTAACCGGCCAGACATCCTGATCGTGCTCGTCATGGTCTTCTTGGTCGGAACCTTCGGGTTCAACTTCCCCGTCTTCATCTCCACCATGGCAACCACCGAATTCGGCAAGGGCGCAGCCGAGTTCGGCCTGCTCTCGTCGATGATGGCCGTAGGCGCGATCGTCGGCTCGCTGCTGGCCGCTCGCCGCGAGCGCGCACGTTTGGGCGTCGTCGTGGTCGGCTCTGCATTCTTCGGGGTGGCGTGCCTGATCGCAGCGCTCTCCCCCAGCTACTGGACTTTCGGCGCCGCTCTCACGATCGTCGGCGTCTCCTCGCTGACGATGATGACAACCGCCAACGCCTACGTGCAGACCTCCACGACACCGATCATGCGTGGCCGCGTCATGGCGCTCTACCTCGCGATCTTCGCCGGCGGCACCCCGATCGGCGCCCCCATCGTCGGCTGGGCCGCCAACGAACTCGGCGCCCGCTGGGCCCTCGGCATCGGCTCCCTCTCGGGGCTTCTCGCCGCGGCCGCCGCGATCATCTGGCTCGTCTACAGTCGCGGGATGCGCGTGGGTCGCGTGCCCGAAAGTCGCTTCCGTCTGCGGTTGCGCTTTCCACCCGAGCCCACCCCCGATGAAGAACGCGAACTCGCGACCCAAGAGATCGCGATCGTGGAAACGACCACTCGCCGCACAAGTTAAACGCAGTGTGGGGCGGATGCTCGCAGCATCCGCCCCACCTGTCGTTGTCGTCTCTGGCGGCCTACGCCTCGCGGGTGATTTCCACGCTCACGAACAGCTTCGAGCCGAACGGCCCCGCGTACACGCCACGAAGGGGCGGCACGTCGTTGTAGTCGCGACCGCGCCCCACGAGCACGTGCCGGTCTCCGATGTCGATGAGGTTCGTGGGGTCATAGCCGCGCCACTGCCCGGCGCAGAACCACTCGATCCACGCATGGGATTCGCCCGTGACCTTCTCGCCGATAGCGGCATCCGGTTTCGGGTGAAGGTACCCAGACACGTAGCGAGCCGGGATGCCGACCGAGCGCAAAGCGCCGAGCGCGAGGTGCGCGATGTCTTGGCAGACACCCTTGCCTCCGGCCCACGCTTCCGTGGCGGTGGTCGCCACACCGGTGACACCACTCATGTACTGGATGGCGTTACCGATGGCTTTCGCGATTTCGAGAGCGCTCTCGCACGCGTCGTCAGACTTCGCCGCGATGTCTTTCGCGAGCGCTACAACCTCGGCTGGCGGCTCGGTACGACGCGTCTGGCTAAGGTTCTCAACCGCATCCATCGAGAGCTCGGCGGCCGCATGCAGCTCGGCCCACGACATGCACTCCGAGTCGTGTTCGCGCTCATGAACCTCAACAAGGCTTGTGGCGGTCAACGACAACTCCTTATGACCCGTCAGCACCTCAAACGAGGCAACGCGCGAACCCCAATAGTCGACATAGTTGCTCTGGCTAGAGAGCGGCAAGATGTCGAGGTTTGAGAACAACACGAGCTGGCTCTCGACACTGGCGGGCAGCATCCGAGCCTCGTTGTACGACGCCGTGACTTCGCCGCCGTAGCTGAAACCTGTGGAATGGACGATCCTGAGTCGCTTCATGAGATCTCTCCAACCCACTCGGGAGCGGCATTCGTGGGGAAGTAGCGGTGACGCACTGCCTCCGAAGCCGCACTCGTTGCCGCCTGCACTCGATCCATGTGGTGAGGCAGGTCATCCAAAATTTCAGCGATCGGCCGATACTCCAACTCGCTACGAATCTTGCCCAGCAAGCGCTGCGCATCATCGTTCACACCGACGCGGTTCATGCGGTGAGGCTCAAGCTCACGCATGCAGTCCTCAGCCCGCGAAACGGAGAAGAGGATGCTGCGCGGGAACAAGCGATCCAGCAGCAAGAACTCGGCGGCGTTGCTCGCGCTCGGAACACCGCGATAGGTGCGCAAGTAAGGCTCGTAGGCGCCACACGACCGCAGAATCGTGGTCCACGACGGACCACTGGCTTCCGTGAGGCTTCGCGTAGCCAAGAGTCGCGCCGTCATGTCCGCGCGCTCGAGACTGCGCCCCAGGGTGAAGAACTGCCACGCTTCGTCCCGACTCGTCGCAGACTCGACAATGCCCACGGCTAGCGCGGAGCGTTCACGAACCCAGGAGAAGAAGTCAGCGACTTTGTCTCCCGAAATTCGGCGCGGCATCCGCGTCTGGGTGGTGTTGAGGCACTCCCAGAGTTCGGTAGACACGATCTCGCGAGCACGACGCGCGTTCTCGCGAGCAGCACCCAAGGAGTAGGCGATCGAGGCTGGCTCGGTACGGTCAACCGCGAGGATCGACAACACGTCACCGCGAGTGAGCGCGACGTCGGCCGGAGCCTCGCTACCCATCACGCTCAAGAGCGCGCGGCAGGCGTCATCCTCTTCAATCCACGGATCTTCGAGGAGCAACTGAAGGTGAACGTCGAGGATGCGGGCGGTACCGTCAGCACGCTCAATGTAGCGACCGATCCAGAACAGCGATTCTGCGATGCGACTCAGCATGATTGACCTCCCTCGGTGTCGACACTCTGCTGTTGCTGCTCTTCTTGACGCTGTCTCTGCGTGAGCGTTCGAGTGGTGTCATGATCCTCGGCGTGATCCTCATGGATCCCGGCTTCGAGCAACATCTCTGGTGTGATGACGGTAATTGCTTCCGTATCGGCCTGGCGCTCGACGAGACCCTGAACGGTGCTCTCCGACTCCGCCACTTTTTCGCGACCGACAACCCACGTGTCTTTCGAGCCACCACCCTGCGAGCTGTTGACGACGAGCTGACCTTCGGGCAGCGCAACGCGAGTGAGACCACCCGGCAGCACCCACACATCGTTTCCGTCGTTGACGGCGAACGGGCGAAGGTCGGCGTGACGCGGCCGCATGCCGTCGTCGATCACCGTGGGGATCGTCGACAGCTGCACCACGGGCTGCGCAATCCACCCGCGCGGATCCTTGAGAAGCTGCTTGCGCAGCGTCTCCAATTCCGGCTTCGTCGCGGCGGGGCCAATCACTAGGCCCTTACCGCCGGAACCATCCACAGGCTTCACCACAAGCTCATCGAGCCGGTCAAGCACCTCTTCCAGCGCCCCCGGATCTTCGAGCCGCCACGTATCGACGTTGGGGATGATCGCCTTCTCACCGAGGTAGTACTCGATGAGGTCGGGCAAGTAGGTGTACACGAGCTTGTCGTCGGCGACACCGTTGCCGACCGCGTTCGCGATCGTCACATTTCCGAGGCGAGCCGCGAGCATCATGCCCGGGCTGCCCAACATGGAGTCGGCACGGAACTGCAGCGGGTCGAGGAACTCGTCGTCAACCCGGCGGTAGATCACGTCGACCCGAGTGGGACCGGCCGTGGTGCGCATCCAGACCCGACCGCCAGAGCAGAACAGGTCTCGACCCTCCACGAGCTCGACGCCCATGAGGCGAGCGAGCAGCGTGTGCTCGAAGTACGCGGAGTTGTAGACACCCGGAGTGAGCACAACGACGTTGGGCTCATCCACGCCGCCCGGCGCACTGGCACGCAGAGCCTGCAGCAGCTTGTGGGGGTAGTCACCGACGGGGCGAACCCGCATCGAGACGAACAACTCGGGAAGCGTCTGGGCCATCACTCGACGATTCGAGATCACATAGCTCACACCACTGGGCACGCGCACGTTGTCTTCGAGAACGCGCCACGCACCAACTTCGTCGCGGATGAGGTCGATACCGCTGACCTGAATTCGCACGCCATTGGCCGGGTCAATGCCCGCCGCTTGACGGTGGAAGTGGCTGGAGGACGTGATCATCCGAGCCGGAATCACCCCATCTTTGATGGCATTCTGGGGCCCGTAAATGTCGGCCAAGAACGCCTCGAGCGCTCGAACCCGCTGCTTGATTCCCGACTCAACCTGTTTCCACTCGGAAAGGTCAATAACTCTGGGAACTGCATCCAGAGGAAAGGGTCTCTCTTCGCCAGCGAAGTCGAAGGTAACGCCCTGGGCGAGGTAACTGTCGGCGAGTGCTTCAGTACGTCCGCGCAGCTCTTCCTGCGTCATTTGCGCCAGCGCGTCATGAATCTCGCGGTAGGGGCGACGTATCTCGCTATCGGCAGAGAACATCTCATCCCACGCGGCTGGTCCGGTGCGTTTGGAGGCGCTTGATGTATATCCGTCAAACAAATCTGCCATGTACAGACACTATGCGGGTTAATCGATTTCCGCGCGAAAGTGCGTTGATTCAGCCATATTGACGCGCACAATTTACAGTTAAGTAATGGCTGCCAACCTCCCCACAATTCTCGTTCTCCCCGGTGGAGGGTATTCGCGCCTCGCACCCCACGAAGGCGAGCCCGTTGCTGCCTGGTTGCGTTCGATCGGCTGGAATGCTCGCGTTGTTGAGTACCCCGTTGCCACGAAACATCCCGCTCCATTGCTGGCAATTCAGTCTGAAATTGCGAAGGAACGTGCGCTAGGGGCACCTCTCGTGGGTGTTTTGGGATTCTCCGCTGGCGGCCATTTGGCCGGCCACGCGGCTGTCGCCCCCGTCGCGAAAGACGACGAGCGCCCCGACTTTGCCGTGCTCGGCTACCCCGTTGTCACGATGACGGGCGAGACGCACGCCGGCTCTCGCGAGAACCTCATCGGGCTGGATGCCAACTCTTTCCTGCGCGAAGACACCTCACTCGATCTGTTGGTCACGCCCGCCACTCCGCCCATGTTTATCTGGCACACGGCTGCTGACGAGCCTGTTCCGGTCGACGCGCACTCGTACCCGCTGGCTATGGCACTGGCAGCGGCCGGCGTGCGCCACGAATTGCACGTCTTCTCTGACGGCAAGCACGGCCTCGGGCTTGCGGATGGCACTCCCGCCGAAGCATGGCAGGCGCTTTGCGAAATCTGGTTGAGTTTACTGCGCTAACGAGAGCTCGCTGCTCTAACGGCGCACACGCTGCGTTGCGCTCTAACGGCGCAAGCTGAAGGCCTCGGCCTTGTTGGTCGGGCCCGAAACAAGAATGGTGTCATCGGCGGCGATGACGGTTTTCTCATCGGTGTAGGTCCAAGTGCCGCCGAGCGGGCGAACAGCTGTGACTGTGACTCCCGCGGTTGACCGCACGCGCGACTCCCCCAGTGTCTTACCGATGATCGCGGCCGGCGGGGCCATCTTGACGAGCGAGAAGTTATCGCCGATCTCGAGATAGTCCTGCATCGATCCGCGCACGAGGTGAGCGACGCGACGCCCCATTTCCTTCTCCGGGTAGATCACGTGGCTGACGCCGAGCTGTTCCAAGATCGTGCCGTGCGCATCGCTGACGGCCTTGGCCCACACGTGCGCCACGTTGTACCGCAACAGCAGCGATGTCGTCAGGATGCTCGCCTGAATGTCACTGCCGATCGCCACCACCACGCGGTCGAACTCAGGCACGGCCAACTGCCGCAGCACCTCCTCGCGCGTGGAGTCAGCCGAGACCACATGGGTCAACTGGCCATTCATCTCCTGCACGATCGACTCATCCAGATCGACGCCGAGCACTTCGGTGCCGTTGGCCATGAGTTCGAGCGCCAGAGCGCGACCGAAACGGCCCAACCCGATGACCGCCACCGAATCTGCTGCGGCTACGGACGAGGCATCCGAACCAGAGAACATGCGCAATTTAGCCAATGATCGGCCTTTCTTTGGGAAGTTCATACAGGACAGCGCGCTCACGCAGAGCGAGCGCGGTTGCAAAACCAATAGGGCCGAGGCGGCCCACAAACATGAGAATGGCCAAGATAAGTTGCGCGGCCACCGGCAGCTCGGGCGTGATTCCTTCGGAGAGGCCGACCGTGCCAAACGCCGAGACCGTCTCGAACAGCACGGGGCTCAACGGCAGCCCTGAGAGCAACATGATCGTGACGGTGGATGTCGCGACGACGCCGACCGAGAGCAAGACCACCGCGATCGCTTGGCGGTGCACCGCGCGAGACAGTCGCTTGCCGAAGACGTTCACGACGCCGTCTCCGCGCACCTCCGCGAGGAGGATGAAGAACAGCACCGCGAAGGTCGTGATCTTGATGCCACCGGCAGTGCCGGCGGGGCCGCCACCGATGAACATGAGTGCGGTCATCCCGAACTGGCTTGCTTCGCTCATGGCACCGATGTCGATGCTGTTGAAGCCAGCCGTGCGCGTTTGCACCGATTGAAAGAAGCCAGCCAGAAGCTTGGTCTGCCAGTCGAGGGGGCCGAGGGTGGCGGGGTTGTTCCACTCGATGAGCGTGATGTAGATGGTGCCGGCAACGAGCAACAGCGGGGTTGCTGCGATGACGATGCGGGTGTTCATGCTCCACTTGAGGCGGTTGCCGCCGTGCCGCAAGAGTTGCACGATCACGGGGAAACCGAGTCCGCCCAGGATGATCTCGGCGCACAGCGTGAGCGAGACCACCGGGTCGTCAACAAACGAGATCATGTTGTTGCTGAACAGCGCGAAGCCAGCGTTGTTAAACGACGACACGGCATGGAAGATCGCAAACCACGCTGCCTCCCCCACGCTGTAGCCGTAGCGCAGCAGAAACCACAAGAAAAGGATGAGCGCGCCGACGCCCTCGATGATGAGCGAGATCTTGAGCACGCCAAGAATCAGTGAGCGCACATCACCAAAGCCGACGCTCTTGGTCTCGGCGGCGGCCGTAATGCGTGAGCGCAATGAGAGGCGGCGGACAACGGCGATGCCGATGATGGAGGCGAAGGTCATGACGCCAAAGCCACCCACTTGAATGAGCACCATGATTACGACTTGACCAAAGCCGGTCCAGTACGTCGACGTATCGACGATCACATGGCCCGTCACGCACATCGCCGATACCGCAGTGAAGAACGCCTCCACGAGCGTTGCGCCACCCGGACCGGTACGCGAAATAGGTAACGCCAGCAGGGCTGTGCCCGCTGCGATACCAATCAGAAACCCCAGGAGAGTCAGCTGTGCTGGATGAACCAGTTTTCGCTTATTACCCGCCCCACGGACGATATTGTGCACCGGCACACACTACGCCTGTTCGGGGCCGAACAGCACGACTTTTTTATGCGATGCCGAACCGCCCGTCTAAGCGCTGATCGGCTCCAATACGAAGACCGGAATCTCGCGCTCAGTTTTGGCCTGGTAGTCCGCGTAGTCGGGGTAGGCCGCGACCGAACGCTCCCACCAGAGAGCCTTCTCGTCACCGGTCACTTCGCGTGCCATGAAATCGCCCTTGAACCCCACATCGTGAAGCTCCACCTGCGGGTTAGCCACGATGTTGTAGAACCAGACCGGATGCTTCGGAGCCCCGCCAAGCGAGGCAACAACGGCGTAGTGGCCGTCGTGTTCCACGCGCATGAGGGCAGTCTTGCGCAGCTTGCCGGATTTGGCGCCGACGGTGGTCAGGACGATGATCGGCATCCCGCGCATGAGGTTACTTTCATGGCCATTGCTGGCCTCGAAGACCTCGGCCTGAGTGCGGGCCCGCTCTGATGTGCTGGGTTCGTATTCTCCTGTTAGCGGCATGCTTCCACGTTACCTTCCGGCGGCTGAAGACATTACTCAGAGATAGGTAGTTTCTACTCATGCGCTGCCCTACGCTCGAGGGCTTTACTGGTCGCATGATCACTTCACAGCGCGCGCTGACAAGCGCAACCGCCATAGCAATCGCGGCCGGCCTCACCGTTTCCCTCTCCGGTTGCTTCGGCAACCCCCTCGAGAGCTTCACCGACAACCTCATCGAGGACACCGTAGAGAACGCGATCGAGGGTGCCACCGGCGTTGAGGTGGATGTTGACGGCGACGGTTCGGGAGGCTCGCTGCCCAAGTCGTGGCCCGCAGAGGTTCCCGCCCCCGATGGCGACATTCTTTTCTCGCTCGGCATCGACGATGGCTACAGCGCGACGATTCAGGTGGACTCCGACGCGGCAGCCGAGGCAGGCTACGAGGCACTCGTCTCCAGCGGTTTCGAAATGATCTCCGAAGTTTCCCTCGGCGACAATGGCTACCTCTACGGCCTCGAGAGCGACAGCTGGGTCGTTCAGTACTCGTGGGGCACGACCGAGGAAGACGGCACGCTCGTGAACATGATCGTGTCCGCCGTCGAACAGTAAAAGTGAGGACCAGTGGCGGTGCGGCTCTCAGCGAGCGCCGCCACTACAGCTCAGAAAGAAACTCTTCGAGTTCCACCCGGCCCTTGACGCCCAGCTTGCGATAAATTCGCGCCAAATGGTTGTCAACGGTACGAACCGAGAGCCCCAGTTCTTCACCAATCTCGCGACTGCGTTTTCGACCAGCAGCAGCTCGAGCGATTGTCCACTCCCGCTCGGTGAGATCGTCGGCAATAGTGTCGCCCGGCACGCGATCCATGTCGGCAGCGAGGCGGCGGGCGAGCAACGTGGCCTTACGCTCCAACTCGTTGCGGTCAGCCTTGGCTGCGATACGCGCGCCTTCCAGAAGGCTATCGACCGCGAGCGCAGCTACTCCCGAGGCAGCAAGAGTGGGGGCGAGTTCGCAGAGGCGTGCGACATCCGCTGCGGCTGCGACGTGAGCCCATTCGTGGATGCGGGCAATCAGCGGTGACGGCGAGAGTTGCGTCAGCAGTTCCAACTGTTCGAGCGCGGCAGCCGGATGCCCGACCCGAATCGCCACGGTCAGGGTGAGGGCGCTCAGCAGGAAGTGGCCCAGGATGATGCCTTCGGCAACGGCCGCAACGATGACCGCCGCCGCTTCTTCGGTACGCCCCTCGGAGGCAAGCAACCAAGCCTCGCACTCTGCCCGCTGCAGAATGACTTTGGCGTCGCCCGCATGTTCGGGGGAAACCTCGGAGAGTAGTTCGCGCGCCGTTTCAGGCTCGCCGAGTTGAGCATCGACCGTGGCGTGAAGGGCGACGGCGGTGCCGAGGAGTCCGGTGAAGTCGCGCCATTTCAGCTGCTCGACCGCGAGTGTCGCGAGAGCCTGAGCATCGCAGAGTCGCCCCTCGTGCAGGCGAACGATGGCCAGCGCATACGACCACACTCCCGCTGAGTCAGCGAAGCGGTCGAGACGGCGTTGGGCAGCAAAGTCGCGTGCGCGCACGATCTCGGCATCAGCAACGAGGGCTAAGAACTCGGAGAGATCGAGAAGCGAACCTGCAAAGGGCGCTTCGAAGCGATAGGCCTCCGCCAAGGGACGGGTCTGCAGAATGGCGGCAAAAGCGTCGGCGGGGTTGCCCGCCATCGTTGCGATCATCGCCGCGGTGAGTCCGGCGTTCACGGCACCGAGTCCGCCGTCGGGCGATACCGGATCCGCTACTTCGGAGAGGGCCCCCGCATCTCCGGTCATGAGTTGCCACTTGGCTAGTTCCGGGCGCAGCACCGCTTGGGCACCGGCATCCATTCTCGACAATTCACACGTCACGCGATCGACGGCATCCGAAGGGCGAGAGAGTCGATAAACCATGTGCTGACCCCAGCGGGCAAGAGCGATGGCACGCTGTTCTTGGTCCTGCGACAGTGCGATGGCGGACTCGAAAACGACCGACGACCGTTCCGACTCGGCCAACGCCGACAGCGCACTCGCCAACACGAGCTCGGGCGCGAAACGGCGTTCGGCGAGCTGGGCACGTTCTGCGAGAGAAGCTGCGACCGCATGGTCCCCGGCGGCATGCGCGTAGCTTGCCGCCCAATCCAGATCGTCATTGCTGATGACGGCATCAGTGGAGGTGAGCAACACGGTTGCGGTGAAGCGCAGTTGCTGATCGCCCATCGGCATCAGTCGGCCGGCGATCTCCTTCACCAATTCGGCACGCTCGGCCTGCGCCAGATCGATCGTGAGGGCCTCGGCAAACAACGGATGGGCCAGGCGCACGAGCGGGGTGGTCTCGTCGCCGGCGTCTTCGGCTATGCCCTCACTCGTGAGGTAGGCCAGGGCATCACCCTCGTCGGCAGCGATTACCGAACGCGGGATGGGTTGAGCAATCGCAATCAGTTGCGCCACACGACGCTGAGCCGCAGAAAGCTGCTCCACGCGGTCGGCAATCGTGGCGCGCACATGCTTTGGCAGCGTCGCCACCGACACCTCAACACCGAAATCACCGCTGCGGATGCCGCCCGCTCGCCCGGCAGCGAAGATCAGTTCCCGCAGCATCAGCGGGTTACCGCGGCTCGCCTCAAACAGGGCACGGAGGCTCTCGGGGCGCAGGGTGCCGCCCAAATACTGGTGGAGGATCGACTGGCTGTGTTCGAGACTCAACCCTTCGAGCTCGACGATGTCGATCAAGTTTTCGTGCAGCAGACGCGCGATGGGGCCGTTGACCTCGTGCGAGTCGCGAGCGGTGAGCAGCGTCGTGACACCGAAAACGCGCACGAGTTGGTACAGCACACTGGCGGAGACGGCATCCAATAGCGGCGCGTCATCAATAACGAGAACGAATTTCTGCGGGTTCTCCCCCACCACTCCGACAAGCGCTTGAACGCGGTCACTCACGCTCTCAATGTCATGTCTGCCTGCGCTGGCGAGCACCGGGGCGAGGGCTCCGAGGGGAACATCAACCAGCTCGGCGAGGCCGACAACGGGGATGACGGTGCGTCCATCGGCGCGGAGCGCGTGCGAGATGTGGGCGCCCAATGTTGTCTTGCCGACGCCGCTCGGACCGCGCAACATGACCGACCGCGCACGGGGGCCGCGAAGGGCCGCGAGCACAGCATCCCTCTCGCTTTCGCGGGGTACGACCGGCCAGCGCGCCATGAAGCCCCTCCCTCCGAGCAATAGTCAACGTGGCCGACAGCCTAGTGGCCGGGTGTTGCGAGGTGAATAACGATTCTGTGAGGCATGCTGGAGTGGCCGTTGCCCGCCGCCGAGTTCAGGAGCCCTGCGCCATGATCACCATTGCCCTTCCCGACCAGCAGATCTTCGACCGACTCGCGCCGCAGTTGCCCGACGCCAACGTAATCGTGTGGGGCCCCGCCGACGGCGCGCCGCCGGTGCACGTCGACCTCGCGCTGCTGGGGTATCTCGGTGCATCCGGTGGAATCAGCGTCTTTGCCGGAATGGATGTCGCCGCCCTGCAATCGCAGTCCCTCGGCTTTGACGGCATCGAGAATCGGCTGCCCGCCGGCATCACCTACTGCAACGCTGTTGGGGTGCACGAAGCCTCCACGGCCGAACTCGCTGTGGGCATGATCATCTCCGAACAGCGCGGCTTTCCCGCGCACTTCGCGAACCAGAAGACCGGCACGTGGAACCAGCACGAGCAGCCCGGGGTTGCCGGCAAGACCGTCGTGATCGTAGGTGCCGGCGGAGTCGGAAACCAGATTGCCGACAAGCTCGCCCCCTTCGACGCCAACGTCGTGCGCGTCGCCCGCAGCAACCGCAGCGACGAACGCGGAGCCGTTCAATCAATGGATGCCCTTCCCTCGCTGTTGGCGAAAGCCGACATCGTCGCGATCGCCGTTCCGCTGAACGACGCCACCACGAACCTCGTCGACGCTGCCTTCTTGGAGGCGATGAAGCCCGGCGCGCTGCTCGTGAATGTATCTCGCGGCAAGATCGTTGACACCGACGCTCTCGTGGCGGCGGCATCCGCTGGCCACGTTCGAGCAGCGCTCGACGTCACCGAGCCGGAACCGCTGCCGAGCGACCACCCGCTCTGGTCAATTCCCGGCGTCACCATCTCGCCCCACATCGGCGGGGCAACCTCAGCGATGCATGCTCGAGTGGATGCCGTGATGCGCGAGCAGGCACGTCGCCTCGTCGCCGGCGAGCCCCTCGCCCACGTGGTGGTTGACGGGCGCTAGCGGCCGGATAGACCAATAGCCCACCGGTTTCGCAACCGATGGGCTATTCGTTCGGAGCGGAAGACTTAGAAGTCGAAGTCCGCGATGTTGTCAATGTTGAAGGTGTACGGGTCGCCCAGCAGTACAACGCCGTCGGCGCCTACCGTGTAGCTTCCGAGCTTTCCAGCCTCGAATTCGTCGCCTTCTGCGCCGGTGATCTCGCCCTCGATCAGTGCCTTGGCACCGTAAGCGGCGAGGTAGCCGAGGTCACCCGGATTCCACAGAGCGAACGCCGTGACGGTTCCGTCATTGACGAAGTCGCGCATCTGGTTCGGGGTTCCGAGACCAGTCAGCTGAACCTTGCCCTTGAAGGACGAGTCCTGGAGGTAACGAGCCGCAGCCGAGATACCAACAGTGGTGGGCGAAACGATGCCCTTGAGCTCCGGGTAGGTCTGCAACAGTGCTGCAGTCTTATCGAAGGACGTCTGGTCGTCGTCGTCACCGTATACGACTTCGACGAGCTCGATGTCGGGGTGGTTGGCTTCGAGCTCGATCTTCATGAGTTCGATCCACGCGTTCTGGTTCGTCGCGTTGGCGGTAGCCGAAAGGATAGCGATCTGGCCTGCATCACCGATCTGCTCAGCGATCAGATCAACCTGAACCTTAGCGATACCTTCAGAGTCAGCCTGGTTGATGAAGAGATCGCGGCAGTCGGGGCTGGTGTCAGCGTCGAAGGTTACTACCTTGACGCCAGCGTCGCGTGCCTCGCCAATGGCGTCGCACAGAGCTGACGGGTCGTTGGCCGAAAGCGCAATGGCTCCCACACCCTGCTGGGTAAGGGTGTTGATGTAGCTGACCTGTCCATCGGGGCTTCCGGTTGCGGGGCCAACTTCGGCGAAGGTTCCGCCGAACTCTGCGATGGCTTCTGCTCCACCGGCATCCGAGGTATCGAAGTAAGCGTTTCCGAGGTTCTTGGGGAGGAAGGTGATAGCCAGATCGCCATCGCCACCGCTGTCGCCACCGGTTGCGGCGCAACCTGTGGCCACAAGCGCGAAGCTCACTGCGAGTGCAGCGAATGCCCCGGCGCGCTTTGAAGAGTTAAACATCGTCGTTCTCCTTTTAGGGTGTGAGTCGATGACTGTGACACCGACACTGGTGCAAGAAACTCAACCGGTCGCGGTCGGTGAAGTTCCCTTGGTTCCTCCGGGACGAGCGCGTTTGCTCCGCGCCCATGCCAAGAAGCTTGTTCCCACCACAGACGCGATAAGCAGCGTGCCTGTGATGACGTTGATGACGTCAGAGGTGACGTTAGCGAGGCGCAAAGCGCTCGCGAGGGTTCCGATGAGCAACACACCGGCGAGCACGCCGGGGAGAGCACCCCGGCCGCCGAAGATCGAGACGCCGCCAAGGAGCACCGCAGCGATCACCGAAAGCTCAAGGCCAGTGGCGTTGTCGCCGCGGGCGCTGCCGAAACGAAGCGTGTAGTAAATTCCGGCGAGTGCAGAGACGATGCCGCTCAACATGAAGAGGATGAATTTGGTGCGTTCAACGTTCACGCCCGAGAAGCGAGCAGCTTCGGGGCTGAGCCCGATCGCGAAGACTCCCCGGCCGAAAGTGGTGAAGTGCAAGAGGATACCGAACACCAGGGCCAACACCACGATCAGAATCACGACGCTGGGGATCGCAGTGTCACCGATCTTTGACTTCGCGAGGTCAGTCCAGAACTTGTTGAACTCGGTGACCGCCGTTGTACCCAGAAGGCCGACAGCGAGACCGCGATACAGGGCGAGAGTTCCGATGGTCACCGCGAGGGACGGAAGCCCGACCATGGTGATGAGCGCTCCGTTGATTGCTCCGGCGATAAGCCCGACCAGGAGAGCAACGAGAGCAGCAGCCGGGATGGGCATGCCGTTCTGATGCAGTACTCCCACGGTCACGCTCGACAAGCCAACAATGCTAGCCACCGACAGGTCAATCTCACCGGTGATGATCACTAGCGTCATCGGCAGAGCGATCAAGAGAATGGGGGCGATATCGAGGAACAGATAGGTGATCGTGATCGGCTGCGCAAAAGCGCGAACAGACATCATCGAGACGATGATCACGAGGGCGAGGGCGCCGATGACGGCGGCTTCTCGCGAGATGAGCAGACGGCGCCAGAGGGGCTGAGAGTAGTCGCGGTACGTGCGTGCCGCTGTGGTGCCGGTCATGACTCGTCCCTCATTTCCAGTAGTTTGCGAGATTGTCGAAGGGCAAGCACACGGTCAAGCACGATCGCGCCGATGATGAGAACACCGACGACGGCCCGCTGCCAGAAGTCCTGCACACCCAGAATGGGCAGCGCACGGTTAATGGTGAGGAGCAAGAACGCGCCGATGGCCGCGCCCCAGACTGTTCCGCTGCCGCCGAAGATGGCGACACCGCCGATCACGGCAGCACCGACCGCCTGCAGTTCAAGGTTCACTCCGGCCTGCGAGCTCACCGTTCCATAGCGAGCGGCGTAGAGAACACCGGCGAGTCCGGCAAGAGCTCCTGAGAAGATGAATGCCACGAGAACTCGCTGCGTCACCTTGAGCCCGTAGAGGTTCGCGGCTTCGGGGTCAGACCCGATGGCGTACAACTCGCGACCGGCGCGCTGCGTGCGCAGGAACCATCCGGCAGCTACCAGCACCACAAGAGCAATAATCGTGAGCCACGGAATTCCGAACAGTGAACTCGTGCCCAAGCTCAAGAACGCCGAGGGAAGGTCGGAACCGTTGATGCGGTCGCTCCCCGTCCACAACACGTTGATGCCCCGGTAGGCATACAAGGTACCCAGGGTGATGACGAGCGCTGGCACTTTAGCGAAAGCAACCAACGCGCCGTTGATGAGACCGAGGAGTCCACCGAAGACGATTCCAATCAGGAACACCGCAATAATCGGGATGCCGGGGAGGTCGATGAAGAGACGGCCAGTCAAGTAAGCCGTGAGCCCCAGCACCGAGCCGACTGACAGGTCAACGCTGCGGGTGATGATGACGATCGCCTGTCCCACCGCGAGAAGCAGCAGGATCGACGGCGTCAGCAGCAGGTCGCGAAAGCCATCCGGGCTAAAGAGGAAGGTAGGGTTGCGCGCTGTCGCAACCACCACGACAAGCACGAGCGCAATCATGATTCCGGTCTCGCGCGCCTTGATCAGTTTGCTGAGCATTTTCATGACGCCACCTCCGCGTGGGTTGCGGCGAACATGACGGACTCAGCCGTGGCATTCGCGCGATCAATTTCTGCAGTGATGCGGCCTTCGTGCACCACAAGAACTCGGTCGGCCATGCCCAAGACTTCGGGAAGTTCGCTGGAGATCATGATGATGGCGAGACCTTCCACGGCGAGCTCGGACAGCAAACGGTGAACTTCGGCCTTCGTGCCGACGTCGATGCCTCGCGTCGGTTCATCGACAATCAGCAAGCTCGGGTTGGTGGCAAGCCACTTGGCGAGCACCACCTTCTGCTGGTTGCCACCGCTGAGGGTGCCGACTTCAGTATCGAGTGCCGAGGCCTTTACTTCGAGCTTGTTCGACCAGGTGCGAGCGCTGGCGTTCTCGACAGCACTCGTGATGAAACCGAGCTTGGCGAGGGTGGAACGAATTGCGAGCGTGGCGTTCTTCGCAACGGATGACTCGAGTACCAGTCCCTGGCGACGGCGATCTTCTGGCACGAGTGCCAGCCCGAGGCTCATTGCTGCCGCTGGGTTACGTTTCGGGATGCGCGCCCCGTTGATAGTGACAGTTCCCGACTTATAGGGATCTACGCCGAAGATAGCCCGGGCAATCTCGCTGCGGCCAGCGCCGACGAGGCCGGCAAGCGCCACGATTTCTCCGGCGCGAACCGAGAAGCTGATGTCGTGGAACTCTCCCGGTTCAGTGAGCCCTGACACCACGAGAACTTCATCACCGATAGGGGCATCGCTCTTGGGGAAGAGTTCAGCCACATCGCGGCCGACCATCTGACGGACAATCTCGTCTACGGTCGTCGCTGCAATGGGGCTGGTAGAGATGTATGCCCCGTCACGCATGATCGTCACGGTGTCACACAACTCGAAGACTTCCTCGAATCGGTGCGAGATGAAGAGAAGCGCACGACCTTCGTCGCGAAGGCTGCGAGAGACGGCGAAGAGTCGTTCAACTTCGACGCCACTCAGCGCAGCGGTTGGCTCATCCATGACCAGCACTTTGGCGTCAAGAGAGATGGCCTTCGCGATCTCGATGATCTGCTGGTCAGCGATCGAGAGGCCCTGAGTGGGTCGATCAGGATCGATGCGAACGCCGAGGCGTTCGAAGAGTGCGAGTGCTTCGGCGTGCATTTTCTTGCGGTCAATACGGCCAAGCGACTTGACGGGCTGGCGACCCATGAAAATGTTCTCGGTAACCGACAGGTCGGGAAACAACGTCGGCTCTTGATAGATGACGGCGATGCCGGCGCTCTTGGACTGTGCGGTTGAACTGAAGTCAACGGTCGCACCTTCGAGCGTGAAGCCGCCGGCGTCTCGCTGGTAGAGCCCAGCCATGATCTTGACGAGCGTGGACTTGCCTGCACCGTTCTCACCGACGAGCGCATGGATGGAACCGGGGTGCAGAGCGAGGGTTCCATCGGTCAGCGCCACGACAGAGCCAAAACTCTTGGCGATGTGTGAGAGCTCAAGCGTGGGAGCGCCTGGGTTCGTGTATTCCGACATCGTTGTCTACCTCGTTGTATGTGATGAGCCTAAGTGAAACGATTCACTGCTGTTGAGAAACGATAGGTGCCGATTGCGGTCCCCGTCAAGTCCGGCCTATAAATCGGGCATACTCTGTGACCAGAAACGGCGCGACCGCCGCCAACGACCTCAACTAGGGAGAGAAATGACTCGCGTGTGCTTCCAACTGCAAGTCCGGCCAGAACGACTCAACGAGTATCTCGAGCGTCACTCGGCAGTCTGGCCGCGCATGCTCGAGGCGATTGAAGCATCCGGCCGTCGCAATTACTCGCTCTTCGTGCGCCCAGACGGACTGCTTGTCGGCTACTACGAAACAGACTCGGTGGAAGCCTCACAAAATTTTCTCGACAACAGTGCGGTCGCGGCTGAGTGGGAAGCCGAAATGGCAAAGTTCTTCGTGGCCCTCGATGGGCGCCCCGACCAAGCAGCCCAGGTTTTGCCCGAGGTTTTCAACCTCGAAGATCAGCTCGCCGCCGCGCGCTAGACAGTATCGACGGCGCTTGCCGACGTAGAGCGGCGCACAACAAGCTCGGGCTGAAACTCAACGTGGCGTGGCGCCGCTGACGGGTCGGCCACTTCTTCGAGCAAGATCTCCAGCGCCGTGTGGCCGATCATGCCGGCGGGCTGACGGATGGACGACAGCGGCACCACCGCGGCCGAAGCGAAGTCGATGTCGTCATAACCAATGAGGGCGACGTCTTCGGGAACGCGAACATCAGTCCCTTGCAGCATCAGCGCCTGCAGCACCCCCATCGCGACCAGGTCATTGGCGGCAAAAATCGCATCAGGCAGCTCGGAACGGTCGGCGATCGCCGTTCCCGCCTTGCGTCCCGCAATTACGCTCAGCGAGTCAAGGTGCACAACCTCAAGCGATACCCCTGCGTGCGCCTGAGCGGCAAGCTCAGCACCCTCGAGCCGGTCGGCAACCTGGCGAATCGAGAGCGGTCCGCCCACAAAAACGATGCGAGTGCGCCCCTCGGCGATCAGGTGTTCGACAGCCATGCGGCCACCCGCCACGTCATCGACAGTCACTGAGCTAAACGTTCGATCTGGGCTCGCCCGGTCGACGAGCACTGCGGGAATGCCGCGAGCACGCAATCCTTGGAGACGCGCGCTGATGTCACCGATCGGAGAAATCAACACGCCATGCGAGCGTTGCTGCTCAAAGAGTTCGAGGTAAGCCTGCTCTCGTGCGGGGTCTTCATCGCTGTTGCCCAAAATTACTGACAGCCCCTCTTGGCTTGCCCGCGTTTCAGCGCCACGAGCAACATCAGTGAAGAACGGGTTGCGCACGTCGAGCACAACGAGGCCGACGGTTTTGCTGTGGCCATCTCGCAGTTGACGGGCGGCGTCGTTGCGCACAAAGCCGAGTTCCTCGATAGCGCTCTGAACCTTTGCAACCGTGGCGGGCGCAACCTTCGCGGGGTGATTCATCACGTTGGAGACCGTGCCCACGGACACTCCCGCGTGCCGAGCGACATCTTTTACACTGATCCCGCTCATGCAATCCCACTTTCCCAGCGCCATCGCTGACTAATTTTGAATCGTTCAATAGTGCCATGGAATCGCACCACCTTGACGAAAACCCACCCATGACCTTATTCTCAATGCGAACAGTTAAAACGATTCAATGAAGAGTTGATGAGTGAGACCACGCCACTCGCTGCCTGAGTGCGCCCGTCATCGCTTCGCAAGAACAAAGGACCAGCAGTGACCAGCTTCAGCTCCATCGCAGCCCGCCTCGAAGAGCAGGCCATCGAACTCCCCTCGTGGGCCTTCGGCAACTCCGGCACCCGGTTCAAGGTGTTCGGAACCCCCGGCACTCCCCGCACTCCGGAAGAGAAGATCGCGGATGCCGCCCAGGTCAACAAGTACACGGCACTGTCGCCGACTGTTGCCCTCCACATCCCGTGGGACAAGGTCGAGGACTACAGCGCCCTGCGCTCCTTCGCTCAAGATCACGGCGTTGACCTCGGAACGGTGAATTCAAACACGTTCCAAGACGACGACTACAAGTTCGGATCGCTCACCCACGTCGACCCCACGATCCGCCAGAAGGCCATTGACCATCACTTCGAGTGCATCGACGTGATGGACCAGACGGGCTCCCGCGACCTCAAGATTTGGCTTGCTGACGGCTCGAACTACCCCGGCCAGGCCGACATCCGTGGCCGTCAGGACCGCCTCGCGGACTCGCTTGAGCAGATTTACGGCCGCCTCGGTGACGAGCAGCGCATGGTGCTCGAGTACAAGTTCTTCGAGCCCGCTTTTTACCACATGGATGTTCCGGACTGGGGAACCAGCTACGCCCAAGTAGCCGCCCTCGGCGAGCGCGCTCTCGTGTGCCTCGACACGGGCCACCATGCCCCCGGCACCAACATCGAGTTCATCGTGATGCAGCTACTGCGCCTCGGAAAGCTTGGCTCGTTCGACTTCAACTCGCGCTTCTACGCCGATGATGACCTCATCGTGGGCGCGGCTGACCCGTTCCAGCTGTTCCGCATCCTCTATGAAGTCGTTCGTGGTGGCGGCTACGGTGCCGACAGCGGCGTGGCCTTCATGCTCGACCAGTGCCACAACGTCGAAGACAAGGTGCCCGGCCAGATGCGTTCGGTGCTCAACGTGCAAGAGATGACCGCTCGTGCGCTTCTCGTCGATTCGGATGCTCTCACCGCCGCGCAAGACGCCGGTGATGTTCTCGGCGCCAACGGAATTCTGATGGATGCCTTCTACACCGACGTGCGCGCTGACCTTGCTGCGTGGCGCGAGTCGCGCGGCCTGCCCGCCGACCCGATGGCGGCGTACGCGGCATCCGGTTACCAGCAGAAGATCGCTGACGAGCGCGTGGGTGGCGTTCAGGCTGGGTGGGGTGCCTAGGCGGTTTAACTAGCCCGCAGCCAGCAATAATGGGGTGTACGCTAGCTCTTGGTTCGGTTCAATGAATCAAGAGCAGCGGAAGGCACAATGGCGAACATCCGGGACGTAGCACGGCACGCGGGAGTGTCGGCGGGTACGGTCAGTAACGTACTCAACCGCCCCAGTTACGTCAATGCTGCTACCCGCGAAAAGGTGCTCAGCTCCATCAAGGAGCTCGAGTTCGTTCCCGTCGCCAACGCACGCCAGTATCGCCCCGGCCGAGAGCGCACCCTCGGTTTCGCCCTCGCCGATATGGGCAACCCGTTCTTTGTCGATGTTGCACTCGGAGCAGAAGCTGCCGCGAAAGAGTTCGGCGTTGGTGTAATGATCGTGCACAACGGCGAAGACCCGTCGCGCGAGCAACAGAACCTTGACTTGCTTGTGCAGCAGCGCGTACACGGCATCATGATCACACCAGTGGATGAACGTAATCCCCGCCTCGAAGAGCTCATCGATCGCGGCATTCCTGTCGTCTACGTCGACCGCATTTCTGGCGACCGACCGTGCTGCTCTCTTGCCACTGACGACTTCGCGGGCGGCAAGCTCGCCGGTGAACACCTGCTCGGCCTTGGGCACACCCGCATCTCGTTCGTGGGAGGCTCCGCAATCTCACGCCAGGTCGATCAACGGTTCGACGGCCTCGTGGGCGCGACGACGAAAGCTGGCGTGCCCGCATCCGACATCGGTCGTATTGACGTTCCGACGTGGAAGTTCGACGACGGCCGCAATGCCGGGCGACAGATCGCAGCACTCCCCCGCGACGAGCGCCCCACGGCCGTGTTTTGCGCCAATGACATGCTCGCGCTGGGAGTGCTTCAGGAGTTCGTGCTCGACGGCATCTCTGTTCCGGAAGACGTGTCGATCATCGGCTTCGACGACCTCGACTGGGCGAGTGCCGCCACCGTTCCCCTCACCACCGTGCGGCAGCCACGAGAAGAGCTCGGCCGCACCGCGGTGCGGATGATTCTCGACGAGATCGAGCAGGGTGCAGCCCACGAGCACGAACACGTCATCTTCGAGCCTGAACTCATTGTGCGAGCATCCACTGGCCCGGCTCCGAAGCTACGAGACGGTGCACCAAGCGCGTTGCTGGTCTGATTTCTCGACGGCGTCGATAACCTTCTGAATCTCCCACGCCTCCCGGAAATCAGGTGACGAGGTCGTACCCGCCGCGATCGCGTCGATGAACTTCTTGACCTCAAAAATCTTGAGCTCGTGGAGCCCGATGTTGATGCCAGACATCGGCCACAGCGCTGCGTAGTCGCCATGCCCCGGCCCCAGTTCGATAGTGCGGAAGCCGTGCGCATCGAGTCCATCAGAGTCGAGCGAAACCTCAAGCTTGTGGCTGTCTTGCTGGCTGAAACGGATGGCGCCACGGGTGCCGGTGAGCGTAAACGACACTTCAAAGGCACGCCCCACGGCTACGCGGCTCGCCTGCATCGAGCCAATAGCCCCATTCGCAAATTCGACCAGCGACAATGAATAGTCATCGTTGTCGACAACGTGACGGATGCCATCCGCGTCTTTACGTTCGGGCACAACAATCTTGGTCATCCCGCTGACCCGCGCGACATCGCCAACGAGGTGGCGCGCGATCGAGATCATGTGCGACCCGAGATCGCCGAGCGCTCCCCCGCCGGCACGCGACCGATCCGTGCGCCACGTGAACGGCACTTCAGGGTCAATCATGGTGTCGGCGCTGAAGAAGCCAGTGAAAGAGACCAGTTGCCCGAGCTCGCCGGCGTCAACGAGTTGGCGGGCGAGCGCGATGCCGGGGTTCTGCAGGTAGGTGAAACCCACCTGGGTCGTGATGCCTGCTGCTTCAGCGGCCTCGGTCATGGCGAGCGCTCCCTCGACCGTGAGCGCTAAGGGTTTCTCGCACCAGACGTGTTTGCCCGCGCGCGCTGCCGCAATCGCAACCTCTTCGTGGAAGGCGTTGGGCGTCACGATGTTAATCACATCGATCTCGGGATCGTTAACCACGTCCTGCCAAGAGTCGGATGCTCGCTCGAAGCCGTACTGGGCGGCGGCGCTTTCCGCTCGCGCGAGGGTGGGATGAACAAGGGTGACCAGTCGCGGCTCGAGGGGCAGGTCTCCGAACACCGCGCGCGCATTGCGCCACGCCATCGAATGCTCTTTCGCCATCAGCCCATCACCGATGAGCCCGATACCAATGGTTTTTGCCGCTGTGCTAGTCATGTGCTTGTTCTCCTCTTCATTAAGGAATGGGGTTAACAGCGTGGGGCCACGCTCTGCAGCGTGGCCCCACAAATCTTGCTCGCTCTCGGTTTAGAGAGCGGGCTCCAAGTCGTCAACGTTGTTGATGTCGACGATGGTGTTCTCCAGCGGAACCATTTCGGGAACCGTCTCACCCGTCATCACAGAAATGAGAGTTTCGATGGCAAGCTCACCGTTGCGGAACGGAGGCTGCAGGATGGTGCTGAACTGCTTGCCTTCACGGATGTTGTCAAAGGCTCCAGCCTCACCGTTGATGCCTACAACGACCGGAACGAAGTCGAGTCCGCTCTCTTCGAGTGCCTGCAGGAAGCCCTTGGCCATCGTGTCGTCCTGAGCGTAAACGCCCTTGATCTGGTCACCGAACTTGGTGATGAGGTCGCGCGACGCTACGAGAGCCTTCTGCTGGTCGAAGTCAGCGTTGACCGTCGCGAGAATCTCGAGCCCTGAACCCATGCTTTCAAGTTCGTCGAGGAAGCCGCCACTGCGGGCGATCTCAGTACCGTTTCCGGCCTGGCCCGCAATAACAACGATGCCGCCAGTGCTGTCGAGGGCACCGTCGAGCTGCTGAGCACTGATCTTGCCCTGGTCATACTTGTCGGCTCCAGCGAAGGACTGAATGAGCTCCATCGACTCGTCACCGGCACGGGTGTCAATGGCGACAACGGGGATGCCAGCCTGCTCCGCCTTGAGCAGTCCAGGCAGGTAGCTGTTCTCGTCTGCCGGCCAAAGCAGGATGCCGTCAACACCGCGCGAAACGCAGGAGTTGAGCTGTTCTGCGCCGGTCTGAGCCGAGAACTCTTCGCTGACGATGGTGAGCTCTACACCGGCTGCATCAGCAGCGGCCTGAGCGCCCTCGTTAGCAGGGGTGACGTAGGGGTGCGAATTGGCGAGCGTGACATAGCAAATGCTCTTGCCTTCGACACTGCCTGCCTCGCCGGATGCTGTGTCCGTGTCTGCGGCGGTGCAGCCTGCAACTGCGAACAGAAGCGTGGCAGCAGCCGAGGCGACGAGGATATTACGACGTGCAATCATGCGTTCCTCCTAGGAAGTGGTGTGTTTCTTGGTGCGACCCTCACGCTTCTCTGCGCGCGGGAAGATGCGCCGCCATGTCCGGAGACAATGCGGTCGAGGCTGATCAGAAGGATCAGCAGAAGGCCGGTGTAGATGGCCTGGGTGTACGACGGAACGCCGTTGTATTCAAGGGCTGTCGTGAGGGCGCCGAGGGCGAGCACTCCGCCGAGGGTGGCGAGCGACGAGCCGCGGCCACCTTCGAGTCGCGTGCCACCGATCACCACAGCGGTAATCGCGGGGATCAACATGACTGCACCGGCAACAGGTGACCCTGCAGCGGTACTGAGCGACTGCATCATCCCGGCTAGTCCGGCAAAGAAGCCGGACAGAACGAAGGATGCGGCGATGTAGCCGTTGGCGTTGATGCCGCTGGAGGTCGCTGCGGGGGCATCGCTACCCACCGCGTACAGGTTGCGCCCGGTGGGCGTGAGCTTCAGCCACACGAACATCAATACGGCAGCGGTCAAGAAGATCGCCGATCGTGGTGTGAGTATCCAAAGGAAGTCAGCCGTCAGCGGAAGACCGAAGATCGGGTCTTCGGAACTCAACGGGTACGAGTTCGTCAGCAGCAGGGCGAGTGACGCGAAGATCAATAGCGTGGCCAATGTCGCGACGAGCGAGTTGATCTTGAACACCACCACCATCAACGCGTTGACCGCACCGATCAGGATGCCGACGGCAACTCCGGCGGCGGCGGCCGGCACGTTGCCGATAACAGGCTGCATGAAGATCGTGGTGATGCCTGCCATCGACATCATCGATCCAATAGAGAGGTCGATTTGGCCCGCGATCAGCACGGGAGTGAGTCCCAGAGCCAAGAACCCGACAACCGTAGCGCGGTCGAGCACGGATTGGAAAGTGTTGACGGTGAGGAAGTCGTCCAGGCTCAGCGCACCAAAAACGGCCACGGCGAGCAACATGATGACCAGCCGGTACTGAACCGCACGGGTACCGAGTAGTGCGAAGTCGAAGTTTTTCACAGTCTTCCTGCTTTCCGACGAAAGTACGCGTCGATTCCGACGGCTCCGAGCACAATGGCGCCCGTGATGAGTCCGGTTGCTTGGCTGGGGAAGCCGAGCAAAATGATCAGGTTGCCGATGAGGGCGGTGATGAGCACGCCGCCGACGGTGCGCAGCACGCTACCGTTGCCGCCGAACACGCTCGTTCCGCCGATCACCACTGCGGTGATGGCCACGAACTCGTAGCCGGTGCCGATGATGGGGCGCGCTTGACCGTTGCTGAGCGCGAGAAGCACTCCACACAGCCCGGCCAAAAAGCCGGTCATAGCGAATGCGGCGGCCTTGGTGAATCGCACGGGAACAGCACTGGCCTGAGCTGCTTGGTAGTTACCACCCACCGCAAGACTCCAGCGACCAAAGGAGGTGCGGGCGAGCAGCGGGTGCAGAATCAATGCCACGAAGATGAAGATCCAGATGAACACCGGGATGCCCAGAATGCTGCTCTTCACGAAGGTGGAGAGAGCACTCGGCTGGGCGTACACAATGCCACCACCAACAAGCAGTTGGCTGAGGCCGAGGAGAACCGAGCCCGTGCCGAGAGTCGCGATGATCGGATTGATGCGAAGGTAACCGATCAGGATGCCGTTGACGACGCCACCCATGCTCGCGACGAGCAAGCCCATCAGTGCAGCGAGGCCAGTACCCATCGATTCTTGAGCACCGAGGGTGACGAGGGCGCCCATGGCGACGTTGGCCGGAACAGAAAGGTCAGCGAGACCTCCCGAGACCATCACGAAGGTCATGCCCAGGGCGATGAGTCCGACCGCCGAGTTGGCGTTGAGCACGTTGGTCAGGTTGTTGACCGTCAGGAACGACGGAGACGCTACCGAGCCGATTACGACAAGCACCAGAATTGCGATGGGGATGCTCAGCGTGCTGAACAGTGCGCCGGGTGTCTTGCTCTTGTCGAGACTTTTCGCGGGTGCGACGAGCTGATTCATGCTGCTACCTCCTGACCTGTTGCGGCGCGCATGACCGACTCTTCGGTTGCATCCGCGCGGGAAATTTCTGCTGAGATCACGCCTTCGTGCAAGACGAAGATGCGATCGCAGACAGCGAGCAGTTCGGGCAGCTCGGAGCTGATCATGAGTACTCCGCCGCCGTCTTGGGCGAATTCGCCAATGATGTGATGGATGTCGGCCTTCGCCCCGACGTCAACGCCACGGGTTGGCTCGTCGAGAATGAGCAGCTTCGGCTCGGAGAGCAGCCACTTGCCGAGAACAACCTTCTGCTGGTTTCCACCGCTAAACACGTTGAGCGGGCGCTCGACCTGGGGCGGGTTAACCTTGAGGCGGTCGGCAAGTTCAGTAACGATCTTGCGTTCCTTGCCCAAGAAGATGAGCAGGGCGTTGGTGATGCGAGTGATCACCGGCAGCGTGAAGTTCTCGCGAACCGACAGCCCGGGAATAATTCCCTGACCTTTACGGTCTTCGGGGACAAGCGCGACGCCAGCAGCAACGCCTTGACGAGGCGAGCGAATCTTCACCGTCTTGCCGGCGAGGGTGATGGTGCCCTCCTCCAGCGGATCGAGCCCAAACAGGGCGCGAGCTACTTCGGTGCGGCCTGAGCCGACGAGGCCTGCGAGCCCGACGATCTCGTGCTTGCGAACATCCAGAGTCACATTGTCGAACTGCCCCGCTCGCGAAGCGCCGACAACCGACAAGACTTGCTCACCGAGCTCGAGATCAAATTTAGGGAACATCTCGTTGAGGTCGCGGCCGACCATGAGGCTGACCATTTCATCCGGAGTGATTCCGGCGACATCCCGAGTTTCGATGTGGCGGCCGTCGCGAAGAACGGTTACCCGGTCGCCAATTTCCATGACCTCTTGAAGGCGGTGACTGATGTAGATGATCGCGATGCCGCGGTCACGCATCTTGGTGATGACATCGAAGAGAACGCGAGTCTCTTTGTCTCCCAGTGACGATGTCGGTTCATCGAACACCACAATGTTCGGCTGGCGCGCGACAACCTTGGCGATCTCGACCAGCTGTTGCTGGCTAATAGAGAGGTCACCCAAACGCGTGCCCGGATCGATGTCGGTGTCGAGTTCGTCGAGCACCGCAGCGGCTTTCGCGTTCATCGCGCGGTAGTCCACGAAAGGACCACGCTTCGGCATCGCGCCCAAGCTGATGTTCTCGGACACCGAGAGATCGGGAACGAGGTTGAGCTCTTGGTAGATCATGCCGATACCTCGGCTGCGAGCTTCGCGCGGGGTCCAGTGGGTCGCTTTGCGACCACCGACCTCGATCTCGCCCTTATCGGGCTGGTAGAAGCCGGCCAAAATCTTCATCAGCGTGGACTTGCCAGCGCCGTTCTCTCCGACGATGGCATGCACTTCTCCCTCGTTGATCTCAAGATCAACGTCTTGAAGCGCCATCACGCCGGGAAAGGATTTGGTGATCCCGGTCATCCGAAGAGCGACTGCGGGTGTCGACTCGGTTGTCATTCTGAACTCCCCTCATCGCGAACACTGTCTGATCCATTGGTTCGCTGAAGTGTGAATCGCACGCTGTAGCTGACGCTCTGCCCGGCAGGGATCGAGGTGAGCTCGCCGGCCTCGCGTGCGGCATTGCGTCCGAAAACGTTGGCGGTGTTAGTTGGTTCGATGCCTAAGGCGTAATTCCCCTGACCGACCATCTTCCACTGGAAGAGCCACGGGAGCTCCAGGCCGGAAAACTCGACAATCAGTTCGAGACCGAGATCGGGGTTCGTTACTCGCACGTATGCCGCCGGCTCGTCGCCGATCGTGTGGCGGAAAACTTGCTCGGCGAAACCGGGAGTGGGCGCGGCGCCTGTCTGCCAGACATCGATTCCCTTCTCTCCCTCGGCGTCGCGGGCGACGGTTTCGCGAGAGGGGATATCGACCACGGTGCTCTCTGACAACAGCGGCCAGCCGAGGTTGATGTGGTACAAAATCATGTGCGGCTGCTCGGCGAATGACTCGTTCGTAACGGTGTCTTCGAGCAGGAACGACGTCGCGCCGACCTCAGCCGATATCGTGCGCTGCAGCCTTAGGTTCTCGCCAAAGACAGCGGCCTGACGAGTAACGGCCTCGACTACTACTTCATGGTCGTTGGCTTCGGCTCGGATGACGCGAGCTTTCTGCGCACCGATACGCCCGTGCAAGCCCAGAGTCTGACCCGCGTCGTCACCAGCGGGCCCGAACGTGTCGAGACCACAAGTGGCCAGCAGTCCGCCGCCGAAGGTGCGCAACCAACCAGCGCCCTCGGGTTCAAACGCTTCGGGGGCAGTGATCTCGGTCGGCGAGATCCACGCGATGGGGATGCCGTCGAACGTGACCTGCCCGATGTCGAGCGCACGGTCCGGATGAAGTTCGACCTCCATACCGCTGCCGTTCACCATCCGCAGACGGCGCGCACCCCGCGCAGGCCCTTCGGCCTCCACGAAGCTGTCGAGTCGAACGACCTGAGAAAGCGAACCTACGCGCTCCCTCAGGGCCGTTCCCTCGCGACCAAAAACGTTAGACATGGAGTCCCAATTCGGCGTTCTCGGGCCCGAAGTGCTTGAGGATGACGAGGTCCTGAGTAGCGGAGCGGTTTGTAACGGTGACTCCGGCGCGAGCTGCCGACTCGGTAACGAAGAACTCGTCTTGGCTGAGCTGCCCGAAGCGGATGAGCGTGGCGGCGGCGATGTCGTGGTTGCCGAGCGTTCCGGTTCCCTGCACAGCGATAAGACCGTAAGCATCAGTGTCCGTCACCGTCACCGACTGGCCAGGGCGAACAGTAAGTTCCTTCGCACTGAAGTGAGGCGAGCGGTACACGATCCACTTTTCAACGTACGAGGTCTCGCCATCAGCCAACGACTGTGCAGTCGAGTATGGCGCCATGAAGCGGTTCGTCACGAAGTTGGGGTCTGTGTTCTTCTCCCAGTCGAGCAGAGAAATGATGAAGTCGAAGTCGCCGTGCTGCTCCGGCGGAACATCCTTCCAGAGGAGTTCTTCGGGAACCTCGCGGTTGTTGCTCCACGATTCACACATGCAGAAGACGTCGCAGGCGGCCTGGGGTTCGTAGGTGCAGATGCTGGCGGGAGCGTGCAGAACGCCCGACGGGATATCCCATCCAGTGCCGAGCTGAGTGCGGTAGCCGCGGGAGAGGTCGGTAATGCGGTTGTCGCCTCCGTCGGCGAAACGCATGAGGCGGGCTTTCACCTGGTCGGTGGTGACCTCGGGCTGGAAGCCGAGGAACGAGATCGGCTGGTCGCCCAAGTGGTTGTTCATGTGAGGCGAGTAGTAGTAGGCCTCGGGCTTGCCAGGCTTGTCAACGAGAGCTGCTTTCTCATCTGTGTGGTGCACGTGAAAAGGCAGCGCCTGCTGGTTATCGAAGAACTTCGAGTACATCGGCCACTTCTCATGCTGCGTCCACAAGCGCTCACCGATTGCTTCGCCCTTGTGGTGTCCGACGAATTCGTCGAAGGGAAGCAGCGCGCCACCATCGGGGTCAACGACGAGGCTGAGGCCTTCGTTTGCTCCGGTAAGGGGACCGTTGTCGGCGCGAACGGCGGAGGAGAGCCAGCGCTCATCGATACCGCCACGGCCCTGAGCGAAGGGGAAGTAGTCGTCCGGGTGAAGGCGGATGCGGCGACCAGGAGTGCAGAAGGCGCGCGGAACCCAGGTGGGGGCGAGCTGGACAATACCCTGCCCTGCTTCGAGAGCGCGATCCATGCCGGATGCGCTGCTTGCGACGTTTTCGTACGCTCCGTCGACCATGTGCGATTCTCCTTCTTCAAGCCGGTGCGGCAGCTTGGCGAATCGCACAGGCTGCTCTGCCGTGTCTAGTTCAGTTCTGGTTCAATGAACCGGTGTTCAGTGAACCTATCATTCGTAACCGGAGAGTGTCAACGCTCAGCCACAGTGGCGCAGGTGCGGGCACCTGCGCCGCTCGGCCTTGTGAGGTTTCGTGGGTTGTAACATGAAATCTCACACACCACCGAGGAGCACGATGGCGACGATTGGCACCCTGGGCGCACAGCAACGACGAGCGATGTTGCAGGAGCGCCTCAATCGCGACGGTGCTCTTCGCCTCGACGACATCGCCGCCGAGCTCGCCGTCTCGGCGATGACCGTACGCCGCGATCTCGATGACATGGAAGCCGAGGGGCTCTTGCGGCGGGTACGCGGCGGAGCGATCTCGATCTCGGGGCCGCGCCCCTTCGATGAGCGCCGTGCCGTGCGTGCCCGCGCCAAGCAAGTGATCGCCACGAAAGCGTTGGCACTCATTCCGCAGTCGGGAGCGATCGCGCTCGATGCTTCCACCACGACCGGCACGATAGCCACGACCCTCGGCCAGCGTGATGGGCTTTCTGTCGTCACCAACTCGTTCGAGAATTTCATTTGCCTGCGCTCGATTCCGGGGGTAACCGGGGTGCTCACGGGCGGCGAATCCGAGCCGAAGACCGAAAGTTTGGTGGGGCTGCTCGCCTGCCAGGGGGCGGCATCCGTGCTGTATTCGCGCTTCTTCTCCTCGGCGAGCGCCGTGGATTCCACTCTTGGCAGCTCTGAGGTGTCGCTCGATGAGAGCCAGGTGAAGCAGGCCTTTGCAGGCGCGGCGCGGGAAACAATTCTCTGCGTCGACTCGTCGAAGTTGGATGACCGGTCGATCGCGGTGAGCTTCAACCTGCGTGACGTGAGCTTGCTCATCACCGAACTCGACCCGCGAGACTCCCGGTTGGATGCATACCGGGAGTACGTCGAGCTTCTCTAACATGCGCGCCCCTTGCACCTTCTGGTAATTTATTGTTAGATTTCACAAATACTTACAAACCTGACGATACGGGATACCTCCATGACGAACCCCACTGCCGCTGAACTCATCGCTCGGTCGAACCGCCTCGGTTCTGACCCGCGCGTTACCAACTACGCCGGCGGCAACACGTCGGCCAAGGGCACGGAGACCGATCCGGTTACCGGCGAGCCCATCGAGCTCATGTGGGTAAAGGGCTCCGGCGGAGACCTCGGCACCCTCAAGGAAGCGGGCCTTGCCGTGCTGCGCCTCGACCGCCTGCGCTCGATGACGAACGTCTACCCCGGCATCGACCGCGAAGATGAAATGGTTGCCGCGTTCGACTTCACGCTGCACGGCAAGGGTGGCGCCGCGCCCTCCATCGACACCGCCATGCATGGCCTTGTGGATGCTGCGCACGTCGACCACTTGCACCCCGACTCCGGTATCGCCATCGCGACCGCCAAGGACGGCAAGAAGCTCACCAAGAAGGCGTTCGGCGACAAGGTTGTCTGGGTTGACTGGCGTCGCCCCGGCTTCCAGCTCGGACTCGACATCGCCGCCATCAAGGAAAAGAACCCGAAGGCGATCGGTTGCATCCTCGGCGGCCACGGCATCACGGCGTGGGGCGACACGAGCGACGAAGCAGAGGCCAACAGCCTCTGGATCATCAAGACTGCCGAAGAGTACATCGAAGCCAAGGGCAAAAAGGCCCCGTTCGGTCGCGCCGTAGCCAAGAATGCTGCGCTGCCCGAGGAAGAGCGTCGCACCAAGGCCGCCGCCCTCGCCGCCACGATCCGCGGTATCGCGAGCCACGACCGCCCGATGGTCGGCCACTTCACTGACGCGGATGTCGTTCTCGACTTCCTCGCCTCCGCCAACGCTCCCAAGCTCGCCGCCCTCGGCACGAGCTGCCCCGACCACTTCTTGCGCACCAAGGTCAAGCCGCTGCTGCTCGACCTGCCGGCTAACGCCTCGATCGAGAAGAGCATCGAGCGCCTTAAGGAACTCCACGAGGAGTACCGCAAGGACTACACCGCGTACTACGACAAGCACGCCACCAATGACTCCCCCGAGATCCGCGGCGCTGACCCGCTCATCGTTCTCGTGCCCGGCGTCGGAATGTTCAGCTACGGCGCCAACAAGCAGACCGCTCGTGTTGCTGGCGAGTTCTACGTGAACGCCATCAACGTGATGCGCGGCGCCGAAGCACTCTCCACCTACGCCCCCATCAGCGATGCTGAGAAGTTCAACATCGAATACTGGGCACTCGAAGAAGCCAAGCTGCAGCGGATGCCCAAGCCCAAGTCGCACGCCACCCGCGTCGCCCTCGTGACCGGTGCAGCATCCGGTATCGGCAAGGCCATCGCTACCCGCCTCGCTGCGGATGGCGCCTGCGTCGTCATTGCTGACCTCGACCTTGAGAAGGCTCAGGCCGCTGCCGCCGAAATCGGAAACACGGATGTCGCGATCGGCCTCAAGGTCAACGTGACCGACGCCGAAGCAATCGACCGCATGGTGCAGGATGCCGTACTCGCCTTTGGTGGCATCGACATCGTCGTGAACAATGCCGGAGTTTCGCTCTCGAAGCCTCTGCTGGAGACCACCGAGAAGGACTGGGACTTCCAGCACGACATCATGGCCAAGGGGTCGTTCCTGGTGTCGAAGGCCACCGCGCCGGTGCTCATCGAGCAGGCCATGGGCGGCGACGTCATCTACATCTCGTCGAAGAACTCGGTCTTCGCTGGCCCGAACAACATTGCGTACTCGGCCACGAAGGCTGACCAGGCTCACCAGGTGCGACTGCTGGCAGTCGAGCTCGGCGAGCACGGCGTGAAGGTCAACGGCATCAACCCCGACGGCGTTGTGCGCGGCTCCGGAATCTTCGCTGCAGGCTGGGGCGCCAACCGCGCCAAGACCTATGGCGTTGAAGAAGAAGACCTCGGCAAGTTCTACGCTCAGCGCACGATCCTCAAGCGTGAAGTTCTGCCCGAGAATGTCGCCAACGCTGTGTCAGTGCTCACGGGCCCTGACCTCAGCCACACCACCGGTCTCCACATCCCCGTTGATGCTGGTGTTGCGGCAGCCTTCCTCCGATGAGCGCTGAAGCTATGACAATCGCGCCAGCGATTGCGCGCCGCCAGCTCCGAGGGAGCCTGCGACCAAGGCGGTACTCGTATGTTTCCTAGAGCTGTCGCCGCGGTTGATCTCGGTGCGACCAGTGGCCGAGTCATGCTCGGCCTCGTGGGTCACAACGAGCTCAGCGTTCGCCCGGTAGCGCGCTTTCCCAATGGTCCGGTGCGCCGTGAAGACGGTTTGCACTGGGACATTGATGCGCTTTACTCGAGTGTGCTCGCCGGTTTGGCCGCTGCTGTTCGCGAAGAACCGCAGCTGTCGAGCATCGGTGTGGACTCGTGGGCGGTCGACTATGCGTTGATGGCGGGCGGGGAGATGATTGCTCCCCCGTTCCATTACCGCGATGACCGCACGGCCGCGGGCGTGGAGCGCGTGCACGCGATTGCTGATCACGCTGAGCTCTACGCCTCCAACGGTCTGCAGTTCCTCCCTTTTAATACGCTGTACCAGTTCGCGGCCGAGCAGAACCTTGCCGATGCCGATGGTTTCTTGCTCGTGCCTGATCTCATCAACTACTGGTTGACGGGCCGTCAGGTTGCCGAGCAGACCAACGCCTCCACGACCGGGTTGCTGAATCTGGCGACCGGCCAATGGGATGACGCGCTCATCGAAAAGCTCGGGTTCTCCCGCAGCCTCTTCCCTGAGCTAGTTACTCCCGGCACGACGCTGGGGCCGGTGCGCGACGAGCTCGGCATCCGTGCCGACGTGGTCGCTGTCGGATCGCATGACACGGCATCCGCTGTCATGGCTGTTCCGGCCACGAACGACGATTTCGCGTACATCTCGTGTGGCACGTGGGGTCTCGTCGGCGTTGAGCTGAATTACCCCGTGCTCACCGAAGCTAGCCGCGCCGCGAACTTCACCAACGAGGGCGGTGTCGACGGGCGGGTGCGCTACCTGCACAACGTCATGGGCCTGTGGCTGCTGAGCGAGTGCGTGCGCGACTGGCAGAAGGATGACGCCAGCGTCGACCTTCTCGAACTGCTGGCGGCGGCATCCGCTCTCACGACACCGGTGCCGATCTTCGACGCGAACGACCCGCGCTTCCTTGCTCCCGATGGCATGCCCGCGCGCATCGCCGCCTGGTGCACAGAGCACGATGTGGCTGTTCCGCAGTCGCGCGTGGAGTTTGTGCGCAGCATCATTGAGAGCCTCAGCGTTGCTTTCGTGGATGCCGTACGCACGGCTTCAGAACTCTCCGGAAAGTCGGTGTCGGTCATCCATATCGTCGGCGGTGGCTCGCAGAACGAGTTGCTCTGCCAACTGATCTCGGACCGCAGCGGAATGCCCGTGCTCGCCGGCCCCGTGGAGGCCACGGCTATTGGCAACGTGCTCGTTCAGGCCCGCGCCCAGGGGTTTGTCGAGGGCTCGCTGGAGGCGTTGCGCAGCCTGGTGGCTGCCGCGTTCTCGCCGAAGCGTTACTTGCCGCGTTCGCGTTAGACCGCCGGTGCTGAGTGCTCGCCGCAGTTACCCGCGGCGTGCACCGGGCACTCGCTTGTGCTTAAAGCGATAGCGCCGGCCTCCGATTTCTCGGTGGCCGGCGCTGCGTTGTTTAACGGACGTTCGCTGTCGCGATCCGGGTTAGCGCGTGTTAGCCCTCGTCGAGCATCGGGTACGTGAGCCCGATTTGGCGACGAATCTCATCGAGCGTGTGCATGATCTCGATGCTCTCGCTCGGCGAGAGGATCTCGTTGGTCAGTTCGCCCGCAGCGACGAGGCGCTCAAGTTCGGCGGCTTGGAATTGCATGCCGCGACCGGTGGTGCTGCCGTCAAACTCTTCGACAAGGTTGCCCTCGCCGTCGAAGCGCGTGAACGTCGTGGGGGCGTAGAAGGTCTCATCGATTTCGATGCGGCCTTCCGTGCCGACAATCACGGCGCGCGTGGGGCCGGCGAGGTCGAGCGTCGTCTGCAGCACTGCTTGAGCTTCGGTGCCGTAGCTGAAGATCATCGAGGTCTGGCGGTCGACATCCGTACCCGTCTTGGTGGCCACGGCCACGATGCTCGACGGCGCCCCCAGAATGTCGTACGCGAATGACACCGGGTAAATACCGAGGTCGAGAAGTGCGCCGCCACCCAGCAGCGGGTTGTTGATGCGGTGCAGCGGATCGCTGGGCAGGTTCTGGTTGTGGTCTGCGATCACGCTGCGGATCGTTCCGAGCGCGCCTTCGGCGATGAGCTCACGGATGCGCACCATGTGCGGCAGGTAGCGCGTCCACATGGCTTCAAGAACGACGAGTCCCTGTTCGGATGCTCGCGCCACGACATTCTCGGCCTGGGCCGCGTTCATCGTGAAGACCTTCTCGACGAGCACATGCTTGCCGGCATTGAGCGCGAGCAGGGCGTGCTCTTCGTGGAAGGGGTGCGGCGTCGCGACATAGATGGCGTCGACGTTGGGGTCAGCAACGAGGTCTTCGTAGCTGCCATGAGCGGTCGGGATGCCGTATTCGGCAGCGAACTTGTCGGCCGACTCTTGAGTGCGTGATCCGACCGCGACGACCTTGTGGCCGTGCTCGTTCAGGTCACTGGTTTGAAGGGTAGCGATCCACCCGGTGCCCAGAATTCCCCATGCCACTTGCTTTGTCATGCCAGCTCCTTTGTTGCGCACGAAAACATACGTCGCCAATGTAGCAGGGGCCTATTTCACTTTGTCTTACATTCTGTTAGATTGTCTGACAATCCCCGTCAGCGCCGAAGGAGCAACCATGATCGAGAACGCCGCAGTGCTTCCCGACACCGTTGCCCAAAAACTTCGTGCCGACATCATCGCCCAGCGCGACGCCCCCGGCTCTGCCATCACCGAGTCCGCCGTCGCCCTCCGGTTCGGTGTCGCCCGCCCGACCGCCCGCATTGCGATTGATCGTCTCGTTGCCGACGGCATCCTGCGCCGCGAAGCCCACCGCGCCGCGCGCGTGCCCGAACTCAGCTACGACGACGTGCTCGACCTCTTTGATACTCGTGCTGTCGTTGAGACGGCCGCGATGGTGGCGCTAGCCGAGGCCGGCGCGATTCCGGCCGAAGCGCTGGCGGCCCATCGGGCGCTCACTGCCACCGAAGATTTCGCGCACCACGACATCCAGTTTCACCGCGCGCTCGTCGCCGGTCAGCCCAGCTCACGCCTCACTCGCCTGCACGAACTGCTCATGGGTGAAGTCGAGCTGTGCATTGGGCAGGTTCAATCTGCCCAGCTCATCACCGCTCACGAGGTGGCCGAACAACACCAGGGCATCCTCGATGCCATCACAGCCGGGGATGCTGCGACGGCAGAGCGCCTCACCCGCGACCACATTCTGGGGGCGCGCGATCGCCTCCTCACCCACCTCGACACCGACACCAACCTCGACACCAACAACTAAGGCACCTCATGGTTAAGCGTCAATTTCCGAACCCCGTAGAGCTCGCGAAGCTAATGAAGTTCAAGGCTCCTGAGCTCAACGGCAAGAAGCGCCGCCTCGACAGCGCCCTCACGATCTACGACCTCAAAGACATCGCGAAGCGCCGCACCCCCAAAGCTGCCTACGACTACACGGATGGCTCGGCCGAAGGCGAAATCTCGCTGAGCCGGGCGCGCCAGGCCTTCGAAGACATCGAGTTTCACCCCTCGATCCTTCGTGATGCCTCCAACGTGTCCACCACCACCCAGGTTCTCGGCGGCACCTCCGCGATGCCCTTCGGTATCGCCCCCACGGGGTTCACTCGCCTCATGCAGACTGAGGGCGAAATTGCCGGCGCGGGCGCAGCAGCGGCAGCAGGCATTCCGTTCACGCTGTCGACGCTGGGCACGACATCCATCGAAGATGTGAAGGCCGAAAACCCGAACGGTCGCAACTGGTTCCAGCTGTATGTGATGCGCGAGCGCGAGATCTCATACGGCCTCGTCGAGCGCGCCGCCGCCGCCGGCTACGACACCCTCATGTTCACCGTCGATACCCCGGTCGCCGGAGCGCGCCTGCGGGATAAGCGCAACGGCTTCTCGATTCCGCCCCAGCTAACCGCGGGCACGATCCTCAATGCCATCCCGCGCCCGTGGTGGTGGTTCGACTTCCTCACGACTCCCCCGCTTGAGTTCGCATCCCTCGCGACCACCGGCGGCACTGTTGGCGAACTGCTCGACTCCGCCATGGACCCGTCGATCAACTACGAAGACCTCGAGATTATCCGTGCCATGTGGCCGGGCAAGATCGTGATCAAGGGAGTACAGAACCTTGAAGACTCGAAGCGCCTTGCCGACCTCGGCGTCGACGGCATCCTGCTCTCGAACCACGGTGGCCGCCAGCTCGACCGCGCGCCCATCCCCTTCCACCTGCTGCCCGAGGTCGCCCGCGAGGTCGGTAACGACGTTGAGGTAATGGTCGACACCGGCATCATGAACGGTGCGGATGTCGTAGCCTCGATGGCGCTCGGTGCCAAGTTCACGCTCATCGGCCGTGCCTACCTCTATGGCCTCATGGCCGGAGGTCGCGAGGGCGTCGACCGCACCATTGAGATCCTTTCGGACCAGATCGTGCGCACCATGAAGCTGCTCGAAGTCACGAGCATCGAAGAACTCGAGCCCAAGCACGTCACTCAACTGCAGCGCTTGGCACCCCGAGCCGTCGCGCCAAGCGCCGCCGCTGCGGTTCCCGCTAAGCGTGCTGCGCCTCGCAAGACTGCCGCGTCCGCTCCGGCCGCGGCGAAGGCTGCACCTGCCAAGGCAGCGACAGCTAAGGCTGCACCGAAAAAGTCGACCGCAGCGAAGAAGCCAGCCACAACGAAGGCTTCCGCAAAGAAGTAAGGCCACTCGTGCCGCAGGTTGTGGTGGGCTGCCGCGCGAGTTCTCTACCCCCGCCGGGTTTCGGCGTCGACCTCGGTCGGTTGAGACCCGGTGGGGCATAGGGTTAAGCATCGTGACTCAGAACTCTGTCGATGCCCCTCCTCCCGTCTGGCGGGCACCC
Organism: Salinibacterium sp. AL4.1; assembly: GCF_059767305.1. Lineage (NCBI taxonomy): Bacteria > Bacillati > Actinomycetota > Actinomycetes > Micrococcales > Microbacteriaceae > Salinibacterium > Salinibacterium sp. AL4.1. The sequence continues at coordinate 1,868,793 of NZ_JBSOQK010000001.1, read as the reverse complement.
GGAATACCAGCTCTGTTGGTGCTCACGGCCGCAGGTTTCGGAGGCTTTGTTGCGCTGATTCCCGTCGTTCCTTTGTGGGCCGTTCAGGGTGGCGCCACGGAGGCAGGTTCCGGGCTGGTCAACGGTCTCCTGTTGATCGTGACGGTCATGACGCAACCGTTTGTGCCGCGCCTGCTCGACCATTTCGGTACCGGCCGCGTGCTGGCGGTCGGGCTTGCCCTTCTCGGCGCCCCCGCGCTCTTGCTCTTCATCTCAGATCAACTCGCGTGGATTCTCGCGATCTCGGCCGTGCGCGGAATCGGCTTCGGCATCCTGACCGTCACCGGTTCCACGGTGGTGGCAAACCTCGTCGACCGCACCCAACATGGTGCCGCCGTCGGAATTTACGGCGCTGCGATCGCTGTTCCGCAGATCATTCTCGTGCCAACCTCATCGTTTCTCGCCGACACCGTCGGGTTCTGGGCGGTCTTCGTGATTGGCGCCCTTCCCCTGCTCGGCATAAGTTCTGCCCCACGCCTCGCGCGTGTGCTTCGCGAGCAGGCCGCTGCTCGCGACCTTCTCCCCTCCACCGACGCGACACCGATCATCTCCGTCGATGGCGGAAAGTCAGAACGCCGCTCGCTTGCGATCAGCCTCCTGCGCCCGATGATGCTGCTCAGCGGCGTCACCCTCGCCGGTGGCGCACTGCTTACCTTCGCCCCGCAAATGAGCTCCTCGCCCGGCGCTACGGCGGGAGCCCTCGCGCTGCTCACCCTGAGCGCCGCCGTCGTTCGCTGGGCGATTGGCGGAATCTCCGACCGCTTCGGTGCCGAACGGTTCCTCTGGCCCCTCGTCCTGATCTCGGTAGTTGGTCTGTTGGCGATCGCCGCCGCCGTTCAAGACCCCGACGCCACCGGCATCCTTCTCTTCCTCATCGGCATGACGCTGCTCGGCATCGCGTACGGTGGCCTACAAAACCTGACGCTCGTCATCTCTCTGGCCGCGGTGCAACGCAAGCAGTACGGCACCGCCAGCGCCGCCTGGAACATCGGCTTCGACCTCGGTACCGCCCTCGGCTCAGTTCTCATTGGAACCCTCGCCACCGCGTTCTCGTTCCCGCCCGCCGTGTTGGTTGCCGCCGCCATCTCATTGCTCACGCTGCCGCTCGCGTTCCCGCGCGGGCCGAAGGTGACCAACTAAACGACCGCTCACGGGGCTCGCCGTGGGCGTGCTGACAGGCGGTCGAGCTTAAGCCGCTCCGGTGCGATGCGAGATGTACGTCGCGCGCATGTGGGAGCGGTGCGGTGGCAGCTCGGCCCGAATGAGCGCGAAGCTCGCAACGATCGCCATCACAGCCGAAATACCCAAGACCACGGCGGGAAGCGGCGGGATACCCGCGGCTAAGTCAAGGCCGGCGCCTGCCGCGATCAGCCAGACGGTGGCCGCCGCGGCGGCGGTAAGGCTCGCCAGAAGAACGACTACCCACCCGAATATTTTCCTGTTCATGATTGCCCCCGTGCTTTCAGTTCTGCCGGTTAGTGCGACTGTGTAGCGTGAGAAAAAGCCTGAGACTTTCTCTCTACTTGAACGCTAGACCCCAAATGGGGGCCAGACTAGTCGTCATTAAGGCGGACTAGTTCGCCTTAAATAAGCACAGCGGCGGTGCATGAAAACTAATCACAACCCGCTCGGGGCCACACTGCACGTCGCTGCCCGCGTCGGGCTCTAGGCGAGCCGCAGCAGCCGAGCGCGCAGTTCTTGAGGCGTCGATTCGGGCATAGCGGCGGAAAGCTCGCTGCGCTGCGGGAGGGCTCCGCCCTCAGCCACCACCGTGATGGCGCGGGCAAGACTGCCGCGGCTGACATCTTTCAGAGCGTTGTCATCCGCGTGCATCTCCAGCAGGAGCGCGACTTCGCGAGACGCGTTTCGCGCCGTGGGAAGCCACGGCAACGACAGCTTCCACGCGGTGAAGAAGATCAGCACGATGTCGTGGCGCAAGCGCACATGAGCGCGTTCGTGTTCGATCACCGCCTGGAGTTCTTCTTCGTCGAGCAACTGCAGCAGACCGGCGCTCAAGACGGTGATGGAGGTGAGCGCCCCCGGAAGGCAATACGCGACCGGTGCCGGGGTGTCGATAAGGCGCGTGCCGGGGCGGTCAGTCATCGGCTCGCTCAAAAGCGTGATGAGTTGCGAGTGGCGAGAGCGCTCTCGTTCGGCGTAGACGACAGTGACGAGCAGGTTGAGCAATAGATGTGCGGTGAGGAAGAGCGCCCCAGAGAGGGCGAGCAACGACCACACCGAGGAGCCGTCGGGAAGTTCGTTATGGGTGACGAAGCGCCACATGCCGGTTGCGGCATCCGGGAGGTCGGTCGCGAAGGTCGCGGCGCCCAACAGCACGAGAGAACCAATCATGCTGACGCCACCGATGAGGGCGACGAGTTGCCACACCAGCAGCCCGAGTGCGGGTCGACGGTAGGCCCATCGTGCTCCCGGAAGGACGGCGGGCACCGGCCACGCCAAGAGGATGGCGATGACCCCGAGAGTTATCGCGGCGACGACCACGGCTAGCGTCCGGCGAGAATGCGGCGGAGAGTTTCAGCTTCTTCCTTGGAGACTTGCCCGACGAAGCGTTCAAGCACAGCGGTGCGGTCGTTTGCCCCACCAAGCACTTCGTGCATGAGGTCGGCCATATGCACTTCGCGACGGGCTGCAGCGCGGTAACGGTGCGGCCGCGAATCGCGTTCGCGGACGACGAAGTTTTTCTTTTCAAGTCGTGAGAGCACGGTCAAAATCGTGGTCGCTGCCAGCTCGCGTCCCGTACCGTCGGTGCCGGCCAGTTGCGCCTGAAGATCGTATGCCGACTTGCTTTCGGCGCTCGCCCACAGCAGGTCCATGACGCTGCGTTCGAGTTCACCGAGGGAGTTCATGGAACTAATTCTACCCTAAGTAGAAATAGTTTCTACGAGGGTGTAGAAATGTATACACAGCGGTTCTACAGAACGTAGAACTACAGCGTCACCCGCCACGGAAAGGCCAGGAGTGGACCCCCTAGAAATCGCCAGATGGCAATTTGGCATCACCACCGTCTACCACTTCATCATGGTTCCGCTCACGTTGGGCCTCGGCCCTGTCGTCGCGCTCATGCAAACCCAGTGGGTGCGCACCGGCGACGAGAAGTGGCTGCGCATGACCAAGTTCTGGGGCAAGTTGTACCTCATCAACTTCATCATGGGTGTGGCCACGGGCCTCGTGCAGGAGTTCCAGTTCGGCATGGCCTGGAGCGAGTACTCCCGCTACGTCGGCGATGTCTTCGGCGCCCCACTCGCCATGGAAGGCCTCCTCGCCTTCTTTTTCGAATCCGTCTTCCTCGGCCTCTGGATCTTCGGGTGGGATCGCCTCGGCAAGAAGCTCCACCTCGCCACCCTGTGGATCGCCGTCGCCGGTTCTGTCGTCTCCGCCTTCTTCATCATCGTTGCCAACTCGTGGATGCAGCACCCCGTCGGTGTTGAACTCATCGACGGTCGCCCCGTCATGACTGACGTGTGGGCTGTGCTCACCAACAACACCGCCCTCTCCGCTTACTCCCACACGATCATGGGAGCCATCGCTGTCGGCGCCGGCTTCGTCGTCGGCATCTCCTGGTACCAACTCTGGCAGCGCCGTCACGATGGAATCGACACCGTGGACACCACGGGCCGTGTCGTCGTCGGCGAGAATGCCAGCATCCCTGGCCGCGACCGCAAGGACCACTCGGTCTGGATCACGAGCATCCGCGTTGGTGCTGTAATCGCTATCGTCGGTTTCGGTGGAGTAGCGATCACGGGCGACCTCCAGGCCAAGCTCATGTTCGAGCAACAGCCTTTGAAGATGGCAGCGGCAGAGGCTGCGTGCTACGACGGCACGAGCTTCTCGGTGCTCTCGATTGGCCCCCTCGGAGGCCAAGACTGTGAAGATGTCGTGGGACTTATCGAGATCCCCGGCTTGCTCTCCTTCCTCGCTCATGGCGATTTCGATACTGAAATTCAGGGCGTGAACACCCTCATCCCTCAGTATCAGGAGCTGTACGGCACCAACCTTCCCGATGACCCGCTGTACGGCGAGCGCGCCGGCCAGGAGATCGATTATCTGCCGCTTATGGAGGTCACCTACTGGGGCTTCCGCCTGATGATCGGCTTCGGAATGCTCGCTGCCGCCTTCGCCGCCCTCACCCTGTGGATGGTCCGCAAGGGCACGGTTCCGAAGTCCAAGTTCCTCATGGGTACGGCTCTGCTCAGTATCGCGGCTCCGTTCGGCGCCAATATCGCTGGATGGGTCTTCACCGAGATGGGTCGCCAACCATTCGTCGTTGTTCCCAACCCCAACCCCAGTGGCGTTGACGGGGTCTTCATGTTCACGGCGGCGGCGGTATCCCCCGGTGTCAGCGGCGAAGAGATCATCTTCTCCCTCGTCTCCCTCGCTCTCGTCTACGCGTTCCTTCTCGTCTTCGAAATCAAGCTGCTCGTCAAGTACGTGCGCGGTGGCGTTGCCTCAGCGATGCCTGAGCTCGGGCATCCGGAAGACGACGGCAGCGACCCTGACGATCCCAATAAACCAGACAAGCGCGACGACGTTCTCGCGTTCGCCTACTAAGCAGAAGGGCAGCTACTCATGGATCTTCCAACACTCTGGTTTATCGCGATCGCCGCTTTGTGGATCGGCTACCTCCTTCTTGAAGGCTTCGACCTCGGCGTCGGAATGCTGTTGCTCTTCAGCACTCGCAAAGACCGCGAACGTCGCCTCATGCTCAATGCCATCGGCCCGGTGTGGGACGGTAACGAGGTCTGGCTGATCACGGCCGGTGCCGCGACGTTCGCTGCATTCCCGTTTTGGTATGCATCGCTCTTCTCGGCGCTCTACATCCCGCTGACGATTGTGCTCGTGAGCCTGATCTTCCGCGCCGTTGCCATCGAGTACCGCGGCAAGGGCTCCACCGACAAGTGGCGCATGTGGTGGGATCGCGCTCTCGGGCTCGGCTCGCTCGGTTCCGCTTTCGGCATCGGTGCAGCGCTCGCGCTGACCACCACGGGACTCCCGATCGATGCCAACGGTGACCGCGTCGGCGGTGCCTTCGCTTGGTTCACTCCCTATGCCGTACTCGGCGGACTCGCGGTTGTCGGCTTTGCGCTCGTGCACGCCTCCGTCTTCCTCGGACTCAAGACCGATGGCGACGTGCGCGTTCGTGCCCGCAAGTTCGTCGTGCGCTGGAGCCCCGTTGCTCTGCTACCGATCGTGGCGTGGGTGCTGATCATTCAGTTCCAGAACGGCACTCTCATCACCTGGGCGCTCGTTGTTGTCGCGGTGATCGCGGTCGTCTTCGGCTGGATCAGTGCGCGAGCCGGGCGTGAAGGCTGGGCCTTTGCGGGTATCGCAGCATTCTTGGTCGCTGGTGCGTCATCCATCTTCGCCGCGGTCTACCCCGTAGTGCTGCCGTCGACGATCGACCCCGCGTTCAACCTGACGATCTCCAACGCGGCGAGTGGCGAATATACGCTCGGCGTTATGAGCATCGTGACCGCCTTCGGTCTGCCACTGGTGCTCGTGTACCAGGGCTGGACGTACTGGGTATTCCGCAACCGTCTGAGCGACAAGCACATCCCCAAGGCTCACATTGTGAAGCCCGCGGTTGCCCCGGCTTCATCAGCCAGCACCCCCTCGTCTTCAGCTAGCTAGGGCACGATGGAGGGCATGAGAGCCAAACTCCAGGAACGACTCGCAGCAGGCTTCGGCCCGGGCGGTGTGCACACACTGTTCGGGCTGGGGTTGCTGGCTTCCCTCAAGGGGTTGGCCCTCGTGCTTATGGCCGAGGCTGTCGCTCGCGGTGTCGTCGGCGTTATTGAAGCGGATGCCGCAGCCTGGCAATTCGCGATCGTTCTGGGTATTGCAGCCGGCCTTCTCCGCGCGGCTACCGCCTGGGCTACAGAGAGTTTCGCGACCCGCGCCGCGCTCGGCGCCAAGGAGTCTCTGCGCCACGAACTCGCGGAGCGAGTACTCACCGGTTCCGACGCCCGCTCGGGAGCGAGCACCGCGATTGCGACGGTGGGGCTCGACGAGCTCGACAACTACTTCCGCGTGGTATTGCCGGCGATCGTCACGACCGCAACGGTTCCGCTTCTGATTGGCGCCCGCATCCTCTCGGTCGACTGGGTGAGCGCGCTCATCATTGTGCTCACCGTTCCGCTCGTGCCGGTGTTCATGATTCTTGTGGGCGGGCACACGCGCGAGCGTGCCGAGGCAGCGAGCGCGAGCCTCGAACGCCTCTCCGACCACCTCGTTGAGTTGGCCCGCGGCCTCCCGGTGCTGGTTGGTCTGGGCCGTGTTGCTGAGCAGTCGAAGGCACTGCGCGCGATCTCTGCCGAGAACCGCACCAAGACTATGGAGACCCTGCGCACCGCGTTCCTCTCCGCTCTCGTTCTAGAACTTATCGCCACTATTTCGGTTGCAGTCGTCGCTGTTTTCGTCGGCGTTCGGCTCGTGGATGGTCAGCTCTCCCTCACCGTCGGCCTCATCGCCCTCGTGCTCGCGCCCGAGTGTTTCGCCCCCTTCCGCGAGCTGGGCTCCGCGTTCCACTCCTCCGAGAACGGGCTCACGGCCCTGCGCCGCGCCCGCGCGATCATTGATGCACCGCGCTCTCGAGAACACCGCCAGAGTGCCGGCGGCTTCCGGGTCGTCGACCTCAGCATCTCTTATGAGGGTCGTGCGCGGCCCGCAGTGGACAAGCTCAGTTTTCGTGCCACCCCCGGCACCATCACGGCTCTCGATGGGCCCAGCGGTAGCGGAAAATCCAGTGTTCTCGAAGTGCTCGCGGGCAATCGCGAGCCCAGCAGCGGCAGCGTGTGGGGCATCGACGTTTCCCGCGTGGCGTGGGTTCCGCAGCATCCGCACACCGTTGCTGACAGCGTGCTCGACGAGCTTCGCCTGTACAGCAACGACGAGAAAGCCATTCGTTCGGTGCTGCTTGACCTCGGTCTCACCGGTGTCACGGATGCCGACCCGCGTCAGGTGAGCCCCGGCGAGTTGCGCCGCATCGCCGTCGCGCGCGGACTGCTGCGCGTCGAAGCGGGCGCCACCCTGTTGCTGCTCGATGAGCCGACCGCTCACTTGGATCCGGCATCCGCTGCCCGGGTTGAAGCAGCGCTTGCTGAGCTTCGCGGTCGTCCCGTGACAGTGCTCGTTGCTTCGCACGAAACGGGAATCGCCGCGTTGGCCGATCAGGTTGTGGCAGTGGGCGCTTCGGGCGGGACCCGCGCTGTCGAGGCTCGCGTTGACCCGCTGACTGTTGACGGCGACGTGGATGCTGACGCTCTCGACGCGCCTCGAACCACCCGCGCGACTCTCGCCAGCCTGCTCGAGTTTGTACGCCCGTCGCTCGGAACCCTCGTCGGAGCGATCGCTCTCGGCACGGGCGCGAGCCTCTTCGCTCTCTCCCTCACCGCCCTCTCGGGTTGGTTGATTGTGCGGGCCAGCGAGCAGCCGCCGATCATGTTCTTGCTCGTCGCCATTGTGGGCGTGCGGTTCTTCGGAATCGGTCGCGCGGCACTGCGCTACGCCGAACGCCTCGCCACCCACCGCGCTGTGCTCGGCTCGGTCATCGAGCTGCGGGTCGCCCTGTGGAACGGTCTCGGCGCACGCGCTCTGGGCTCGCGCGCTCTCGCCAATGGCGGAGTCGCTCTCGACTACCTCGTTGCGGCGTCTGACCGGGTTCGCAATCTCGTTCCCCGCGTCGTGCTGCCTCCCGCTGTTGCGCTCGGCACCTCGCTCGCGGCCCTGATCGCGGTGGGTTTGCTGCACGCCCCTGCCGTACCTGTGTTGCTCGCCGGTCTCGCCGTTGGGCTTGTGGCGGCGCCGATTATTGCCGTGATCGTGGACCGCTCGGCCGCCAACGGCATCGCCGAAGTGCAGTCGCGCGTCGTTCGCGCCTTCGCCGCCATGACCGGAGCCGCAACTGACCTGCGCGCCAACGGTGTTGGTGGGCGGATGCTCGCCCGCCTCGATCACATCGACGCCGAAGCCGGAGCACTCTCCCGCCGCAGCGCCCGCGCCCTCGGAATCGGCAACGCCGTCGTCGTGCTCGCTTGCTCGGTCACCGCCGTCGCGATGCTGCCCGTCGCCGCGCCCGCCGTCGTCGCCGGCACCCTCCCCATCGGTATCGTCGCGGTGCTCGTGCTCATCCCCATCGGCCTCGTGGACTCGCTGATCGCGTTCGTCGACTCGGTGCAGCAGTGGCCGGCGCTCAGCGCCGCGCTGGCAAAGGTGCGCGGGGTTACGGCGGGGGTTGAGCGCGCGGATGTTGAGCGTGCTGATGCTGTTGCCGCGAACGCAGACCAGCCCCTTGGTGACGTGACTGTTCTTGAATTGCGGGAGCTCGGCATCCGCTGGCCTTCGAGCCCGACGCTCGCGTTCTCGGGCGTGACCGCTCGCGTGGAGCGCGGCGAGTGGCTTGTCGTGGAAGGGCCTTCGGGCGCGGGCAAGTCGACGTTGTTGGCGGCGCTGCTCGGGTATCTTCCGGCGGCCGCTGGCTCGTGGAGCCTCAATGGTGTGGATGCGCGCGAGCTGTCGCCCGAGCAACTGCGCGCGGCGGTGACGTGGTGCCCGCAGGAGTCGCACCTCTTCGATTCAACGATCCGCGCGAACCTGTTGTTGGGCCGGGCTCACGACGACCAGCCGACCGAGCAGGAGCTCATTGCAGTGCTGCGCCAGGTGGGCCTTGGTCCGCTCTTCGATTCGCTCGATCGCGGCCTCGACACTCGTGTCGGTTCAGCGGGCGAAAGCCTCTCGGGCGGTGAGCGTCAACGCCTGGCTGTTGCGCGCACCCTGCTGACGCGGGCGGATGTCGTGCTGCTCGACGAACCGACCGCCCACTTGGATGCCGCGAGCGCCGAGCAGCTCATCACCGACCTGCGCACGGCTCTCGCCGACAAGATCGTGGTGCTCGTCAGCCACCACGACGATGAGCGTCGCGACGACGATGTGAGCTTGCGGCTCGGGGCGCGCAATCAGGTCGCTTGGGTCTAGCGTGGTTGCGCGCGCACGTGGCGAACGGCTTCGATAGCTACCATTGAGACAACGTCGTTTTTCAGAATGGTTTCCGGGGGATGCGATGACGAGCAATACGAGAACTACGGCAGCCCTCTTCTGGAGCGGCGTGATTGTTGCTGCTGGCTCGCTGATCCTTCTTCTCATGCGAGTGCTAACGGACAGCCTGACGACATTGGGGGTTCTTGCTCATCTCGTTACGTTCGCCTTGGGGTTAGTGCTTATCTGGCAGCATCGACGCGGGACAAAGAAATCTTAGAGAGTGCACCCACAGCGAAACATCAAGGACATCGCCGCCATCCTCAGCTGTGTTGCGGTGGCATTGGCTCTGGGCACTGCGCTCGTAGTGCTGGGGACTCCCTATTACGGCTCGACCGGCTCAGAGCTGCTGCACGCTTTCGCCCGAGCAACGGCGGTGGGCCTCCCGGTAGCGACCCTGTTCGGTGTGCCATTGTGGTTGTGGCTGAGCACACGGGTGCCCGCTCGCGCACTCCCCACCGCGCTATTCATCGCACTGAGCCCACTCTTCGGGATCGTGCCCGGTCTCGCGGTTCTTGTTGCTGGTCTCATAACCCACCTAGACACTCCCGTCTTCCTGGGCATGTTCATGATCGCGGCTGGAGCGTGGACCGCCCCGATCGCGACCGCGCTGTACTACCTAGTGCTGGGCAAGCGACCGCGGATCGCGATCTCGCTCGGCGGCGTCCTAGTCGTTCTTGCGCTCGTGGGCGGGGTGAGCATCGCCGTCAACGGCGGCTAGCTCCCGAATAGGTCGCTCGCGAATAGGTCGCTCGCGAATAGGTCGCTCGCGACCGTCTTGTACACCGATTCCGGGTTCGAGGGGTGGTAGATGCCGGCGAGCACATCGCGCTGCAGGCGCGCGAGTTCGCTCGTGCTGCGGAAGGCTCCGCCCCCGGCTGAGCGCATCACCTGGTCGACAACGTGGCGTGCGGTTTCGATGCTGCGGTGCTTCACACCGGTCAGCTTGCGGAACCAGCCAGCCCCATGATCCACGAGTCCATCAACGTCATCGAGGACACTGTGCAGTTGGGGTTCGATCGCATCGAGCGCAAGGGCGGCATCCGCCATGCGCCAGCGCAGATCCGGATGCTCGGAGTACGCCTCTCCACTGATAGCCGAGCTGCGCTGCTGCAGTGCTTCGACGCCGAGTTCGAGGGCGCGGTCGGCGAGCCCCGCATAGACGGAGGCGATGAGCGGCAAGAAGTTGGCGAACACCGCGAAGATGAACGGATCGGCGTTGGGGCCGACGGGCAGCACGCGGGCGACGCGATTCGCGGGAACGAAGGCGCCATCCAACACCGTCGTGTGGCTTTGGGTGGCGCGCATGCCGAGGGTGTCCCAGTCGCCGAGCGAACGCCAGCCGGGTTCATCGCGAGAGATGAAACCGTGCACGAGGGTTTCAGTGCCATCGTCGGCGGTGTGTTTGCCGAAGAGGCCCAACTGGGTCCACGCGGGAGACAGCGAGGTGAAGATTTTGGTGCCCGTAAAGGCGTAACCGCCTTCGACAGTTTCGGCGGTGGTGAGCGAGTCCCACATGACGAGATCGTTGCCGGGTTCACTCAAGCCGAAGGCGAAGACTTCGCCGGCTTCGGCATCCGCCAACAACCAGTCGAGGCTCGAGTCGCCGCGCTCGCGCAGGGCCCAGGCGACACCGATCCACACGAGGTGCATGTTGATGGCGAGCGCCGTGGCCGGAGCGTACGCGGCAAGCAGGCGCTGGTCATCCGACAGCTCACGCAGACTGCGCGGCTTCAGGTAGCCGACGGCACGCAACTCTTGCAGGTCTTCGGTGAAGAAGAGGTTCTCGCGGTCGTAGCGTTCGGCGCGCGAGCGGATGCGGTTGAGCAGTGCTGGGGTGAGTACCGTCATGGGTTCACGCTACCGCGCCGCGGCACGACACCCGCGCCCATCGCCCCGCTACGCCTTAATAACCGAGAGCACGTTGCCAGCCGGATCCTTGAACCACGCAATCTCAGACCCGTGCCCGCGCATGATGCCCTTCGCGTCAGTGCCCATGCCGCCCATAAGGTCGTCGTCGCTGTAGATCTTGGTGACCACGCCACGCTCGTTGAGCGCATCGACGGCAGCTTCGACATCGTCGACCGCAAAATTCAGGATGGTGAAGCTCGCTGGCTCGTGGTTCTCTTTCGGGTAAATGGTCACCTCGGCTCCGCCAGGCAGCGTGAGCCGCAGCGTGCCCATCCCGCCATCGGCGACCGCGAGGCCGAGGCTGTCACGGTAGAAGGCCGCAGCGGCCTCCAGATCGTTGACGCTGAATCCCGAGAATGCATCTTTCGGAGCAAACATCGTGTTCCGCCCTCTCTTTGCTAGTCCTGCTTGGCTTCAAGTTTTGCTGCGCGCATGCGTCCCGTTAGTAGTGCGACCGCCAGCAGAATTACCGAGACCACCGCGATAGCCACGGCCACCCCGATCGTGCCGATAACGGATGCCGTGAACGGCAGCGCCAGCATCACGAGCACCGCAACGACGGTTGCCGATCGCGGAATCGACACCCGCTCCACCATGGGCGCGTGCAGCAGCCACAACAGCAGAATGAAGAGTGCGACGGGCAGTGCCAGTGAGTAACCCACCACGAGCTCGCTCGACTCGAGGTCTGTCGTGACCGCTCGCACCGACACTTCGATGCCGGTCCCGACAGCGGCGAGCGCCGCGAATAAGAAGTAGTGACCGTAGTTCCAGAACAGGTACCGCTCGCGTTTATTCTCGAGCCCTTCGGCAGCCGGTTCAGAGAAGTACAGCCACCACAGCGCGAACAGCAGCACAAGCCCCGCGACGGAAGCAACGATGAGCGCCGGTGACAAGCCATCCTCGAGCGCTTCCTGCACCGCAATTGTCGAAGCCAACACGCTCTCAGCGAGCACCAGAATGGTGAACTTTCCATAGCGTTCGGCAATGTGATGCGGATGCCACGACAGTCGCTGTGCGCGGTCGGCCCAGAGCGGCACGGCCAGTTCGGCAAGCACGATGATCACGAACGACACCATGGCCAGCTCGGCGGGAAGCAGCAGTCGCAACAGCCATCCAACCTGCACGATTCCGATGCCCAGCGCATAGCGCCCCGCGGTGGCGCGCGTTTCGGGGTCATCTTTAACCGCCCGCAGCAGGGTCGCGATTAGCCCGATCCGCAGAATCAAGTAGCCGACGGTGACGGCCGCGAAGTTGCCGTCGTCAAACGCCATCGGAATTCCCGCGGCGAGTACGAGGATGCCGCCCATCTGCAGCATCGTGAACAGGCGGTAGGGAACGTCATCCGTGTCGTACGCCGACGCTAGCCAGGTGAACTGGTTCCACGCCCACCAAATGGAGAAGAAGACCATGAGAAATGGCCCGATGGCTTCGAAAGCGTGCCCCACTTCGACGGAGTGCGTCAGCTGTCGCACTACCGAGGCGACCGCGACCACGAAGGTCAGGTCAAAGAGCAGCTCAAGCGGAGTCGTTTTGCGGTGCGGCTCGTCGATATCCCGAGCCACCACCCGCGAGCGTAGCGAAGGCATCTTCTGACTTTACGCAGACTCTTTCTCCAGCGCATCACGCAACAATAGAGAGATGAGCACCAGCAACCGCCTCAGCGACCTCGGCATGAAACTCATGAACGGCGTGCACCGCACGATCCTCGCCGGCTCGGGCGGGCGCCTCGGCTGGACCCTCGGGGGCATGCCCTCACTCGAGCTTCACACCACGGGCCGGGTGTCGGGCATCCGCCGGTCGACCATGCTGACCGCTCCCGTGCACGGCAACGGGCGTTGGGTCATCGTCGCTTCCAAGGGTGGGGACGACCGCGACCCGCTCTGGTACCGCAACCTGCAGGCGAATCCGGATGCTGAACTCACCGTGCGGGGTCGCACTTTCCCCGTGCATGCTCATACCGCCAGCCCCGCTGAGAAGGCCGAGCTGTGGCCTCAGATTGTGGCCGCCAACTCCCGCTACGCCGAGTACCAGGCCAAGACCACGCGCGACATCCCCGTCGTTATCTGCGAAGAAAGCTAGCGAACGCGCTTAGCGGCGAAGTTCCAGGGTGCAGCACTTCACGCCGCCGCCGCCGAGCAGCAGCTCGGAGAGGTCGACGCCGATGGGGTTGTAACCGTGTTCCTTGAGCTGACGCTCGAAGTCTTTGGCGCGGGCAGCGATAACGACGTTATAGCCGTCGCTGTACGAGTTGAGTCCGAGCACTGCCGCATCCTCTTCACTGGCGAGAATGGCGTCGGGATACAGCGCACGGAGTTTTTCTAGGGAGGGCTCGTCGAAGGCGCTCTCCAAGTAGGCGATGTTGGTTTCGTCGAGCTTCGCGATGGCCGTGTCGACGTGGTAGAAACTCGGGTTGATGAGGTTGAGGGAGACAACGTTGCGGCCCGAGAGTTCTGCTAGCTCGCGGTGGCTTTCGACCGAGGTGCGGAAGCCCATGCCTGCAAGGATGTTGTCGCCCACAAGGAGAAAGTCACCCTCACCCTCATTAACGTTCTGGGGAGAAGCGACCTCGAGGCCGTTAGCGCCGAACCAGTCCATGTAGGCGGGGCCTTCAGCTTTGCGCTCGTCGTAGGTGAAGAGGGCGCCGTAGGCTTTGCCGTCAATCACAAAGCCACCGTTGGCGGCATAAACCATGTCGGGCAGGCCGTCGATGGGGTCGATGAGCTCGACGGTGAAACCGAGGTCAATGTAGGTGTCGTACAGCGTTTGCCACTGCTTCACAGCGAGGCTAGTGTCGGTGGGCTCGTTGGGGTTCATCCACGGATTGATGCTGTAGTTGACCGTAAAGAAGTCAGGACGGCACATCAGCACGGTCTTCGCGGTGGCCTGGCGTGCAGGCATGGTCGATTCGGTGTCGGTGATCGTCATAGCCTCAGTGTTTCACGCACCTATCCGCAATGTCTCCGCAATCTGCGCACTATTTACGCGCATACCCTAGCCAGCGCACAACAATCCGCCGTACGCTGGATAAATGGACAAGCTGGACGCAGGAATCATCGACATGCTCCGCCTCAATGCCCGCGCGGGCTATGGAGATATAGGGGAAGCGGTGGGGCTCTCGGCCTCCGCAGTTAAACGGCGCGTCGATCGCTTGGTCGCCAATGGCACCATCCGCGGCTTCACAGTGCAGGTCGATCCGGCCATCGACGGCATGGGCACCGAGGCGTATGTCGAGCTCTTTTGCCGCGGCAACGTGGCTCCGCACGAACTCAAGCGCATCTTGAGCGCCATTCCCGAAGTGGTGGATGCCGGAACAGTCAGTGGGTCTGCCGACGCTGTCGTTCATATGCGTTCGCGCGACATCCACTCGCTTGAAGTCGCCCTTGAGCGACTTCGCACCGCCACCAACATCGATAACACGCGCAGTTCCATTGTGTTGTCTCGCCTCATTCACCGCCGCTACGAGTGAACAGCCCGTGTGACCTCATTGCGGATTCTTAGATTTGCACCGTGGAATCGTCGAAAAACAACGAAATCCGTTCCGTAACACGATCTTAACCATGCAAACCGTTGCACTTCGCTCTGTTTTCCGATTGACTACGTGTCACTCGCGAATCAGTTTTCGCGAACTCGGAGGTGCGCAAGAACGTGACGGTTTCAGCCCAAAACACCATGCCCGCTGGCTCAGCCGCGGACCATGCGAACGCAGACGCGGCTAACACAAGCGAACCTGAAGGTTCCGTTGTTATTGAGGGCGTGACCAAGAAGTTCGGTGGCGCCGTCGCTGTCGACAACATCAGCTTGCACGTACGCCCCGGAGAGTTCCTCTCTCTGCTCGGCCCCTCGGGCTGCGGCAAGACGACAACACTGCGCATGCTCGCCGGCTTCGAAGAGCCGACCTCGGGCAGCATCCACATTTCTGGTCAGGATGTCGTCGGCGTTCCTCCCCACAAACGCAACGTCAACACGGTGTTCCAGGCCTACGCTCTCTTCCCGCACATGAGCGTTGCCGAGAACGTGGCCTACGGCCTTCGCCAAAAGGGCACACCTAAGTCAGAAATTCGCGAGCGGGTTAGCGAATCGCTCGATCTCGTGCAGATGCGCACGTTCGCCGACCGCAAGCCCACGCAATTGTCGGGTGGCCAGCAGCAGCGCATCGCGCTCGCCCGGGCCCTCATCAACCGCCCTGCCGTTCTGCTTCTTGACGAGCCGCTGGGTGCGCTTGACCGCCAGCTTCGTGAAGAGATGCAGATCGAGCTCAAGCTTCTGCAGTCGCGCCTCGGCATCACCTTCATCTTCGTGACGCACGATCAGGGTGAGGCGCTCTCGATGAGCGACCGCATCGCCATCATGCGCAAGGGCCGCATTGAGCAACTGGATGACGCTGACTCGATCTACGACTCGCCCGCGAGCGCCTACGTCGCCGGCTTCATTGGCCAGCAGAACTTCTTGCCGGGCATGATGACGAGCGACTTGAACGTGATGGAATCACCGTTCGGCGTTCTGCGTTCGGTGATCCCGCATCCAGATCTCGAAGCTGGTGTGGATGCTCAAGCCGCTGTTCGCCCGGAGGCCGTCACGGTCACCGCGACCGCTGGCACCAGCGCAGCCACCGCCCCCACTGCAGAGAACCAGGTCGCGGGCGAGGTTCTCGGAGTTTCTCACCAGGGTGAGACGCTGCAGTTCTTGGTCTCGATCGGCGACGGCCAGACGCTGCTGTCGCGTGTTCCGCGCCCGACCGCCCCGCGCCTTGCCGTCGGCGACGCAGTGGTGTGCACCTGGAATGCCACCTCGGTTCATCTCTTCCCCAGCGAGCAAGCAACTCAGGCTCAAGCCGACATTGCCCGCGCCGTTTCTAACCCCGCCCCTCCAACCAGCTCGATCTCGCTTTAAGGGAGCAACCTGATGTCACACGAAAACCCCGTTCGCATTCTCGCTTCGACCGCCGCGACAAAGGTCATGAAGTCTGAGCTCAACCGCCGCCGCTTCTTGGCGTTGTCGGGCACGACCGCCGGCGCTGCTCTGCTTGCCGCATGCTCGCCTCAGTCGGGCACCGGCTCCGCTCCTCAGGCCACGGGTGGTGCGCTCGAGGGCGGCCTTTCCGTCTACAGCTGGGGCGACTACGACGACCCGGATTTGGTCAACGAGTTCACGGCCGACCTCGGCCCGAACGTGACGTTTGACTCGTTCAACTCGAACGAAGAGCTGATCTCCAAGCTCGTTGCTGCTCGCGGCACGAGTGGCTACGACATCGTGGTTCCGACCGGCCCGTTCATTCCTCAGATGATCGAGAACGGCCTGCTTAGCCCGTTGAACCTTGACCTCATCCCCAACATCAAGCATGTTGACCCTGCATTCTTGGGCCGCGACTGGGACCCGAACAACGAGTACTCCATCTCGAAGGCGTGGGGCACCACCGGTTTCGTTTACGACAAGACCAAGATCACCCGCGAGCTCACCTCGTGGGAAGACTTCATCGACGCCGCCCAGAACGAAGCGAGCGGCAAGACGTCTGTTCTCGATGACCCGGCTCCGCTGCTCGGCATTTACTACTGGGCCAACGGCATCGACTGGAACACCACCGACGAGGCTGACCTCGCTGCTGCCGAAGAGTTCCTCACCACGCAGCTCGCTCCGCACCTCTCGGCTTTCGACTCCTACCCCGGTGGCGCCGCCATCCCGCAGGCTCAGCAGATTTTGATGCAGTGCTGGAACGGCGATGCTCGCCTCGGCATCATGGAGAGCGACGAGCCCGAGCGCTGGCAGTGGGTTCTCGGCTCGCCCGACACCGAGCTCTGGATGGACAACTGGGCTATCGCTGAGGGCGCCACCAACCCCGAAGCCGCTCACGCTTTCATCAACTACGTACTCACGCCCGAAGCTGCTGTTCGCCAACTCGACTACACCGGCTACCAGACCGGAACCAGTGGAATTGAAGACCTCGCTCGCGATGCAGAACTCGAAATGCTCGACCTCGTGTTCTTCGACGACGAGACCATCAAGACCATGCACACGCAGACCATCAGCGAAGCGCAGCAGCGCATCGTTGAGATCTGGGACAAGACCAAGGTTGCTGCAGGCTCCTAGCCTGCACCGTTAATCGAGAAGCCAGGATGACCACTCTCACCGAACGCCAGACGGCGTCGTCGCCGAAAGCACCACGACGGCGCCCCCGCTGGATGAAGCTGCCGAGCTTCGCCCTCGCGATTCCCGCGTGGGCGTGGCTGTTCGCCTTCTTCGTCGCGCCCGTCGCGCTCGTGGTGTGGTTCAGCTTCGGCTACAAACCCGGCATCTTCGGAACCCACGCCAACGACGTACTGTCTTTCGACCGCTACGCCGAGGCGCTGTCTCCGACGTTCTTTGCCACGTTCCAAAACACGCTGTGGGTGGGAGTGGTCGGCACGCTTATCTGTCTGGCCATCTCCATCCCCTTCGCGTACTGGCTCGCGTTCAAGGCTCCGGTTTCTCGCCGCGGCATCCTGCTCGCAATGGTCATGATTCCGTTCTGGACGAACTTTTTGGTTCGCACGATCGGTTGGCAGATCATCTTGGCTCCGAGCGGCGTTCTCTCTGAGGCCCTGCAATCAATCGGTGCGCTCGATGAGCCGCTAGAGATTCTGTTCACCCGCACGGCTGTGCTCATCGGTGTGGTGTACAACTACTTGCCGCTCATGATTCTGCCGATGTTTGTTGCTTTCGACCGCGTCGCGCTGCCGATGCGGGAAGCGAGCAAAGACCTCGGTGCTGGCCGCTGGTCGACTCTCTTCAACGTAACCCTTCCGCTGGCTAAGCCCGGCATCGTCGTAGGCATCCTGCTCGTGTACATCCCCCTCATGGGCGACTACATCACGGCAACTGTGCTCGGTGGCGCCAAGGGAAATATGGCTGGCCAGATGGTCGCTAACCAGTTTCAGACCGCTCAGAACTGGGCACTGGGATCGGCGATGGCCGTTGTTCTCGTGCTGACGATTCTCACCACTGTGGCAATCGCCGCCCTCATCTCCTGGCTCGCGGCGTGGCCGTTGCGTGCCAATCAGAAACTCGTGTTGGGAGACAAGTCATGAAGCGACTAGCCCTGACAGACCTTTCGCTCAAGGTGTGGGCGGTGATCGTGTTCGCGTTCCTCTTTGCGCCGATCGCCGTCATCATCATCTACTCATTCAACGAGGGACGACTGCTCGTTGCGTGGGATCAATTCGGCCTCGGCTCGTTCGCTGCCATCGTCACCAAACCCGCGATTACGGATGCCGTGATGGTGTCAATTCAGACCGGTTTCGTTGCCGCTCTCATCGCCACCGCTCTCGGCACGATGGCAGGCGTTGCGCTCGCCCGTCGCGCTGGCAAGTGGGCAGCGCCGTTCTTGCTGCTGCTCGTGCTCGTCACGGTGACCCCCGAGATCGTGGATGCCGTTTCGCTCTTGCCGTGGATGGTGTTCTTGGGCCAAGACCTGGGTCTCAGCATCTTCGACAACGGCCTCGTTCGCCTCGTCGTCGGTCACTCGCTCTTCGCGACCGCGGTTGTGGCGTACATCGTGCGCTCACGCCTCGTGGGCATCGACGAGAGCTTGGAGGAGGCCGCTGCCGACCTCTACGCTCCCCCGTTCAAGCGCTTCACGCAGATCACTCTTCCGCTGGTGATGCCCGCCGTTCTCGCGGGTGGACTGCTCTCGTTCACGCTCAGCCTCGACAACACGATCGTTTCGGCGTTCGTGCAGGTCTCCGGCTCAACACCGTGGCCCGTTTATGTGCTGAGTGCCGTGCGCACGGGCTTGCGCCCCGAGATTGCGGCGGTCTCGACGATCATGCTGCTGCTGACGCTGCTGGCTCTCGGTCTTGTGGCTTACGTCTTGCGTCGCGCTGGCGATTCCGCCACTGACATCGCTAAGACCGTGGGCGGCGGCTAAGTCCTTCGCGCCCCACCTGCCTCGTTTCGCACGAACCATCGAACGAACCAGAAAGTGCACGAAATTATGACGTTTGCTGACCTCGTTTTCACCGGTGGCGCTGTCTTCACGGCGACCGGCAGCGAGCCGATGCTCGGCAGTGTCGCTGTGGCGGACGGCCGCATCGTTGCCGTCAGTCGCGATGCCGCTGGCTATGCGGCCGTGCGCGATCTCATCGGCCCCGACACCGAGGTCATCGACCTCGATGGCAAGCTGTTGATCCCCGGATTTCAGGATGCTCACGTGCACGCCGTGTGGGGCGGGCTCGACCTCATCCGCTGCGACCTTTCGCAAGACTCGACGCGCGATGAGTATGTAGCGCGGCTGAAGAACTATGCCGCGGCGAACCCCGAGCTCGAGTGGATTCTGGGCGGTGGCTGGAACATGTCGGCCTTCCCCGGTGGCACGCCCACGGCATCCGATCTCGACCAGGCAGTTGCCGACCGCCCCGCGTTCATCCCGAACCGTGACGGCCATGGTGCCTGGGTGAACTCGCGCGCGCTCGAGCTTGCCGGCATCACCGCCGAGACTCCCGACCCTGCCGATGGCCGCATCGAGCGCGATGCCGACGGCAATCCCACCGGCACGCTGCACGAGGGCGCGATGTCGCTTGTGAATGCGCTGCTGCCCGAAACGTCGCCCGAAGATTACGCTCGCGCGCTTCTGATCGGGCAAGAGTATTTGCACTCGCTCGGCATCACCTCGTGGCAAGACGCCATCTTGGGCGGTTACGGGGATGCCGGCGACGCCACTCCCGCGTACATGGCTGCAGCCGAGTCTGGAGACCTCACCGCTCGCGTGGTCGGAGCCCTCTGGTGGGACCGCACGCGTGGCCCCGAACAGATTCCCGAGCTCGTGATGCGCCGCGAGAAGAACGCTGCCGGGCGCTTCGCCGCGACAAGCGTGAAGATCATGCAAGACGGCGTTGCCGAGAACTTCACGGCGGCCATGCTGGAGCCCTACCTCGATGGCTGCGGACACCACACCGACAACTCGGGCATCTCCTTCGTGGATGCCGCGCAGCTGATCTCGAACGTCACAGAACTCGATGCGCTCGGCTTCCAAGTGCACTTTCACGCCATCGGCGACCGCGCCGTTCGCGAGTGCCTCGACGCGGTCGAAGCTGCGCGAGCGATCAACGGGCCCAACGACAACCGTCACCATATTGCGCACTTGCAGGTCGTGCATCCGGATGACGTTCACCGCTTCGCTGAGTTGGGCGTCACCGCCAATCTGCAGTCGTACTGGGCCGCGCTCGAACCACAAATGGTCGACCTGACCCTGCCATTCTTGGGCGACCCGCGCAGCTCGTGGCAGTACCCGTGGGCCGACCTACATCGGGCCGGAACGCACTTGGCCTCCGGTAGCGACTGGTCAGTGTCGAGCCCCGACCCGATGGCGGCCATCCACGTTGCCGTGAATCGCATCGCTGCTCCCGGCCACGAAGAGGGCGAGTACGACGCGTTCTTGCCCGAGCAAAGCATCGACCTGCTGACCGCCATGACCGCGTACACCGCAGGCAGCGCGTTCACTAATCACTTGGATGAGACGGGAACGATCGAGGTCGGCAAGCTTGCCGATCTGGTCGTTCTCGATCGCAACCCCTTCGCGGGAGCCAAGGCCGACATCGGCCGCACCCGCACCGAGCAGACGTTTGTCGAAGGCGAGCGCGTGTACCGCGCGCCCGCGCAACCATAAAGCTCGCCGCCAGGCGAGAGAGGAAAGTGCCCCATGGGCAAAGTAGTGTTCGAAAGAAATGTGCCAGCGGCATCCGTAATCAGCCACTCCCTTGAGGGTTCGATTCACAAGCCGTTCTGGATCGATGATGTCGCCGGCGCGCGCACGTTCAGTGCGCTGCAGGGTGACGTCAAAGCCGACCTCGCCATTGTGGGAGGAGGATATCTCGGCCTCTGGACAGCGGTGCTCGCCAAGCAGCGCAACCCTGACGCTCGCGTAGTGCTGCTCGAAGCCCGCGAACTCGGCTGGGCCGCCTCGGGCCGCAACGGTGGTTTCTGCGAAGCCAGCCTCACCCACGGCGAAGAGAACGGTCTGAGCCGTTGGCCAACCGAGTACAACCAGCTCGAGCGCCTCGGCCTGCAGAACCTCGATGAGATCGAAGAGACCGTCAAGGCCCTCAACCTCGATGTCGACTTCGAGCGCACTGGTTCACTCGACCTCGCCATCGAAGAGCACGAGATTGAGTGGCTCACCGAGACCAAGACCAACGACGACACCGTCTTTCTCGACGAGGCCGCTGTGCGCGCCGAGGTGAACTCGCCGACGTATCTTGCTGCCATTTGGAACAAGCGCATCAACGCGATCATTCACCCCGCCAAGCTCGTTCATGAGCTGGCACGGGTCGCGAGCGAACTCGGCGTGGAGATCTTTGAGAACTCGCCCGTTCGTGAGGTCGAAACATCCGGTGCACCCACGGATGCCGCAGTCGTGCACAGCAAGCATGGTCGCGTTCACGCCGCCAAGGTTGCGCTCGCGACTAACGCCTTCCCGTCGTTGCTGAAGCGCACGCGCCTGCACACGGTGCCCGTCTATGACTATGTGCTCATGACGGAACCCTTGAGCCCCGAACAGCTCGCCTCGATCGGGTGGTCGAACCGCCAGGGTCTTGCGGATATGGCGAACCAGTTCCACTACTACCGCTTGAGTGCTGACAACCGCATTCTGTTCGGTGGGTATGACGCGATTTACCACTATGGCCGCAAGGTTCGCGATGAGTATGAGAACCGTCCCGAGAGCTTTGAAAAGCTCGCGAGCCACTTCTTTACGACGTTCCCGCAGTTGGAAGGTCTCAAATTTAGCCACCGCTGGGCAGGCGCGATTGATGCGTCGACTCAGTTCAGTGCGTTCTTCGGTCTTGCTCGCAAGGGCCGTGTCGCGTACTCGGCCGGTTTCACCGGACTGGGTGTTGGCGCGACGCGCTTTGCCGCTCAGGTCATGCTCGACAAGCTCGACGGCCTCACGACGGAGCGCACCGAGCTGGAGATGGTGAAGAAGCTGCCGCTGCCGTTCCCGCCTGAGCCGATCGCTGCGATGGGTATCAATGTCACTCGCTGGTCCCTCGATCGCGCCGACCACAATAAGGGTCGCCGCAACGTGATTCTGAAGACGCTGGATGCTCTGGGCCTCGGTTTCGATTCGTAGTTTCTGACGTTGTAGCGGGGGTGTCGTTCGGCACCTGAAAGTCACTGTAATAACTTGCACAGCAGTGTGCAAGTTATTACAGTGAGGGCATGACCACCCCCGCTCCTCGTCGCCCACGCCAGGACGCCGTAGACAACCGCGCCGGCATTCTGAGTGCCGCCACCGCCGCGATTGCGCACGACCCCCAAGCCTCGATCGACACCATTGCCCGCAGCGCTGGCCTCTCGCGCCGTGCTCTCTACGGCCACTTCGCCGACCGCAACGCACTCGTCACCGAAATCATCGATGCGGGCGCCGAGCGCTTCAACCGCATCGCCCTCAGCGTCACCGACGCGGATGCCCAGCTCGCCCTTGCGCGACTCACCTCGTTGCTCTGGCAAGAGGCCGCCCACGTTCAGGTCGCGGCATCCATCGCCCTCGACGACGCGCACCTCGCTTCCACCGGCAAGGCCCTCGCGCCGCTGCGGGCCGCCGTCGCCGCGATTCTGCAGCGCGGCCAACACGACAACACTCTGCGCACCGATGTGGATGTTGCCACGCTCGCTCGCCTCGTCGAAGAAGCTGCCCGCGCCGCCATCACTCGCGTTGATGCCGCCCTGCCCGAAGCGCGTTCGCTCGCCGTGCGCACCACGCTCAGCATGGCTGGCCTCTCGTGGCGTGAAACCGTCGCGCTGCTCGAGCAGCATCCCGAAATTCTCGGCGACTCCACCACGGATGCCGCACCAGCAACCGACGTCGAACGCTGATGCGGGTCGAACTCAGCGGCGTCACTCAGGGTCGCAACGCCGAAGACTTGCCCGCGACATCCACCACCTTCGCGAGCGGCAGCGTGACGCTGGCCGTGGCTGAAACTGAGCAGCGCCCTACCGTTCTTGGCCTTATCGCGTCTGGTCGCATGCGCCCTTCGACCGGAACCGTCACCATCGACGGGCGAGCGGATGCCCGAGCGCTCCGTCGCCGTGTTGCTCTCGTTGACGCCCCCGGCGTCTCTGACCCGGATGCCGGAGTACCGCTCGTGGGTGTCGTCGCCGAAGAGTTGATGTTCGCTGGCCAGCGCGCCGACCCGCTCGCCGCACGCCGCTGGCTGGACGAGCGGGGCCTTCGTCCCCTCGCCTCCACGGCTATTGCGGACATCGAACCCACGACGCGCTTGCGGGTGCTGTGCGAGCTCGCGGTGCTGCGCCCGCACGTCGAGGGACTGGTCGTGACGGCCCCCGATCGCCACGGCGGCCAGCCGCTCGACTGGTGGACACTGTTCGGCGAGTTCGCCGACCGTGGCTTTGCCGTGCTGGCCGTGGCCGGTCGCGCTTCGGAATGGGCGATCACCCACGCCGATGTGATCCTGCGAGCTGAATCCGCTGAGGCCTCGCTGCGCAACAGCCTCGGAGCATTTGATGAACGTACCGCCGCCTGGGCCCAAAGTGGCGGCGTAGGAGTAGACAACGCATGAAGGTTCCCTCGATGATCGCCGCTGAACTGCGGCGACTCACCTCGTCGCGCATGGCCATGCTGGCCTTGTTCGCTCTCATGCTCGTGCCGGTGCTCTACGGCGGCGTGTACCTCTGGGCGAACCAAGACCCGTACGGCAGCTTCGCGGACGTTCCCGTCGGGCTTGTCGTCACCGACGACGGAGTGCCTGCCGATGGCGATACCGAGGCCGTGAACTACGGCCACGAAGTCGCCAATGACCTGCTCGAGGGAAACGACTTTGAGTGGCACGTGCTCACTCCCGGCGAAGCTGAGACCGCTCTCGCCGAGGGTAGCGTCGACTTCACCGTCACGATCCCCCACGACTTCTCGGATGCCCTCACCTCCATCGCGGGCACCGACCCGCATCAGGCTGAGATCGACCTCGAAACGAACGACGCCAACAACTACCTCGCGTCCACGATTGGCAAGCAGGCCGTGGAACAGATTCGGCGCTCGGTAGCGGAACTCGTGGGAGAAGAAGCGGCCGGTACTTTGCTGACGGCTATCTCTGACATCCGCTCTGAACTGTCGGATGCCGCCGATGGCGCTTCGCTGCTTCTCGACGGCTCTCGTGACGCCGTTTCGGGGGCCGACGAACTGTCGGATGGCGCGAGCACACTCGCCTCGGGATTGACCGAACTCAGCACCGCCACCAGCAGCCTCGCCAGCGGAGCCGACCAGCTTTCTGCCGGAGCAGCGCAGGTCGCTGCCGGCAACACCGAGCTTGCCGGTTACGCCGATCGGGCGGGCACGGCCGCCCAAACCATTGCGGATGCTCTGCCCACCGCTCGCGCCGACCTCGTCACCGCGCTCACTGAACAGGGTCTCGACGCCACTCAGATCGACGAAGCGCTCTCTGCCCTCGACCCCCTCAGCGATCGCATCGCGGAGGGCAACGGCACCGTTCAGTCCGCGGTGTCTCAGGTCGATCAACTCGCCGCGGGCGCGAACACACTCGCGAGTAGCGCGGCTGAGCTCGCCTCGGGGGCGCAGCAGATTGCCACGGCGACCGGCAGCGCAACATCCGGAGCATCGCAGCTCAGCGCTGGCGTCAGCACTCTCGAAAGCGGACTCTCCACGCTCTCTGAGGGCACCGCCGAACTGCGCGACGGCCTCGCGAGTGGCGTGGACGCGCTGCCCGATTCGAGCGCCGACCTTCGCGCCCTGCAAGCTGAAGCCATCGCCGACCCGGTCGCCGTCGAGTCAAGTTCAGTGACCTCCGCCGCCAACTACGGCGCCGGTCTCGCCCCATTCTTCAGCGCTCTCGCCGGCTGGATCGGAATCTACGCGCTGTTTCTCATCGTGAAACCCGTCTCCAAGCGCGCCGTGACGGCCCTGCGTTCCCCAATCCGGGTGACCTTGGCTGGTTGGCTCACGCCCGCCATTTTGGGTGCCCTGCAGATGGTCGCCCTGTTCGGCATTCTCGCAATCGCGCTCGGCTTCAGCTTCACGCACCCCGTCGGCACTCTCGGCGTGATGGTGGCAGCGAGCTTCACCTACGCGGCGATCATCCTTGCCCTCAATATTTGGTTCGGCTCCGTCGGCCAGTTCTTAGGGCTCGTGCTCATGGTGCTGCAACTCGTGACCGCCGGAGGCACCTTCCCGTGGCAAACCCTGCCCGCGCCGCTGGCTGCCCTGCACCACGTTCTGCCGATGGGCTACGTCGTAGATGCCATGCGCCAGCTCATGTACGGCGGTGACCTTGCGCGGGTCGGCACCGACGCCATCGTGCTCGGCGCGTGGCTCGGTGGTGCGCTCATTCTTGCTGCAATCGGAGTGACTCGCATGACCCACCGTCGCACCCTGCGCGATCTGCAGCCCAGTCTCATAGGCTGAGCGTTATGACTGAACCCGCAGCGCTTCTCACCCCCGGCACGCCCCTCGCGGCGAGCGCCGCCCCTATCACCCACGAAGCACTCGAGGCCGCTGATGTGGTGGAGGGCACTCCCACCGCGGGCTACGCCGTGCTCGACACCCTCGGCGACAGCGAGATCGGCGTCTGGGAGATGAGCGTGGGCACCGCAACAGACACCGAGGTCGATGAGGTCTTTGTGGTCATTAGCGGGCGCGCCAGCATCCACTTCGCTGCGGATGATCGCACGATCGCTGTGGGCCCGGGCGATGTTGTGCGACTCACCGAGGGCATGCAGACCACCTGGACCATCACCGAAACGCTGCGCAAGATCTACGTCAGCTAGCGCGCGGGCTCGGTCAAGGCTGCTGCGGCGGCCCGGGTCGCGTACCGTAGAAGCATGATTACGAAACGGGAAGCTGCGCTTCGCCTCGACATCCCTCTGGAGATGGCCACGAGGCACGGCATTCCGTCGCGGATGTCGGATGCCGAGTTCGAAGAACTTGAGACCAACCCGCCAGCGTGGCTGGTTCAGTCGCGCGCCAACCGCACCGGCAAGCGCCCCGTGTGGATGCAGCTCACCTGCACGATTTGCGGCTTCACGGAGGCGGCTCGCCCCAAGAAGTGGTGGCCCGCGTTCACTTACCTCTCCTGCGACTGGCACTCCCCCACGGAGCTTCCCGAGCCTGCTGAGGGCGTGTACCGCTCAGAGATCGACGGCATCGGTAGTCGTTTCGTGGGCATCGTCGACGAGGCCGTGAAGTCCTGAGATGACTCCCCGGCGGCGTTCGAGTTCGAGAGCACGCTCACGTCGTGCGGTTCTCGTTGCTCTGGCCGCAACTGGTATCGCCTCCCTCGTTCTTGTTACTCACACGCGAGCTGGAGTGACACAAGCCGCGTGGGTTGATACCGAGTACGCGAGCGCGACGGTGAGCGCAGCCGTGATTCAGCCACCCGAGATCACGTCGTGCAGTTTGGCTCCCGGCTTCTTGGGAACCTCACCCACCGTCACCCTGAAATGGAAGTTCCCGGCGGGCGGCGGCTATTCCACCCCGAGCAATGTGGCCTACGCGGTAGCCGAGGGCGGGCTTCTCGGAACGGTCACTTCGGTGATCTTGGGCTCGGAGCTGACCACGACTGGCCCGTCCTCCGGGGTCTACACAACCCAGTTCAAGTCCGGCATTCTCGGCGGCCTCTTGGGCGGATCGTACGGAATCTTCGTACAGACCGTCGACGGTTCAGGCTGGACGTCTCAGCGCACCGCCGCCACCGCGTCAATGGGCGTGCTCGGCGCCAGCCCGCAGTGCACGTTCTAGCGGGCTCTCGCTAGGCTGCGTCGCTGGGGGCTGGGCGCTCCTGCAGCGGTCTCGACCGCGCGATGCGCGCGAGTGAAGCCAGCACGATTCCCACGATCACGGCGAGAACCGCGGTGAATAGCGCCGGCCGCAAATCGTTACCGGTCATGGCAATCGCGCCAATGTTGCTTCCCGCCGAGATCTCATCGCCCACACCATCAGCGGTCAGAGTCAGCGTCGCTGTCGCTCCCGGAAGCTGCACCGGATTAGCGGGCAGGCTTACATCGATCAGCAACCAACGCTCTTCATCGGCGGGGATCCGCATCAGTTCACGCTGCCCATTCACGAACGCGGAGACTGGGCCGAGGCCGAGCGTTGAGGTTTCCCCCGAGGCACACGTATTGCCCACCCACCTCTCGTCGCAGGAACGCACCGCGACCTGGAGTCCTTGAGAATCGTGAGAGAGCTGACCCTCTGCCGCAAGAGAAAGATTCACGACGCCCGGTTCCGCGGCGTGGCCTTCAACGCCCACCTGCCACGGCACCGCGACAGTCGGGACCAGATGAGACATCAGCGCACCATCGCCCACCGACGTCAAAGTGAGTGCTGTTCCGTGAATGATTTGCTCAGTCATCGCGGCCTGAGCCGCAGGAGCAGCCCCACCCACACCGCTCCCCACCGCGAGCACAACGAGCGCGAGCGCCGACCCCGCCTTCGCACCATGCCGCGTACTCGTGCCCACTGCATGCCGGGCGACATACCGGGGCGCTGGTGCCGGTCGCTGCTCGCGCGGCCAAAACGCCCAGGTGACCAGCACCGTGGCTCCGAGGGTCACGCCGCCCAACACCGGTGCGCTCGACGCCGCACTCACCACGTAGGCGAGTTCGGGAATGGAAAACACCACGATGCGAACAGAGCTCACGACGTAGGGGGCTGCGTCATCCGCTTCGTTGGCGTCACCACGCATCGTGATGGTTCGCAGCTCGCCGCCGGCATCGGCAATGGATGTCACACGATGAGTGATGGGCAGAGCGCCGGGCCTATCGACCGTGACCACATCCCCCACTTCGATGGCCGCGGCCGGAATCTCGCGCACGACGGCGAGGGAACCGGCAAGGATAGTGGGGCTCATTGAGCCGGTCTTGAACATGATGAGGGTGATGTTGAAGAACACCGCGAGTAGTACAAAAACGATGCAGACTGCACCGCCGATGGCAGCGATCGTCAGGAGCGCGTTGCCCACTCGACTGCCGAGGCTCGGCCGGTGCGGTGAAGTCGTTGTCATGGTGAGTTCCTAGCTGGAGGTTCCGGTGAACATCCAGGTGGCAATTCCTGATGCGCCTTGAAGGGCATTGTCGGCTGCACTCGTGAGGCGCACCTCAAAGCAGTAACGCACTTCCCCACCCGGCAGCGCGAGTGCAGAGCTGGCCGGTGCGGCCGGAAGGTCGGTGATGGCGAGAAACGTCGTCGACGATCCCGCGAGGTAGTTCGCTGAACCGGTGAAGGTTGCCGCGTCGCACGAAGCACCACTGGTTGCGCTCTGCACTGCCCGGTACTCCAGCGCGGGAATGAGCGCCCCCGTCGTGGTTGAGTTGGCCAGCGACACGGAGCCACCGATCGTTGACGCGGGAGACAGCCGGATGTTGACCCACGCGTACGTCGACTGAGACGGCTTCAATGCTCCCGCGGTCAGCACAAGGGCAGCGCCGGGCGCAGTGTCGTTGCTGGCCCATACGCCCGCGACCGTGCTCGACTCCGTGCTGAAGCTACTCGCTTCAAACGAGCTCGATGCGAATTCGGAATCATTCCAACTCGCGAGCGTCATCGTGGCACCAACACCAAGCACTAACCCGCCCGCAAGCCCCGCCCGGAGTCGACGAGAAAATCTCCTCGACCCGGGCGCGGTTGTCGGTTGCATGGCGCTACTGCGAAACGGCGGCGAACTCTACGGTTGCTGTTCCCGTTTGCCCCTGCGTGAGCGCACCAGCGGTCACCTTGAAACACAGGAAGGCCGGCGCTCCGGCAGTCGACGGCGGCGTTCCCTTCGAGAGGGTGAACGTGGTGGAAGCAGGTACGCTGCCGAGGGCGGTTCCAGCGGCGACCAGTTCGGTTCCTGTCGTTCCGCTGGCACAGCCGAACGCAGTGGGTTGAATGAGCTCGTAGCTGAGGTTGCTAATCACACCGGATGTCGCGGCGTTAGACACCGTGACGATCGCATCGTTGGTGGTTGAGGCATCCAGCTCGACAGCGAAGGGTGCGTAGACAACGTCGCCGGGCGACAGCTGCGTCGGGCTCACCGTGAACGCGAGTGTCGCCGGCGAGCCAGCGGTTGCATGCTCGGCGAACGTCGTGCCGTCGGTGCTGCCCACGAGGTTGAAAGTACCTGCCGAGAAGGTTCCTTGGGCAAATTCAGAGTCGTTCCACGCTGCGAGTGTGATCGCTGCCCCAACTCCCAGCACAAGCCCACCAGCCAGAATGGCCCTGATCTGTCGACTCCGACGGCCCCGAATGGCCTTCGAGTCACTTACTTGCTCGATTTTTTCGTCCACAATATTCCCCGATCCGATTCGCCCCGCTGCCGTCTGCACTGGCCAAGGTGGTTAATCCCTAGCGCTGTTCTTGCTCTGAACGGCCCCAAAAAAAATTTGCCGTTCCGCGAGCAAGACGCGTGAACTCTGCAGCCAGTCAAGCACAAACCGTCAGCGCACCGAAAGCGAAAGCCCATTGCGAGAATCAACGCGCGAATGGGCCAGCCCTCCGCACACAGCGGCACGGGCGCTGAACTACTTCTTCGGTAGCGGCTTTGCGGCACCGGAGAGCACGAGCGCGACGAGAATCGGCACTCCGATCGCGAGCAGCGCGACCCTGATGCCGACGACGTCGCCGAGGAACCCCAGCAGTGGCGGTCCGGCAAGAAATGCTACGTAGCCGATTGTGGCAACCACAGAGACTCTGGCCGCAGCGTGCTTGGGGTCGTCGGCTGCTGCCGACATCCCCATCGGGAAGGCGAGCGCGGCGCCGACCCCCCAGAGGGCGACCCCGATCAGGGCGAGCCACAGGGTGGGCGCGAACACGAAGATGGTGAGACCGATAGCGGCGGCGGCCATGCTGCCCCGCAGCACCGGAACGCGACCGGAGGCATCGATCGCCCGGCCGCCGAAGAAGCGCATGGCCGTCATCGCGAGCACAAAGGTGGCGAACATGAAGGCACCGTTGGCTTCGGTGACCTCGAGTCCGTCGACGGCGGCCTTGGCGATCCAGTCGTTTCCGGCGCCCTCCGTGAGGGTCGCGCCAAGCACAACAACACCGATCAACAGGGTGCGGCGGTCGCCCCAGGCGCTGCGCACTTTCGGTGAGGCAACGTCACTCTCGGGCTGAGCTGGCTCCGGGATGCGCGGCGCAAAGTAGCGCGGCAGCCATTGCGTCGCCACCGCTACGACTGCGGCGATGACAAAGAGATGCGCCGGCAGCTCCACGCCGAGGTTGGCGAGGCCCGCGCCGATGATCGCACCGAGGAATGCTCCCCCGCTGAAAGCGGCGTGCAACTGCGGCATGATGGTGCGCCCCAGCCTGTGTTCAACGTCGGCGCCCTCGATGTTGATGGCGACATCCCAGAGCCCAATTCCGATACCGAAGACGAAGAGGGAGATCGCGGTGCCGACGGTGGTCGCAGCGGAGAGCGAGAACGCGATGCCCACTCCCGCGAGGGCAGCGAGCATCCCCCCGGCGCGCACCGTGTTGGCGGCGCCGATCCGCTCGGTGATGTAGCCCGCCGTCGGGAGGGCGACAAGAGAACCCACCGCGAGGCACAGGAGAAGGCCACCCATCTGCCCCGGTGTGAGGCCCAGCGTCTCAGTGACTGCTGGAATGCGGGCCGCCCAGCTGGCAAACACCAGCCCGTTGATTCCGAAGACAACGAAGGTCGCGATCGTTGCAGCGCGAAGGCGAGCCGGCGTGGCAGTGGCGGTCATGGGGCTAATTCTCTCAGCAACCCACCCCGGCTGATTACGGCAGCGGCATTGGCGAAATGTCAACGTCTACAGCGCCGAACGGGAAGGGGAAGAAGAACGTGCCGCCACCATCCCAGTCCATAATCGGAATCAGCGAAAACCAGACGTAACTGATGACCAAGGATGCGACCGCCAGAATGACAATTCCGGCGGCGGCACGGTCGAGAAAGCGCATCGCCTCCGCAACAGTGCTCGCCCGGCGATGCACTGCGCGAATCGCGAGAATCGCGATGACAGCGATCGCGACGTAGATGATGCCGCTGGGGCCCAGGGTGAGAGAGATGCACTGCGGCACACTGTCGGTGACGTTGCCGTCCGCATCGAGAACGTCGCCGTCGCCGTTGAATCCGCCCGGACAATACCCTTTGCCCGCCGTAAGAAACGCGCCGTAACCGAACGCCGCGAGCGCCGCCGTGATGATCAGTCGCTGGATGCGCGCCACGATCAGCTTGGCCTGTGACAGGCCGCTCGACTCCACCGTTTCGGTCATCAACTCCTGTGACATCTGCATCCCCTCGCGATCGTTCGCAGCGCCCCTAGGCTAGACAGAAAGTCGAGAAAATGTCGAGCGGTGCACGGTGCGGGCTAACTCAATTCACGCAGCGGCGAGGTTCTGTCGCCACCAGCGTCGCCGGTGTTCACCGTTCCGCCCAGTTCGATGATGACGGCGGATACCTCGTGCTCAGCCTTCGGGCAATGCTCGACGCCGCGCGGAATCACGAAGAGTTCGTTGGGGCCGAGCACGACGTCGCGATCCCGCAGTTGGATCGTGAGCTCTCCCTCCACCACCAGAAACAGCTCATCCGTTTCGGGGTGGGAATGCCACACGAACTCGCCCTGCAGCTTCACGATTTTCACGTCGTGATCATTGACGCTTGCAACTCGGTGTGGCTGCCAGTGCTCGGAGACGCTGGCGAAGGCGGCGGTAAGACTGACTGCGGTAACTGACATGGGCAACGATAGCGGGGTGCGCGTCGACGCCCGCGGCGGCAGCCGAGCTACTCGGTGTATTCGATCGCGGCGATCAGCTGGATGTTCTGCGAAAAAATGCCTTCCCACATGCTGGTCGACCGCTGTGTCAGCGCCGTCACGCGAGCGTCGGGATATTCGGCCAGTTTCTCGCGCAGCGCAGCCGCCGCGACCTCCAGGTCGGTGCCGGGAACTTTGACGGTGATCAACTGGCGACCCGCAAAATCAGACATGTGCTCATGTTATCGCCGCAGCCCCTTCCTTGACTCAGAGCACAGGCCTCAGCCCCACAATTCGACCGATTTGTCTACCCCTCGCTTCACGAAGGCGAACCGAGTGGTAGACCAGTTTGTCCACCCGACGAACGCTGCCCAAGCCCGCAAGGGGCTCGGAATAGCGGAATTGTGACCGCAATCAGCGCTTTCGCAAGGGTCGCTTCAATTCCGTGTAGACCACTTTGAGACATCTCAGAGTCTCCTGAGAAAAAACCACTTCGAAATCGCCCCCGGCTTTTCGGAGTTTCTCTCGAGACCACTTCTTGCGACCCTATTTTCTCGGATGCCTCGCCGATAGTGTTTCGCCGTATCGCGGGTGGCCGATCACCACGCGTCGATTCGCTTTACCCGAATTACCCTGCACGGCCCGAATTACCCTGCACGGCCCGAATTACCCGGCACGACCTGTCTTACCCGGCATCACCTGTTGCACCCGGCACGACCAGCCTTACCCGGCTTACCTGCACGACCCGATTTACCCATTCACCCTCCGAACCCGAATCTGGAGAGTTTCATGTTGTTGACCCTTAAAAATCCGCCTGCCCACAATCGATCTACAGGTCCACTCCGGACGATCAAGAAGCCCGTCGCTATCGGATCCGCTGCCCTGCTGACCGTTGGCTTGTCCGTCACCGGTGTGCTGCCGGCGAGCGCTAGCGTGATAGCCGCGACCGAGGCGTGCAGCGCCGTAACCCAGGCCCCGATCGCCACCAACCAGATCTCGCAAGGGTGGACGTTCGCCGACACGCGAGCAACTGGCCACAACGACTTCACCGCAGCTGGCCTCCATGTCTGGACCGAGGGCGCAACTTCCTCCGACAAGGCAGCCTCCTACAAGAGCGTCGACATTGCTCTCACGGATGTCGGCATCCCCACCTTGCACTTGGGCGCAACGACAGGAACTCAACCAAGCCTTCAGCTGATCACTGACTTCGACAACGACGGCATCGCTGACGGCATCCTCGTCGGCGAACCCGCCGCTTACCCCGGTGGGGGCTATTGGGTTCCCAACAGCGCCGCCACCTTCGTGAAGGATGCCGCACCGTCACATGCGGGCGGCCACGGAAGCGCTAACCACGGAACGCTCGACGAATGGCTCGTACCGTTCCCCGACGCTCGCGTGCTGCAGATCGGCTACAGCCTCGGCTCAGGCGTCCATGCAGATGCCATCATCGAATCCGTCGAGGTCGGCTGCGTCAACTACGCCTTTGGCCTCGATGACGTCTACGCGGCAACAACCACTGTTGAGGTGACCGACGCAGAAATCGCGCCGTTCGAAGACAGCAACCCGGCCTCGTCGGCGTACAACTACGAGACGTGGCATGAGGGTTACAACAACGCCACCCGGGCTTACTCAACCGAGGCAGATGGTCTTCACTTCGGAGACCCCACGCCGTCGCAAGTCATGTTGGGAACCCCCGGCGCTGTCTCCGCAGCTGAGCTGGAAGCACTCTTGACGAGCGCAAGCATCACCGCGCTAGACGGCAAAGTGACCTTTCAGGTTCCACTGACGTACGGCACGAACAACACCTTCACGACCCTCCGGTCCGAGTTCCTCGCCGTCGGCGCCGAGTCGCACTTCTCGGTCTCCGACAACTGGATCTCCAGCAAACCGTTCAAGAAGAACGACGGCACGACGTACACCCCAGCGAATGCACCCACGATCGCCGACATCGTGGCGTTCATCGGAGCTCAGGGCAACATCACGCTGCTCGGCTTCGGAGTGCAAGCAAGCAACGCGGCGATCGTGCAAAACCTCGTGTTCAACGACACGAAATACAGCTTCGTTCCCACGAGCCTCGAAGCAACGACGAAGCGTGTGTATGTTCCCGAGAGCGAAATCGCTCTCTTCGAAAATAGCGATCCAGCTTCGACGGGCTACAACTACACGAACTGGCACGAGGGTTACAACAACGCGACTCAGTCGTTCTCTGTCGAGAATGATGCCCTGAAGCTGGGCGACCCGTCACACTCTCAAGCCCTCAAGGGCTTGGAGACACCGCTCGACGGTAACGAGCTGTACACCCAGCTAACCGAGCACGCTGCGATTACCGTCGACAGCGGCACCGTCACCTACCAGGTCGCGTTCACCCACGATGGCCCCATCGGCTGGGGTACGCTGCGGTCAACCAGCTTGAGCGCGGGCACCCACACGTTCTCGCTCACCGACCCGTGGGTCTCGAGCAAGGCAATCGGTAGCTCCATCAGCGCGAACACGATGTACCCGCTGGGCGACATCCTCGATGCCTTGGTTGCAGAGGGCAACGCCAAGGGCGCCGCGTTCGGCGTGCAAGCAGACAGCGCCGCACAGATCTCGAGCATCACGTGGGGAGACACCGAGTACACGTTCGGCCCCAAGCCGCCGCCCGCTGTTCAGACCGTGACGCGCCTTGCCGGTAGCGACCGCTACGAGACCGCCGCTCAAATCGCTCAAGAGTGGGACAGCGCCTCCGTTGTCTACATCGCGACCGGAACCGGATTTGCTGATGCCCTCAGCGCGAGTTCGGCTGCCGCTTTCAAGAATGCGCCGCTTCTGCTCACCGACCCCAACGCGTTGTCCGCGGCGGCCAAGGCAGAGCTTCTTCGTTTGAAGCCGAGCAAGGTCATCATCGTGGGCGGCACCGGCGCAGTATCGAACAGCGTGAAGTCGAGCATTCAAGCGCTCTCCTTCAAGCCAACGGTGAGCCGCATTGGTGGCGAAGACCGCTACGAGACATCCCGGATGATTGCGAAAGCGACCTTCCCCGCCTCGTCTGTCACCACCGCCT
The DNA here is from genome assembly GCF_059767305.1 of Salinibacterium sp. AL4.1. Taxonomy (NCBI): domain Bacteria; kingdom Bacillati; phylum Actinomycetota; class Actinomycetes; order Micrococcales; family Microbacteriaceae; genus Salinibacterium; species Salinibacterium sp. AL4.1. Next base: position 1,834,055 of record NZ_JBSOQK010000001.1, on the reverse strand, counting down.
ACCTCGCCGACGGAAGCAACTTTCCTGACGCGTTGACGGCAAGCCCGGCGGCTGCCGACTTTGGGGGGCCCGTCGTGCTGATCCCCGGCAAGGCCAGCACAGTGGATGCCGCAACCGTGACACTGCTCAAGTCGCTGGGAGTGACCTCGATCAAGGTCGCTGGCGGCACGGGCGTAGTCAGCACTGCAATCTCGACGCACCTGAAGACGAAGTTCGCCACCGTGAAGCGCCTCAGTGGCGATGACCGCTACGCCACGGCGGTAGCAGTCAACGCGGATCAGTTCAGTTCCGCAACAACGGTGTACCTCGCTACGGGAGCAGGATTCGCTGACGCTCTCGCTGGTGCCGCTCTCGCCGGTTCGGAGGGCGCACCGCTCTTCATCAGCGAGGCGAAGTGCGTTCCGCAGTCGGTACTGACCGCCATCAGCAGCCTGAACAACCCGAATGTTGTTCTGCTCGGTGGCACCGGAGTGCTGAGCTCCTCGGTCGCCAGCCTGAAGGCCTGCAGCTAACAGAGCACACTACAGAAGAGCGTGGTCGGCGATTGTGCCGGTCACGCTCTTCTTTGTTGTCCGCGCCTAGCGGATGAAAGATCAGCGCGTTTAGACAGGCCCGCGCGGTTTGAGCGGGTTGGCGAATCCGCGAAGGAGCGTCGCAATAAAATGAGGATCATGGCATCCGCTACTTTTCCGCTGCCCACGAGGGCTCGGCCGATCGTGACACTCACGGTGAATCCCGCGCTCGACATCAGCACGTCGACGGCGCAGGTCATCAAGGATCACAAGATGCGCTGCGGCCCCAGCCGGATCGACCCGGGAGGCGGCGGCGTGAATGTGGCGCGCACCATCCAGAGTCTCGGCGGGGATGCGTTGGCCATCTACGCTGCGGGCGGCCTGACCGGTGCAACCTACCGTCAGCTGCTTGAGGCCGAGAACGTGCCGAGTGTGGTCGTGCCGATTGACGGCACCACCCGAGAGAGCTTCACCGTGGATGAAGGCGGCTCGGGCGAACAGTTTCGCTTCGTGCTGCAGGGCCCCGAGTTCTCCGAGGCCGAGTGGCGCAGTTGCCTCGCTGCGCTCGAGGCTGCGATTGTTCCCGGCGGTTATGTCGTCGTGAGCGGCAGCCTGCCACCCGGAGTGCCCACCGACTTTTACGCCCAGGTCGCGCGCCTGGCGCACCAACGCGGAGCCCGCTCGATCATCGACACCTCGGGCGAAGCACTGGCCGCAGCTCTCTCCGAGGGCGTCTATCTCGTGAAACCCAGCCTGCGCGAACTCAGCGAGCTCGTCGGCCGAGAGCTCTCCACCGAGCAGGCCGAAGTGGATGCTGCCGCCGAACTCGTCGCGCGCGGCTCGGCCCAACTCGTGGCCCTCACTCTGGGCGATCAGGGTGCTGTGCTCGCCTCGGCGGCGGGCGTCACCCGTTTGCCAGTGCCTCATGTGCAGGTGCAGAGCGCGGTGGGAGCGGGCGATGCTTTCCTCGGGGCGTTCGTGTGGCGGCTGTCGCAGGGGCGGGATCCCGAGGCCGCGTTCCGCTCCGCCGTATGCGCCGGCAGCGCTACCGCGGCGAAACCAGCCACGGAGATGTGCGCGATTGCCGAAGTAGAAGCGCTCGAGAAACTGCTCCCCGAGGCCACTCGTTACTAGTTGTGAATAGCCTCGGATGCCATAAAAGGGCGTGTGAGACAATTAACCATGGCTGAATCATGGCGTCGCACCCCGACCGAAAGTCCCGTTACTTTCGAGATCGATACCTCGGCGTCGATCCCACCGTTTGAGCAGATTAAGGCTCAAGCTATTGCTCAGATCACGAGCGGCGAGCTGCTCGCTGGCACCAAGCTCGCCACGGTGCGCCAACTCGCGAGCGACCTCGGCATTGCGCCCAACACTGTGGCCCGCGCCTACCGTGAGCTCGAAGCCGATGGCTTTCTGCACTCGCGCGGCCGCAACGGTACCGTCGTCAAAGCCCAGCCCGGCGATGCCGCCGCTCTGCTTCAGCTCGAGGCCAAGGCGTACGCCAGTCGCGCTGCGGAACTCGGCATCAGCGACGACGAAGCCCTGCGCTTCATCACCATCGCGCTCAAGAAATAGCAGCGCAGCTGCGAGCTACCGCAGCACTCCCAGTTCGCGTGCTTTCGACACCGCAGCCGTGCGCGATGACACGTTCAGCTTCGAGAAGATGTGCACAAGGTGCGACTTCACGGTGGTCTGCGAAACGAACATCTCTCCTGCGATCGCTGCGTTCGACATCCCGGCAGCAACCCGCTCCAGCACTTCGATCTCGCGCTTGCTCAGGCTCACTTGCGGCGCCCGCATTCGATCAAGCAGCCGCCCCGCAATGACCGGCGCCAGGGCACTCTCCCCCGCGGCCGCCGCGCGCACCGCCGCGATCAGCTCGTGCGGCGGAGCATCCTTGAGCAAGTAGCCACTCGCGCCGGCCTCGACCGCGCCCAGAATGTCACCATCGGTGTCGTAGTTGGTCAGCACCAAAACGTAGGGGGCAGCATCCAGAGCACGGATGCGGCGCGTGACATCGGCCCCGGTCTCCTGCGCCCCGAACTGCAGATCCATGAGCACCACACTCGGGTTCACCGACTGCACGAGCGCGAACGCTTCATCCGGAGTCGCAGCCTCGCCGACCACCGTCAGGTCGTCTTCGTGCTCCAGCAGTGCGCGCAACCCAGCGCGGACCACGGGATGGTCGTCGGCAATCGCGACCCGAATCATGCGCGCTCCCCCGACTCAGTTGCATCGGCAGCAGCGGAGGCAGCCGAAGCAGCAACGTCGCCAGTCACAGCCCCAGCAGCGCCGGCGGCCTTCGCCACGACGCTCGGCAGCACCGTCAGATCGACCGTCACCGTGGTGCCCTCGCCCGCCTGCGACTCGACGGTCAGCGTGCCATCGAGCTGCTCGACTCGCTCGCGCGTAGCCGTGAGGCCGAACGAATCCGAGACCCCTCGCGCCGAAGCATCCTGAACCACCGCCGGGTCAAACCCGCGACCGTTGTCGGCGATCGTCAGCCGCACGTGCGAATGATCGCGCTCAATCGAGATGGTCGCCTGCGTTGCTTCGGAGTGCTGCACGACGTTCGCCATAGCTCCCTGCGCGATTCGCAACAGCGCGGTTTGTACGGGCATCGGCAGGTCGAGAGCATCCGCCACTCGCACCCGCACTTCGCGGTCGGGGCTTTGCCATTGGGTGTCGGCGAGCCGGCGCAGCGCAGCACCGATCCCCTGTTCTACAAGAGCTGCCGGGGCGAGCTCGCGAATGAAATTACGGGTGTCGGCGAGGTTGGCGGCGGCAGTCTCGCGGGCCAGACGCACATGCTCGAGGCCAGCGGCATCCGGGTCAGCGCGCTCGGCAGCATGCAGCAGCATCTGGATGCTCGACAACCCTTGCGCGACGGTGTCGTGAATCTCGCGCGCGAGTCGCGATCGCTCCGCCAGCACCCCGGATTCGCGTTCAGTCTGCGCCAGCTGGTCACGCGTCTCGAGCAGTTGCTTCACCAACAGTTCGCGATCGGCCGCCTCGGCCGCGAGTGATTTGTAGCCGAGACCGATCACGATTGCGACGCCTGCGCCGACCAGAGGTCCGACGACTCCGCCGACCGTCCACTCACTGTGGAGACCGAGGGCTGCAATGGCCAGCAACGTCGACCCCAGCACCGCGAGGGTGCGCCAGCCGCGCGGCAACAGGTGCAGATAAAGAAAGAACAGCGGGAACACGAGGTAGGCGGCATCCGAGCTCAACCACACCAGCGCCAGCCACTCGGCCGACAGCACGAGCGCCCACACGTACGCGGTCGCCGACTGCGCACTCGCCCCGGAACTCATCGCATGCCGGGCCAAATACCCGCCGAAACCATAAGTGGCGAGCAGCACTACCGCGAGCACGACCACCACCACGGTGTAGGGGTTGCCCTCCACGAGAGCCCGCACGACAACCAGCACGGTTAAAGCAACAAAGAGAATGTGCAAACTGGTGCGCAACCCCACAAAGACAGGGGTCAACGCAGTGTGGCTCATTCTTCGACCCTACTGCCGCGCACGACCCCTCCTATCCACCGAAAGGATGATTGTGGGCTCCGCACTTAGCGTTCGCAAGTGCACCCTCTCGGCCGATGTATCGCCGATACAAACAGAGCAGTCTGGTTACTGTCGCCAATCGTCGACGCCGAAAGGACTCCCCATGTTTGTTGCGTGGCGCGATCTGCGCTTTGCCCGCGGACGATTTGTGCTCATTGGCACCGTCGTTGCCCTCATCACTTTGCTCGTCGGATTTCTAAGCGGCCTCACTGGCGGGCTCGCTGCCCAGAACATTTCTGGCGTTCTTTCGCTTCCCGCCGACCAACTCGTGTTTGCCACCCCGAGCAGCAAGGGGGCGGATGAGGCGAGCTTCTCCGACTCGAACGTCACCGAGAAGCAGGCCACGACCTGGGCTGACGCTGACGGCGTAGTCTCCGCCAACCCCATCGGTGTCTCGCAGACCAAGGCGGAATCCCCCGAGTCCAGCACCGCCATCGCCATCTTCGGCGTCGTCGCTGACTTCGACGACACTGCTCCGAGCGGCGACGGCAAGGTCGGTCTCTCCGAGGATGCCGCCACCGGCCTCGACGTCACCACCGGCGACACCATCACGATCGCCGGCACCGATTACACGGTCGAGAAGGTCAGCGGCAACTGGTGGTACAACCACACGCCCGTCGTGCAGATGACGCTCGACGACTGGCAGGGTTACTCCGCTACGACCGGCAACCCGGATGCCTACGCCACCGCCATTGCGGTTACGGGCGACGCCGACTGGGATGCCATCAATGCCGACGCCGACACCCTCAGCAACTCTGTTCTGCTGTCGCTGACCGCCGTTAGTTCGTTCCGCTCGGAGATCGGTTCGCTGCTGCTCATGGTCGCGATGCTGTTCGGCATTTCCGCCCTCGTTATTGGTGCGTTCTTCACCGTATGGACGATGCAGCGCAAGGCAGACATTGCGATGCTGAAAGCGCTCGGAGCATCCACCTCCTCGCTGATCCGTGACGCTCTCGGTCAGGCTCTCATCGTGTTGCTGATAGGGGTCGGTATAGGTATTGGAATTACCGCTCTGCTCGGCGCTCTCATGGGAGACGCACTGCCGTTCATCCTGAGCCCGTTCACCACGCTGCTGCCAGGCCTCATCATGATTGCGCTCGGTCTTGCCGGAGCCGCTTTCGCCCTGCGTTCCGTCACCACCGCCGATCCACTCACTGCCCTGGGGAGTACCCGATGATCCACCTGAATAACGTCACCCTCACCTTCCCCGACGGTGACGGCCGCGTCACTGCCGTCGATCACGTCACGCTCAGTGCGCGCCCTGGCACCGTCACGGGCATCACGGGCCCGAGCGGATCTGGCAAGTCGAGCCTGCTCGCTGTCGCCGCCACGCTCATCCGCCCCGACTCCGGTCAGGTCATGATCGATGACGTGGATGCCGCCCAGCTGTCCGCCGCCGAAGCCACTGAACTGCGCCGCGACGCCATCGGCATCGTGTTTCAGCAGTCGAACCTGTTGCCCTCGCTGACCGCGCTGGAACAGCTCGCCGTCATGAACGAACTCGGCGCCCCACACAGCCGCGGCAAACGTGCCGAGGTTTCCACCCACGCTCGCGAGCTGCTGGATGCCGTGGGTCTCGCCGACCAGGCTCACAAGCGTCCGCATCAGCTTTCGGGCGGTCAGCGCCAGCGCGTCAACATCGCGCGGGCACTCATGAACGACCCGAAAGTGCTGCTGGTCGATGAACCGACCAGTGCCCTCGACCAGGAGCGCGGCGCGAGCATCATCGAACTCATCCTGCGTCTCACCGACGAACGCAACACGTCAACGCTGCTCGTCACCCACGATCTTGTTCACCTGCCCCGCATGCACGCGGTCGTGAACATGGTGGATGGCGCGCTCGAGTCGGTGCGCAGCGAAGTACGCGGCGAGGCGCCCGTCGCCCTCTAGCGAACCGCCTAAGCGAACCAGCCAAGCTAACCGCCTCGCTAGTGACCGATCTGGTCGGAGTCAGCGCCTGACCCCGGCATGTCAATCGCCGCGATCGCTTCGAGGTCGCGAGAGTCGAGTTCGAAGTCGAAGATCGCAATGTTGTCGGCCAGCCTCTCGGGGTTGGCCGACTTCGGAATAGCGACGATGCCGTTTTGCAGGTGCCAGCGCAACGCGACCTGAGCGGCCGAACGCTCGTGCTTTTCCGCGATCTCGAGCAGCACAGGCTGGTCGAGGATGTCTTTGATGGGGCTCCACGCTTCCGTGACGATTCCGCGGGAGTCGTGGTACGCCCGTTCGGCGAGGCGAGCGTTGGTCGGCGAGAGGTCGACCTGGTTGACGGCCGGAACGGTGGCGCCAGCATCCAGCAGCACATCAAGGTGGGCTGGCTTGAAGTTGGAGACACCGATGGAGCGAGTGAAGCCCTCGGCCTGAAGCTTCTCGAAGGTGCGCCACGTCGACAGGAATTCGCCGCGGTCGGGCAGCGGCCAGTGAATCAGCAGCAGGTCAACGAACTCGAGGTCGAGGCGTTCGAGGCTGCCCCGCAGACCGTCGATCGCGCGATCCTCGCCCTGGTATTGCCCATCCAGCTTGGTCGTGACGAACAGATCATCGCGATCAATACCGCTGCGCCGGATGCCCTCGCCCACGCCCACTTCGTTGCCGTACTTGGCCGCCGTGTCGATGTGGCGGTAGCCGAGCTCGATGGCGGTCGGAACAACAACAGCGACTTCAGCATCGCCGAGCGGCCATGTACCGAGACCGAGTTGGGGGATGCTGTGGCCATCGTTGAGCGCAATCGAAGGGATCATCTTCTTAGGCTAAGCGACGGATATGACAGTGCGCGAGGACTCGCTGAAGCGAATCCCCGCGCACCGTTGTGAACTGGTTATCGAGAGTACTTAGACCTCGAGGGCTGCCATCGCCGGGTCGGGGTTTCCGAAGCGGTGAGCCGTGATCGAAAGCGACTGCTCCTGCACGAAGATCAGCAGTTCAACGCGACCCGAGGTCGTGACTTCTCCCGACCACACAGCGACGTCGGGGTTGCCATCAACGGCTTCCGCGAGCGCGACAGCGGAACCGCCGATGAGGCGCACCCGATTGGTCTTCAACCCTCCCTGAGCCGCACGCTCGTTCCAGCGCGCATCCGACTCAGTGAGAACCTCCGCGACCGAAACCCCCACGTTTGCCGACTCAAACGATTCGGTGAGCAGCGATGGCAGTGGAATAGCGGAGCTGACGTGAACGGTCGCACCGATACGTGCGGCGCCGGCAATCATTCGTACAAGGTGGCCCATCGGCTCGCCCTCGGACAGGCGAATGGTGACAGGCACCGGGCGGTAGCGGAACACGTTGCGTTCAACGCCGAGGGCTGACACATCACGACTGACGCCGAATTCGGTTTCCCACGCGCGCTGGTCGCTTTCGGCGGCACGACGTACACGGTCAAACTCGTCGAACTCCATGCCCGACTGCGCCTTCTTGATGACCGCAGAGACCTGGTCGCTGAGACCGCGAACCTGAATGTCGCGAGCGGCGGGCTGCTCGACGGCTTTCCATTGTCCGAGGGTCATCAGATAGTTGGGTCCACCAGCCTTGGCGTGGCAGCCAACAGCTGAACGCTTCCACCCACCGAAGGGCTGGCGGCGAACAATGGCGCCCGTGATTCCACGGTTGACGTAGGCGTTACCGGCCTGAACTTCGTCAAGCCAACGCGCTACCTCGGTGGGGTCGAGCGAGTGGATGCCCGCAGTCAGACCGTAATCCACGGCGTTCTGCATCTCGATCGCTTCCGTGAGGTTCTTGGCGCGCATAATGCCGAGCACCGGACCGAAGTATTCGGTCATGTGGAACTCGCTGCCGGAAACAACACCGGTGCGAACGCCGGGGGTCCACTGCTTGCCTTCGTCATCAAGCTGACGTGGCTTCACGAGCCAGGTCTCGCCAGCAGCGAGAGTGGTGAGCGCGCCGAGCAGCTTGCCCTGAGCGGGCTCAACAATCGGACCCATCGTCGTAAGCGGGTCCTGAGGCAGGCCAACACGCAGCGTGCGTACCGAGTCAACCAGCTGGCGCTCGAAGCGCTCGCTCGTTCCGACCGATCCGACGAGGATCACAAGAGAGGCAGCCGAGCACTTCTGGCCGGCGTGCCCAAAGGCGCTCTTCGTGACGTCGGCGACGGCGAGGTCGAGGTCTGCGCTCGGGGTCACGATGATCGCGTTCTTACCGCTGGTCTCCGCCAAAATCGGCAGGTCATTACGCCACGAACGGAACATCTCCGCGGTCTCCCACGCGCCGGTCAGGATGACGCGATCAACGGCGGGGTCGGCAATCAGCGTGCGGCCAATTTCGCGATCTTTGAGATCAACGAGCTGGAGAACCTCGCGTGGCACTCCTGCTTCCCAGAGCGCTTCGATCATGACTGCAGCGCTGCGCTGCGAGAGCTTTGCGGGCTTGATAATGACACCGCTACCCGCGGCGAGGGCTGAAAGCACACTGCCGGCCGGAATAGCGACGGGGAAGTTCCACGGCGGAGTAACGACGATGAGCCCGGAGGGCACGAACGTGGCGTCTTCGATCGTGTCGAGGTCGAGCGCACGCTCGGCGTAATAGTGAGCGAAATCAATTGCCTCACTGACTTCAACATCACCCTCGGCGATCGTCTTGCCCGCTTCGTTGGCCATGATTTCGATCAGGCGCGCACGCGAGCTTTCCAACGAATCACCAGCGCGGTGCAGAATCGCGGCACGGTCAGCGGCGGGCATTCCGCCCCAGTTGCGACCGGCAACTGCGGTGCTCGCGATGATCTTCCACATCTGCTCATGAGACGTAACGGCGCCCGCCGTGATCGAGTCGACGCCGAGCTGCGACTCTGCGCTGCGAGCCAAGATAGCGCGACCCCAGGTACGGTTTTCGCCGATAGCGGGATCGGTGTCGGGCACGTTGTTGAAGGGACGGTCGCCGATGATCGCAGCAGGCGTGGAACGGTCCTGAACGCGGTTGGTGATCTGAGCCGGCACATCGAGGTTCGCGAGCGATGCCAAGAAACGGTCTTGCTCCCGAACAAAAATGTGTTCGTTGCTGGAGAGTTCGAAAAGCCCAGACATGAAGTTCTCGGTGCTGGCATTCTCTTCGAGGCGACGCACGAGATAGCTGATGGCCGAATCGAACTCGGTCGGCTGAACGACGGGCGTGTACAGCAGCAGGCTGCCGACATCCTTTCGCACCGCTTCGGCCTGGCCCGTAGCCATTCCGAGCAGCATTTCGAACTCGATGCCCTCAGTCACGCCTCGCTCTTGAGCGAGGTGCCATGCGAAAGCGATGTCGAACAAGTTGTGGCCGGCAACACCAATGCGAACAGCATCGATGTGCTCGGGAGTGAATGCCCAGTCGAGCACGCGCTTGTAGTGAGTGTCGCTGTCTTGCTTGGTCCCCCAGGTGGCCATTGGCCAGTGGTGGGTCACAGCATCAACGTGTTCCATCGCGAGGTTGGCGCCCTTAACAACGCGCACCTTGATGCCGGCACCGCCGCGAGCGCGACGCGCCGTCGACCAGCGCGTCAGTTCTTGCAGCGCGGTGAGGGCATCCGGCAGGTAGGCCTGAAGCACAATGCCGGCTTCCAGCTCGAGCAGTTCTGGCTGGTCGAGAAGCTTCTCAAAGACCGCGATGGTGAGGTCGAGGTCTTTGAACTCTTCCATGTCGAGGTTGATGAACTTCTTCTGCGGCGAGCGCAGCGCGAGCAGGTAGAGCGGGGTGAGGCGGTCGACAACACGGTCGACGGTCTCATCGAAGGCCCACATGGAAAGTTGGGAAACGACCGACGACACCTTGATGGAAACGTAGTCAACGTCATCCCGGTTCAGGAGCGCACGAGTTCCGGCGAGACGGTTATCGGCCTCGTCGTCACCGAGAACAGCTTCACCAAGGAGGTTGAGGTTGAGGTTCACGCCTTCACGACGCAAGTGAGTGAGCGCCTTATCGAGCTTGGCGGGAGTCGCGTCGATGATGAGGTGTCCGACCATCTGACGGAGAACGCGGCGGGCGATAGGCACGATGATCCAGGGCAGGAGCGGGGCGAAGCCACCGCCGACCAGAATCGCAAAGCGGAGGTACCACGGCAGGAAGGCCGGAATGATGTGGGTGAGGCGCTCAAGGTTGCGCCCGGCAACGCGCACGTCTTCGGGGCGCACGACGGTGTCGATGAACCCAAGAGTGAACTCGAGACCGTTCGGATCCTTCAGCACGCCGGCGAGGCGCGTGGCACTCGCGTCGGCAGGAAACTCTTCACTTTCGGCCAGCCACCGGCGAACGGTGCTGATCGTCTGATCCGCGATGTGCTGGTGCGAAACACTGAGGTTGTCGGCAGTCGTTGACATGCTCACGAGAATAGGCCTCCGAACGGGGTATTGGCTGGAACTCTCAGTGTGCGCCCGCTGGTGCCTTTAGCAAAAGCGACGGAAATCGCACAGTTTCAGTTAGAATAAATTAACTATTGGAGGAGAAATGCTCGACGTTCGCCGACTGCGACTTTTGCGAGAACTCAAGCTTCGCGGAACCATCGCTGCGGTGGCCAGTGCGCTGAGCTATACGCCCTCCGCCGTCTCTCAACAGCTGGCTCTTTTAGAGGAAGAAGCGCGGGTTCCTCTGCTCATCAAAGCGGGTCGCCGCGTGCAACTCACGCCCGAGGCAGAGCTGCTCGTCGAGCACACCGTTGCGCTGCTTGAACGTCTTGAACTGATGGAGGCAGAGCTCCACTCCTCCCTCACCGAAGTGCGGGGCACCCTGCGCATCGCCGTCTTTCAGTCGGCTGCCCTCGGCATCATTCCGCAAGCGCTCAGCATCATCGCCACTGAGCACCCGCAACTGCGGATCAAGATGACCCAGCGAGAACCCGAAAGTGCTCTTTTCGAAACGTGGACCCGCGAGTTCGACCTCGTGATCGCCGAACAGTACCCCGGCCATGCCGCACCCCGGCATCCTGACCTTGACATGATTCCGCTCTACGCCGACAAGCTCTCTCTTGCCGTGCCCGCCGACAGCGGCATTACAAGCTTGGCGGATGCCGCCTCCAGTCCCTGGGTGATGGAACCCCGCGGCACCGCCTCCCGCCACTGGGCAGAACAGCAGTGCCGCCTCGCAGGCATCGAGCCCGATGTGCGCTTCGAAACCGCCGACCTGCAGGCGCACATCCGCCTCGTGGAATCGGGCCACGCCACCGCAATCTTGCCGGGACTCGTCTGGGGAACCCGCCTCGCGACCGTCGATTTGCGCCCCATGCCAGGCCTGCCGCGCCGCACCGTGTTCACGTCAGTGCGCGAGTCGAGCGTTAGCCGGCCCGCCATCGTGGCATGCCGCGACGTGCTCGAGCAGGTCGTGCAGTCGTTCGCCGTCGACTAGCCGCTGCTAGCGCTGGCCTTGCTGCTGCTGCTGACGCAGGTGTTGCGGCGCTGCTGCCGCCTACGCCGAATCGCGGATGACGAGCTCGGTGTTCAGCGTCGTCACGGTGTCGACGGCACGCTTTTCAATCAGCGCCACAATCTTTTCGGCCATGCAGCGCCCCATCTCGATGGAGGGCTGGCGCACAGTCGTGAGCGGCGGAGTCGCAGTGCTCCCGTAGTTGTCATCATCGAAGCCGACGACGGCAATATCGGCCGGCACCGATAAGCCAGCTTCGCGAATGGCCGAGTACGCGCCAATCGCCATCTGGTCGTTGGCGGCAAAAATGCCATCGATGGGTTCGCCACGCGCAAGGAGGCGGCGCATCGCCTCGGCCCCCGAAGGCGGCGAGAAGTCGCCCGTCTCTACAAGGTCACTCGTGAGTCCGTGCTTCGACAGAGTGGTGTGAAAAGCCGACAGGCGGTCGACACCCGGGGGCATGTCTTGCGGTCCCGCGATCGTTGCGAGACGCGTGCGACCGGATGCCACCAAGTGCTCAACGGCAGAGCAGGCTCCCGTGAAGTTGTCGACATCCACGTAATAGTTGTCGCCGTCAACGTCGCTGAGCGGGCGCCCACCAAACACGACGGGAAGGTTGCGGCTGAGCTCGGAGTAGGAGTGGTCGCCGGTGTGGTGCGAGACGACCAGCGCGCCATCCACGTTGCCACCCAGAAGATAACGACGAGTTTTGTGCGACGCCGAACTCGACTCGATGATCATGTTGAGCGTGTAATCAGTGTCTTCGAGATACTGCGCAACGCCCTGCACAACCGCAGCGAAGAAGGGGTCGTCGAAGACCTTGGCTGCCGATTCCGGAACCACCATCGCGATGGCTTGCGTGCGCCGGCTCACAAGCGAACGGGCAGCGCGATTGGGCACATAGTTCAGGTGCTCAATCGCGGCCTGAACGACTGCCGCGACATCCGGACTCACCTTGGGAGAATGATTGACCACGCGCGAAACGGTGGCGCGCGAAACGCCCGCCTCTGCCGCCACCATCTCTAGTGTCGGCATTGAACCGCTGCGCCCGTTATCGCTCACAAGCTCGCTCTCTACCTGATCGTTTCTCTAAGAGTAGCGATCAGACCGCCGCTTTCGTGGCAGCGATGTGGGCGGCATACTGCTGGGCGCTCTGCTTCGGGATGCGTTCCTGCGTCTCGTAGTCAACGTAAACGATGCCGAAACGCTTGTTGTAGCCCCACGCCCATTCGTAGTTGTCGAGAAGCGACCACACGAAGTAGCCGCGCACATCGGCACCGTCAGCAATGGCATCCGCCACGGCCTGAATGTGTTGGGCGATGTAGCTGGCTCGCTCGGTGTCGTCGATGGAATCGCCCACGCGGGTGTCGTCATACGAGGCACCGTTTTCGGTGACGTACAGCGGCGGCAGCATGGGGTATTCCTGGCCCAAACGAACAAGGAGGTGGTGCAAACCGCTCGGGTTGACCTCCCAATCCATCGCGGTGCGAGGGAGGTCACGCGGGGGCATCGTCACAAACTCACTACCGACGAACATAGAGCGACCGGGCTTAGTGGTGGGCCGAAGTCCGGGTGCCGCATCGGCGGGAGCGGGATGACCGCTCACGTTGTCGTCGTGGTAGTGATTGACGCCCAAGAAATCGATGGGGGCGGCGATGATTCCGAGGTCACCATCCTGCACATACTGTTCGAAGTCGTAGTCGCGCATGTCTTCGATCACGTCGGCCGGGTAGGCGCCGAGCACGAGGGGCTCAAGGAACATGCGGTTCCAGATGCCATCGATGCGGCGAGCAGCGTCGATGTCGACGGGATCGCTCGGGTCGTTCGGCACGGCGTTGGTGAGGTTGAGCGTGATGCCGAGCTCGATCTCGCGGCCTTGGGCTGCGGCAAGTTTACGCAGACGCTGAGCGGCGAGGCCGTGCGCGAGGTGCTGGTGGTGCAACGCCGCGAGACCCTGGTTGGGGTCGGTGAGGCCGGGAGCGTGCTCGCCGGCAATGTAGCCGATCAGCGAGGAGCAGAGCGGCTCGTTGAAGGTCGTCCAGTGACTGACGCGATCCCCGAGGGCGTTGTAGACAGCCTCGGCGTAGTCGGCGAAACGGTACGCGGTGTCGCGGTTAGCCCATCCGCCCTTCTCTTGAAGAGCCTGCGGGAGATCCCAGTGGTACAGCGTGAGCCACGGCAGGATGCCGGCCTCGAGCAGCGAGTCAACAAGACGGCTGTAGAAGTCGAGCCCCTCAGCGTTCGGGGTGCGGTCACCGGGAACGACGCGTGCCCAGCTCGTGGAAAAGCGGTACGAGTCGAGGCCCAGTTCTTTCATGAGCTGAACGTCGTCGGTCATGCGGTGGTAGTGGTCAACCGCAACTTCGGGGGTGTCACCGTTGGCGACGGCGAGTGGCTGGCGAGCGTAGTGATCCCAAATGGAGTCTTCTTTGCCGCCCTCGTGGGCTGCTCCCTCAATTTGGGCAGCCGCGGTAGCGGAACCCCACAGGAAGCCCTTCGGCCAGGTGGTGGTGCTGAGTGAATTCATTAGCCTTTTACTGCTCCTGCCATGATGCCCGAGACGAGTTGACGCCCCGCGAGAATGAAGACGATCAGCAGTGGCAGTGTTGCCAGTACCGCGCCCGAAAGTACGACTGAGTAGTCGACGTATTTAGCGCTCTGCAGTTGACTGAGCGCGACCTGCAAAGTGGGGTTCTGGGGCGCCACGAGCAGCGGCCACAGGTAGTCGGTCCACGCGGTCATGAACGTGAAGAGACCGAGGATCGCCATGGCCGGGCGCGCGGCCGGGATGCCGACGCTCCAGAACGTGCGGAACATGTTCGCCCCGTCGACACGGGCTGCTTCAATCAGCTCGTCGGGAATGACATCCACCAGATATTGGCGCATGAAGAACACCCCGAAGGCGGTGACTAGCGTCGGCACGATGACGGCGCCGAGGGTACCGGTCCAGCCGAGCTCTTTCATGAGCATGAACTGCGGGATGATGCCCAGCTGGGTCGGAACAGCGAGCGTCGCGATCACGAAAATCATGAGCCCTTCGCGGCCCTTGAAGCGCAGCTTGGCGAAGGCGTAGCCGGCGAGCGTAGAGAAGAAAACAACCGAAATGGTGATCGTCGTCGACACAATGATGCTGTTCAGCAGCGACTGCCAGAACGGAACCGTCGAAAGCACTTCGCTCACGTTGATCCAGAACTGACCACCGGGCAGCAGTGGCGGCCAGGTTTCAGTGATCGCGGTGTTGTCACTCGAACCAACAACATATGACCACCAGAGCGGGTATGAACCGCCCAGGAAGAGAGCCATCAGGATGCCGTAAACCAAGAAACCGGGGCGTTCGGCGAGACCACGGGCTCGGGTGCGGCCGCGGCGGTTCTCCTTCACTTGCGTGCGCGCATCCGTCGTCTCTTTCGGGGCACGTGTGGGGCTCGTGGTACTCATGAGCGCTTCTCCTCGTCTGCGACGGTTGCCGCCGGTGCACCGGTGCTGGCATTGGCGGGGGTGTTCGCCGCGCTGGTGGCGCGGTATTTCGCAAGTTTCTTAGCGCGACGCTTGGAGATGACCTTCACTTCGGTCGAGGCGATCTTGCGAGAGATCGCAAAGTTCAGCAGCCCGAAGCCGACGATGATGATGAACAGCAGCCACGCAATGGCGGAGGCCTTACCGAAGTCACCGCGGTTGAAAGCCATATCCCACAGGTAGAGCACCGTGGTTTGGTATTCGCGATGAGCGCCGCCCAGGTTGGCGCTGGTGGGGTTGAAGAGCTTCGGTTCGGTGAAGATCTGCAGGCCACCGATCGTTGCCGTGATGATCACGAAGATCATGGTGGGGCGGATGCTCGGCAACGTCATCGAGAAGAAGCGACGCACAGCGCCCGCTCCGTCTAGGGCTGCCGATTCGTAAATGTCGCGGGGAACAGCCTGCATGGCAGCGAGAAGGATGAGGGCGTTGTACCCGGTCCAGCGCCAGTTGACCATCGAGGCGATCGCGAAGTGGCTCGCGAACACTTCGCTCTTCCACATCACGGGCTCAATATTGAACGAGGTCAGGATGTTGTTGATGAGGCCGTACTTCTCGCCGAAAGCACTCGAGAAGATGATCGCAACCGCTACCGGGGTCACGATGTACGGGATGAGGATACTCATGCGCCAGAACGTCTTCGCGCGCAGGTTCTGGTCGAGCACTGCCGCAATGAAAACTGCGGCAACGAGCTGCGGGATCGCGCTCAGCAGGAAGATGCTCATCGTGTTGAAGAGCGAGTTCCAGAAGTAGGGGTCATTGAGTTCGGCGACGTAGTTGTCGAAGCCGATCCATTCGCCGGGGCCGCTGAGGATGTCCCAGTCGTTGAGGGACACCACGAACGTGTAGACCAGCGGGAAGAGCCCGATCAGCGCAAAGAGCAGGAAGAAGGGGGCGATGTAGAGGTAGGGGGATGCTTTCACATCGAGACGACTAAGACGCTGCCGTCTGGTGAGCTGGGCCTTGTAGGCCTCAGAACGTTTCTTCGCCGTACCAGCATCTGGCCGGGGAGGGCTCGTCATGGTCGTCATGTGGGGAGTCGCTTTCAAGAAATGAGGCCCCCGGCAGAGGGGACGCCGGGGGCCTCAGTTGCTTCTAGGTGATTAGTTGAGGTCGAGGTTCTTCAGAACCTCAAGCGCGTTGTTCCACGCGGTGTCGCCGTCAACACCCGAGTCGAGTTCCTTAGTTGCAGGACCGAAGACCTGCTCCTGAACAACGGCGTCGTTCGGGCCCTTGAACTGAGCCTTGACACCCTCTGCACGCGATCCGAGGATCGTGCCGATGGGAGCATCGTTGAAGAACGTGCTGAGCTCGCTGCCGCCGGTCACACCGTCGTCAGTCTGTGCAGCAACAACGCTGGGGAAGGTTCCTGCAGCTTGGAAGGCGGCAACTTCGGACTCAGCCGAGGTGAGGTAGGCGGCAAGCTTTGCTGCCTCCTCGGGGTGCTCTGACTGCGTGGGAACGGTCAAGAAGGCGCCGCCCCAGTTAGCTGCTCCGCCGGGGAAGACGTCGGCGAAGTCCCAGCCGCTGTCGGCGTCTCCGCCTGCTGCTTCAACCTGTCCCTTGACGACTCCGAGCATCCAGCCGGGGCACATGAACGTAGCGAAAGAGCCATCAGTGAAGGCCTTTCCCCCGCCCCAGTCCCACGCGCTCTGCTGTGCCGAGAGACCAGATGCTGCGCCATCGGCGAGCTTGTCCCACTGGCTCTTGAGGTCAGCGTTGCCTTCGATGTCGAGCTCTCCACCTGCGGTGTAGTAACCCTCATCGAGCTGGTTGACCATGGCGTTCCACACGAAGCCGGAGTGGTCATAGAAGGCTGCGCCGGTGGCGTCGTTGTAGTCCTTGCCCACCTGGAAGAATTCATCCCATGTTGCGTCGTCGCCACCGAAGAGCTCGGCTACGGCGTCGCGGTCGGAGGGCATGCCAGCGGCTTCGAGGAGGTCTCCGTTGTAGCAGAGGCCTTCCGGTCCGATGTCGGTTCCGTAGCCGATGATGCGGCCGTCAGCGTCGGTGCCCTGAGCGAGCTTCCAGTCGACCCAGCGGTCCTTGATGTCGTCGGCGCCGTATTCGCGGAGGTCAACGAACGTGTCGGAGACCTGCATGACCTGGCCGAGCCATCCTTCTTCAACGGCCTGAACGTCGGCGAGACCGGCGCCTGCTGCCTGCTTGGTCTTCCAGTCGGTCAACGCGTTTCCACCGGTGTCGATGTTCGTTGCCTTGATGGTGATGTTGGGGTTCTCGGCTTCGTACGCTGCGTACAGCTCGTCGAGGCCCATCGTGCCGAAGGTGGTCACGGTGAGGGTGATGGGGCCATCGCTGTCGCCGCCATCTCCTGCTGCTGAACAACCCGTGGCGAGAAGGGCGATGGATGCTGCGCCGGCGACGGCTGCAACCATCTTGGTGCGTCGTTGAGTTTTCACGGTCACTTCCTTGTGAATGAGGGATATTGGTGCCGAAAGAGGTCCCTCATCAGGAATGAGAGCGCTCTCACGATTGCGGATTGAGTCTAAGAGAGCGCTCTCACGAATGTCAAGAGAGCGCTCTCACAAATCGTAAAACGTGACCGTCACCGCAAGCGCTTGCTGTTTTAGCGTCGGCCGAAAACCAGCACAGCCCCCGTACTGTGGCCGGCTGTGCGGCTCAGTGCGGGGGCTGCTGAGAAAAATTGGAGGCGCTTACTCCCAGATGCTCGGCGCTTCGGCGCGACTGACGGGCAGCGCAACATGGTCGGCCCACTCCTGAACCCAGTCGGGCATGACGGGCGCGGGGGCATCCCATCCGATAGTTTCCAGAAGTTCGGCGACGCTGACGGTACCGCCGCCGCGCTTGAGGAACCGGGCGCGGGTCATGGCCTGGGCATAAATTTGGCCGTCGACCACGAAGCGTTGTTCGACAAAGACGGCCTTCTCGTCGTAGCCGACGACACGGCTCTCAAGCTGAAATTCTTTCCACAGATCGAGCGACTTGCGAAAGCTAATCGTTTCGTTTGCCATGACCGGGTAGTAGCCCTTGCGCTCGAGCTTTTGCCAGCCGCCGGCACGGATCAGCAGGTCCATGCGACCGATATCCATGATGGAGAAGTAGCGGCCGTTGTTCATGTGGCGCAGCAGATCAACATCCGTGGGAAGCACCCGCATCGTCATGCTGCCGACGTCGGTGATGCCGAGCGGCGAACGACGTGTGCTGAGGATGCGGTGCAGAATGGTGCGGAAGATCAGATTCACTCGCCCAGATTAGGTGAATCGTGATCGAGTTCGTAAATCGTTTGTGGGGATGCTCTAGACGAGCGATCGCCTGCGGCCCGGTGCATCGGGAACCGTTCTAGCTCGGGCGCTCTCCCTCAGCCCGCTCTAGCTAGGCTCAGCGAAACGCACCACGGCTTGCACGGGCGCATGATCTGACGGCCAGCCGCCTTCGTACCGCGTGACGTTGATGCCGGTGCTCTCGGTGATGACTCCCGGTGTGGCCAGAATCCAGTCGATCCGTTTGCGATTGTGCTTGGGTGGGCCGTAGTTGGGGAACGTGCCCCACACCTGAGTGAGGCGTTCTTCTGCTGTGTTCCAGGTGTCGAGCAGCAGCCCATTACCCGTGAGCTCGGCATAGGGATGAGTGTCAGCATCCGTGTTGAAGTCGCCGGTCATGATGGTCGGATGCGGTGTCGCCTGCACGATATTTCGCAACGCGTCAGCGGAGCGAAGGCGCGACGTGCGCGAGCGATGGTCAAGGTGCGTGTTCACGGCCTGAAAGTAGATGCCGGTAGCGAGGTCACGAAAAATCGCTTCGATAACAACGCGCGGGGTGCGATTGCCCCACGACACCGATCCCGCCACGGTCGGAGTCTCGGAGAGCGCGGACTGCCGCCACTCGACCATCTCGAGCCGCTGGGAGTCGTAAAAAATGGGGCAGCCTTCGCCGCCCGAGTTCTTTTCGCGGCCATGACCGAGCGCGCGGTACCGCTCCCCCAGCGCCTGCTGCAGAAACTGCTTCTGGCTAAAGAGTGCTTCTTGCACGCCGATGAGCGCCGGTTGTTCGGCCGTCAGCAACCGTCTCATCAGCGGCTGGCGGTGCCGCCACAGGTCGGGGTTGCGCGGCAAAAGCTTCGGCAGGCGCCGCCGAATGTTGTAGCTCATCACGTGCAAGCCGGGAGCATCGACGGGGCCGATCAGCGAACTGCCGCGGGAGGGGAACGCCAGTCGCGGCTCACGCTCCGGGGCGAGCGCAGAAAAATGCTTTGACCGTGGGGCGGTGATTCCCGTCATTGCTACACCCTATGGGGTGAAGTTCTGAGAATTTCGACCATCGAGCGAGTGGTGGTTAAGCGGATCGGGTGATCTCGCCGCTGAGCCATTCGACCTGCCACGATCGAGCATCCGTGAAATGGATCGCTTTGACCGTCGGGTGGCAGCGCGGAGGCGAACCGGCACGGCCCAAAAAGATGTCGGCAGCCTTGAAAACACTGAGCAGAGCGCTCCAGCTCCAGCCGGGGAAGTTGTCTTCGACGTACTTCTGCGTGTGGCCCCTCCCCAGCGGAATGGCGTGCCCGTAGTGAAGCAGATGGTCAATTTGGGCACTGGTGCGGTGCTCACGATAGTTGTCCCATTGTGATTCGCGATTCACGAATCCGCTGTTCGGAGCAGCCATCCGAAAGTGTGCCGCCCCGTTGAAGTTGACCGGCTCTTGGTTCTCCGGGATGCCGTCGAGGGTCTTGAGGAAGCCGATTAAGGTGTGCGAGATCAGGCTGTTCCGCGCGGGCTGTTCGCCTTCGTCGACCGGATCCCAGCTCCACATCGAGCGGTCGTTCGATTCGTAGGGGCCGAAGGGTCCGCTCGCAGTAATGACGTCGGACTCGGAGCGGTACACGGTGACCCAGGCGACCTCTCGGTAGTCGACCGTGAAGCCGAGTTCGATGAGGTGGCCGGGCTGCAGTGCGTCGAGGCGAGCGAGAAGACCGGCGGCGATGGCGGCCCAGGTCGCTGAGGCGGGGATCTTGTAGACGCCTAGAGCGGCAAGATCGTCGGGGGTGTTCGGGCTGTGCTTGTTGTGCGGGTCATTCGAGGTGTCAAAGTTGTCGGGCATGGGATGCTCCTATCCGTCGAGCTTGCGGCTCGAGAACACGAGCCGCCCGTTCTTCCCCTGGGGCACCCGCTCGATGGATCGGGTTGCCGTGCGGCCAGCCAGGTACTGTGTGGTCGCAACTCTTGAACGTAGTTCTCACGCTAGAGACAACCCCCGACATTGGGGTCAGGGTTTCTCGGGCGCTGGGGATGATCCGCGATAGCGTGAAGCATCCGCTCATCGTTGACTGCGGACCGAATACCAACCGCTGATTGCGGACTTTTGACTGCCGACCACTAATCGGATGTCTCCGGCCAGCCATATTCTGATTGAGACATGTACCTTCTCTCCGATACCGCTCTCGTCACGAGCGCCAGCGATCTGACCCAAGCCTCGAACTGCGAGTTCGGCTTTCTGCGCGTGCTCGATAAGCGGTTGGGGTTCTCGACCGATCCGCTGCCCGATGACGATGCGATGCTCATGCGGGCGGCCGAGCTCGGCAACGCTCACGAGGCCCGGCTGCGGGATCGCTATCGCGACGAGTTCGGCGACGCGATGGTCGAGTTCGATAAGCCTCCGGGGCGGGATGCTGCGGTGCTGCGCGACTACGCGGCACGCACGCGCGACGCTCTACTGGCCGGCGCGCCCGTCGTTTTTCAAGGCGTGTTCTTCGACGAAACCGACCCCGAGTCCCCGTTCATCGGCTACGCCGACTTCCTCGTCAAGCAGCCCGACGGCAGCTATCGGGTGGTCGACTCGAAGCTCTCGCGCCACGTGCGCGTCACCGCGCTTCTTCAACTGGCGGCGTATCACGAGCAACTCCTGAAGCTTGGCGTTCCCGCCGATGGCACCGTCGAGTTGATCCTCGGCAATGACACCTCCGAACTCGCTGCTGTGGCCGATATCGCCCCCGTGTTTCGGCGCCGTCGCGCTCGCATGCACGCGATCATCGCCGAGCATCGCGCCGAAGCGAAGCCGGTCGACTGGCACGACGAACGCTATGCGCGGGATGGCCGCTGCAAGTTCTGCAAGGAACCATCGCAGGCTGCCGATGACCTGTTTACC
The DNA here is from genome assembly GCF_059767305.1 of Salinibacterium sp. AL4.1. NCBI lineage: Bacteria > Bacillati > Actinomycetota > Actinomycetes > Micrococcales > Microbacteriaceae > Salinibacterium > Salinibacterium sp. AL4.1. The sequence goes on along the minus strand of NZ_JBSOQK010000001.1, from coordinate 1,812,994 downwards.
GTCGCGGGATTGCGGGCCGGGCAGCGCACGAAGTTCCTGGCGGCGGGCATCCGCACCCTCACAGACCTCGCCGAAACCGAGGAGCGTCCCGACGACCTCGCGATCCCGAAGGCGAGTTTCGCGAAGCTTCACCTTCAGGCCAAACTGCAGCACACGGTCAATCCGGCTGACAGCTACGCGAAACCGCCCGTCGTGGTGGTCGATCCCCTGCCGATCGCGAGCCTGCCCGCGCCCAACCCCGGCGACCTCTTCTTCGACTTCGAGGGCGACCCGATGTATTCGGAACCCGGTATCGGCGGAACACCGCGATGGGGCCTCGACTACCTCTTCGGTTGGGTGGATGCCGCGGGCGACTTCGACTGCCTCTGGGCGCACTCCCTCGACGAGGAACGAATCGCACTGCGGTCATTCCTGAAGTTCGTCACGGAGCGGCGGCAGCAGCATCCGGGACTCCACATTTATCACTACGCCGCCTATGAGAAGACGCATCTGCTGAGCATTGCCGCGCGACATGGCGAGGGTGAGGATGTTGTCGACCAGCTGCTGCGCGAGGGGGTGCTGGTTGACCTGTACCCGATCGTGCGGGGCGCGCTGCGCATCGGAACGCCGTCGTATTCGATTAAGAAGCTCGAGCCGCTCTATATGGGCGACGAGGAACGCGCCGGGGTGACGAACGCGGCCGATTCGATTGGCGAGTACGTGGAGTCGAGCGTCGCGGCCACCAACGGCGATGTGAAGCGAGCGACCGAGATTCGGGATGCGATCGCCCGCTACAACGAGTACGACTGCGTGTCGACGCTCAAGCTGCGCGATTGGCTGCGGGCCCTGCCCGAAGTGCAGGGCGTGACGGGCGACGTCGACGAGACCGAGCTCGATGTGAAGGCTTTCGAACCCAGCGCGCTCGATCTTCAACTGCAAGCCCTCGGTGACGACGCCGAGGAACATGGCGATGACACTGCCGCGAGCGCCTACCGGATGGCCGCTGCCGCCATCGATTATCACCGCCGTGAGGTCAAGAGTTTTTGGTGGGAGCACTACGACCGCCTCGAGCAGCCTTCCGAACTGTGGGAAGACACTCGCGGAATCTTCGTGGTCGACAGCGCAATGCTCACTCTCGGTTGGCATAAAGAGGGACGCCAACGCACCGAGCGTCGGCACCTGTATCTGCGCGGCCAATGGGCGCCGGGCAGCAGTGCGCCGCGGCCGGGCGGCGACGTGTTTCTCGTCTACGGCAACCCGCTTCCGTATGTGCCGCCGGGCCATCGCGCCGGGCAGCGTCTTGCCCGCTCCGTGCGTTTCTCTGACCCCGCCGAGGATGCCGACGGCATCTTCGTGATCGAAACCCGCCCCGACGAGCTCCCGGCGTGGGATGAGATGCCCACCCACATCACGCCCGGGCCGCCCCCGCGCGCCGACAGCATCGTCGCCGCGATCGAAGCCTGGGGCGAGACGGTCGTTGCGGCCGCTCCCGAGTGGCCCGACGACGCGATGTCTGATCTTCTCCTGCACAAAGCTCCCGCCACGGTGAGTGCCCTCGAACCGATGAAGAGCGCGGATGACGGTGTACGCGCCGTCATCGCCTCGCTGGTCTCCCGAGAGAGTGGCTATCTCGCCGTGCAGGGCCCTCCCGGCACGGGCAAGACGTATCTCGCGGCCCATGTCATCCACGAACTTGTCGAGAGACACCACTGGAAGGTGGGCATCACCGCGCAGTCGCACAAGGTGGTCGAGAACGTTCTCGATGCGGTCGTGCTCGACGCGAACCTCAACCCGGAGCTGGTGGCGAAGGCGGTGCCGGGAGAGTTCGGGCCGGGCTATTACACCGAGGGCCCCTTCAGCGAGCTGCCCTACAACGGTCACGCTGGTTTCGCGCTCGAGCACGAGAATTCGGGCTATGTCATCGGCGGCACGGCGTGGGACATGACAAACCGCAAGCGCGTGCAGGCCGACCAGCTCGACCTTCTCGTGATTGATGAGGCGGGCCAGTTTTCGCTCGCGAACACGATCGGGGTGGCGGCGAGCGCGAAACGCATCTTGCTGCTCGGCGACCCGCAGCAGCTTCCGCAGGTGAGCCAGGGCATCCATCCGGCGCCGGTTGATGGTTCGGCGCTGGGTCATGTGATTGGCGAGCTGGCGGTACTTCCGGATGACTTCGGCTACTTCCTGGAGGAGAGTCGCCGCATGGATGAGGCTGTCACGCGCCCCGTCTCGCAGCTCTCGTATGACGGCCTGCTGCGCTCGCACGCGTCAACGGAGGGGCGGATGCTCGCCGGCGTCGCCCCTGGCCTGCACTCGGTGCCGACCGCTCATGTCGACAACTCGACGTTCGCGAGCGAGGAAGCCGACCGCGTGGTGGAGCTGGTGCGCGAGCACCTCGGAGCCCTCTGGACTTCGCAGGCCGGCGGCACCCCGAAGCCGCTCGATGAGGACAGCATCATCGTGGTGACGCCGTACAACGCGCAGGTGGAGCTCATCCGCGGCCGTCTCGATGCTGCGGGCTATTCGCGCGTCGTTGTGGGCACGGTCGACAAGTTCCAGGGCCGAGAGGCAGTCATCTCGATCGTGAGCCTCGCCGCCTCGAGCGCCGACGATGTGCCCCGCGGTCTCGACTTCCTGCTCTCCCGCAACCGCCTCAACGTCTCCATCTCGCGCGCTCAGTGGGCGGCGTACCTCGTCTACTCGCCGGCGCTGCTCGACTCGCTGCCGCAGACCGCGGAGGGGGTGGCGACGTTGAGTCGGTTTATCTCGTTGGTTGAGGGTGCCGCGGACGTGCAGTGAGCTTGGCCCTTACACCGCCTCCATCTCCCGGAGTTCCTGAGCAACGTCAGTCCTTAGCGAGCTTGGTATTTGAAGAAGCGGTAGCCTCTACTTCTTTCATAGTGTTTCGGCATTTCGGATAGTTGGTACAGCCATAGAACTGCCCAAACTTGCCTGCCCGGGGCACCATGGTGCCCTCGACGCAAGCCGGGCACGGAATCACTATGGCGTGCCCACCCTCTGCATCCCTCAGCTTTAGCCCGTGATCCTTCACTAGCTCTGCAAGGAACGGTGACACCCGATTGCGTACGGTGACCAACGTCACGGTACGGCGGGCGCGGGTGATCGCCACGTAGAACAACCGTCGTTCTTCGGCATAGGGAAAAGGCTCACGCGCTGGCATCGCCAGACGCAGCACCGGGTCATCCGCGATCTTGCTCGGGAACGAAGATTTGTCTTTGGTCAGGCCCGGAATGACTACATAGTCCGCTTCGAGGCCTTTCGAGGCGTGAATGGTCGAGAACCGCACATCAAGGTGAGCCCACTGTTTCATGGCCCCATGCGGAACAAGGCTCTCCTGATGACGATAGCGCCCGAGGATGAAGACGGATGCCTTTCCGCCGCGGCCGCCCTGCGCGAGTCCGGTGGCGATGCGATCGTTCAGCTCTGCCAAGTGTTTGCGGATTACTGACTGCACGTGGTCGTCATTGTTGGCGGCGATAGCGAGGAAAGCAGGTGGATGCTCCGGCGTCGACGACAGTACTTGTTTCGATAACTGTTGCGGGTTCTTCAGAACGAAACCGCTTGAGACATCGCAGATCGGTTGCGGGCAGCGGAAGGTGCGCTCAAGCCGCAGGGTCTCGCCTTTACCGAACCACTCTTCGAATTTGGTCATCACCGAGAGGTCGGCGCCGGCGAAGCGGTTGATGCTCTGCCAGTCATCGCCCACTGCAAACAGGTAGTGGCCTGGCGCTGTTACGAGCGCCCGCGCGAGCCGAGCACGCGCCGCGCTCACGTCTTGCAATTCGTCGACCATCACTAGGCGGAAGGGACTCTTCCAACCGGCTTCGGCGTGGTCGGCGGCAAGGTTCAACATGTCTTCGAAGTCGATGCTGTCGTGCGCCGTGAGTTCTTCTTGCCACCGCTGTTCGATGGTGCGATACAGCTCGAGGAAATTCTCGTGCCGAAAAAGGAACTTGCCCGTGCTCCCTTCGCGCGCGCGCTCGAGAAGCAGCTCCACACTCAGGCGATTGCTCTTGGCATGCACCATGAACGACCGAAAAGTTGCGATCAGCCGCTTGTTGTCGATCGGCGGTTGACCTAATGCTGGGCGATCAGGATTCGGGTCGAGCACTAAGCCTCGGTAAGACAACTGCTCAGTAAGGGCAGCGAAGGCTTTACCGTTCCACAGTTCAGCCATCGTGGTCTCAATCAGAGCCGTGCCGTGCTCGGCGTGCAGTGCTCGTTTCCAGTGCACTCCGTCGAGATAGCCGACGAACTCCTCTGGAGGAATGCCCTGCTCATCGAGAGCAAAATGCTCGTGATAGAGGTTGATATCGGGGTAGTAAAAGTCCGGATGATATTGGCTGTGCTCGGCATCCGCCGTGTCGACTTCGTAGCGCTGTTCGTATCGATAGCTGACGCCGTTGTAGTACAGCCAGTCAGCGATGAGACGTTCCGCTTGTGATTTCACGACTTCGCCCGCCAGAGTGCGATGCCCTTCTCGTCGGGCAACCGGATCCCAGCCGTCCGGCTCTGCTTCCTCCTGGCCAAACTCCGGCAGGTCGCGGCCGAACACCATCCGGAACAGATCCCAGTTGGTGCGGAAGACCACATCCGCATCCCGTAGTTCGTCGACGATGCGAGCGAGCTTTTCGATGTCGCCGCCTTGCTCGATCCAGGGGGCGAGGCGCGGCTTGCGCCCGGTGGCTTGGCCGATCAGGGCAAGCCCGAAGGAGTGGAACGTGCGTGCGACGATTCGATCAGCGGCCAACCCGAGTGGGGCGAGACGTTCGGTGACGCGTTCCTGAAGTTCGGCTGCCGCCTTACTGTTGAAGGCGAGCATCAGAATTTGTTCGGGCGCGACGAGCCCGCGGTGCACCGCGTAGCCGGCTTTTGCGATCATCGTTGACGTCTTGCCGGAACCAGCCGCGGCCACTAACTGCACACGGTTGTCGAAGCACACGACTGCCCGCGATTGCTCGTCAGTTAGTGGCGAGCGCTCGACGTTGTCGAAGAAAGACTTGTACGCAACGAGTTCGTGATCGAGAAAACGGTCATTCCAGCGGGCCACGTACTGGGCAAGGTCGGAGGACCACAGGTCAATCGCTTGCAGCGCTTCACCGCTGAGTTCCCGGCGGTGGGCTTCGAGTTCAGGCGCGGCGAGCAGCTCCGCGAAGCGCCCAACGGGTTTGTGCTGTTCCCACGTTGCGGTGAATTCAGTAGTCAGCCAGCCGCTATCGCGCTGATGTGCCTTAGCTGCGGCGAAGAAGCCACGCGCCCAGCCTGTAACGAGCGGGCAAAGAGCCTCAAATTCGCGCGCCAATTCAGCGAGCCGGATGACGGCGAGCACCCGTTCCCGTTCGTGCTCAACAGTTTCGTGCAGGTCGCGGGCCTCGCGGCGGGAGAGCCCTTTTAGCTGCAGCGGGCTCACCCCGCTCAGCTCGATCCTCGATGACAGCAAGCCGTGTCGTACGGCGATCCGGTCGACTTCAGCCAGCGCATAGCGGGTTATTTCGCCTGCGCTGCTGACGAGAAGCTCATTCCCGACGAGTTCAGCGCTCCACGACAATGTTCGCGCTACCCGCGCACGCCAGCTAGACGCTGTCCATGTCGATGCCACGCCCGATCCCCCGATCGTTCCCTCCTAGAACCATAGCTATCTTCAGGTTCCCATCTCGCCCGCCGTGAAATCAGCCAAGCCTGGACGGCCACATGCTTGGCTCGATCTTTCCGGATTGACCTGAACCTGCGGTGCATATACAGAGAACGAAAGATTATTGATGAAAGCGTTGCTTTCAGTTCAATGTTGATGTAGCTTAACTTTCATGCAAACAATCTATTTCGTAGACATCGAGAACCTCTGCCGCGGCGACTTTGCGAACGGAGCCTCGACCCTCGTAAATCTTCTAGCCCAGACCGGCTGCGAAGAGGGCGACCACGTCGTCGTCGCTACGTCGCACTACGCGCTCACTTTTTTCGCTGGCGACCGCCGTTTCAGCGGAGTCCGATTCCTGAAGCCGCGGTCAGGGAAGAACGGCGCCGACTACGCTCTCGTGGAGGAGATGGGATATCTTCCCGTTGGTCGCTACGACCGCGTGGTCCTCGCGTCCGGCGACGAAAAATTTACTGCCTCGGTGAGCTTGATCGGGCGCTCAACAAAAACGACGGTAATAGCAGCACCGGGGAGCCTGTCCCGAAAGCTTGCGTTCGCCGCGCATGAGACGATTGCTTTCACACACGACATGAAAGAGGCGGCATGACTCGGCGAACAGATCTTCTGCGCCCCGCTGATATCGCCCGTCTCGCTGGCGTCGATTCGTCTACCGTGGCGAACTGGCGCCGTCGACACGAAGACTTCCCCCCGGCAGCAGCGGGAACGGAACGCCTCTTCGACCGCGATGCCGTCATCGCTTGGCTCCACTCCCGAGATTTATTGCAAAGCACTGATCCGGTCACCATTCTGCGAGAAGGAGGAGTTCGCGACCTCGAACCGTTCGCTCTCGAGGTTGCCGCGATAGCAGCGATCTTCGACGGGACAACCAAACTCTCGCTCGGTGGATCCCTCACTGCCGATCTCAGCTCAACGCTTCAGCCCGGCACTCCAGATCCACAATTTCTGTCGATTCTCGGTAATGTCATTGAACTCGCGCAGAAGTATTGGGCCACGTCGAACGACTCGACAGCGCCCCTGTTCCCTCTGCTTTCGCAGATCGCGCAGTTTCCCGATCGCTTAGCCGTCGCCCGCCTCTTGCTGCCCCAGCTAATGGACACCGATCGCGCCGATTTCATTACGCAAATATCGTCGAATGCTCAGGTCGCTTTCGCCAAGTTCATTCTGGACACAGTCGAGTTGCCCGCCACTGGACACCTCTTAGATCTCGGCGCGGGGTCTGGTATCGCTGTGGCCGAGGCCGGGAGAAGAAGCCCCGAGCTCGTTCTCACGGCGATCTCTGCAAACCCCACGGACGCGCGATTAATCACGCTGCGCGCCATTGCATTGGGTGTCGAAATTCGAGTTGAGGTGGGCGACCTCGCTACAGCAGAACGGATAGTCGCCTCAGCGCCACCGCAGGTACTCCTCAACACGACGGGCGGCGTTCTAGGTAGCCCTTCTATTCGCGCCTACGACGGCGGTTTTCTGGCTGAGGCGGATTACAGCCTCGCTGCGCTTCTCGCTGCGGGTCGATGGTTAGCCCCCAATGGCTTCGCGGCGATTGGGACTGATCAGAAGGCCGTGAGCGACCTCCCCGATTACCTACGTGTTATCCGAGACACTGTACTTCTGAGAAAGCGCACCTCCACGATCGTGGCGCTGCCCACACAGTTTCAGGAGATCTCATCCAACTTGTGGATTTTCCATAATTCGGAATATGCGTCCAATGACGTATCGATGATCGACGCACGAACCGCGAATTTCAATGACGAGGCATACGTGAAGCAACTGGCCGCAGCTGCTCGATGGGCGTGGTCTGAAGAACCCGACGACTTTGACACATGGGATGAGAGCGAGATCGCCAGTCTAGCTCGTGTGACGGATCTCACGGGCTCGGCGTCTACCGTCGAACCTGGTTACTGGGCCCCCCCACGCGGACACTCTGATTGGTCCGAATATGGGGAGTTTTACTGGCCCGCTGCCGTCAGGGCAACCGAAAACCTTCTAGCGTTTGGCAAACAGCTGGACAGCACTGAGCCGCTTGCGTTCGGGTTGCGAGGACCGGAAACCGTAGGAATTCGGCTTGATGTACTGTGCAGCTCGGGTGCCGCGTCCTTGACTCGGGCGCCGGCCAACGCACGCTCCTGGCCGCTACGACCCGGTCTGGATTTAGTCAGATCGTTGAGCGATTTTGCTGGAGCACCCGAAGGCCTCACGCACCCCGAGGATCCACTCATTGCGGAGATAGGTGACGTGATTTTCGCGATCGAGAAAGGTGCGCTTTACGCCCTTCCTGTCACAGAGAATCCGATTCCCGTTGGACGTGGAATGTGGCTGGCGAAGGTCGATGAAGGGATTCTCGATGCTCGCTACCTGGCGATGACAGCGAACTCAGGCTGGGGACAGCGCGTGTCGAGACTGGTCGATCCAAAATCTCGCAATAATCCTGGTCGTATCGAGATAGCGCTCTCCGATATCGAGACTCAGCGCGTCATTGGGTCGGAGTACGAACGCCTGTCCCGATTGCGCGTAACGCTGAGCAGCCTCGCAACCGAGGCAGAACAAGTTCTAGAGCTTTACATGGGGCGCACGGCCTCAGGTCCACGTTTGGACACCGATGAATTGCATTCGCCTAGCTGAGATTAAACATCCTGTTCCAGCACCAAGATCTTCATTCGACAATCCGCGTCCTCGACTTCGGCGGGCTCAAGTCCAACAACGGCAGCGCTGCCCCATCGACTCCACGTCGTGTCAGGATTTCCATCATGTCCTCTTGGCGCGGCTGGCCGAGCGTGAACCGGTAGAGCGTGAGCGCTTCCTTCATGCGGTCGATCTTGGCAAGATCACGGCTCAAGGGGAACGACACCAGCTGACGTTCAATTTTCGCGTCTCCCGGGTAGACCCAGAATGGCGAAAACTCTCCGAGATCTCGATGAGTGCAAGCGGCTGCCTCGAAGGCTGCCTTCCACGGATTGGGATCCTCTGAGGCCATCACATCGGCACTATGAGCAGCGGCGATGTTCTTGCGCACCGCATGACCGGCGAAACGATTGACTCTGCCTTCGCGTTGCTCGAAGTCGACGGGATTCGATGGCACGTTCCAGTGCACGACGGCGTGACTCCACCAGTGGAAGTCGATGCCTTCTTGCCCCACGCTGGTTGATGCCAGCACGAACGGCCAGAAAGGGCTGTTGAAAGCGTTCCGAATTTCTGGTTGCCGTGCGCTTTCTTCGTTTTGTGTCTTACCCCCGTATCGAAGGGCAAAACGCGCCGTAAAGGCGATGGTCTCGCCACTCCGGCCCAAATCACGAGCGTGATAGATCGAGGGCCGCAAAGCGATTGCGTTCACCGCCCGGGCGGCCAGCGCCAGCAGGAGTTCATCATCGAGCACCGCTCCCGCAGCTTCGCTTCGCAGCTGAAAGAGGTATTCGTCAAGAGCAGCCTGGAGGTTTCCGTCAGCGCAGTAGTCGAGCACAGCTAGCCAGTAGAACTCATCCTCAGTTGACTTAACCTTGTCGAGCAGAAGCATGCTCTCGGCTCGGTTGAAGAGGCTTCGGATGCCGTTCGATAGCATCGCGGCCGCTTCCCACAGGCCGGCGTCGGTGGTCGAATCGTCAACACCGCGCAGTCGTCCGAGGGCGCGATAGGCAATGTTGCCCGGCGCGTGTAAGGCGAGTCTCGCAAGGTCGGGATGGGAAGTAGGGCCAGCCGAGCCTGAGATCGTTTCGACGGCGAGCTCGACGTGATTGGTGATCCTTTTACCCGCGGCGCTGACGTTCTCTTCTTCCGTATCGGCAGGTCTAGCCGAAAGCAGTCGCGCTAGGAGTTTTGGATCCAGCGCAAGATCTCTTGGGATCGATCCCGGAGCCCTGAAGAACGATTCCCAGGCCGCAGACGACTCTGCCCCGGTCTCGAGCGATGCAGCGACAACTCTTTGCGCATCGTCCGCGGCAATAGTCGTGTCGCCGCTGCTTCGCACGATGCGTAGAGGGTCCGCCGCGTCAGCGAGGGCGGGGTGTGGCCAGAACAACGCCAACGTTGACATGCTTGCCGGTCGAGATTCTGAGGTGACTTTGTAGTCCAGGCGCGCGGAGATCGCCGTGCGCGCCTCGGAGGAATTGACCGTGAGTCGCGAACCACTGACAATTCGCCGCTCCGCCTCGTAACTCAGCAAGCTAGCGACGGCAGTGGGAGTTGCGGTCCACGACGAGAACACCACGCGTTTGGTCACGCTGCCCGGCTCGATCGAACCGTAGACATTTCCGGGAGAGAAGTACGGGAGGGACGGCGGCGTCCACAGCAACTTCCACCATCCTCGATCTACCGTTTCGTCGGCGACCGCGCCGAGATGGCTGTTGCCGAGCTCAATCTCTCCGTAGCGGCCGACGGTGCCGGCATCGATCTGTTGAAGTTCGCCAAGGTGCCGATCGATGCTTCCTTGATTCTCAATCAACCGTCTTTCTACCGCGCGCCCAATTTTGTAACCGTCCATGAAACTGGCGAAGTACGGAATTGATTTCCAGTACTCCAGCCCAATCGGCACGTCGAGTTTTTCCGACAGCCGTTCCAGCGCCACGTAGCCGGCAAGGTCTGCCGCCGAAGGAGGCAGCGAGGGCAGCTGGCGCTCTCGAACCATGTCACCCGCTGGTGGTCGCTCAGTTCGGCTCATGACCGTGAGCAGGATCTCCCGCAGCTGCTCGACGTGCTCGCCAGCTCCGCTGCCGTTCACAACTTGCTGGCGGTATTGAGCGAATCCTGTTCGGATCTCGTCCAGCGGCACGTCAGAGCCTTCGGTCAAGAATCCGAGCGTCGTCATGAGGTCGCTGTAATGGTCGTCGCCAGACTCATCGTTGGCCTCGGTGAAGGGTTTGTAGGGAGTCGCCGAGAGTAGGAGCACTTTCGCTGCCGAATAGTTGAAGAGGATGTGGGCGAGTTCTGCCGCATCCCCTCCTTCTTCTTCATCGAGCAAGTGCCGAAATCGTTGGAACTCATCGAGAATGATTAGGTCAGGCTCGAGCGAGTCGACGCTCGCCCCGGCAAGGGCCGCTCGCAACTTCGCCGTGAGGTGCCGAATGGAGCCTTCTAAGAAAGCAGGAACACTGTGCTTGAGATAGAGGCTGTTCAGAATGGTTAGGTAGTTTTCAAGGAGCCCAGAATCGGTAATGCTCCTCTCGAATGCGCGCAGTATCGATGGGTCCATAGGTCCCTTCATGGCGCGCTTCATCCGTCCGATTTGATATTGGAAGGCTTCCGGAGTTTTGATCTGCCCCTGAAAAATCATCCGAGATGCGCGCCGCTGAGGGTTCGACAACACAGCGATCTTTGTCAGCATGATGTGCAGTAGCGCGCGCTCTTCACCTGAACCGGTGCGCCCAGAACCCATTTCAAAAGAGGTCCCTGGCGTAAACGAAACCAGGTTGACGGGTTTCCGCCCTGCGATCGGCGTCCCTGCAAGACGGTGCGATTCACGCGCGAGCAAGGTAAGCCGACTGGTGAGCCCGATGTGAGGGTCCCCGGTGACGTTCAGCCGACGCAGGTTCTGGGAGGCAAGGTCTGAGTTGGAGCAGATGTAAACGATGTCTATTCGCTCGACGGTGTCGTCGTGCTGCAGTCGCTCGATAGTCCGCGCGATGATTCCGCGGGCGATGACGCTTTTACCCAAACCAGTCTCGTCAGCAATCAAGAATCGTCCGCTGGCGTTACGCGCGTCATAGAGCCGGTGCATGACGTGCTCAACTGCATCACGCTGGAAGGTCTTGAGTTCGGAAAGAATTGCGTCCGCCGAGAAATCGTTCACGCCGTCTCCCCTTTCTGCGCGAGTCTGGCGTGCCAGATCGGCTCCCACACTTCGTCGAAGCCGGCGGGTAGCGAGCCTGCGGAAGCTTCGCCGCGCATCCGCTCGACCAGTCTGGCGAGGTCGTCGAGACCTTCGGGGTTGGTGGCGAGCGAACGCACGAGGGTCTCGAAGACTCCAGCGCCATCGCTAGACCACGAGCCGAATCCGCCCGAGTTGCCGAGAGCCAGTTGCGCGCTGGTCGAGCCCCCCAAGCTCAGCATGAGCTGCAGGAAGCGGAGAAACTTCTCGGGCGTATCGATCTGTCGAGCGAGCACGGCATCTCGCCGCTGGGCAACATCTCCGATCAGCTCGGCGTTCACCACAGCGCTTCGCCGCTCTCCACGGTGGTCTACGGCGTGGATGACGACGAAAGGGGTGATTTCGGTGAGGTCGAGTCCCGTGAAAACGACGGGCGGGGCGCCGTGGAGCGGAAACGAATGGCTGTTCCCCGGTCGGGTGAGCAACTGTACTTCGGTCTCGATCTCTGCCGTAGTCTTCGCCGTGTCCAGCGCTTCAACATCGATGGAGTACTTGTCGTCCTTCTCCAGTCGAACGGTGTTGCGCAGTCGGATGGTCGCGAGGGAGCGAATGGCGTCGTCCAATGCGCGATCGGCTTTCTCCGTCTCGGTTTCCTCGACTCCGCCTGCGGTCGAGTAGGGCGCGGTGAGTTTACGAAGTTCCGAGTCTTCGCTAAACACAGCCCCCACTCCCATGCGCGGCTGAGGACCTACCATCTCGATCAAAAATTCGACATTGCTACCGAAGGCCGCTCGGGTTGCGTTGGCCGAGCCGATGATCGCACGTGAGCCCGACGATCGATCGAGAAAATAGGCTTTGGCGTGCAGCCCGACGAGAGGATCGTCTTCGAACTCGTCGCTGTCGCGAACCGCGTCGTCGAGTACATGCGGTTCGATGAACTTGAGGGTCTCCGGTCTAAGCCGATCGAAGCTCTCCGCTCGCGAGATGACTGTCACCTTCTCTTTGCGTGACGCGGTAATGCTCGCGAGCCCGTCATCCGAGAGGAAAGGTGAGATTACGAGATGACGCTTGCCTGTGAAGTCGACCGTCTGCGGCCGGCCAATACCCAGCGCATGAAAATCCAGTTCGCGGATGTCGGCGGGGAGTTCCCACGACACGTTCGAGATGCGTGTGGCTAACCCTTCGATCCGTGCGCGGCGCTTCGGCGCGAGCGGCGTGACGGCCAGCGATGGAAGCGTTCGCACGAGGTCATGCAGCGGTTCGTTCTGCTCGCGGGGTTGATCACCTTCGTTCCCGTCGAGCCGGACGACAAGGTCCCAACTGCGGTCGCTAGTGATGTTTCGGCTGGAGCACAGCATCCGATAGCTGCGGTGTTGTCCGCGGGCGTACTCGAGGATCCACACCTTGGGGTGGAAGAGGGCGCCCTGACGGCGCAAGGCAACGGGGTGAATCATCGGCTCAAGAAACGCGACGAGGTCGGAGGCCTTCCGGGGCACCGCGATGTGGCCGGCTTGCGCAAAGATGTCGACCCGGTCGGAAGCCCGGCGTACGGCATCCAGAATGGCGATCGGGTCATCACTTTCGCGCACCTGATGACCGGCGAACGCGAGCGGCACGGCGAGCGCGCTGGTGAGGTCGAGAGTGAAGGTGGTTCCGACGGCGTGCACCAGCTCGTAGCCGCTGGGTGGCCGCAGTTGCTCCGTGAGGGCGGCCCGCGAATCTGGTTCAAGCATCGTTTCGCTCCAATCCGTCGTGGAGGTCTGCGAGGATGCCTTGCACCTGACGCCAGCGGAAAGTCAGGGCTCCGGCACCGGAGGCTCCTTGCCAGTTTTGTAGCATTCGAGTGTTCTGCAGTCTCGCTTGCTTACCTTTGTGGCGCTGTTCACGTCGAGTGATGAAGGCGCGAAGGTTTTCATCATCGGCGATGGTGATCGGGTCGCTTCCGGTAACAGCATCGAGCCAGCTGTCGACGAAGGCTCGAGACGAGCCGTTGATGTTCGGATTCTTCGACTTCACCAGCGACCAGAAGTCGCTTCGATTCCAGGTCGCGAGCTGTGTCGCGGCCTGATCGCGATCGTTCTGCCATTCGTCCAAGCGTTTGCGGTAAGCCTCTACCCGGCCGGTAACGCGGTCGTTGCCCGCGGCTTCATACGCTTCAGCCAGAAGGAGGTTATAAAGCAGCGAGGCACCGTGAAGGGCGAGCGAGAACATCTGGGCATGGGCCAGATCACTGACGGCACTCGGCGACGCGCCAGCAGCGGCGGGTTCCAACCACGGTGCAGCGGTTTCGGCCTGCGGCCGGTGCTCGATGAAGTGGGCGAGCAGTGATCCTTGGCTGCCGTTGAGCATCCGATCCCGCAGCCATCCCGCTTCGTCGCGACTGAGGTCGAAGCCTCCGCCAGTGCTGGCAGGAAACTTTTCGGGAAGCGGCGGGAGCGTTGGCGACCACGGGCCCGGCGTCCGCGAAGGCTCGTCTTCGTCTCCGAGCGCGTGGGGGATGCTGGCCGCGATGGCATCGGCTTGGCTTTGCGAGGGGTCTGCGAGGATTCCGTATTGCCGGAGGGCTGCCCAGTACGTGCTCGACGGAAGGGTTTTGAGCGCGGCACCGGCGGTCTTACCAAGCAGGCCTTCGCCGTCAGTTTCCCCTTTAAGAGTGGCGATGAGGTTGCGTTCGTTTTTATCCACCCAACGCGCAATCTCAGAGGCAGGTCGGCCCGGCCTTACGGCTGCAGTGAAAGCCCAAGGTATGAGGAGCATGTAGCGGGCCCGCGTAAGTAGGGTGGAGGTTCCGGGGAAGAGCGTGTCGCTGAGCACGTCGCGGATCTGCCCGATTCCGAGTTCGTCCCGGCTGTCGCGATCGCTAAACAGGTTGACGATCTCGCGCATACGGCGCTGGTCTTCGCTAGACGCATCAAGCCACGCAATCAGTGACGGCATTCCGCATTCCCCCTGCGCCGCCGATCGGGCATCGGTGCGCGCACTCTCACACTATCGCCGAGTCCCGACAGTGCGAGGGAGCGAGCGCTGAGCGAAACCCTCGACCCTGACCCCAGCAAACTTCCTCTCCCCCAATTGGGGCTTCAGGATTTCGTGCTGCAGCGTCAGAATTGAGAAGGCTGGCTCGCGTCGCGCGAGCTGTACGGGGGCGGAACGGTACGTTGAGTTAGTCAAAGGACTGCCTCCCGACTAGCGCGACTGTGCCACGCAGTGTTCTTTGAATAAAATGCAGTTGGTCAGAGGCGTTAGCTCTCGCCTTTCTTGCGAGATAAGTACAGGTTTCAACCAAAGGAGCACTTGTGGCCCACATTCATGAGCTGATTCGGCAATTGCGCGCGGCGGATGAGAGGCTCGCGGACGAAATCCAGCGCGAGCTTGACGTGCTCTCGAAGCGGCGCGCGTTTGGGCTGAATTTCGAGCGGCACACTCCCGAAGCAGTCGAGCTGCCTGGGCGACCCGTAAGAACCGGCGACAAGGTGCACATTCTTCCGCCACGCGGCGAGAAACCGACTTCCGCAAATTCGAAGCTGTGGCGTGTGGTCAGCACGGAAGGCAAGGGAGACGAGCGCTTCGCGACTCTGGAGCCCCATCCGGCGGCGGATATACACGACCCGACCACAGCCAATGTTTCAGATCTCGTCGTGGTGGCCGAATTCCGAGACCCGATCTATCCGGGCCTCGTGTCCACAGGGAAAGTTGCGCGAGGTGGGGACAAGCCGTTCCACACAGTGATCAACAGCGAGAATTATCACGCCCTACAAACACTTCTTTTCACTCACCGCGGCAAGGTCGATGCGATCTACATCGACCCCCCCATACAATACGGGCGCGAAAGACTGGAAATACAACAACGACTATGTCGAAGGCGATGATCTGTACCGCCATTCGAAATGGTTGGCGTTCATGGAGCGTCGACTCCTTCTGGCGAAAGAGTTGCTAAACCCTGACGACTCCGTGCTCATCGTCACGATTGACGAGAAAGAGTACTTGCGGACCGGCCTTCTGCTCGAGCAACTTTTCCCACAGGCTGACATCCAAATGATTACTAGCGTGATCAACCCGAAAGGCTCGGCTCGCCAAGGGCGGTTTTCGCGGACTGACGAGTACGTCTTTTTCGTGATGTCTGGGTCAGCTTCGGTAACTCCCTGGAACACCGACATGATCCGGGATGCTTCAGAAGGCAATTCGGCGCTAGAAGTCAGGTGGGCCGGTTTGCTGCGAAATGGCGAAGGCAGTGCACGAAGCCGAATCCCGAGCATGTTTTACCCCATCTACTTTGATGCGCAGAGCGGCGACTTTCATTCTGTCGGCGAGCCTCCACCCGCAACGCAAGCACGGGACTCGATCATCGGCCCTCCCGGGACTGTAACCCTGCTACCAATTGACGGCACCGGTCGCGAGCTGATGTGGAGACTAAATCCAGCATCTCTTCGCCAGTACATAAAAGATGGTCACGCAAAGTTTGGAAAACGTAACCCTAAGACCGGGCTTCGGAGCCCCGTGTACCTGCAGTCTGGCGTTCTCTCCAAAATCAAAAGCGGCCATGTCGTTATAACCGGCCGAAACTCGGACGGCGCAGTTGAAGTCGAGTATTTAGCCGGAAAGAAGACGGTCCAACCTATGACGCTCTGGAATAGGACTTCACATTCAGCGTCTGAACACGGCGCTACCATTCTGAAATCAATGATTCCCGGTAGAAAATTTCCTTACCCTAAATCGTTGTACGCAGTTGAGGATTCGCTTCGGTTCTTTGTGACAAACAAAAAGGAAGCTACAGTAATCGATTTCTTCTCAGGATCGGGCACGACCGCCCATGCTGTGATGCGACTCAACCGTCAAGACGGTGGACGCCGATTGTCCATCTCCGTCACGAACAATGAGGTATCTGCCGACGAGCAGAGCAGACTCCGGGAGGAGCGGCTTAGGGCGGGTGACGAAGCTTGGGAGAAATGGGGCATTTGTGAGTACGTCACGAAACCCCGCATCGAAGCTGCCGTTACTGGTTTGACTCCTTCAGGAAAGCCCGTCGCTGGCGAATATAAACACACGGACGAGTTTGCGATGTCCGCCGGTTTTGAGGAAAATGTTGAGTTCTTCACGCTCACATACGAGGCTCCGCTGCGGCTGAGGGCGAACCGGGATTTCGACAGGATCGCGCCGCTCCTCTGGATACGCGCAGGGTCACGAGGTCGGCGTATTAACTCTTTGACAAACGGCTGGGACGTTGCAGACGCATATGGTGTGATCGCTAATCTGGATAGAACTGATGACTTTTTCAAGGGCATTGCCGCATCCCCCAACGCGACTCTGGCCTTCATTTTGACGGATGATGAAGGTTTGTTCGAGGCAGTCGCAGCTGGACTGCCCGAGGGCGTCGAACCAGTGCGGCTCTATGACTCCTACCTTCGCAATTTCGAGATCGACGCAATGCGAGGAACCCGTTGAAATTCAAGCTGAAGGACTACCAGCACGACGCGGTGGTTCAGGTTCTCGACAATTTGGGTCGAGCGCGGAAGTCCTACCATGTCGACGACAAGGAGACATCCTTCGCGCTGACAGCGACGACCGGAGCCGGAAAAACAGTGATGGCCGCTGCCGCAATCGAGGCGCTGTTCTACGGCAACGACGAACTCGACTTCGATCCGGATCCCGGTGCTGTAGTGATCTGGTTCTCGGACGACCCGAACCTCAACGACCAGACACGGATGCGACTCATGCAAGCATCCGACAAGCTCACCCACGACCGGCTCGTCACGATTAAACCGCCCTTCGCCGTGCCGATTCTCGAACCGCGCAAGGTGTACTTCCTGAACACCCAGCGGCTCTCGAAGAATTCACTCCTGACGCGCGGTGCTGAGCAGACAGCGGACGATGAGGCCGGGCAAGGGTCCTTCATGACTCCCGACAATCTCGCCTACAACATCTGGCAGACCCTCGAGAATACGATTGAGGAAACCGACCTCACGGTCTACCTCATCCTCGACGAGGCCCACCGTGGATTCAACACCAAGACGTCTAGAGACAAACCCACCATCATTCGCAGCCTCGTAAACGGCGAGCAAACCGGTCTGCCGATGCCCGTCGTCTGGGGCATCTCCGCGACCGTCGAGCGATTCACTGAAGCGATGACCGAAGCAGAAGCCATCGGCACCCGGACTGCTTTACCGCCGATCACTGTGGATCCATTGCGAGTACAACGATCCGGCCTGATCAAAGACACAATTCGACTCGACATCCCCGCGGAGTCCGGCAACCTAGAAACCAACCTCGCCACAAGAGCTGCGCGCAAACTGAAAGACTCCGCGAGGCGATGGGGAAAGTATCTCGCCCAACAGGAAAAACTTCCGGGCGAATCGACGACCGAAGCGGTGCAGCCACTTCTCGTTCTTCAGATTCCGAACACGGAGAACACGGATGACGTCGGTCTCTGGCTCGACATCGTCGCCGCGGAACTCGGGAATCTCACCTCCTCGGGTGTACGCCACGTTCTCGGCGACCACACCTCGAAAGTTTTCGGGTCGTGGGAGATCGACTGGATCGAACCACAGCGCGTCCAAGAAACCAACGAGGTCAGGGTCCTCATTGCGAAGGATGCCATCTCCACGGGTTGGGACTGCCCCCGCGCCGAAGTGCTGCTGTCGTTCCGCCCCGCGAAGGATCATACCCACATCACCCAACTGATCGGCCGGATGGTCCGCACGCCCCTCGCACGCCGGATCCCGGGGGATGACATGCTCAACTCGGTCGACTGCATCCTGCCCCACTTCGACCGCACCACCGCGGGTAATGTCACGAAGTTCCTTACCGGGATCATCGACTCGATGCCGGGAGTCGGCCAGAAAGTTCTTCTCGACGGACGGGAGTTGCAGATTAACCCGACCGTGCCAGAAGGAGTGTGGAAGGTGTGGGATGACCTGCCCCACCTCACCGTTCCGCAGCGAGGCGCCCGCCCCGTGAAGCAGGTCGTCCAACTCGCCCACGCTCTCAGCACCGACGAGATCAAGCCCGGTGCGATCGCGTCCGTGGAGAAACAGTTCCATGGCCTTTTTGACCAGCTGACTGCTCGCTACGACGGCCAGTTGCGAAACGCTGAAATCGAAGTACGCACCGTACGCGGCATGACGATCGCGGGGTCGTTCGGCGGCAAGAAGCTCAAGTATGCCGATTTCATCGAACGCGCTGACGACCGCGCTATCGCCGTGGCCTTCGAGGACGCCAAACGAGCGTTTGGGGCTGATGTAGCCCAGTCGTACGTTGATCACGTCGCGGGCCCGGACGAGGACGACGAAGATGGCACAGCGCTGCGCTCTGCGTACGTGAAAGCGGCAGCCCTTGCCGTCGTTCCGACCGTTCGTGACAAGGTCGATCAAGCCGCTAAGGACGTGGTCGACGAATGGTTCGACGACCACCGGGTTACGGTACTCGGCCTGGCTGACGAGCGCCGCGATGTTTACGACGAGATCCGAGCACTCGCCGTCTCTCCGCAACGAACGGACTTGAGACGCCCCCGAAACCGCCTTGAAGACTTTGCCGACGCAGAGGGCAACCAGATTGCGTCCGCCGAGCTGATCGACAAACATCTCATGTCTGACGACGACGGGTGGTTCCCCCTTACTTCACTGAACGAGTGGGAGAAGACGGTAGTCCGAAAGGAGACCGCTCGAGTCAACTGCGTCGCGTGGTATCGCAACCCATCAGTGTCTGCGGCGGACTCCCTCGGCGTGACCTATCGCGACGCGGTCGGCAACTGGCGCGCACTACACCCCGACTTCATTGTCTTTAACGAAATCGGCGGTGAGATCCGGCCCTCGATCATCGACCCGCACGGCCACCACCTTGAAGACGCTCTCGTGAAACTCGTGGGGCTGGCTGACTATGCCGAGGTTTACGGCTCGCACTTCCTGCGGATCGAGGCACTCGCCGATGCGGGCGGAGAGATGCGAGTCCTCGACCTGCAAGACGAGGCAGTACGGGTTTCGGTTCGTGCGGCGCGCAAGTCGGGTGTCTCCGCCGCCGAGCTCTACCAGACAGTGGGGAAAAAATACGCATGAGCACCGCGGGACTCTCATACACCGACGCTCAGCGCCACGCGATAGAAGCCCCCGATGATATCTTGCAGCTCATCGCTTGCGCCGGTTCCGGCAAGACTCAAGTACTTGCCCAGCGGATCGCGCACATCCTCGGGAAGCCAGGAGTGCAGCCTGCCAACGTGGTCGCCTTCACGTTCACCGAGAAAGCGGCCTCCGAGCTCAAGGAGCGAATTCACTCCGTCGTCCGTAAGGAACTTGGCGATGTCGTGGGGCTGGCTGAGATGTACGTCGGCACGATGCACGGCTACTGTCTCAACCTTCTTCAGACCTTCGTGCCCGAAACCTTCAAATATGGCGTGCTCACCGATGTTACTCAGCAGCTGCTCATTGACCGTGAAAGCAACCGGTCGGGCCTGACCACCTGCACCAAGACGGTGGGAGGGGTCACGAGCACGCTCTCTCGTTGGAAAGATACGCGCTATTACAAGAGCGCCCTTTCCGTCTTGCAGGAGGATCGTGTCGCCTTTGCCGAGGTCCCAGAAGCCGTCAAGGCGAGCCTCGCCTCCTACCGGGACCTACTTACCCAGAAGAAGTATTTCGACTACACATCGATGATGGCGGATGCCGTGAGCTTCCTCGAGCGCGCCGAGACCGGCCTCGATCTGGACACGGCGGAACTCACGCTTCGAAACCATGTCAAAGACACTGTGAAATACGTCATCGTGGACGAGTATCAAGACGTGAACCCGATACAAGAGAGATTGGTGGAGCGCCTCACTCATTTCGGAGCGAACCTGTGCGTCGTCGGCGACGATGACCAGACGATTTACCAATGGCGCGGCAGCGAAGTCAGCAACATTCTTACCTTCGCTGGTCGTCATACAGACGTCCGCACCATTGAACTCGCCGACAATTTTCGCTCGAGCAAGGGCATCGTCGAACTCGGTCGGTCGGTCGCCGAGCGCCTCGACTCGAGCGAACGCCTACCGAAGAAGATGCAGTTCGCTTCCCACCACGCCTGGGAACGCGGCGACATGCTCGCTCTGCAGTTCGGCGACACTGCGGAAGAAGCCGAATGGACTGCTGAACGGATCGTCGAGCTCCGAGGAATGCCGTTCGTTGACGCCCCTGGTTCTGAACCTAGAGGTCTGTCTTGGGCCGATTGTGCCGTCCTCTTTCGAAGCGTCAAAGACGCAGACGCCCTTGTTGCCGAGTTCAAGCGCAGAAACATCCCGTTCATCATCAAGGGGCTCGCCCGTTTGTTCGATGCGCCCGAGATCCAGGCTTGTGCCGGGCTGTTCCGCTATATGCAAGGAGAAATTTCCGGAGCGGACCTGCGGACCCTTTGGGAAGCCGCAAAGCTGATCCCGGATCCGGCACGATGGGCCGCCGTCGTCAAAATACTGGACGTTGGTGCAGACTTCGAGGCGAGCGAACGATGGGGTACCTACAACATTCAGAGACTCTTCCTCAAGGTGCTCGAAACTCTCGATCTACACGAGGGCACCATCCCTGGCGACCCCGCGCGCGCTGAGCTCGTTATGTATCAATTGGGAAAGTTTTCGCAGGTAATCTCTGATTTCGAGGCGATCTATTTCTCCTCGAAACCTGCCTCGAAATACCAGAGTTTCGTGGGGTTCCTCACGTTTCACGCCCCCGGCGTTTACGAGGACTCGGACGAAGATGCCGGTTACGTCGCCCCCGACGCGGTAGTGATTTCTACCGTCCACCGCTCGAAGGGCCTTCAATGGCCCGCCGTGTTCATTCCGTATCTGCGAAGAAACCGGTTCCCGATGAAGGCACCCGGGGGAACCCAGACGATTCCCCACATCGTGCCCCTCGAAGCCGTGCCCAATGGCGCACGATACCGAGGAAGTGTTTCGGATGAGACTCGACTCTTCTACGTTGCGACGACGCGCGCGCAAAAGTATCTCTTCGTGACGTACGCTCCCGGCGACTCTGCAATGTACCGGAACGCCTCCGACTTCTACTTACACTGCACTGCGTCCGCGTGGATGTCGACCTCCGACGAAGGCCTGCCGGACATTCCTCGGCTCCCTCCGACGCCGAAGTCCGAAACGCCCAGCGTCTCGATTTCCTTCTCGGAGCTCAAGTACCTGATCGAGTGTCCGTATCAGTTCAAATTGCGATTCATGTATGGCTTCAACCCACCCATCCACGAAGCTTTGGGCTATGGAAAGGGCCTCCACGACGCCCTTGCCGAGATGCACAAGCGCTCCCTCGCAGGCGACATCCCAACCAAGTCGGAAACCGAGGAGCTGGTCGACCGGCATCTGCACACACCGTACGCCTACCCGGCGCTGCGAGAGAATCTGCGGGCGGCAGCGGTCAAAGCGATCGACCGGTACTTCGATCGACACGGCAACGACCTGACCCGCACCATCCATTCGGAGAAACAGGTGGAAGTGCAGGTTGCCCCCGGGGTAACCGTAAACGGACGCATCGACCTCATCAAGTTCCTCGAAACCGGTGAGACCGCAATCGTCGACTTCAAATCGACGGAAGACTCCCAAGCTGAAAGCGTAACGAAGGATCAGCTATCGATCTACGCCCTCGGCTATAGGGAATTGACTGGCTCCTCCGCCGACAGAATACAGATCCTGAACCTTGACGATCATGGCAAGAGCTCCAACGACCCTGTCGACGCTCAGCTGATGAGCACCATCAAGGCTAAAGTCGAGGCGGTCGCCGCGGAAATCCGCACAAACCATTTCGGTTGCGGACACGACCACTCCACGGAGACTGCGACCAACGACCTCTCCTGGCTAACGAAGGGCGCCTCCTCGTAAGGCAGCGTTCTCTCGAGCTAGCTTCACTGGCTCTGGTCTCCGCGATCAAGCTCCCCGGACGTCTCCTACCGGCAGGAGCACTCGAACTAGGGCCTCCGCGAACGGCAGGTCGGGATAGACGACATGGGTGTGTCGGTGCCAGCGTGACGGGTGACGGGGTCGGCCCTCCAGCATCCAAGTGCGAACGCCTTGAGCCTCGATTTCAGCTTCGAGCCACGAGAGCTGGTCCCGAAAGTGGAGTCGAGCCTCACCCGACGGCTCCTGGCAACCGTAAGCCAGAACTACCGCGTCAGCCTTAGACAGAGCAGCAGAGAGGCCCGCGCGTGCGGCCAACCAGCCGCCCGCGACAGCCCCAACGCTTGAGATACCCCCGGTGCGGTAGGTCGGGATGGAAAACAAGTTGGCAATCTGCACCGCAGAATAACCCAATGTCTCTCGAGCCAGCTCCACGCGCTGGAGCGTGCGAACCCCACTCGTCGTTGGGGGGTTCGATAAAACTACAAGGAGGTTGGTTTTTTGATCCTCATCGCTGCGTTCCATCGTTGAGCTAACTTACCCGCTCTCTGCATCCAAGACTCTCCCGACGGCCCGAGGTGCCGTTTTTAGAGCGAGTCCGCGATGACAGGGCATCCAGCCCGAGCAAATAGCCGCGCAGGCTTCCCCACCGTGCCGGCGGCGAGCTCGCCTGTCGCCGCGAGCTGCGGCTCCATGGCGCGGCGGAAGCTGTCGCGCATGAGGGGTTCGCCGGCGATGGTTTCGTGCAGGTGCTGCAGTTGGCGGAGGGTGAAGGGGTGCTCCAGCAGGCGGGCCGGGTCGGGGGCTGACGCGTAGCGTGAGCGGAGGGTGGCCACCGCCTGGTCGAGGATGTCGTTGTGGCCATACGGGAGGGCTCCAGCATCCGCCACCGGCACCACCTTCGCGAGGGACTCGTCGATCGTGAGACTCGGCCAGGGCACGACATCGAGGTGGGCGACCGAAAGCACCCAGCCGCGATTGTCGCGGGCGGGATCATCGAAGACATGGACCTGGCGGGGCGACAAGCCCGAGACTCCGGCCTTGGTGCGCAGGGAGCGCAGCACGGCATCCGCCAGCAACTCGCCCTCGTGCAAGAAGGTGCCCGGCAGGCGCCAGGTGGCGCCAGTACGCGCGCCAGAGCCAGTCCCAGCACCAGAGCCAGCGTCGGCACTGACGCCAGCACCCGCGCGCACCAGCAGCACGCTGAGCTCGCCGGCCGGCGGAACCGTAAGCACCGCGGTGTCGACGGCGACGGAGGGGCGCGGGTAGTCGGTCAGGGCCCGGTCGTGTGAGTCGCGGTAGATCTCCATACAGACGATTATCGCAGATTCGCGCTAAATGTCGGTGGGGTGTCATACTCTGAATTTGCGCAACAGTGCGCTAACTATCGGAGGCATCATGAACAGAGAGATCCATCGCCACCAGAACAGACCACTCCCCCAGCTCCACGTCGGCCACGGCAGCCACTACGGCGCCCTCAGCGTCTTCCCCCTCTGGGTCGACTCGCCCCGCGTCACCGGCCTCGACTGGAAGGCCAGCAGCATCCGCACCGCTGAACGCGAGGGTTCCCCCGTCGTTGGCGAACTCGTGCTGCACAACAGCACCGCCCGCCCCGTCGTCGCCCTCGAAGGCGACCTCCTCAAAGGCGGTTGGCAGGATCGGATGCTCGCCCGCAGCCTTCTGCTCGACCCCTTCGAGGCACGAGTCGCCGAAGTGTTCTGCGTCGAAGCCGGGCGTTGGGGCGCACGCTCTGGAGAGAGCCACGCCGCCCACGAGGCCAGCGGCCGCCGCAGTGCGCTCAGCGTGCGGCGCGGTAACGCAGGGGGCGGCGACGGCGAGCGCGGCGGAAGCCAGCAGTCAGAAGTGTGGCGGCGCATCAGCCGCTTCGAGAACACTCTCGGCGCTACGGCGAGTTCGTCGATGCTCGATCATCTCGACCGTTCCGCGCCACTCCACGCCCGCCAGCTCGAAGCCCGCCCACTCGACGGCCAGCGCGGCGTCATCATCGGCATCGGCGGCCGCGTGATGGGAGCAGAACTCTTCGGCAACACCGCGGGGCTGCGCAGCCGGTGGCAGGGCATCCTCGCCGCCGCCGCCCTGGACGCCCAGCTCGCCCCACGCCGCCGCACCACCGCCCACGATGCCCGCGTCTTCACCCGTCACCTGCAGGGCGTGACCCTCGAAGACGGCGGAGACGCGGGGCTCGCTCGCGCAGTACGGTCACAACAGGGCCGACTGCGGGCATCCGGAATCGTACACACAAACGCGCACACCAGCATGCACACCAGCACCAGCGCACCAACAGCCAGCATCATCCACCTCACCGCGTTTGACGACGCGCACCCCCTATTGGAGAACGCATGAGCGAACCAACCCCCGCCCGAGAACGCCCCATCCCCGAACCGCAACGTTTCTACACCCGCTTCACCGACACCGGCTTTCTGCACGTCGGCACCTTCACCGGCATCACCCTCGACGGCGAGCGCCGCTACTTCATGTGGCAAACGAATGACTGGGAAGAGATCTACCTCTCCGGGTTCGAGTACTACCGTGACGATGATGACACCCACTTTGCCGAGACCAGCCGAGACGACATCGAGCGACTAAACCCCGGAGCCGTCGACGCAGAGCCGGGTGGCGGAAGCTTTCTCGACGCCTACTTCGGTCGGGATCCCGATGACGAGATGTATCAAAAGAAGCGCAGCCCGGAAGGCGAAAAGATGAGCAACACAACCGACGCGACCGACGCAGCCGGCCTCGAAGACGATCGCGAGAGCGACACCGACACCGACACCGACGACATGCTCATGACCGAAGTGGATGCCATGGTGCAGCACGGCATCGCCGTCGGCATTGCGTCGATCGCCCACCGCGGGCAGACCGACAAGCTCGGCTACGACTACATCGATCACCCTGCCCGCGTCGCCGAGAGCTTCGATTGGCTGAACCAGCCGGTCGAGCACTGCGCCGCCTGGCTGCACGATGTGATCGAAGACACCGACATCACCGCCACTGACCTGCTGAAGGCCGGGATGCTGCCCGAGATAGTGGAGGCCGTCGTGCTGCTGACCAGGCGAGCGGATGTCGCCGACGCCGACTATTACGAAGGCATCCGCCACCATCCGATCGCTCTCGCGGTCAAGCTTGCAGACATTGATGACAACCTCGCCGAGTGGCGTTTTCGCAAACTCGACTACGACCTTCAGGTGCGGTTGTCGAACAAGTACTTCAGCGCCCGGCAGCTGCTGCAGGCGACACCCGAGTGAAGCACTGCCGCTGAATCCCAGCCGTACGACTCACCTCTTGACAATGCAGCATCCGACACCACGGAGACCCCATGAAACTTTCTAGTGCACAAACTGACCGCGCCACCGGCGTGATGCTCGCGATGGCCTGCGGCGATGCTCTCGGCGCCGGCTACGAATTCGGGCCTCCCTTCGAGGGCGAGGTCGTCATGAAAGGTGGCGGCGGCTTCGGCTGGGCGCCCGGCGAATGGACCGACGACACCTCCATGGCCGTGCCCATCCTGCGCGCGGCGGCCACCGGTCGCGACCTGCGCGACGAGGCTGTGCTCGACGAAATCGTCGCGGCCTGGGTCAACTGGGCCACAACGGCTCCGGATGTCGGGGTGCAGACCAGCGGAGTGCTGCGCGGCATCGAACCTACCGCGAGCGCCGCCCGAGCATCCGCCCGCCGCGTGCATGACGCTCGCGGTCGCAGCGGCGGAAACGGCTCGCTCATGCGCACCGCCCCGGTCGCGCTCGCCTACCTCGGCGACGAGAAGGGGCTCGCCGAGGCGGCCCGCGCGATCAGCGACCTCACCCACTTCGATGAGGATGCCGGCGACGCCTGCGTGCTCTGGAGCCTCGCCATCCGTCACGCTATCCTCACCGGCGAGGCGGATGTTCGGGTCGGGCTCTCAGCCCTCGCCCCCGACCGCGCCGCCCGCTGGGCCGCGTTCATCGCGGACGCCGAGACCCGGCAGCCCCGCGACTTCACCAAAAACGGCTGGGTTGTGGAAGCGCTGCAGGCCGCGTGGTCGGCGATCGTCAACGGCGAGAGCCTCGTCGACGCCCTCGAGCGTGCAGTGCGGGGTGGCCGCGACACCGACACCGTTGCCGCGATCGCGGGCGGTCTCGTCGGCGCCCGCTGGGGACTCTCCGCGATCCCCGCCGCCTGGCAGCGCATCGTGCACGGCTGGCCAAACCTCACGAGCCTCGACCTGGTGCGCCTCTCCACCGAGGTCGTGCGGGGCGAGCCGGCGCCCGAACGCATTGACTACACCGAGTTAGGCGACATATCGACGCTCGTGCGGCATCCGCACGACGCCGGCGTCTGGCTCGGAGCAGTCGGCGCGCTCGACGCACTTCCGCCCGAAGTGGATGCCGTGGTCTCGCTCTGCCGCATCGGCTCCAAACAGGTGCCGGCCCGCATCCGCCACCGTGTCGAGGTGCGCCTGATCGACAAGTCAACGCCCTCCGAAAACCCGAACCTGCTCTTCGTGCTCGCCGATGCAGCGGATGCCGTGGCCGCCCTGCGCGCCGAAGGCCACACTGTGCTGCTCCACTGCGTGCAGGCGCACAGCCGCACCCCCACCGTCGCTGCGCTCTATGCCGCGCGGCACCTCGGGCTGCCGATCGACACCGCGCTGGCTGAAGTGCGCGCGGCGCTGCCGAACGCACGCCCGAACGGGGCATTTCGGGCGGCGCTTGCCGACGCTAGCTTGGTCCCAACTCAGAGAGCATCCGGTTGACGATCGGTCTCCCCTAGCCGAACTGCCGCACCCCTACTTGTTCGCGTTTCGCAGCCGCGAAACCAACATGAGCCCGGCACCGAGCAGCAGCGCGACTCCGCCACCAATGATGAGTGGCCAGGGGAGGGATTGTCCTGTGGGGGGCAACAGCTCGATCGGCTCGCCCGCTGCGGGCTCGGACGCCGCCAAAGCTGTCACCGTGTAAGTAGCAGTGGCATCCGGCAGAGTGCCGTTACTGGCAGTCACCGTAAACGTGAACTCCCCCGCAGCGGTAGGAGTACCGGAAAGAAGCCCAGCAGCCGACAGCGTCAAACCAGCGGGCAAAGCGCCCGAGCTGACCGCGAACGTCGGCGTGGTCACCCCGGTCGCCGTCAGCTGGAACGAATACGCCTCGTCGAGCACCGGTGCCGGCGGTGTTGCCGAGGTGATCACTGGCGCAACGAGACTGAACGACGCCTGGATAGTTTCGGAGGGCCCCGTGTCGAAAGCCCAAGCCGCGACAAAGTTGCTGGCGGATGTTGCAGCAACTTGTGGCAGCGCTACGTTGCCGCCCGCTGCCGAGATGTCGGCGGGAGTTGACCACGTCACGCCCTGATCGATCGAGTAGCTTGCCTGAAGAACGCGGTCACTGCCGTTGTTGCGGTTCCACACCACAACCAGGGTGTTGTCGGGAGCAGCAGCAGCTTGCGGCTGTCGAGAATCTCCTCCCACGGCCGAAATATCCGTCGGGGTCGACCACGTCACACCGTTGTCGGCAGAGGTGCTCACTTGAACAATCCGGTTCGAGCCATTATCGCGCTGCCAGAGGGCAGTGCGGACGCCGTTTGCAGAAATCGTAATCTGCACTTGTTCGGTATCGCCGCCGGCAGCAGAGAGGTTCGCCGCAGTTGACCACGTCACACCCCCATCAAGGGACGTGCTCGTTTGAGCGATGATGTTGCTGCCATCGCTTCGCTCCCACACTGCGGTCAATGAGCTGTCGGGGGCGGCAGCAATTTGTGGAGTGTTGGGGTTTTGGCCTGTGGCAGAGACATCAACCGGAACGGACCACGTCGCGCCGTTATCGGTCGAAATACTGGACCGAATAACCTGGTTGCCGCCGCCGGCGTACTGCCAGAGAGCAGCACGGGTGTTATCCGGCGCAATAACGATATTCGGAGTTGTCGAGTTGCGCGAAGCATCGGAAAGATCAACCGGGGTCGACCACGTTGCTCCCCCATCCAGCGACGTACTCGACTGAATGACAATGCGGGTGCCGTTACTGCGGCGCCACAGCGCGGTGAGCGAATTGTCTGATGCCGCGCTAATCTCCGGCATGTCGGCAGGCTGGCCCGCTGCCGAAATGTCGACTGGAGTGGACCAAGTGGCACCGCCATCAGTGGAGCTGCTGGACTGAACGATGGTGTCGCTGCCATCGGAGCGGTCCCAGATCGCCGTGACAGTGTTGTTAGGCGCAGCGGTGATCCTTACCCCGTCGGCGTCGTTGCCTGCAGCCGACAGGTTCACCGGGGCAGACCACGTCACTCCGCCATCGGATGACGCGCTCGACTGAGCGATGTCATTCGCACCGTCGGTGCGAAGCCACACGGCGACCACAGTGTCATCCGGTGCCACCACAATCTGCGGCGGCACGGCTTCCGTCGCAACGATAGAAACATCTACCGGGGTCGACCAACCGTCAATAGCGCTCGCGTTTGCCGGCGCAATGCCGGTAAAGAGGAGAGCGCCGCTCAGAGCGAGCGCACCGATAACTTTGAGCTTCATGTGATGAGACTTCCGGGTTGAGCATGATGTCTCCATCAAGAATGTCAGTAAACGGCCTGCCGCGCATTCGCCGAGGCCCTTTTGGGGCCCGCTACCGGCCCCTCACACGCCCTCCGTCACCTTAATGCGAGCGGTGATCCTGAATCGTCATCCGTGGCCCAAACGCTGGCTTGCGAAAACCGGATGCCGTGATGAGTCGCACGACGCGTTGCCGGTGGCCGCGCCAGGGCTCGAGCAGTTCGAGCATCCGCTCATCGTCGACGGGTTCGCCAATCAGGGCCCAGCCGACGACGGCAGCGAGATGGTAATCGCCGACGCTGGGGCTGTCGGGGTCGGCATGGGAGCGCTGCATAGTTTCGGCGGCTGTCCACACGCCAACGCCCACGACTGATCGCAGCGCGGCCTCGATGCGCGGCCCGCCACGACCCCAGTCGGCCGTGCGCTCGAGGGATGCCGCTACTTGCGTCGCGCGCATCACGGTCGCCGAGCGCTGCGGCCCGACTCCCGCGCGGTGCCACTCCCACGACGGGATCCGCGCCCAGCCCTGCGGCGTCGGCACCACGCGCATCCCGGCCGGGGCTGGCCCGGGCGCCGGCGAACCATGCTTGGTGACGAGGATGCGCCACCCGCGCTTCGCTTCGATGCCGGTGACTTTCTGTTCAAGAATGGCCATCACGAGCGCCTCGAACACGAGCTTGGTACGAGTGAGCCGCAGGCCAGGGTTCTGCCGCTGGGCCTCAGCCGCGAACGGAAGCGCCGAAATATCGAAGTCACTCCAGTCGTCGCCCTCCCCCAGCAGCTCGGGAACGCTCTCGATGGCCCACTCGGCTCCGGCGCCCCAGGCGGTGCATTCCACATGCGACTGGTGCTGCACGAGACGCAAAGTTGCGGGGCCGTGCGGCGTGAGCATCGTGCGCCAGGTGCCCGTGGCATCCACCTTCATGGTCGGGTCACCGACACCGCGCTTGAGCGGTCGCAGCGTCGCGCGAACATCAACGGGCCGCCCGGGCGCGAAACGCATGCGCACCGGCTCGGCGGCTGCGAGCGCGAAGGTCATGAGCCCTAGATTACGCGCTACCCCTGACGTAGAGTTTCTCTCATGATGTGGTTCGCGATTATGACTCTCAGCGGTGCAAGCCTCGGCATTTACCAAGCACTCGCGACGGTGCCGCGGCTACGAGTGTTGCCTTTCATCGGCGGAGCAGTACTCATAATGGGGCTGATCGTGTGGCCGAACATTCCGCCCAACAATGTCGTCACCCCGGCGTGGCTCAACCTTGCTGGCATGGCTGCTTTTCTGATCACGTTCATCGCCGCCTCCAGTCTGTATTCGGCCAAGCTGTGGGCAGATTGCTTCCCCGAGGCGGGTCTTAGCTACTGGCAATTCGTCTGGCGTAATTTCTCGGGCTCCCCCTATCTGCGGCAGCAATACGCCGCGATGCTCGCCGACCGCGAAACACTACGGGCAACGTGGGACTACGACGGTCGCGCACAACGTCAACCAATCGGCGGCGACCAGACAGACCCCGAGTCGCCCACTGACCGCTGACTAAACTGCGCTCATGCTTCTCTTTATCGGCGCGATCATCGGCGGCCTGCTCATTGGAGCCGTCTACGCCAAGGTGCACGTACCGGCCCCGCGGCGCCTCTCCCACGTCGCCGCGATCCTCCTTGGCTTCGCCGGCGCGATGGCCACACTCCTCCTTCAGCCCGTCGAAGCAGCCGGCCAGCAGGCTCTGGTCACCCTCATCACCTACGCCCTCAGCTTCATGCTCGCCTCGACAGTAGTGCGCGGGATGCTCTGGCACCGGCTACTCCCCGACTCCGGTCGCACTCTCGCCCAAACCATCGGGCGTGTCTTTCTGCGCCCCTACGACGTGTACGACGAATGGATGCTCTTTCTCCAGGCCGAGCTCGCCGCCACCGAGAGCGACTCCCCCACCCAACAGCCGTAAACTTGCCCTGTGGCTGTTCCTAAGATCCTTCTCTTCTACGTGTTCACGCCGCTGGCCGATCCGGAGGCTGTGCGGCTGTGGCAGCGCGACCTCTGTGAGTCCCTCGGGCTCGGCGGCCGCATCATCCTCTCCAAAGATGGCATGAATGGCACCGTCGGCGGGGAACTCAAGGATGTGAAGCGCTACGTGCGCAAGACGCGGGAGTATCCGGCGTTCAAGAACATCGACTTCAAATGGAGCGAGGGCGAAGGCAACGACTTCCCGCGCCTCAGCGTGAAGGTGCGCGACGAGATCGTCAGCTTCGGAGCTCCCGGCGAGCTGCAAGTCGATGAGAACGGCGTGGTGGGCGGCGGCACGAAGCTCAGCCCCGAAGAGCTCCACGAACTCGTGGCTCGCAAAGACGTCACCTTCTTTGACGGTCGCAACCCCATCGAGGCGGCGATCGGCAAATTCACCGATGCGATCGTTCCGGATGTCGACACCACCCGCGACTTCGTCGCCGAACTCGACAGTGGCAAGTACGACCACCTCAAGAACACGCCCGTTGTCACCTACTGCACGGGCGGCATCCGCTGCGAAGTGCTCTCCTCCCTTATGCGCAGTCGCGGATTCGGCGAGGTCTACCAACTCGACGGTGGCATCGTTCGCTACGGCGAGAAGTACGGCGACTCCGGTCTGTGGAATGGTTCGCTGTACGTCTTCGACAAGCGCATGGCCATCGACTTCACGGCCGATACGCAAGCAATTGGCGAGTGCTACCAGTGCGGCACTGCCACTAAGCGCATCGAGAACTGCCACAACAAGGCCTGCCGCGAACAGTTCGTGGTGTGCGACGAGCACGCAGCGACCACGGCCTGCTCCGAGCATCCGATCGCCAGCCTCTCCCCTGTTAAATAACGCCCGAAGTTAACATTTTCTGGTTTTCGTGGCTTTCGGGCCTAGATGAATGCGCCATGATGGGTTCATGAAGATTGGAATCCTGACCAGCGGTGGCGACTGCCCCGGGTTGAACGCGGTTATTCGCGGCGTGGTGCTCAAGGGCACCCAGGTCTACAACAAAGAGTTCGTCGGTTTCCGCGACGGCTGGCGCGGTGTCGTTGAAGGCGATGCCATGCCCCTCGAGCGCAAAGACATCCAGGGCATCTCCAAGCAGGGTGGCACCATTCTGGGCACCTCGCGCACGAACCCCTTCGAAGGCACCAACGGCGCCGAGACGGTTCGCGAAAACATGGAGCGCCTCGGCGTTGACTCCCTCATCGCCATCGGTGGCGAAGGGACCCTCGCCGCCGCCAAGCGGTTGACGGATGCCGGCATCAAGATCGTCGGCGTTCCCAAGACGGTAGACAACGACCTTTCGGCCACCGACTATACGTTCGGCTTCGACACTGCCACGCAGATCGCAACCGATGCCATGGACCGCCTGCGCACCACCGGTGACTCGCACGGCCGCTGCATGGTCGCCGAGGTTATGGGTCGCCACGTCGGCTGGATCGCGCTCCACTCGGGCATGGCTGCCGGCGCGCACGCGATCCTCATCCCCGAACAGAAGACGTCGATGGCGCAGATCGTGGAGTGGGTAAATTCTGCTCGCGACCGCGGCCGCGCTCCCCTCGTCGTTGTGGCCGAAGGCTTCACGCTCGACACGATGGATGACGCGCACTCCGAGCGTGGACTCGACGCGTTCGGTCGCCCTCGCCTCGGCGGCATCGGCGACCAGTTGGCTCCCGAAATCGAAGCCCTCACGGGCCTCGAGACGCGTTCGACCACCCTGGGTCACATCCAGCGCGGTGGAACTCCCAGCGCCTACGACCGCGTTCTCGCAACGCGCTACGGCCTCGCAGCCGTTGACGCGGTCATCCACGGCCGTTGGGGTCGCATGGTCTCCCTACGGGGAACCGAGATCACCAACGTGGCGTTCGAAGATGCCCTCGGCAAGCTAAACACGGTGCCGCAGTCGCGCTACGACGAAGCTGCGATCCTCTTCGGCTAAAACTATTCATCCAGCGCGAGTGACGCGGGCCTAGGCCTGCGCACTCGCGCTGTCTTGTTCGCGCACCACCGCCCTCGCGCCTGAGCCAGAACTCAGCCTGCGGTTCTAGGCTGACGGTATGTGGCGTGGAATCGAAGTAGTCAAGAACGAGTCCGACCCGAAAGCTCCGGCACACGTCGAGCTTTCTGAGCAGTTGGATGACAGCATCCTGATGCCAGGCGACGTCACGATCGACGTCGAGTTCTCCAGCCTTAACTACAAAGACGGCATCGCCCTCACCGGCAAGCCTGGCATTGTTCGCGCGCCCCACCTCATTGCCGGTATCGACCTTGTCGGCGTCGTCGCCGAGTCGAGCGATGAACGCTTTACCGCTGGTCAGCGCGTCCTAGTGAACGGCTGCGGCCTCAGTGAAACCCACCATGGTGGTTTCGCCGAACGGGCGCGCGTTCCCGGGGATTGGGTTGTCCCTGTGCCCGCGGGCATCAATAACCATCAGGCGGCTGCGATCGGCACCGCCGGGTTCACCGCGATGCTCTCGGTACTCGCAATCGAGCGCGGCGGAGTCTCCGGCGAGGTGCTCGTGACCGGCGCTGCGGGCGGAGTCGGCTCCGTGGCAATCGCCCTGCTGAACAAGCTCGGCTACAGCGTTACGGCATCCACGGGTCGCGAAAGCGAACACGACTACCTACGTCAGCTCGGCGCCACCACAATCATTGACCGCGCCGAACTCAGCGCGGAACCGAAAGCGCTGATGAAGCAGCGCTGGGCTGGCGCGATCGACGCCGTCGGTGGCACAACTCTGGCCTCCGCGATCGCCGCGACCGAATACGGCGGCACGGTGACCGCCTGCGGCAACGCGCAGTCGAGCGAACTGCACACGAGCGTGATGCCCTTCATTCTGCGCGGAGTGAGCCTCGTCGGCATCAACTCCGTCTTCACCCCGCGGAAGCTGCGGCTCGAAGCGTGGAGCCGGCTCGAACGAGATCTTGACCTCGGTAGCCTCGAATCGACAACCTCCACGATCGGACTGAGCAACACGATTGCAGCGGGCTCGGACATCATGGCGGGCCGCATCCGCGGTCGCACGGTTGTCGACGTGCGCGGCTAACGATCGCGCCTGTGCCAGACTTTCGAGCATGAACAGTCTCTTCGCCATTCTTGGATCAGCTTTTATCTTTCTTGCCGCTCTCGTGCACCTCATGATTTTCTTCATGGAGAGCGTGCTGTTCCACACGCCTCGCGTGCAGCAGATCTTTAGCGTGCGCGCTCAAGACGTGGATGCCGTAAAGCCGTGGGCCTATAACCAAGGCTTCTATAACGTCTTTCTCGCTCTCGGCGCCGGCACCGGCCTCGTACTCATGGGCACCGTGAGCATGTGGCCAGCCGGAATCGCCCTCGCGCTGTTCGCAGCGCTCAGTATGCTGCTCGCCGCCGTGGTCTTGATCACGTCACAGCCCAAGCAGATGGCTCGACCCGCCATCATTCAGGGCGCCCCGCCGCTGCTCGGAATTATCTTTCTCGTACTGGCGCTCAACATCGGCTAACCAGCCGCTCTCCGAACTAAACAACGCGAACCGAGGCTGCTCGCGGAACTCACCACTCCGCTAGCGGCCGAGGTACTCCGCGAGGGTATCGACGAGCGACTGGCTCGAGCGGTCCTCGGCAATGACATGAACCGTGAGTCCGGCATCCCGAGCATCGAAAGCTGTGCGCGGCCCAATACAGGCCACAATCGTGTCCTCGGGCAAGGGCGCCAATTGTTCGGCGACCTGACGGGCGACTGAGCCGGAACTCACCAGGATCGCTGAGATGCGACCGGATGCAACGTCCTCCCGCACCTTGTCGGCAACGGGGATACCGACAGTGCGGTACGCCGAGACGGCAACGACCTCATGGCCGAGAGCGCCCAAGCCATCAACCAGCGTGGTGTCAGCCAGGCTCGACTGGGGTGCGAGCACTCGCAAGCCGGGGCCGGCATCCGGCCACTCCTTGACCAGACCGCGACCGGAGTTATCGAGCTCCGGCACGAAGTCGACCCGATGCCCGGCAAGAGTCAGGGCACTAGCCGTGGTCTCACCCACGGCCGCGATCTTCGTGTTCTCGGGGATCTTTACGCCGCTCACCATCAAAACATCAACGGTGGTTGCGCTCGTGACGGCGATCCAATCGAACTGCCCATCATTGAGTTCGTGGAACGCGTTAGCGAGCGCGGGAACGTTCTCCGAGGGTGCGAAGTTGATGAGGGGTGCGATAACGGGAATTGCTGAGTGGTCCCTCAGCAACGCTGCGACGCTGTCGCCCCAATTGCCTCCGCGGGGAACGAGCACGCGCAAACCATCGAGTGCTTTGCTTGCCATGTTCCTATACTCCCCCTGTTGGGGAGTAAGACGCTAATCGAGCTAGTCGTCGTCGCTCAGAATTGCCCACGCAACTACGGCAACAACCGAGACTGCGGCGGCTGCAGCGCCAATAATCCACGGGAGCGGATTGGTCTCGTACGAGCTGCGAACGCGGGTTGCGACCTCGTCAACGCGCTTGCCGACGTTGAACTTATCTTCGATCGCGTCAAGCGTTGCTTCGAGCTCTTCGCGAGCCTGTTCGAGCTTGTCGTTGGTTTTGATGCTCATATCTTCAGACATTATGACCTCGGCTTTCGGGTGCCTTTGATGGCACGAACGTCGCTCTTAATACTTTCGATCGTCTCGGTGGGCGCTGGTGGCGTTCCCTTTTTGACGAGCGCGACGCCCACCAAAACCAGAATTGCCACGATGACCAGCAGAATGCCGGCAACAATGAGCGCTGCCGCCCACGCCGGAACTACTTCAGCAAAGCCAAGCACTGCTGCAGCGATGAGAACCATGAGAGCGAAGAGTGCGAAGAACGCAGCTCCCGCAAACAGCCCAATGCCGATGCCGGCGTTCTTGAGCTTGCCCACCATCTCGCTCTTGAGCGATTCGATTTCACCGCGAACGAGCTCGCCCAGAAGGCGGGGAACGTCAGCGATGAGTGCAGCGAGCGAACGCTTCGGTTCGCGCTGCGGGTCTGACTTCGGTGTGTCACCGTTCATGGCAGCCCCTACTTCGAGTTAGTGGACTTCGTCGTTGATGCCGAGGACGAAGACTTCTTGGCGGCAGGCTTCTTCTTGGAGGAGCTGCTCGAGGACGTCGACGACTTCGACGCGGTGCTGCTGGAGGAAGAGTCGCTGGTGCTGCTCTTGCTGGTGTTGCTCTTGCTGCTCGCAACCTGCTTGACGACCTTCTTGGCGCCGTCTGCGAGGAATTCCGCGACATCCGGGGCCTTGTCTTTCACAAAGTCTTCAGCGTTGTGACGCTGCTGCGCGATGCGCGGATCGTTCCACAGCTTGCCAGCCGTGGCCTTGATCTTCTCGTACTTTTCACGGCCTGCGCGGGTTCCGAGCACGTAGCCGATGCCGAGTCCTACTACTAGGAGGATCTTGCCCTTCATGGCGAACTCCGTTTCTATTGGCGGTTGGTTATTCCAACATACTCGCGATAGCTGCAGCCCGTGGTCAGGGTTTTCTGGTATCGCAAGTAGCCAGTTTGGAGCATATTCTCAGATAGGCATAGCCCTAGCGCCCGAACTCACACAGAGTTTGCAGTTGGGTGTCATCCGCCGTTTACCTATTCGGGGGCGGATGCTGCGGCAGCAGCCTTAGCGGCGGCAGGCAGTGCTTCGACAATCTTCGCCACCACGCCATCGTCGTGGGCAGCCGAAACGAACCACGCCTCGAACACACTCGGAGGTAGCGAGACGCCCGACTCCAACATGGAGTGGAAGAAGGGCGCGTAACGGTAGCCCTGCTGCGCCTTCACGTCGGCAAAGTTCAGCGGCGCTTCGGGCGCGAACACGAACGAGAACAGGTTGCCCGCGTGCTGCACGACGTGCTCGACTCCCTCGGCAGAGAGCGCGGCCGAGGTTTCGGTAGAGAGCGTTTCAGCAACCTGGTTGAGCCGGGAATACACGGCGTCGTCGGCGAGCCGCAGCGTAGCGAGGCCCGCGGCGACGGCAACGGGGTTTCCGCTCAGGGTACCTGCTTGATAGACGGGGCCGAGGGGAGCTAGCAACTCCATGATGCGAGCCGAACCGCCCAGAGCGGCCAACGGCATCCCGCCACCAATGACCTTGCCGAAGGTGAAGAGGTCGGGAACCCAGCGCGCCTCGGGGGCATCGGGGGTGGCGGCGGCTGCGGCGCGAGCATCCAAGCCCCAGTAGCCGGCGGGGTCAACCCGGAAGCCGGTGAGAACTTCGTCGCTGATGGCGAGGGCGCCGTGCTCGTGGGCGATGCGCACGATGGTTTCGTTGAAGCCGGGCTGCGGGGCGAGAACACCCATGTTCGCGGCGGCGGCTTCGAAGATGACGCCGGCGATGTCGTGGCCGTGTTCGGCGAACACCTGCTCAAGAGCGGCAACGTTGTTGTACTCGATCACGAGCGTTTGCGCTGCGGTCTCGGCGGTGACACCGGCAGAGCCAGGCATCGAGAGCGTCGCGAGGCCAGAACCGGCTTCGGCCAGAAGCCCGTCGGAGTGACCGTGGTAGTGCCCGGCAAACTTCACGAGCAGGCGACGACCGGTGGCACCGCGAGCCAGACGGATGGCCGTCATGGTCGCTTCGGTGCCGGTGGAGACGAGGCGCAAGCGCTCGATCGGGCTGACTCCCCCGACGCTAATGCGGGCCCGCACGAGTTCGGCGAGTTCGGTCTCGGCGGGAGTGGATGCTCCAAAGCCGAGGCCGCGCGATGCCGCCTGCTGCACGGCGTCGATCACTTCAGGATGAGCGTGGCCGAGAATGGCGGGGCCCCAGGAGTTGACGAGGTCGATGTACGACCGGCCCTCAACATCCGTCACATACGATCCGGAGGCCTTCACGTAGAAGCGAGGCGTTCCGCCGACGGAACCGAAGGCACGCACGGGCGAGTTCACGCCGCCCGGCAGCACGCCGCGAGCGCGGTCGAACGACTGCTGGTTGGTAGTGGCGCTGCTGCTGGTGCTGGTGCTGGTACTAGTGCTCATCGGCGTAGCCATTCTGCAAGTTCTGTTGCGTAGTAGGTGAGCACCGCTTCGGCGCCTGCCCTCTGGATGCTGAGTACTGATTCTTCGATAGCGCGGCGGCGGTCGATCCAGCCGTTGGCGGCGGCGGCCTCGATCATCGCGTATTCGCCGGAGACTTGGTACGCCCACACCGGCACGCTGCTGATGGCGCTGGCGTCGGCTAGCACGTCGAGAAAGCTCATGGCGGGCTTGACCATCACGACGTCGGCGCCTTCGTCGATGTCGAGTTTGACTTCGCGGATGCCTTCGCGGCGGTTGGCCGGGTTCTGTTGGTACGCACGGCGGTCGCCCTCGAGCGAGGACTGCACGGCTTCGCGGAACGGGCCGTAAAACGCCGAGGCGTATTTGGCGGCGTAACCGAGCAAGGGGGTGTCGGTGTGGCCGGCGGTGTCGAGAGCATCGCGCACTTCGGCGACTTGGCCGTCCATCATGCCGCTGAGGCCGAGCAGTTGCGAGCCTGCTTCGGCCTGCGCAACTCCCATTTTGCGATAGCGCTCAAGCGAGGCGTCGTTGTCGACGACGAGCTCAGTCACGCTAGTGACAGGGTGAGTGCGCTCGCGCAGCACCCCGCAGTGACCGTGATCAGTGAATTCGTCGAGGCAGAGGTCGGTTTGCACCACGAGGGCGTCCCCGGCCTCTTCGACGGCCGCGCGGGTGGCGACGTTGAGGATTCCGTTCGGGTCAATCGCGCCCGAGCCCTCGGCATCCTTGTGCTCAGGAACACCGAACAGCATGACGCCACCAATACCGAGCTCGGCCGCTTCGGCAATCGCACGGCGCATCGAGTCGAGCGAATGCTGCTGCACGCCCGGCATCGAACTAATCGGCACCGGTTCGCTCAAACCTTCGCGTACGAACATCGGCAAGATGAGCTGGCCGGGGTGAGTGCGGTTTTCGGCGACCAATCGACGCATCGCCGGGCTCGACCGCAAACGGCGGGGGCGGATGATCACGCCCGCGCTCCCGTGAGGTCCCCGGCGCCCTGCGACAGAAGTTCGTCGGCGACCCGCTGGGCTGCCTCGCGCGCCGGGTCCTCGACATCGTTGACGTACAGCGCGTGCGAGCTGGTGAGGTAACGGGAGCCATCGAGGGCATAGACCCGCGCATCCAAGAAGATGAGGCCGTCGTCGATCACGGCGTGCGCTCCCAGGGGAGCCGAGCATCCGGCGTCGAGGAAAGCGAGAACGTAGCGTTCGGCCTCAGTCTTGGTGCGGCTGGGCTTGTGGTCGAGAACCTTGACGAGCTTCTCGTCGCCGTCGCGAACTTCGATGGCGAGTGCACCTTGACCGGGCGCAGTGGGCCAGCCCGAGATACCGAGGTACTCGGTAATGGCAGCGGCACGACCAGCGCGGGCAAGGCCGGCGGCGGCGAGGATGACGGCAT
The DNA here is from genome assembly GCF_059767305.1 of Salinibacterium sp. AL4.1. Taxonomy (NCBI): domain Bacteria; kingdom Bacillati; phylum Actinomycetota; class Actinomycetes; order Micrococcales; family Microbacteriaceae; genus Salinibacterium; species Salinibacterium sp. AL4.1. The sequence continues at coordinate 1,773,781 of NZ_JBSOQK010000001.1, read as the reverse complement.
CCAGCTCACCGTTCGTCACCTTGTCGAGACGCGAATCGATGTTGCCGCGAATATCGACAACTTCAAGGTCGGGGCGTCGCGAACGCAGTTGCGCTTGACGACGCGGCGAACCGGTGCCGACGCGAGCGCCCGCCGGAAGAGTGTCGAGCGTCATCTCGTCGCGAGCACACAGCACGTCGCGCTCGTCGGCGCGCTTAGGCACCGCCGCAATCGTGAGGCCGGGCACATTGGCGGTCGGCAAGTCTTTCAGCGAGTGAACGACAACGTCGCACTCACCGGCAAGCAGTGCTTCGCGAAGCGCGTTCGCGAACACACCCTGGCCACCGATAGTGGAGAGCGATTCGGTGGAACGGTCGCCCTGAGTGGAGATCGGGATGATCTCCGTCTCAACGCCGGTCTTGCTTTCGAGCTGGCGTGCCACCGTGGTGGTCTGCGCCATGGCGAGAGTGCTTCCTCGCGTGCCGATTCGGATGACGGTCACGGTGCTACCCCCGCGGCTGCGGGCTTAAAGCCGAGCCGCACATTCTCACAGCACCCGGGACGACACACGTCGTACCAGGGGCCGAGCTTGGTCAGTGCGGGGCGATCTGCCACCGGCACTCCGTCCCGGCGCTCCAACACGAGGTCAACAAGACCCGTGACGAACGCCGGATGCACGCCAGGCGTCGGAACGCGGACGGCAAACATGTTGTGCCCTCCCGCAGTTTCGAGCGCCTCCGTGTCGAGATCCCACTTCACTTCCATGTGGTCGGAGATGAAGCCGACCGGAACAATAACGACCGCTTCAATGCCGTCGGCGGCGAGCGCGTCAATCGCATCGTTGATGTCGGGCTCGAGCCACGGCATCGAGGGCGGGCCACTGCGTGATTGGTACACGAGGCTGTGGGCCGGAAGCGGAGCCTCGGGCGAATCGACAGCCTGCGCCGCCATGACAACTTCGGAGACAGCGAGGTGCTGCGCGGCGTACGCGCCACCCTCGCCGAAGCCGCGCGACTCGGGGCCGCTCTTGGCGGCATCCGTCGAGGGGATGGAGTGAGTGGCGAAGAGTACGTGCGTCTTCTCGGGCGCGATGCCCTGAGCCGCTACCTTCGCGAGGCCGTCGCGAACACCGTCGATGAACGGCTGAACGAAACCGGGGTGATCGAAGAACTGGCGAACCTTGTCGATCTGGATCGTGCCTTCGAGACCGGTCTGCTCGAGCGCGATCGCGTAGTCTTCGCGATACTGACGGCAGCTGGAGTACGAGCTGTAGGCGCTCGTACCCACGGCGATGAGCTTCTTGTAGCCACGTTCGTTGGCTTCGGTGAGCGCATCACTCAAGTAGGGGTTCCAGTTGCGGTTTCCCCAAATGACCGGAAGGTCGATACCGCGGCGAGCAAGCTCTGCTTCGAGAGCGGCCTTCAGTTCGCGGTTCTGGTCGTTGATGGGGCTGACGCCACCGAAGGCGCGGTAGTGGTGCGCGACCTCTTCGAGGCGTTCTTCGGGGATGCCGCGGCCGCGCGTGACGTTGCGCAGGAACGGGATGACGTCGTCTTGGCCCTCGGGGCCGCCAAAGCTTGCGAGCAGAATGGCGTCGTAGGCCACCGCTTCTTCCACGTGTTCGGGGCCGGATGCTGCGGCATCCGTTGCTCCCAGAATGCGAGTCACGACAGCACCTCCGCAATCTCGTCGAGCGTGATGCGTCGGCCCGTGTAGAACGGCACCTCTTCGCGCACGTGCATTCGCGCATCCGTCTGGCGCAAGTGACGCATGAGGTCGACAAGGTCAACGAGTTCGGGAGCTTCGAGCGCGAGCATCCACTCGTAGTCGCCGAGCGCAAAGCTGGCAACGGTGTTGGCGAGAACCTGCGGCATCTCGGAGCCCTTAATGCCGTGGTCGCGAAGCATCTTGCTTCGCTCCGCTTCGGGCAGGATGTACCACTCGTAGCTGCGCACGAAGGGGTAAATGGTGAGCCAGGCTTCGGGCTCCTTGCCGCGCATGAACGCGGGCATGTGGCTCTTCGAGAACTCGGCGTCGCGGTGCACACCCATGGCGTTCCACGTGGGAAGCAGCGCCGCGAGGGGTTCGCTGCGGCGGAGTTCACGCAGGGCCCACTGGATGTCTTCGGGATTGTTGCCGTGCAGCCAGACCATGAGGTCGGCATCGGCACGCATTCCCGACACGTCGTAGAAGCCACGAACGGTGACTCCACGAGCTTCGACCGCCGCAACGGCGGGAGCGAGATCGCCCGGCCCAGCGGGACGGTGCGGATCGCGACGGAACACCGCCCAGAGGGTGTATCCCAAAACTTCGGCGGGCTTCTCGACGTCAGTCATGTCTTCCATTCTCTCCCTTGCCTTCTGGGCAAACTGGGAGAATACCTGTGAGTTAGGTGAACCTAACTAGCTTACCTCGTTGGCTGCCTGGCTCGGCTCGTCGCCGGCCGCGGCAGCCTCGTCGTCAGCGGGACCATCGGCCGCGAGCGCCAACAGCCGATCCGCCGCAGCGTTCGCGTGCGTGACAATGCCCGCCAACCCGGTGCCCCCGACGGTTTCGCCCACGACGACCACGCCATCCGTGCGTTCAGCCGGGGCCAACGGTGCGGGGCGAGTCCACTCCCGACGAGCGAAATCGATGACCGCTTCTGCGGGAAGCGAGACGCCCAAGAGAACTTCGGCATCGCGGCGAGCAACCTCGGCCAGGTCACCGGCGGGCTCTTCGTTGTACGAGAGGCGCACCACGTGACGGGCCTCTGCCTGCTCCTTGAGCCACTGCCACTTGGCCGTCGCGTGCGTAAGCGCGCGAGCGGAAACCTTTGTGCAGCCGGGCGCGACGAGCACTCCCGAGCCGCGTGGTTCGGCATCCAACTCCGGCGCATCGAGCACGAGAGTCGCGAGCGTGACCGTGCGACCACGAACCGGCGCGAGGATGCCGGGAGCAGCCACGATGACCGTGCCGTCGAGGTCGGCGAGCGCCTCAGCACTCTCGATGCGGCGCTCGAACTCGACGATGACGCCGTACGTCGTGAGGTCGGCCGCGAGCTCGGCAACCAAGCGGTTGATGCCACCCCGGATGCCCTGAACCGCGGTTCCGGCCGGCATCGCGTGGCGCATCGAACGCACCGCTGCCGCCAGCGAACCGTGCAGGGCGAGGCGCTCCTTGAGGGTGGCCACGCGCTCGAGCGGCAAGTCGTTGGGGTGCAGCGAGTACACGCCGTGCACGACGGGAGCGACGAGCTTCTCCACGACGGCCTTGCCCATGCGGCGACGCACAAGCGCCCCGAGAGACACGTCAGTGCGCTTGCCGAACCACGGAATGAGTGAATCGAGTTGAGCGCGAAAAGCGCCGCCTAAACCGATTACTGCGATGGTGTCTTTGTCGAGCGGCGTCGCCGGGATGCCGAGAATGCCGGTGGCGGGCAATGGCAGGGCCGGGCCATCCACGGGCTGCAGCCACGCACCCTCGTCACCCGGAGACACGATGTCATCGCCCAGGCCCAGCTCGCGAGCGAGGTCGGCAACAGTATTGCCGCGGGTGGCGAAGCTTTCGGCTCCGGCATCCAGATTGAGGCCGCCGACGAGGTGGGATGCCACGGTGCCGCCGAGATGATCGCTCGCCTCAATAAGACGCACGGTTCGCCCCGCCATTGCGAGGCGACGCGCCACAACGAGTCCGGCGATGCCGCCGCCAACGACGGTGAATTCTGTCGTGCTCACGGCACTAACCTTCCTGGTGAACGAGCTCCACGATCTTGGTGAGCACGTCCGGATCGGTGTCGGGGCCCACTCCGTGGCCGAGGTTCACGACGTGCGAGGGAGCGACGCGGCCGCGGCTCATGACGTCGCGCACGTGTGCTTCGAGCACATGCCACGGGGCACCAAGAAGAGCGGGGTCGATGTTGCCCTGAAGCGGAACGCCGCCGCCGAGGCGACGGTCGGCCTCGTCGAGCGGGATACGCCAGTCGACGCCCATGACGTCGGCGCCGATCGAGTGCATGGCCTGCAGCACTTCGCCGCTCCCGACACCGAAGTGAACCTTGGGTACGTCGTAGCCGCGCAAGTGTGAAAGCGCGCGCTTAGAGTGCGGGGCAACCCGGCGCACGTACTGCTGCTCTGAGAGCGAACCGACCCACGAGTCGAAGAGCTGAGCGGCCGAGGCGCCCGCTTCGATCTGTGCCTTCAAGAATTCCCCCGCGATGTCGGCGCACCAGTTGAGCAGCGTGGCCCAGGTCTGCGGGTCGGAGTACATGAGCGTGCGAGCACGCTGCTGGTCTTTACTCGGGCCACCCTCGACCATGTACGACGCGAGAGTGAAGGGTGCTCCAGCGAAACCAATGAGCGGAGTCGTGCCCAACTGAGCAACGGTTTGTGCGACAGCCTCGCGGATGGGCGCAAATGCCGCAGGGTCGATGGGGTGCAGCTTGGCGACATCCGCCGCTGTGCGCACGGGGTTCGCAAAGACCGGGCCGCGGCCAGGAACGATCTCGACCTCAACTCCGGCGAGCTTGGCCGGAATCACGATGTCGCTAAAGAAGATGGCGGCGTCGACGTTGTGGCGACGCACGGGCTGCATCGTGATCTCGCTCGCGAGGTCGGGCGTGAGGCACGCTTCGAGCATCTCGTTGCCTTCGCGCAGTTTGCGGTACTCGGGAAGCGAGCGACCGGCCTGGCGCATGAACCAGACGGGAGTGGTTTCGGGGCGATCACCGCGGTAGGCCCGGATGATAGGCGAGTTAGCTGTGCGGCCGTCGAGAAGAGGGTGGTCAGTATTCAGGGTCACGGGGTTAACATTAGGTTGTGCTCCTGTGTCTTAGCTCGAATCATCGCAACGCGAGCTTAGACGTACTCGAAAGTCTGTCTGAGGTCGCCGCTGCGGCCACCAACGACCTCGTTTCGACGAATGACTTCGTTGCCGGCGCCGTTCTCGTTGCCACCTGCAACCGCTTCGAGGCCTACCTCGATGTTGAAGAACCCCTCACTGCTGGGTCGGCCATCACCGTGTGCTCGCTTCTCGAGTCGCTCAGTGAACGCACCGGCCTCAGCGTCGACACTCTCCACTCCTCTATCGCCGTTCATGAGGGTGCGGATGCCGCAGCTCACCTCTTTGCGGTGACCTCGGGTCTTGAGTCCGTCGTGATCGGTGAGGCCGAAATCTCTGGTCAAGTCAGCCGTGCTCTGGATCAGGCCCGCAAGGATGGCACCACGACCCGCGACCTCGAGCGCCTCTTTCAGCGCGCAACGCACACGAGCCGCGGCATCAAGAACAACACGGCCATCGGCGGGGCAGGCAAGTCTCTTGTGCGCCTCGCTCTCGAACTGGCCTCCAGCCGCGTTGCCGACTGGTCGACCGCGAGCGTTCTTGTCGTGGGCACCGGCCGCTACGCCGTCACCACCGTCAACGCGCTGCGCGACAAGGGCGCTCTCGACCTGCGCGTCTTCTCCCCCTCGGGCCGCGACGCCGCGTTCGCTCTCAAGCACGGGCTTACCCCCAGCGAAGACTTCGACGTTGACGTCATCGTCACGTGTACCGCGAGCGCCGTTCTCGGCACCGAACGATTCGCAGCCGCCAGCAAGTGCCTCGTGCTCGACCTCGGCCTCCCCCGCAACGTCGACCCCGCCGTGGGTCAGCTCAACGGCGTTGACCTGCTCGACCTCGAAACCATCAGCCTGCACGCGCCACTCGAAGAACTGAACGCGCATGCGGATGCTCGCGACCTGGTGCGCACGGCCGCCCACGAATTCGCTGCCGAAAGCCAGGCGGAGCCAGCCATCGTTGCTCTTCGCAAGCACCACTTCGCCCTCCTTGAAGCGGAGATCGCTCGCGCCACCGCCCGCGGAGCTGGCGACGAAACCATCTCCGCGCTGCGCCACCTCGGCGGCGTTCTGCTGCACGGCCCGTCAGTGCGTGCTCGCGAGTTTGCGGCGGAAGGCCGCGTCGCAGAGTTCGATGCTGCGCTCTCCGCGCTCTACAACATCCCGGTAGAGAGGTCGGCTCAGTCGACGGATGCTCGCGCTCGACCACACTCGGCCTAACTGCCTGCCATCACTACCCACAACGACGAGGGTCTCCGATGAAACCGTATGACTCACTCGCTCCGATCGTCACCGAACGTCTCGTGCTGCGTCGCCTTACTCTGAGCGATAACGACATCGATGACCTGCACGCGCAGCAGTCGAACACCGAGCTCACGACCTACATGCTGTACGACCCCCGCGACCGCGCGACGGTCATCGAGAAGATTCGCGAGTGGACGGGCAACGAAGTTCTCTCTGCCACCGACGACTACCTGCAGCTGGCCATCGATTTGCCGGATGCCGTTCCCCCGACCGCGGTGGATGGTACAGCCACCACAGACACCAGCACCACTTCCGCCACCGCCTCCCCCGGAGCCGCGACCACACCGCCCGCGGCACGCCGCAACGTGATGATCGGCACGCTGTATTTCAAGCTCACCAACGCCGAACAATCGACCGCGGAAATCGGCTGGGCGCTGCATCCGAATTTTCAGGGCACGGGCTATGCCCGGGAGGCAGCATCCGCACTCCTCGATGTTGCTTTCGGCGAGATGGAGCTGCACCGGGTGACCGCGCTCCTCGACCCGCGCAACGGCGACTCCATTCGGTTGTGCGAAGCCTTGGGCATGCGACGAGAGGCTCACTTCGTCGAGGATCTGTGGTTCCGCGGCGCCTGGGAAGACACCTACAGCTACGGAATTCTGGCTCGCGAATGGGCTTCTCTCCCGCGCCGCTAAACAGAAACAGCATGGCGCGGAGCCTCTCAGCTCTCCGCAAAGATGCCTGAAAACGTCGCATTTTGCGAGAAAAACTTACACCCACTTACGGGGACAGACAGAACGTTCTGGTGCAGTTTTCCGGGGGTCTTGTCAACATGTCCCCCCGAGTGGGGACTCGCCAATGCCTGCAAGGCCAAAGAGTCTAAATACAGCGCGGTACAACCCGACCCGTACCGCCGCTGTCTCAGTGCCTCGTTTCTGGCACTTCTCTGCACTCCAACCAACCGAAGTGGATCTATGTCTGAGCATGTCGTTTTGTTCGCCGGCCCGATGGGCTCCGGCAAGACGACCGCAATTCGCAGTCTGAGCGAGATCGACGTGGTGTCCACCGAGGCTACCAACACTGATCGCGCCACCGCAGATAAAGAGACCACTACCGTGGCTCTCGACTACGGCGAGATCACGCTCGACGATGTCACGAAGGTGCGTCTCTACGGAGTTCCGGGGCAGAAACGCTTCGACTTCATGTGGTCAATTTTGGCTGGCCGCGCACGTGGTCTACTGCTGCTGATCAACAATGATGCGCCCGACTCCGTCAACCTGCTCATTGAGTACCTCAGCGACTTCCGTGAGCTTCACGAACGCGGTGCCGTGATCATCGGCGTCACCAAGTCTGATGTTGCCTCCACACCGACAGTCGCCGAGTATTCGGCCGCGCTCACGGCTGCTGTTCCCGAACAACTGATTCCCGTGTTCACCGTCGACCCCCGCAACGCTGAAGAGATGCGCACGCTGCTCTTGAGTCTGGTTGCCAGCGTCGAAATGCGTGAACTCCTCGCCGCCGCCCCAGGAAAGATCTGATGAACCAGCCCATCGCACCCGCTGCCGCCGTCCCTTCGCACCTCAACCCTGTGCACATCGACGCCGGCAACCGCACCCTCGCCGAAATGCAAGACCTCGCGAGCTCGCTCACCTTTGCAGCAATGCTCACCGACGACGGCTTCGAAATTGTGCACCTCAACGGCGCCCACACCGACGGCGGTCGTTTCGCTAGCATGTCCAGCTCGGTGCAAGCCCTCAGCGACGCTGTCGCCCACGAACTGAAAATCGGCACGAACGAATACGTGATCATCGCGTCTGAGCTCGGCCACGTCATCCAACTGCGCGTACAGGGTCACCCCATCGTTCTCGCAGCTCTGTTCGACACCCACGAAACTTTGGGCAAAGGCCTCTCGATCGCGCGCATCGCCGCGCGACGCATGGCCGAGCTCATCGCGTAACCACGCACCGCTAGAAGTAACACCAAACCCGACACCATAAACGGAGAACACAATGTCAAACATCACCGAAACCCTCACCGCTCTTCTCGACACCGATGGCGCCATGGCAGCCGCCGTTGTCGACAGTGGCTCGGGCATGCTCCTCGGAAGCGCTGGAAGCGGCATCGACCTCGACGCAGCAGCAGCCGGCAACACCGAGGTAGTGCGCGCCAAGCTCAAGACCATGAAGGCACTGGGCCTCAGCGACTCCATCGATGACATCCTCATCACGCTGTCGAGCCAGTACCACATCATTCGCCCGCTGACCTCGAACCCTGAGGTCTTCATCTACTTCGTACTCGACAAGGCGAAGTCGAACCTCGCCCTTGCTCGCATCAACGCCAAGTCTGCAGACTCGAGCTTGAGCCTCTAAATAACTTCAGCTGTGGCGGTCACATGTTGACCGCCACAGTGGGTTAACCGCCCAGAAAGATTCACTATGACCGACGGCACCGACGTTCCCGCAGGGTGGTACCGCGACCCTCTGGGTGGCGAGCACCTCCGTTGGTGGGATGCGAACTCCTGGACTGAGCACATCGCCCAACTCGATAGCTCACCCCAGCCACCCACCTCGTCAGTGAATGGCACAACCAATTCCTTCGATGCCGCGTCAACCGCGCGCGCGCCCGAAGTCATGATCATTCACCCGTCGTCGAGCAAGCGCAGCGGGCGCTCCAATGGAGCGACCTCCACCGCGTCACAGGCAACACGCACCGGTGCCTCGGATGACAGCGGCACCGTTATCGAGGAGCCCACCCGGGCCAGCATCAAAGCTGCAGCCGCGGCGGCCGCCGCCGAGGAACCTCGCAATTCGGGATTCTCTGACATCGCCCTGACCGCGGAGACCTGGAACAAACTCAACCGCGCCATCACCGACGCGGTGAACTCGCCCACTGAGCCTCTCGTTGAACTGCGCTTCTCCGATGCACCCACGCTGGTCATCGACCCGCGCGGTTGCGCGTATTGGTGGGCAGACTCTATCGAGAACCTCGCCACGGCATCCACCGACGGCGACGTCGAAACTGTCCCACGCCCGCTCGGAATTCATCAGGATGAGGCGGGCCGCGACTGGGAGCCCCTCGTCTGGCTTATTGGTACTCACGCCCAGCCCGATTCCTTCGATCCGCTGAGCCTTTCAGGCGCTCGCTTCAAGCTGCGCCGCTGGCCCAACCTGACGACGCTGAACCACACGACCGAGCAAATGGGCATGACGGCAATGCTCGGCGCCGCCTTCTTGACCGTCACCGAATTGGCGTCTCTCGCCAAGGTCGAGGTCGACGATGCTCGCCGACTCATCTCCACGTTCGAGCTGATGGGCCTGTTGACTCACACCGTCGACACCATTGCCGACGATGCTCGCCAGCCAATGGCCACCCAGCCTGCAAAAGAGAGCATTTTCTCTCGTTTGAAAACTCGCTTCAGCCGCTAACCACAAGTGTCGCGCCGCGTACGTCGCGCCGCGTCGCAATAGCGCGCTTAGTGCACGTACTCCATGAGATCGAGTCCGAAGGTGCGCAGAGCTTCGATCACTTGCAGCCGCGAGTGCATGCTCTTGTCATCGAACTGAATGGATGCCGCATAAGCGACAGCGCGCCGGTTGCCGCGTAGCGCTCCGGCTTCCGCTCGCACGCCTCGGTCGATGCCGGTTTTGTTCACCAGCAGCGTGTTGTGGTCGGCACCGCGGTGAGCGAGTGGATCAAGCCCAAACGCGCTCGAGACCAACGACAGGTCGGTGTTGAGCGAGAGCCAGCCGAGTACGCGCTGACTCGCGATCGCGTTCACAATTTCGCCGCGCGCTAGGGCACCGAACAACCAACTGAGTTCCACCGCAGATCCGACGGAAAGTTGCGGGGCATCGTCGGGACCGCGGGTATCACGCACGAGGTCAAGCAGTGCCGTTTTGGTCAGGCCGAGGGATTCGGTACGAGCTCGCACAGCATCCAGCCCGATCAGGCGAAGCAGGATGTTCGTTGCCAAGTTGTCGCTTGTTGCCCCTACCAGGGCAGCAAGGTCGGCGACGGGCAGCGATGGTGCCTGCAAGTGTTGCCACAGGCCGGCGGCGCCCACGGATGCTCCAGGGACCTTGTCGAGGATGCCGTAGGGCGCAAAGTCGCTGTCTTCGAAGCGGGCAGAAACTTCGATCAGCAGCAGAATCTTGCCGATGCTGGCCGTGGGTAGCGCGACGCGATCGTCGATGCTGAGCACGGTGCGACCGCTGTTGATGTCGACGGCGCTGGCAGACACGCGAATGCTGCGATCAGCGAGCCGCAGTTTTCCAAGCGCGGCAAAGGTGCTGGTGAAGTTGGGTTCTTCTCCAGTTCCGGCGTGTTTCGCAACTCGGGGGGTGCGAATGCGACTCCGGCGTTCTCGGGTTTGCTCGATCTCTACCAAATAGTGACGCGATCTTTCGGGTCCAGCCACAACGAATCGGATTTCGTCACACCAAATGTCTCATAGAACGCATCAAGATTGCGAACAATTTGGTTACATCGGAACTCATTGGGCGAATGTGGGTCGATCGCGAGGAGACGGATGACTTCTTCGTCGCGCCCCTTCTGCTGCCAGGCCTGCGCCCACGACATGAAGAAGCGCTGCGCGCCGGTGAGACCGTCAATGACGGGGGCTTCGGCGCCGTTGAGGGAGAGTTGGTAGGCCTTCCACGCAATCGCGAGCCCACCGAGGTCACCGATGTTCTCGCCAATCGTCAGCGATCCGTTGACGTGGTGATCGGGAACCTGAGCAGGCGCCAGAGCGTTGTACTGGTCAATAAGCGACTTGGTGCGCTCTTCGAAAGCGGCCTTGTCTTCGGGAGTCCACCAGTCGATGAGTCGACCGTCGCCGTCGTACTTCGCGCCCTGATCATCGAAGCCGTGCCCGATTTCGTGACCGATAACCGCACCGATAGCGGCGTAGTTAGCAGCGTCATCCCGACCCTCATCAAAGAACGGGTACTGCAGGATGGCGGCCGGGAAGACGATCTCATTGAAACCGGGGTTGTAATAGGCGTTGATGGTTTGCGGCGTCATGAACCACTCGTCGCGGTCGAGCTCTTTGCCAATCTTGCCGAGTTCGCGCTGGAACTCGAACTCGTTAGCGGCCCGCACGTTGCCGGCGAGGTCATCCGCGCTGATCTCCAGTGTTGAGTAGTCGCGCCACTTGTCGGGGAACCCGATCTTGGGGGTGAACTTGTCGAGCTTCTCAAGCGCACGCTGCTGCGTGGTGGGCGTCATCCAGTCGAGACCGTTAATCGACTGGCGGTAGGCCTCGACCAGGTTGGCGACAAGAATGTCCATGGCCGACTTGGCGGTAGGCGGGAAGTGGCGCTCAACGTAAATCTTGCCGACGGCCTCGCCGAGCACGCCCTCTACGAGCGAGACACCGCGCTTCCAGCGAGCACGAAGTTCGGGAGTTCCCGAAAGTGTGCGGCCATAGAAATCGAAGTTAGCTTCTACGAAATCCCCCGACAGGTACGCAGCGTTGTTGCGGATGACCTGCCACGCCAGCCAGTCACTCCAGGCCTGCAGGTGGTCGTCGCTCAAGATCGCCTCAAGCCCCTCCACGAAGCTGGGCTGGCGCACAACGACCTCGTCGAAAGCGTGGGCTGGAACATCGATGGCGTCGAGCCAGACGTTCAAGTCAATGGAACCCGTGAGCTCGTTAGCAGCCTGCCACGTCATCGGGTTGTAGGTCTTTTCGCTGTCGCGGTTGGCGACGTTATCCCAGTGCTTCGACGCGATCTCGGTCTCGAGCGCGACGATGCGGGCGGCCCGCTCGGCGGGAGCGTCGAGGCCGGCGAGCGTGAGCATCCGCTCAATGAAGGTTTCGTACTTGGAGAGAATTTCGGCGAACTTCTCGTCGCGGTAGTACGACTCATCGGGAAGGCCAAGGCCCCCCTGCTCGAGGAAGACGAGATAGCGCTCCGGGTTGCCGGGATCGTTGTCAACGAAAAGCTGGAAGAAGCCGCTCGTGCCGCCGCGTTCGAGGCGACCGAGCGTGCTGAGCAGGGTGGGGATGGAGTCGACGGCAGCGGCCTCCGCGAGCGGCGCCGCTATGGGTGTGGCACCGAGTTCATCAGCCCGAGCTTCGTCGAGAAAACTCGCGTACAGGTCACCGACCTTGCGGGCTTCGGTGCCGGACTCAGCCGACTGCGACTCAATAATAATGTCGCGAACCGCCTCTTCAGCCTCTTCAGCGAGCACCATGAAGGAGCCATAGCGCGCCTTGTCGGAAGGGATCTCGGTGCGGTCGATCCACGCGCCGTTCACATGGCGAAAAAGGTCGTCTTGAGGGCGCACCTTTTCATCAAGATCGTTGACGGCAATTCCGGATGACAATGACGATTCGGCACTCATGCCATCCAGCCTAGAGCGTTCTTCCTATGCACGAGCCGCGAATCTCAGACCGGTGGATAGCCCTACACTTAACTGATGACAGCCCCTGACTCGGCCGCCACACCACCATCTCTTCCCCACGGCCTCACCAGCCGCAACGTGCTTTCGTGGCGCAATGCGATCGCGACGCTGTTCGCGCTCGCTGGCTTTTCGTTTGCCAGTTGGGTGGGCCGCATCCCGACGGTGCGAGATGCTTTCGATGCCAGCCATTCGGAGATTGGCATCCTGCTTTTTGGGCTCGCGATCGGATCGTTGCTCGGGCTCGTCGTTGCAGGCAAGCTCGTCGAACGGTTAGGCGCCAAGATTGTTGTGCGGGCCTGCGTCGTGCTGTTCGTGGCATCCCTTGCCGCCACCGCAATCATCATTGGTGTGATTGGCAGCTTCTTTGGGGCGGTGATTTCGCTCGCCGTATTTGGCCTCGCATTCAGCACTTACGACGTCGCGATCAACCTGTCGGGTACGGCAAACGAGCGCCTGCTCGGCCGTTCGAGCATGCCGACCTTGCACGGCTTCTACAGTCTCGGAACGATGGCGGGCGCCGGCTTTGGTGCTGCGGCGGAGGCACTAAGCGTTCCCCTCGCCACTCACCTCGTGATCGTCTCCGCGATCGTGCTGATCACCGCGCTGATCGTATCTGCGTTCATCCTGCCCGAACGGCTCGCTGACCCGCCGCTCAATACCGTCGAAATCAAGGTCGCTGCTGGGGAAATGGAAGCCCCGAAGCTGAAGAGCGTCTGGCTCGAGCCCCGCACCATCCTCATCGGCATCATTGTGCTCGGCATGGCCTTCGCTGAAGGCTCCGCGATCGACTGGCTCGCTCTCGCCATGGTCGACGGTTACGAAATCTCCAACGCCTTCGGCACTCTGATCTTCGGCGTCTTCGTGACGGCAATGACGGCAACTCGCTTCTTTGGCGTTCGCGCCCTCGACCGCTTCGGTCGCGTTCCCGTGCTGCGGACATCCGCTGGCCTTGCCGCTGCAGGTTTGTTGCTCGTCATCTTCTCGCCGGCTGTCTGGCTCGCCGTAATCGGCACCGCGCTCTGGGGTGCGGGTGCCGCGCTCGGTTTCCCCGTGGGCATCTCCGCCGCTGCGGATGACCCCAAGCGCGCCACTGCCAGGGTCACCGCCGTGGCAACCATTGCCTACGCCTCGACGCTGATCGGACCGCCGATGATCGGCGTTCTCAGTGACCAGGTCGGCGTACTGCACGCTCTGCTGCTGATCGTGGTTCTTGCGATCATCTCGGGGCTGCTATCGCCCTACGCCCGCGAACTGGCAGGTCGCCACGCGTACCCGTACGTCGACTTCTCGTCGCCGGGTCCGACATCCGCTGCCGTCACTATGGCCACGACCGAAATGCACTTCGTCATCACGCCCGAGCAGATCGAAGAGGCGCAGCGCGAGAACGAACGTCGAGGTCTGGGCCGGTTCAAGCGCAAGCGCCCCGGCGGGAAGTAGCACCGGGCGGCTCCCTCGATGATTCTCGGGTGCCTACTTCGTTTGATTCGGATGCGCCGTGTGAACAGCGACTAGGTTCACAGTTTTGTCCTCAACATAAAACCAAATGCGCGCGCCATTTTTGAGTTCGTACTGCCATTGGTCGTGGCTTCTACCTGCACGCACCACTACCGCTAGATCGCCCTTGAGCGGATGGCACGTGCCATCGATTCTCTGCGGATCGCGCGTGAGACGATCCCACGCATCGACAACCGTATTGAGTTGGGTCGCACGAACGTCACGCCAGCCCTTTTCGGCGGAAGCAGTCGCAAAAACGATCCCGTACTCAGCTCTCTTGATCGGTCGCGGCACCGATTGATTCTTAGGGCTCAAGTCGCGCGCGGGTCGGCGACTTCAGCCGCGACATCGAGCCAGTCGTTGGTCGTGTTTCGCAGCCCAGCCGCGTAGGCCTCGGCAGTGCCACGCCAGCCGTTCAGCGTGCCGAGGAAAAGGTTGTGTTGTTTGAGCGAGAAGCACGCCCGCGCCGACGCAACAAGCTCGTCCGCAAAAAGTGCACGCTCGTTCTCTGAAAGCGCCGCTGCCCATGGGAAAGCGTCGGTTAGTCGTTGAGCAAAAACTTCTGGATCGACCATGACTGCTACCCCAATAAGCGAAGCAGCTGCGGATAAGACCTGATCGGTTTCGTCTGCCGCCGCTTTGGAAGTAAGCACCAACGGCTCAGCGTCACGCCGCGTCACCAAGACGGGGCCGCTCTCCGCAGCACGAAAAACCTCGGCAGAGTTGCGCGACAGCTCCGACGACTGCACTTGAGAGGTAACCGCAGGCCGCGGTGTGGCGATTGACATAACTCCATTATTCCGAACACGTTCTGAATTGGCAACTCTACGGCTCGAATTCTCAGTAATGCCGACTGCAAAAATAAGTCACTAATGCTCACGGCTGCGCTCTTAGGCTAGAGGCGTGTTCGAACCCATCGCACCCCATTCGCACGGCTGGCTGAGCCGCCCCGATGGAGCGCGCTTGTTTTGGGAGGAATCCGGCAACCCACGCGGGCAGGCAGCGCTCTACCTCCACGGTGGCCCCGGCAGCGGGCTCGGCCCCGGAGGCTACCGGCGACGCTTCGACCCCACAGCGTATCGAATCATCGGGCTCGATCAGCGTGGCTGCGGGCAGAGTACCCCGCTCGCCATCGACGAACTCGATTCGCTCGATATCAACACCACTCAAGCGCTCATCGCCGACCTCGAAGCCTTGCGCGAGCACCTCGGTGTAGCTACATGGGTTCTGCACGGGGTCTCGTGGGGCTGCACGTTAGCGATGGCGTACGCGCTCGAGCATCCGGACAGAGTGCTCGGTCTGGTGCTCGTCGCTGTCACCACCGGCTCGCGCGAAGAAATCGAGTGGATCACCGACGGCGTTGGCACGATCTTCCCTGAGGCGTGGGCGCAGTTCAGTTCAGCAGCACGCGAGGGAGAGCGCCCAGTCGCTGCCTATGCGCGGCTTTTGCGAGACGAGGATCCGCAGGTTCGAGCTCACGCGGCTCACGCGTGGGAAACCTGGGAGAGCACCCACATATCGCTGGATCCTCATTGGGCGCCCGGCCCGCTGTTCGACAACGATCGTGACCGGGAAAACTTCGCCACCCTCGTGACTCACTATTGGGCGAACGACTGTTTTCTCGGCGGCGCCTCGCGAATCCACGATCGCATCTCAGAGCTCGCGGGGATTCCTGCGACTCTGATTCACGGTCGCCACGACATCAGCGGGCCCGTCAGCACCCCTTGGCGCCTTCACCACAGCTGGCCGAGCAGTGAACTTATCGTTGTCGAAGACGAAGGGCATGGTGGGCCCCGCGAGATGGAGTGCGCCGCCGCCGCTCTCTCGAAGCTGATCTCATCGGCTGATGATCCCGCCTCCGGTCAGCTACCGTAGGACGGTGCGACTTGTCATAGCCAAATGCTCCGTTGATTACGCCGGACGCCTCAGTGCCCATCTGCCCCTCGCGACGCGACTGCTGTTGCTGAAGGCTGACGGCAGTGTGCTCGTGCACTCCGATGCGCTCTCGTACAAGCCGCTCAACTGGATGAGCCCGCCCTGCGTGCTCTCCACTCTTGAACCCGAAGCCGAGCAGTCGGATGCCGGAGTCACCGAGATCTGGAAAGTCGCCCACACTAAGTCGGCCGACATGCTCATCGTCTCGATTCACGAAATCCTGCACGACTCAAGCCACGAACTAGGCGTCGACCCCGGACTGCAAAAGGACGGTGTCGAGGCTCACCTGCAGAAGCTGCTGGCCGAGCACATCGACATTCTGGGTGACGGCTACCGCCTCGTTCGCCGCGAATACATGACCGCCATCGGGCCGGTCGATATTCTCGCGACCGATGAGAAGGGCGCGAGCGTCGCCGTGGAGCTCAAGCGCCGCGGCGATATCGATGGCGTGGAGCAGCTGACGCGCTACCTCGAGCTGATGAACCGCGACCCGCTGCTGGCTCCGGTCACCGGCATCTTTGCAGCCCAGGAAATCAAGCCGCAGGCACGCACGCTCGCGAAGGATCGCGGCATCCGCTGTGTGCTGTTGGATTACGACGAGATGCGCGGCCTCGACGACCCCAACATGCGGTTGTTCTAGTCTTCCGGCGGTTGTTCTAGTGTTCAGGCACACGGCCTAGGCTGGTAGCGATGGCTACTAATTGGACTTGCATTCTCGTTGACCTTGACGGCACGATCGCTGACTCAGCGCCCGGAATTACGGCGTCTCTCGCGTTCATGTTTGAGGAAATGGGCCACCCCGTTCCCTCCGCTGAAGAACTGCGCGCCTACGTTGGCCCGCCCATCGTTGACTCGTTCCGCGACCGCGCCGGGTTCACTCCCGTTGAAGCAGCGCAGGCGCTCTCGATTTACCGCCGCCACTACATGGAGGGCAACAACGCCAACGGAAGCGACATCTTCCCCGGCATGCCCGAGGTGCTGAAGACGCTGCACGCGACCGGGATTCCGCTGTCGCTGGCGACCTCGAAGCCGGAGTTTCCGGCATCCGTGATTCTGGATCACGCGAACCTCACGCAGTACTTCCGCGTGATGGCCGGTGCTTCGATTGATGAGATCCGTAGCGCCAAGAAGGATGTCGTGGCCGAGGCGCTCAACCGCCTGAAGATGATCGGTGCCGACGTGAGCAATCCGGTCATGATCGGTGACCGCTTCTACGACATCGAGGGCGCGGCCGAGCACAACATCCCCACGATTTATGTTGACTGGGGCTACGGCAACCCCGGCGAAGCCGAGGGATCGCTCGCGGTGGTGTCGAAGGCAGAAGAGTTGCTGCCGCTGCTGCTTCCTAGCTAGCGCGCAATCAGGCCGTTTCGGCGGGTGCGAGTGCGGGCAAGCCGGATGTGCGCGCTACCATTCTCCGAACTTGGGGTCGAGCGGGTACTTGATTTCGCAGACGTACTGCACGGCGTAAAACTTCTCTTGGTCAAAGTCTTCGTTCACCACCCAGCCCATGCCGCCGCTGTCGTCGACCGTTACATCGAACCCTTCAGCGTTGAGGCAGTCGGCCCGTGCAGTCGGCAGTTCTTCGGGCGTGACATAGCGCACGAGCGACGTCTCTGGCACTTCGATGTCGGGATACAGCTCGAGCAATCTGTCGCGCGCGCGGTCGGCCTGCTCTGCGGCAAGCTGTGCCGCTTCGGCTGGTGGCACGACCGGGTGTGTGACCACCTTGGGATCCTCGGCGGCGCAGCCAGCGAGTATCGCGACGACTGACGCGAGGACCACGATAGAGATCCGGTGTGGTGCGCGCATCGTTGACATCGTTTGCTCTTCCTCGGCCGTGGAAACGTCGGTTGTCTCAACGTACGGCGCGGCCTGAAAGCCGTCAATGCATCCCAGCAGTTTTGCAGAGAAAATGTCAGATTGATGCGCCGGATGCTCGCCCGTTGCCTCTGCTGCTACCGGGCGAGGCTCTCCACCACGCGACCGTAAATGCCGGGCAGTCGCGCGGCGAACGGCACGATGGCTCGGCGCAGCGGTGAGTTCGCAGCCGCCACAAGCCCGGTAGTGAGCATCCGAAAATCGCGGGTCACTCGACGCCATTCGCGTTCGTACCGTTCAGGTTTGCCGGCGACGATGCACTCGATGGCGGCGCGCGCCTCCGCGAGCCCTAAGCGGATACCCTCCCCCGTGATCGCATCGACGTAGCCAGCAGCATCACCCACGAGCAACACTCGGCCCGCACGTTGCCCGGTCGTGTTCTGCAAGAGCGGGCCAGCCCCCCGCACGCTCGACGCAGGAGTCGCCCCGCGAAGTCGTTCGGCGAGCGCCGGCACACTCGCCAACGCCTCCTCGAACGATGTTCCCCGCGGGCCCAACACGGCAACACCCACCTCGGTGTCGCTCACCGGCGTGACATACAGCTCCGCGGTCGGAGCCCAATGCACCTCCACGAGATCAGTCCACGGAGCAATCTCAAAGTGCTGCCGGATGCCGAACCGCCGAGAATCACGTCGCCTCACGCGGCGAGGGCGCGCGGCCAGGCCAACCAGCTCGCGCACCGTGGAGTGCAGGCCATCGCAGCCGAGCATCCACCGCCCCTCGATGGTGCGACCGTCAGCGAGGTGCGCGGATACCGCGCCGCGCTTCTCGCCGTCGTCGCCTTGCTCGATCGCCTCGACCTTGCCGCGGTCGAACGCGACACCGAGCTCTAGCGCCCGGTCGCTGAGCGCCCGGTGCAGTTCGGTGCGACGGACGCCGAGCGCGGCATCCGAAGCGAAGCGATGTTCGGCGGTGCGGGTGCCGTCCTGATAGCTGATGCCCGCGATCCTGCGCCCGCGCGGGTGAACCCCGAGGGCAGCGAGTTCGGTGACGGCGCCGGGCATGACTCCTTCGCCGCAGGCTTTGTCGATGGTGCCGGTGCGGGGTTCGATCACGAGAGCGGTGAGGCCGTGCATCCGCGCATTGATGGCTGCGGCGAGACCAATCGGCCCGCCACCGACGACGATGACGTCGACGACTGGCAATGCGTTCGAGCTCGCCCCGCTTGCACCACCAGCGCCCACGTTGTCCGCACCCGCCCCCACGCCACTCATGGCGTCAGTTCGCGCAGGGCCCGGTTTTCGGTCGGGATGCGGAACGCCAACAGCAGCACCGCATTCAGCACGGTGAAGACGATCGCGGTGACCCACGCGGTGTGCACGAGCGGCAACGCGATGCCCTCGATCGCGACAACCAGGTAGTTGGGATGCGGCAACCACGTCAGCTTGTACGGCCCGCGGTTCTGCACACGGCCGGCTCCGGGCACGACGATCACGCGCGTGTTCCACTGGGCGCCGAGCGAGTTGATGATCCAGTAGCGCGCCGCTTGGCACAGCAGGGTGATGACGAGCATCGGGATTCCGAGCCACAGCAGGAAGGGGCGATCGCCGGCGATCACTTCGACAACGCAGGCGATCAGTAGGCCCGTATGCAGAGCCACCATCCACGGAAAATGCTTCTGCCCATACTCGCGACCGCCGCGCTCGAAGGCCGCCGCAGCGTTGCGCTTCGAGATGCGCAGCTCGTAGAGGCGCTCCATGCCGGTGCCGAGTACAAGCGCGATGTAGGCAATCACGGTCATGCGCGGGGCTCCTTCATGCTCATCACTCGGCCGCTACGACCGGCGCGAACTCCGGCAGCGGCGGCCATCACGACCACTCCAACAGAACGAATTCGGCGCTCACTCCTGGTCCGAGAGCGAAGGCGAGAGCGTGACTACCGGGGGCTGGCGCGGGATCGGCGTGCAGCGCATCCGCCAGCACAAGCAGCACCGCTGCCGACGACAGGTTGCCGACGCGAGCGAGGCAATCCCAACTCGACTGCAGGTCGCTGCGCTCAAGCCCGAGCGAACTCTCGAACGCTTCGAGCACGCGCGGGCCACCCGGATGCGCGATCCACGTATCGATGTCGGCAAGCGTCAGGCCGTTGCGGCCCAGAAACTCGCTGACCTCGCCCGGGAAGCTGTTCTGAATGACGTCAGCGACGCCCGCCGTCAGCACAATTTCGAAGCCGGTTCCGCCCACATTCCAGCCGATCACATCGTGGCTGTCGGCAATGAACGTGCTGCGCGTGTCAATGATGCGTGGGCCGACCTCACTGCGGTTCTCCCCCACCATCACGACAGCGGCGGCCCCGTCGCCGAAGAGGCCAGTGGCGACGAAGTTGGCCATGCTGTGGTCATCGCGCTGCAGGGTCAGCGAGCAGAGTTCGACGCTCAGCAGCACGCCGACCTCATCCGGATGCCCGACCAAATAGTCATGCACGCGGGCCAAGCCCGCGGCCCCCGCCAAGCAGCCCAAGCCAAACGAGGGAACCCGTTTCACGTCGGGGCGCAGCCCCAGCCGCGGGATCAGCAGCGCGTCGATCGACGGCGCCGAGATGCCGGTGACGGAGGTGAAGAAGACGAAGTCGACATCGCTCGGGGCGAGGCCGGCATCGGCGAGCGCCGCGGTCAGTGCACGCTCGAGAAGGTCGGTCGAGACGCGGATGAACTCGTCGTTGGTTTCGCGAAAACTGCCGAGTTCGCGGTAGCGCTCCAGCGGGAGGGCAGTGTGACGACGCTCGATGCCGCTGGCTCCGTGCATCCGCTTGATGACCGCCTGATGCGAGGGAGAGCCGGAGAGAAGCGGGCCAAGCTCTGCTGTGATTTCGGCCTGCGTGTAGCTGTGCTCGGGCACCACCGGGGCGACTGCTGCCACTCTGCTCATTCAGAGACTCCGCTCATTCAACAACTTCGCCGGTACCTCAACCTTGCTTCTGTAGGGAAAGTATCACGCAGTGAGGCCGAGCCCTCCCGTGCGGCGAGCGGCACGCCACGCGCGCCACGCCCCGGTAGACCACAGGGCCCAAAGAATCAGCACGGGTTGGAACGGCATCCGAATCCAGCGTTTGAGGTCGGAGTCCATACCGAGGGAATCGACCTGGTTCACGAGTTGGGAGACGTTTCCGGGATAGATCGCAATGAAGAAGGCGGCCGCGATCCAGCCGACCGCCGGGCGGTACTTCTTGGAGAAAACCAGAGCACTACCGAGAGCGATCTCGACGACGCCGGATGCCACGACCACAAAGTCTTGGTCGAACGGTTGCCAATTCGGCACCTGCGCTTGAAAGTCTTCGCGCGCGAAGGTGAGGTGGCTGATGCCGGCGAACACGAGTGAGGCGCCGAGCGCAATGCGTCCGATGCGGCGGCCAATACGGCTGGCTCGGGAGAGTTCGCCGGGCGCGGTTGAACCTCTCACTGATGCGACGTCGATCTGCTCGCGGGGTGGTGTCTGCTCCATCTGCCCTATCTTGGTGGGCTCGGCTTAGAGTCTGCCGAGCCTGACGCCTGCCGCGGCCCGAAAACCACGAACATCACGGCGACGATAATCGCCCATACCGGGTAGGTCAGCCAGACCCAGGATGCCCCGGGTTCGCCCGAATCGGCGAGCGCGTAGATCACACCGGCCGAGCCGCTTCCGGCAGCGCCACCGATCGCGTTGGCGAGACCCTGCACTCCGAAGTAGCTGGCGACGGCGCCTTCGGGGGCAAAGCGAGAAACGGTGGCATTGAGCACCGGCTGCGCAAGCATTTGGCCGACGATGAACACGGCAACGCCCACGAGCATCCCGAGCAGATTTGTGGAGAGGCCCATGATGCCAACGCCGACACCCAGACATGTTGTCGCGCCGGCGAGGGTGACGCGGTCGGGCAGAAAACGATTGGCGGCACCCGTGAGCGGCAGCATTGTGAGCACCATCACGATCGCGGCGCCCGAGTAGATGAAACCGAGATCGGACGGTCCCGAGGTGAACTCGGCGGCCCGAAACGGGATCACAAGATAGAACTGAGCAATCAGTACCGCGGTGCCCGCGACGAGAGCACAGTACCGCACGAACGCGAGGTCGGCGAAGGCAACTCGTAAGCGCGGCGGAGTGCGCGCCTTGTCATCCTCCCCCGGCCCGGGCAAACCGAACGCGCTGATGATGAACGCGATCACGAACATCCCGGCCGCCGACAAACTCACGAAAGCAAAGTCGGCCCCCGCTAAGAAACCACCGATGATCGGGCCGACGATGAAGCCGACATTGCTGACGACCTCGCGCGTCGAATACACGCGGATGCGGTCGCTGCCGGTCGTGAGCGCGGCATACGCCGAATAGCTGGCGGGGTGAAAGAGCGCGCCGCCGAGCCCCGTGAGAATCGAGGCCACTACGAGCAGCGGCACCGACTCCACCGTGCCGAGCATGGCGAATCCCGAGGCGCGAATCAGCACGCCGATCAGGATGGCGCGGCGAAAGTTGATGCGGTCGGCCACCCACCCGGCGATCGGCATCATGCCGTTTTGGGCGGCCGTTCGCAGCGCCGTCAGGGCCGCAACCACCGCGATCGTAAGGGTCAGATCTTGCAGAAAGTAGTACGCCAGCAGGGGCACCAGCATGTAGAACCCGACCGCCATGATGAAGGTGTCGCTGTAGAGAACCTTCAGCGCGAACGAGACCGGTGGGCGCTTCGCCACTGCCTAGTCCTGCTCGTCGTTCGCGGGCGGGCGCGGGCCCCAGGCTCGCACTCCCACGTACACCGGCACCGCGATGATCACGAACGGCGCCAAGCTCGGCAGCAGAATCGACGCCACGATCACCACCGTCAGCGTGAGCAACACGAGCAGCGAGTGACGCGGATGCTGCAGCATCAACACGAATCCCTCACGTGCCCAGGTGCGGGCATCCGCCTCGGGAAGGATCGTCGTGGCGGCCGTCAGCGCGACGGCGAATACTCCCACGGCGGCAGCGATCGGCATCACGGCGGCGGCGAACATGAGCGCGAGCGGATCGCCCGAGCTCGTCAGCTGTGCCGCGAGGAAGATGCCGTCGGCCACCAAGATTGCGAACACGACGGTCGCGATGACCCCGAGCCCCAGCGTGCGTCGCCACGTCTGGCGGAACTCGCGGAACGTATTCGTAAACACCTTATCGTTGTTCGTGACGTTCCAGTCGGCACACGCGCGGGCGTACGCAATCGCGGCCGGCAGCACCGTAACGATGCCGAGCGAAAGAATAAGAACCGCCAGCGACCCCAGGAAGATGTTTCCCGGATACGCGAGCGCACCGAGCAGAGTGGTCTCCCAGCGGGGAGACCGTCTCGTGCCCTGCGGTCGCTGCGGTCGTTGTCTCATCGGTGCGTGCTCGTGCTCCCCTGGAATCCATCGCCCACGACGGCCGTTGCGCCCAGCGTGGGAGCGTCGCCGTCAAAGCCCAACGATACGGTTTCGGTCACTCCATTGCGCTCGATCTCCACACGCACCCCGCCCGCTGCGACGTCGTAGCGGATGGCCGCCGGGGCAGTGTCATCCCAGCGACGCGACTCGAGCACCGTCACAAAGCGTGCGCTCGTGGTCGGTTCGCTCACGCGCTTGAGCGTGTGCTGCTTCTTGCTGATCGCCAAACTCGGCGTGGATGACGTGGGGTTGGCATGCACGAAGGTCTCGACAATCTCACTGGCGGCATTGTCGTCGAGCGCAGCGATCGGCATGACACCGTGACCGGCATCCGCTCGCCAGCGCTTATCGCCAAGGGCAACGGGTGCGTTGTCGGTTTGCAGCAGCCACGTCCAGGTGCGGGGCTGGTCGGCGGCGAGGTCGTCAGCGATCACGAGGGTTCCGCCGGGCGTGAGCACGAGGTGACGGCGAACCCGCGTGACGCCAAGGTCGCGGTCGTACATCGCGGAAGACTCGCTCACTGCGTGCGTCCAGCCATCCTTGATCGTTGTCGTCAGAATCTCGGCCGTGAACTCCTCGGCCAGCTCTTCGAACACGTGGTACCGGTCTTCATTCACGAAGCCGTTGCCGTCAATGAGGATCGAGTTGTGGTGTTCGGTGAGCTTGCGCGACGAGTAACCCTCGTCGATTGCCAAGTACGAGCCCTGACCTAAGAACACGAAGCTGCCCGAGTCGGGGTGGTGGTGTCCCGCGTTCAGCGTGACCCAGCCGTTCTCTTCACGCTGGCGATGCGATTGGTTCCACGCTTTGTGGCCGCCACCGGGTGATGCTTTGAACGAGACGAGGCTCGCCTGTTCATCCCACGAGCTGCGCCCGACGACGAGCCCGAGGTCTTCGAAGTACTTGCTCGGCGGGAGGGTTTCCGGGCCGGCCGGCTCAACTGTGGGGTCGAACCAGAGAAGCTCTTGATACGCCTCGGGGCGAACGCCGGGCCGCACTCCGCTCTCGTACGCTTCGCGCCAGTAGAACTCGGTCGATACCTTGTTGGCCAACCACTGGGCCTGCGGGATGCGGTACTCGGCGGCGAGCTTGTAATAGAGGGCGAGCGGATGCCCGCTGCGGCGGTCGTGGCAGTCACCGTGGTCAACGATGCGTTCCAGATCGGGAGCCGCTTGGTAGAGGCGGTACCAGAAGGTCTCCTTCAAGTAGGTGCCGCGGTTGAACCAGTCGATGCCTTCTTGGTCGCGCAGCACGTCAAGGTAGCTCGCGATCCACGGCACCCCGTAGCGCCAATAGACAATACCCTCGTTGTTGGAACCGTCGTCGGGAAGCGAGTCGAGAACCTTGCCGAAGTTGTCCTTCGCGCGCTCCGTCCAGGCCTTCGCTTCGGGGTACTTCTCTTGCAGGGCATAGCCGGCGGTCGCGAGGCCCGCGTAGCAAATCCAGTTGTGGTTCTGCCAGTACGACGACGACCACCATCCGCCCTCTTTCTCAACCGCGAACTCGTACATGCGCTGGCCCTGAAGCAAAAGCTTGTCTTCGAGGGCCTGCTTCTCTTCGGGGCGCAGCGCGTCACCCGCCCAGGAATACGCGAGCGACAGCCCGTGCAGAATCCAGCCGGCATCGAGATCGTGGTCGGGCAGATTCGCCTTGCCCCAGTGCGGGAACGACAGCGGCGGCGCCAACCAGCGACGCAACTCTTCGAGATACGCCTCTTGACCGGTCAAGCGGTACGCGAGCGCGAGGTTCGCCGAACCCGGCCCGAAATAGGTGATGGATGCCAGTGGGTGTTCCTGCGGAAGTTCCATCCCCTTCGCGCGCTCACACTCCTCAAGCAGCCGCCGGAACTGCGCGCTCCTGCTGCCGTCAAGTTCGCTGCGCAGCTGCTGCTCGCGGTCGCCGATGAGCATCGCGCGGCCCGTTGCCGACGAGAGTGACGCTGCGGTCGATGATCTGGGGGTTGTGGTCTCGGCGATATTGGTCACAGTCCTACCTCTATTAGTGATGAGTCGGGGGCGGCAGTGGGAACGGTAATCCGCACTGCGGTGTCAGAGAAGTCGGCTTCGACAGTGTCGAGGCTGAGCTCGGGGTCGAAGGAGTACACGCTCACGAAAGTTGCGGCGTTGGCGGTCATCGACCAGTCGCCAACATGCTGCAGACGACTGGGGTCATCCGATGGTCCGCGGCCCGCGGCCAGTTCAAGCGTGGCGTCGCGGGATGCGCGATGCCAGCCGGTCAGCGCATCGCCCCAGCCCGAACGCCACGAGTCGCCGTCAACCGTCACGCTGAAGTTGACGGCGGGACGAAGGCCAAGCGAGATCTCGTGGGGTTCGCCGTCATCGCAAACGACGTGCACGACATCCACGAGCAGTCCGTCGGCGAGCTGCACGGTGCGGCTCAGGCGCACACCCTCGATCGCGGTCGTGGTGACGGCCGTCACGCGAGAGGTCGCAGCATCCCACGCGGTGATGTCAGCGGTGGCTTCGACCTGGTCAGCGCCGTCAACGCGAACGGTCGGATGCGCGATCGTGCGCGCGTAGTACGAGTGACGGAGCGCGTGCCCATACGGCGGCACGGCCGGAGCCGGCTGCCACTTCGGGCCATCGCCGTACAGATAGAGAGCGAGCTTGTCGAAGTGACCGTGGGCTCCCCCATGAGGTCCAGCATCGAGGATGCCGACCATGCGATTGCGTGAATCACGCAACACGACATACCCGGCATCCTCGAATGCTCGCGAACCGACCACCACCGGTGCGCGGTCAAGCGGTGCGCCCACAAACCAGCCATCGAGCATCCACTCGAGACCATCGTGGTCAGCACCAAGCCTTTCAATGACCCACGACTGCACAGTCGTCAGGCCGGTATCGCTGAAGAGTTGTGCTCCCAGCGTGCAAATTTCGAGCACTTCGCGGTGCATCGCGACCCGGTCGTACGGACCGTCGTGCAGGGCCGGCAAGAAACCGTCGGGCGCCGCGATCGAGACCAGCACGTCGACCATGCGACGCAGAGTGTCGACGACGTCGGCCGGCAGTTCCGCGAGCTCGATTCCGCGCAGCCCCAAAAGATAGGCCCGTAAAACGAACACGTGATAGTAAGTGGATGCCTCCCACTCCCACCCGTCGGAACGTACCGCGAGCTGCATATGGTCGAAGACCGCCGCCGCAAAGTGCGGTGCGACCGAAGGCCCGCCCAGCGTGTGCGAGGCCAGTGCTACCAACCGGGCTGCGGCATCCAGCCAGGCGGTGTAGTTGCTGCGCTGATCGTCACGATCCTCCACGAGGATGCGGCGCGACTCGGCTAGTGTCGCGGCCAAGCCGTCGAGGGTGCGACTGAGGTCGCTCGATTCCTGGAGTTCGGGAAGCGGCCCCAGCGTGATGATGGCATCCGCGAACCCGACAGCCCACTGCGCCTCAGAGAGCGCTTGAGCAAAAAGCTTGCCCTGCAGCATCCAGGATTCGCTCTTGTCGCTCCAGCCGCCGGCCGAGATCTGCACATAGAGAGCGGAGTAGTCGAGAACGAGCTCGACGGCCCGTTCTCGATCGGCCGCCTCGCCGTGCAACGCATACCGTCGCGCAGCAACCCGGGCGGCACGAGCGAGCGCTTGATGTTCAAGCGCGAGCCACGCGGCCTCGACCTTGTCGCCTGAGAGACGACAGCCGTGGTCGCACAGAAACTCGTCGCAGTCGCGGGCGCCCAACTCGATGCCATGCGTGGGGCAGACATAGTCATGCCACCACCCACCCGGCTGCTGCGGAACAGAACTCATCGGAAGTTGAGGCCTCCATTGATATCGACAACCTGGCCCGTGACATACGACGAGAGGTCGGATGCCAAGAACAGGGCGACGTCGGCGACGTCTCCCGCGGTGCCCGCCCGACCGAGCGGGATGCCCGCGACGATGTTCTTCTGAGCTTCGCCCGGCGTAAAGGTCTCGTGGAAGGCCGTCTCGCCGATGAAGCCGGGAGCAACAGCGTTGACCGTGATCTTCTTGCCGGCGATCTCTTTGGCAAGTGCCCGTGTGAAGCCGACAACCGCAGCCTTCGAGGTAGCGTAGACAACCGATCCGGCACCGCCACCGTTTTCGGCGGCAAGCGATGCCATCGTGATGATGCGTCCGTGCTCCGACTCGGCGAGCGCGGGAAGCGCCTGCCGGGTGGTGAAGAAGGTGCTGGCGACGTTCACATCCATAATCTCGTTCCAGCGCTCATCCGTGGTCTCGGGGATGGTCGCGCGGCCCACCAAGTGGCCGGCGTTGTTGACGAGGATGTCGAGGCCACCGAGAAATTCAACGGCGGCATCCACCAAAGTGGTCGCCTGCGCTGAATCGGTGAGGTCAGCCTGAACGGCGAGCGAGCGCTGGCCGCCCGCTTCGATATCTTCCTTTACCGCGGTGGCGCCCGCTTCACTGTGGGCGTAGTGCACCACAACGTCAGCGCCCGCCGCCGCCAGTGCTTTCGCGATGGCCGCGCCGATTCCTGCTCCTGCGCCTGTAACGAGTGCGCGTCGTCCGGTGAGGTCAATGCTCATGTCTATCTACCGTGCCTATCTATTTGTGGGATGGGCGGCTGCCGTAGAGCAACCGTTCGTGAAGGGATGCGGCTACTTGATGCCAGCGTTGGTGAAGCCCTGAATGAAGTACTTCTGGGCGAAGATGAACAGCACCACCATGGGCACTGTCGCCATCGTGGTTCCCGCCATCAGGTACTGCCATTGCGTGTTGTCGAGCTGCTGGAACACCGCGAGCCCCACCTGAATCACGCGCAAGTCACTGCTGGTCGTGACGAGCAAGGGCCACAGGAAGTTATTCCAGCTCTCCTGAAAGGTGAGCAGTCCCACGGTCGCGATTGCCGGCTTGATGAGCGGCGTATAGATCTGCGCGAAGATGCGGAACTCGCCCAGCCCATCGATGCGAGCGGCCTCTTCGAGGTCTTTCGGCAGCGACAAGTAGAACTGACGGAACAGGAAGATGGCGGATGCGCTGAGCCCACCAGGAATGATGAGAGCCCACCACGTGTCTAGCCAACCGCTACCGCCTTGACCGAGGATGTCGTTGCCACCGAACAGCGGCATGAACTTCACGAGCAAGAACTGGGGAACGATCTTCGTATAGGTGGGGATCATCAGCATCGCAATGAAGGCGAGGAAGATCGCTTCACGGCCACGGAAGTAGATGCGGGCCAGCGAGTAGCCGGCCATCGCTCCGAGCGCGATCGTGATGAGCGTGTGAGTGGTCGCGATCACCAAGCTGTTGCGAAAGTAAAGGCCGAACGGCGCAGCATCCAGAGTCGCGGCGTAGTTGCTCCACATCCACTCCTGTGGGAGCACCGTTGGCGGAAACTGGGCTAGCTCGGCCGGCGACTTGAGGCTCGTCAGCACCATCCAGAGGAAGGGCACGAGCATCGTGATCGCGCCGAGGCTGAGAGCAACGTTGACGAGCACCGCCTGACGCCCTTTGGCGTGATGAAACCAGCGCTTGCGGGGTGCGACCGTGATCTCTTCGCTGATCGCGAGGGCCTTGATGGTGGGGAGAGTCATCGCTAGTCCTCTTCTTTCGTGGCACGACGGCTAATGAGGGTGACAACCAGCAGGAAAGCGAACAGCGCGACCGACTGAGCCGATGCCATCCCCATCCGGAACTCCTGGAACGCCGAGCGATAGACCTCGTAGGTCATCATCGTGGTCGCGTTTGCGGGCCCACCGTCAGTGAGCACGTAGATCTGGTCGAAGACTTGGAATGCTCCGATGATCGAGATGATGAAGACGAAGAACGTGGCCGGCTTGAGCATCGGAACGGTGATGCTGAAGAATTTGCGCACCGAAGAGGCACCGTCGAGCGAAGCCGCCTCATAGAGCGATTCATCGATGTTCTGCAGCGCCGCAATGTAGATGAGCATCTTGATACCGATGCCCTGCCACGCGCCGACCAGAATCACGGAGGGCAGTGCCCACTGCGGGTCAACAAGCCACGCTTGCCCGGGGAGGCCCACGGATTCGAGCATGGCGTTGAGCAGACCGTACTGCGGGTTGAAGATCCAGAGCCACACCATCGCAATGGCAACGGTGGCGGTGACCTGCGGGAGGAAGAAGGCGGTGCGATAGAACTTCTGAAGCTTCAGGCCCTGGTTGAGGAGAACCGCCACGACGACGGCCACGGCCATCGACACCGGCACGGTCCAGAAGGTGTACCAAATCGTGTTGCCGATCGACTGCATGAAGACCGGGTCGGTGAACATCTCAACGTAGTTGTCGAACCAGATCCACTTGGGCGCCGAGAAGATCCCGTAGTCCGTAAAGGAGAGGTAGAAGGTGGCGATGACGGGAATCAGCGTCCAGAGACCAACGTGAATCACCGATGGCGTGATCATCAGCCAGCCAGCACGTCGCCGCTTCTTTTCGGCAGTGGTGATGCGCTTGCGCTTGCGCGGTGGTGCTGTCGCAGTGCCGGGTACAGGCGCCGCTTTCGCGACCTGCACTGGCTGGTGGTCTGTAGTAGTCATCACGCCCTCGTGTGTTTGGTGCTGGGGAGAGGGATGCTCGGGCACGTGGAGTACCCGAGCATCCGGGGAGGAACTAGCGGTCTATCGAGGTCTGAACGAGAGCGGCGAGGTCGTCGAGCGCCTCTTCCGGTGTCTTCTGACCAAGCAGAGCTGCTTGAACGGCAGGGGCGAAGTCACCACGGACTTCGAGCCACTGAGAGGGGCCACCTTCACGCTGGGCGACCTCAAGGTTTTCCATCGCGAACTGAACGAAACGGTTCGACTGCACGTAGTCAGAGTCGAGCAGTTCGGTCAGGGCCGGCACATTTCCGCGCTGTTCGTTGGCGGCGAGTGCAGCATCCGGGCTCGACAGGAACTCGAGCAGTGCGCGCGCAGCCTGAGGGTTCTTGGAGTTGTTGGCCACGGTCGCCAAGGTTCCGCCAAAGAACATTCCGGATGCATCACCCTGAATAACGAAGGGCTCGAGGTTGTCGAGAACGGTTTCATCCGCTTCGAGCGCCTGCGTCCAGAGGTTGTTGTGGGCGATACCCATCGCGGCCCGACCGTTGATGAGCGGGTTCACGATGTCATCCGTCGACGTGAAGCCGATGTCTTCCACTTCGTACACGTTGACGAGGTCAGCCATGAGGCCCAGAGCGGCGACACCTTCATCACTGTTAAACGCGGGCTCCGTGGCATCCTCATTGAAGAGTTCGCCGCCGGCCGAGAAGAGCATCGTCTCGAACGCTTGGCGAGCATCCAACGACATCATGTCGAACCCAGCGCGTTCAAGTGAACCGTTTGATGAACGCACGGTGGTCGCTTCGGCGATCTCGATGAGCTCTTCCCACGAGGAGGGCGGGCTGTCGTAGCCAGCTTCCTCGAGGATGTCCATGCGAGCGACTCCGAAGCGAGTGTCGAGCATGATCGGCACAGCGTAGACGTTGCCGTCCCACATGCCTGCTTCGACGATCTCGTCGGTGTAGCTCTCCTTGAGGTCGGCTTCGCTGAGGCCGAGTTCACCGAGGTCGGCGAGCACTCCCTTGTCGGCGAATGCTTCGATCCAGCCGACGCCCATGAGCATTACGTCGGGCACGAGGCCCGAGACGACCGCCGTAGTGAGCTTCTCGTTCAGGTTTCCGTAGGTCGTGTAGTCAACGTTGACCGTGACGTTGGGGTACTCCTCGTAGAACTGCGGAAGCAGCTCATCTTCGAGAAGGTCTTGCCCGGGGCTTCCTTCAAAAATGGGGGTAAGCAGGCTGATCTCGCCCGAAACCTCATCGGGGTTCAGATCGGCATCCGCTTCTCCTGCTGAACAGGCGGCGAGACCGAGACCCATCAGGGCCACCATCGCGACCGATGCTGTGCGGCGCATTCGTGACTTCACTTCCATGTGCATGTCCTCTCAAGCTGAGACTGAGCGACGGCTCCAGTGCCTTCGTTCCGCGACGTCGTCGTCGGCTCATTCGATTCCTAACCGATTTCCTAAGGGGGGTGGATGAAATCGGTGTAACGATGCACTGACCATAGACGAGTCGTTCTCCATGAGTCAAGAGAGCCGCCGGATTATTTCTGAACGCTCAAGCAAGAACTGGACCACTGGTTGCTGAGATTCAATAAATCGTTACACTAAAACGACGATCATCAGGATCGACGACAACTGAAGGAGGTCGCGTGGCTCGAGTAACCATCCAGCACGTGGCGCAAGCTGCTGGGGTCTCCCCCAGTACCGTCTCCAACTTTCTGAACGACCGCCAGGGTCGAATGGTCGCGGCAACGCGAGCCCGCATCGAGGCGGCTATCGCAGAACTTGGCTACCGCCCCAACCGTGCTGCTCGCCAGCTGCGCAACGGCAAGACTCAAACCGTCGGCCTCGTCGTGCCCTCCGTCGGAAACCCTTTCTGGGGAGCCTTCGCTCATGAAGTAGAGGTCGCCGCATTGGCTTTGGGCTGCAGTGTTTTGCTCTGCAACAGTGAGCGTGACCCCGAACGCGAGCGCCGCTATGTCGAAGAGCTGTGGGAAGACGGCGTTCGCAGCATCATCCTGTGCACTTCGCTGCCCTCGCTCGACCACGTCAACCATGTCATTGAAGAGGGCCTGCGTCTCGTGACCTTCGACCGGCCAGCACAGCCCAACGACCCGCAGTCTGTCGTGAGCATCAGCATCGACAACAACGTAGGCGGCCAGGTTGCCACCGCGCATCTCTTAGAACTGGGCCACACGAACATCGCCTTTGTGTCGGGTTCGATCCGCTCGGTCAACCGTTCGGCGCGCTACCGCGGGTATTGCGATGCCCTCGAAGCCGCCGGCCTCTCGGTCGCGGATATGCCGCAGTGGACTGGGATGGATGCTTCGCACTTCGGTGACGTCGAAGCCGCCGAGGTGGGGCGAGCCTCAGCGCGCGATCTCTTCGCTGATCCCAAGACTGCGCCGACCGCGGTGGTAGCGATCAACGATATGACGGCGCTGGGATTCTGCCGCGGGCTCCGCGATCTCGGTCTCAAGGTCGGGCGCGATGTGTCCGTGATCGGGTTTGACGACATCATCCTCGCCGACCTCTACGACCCGCCGCTCACGAGCGTTCGCCAGCCCATCACGCGGATGGCGCAGCTTGCCGTCTCGGAGGCCATTGAGCGCGGCTCAAACGAGTCGACTGACCCGGGCAGCTCCGTTCTCTTGCGCCCAGAGCTTGTGGTGCGAGAATCGACGGAACATGTCTCCTCAGTCGCACAGCCCTAAGCAGCCTGCCGCACCGGCATCCGCACCCGCACCCACACCCCAGCGAGACCGCCCCGCCCTGCTGCGCCACTGGAACGCCACCGCGATCACGTTCGCGGTGCTCTCCGTCATCGGCCTAGTCGGCACGTGGGTCTTCAACGCGCTAGCGATTGTGCAGATGCGCGACTACCTCGGCGACTGGTTCGGCAGCGGGCCCGCCGTCAACTCGCTCGGTGTCGACCTTCTCGTCGTAGCCGTGGCGGGCAGCATCCTGATCATCATCGAAGCGCGTCGCCTCGGGATGAAGCGGGCCTGGCTCTACATCGTGCTCTCGGGCATCACGGCCTTTGCGTTCACTTTTCCGCTGTTCCTCGCGATGCGCGAGCGCAAGCTCGTGGAGCTCGGGCGTCGCTAACTCAGGGCACCAAAAAGGGGAGCAGCCGCTTGCGGCCACTCCCCTAATCACACAACTACGCCCGACGAATGAGCTTGCGGTTCACGAATTCGGCCATGCCGTATTCGCCAAGCTCTCGGCCCATTCCTGATGACTTCACTCCACCGAAGGGGAGGTCGGCCTGGGTTTGCGACGGGGCGTTGATTGCGACCATGCCGACTTCGAGCTGCTCGGCAACAGCTTGCGCACGCGCATCGTCAGAGGTGAAGATCACACTTCCGAGTCCATACGGCGAATCATTGGCGAGACGAATCGCGGCATCCTGATCCGCAACCCGGTACACCGCGGCGACAGGCCCGAAGATCTCTTCCGTGTACGCGCGGGTGCCCGGTTGCACATCCGCGATGACGGTCGGCTCCACGTAGGCGCCGGGGCGATCGATGCGCCCGCCACCGGTTAGGAGCGTTGCGCCATTGGCTACCGCATCCTCAACCTGTCCAACGACCTGAGTTGCAGCAGCTTCAGAAGACAGAGGGCCGAAGGCGACGCCTCCCTCTCTAGGCTCACCCACCTTCAGCGCCTGAACCTGAGCCACGAAGCCCTCAACGAAACGGTCATAGATCGCATCGAGCACGATGATGCGCTTCGAGTTGTTGCAGGCCTGACCCGCGTTACCCATGCGGCCGGCCACAGCGCCCGCGATCGCTGCATCGAGGTCGGCGTCGTCGAGCACAATGAACGGGTCTGATCCACCCAGCTCAAGAACGAGCTTCTTCATCTCGCGGCCAGCGATAGCGCCCACGGCACGCCCGGCACGTTCCGAGCCGGTCAAGGAGACGCCCTGTATAACGGGGCTTGAGATGATCGTCTCGACCTGCTCGTTGGTGGCGAAGAGGTTGACGTACACGCCTTCGGGGAATCCAGCATCCTCGAAGATCTCGGCAATGGCTTCGGCCGACTCGGGGCAGCTCGGAGCGTGCTTGAGCACCATCGTGTTGCCCAAGGCGAGGTTCGGCGCGGCGAAGCGGGCCACTTGGTAGTACGGGTAGTTCCACGGCATGATGCCGAGAAGTGCGCCGATGGGTTCGCTGCGCACATAGGCCGAACCAGATGCCACGGTGATGGGCTTGTCGGCGGCAAATGCTTCAGCGTTGTCGGCGTAGAAAGCGTAGATGCTCACGCACAGGTCAACTTCGCCGAGAGCTTCCGCAGTGGTCTTACCCATCTCGCGAATGATGATCTCTGCAAGACGTTCGCGATCGGCAGCGTAGCGGTCGGCAACCTTCTGCAGCAGTGCAGCGCGCTCGGCGATAGGCACGAGGCGCCACTGGCGGTACGCGTCTCCGACTGCGTCAACAGCCACGGTTACTTGCTCATCGGTCGCGGTGTCGTAGCGTGCGACGACAAGCCCGGTCGCGGGGTCAGTTACGGCGTAGTCGGTCATGAGCGGTCCTTGTCGGTGTCGTCAGCGGAGTCGGATGCCGTCGGCGCGAGTTCGCCCGCGACCAGCCGGAGCGTCACGTCGGCGATCACGGCGAGACCAGCAACGAGGTCGTCATCAGTGGTGAATTCGCCCTCAGCGTGGGAGATTCCTTCGACTGAAGGCACGAAGAGCATGACCGTGGGCACGATGTCTTTCATGTTGGTCGAGTCATGACCGGCAACCGTCATGATGTCCATGTGCGAAAGCCCCAAGGCCTTCGCCGAGGAACGGCTGACATCGACACCCTCGGGCTGGTAGGGATTGATGCCCCACGAGTGCGACAAATTCATGTCGACCGTGACCTTGGCATCCGCTTCAATCTCGGCGATAGTGCTGGCCAGAATTTCGTCGGCTTCCTTGAGAACTGCTTCATCACCCGACCGCAAGTCGAGAAGAAGAGTTACTTTCGACGCCACGACGACGGGTGAGTTCGGGTACACGTCGAGTTGACCGATCGCGGTGTGGAGACGGCCGGGAAAACGGTCGGCGAGGCGCCGGGCGGCAACAACAAGAAGGGATGCTCCCAGCAGCGCGTCGTGACGGTCTTCCATGACGGTTGCGCCCGAGTGGGCTTGCTCGCCGTTGACGACGATGCGGTATTTACTTGCCGCCCACGTCGCCGTGACGAGGCCAATCGTGACCTTGGCGTTCTCGAGCAGGCGACCCTGTTCAATGTGAATCTCCGCGCAGCCGACGGCCTGCGGGCCATCGCCGGAACCGACAAACTCCGTCTCGGCGAGTGCTTGTTCGACGGTGACGCCGAGGTGGTCGGTCACCGCGAGAGCGGTCTCCAACGCCATCTTGCCGGTGTAGACCGAGCTGCCCATCATCGAGGGGGCGAAGCGAGAGCCCTCTTCGTTGAACCAGTTGACGACGGCCAAGTTGTACACGGGAGTAAACGAACCCTGTTCCCAGGCCTGCTTGAGGCGGAAGGCGGAGTGTGCTGCTGCGAGCACTCCGTAAGCTCCGTCGTACTTGCCCGCGGTCGGCTGGGAATCCATGTGCGATCCGACAATGATGTACGGCGCGCCCGGAACCAGCTCAAGCAGACCGAACTGGTTAGCGATGCGGTCGTACTCCACGGTGAAGCCGTGAGATTCGAGCAACCCAGCGAACCAGCGGCGCTGCTCATTGTCGGCAGCGCTGGCGGCTTGGCGGTCGACGCCGCCGTCGCCGGTTGCCCCGAACTCGCTCATCGTGGCGAAATCCGCCAAGAATGCGGCGTCGGTGGTGATGTCGATAGCGTCCATGAGGACGAGTCCCTTCTTCGGATGTGCACGAGCGCTCAGGGCAGATATGACTATTTGCACACCTCGCTATCCGCAGGTGATCACTGGCCATCAGCTGACAGTAGAACGGGTAAATCAATGATTCCAACGATTCTCAGTCCCGGCAATTGCGAATACGTTTATCATTGAGCAGACATTATGTGCACCTGCACAGCTAGAAATCTGTCGGAAATGTAGTGGAAATTGGCCGACTCCTCCGTGCCCACAATCCTCGCTCAAGCCACCAGCGCCTGCCTGCGAGAAGTCGACTCCCTTGTCGCCCGCTGGACGGTTCAGTTGAGCACCATCGATGCTTACAAAGAGGGGCTTGTCGACCTCGATCGCGTAGTCGCTGACTGTCGGCTTATTTTTGTGCGCTTACTCAGCGACATCGGCGGGCACGAGATCCCGTCCGAAGCTCGCGATGTTTCCGAGCGCGTGGGGCATTCCCGCGCCCTCCAGGGGATTCCGCTCGTTGACGTCATGGCTGCTGTCCGGCTCGATTACCGCATCATGTGGGAAGCGATCTCGGGGCACACCACCGACGCGGAAATGCGGGAGGTCTTCGACAGCGTTCCGCGCATTTGGGATGCTGTCGAACGTCACAGCCAAGAACTCACCACGGCCTATACGGCGACCCAGTTCGGCATGGCTCAAGTGCGCCAGGACGAGCGTCGGCTCTGGTTTGCCCGGATTCTTGAAACGGACGGCAAGAACCACGTTCTCAACACCCGGGCCTGCGCGGTGCTGTCGTTCGCGCCCGAGAGCGATTTCACCATTTTCACTCACGCCGACAGAGTCGACGAGTCCCTTGATCGCCTTCACGAGACCCTGCGCCAAGCCAGCATCGTGGCCCATCATCATGAAACCGAGGCTGGGCCCGTATTGATTGCGCAGATGCCCCGCGAGGGCTCTCTGCCCCTCAACGCGATCACGCATGATCACAAGGTGCTGATGTTGGATGGAATCAGAGGTATCTCCTCGGTTCCCGCCGCCATCCGAGTCACGCAGTCGGTTGCTCTCGTCTTGCCGCCAACTGACGCTCGTCTTGTAGATGTGACCGATTTCTGGCACATTGCTGTCTTTCAGAATCCGCTGGATGCCGCCCGCATCATCCACCAGCGACACGTCGAGGCACTCCTCAAGCTGCCTCTCGCCGAGCGCGCGGTGCTCGAGCGGACCGCGAACGAGTTTCTCACCACAGGCTCAATCGCTCTCGCGTCGCGAGCTCTTTTTTGTCATCGCAACACGATCACTAATCGGCTCGACAACCTCGAGCGCGTGACCGGCTTAGATCTGCGGCTCCCGGCCGAAGCGTCGTTGTACATTCTGGCGCGGAGCGCAGCACGGGCCGAAGCAACCTCACTCAGCGACTGACTCGATAACCCGAGGTACGTCTGAGAACAGGCCTCCCGCGTCATGGCTCACGAGCCCACCGACGAGCGTTGCGGCAACATCGATCTGACCAATGCGATCGGGCTGAACGTCCAAGGGGCTGTCGCCGAGCACCACGAGGTCGGCGAGCATTCCGCGGGCGAGGGTGCCTTTGCGAGTACCCCATCCCGTAGCTACGGCGGAACCGACGGTGTAGGCGCGCAGAGCTTCGAGCGCGGTGATCTTCTCCCCTTCGCCGTAGCTCGCCCCTGACTGCGTGAGACGCTCGACGAACGATTGCATCACTGCGAGGGGCGCACCGGGCGCGACGGGGCGGTCAGAACTTCCCGGTAGCACAATGCCCGCATCGAGCACGGACCGCGCACGGTAGCTCCATTGCGCCCGTTCGGCGCCGAGCCGTTCGATCATTCCGTCTCCAAACAGGCGGATGAAATGGGGTTGCGGCACGATGCTCGCGCCGGTGGCCGCAAGGCGCTGCAACTGATCGGGGCGGATGACGCCTCCGTGCTCGATGCGGTTCGGCATCGCTGGGCGCGACGGATTTTCGCCCGCGCTCTCAAGAATCTCCAGCGCAAAGTCCAGGGCGCCATCGCCAATGGCGTGCAGCGCAAGGGCCCATCCGGTGCGGTGGGCTGCGAGCGCTTGTTCGCGCAACGCTTCGGGGTCGCCCTGCAGGTAACCGTGGTTGTGGCAGTCACCCTCATAGTGCTCGGTCATCAGGGCCGTCGAGGCAAGAAGTGAACCGTCAGTAAAGATCTTGGTGGGGCCGATCTGAAGCCACTCGTCGCCAGCGCCCGAGCGGATGCCCGCTGCCAGCCCCACTCCGGCGGGGTCCTCGTTGTGCCCGGGGAGGTTTTCGAGCGCGTCGATGCTCACCATCACTTGCATCCGCGAGAGGAGCTTTCCGGCGTCCTTGGCGTTTTGGTAGGCGGCGAATTCGCGAGGACTGTGGCCGATCCAGCCACCGGCAATTCCGGCATCCGTCACGCTGGTGAGACCTTCGCTGGCGTACTGCGACGTCGCCTTGGCAAGCGCCTCTTCGATGCCGGCCAGCGGATACGGGAGCATGAGGTCCTGCACGAGACTCATCGCGGTTTCCTCGAGAACGCCCGTCGGGCGCCCGGTGTTGTCGACCACGACACGTCCCCCGTTGGGCACCGTCGGTGCGACGTTTTCAGCACCCACGAGTTTCAGAGCCACACCATTGAGAACGCAGGCGTGTCCGGAGCTGTGTTTGATCCACACCGGGCGGCCCTGGGAGGCTCTGTCGAGCGCATCACGGTCGGGATAGTTCCCGCCGGTGGCATGGTGGTTGAGACCGCTGGCGATAATCCAACCGTCGCCCTCGGAGCCAGCCGCGGCTTCCGCAATGACGTCATAAATATCGGTCAGTGCTGTCGCTGCGCTGACGTCAGCTTCAATAAGCGTGAGCCCGAACCAGACGCTGTGGGCGTGCGCGTCGTTGAACCCGGGGACCACGGTCGCTCCCTGCGCGTCGATGCGATTGCGGGCTGAGATTCCCTGAAGTTCTTCGTCGATTCCGACGATTATGCCGTGATTGATGCCGACACTGTGGGCGAGTGGCCGGGCCTCATCCATGGTGATGATTGACGCGTTTTCGATGATGGTGTCGATGAGCACTGAGGCATCCTTGAGCTGATAAATCGAAGAAGACATCGCTGGATGCCGGGCCGTCAAGACCTTGGTCGCCTATTTAACCGGTGCAGAAAGTCACTATCAATGGGATTTTGTAGCACTTGCGGGCAATAGGCTGTGCAGATCACCAATTTGATGTTTTAGCTCTGATCGGGGTTCGGCATGAACGCACACGGCAACTCAGCTGTAGAGCGCGCCGACGTGGTCGATAACGAGTGGCTAGCGCTCGTCGATCAACTCTTCTTCCACCTCGATGAGATCGTTGCCGATTTCCTCCACCGGTTTGCCGAGGCCGACTATTACGAGCCTCGAGTGGTTGAGGAGAGCGACCTCGCGCGCACGGCCAACGATGTCCTCAGCATGCTGCTCTACAAATTGGGCAACAAGCCGCTTCCGGCAGAACTCACCTCCCTCGCCCACGATTTTGGTGCCCGCCGCGCGCGCCAAGGCGTTCCCGAAGATGTCCTCCTTGAGGCCATCCGGCTCGATTTTCGGGTGCTCTGGTCTGCCTTGCAGCAGCACGCCGGGCCAGATTCTGAGGGACTGCTCGTGCGCAATGTGGAGCGTGTGCTGACAACCGTTGAGGACTACGTCAGCGAAGTACAGCAGTCGTTTTTGGCGGAACATGCCCGACTCACTCGAGATTCTCGCCTGCTCACCGCCCGCCACGTATCTCGACTCTTCTCCAGCGACATCACCCGGCCCGAACTCGTCGCAGAAATCGCGGCGGGCTTAGGCGTCTCCCCCACAGCGCGATTTGAGATCGCCGTTGTTGTCGGTGAAGGCGTCGCCGAGCTACAAGCCCAGCTAGCGAAGGGCACAGTCTCCGCTAGCTGGTTTGGTTACGATCGCGGCGATGGTTTCTGCCTGTTCCGCGAGCAAGGCACTCCCACCGCGTCCACAACGGTGACAGTGGAATTAGCGGATTTGCCCGGGGGTTATGTGGATGAGGTAGTCGGCCTCGCCCACGTTCCGGCCGCAGCCGATGCCGCTGCCATTTTTGCGCGGCACGCCTCGCGCTCGACCCACCCGCGAATGATCGGCAGCGACGAAGCGTGGCTCTCCGTGGCGCGGGATCTGCTGAACGCCGCCATCCCTGACTTCGGACGCGATGTCCGCGACACACTATCCGAGTGCACGGTGCACGAGCGTGAGCACCTTGTGCAGGCGGTACTCGCGTACGCTGAGACAGGATCGATCAAGCTGACTTCTGAACGCTTGTTCTGTCATCGCAATACTGTGGTCAACCGCCTCAGTTCGTTTCGTCAGGTCACAGGGCTCGACATCACGGTGCCCAAAGATGCCGCAATTGCGTTGGTGGCACTGCACTCTCCCTGACGGATATTTCCGGCATGTTTCGCCCACGATTCCGGTTGGGCTCATTCCGCCAGATTTTGGGCAATTGCACAGCGAGTCATCCAAGATCGCACAATTACGACATTGCCGATGACTCTTTGCTGCATCTAGCGTTGCTTCAACGAACCGGAACGCACGGTTGAGGCAGTGATAAAGCAGCGCTGAGATACGACAAATGTTCGCTGTTTACGAACCTCCATCTGCCCACATTTTTACCCAGCAGTCAGGAACGCACATGAAATCTCTCCTCTTCGATGGCGTCGGCACCGAGCCGTACCTCGCAGAAGTTGCTGTCGCTGATCCGCGTGCCGGTGAAGTACTTGTGCGCATGACCAGCGCCGGCGTCTGCCACTCAGACCTTCACGTCATTAATGGCGACTGGCCCTTCGACCACCGAGTCGCCCTCGGCCACGAAGGCGCCGGAATCGTCGAAGCGCTCGGCGAGGGCATCAGCGATCTCGCTGTCGGCGACCAAGTGGTGCTCTCGTGGTTCGCACCGTGCACCACCTGCGCTTCATGTATCGCTGGGCAGTCCTGGCTGTGCCAAGCATCGGGCGCCGCAACCAATGGTCTGCCCGACGGCACCACTCCCCTTACTCCGGCCGACGGCAAAGAGGCACGTCCCTACCTCGGTGTTGGCACGTTCTCTGACTACGCCGTCGTTCCCCGCTCGGCAGTCGTTCCAATCCCCGCCGCCGTTCCTTCCGCCGTTGCAGCGCTCATCGGATGCTCGGTCACGACCGGCGTCGGTGCCGTGCTCAACACGGCAGATGTGCGCGCCGGCCAAACCGCCGTCGTTGTTGGCTGCGGCGGAGTTGGCCAAACCATAATCATGGGCTTGAAGCTCGTCGGCGCCAGCACCATCATCGCCATCGACCTCTCGCCCGACCGGCTCGAGACGGCCACCGAGTTTGGGGCAACCCACACGCTCCGTGGCGACGACCCCGAGCTTGCCGAGAAGATTGTCGCTCTCACGGAAGGCGGAGTCGACTACGCGTTCGATGCGATTGGCCTCGCCGCTACATCCGCTCGCCTCCCTGATTACCTCAAGCCGGGTGGCGCAGCTGTCCTGGTGGGGATGCCCGCGCGCGATGTCGAGGTTGGCTTTAAGACGTGGCACCTCGTGGCAACCGGAAAACGCATCCTCGGCTGCAATTACGGTTCATCACGCCCTCAGGTCGACTTCCCTCGAATCGCTCGCCTGTACCTCGGCGGCCAGCTCCCCCTCGACAAATTGATCGGCGACACCATCCCCGTTGCCGATGCAGCCCGTGCCATTGACGATCTGCGCGCCTCCACCGGGCGCCGCATGGTCGTCGATCATTCCCTGTGAGCCACTAACTCTGCAGTATTTCTCGCACGGCCGCTTTATCTGCGCCCCCTCAGCGGGCGCAGTCCATCCGCAGCATCACTCCCAATAAAGGACACAGCAATGTCTACAACCTCATCACGTTTTCGCCGCCGAGCTCTGAGCACGGTCGCAGCAGCATCCGTTCTCGCTCTTAGCCTCGGAGCCTGCAGCAGCGCTGCGGACGACTCGTCAAGCACGACAGCAACCAACGGTGCGATCGCCATGGGCTTCGCCGGCATGGACATCACCATCTGGAACGACCAGCTGAAGATCATGCAGCCGATCATCGAAGATGCCGGGTACGAGTTCTTGACGAGCGACCCGCAGTGGGACGTCCAAACTCAGGTCTCTGACTGGGACGCATGGATCCAGCGCGGCGACGTGAAAGCAATCATGGGCTTCCCCGTGCAGAGTGATGCCATGGTTCCTGTAACCGAGCGCGCTCAAGCAGCTGGCATCCCCGTTCTCGGCTACGCCGTTAAGTGGGATGGCGTGGAATACGGCACCATCATCGACGCCTACGAAGACGGTCGCCTCCTCGGCACCGCCGCTGGTGAGTGGATCAACGAGAACATGGCTGATGAAGCCGAAGTGACCGTTGCTCTCATCGCCGACAAGACCTCTGACCTCGGTAAGGGCCGCACGCAGGGCATCGCGGATGCGCTCCTCGAGACCGCTTCCAACGCCGTAATCGATGAGCTTCCCGGCATCTCGCGCGCTGAAGGTAACGACAACGCCAAGAGCCAGCTCATCGCCGACCCCGACACCAAGGTCTGGTTGGGAACAAGCAACGACAACACCGCCGGTGTGTACCAGGCTCTGCTCGACTCCGGCGTAGCCGCCGATGACGACAGCTACCTTGTCGGTTCGCTTGACGCCACCAACGAGACGCTCGACATCGTGAAGGACGCCGACAGCATCTGGCGTTTGGCCTTCATCCTGCCGGCTCAGCTTCTCGCCGAGAGCAACGCCTCGCTGCTCCTCAAGGCTGCCGCCGGTGAAGAACTCGAAGACACCGTGTTGACCTCGATTCAGGTCACCCCCGAGAACGCAGAATCCTTCTACGTTCAGTAAGCACGCAGCACTTGTCCCGCCGTCGACTCCAACCTCTGTCGGCGGCGGGACTTCTACAAGAGAGCAAGTCATGACATCCACTCCTGAGAGCGTTCGACTCCGCTTCGACAAAATCACGATGCGCTACGGATCAACTCTCGCGGTTGACGGCATCGACCTCTCTATTAGAGCGGGTGAGATCGTCGGCTTGCTCGGGCACAACGGTGCCGGCAAATCCACCCTGTTGAACGTCGCCACGGGCGCAGCAACAGCAACCTCCGGTGACCTCTGGCTCGACGGTTCCAAGATTCCCGCTGGCTCAACGCCCGGAGAAATCGCCCAGAGCGGGATCACCGTCATTCACCAAGAGCCAGCCTTGGCCTCCAACCTCTCGATCATCGACAACCTCTTTCTGGCTCGATCGAATGCACCAGCGCGTGCCGAGCGCCTGCGCCGTGGCCGTGAAGCGCTCGATTCTGTCGGTGCTTCCGACCTCGCTCTCGACGTTCCCGTCGGCTCTCTCACCCTCGGCGAACGCCAGCTGGTCGACCTTGCGCGCGGCTACCTCGCCGGCGAGATGAAAGTTCTCATGCTCGACGAACCGACGGCTGCCTTAGGCGCCGCCGAGACCGAAGCACTCCACGACCTGATCCGCCGCCTTGCCAGCCATGGCACGGCCGTCATTTATGTCTCGCACCGTCTCCCCGACATCCTCGAGGTATGCCAACGCATTGTGGTGCTGCGCGGCGGCGAACTCGTTATGGATCAACCGGCCACCGGCATGAGCCTGGCCGCTCTTTCCGCGGCGCTCGCGCCTGAAGTCGACTTCGATTCCGAATGGCACCCCGAGGTCGGCGAAGAACGCCTCCTCGTCAACGATGCTTCGGGTCCCCTCGTTTTCCGCGATGGTGAGATCGTGGGTCTCTTCGGCATGGCCGCAGGAGAACAA
The DNA here is from genome assembly GCF_059767305.1 of Salinibacterium sp. AL4.1. Lineage (NCBI taxonomy): Bacteria > Bacillati > Actinomycetota > Actinomycetes > Micrococcales > Microbacteriaceae > Salinibacterium > Salinibacterium sp. AL4.1. The sequence goes on along the minus strand of NZ_JBSOQK010000001.1, from coordinate 1,730,573 downwards.
TTCGACCTTCTCGCCGATCTGTTCGGCCTGGGTGGCGCTGTGGATTCCCAGCTCTCCGGGCGGCGGTACCGCGCGCTCTCGCCTCAGCACGCCATTAAGAGTGGTGTGCATCTCGTCCCTGCCGACCGCGAGGTCGACGGACTCGTCGTCGGCATGAGCGCCATCGACAACACTTTCCTTCCTTGGCGCGGTCGCCTGGGGCGCACAGCAATGACGAAGCAGTACGCCACCATTCGGGACACCCTCAACGTTGTTGGCCCCGATGGCGACGCCCCCATTGCGAGCTTTAGTGGTGGAAACCGGCAGAAGCACCTCCTCGCCCGCTGGATGTTCCCCGTTGCCCCCAAGGTCCTCCTGCTTGCTCAGCCCACTCAGGGGGTCGACATCGGCGCAAAGCACGACATCAAACTTGCTCTGCGCGCACTCGCGGCGACCGGGGTGAGCATCATCATCGCGTCTGCCGAAACCGATGAAATCGCTTCACTGTGCGACCGCAGCTACGTGCTGGCCCACGGCCGCCACCAAGAACTACACCGCACTGGAGGCTACGAAGAGCGCCTCCTCAACACCCTTCTTGATCTCACTTCAGCCGAAAGAAGCCCCGCATGAACCGCATCAAAATCGCTCTCGCTCAGAACGGGACATTCATCGCTCTCCTCGTGATGATCATCTTCTTTGCGTCGATGAATCCGCGATTCCTCAGCCTTGCAAACGGCCAGACCATTCTTTTGCAGATCGCTGAGTTGGGAATCATCGCTCTGCCACTCGCCTTCCTCGTGATGTCGGGAACCCTCGATCTCTCGGTGGGTTCCGTTGCGAGCTTGAGCGCGGTCGTCTCCGCCATGGTGATGCTCGAAACGAACTCGGCGCTATGGGGCTTTGCCGCAGCAATTGTTGTCGGCGCGATCACCGGGGCACTGAACGGCCTACTTGTTGCGTATCTCAAGCTCAACCCGCTCGTCATCACTCTCGGTTTTTTGAGCGTCTGGGGCGGCCTCGCGTTGTTCCTCACGCAAGGCTCGACATTGGTGGGCTTCCCCGATTCCTTCAAAGCACTCGGAACGATGACAGTCGGGCCCGTACCGCTTCAAATCATCATCCTTGCCGTGGGCGTTTTCTTAGCGTGGTACGTGCTGAATAGAAACTCGCTGGGCCGCAACGTGCTCGCAATCGGTGGCAACCCGCGGGCCGCTCATCTCATGGGCATTCGGGTTCCCCGCACGATCTTCTCGCTCTTCGTCGCTACCGGGGTTGCTGCTGCCATTTCAGGAACGCTGCTCGCCGCGAAGCTGCAATCTGCACCACCCACAGTCGGTAACGGCATGGAAATTCAGGCGCTGACTGTGGTGCTTCTCGGTGGCGTCGCTCTCGAGGGTGGCATGGGCCGCATCACCGGTGTTGTCTCCGGTCTACTGTTCGTTGGAGTTCTGCGCAACGGCCTCGTCATTATGGGTGTCTCACAGTTCCTTCAGACCATCCTCATCGGCGCCACGCTTGTCGTCGCCGTGTTGCTCGACGGCTCAGTGCAACGTCTACTCAAGAAATCGTGGACGACTCTCGACGTCAAGAAGACACCGAAAGCGAAAGACTCCACCGAAGAGGTTGCTGCCTGACCCGCGGGCGCGGGTCAGGCAGGCCCCGAGCGCTGAGTACGACAGAAAGTGGGAGAATCAAAGGATGAAGATCCTCTCGATTCAGTCCGCAGTAGCGTTTGGTCATGTCGGCAACTCTGCCGCGGTGTTCCCGCTGCAGCGCATCGGCGTTGAGGTTGTGCCGGTCTATACGGTCAACTTCTCGAACCACACTGGCTACGGCGCCTGGCGCGGGCCCATGATCGACCCCCGCGACGTCTCCGAGGTCATTGCTGGCGTCGAGGATCGCGGCGTCTTCCCTCAGATCGATGTCGTCCTGTCGGGCTACCAGGGCGGCGAGGGCATCGGCGATGTCATCATCGACACCGTTGCTCGCGTCAAGGCGGCGAACCCCCACGCGATTTACGCGTGCGATCCCGTGATGGGCAATGCGAAATCCGGATGCTTCGTGGCCCCCGCTATCCCGATCCTTCTCCGTGAGCGCGTGGTTCCCGTCGCCGACATCATCACCCCTAACCAGTTCGAGCTGGGCTTCCTCACTGAAACCGAGCCCGACACGATCGAGTCGACGCTGGCATCCGCCGATCTCGCCCGCGCCATGGGCCCGAGCACGGTTCTCGTGACGAGTGTTGAACGGCCCGACCGCGAACCAGACACCATCGAAATGATGGTCGTGACGGATGCCGGAGCCTGGATCGTGCAGACCCCACAGCTACCCATGAAGGCCAACGGTTCCGGTGACGTGACTGCGGCCCTCTTCACCGCCCACTTCACGCAGACCGGCGACGCGGCGGATGCGCTCGCCCGCACCGCATCCAGCGTCTTCGACCTGCTCACCACGACGCTCAAGTCGGGCGAACGCGAACTGCAGCTCGTCGAGTCGCAAGAGTTCTACGCGAACCCGCAGATGCAGTTCACGTCGCGCCAGGTTCGTTAACCGACAGAAAACAGGCCAGAGCGCCACAATCCAACAGAAAAGGCCCACCAACCGGTGGGCCTTTTCTTTTACTTCTGCTGTGCGATTGCACTGTGCGCGAGGGGGGACTTGAACCCCCACGTCCTTTCGAACACACGGACCTGAACCGTGCGCGTCTACCAATTCCGCCACTCACGCGTGGGTTGAGTTGAACACTCAACTGGGTGAGATTATCACAGCGCCGGGCTGTTCAACGATTCGTGGGCAGGAAGATGTTTAGTGACGATTCACAGCTTCGTCATATAAGGTCGATAGCTGTCCGTGTGCCTAAAGCCACGGGTTCAACCAGACTTGATCCAAAACTGTCCAACCAGACAGAACACAGACCACACCCCTGGGGGTTACCGCGTGAAACGATTGCTGACACTCAGCGCAATCATGGCTGTTGTCGTGAGCGTGACTGTTCCAGCCGCAGCGCACATGGAACCTTCGTCGCGCGACATCGAATCGACTGCTTCTGCAGCTTCGGCATCCGCAATCCTGCAGCAGTCTGCTGCTGTCGCCACGACTGAACCTGTTCAAAGTGTGCCGATCCAGTCCTTCGCTTCTTCAGTAGAAACCGAAATTAGCGCCGCACAGCGCGACAAGCTCTCGATTAAAGAACCTGAGCCCGAGCCAGAGCCCGTTGCAGAGGTTTATTCCGCGGGAGCCTCCGGTTCATTTGCGGGCACATATGGCGGAGAATTCGCCGGGTTCCTTGCGGTTTGGCCCGCTAACGCCCCGGTCAACGATGGCTTCGGCTACCGCGGATCAGAATTCCACGGCGGAATCGACATCATGACCGGTAGCGGAATGACGATCGTCTCGGCATCGCCCGGTGTTGTTACCCAAGTCACTTACGGTGGCGGCTGGGGCCAGTACGTCAAGGTTGATCACGGCAGCGGCGTTTCCACCCTCTACTCCCACATGATTGCTGGCTCTCAGATGGTGTCCCCCGGCCAAACAGTTGCCGCCGGAACCCCTCTGGGCCTCAGCGGCGCCACCGGTTACGTCACCGTCGCCCACCTCCACTTCGAGACCTACATCAACGGCACTCGCGTCGATCCCATGGGCCTCCTTCCTTAATAGCTCGACCCTGAGTAACGGGTTAGCCGCATACACCGGCTAACATCGACGTACTACAACGAGCCACCACGAGGAGAGCTTTGGGTCTTCTGGACAACTTTGAGCGAGGTCTCGAACGCGCAGTAAACGGCGCCTTCGCAAAGACCTTCAAAAGTGGTCTGCAACCCGTCGAAATCACTAGCGCCCTGCGCCGCGAACTCGACACGCAGGCCGCTGTTGTGTCGCGCGACCGCATCCTCGTGCCCAACAACTTCACGGTTCGCCTCAGCGACACCGACTACCAGCGCATGGCTGGCCTCGGCAGCACGCTGATTTCCGAGCTCACCGAACTCGTTCAGCGCCACGCCACCGCCCAGCACTATTCCTTCTCGGGTGGCATCGCCATTGTTCTCGCCCCCGACGACTCCCTGAGCCAAGGCATGATCGAAGTCGATTCGGTCAGTGTCAAAGGCACGGTCGCGTGGACTCCTGTCGTCGACATCAACGGCGCCCGACACACCCTTGCGCACTCGCGCACCATCATCGGTCGCGGCAGCGAAGCCGACATCACCGTCGATGACAACGGCATTTCTCGCAAGCACGTCGAGATCCTCTGGGATGGCTCGCGTGCCGAAGTGAACGACCTCAACTCCACAAATGGGTCCAAATTGAACGGATCACCAGTTTCTCGTGCACCACTCGCGCCGGAATCCGTGATTGACATCGGTCGAACCCGTATCGTGTTCCGTGTGCTTGCCCAATCCTCCGATGCCGACCAGTCCGCTGATCGCCGCAATGACCGGGGGTTCACCCTATGAGTGAACTCACCCTCCTGTTGCTGCGCATCGCGTTCCTCGCCATCATGTGGGGCTTCATCTTCGCGATCGTCTACGCGCTCCGTTCCGATCTCTTCGGAGAAAAGGTGCGCCGGATGCCCGTGCAGAGCGCAGCTCAGGCGCAACAAGCTCCCGCCACTCCCCCGGCACCCGTTGCCGCCCAGCCCACTCGCCCGGTGGCTCCCGCCGCTCCGGCAACCGGCAGCTCTCTCGACGCGACCCGCCTGGTGATTGTGTCTGGCTCTAAAGAGGGCCTCGAAATTTCTCTTCCCGAAGAGCAACTGACTATCGGCCGCTCGAGCGAATCGGGTCTCGTTATTCGCGATGACTACACCTCAACGCACCATGCTCGCCTTTTGCGCTGGGCTGATAGCTGGGTTGTTCAAGATCTTGACTCGACGAACGGCACTTTCTTAGCCGGTCAACGAGTGAGCGTTCCGACGCCGATTCCGTTGAATACGCCGATCAAGATCGGCACTACTAGCTTCGAACTGCGACGGTAACTGAATGGCCACTTCGGGCAACAGTGCCGCCGCATCCCATGTGGGTAAAGTTCGGGCGAACAACCAGGACAGCGCCTACGCCGGCAGCCATCTCTTCATTGTCGCGGACGGTATGGGTGGCCACGCGGGTGGCGATGTTGCTTCGGCCATCACAATCAAACACGTAGCCGAAGCTGACCGCAGTTTTGAGTCGGCAGACGACGCCGCTCAGGTATTGCACGACACTCTCCTTGCTGCCAACGGCATCCTCTCCGACACCGTCATTGAGCACAATGAGCTCACGGGAATGGGCACCACTGTCAGCGGAATGATTCGCGTTGGCAACAAGATGGCCATGGCCCACATCGGCGACTCGCGTATCTACTTGCTGCGCGAGGGCGAAATGACGCAGATGACGCACGACCACACGTTCGTGCAACGTTTGGTGGAGAGCGGCCGCATCACCTTAGAAGAAGCTGCCGTTCATCCGCGCCGCTCCGTTCTCATGCGCGTTCTCGGAGACGTCGATGCATCGCCCGAGATCGATACTGAAGTTTTTACGACCGAGCCCGGTGACCGTTGGTTGCTGTGCTCCGACGGTCTCAGCAGCTTTGTCACTGAAGACAAGATCGCCGCGACCCTGCGCCGCGTTACGGATCCACGAGTGGCAACTGAGCGTCTCGTTCAGGCAAGCCTCGACCAGGGCGCTCCCGACAACGTCACCGTAGTGCTCGTCGATGTCGGTGACGATGAATCTTCAGCGCACGAGCCGCCGATCATGGTCGGTTCGGCCGCTTCCCCGCTTTCCTTCGAGCCGACGATCGCCAAAAAACCGGTTCGTCTGCCCAACCTGCTGCTGCACCCGCTCAAAGCGACGCAGCCCGACGACAGCCACTTTGAGCCTGAGTCCGACGAGTACTACCAGGCGATCATCCGCGAAGACCGTCGTCGGGTTCGTAACCGCCGCATCTCGTGGATCACGTTCATCACCCTCACCATTGCCGCGATCACTACGGGCCTCATCTTGGGTTACCAGTACACGCAACAGCAACACTTTGTGGGTAGCGTGGATGGAAAGGTCGCTATTTATCAGGGTGTCCAGCAAGACATCGGCCCCATTTCGCTCTCGGACGTGTACGAAGTCAGCGATGTGCGCGTTGTCGATTTGCCGCTGTACCTGCGTGCCAGCGTCGAGAACACCATCAACGCGACTGGCATCGAAGACGCCCGCCGCATCGTAAGAATGTTGTCTGATGCCCAAATCCCCTAGCGCCGACGCTCGTGCCTCGGCTTCGGCCGGCCCACGAGAGATCACTGAAAACATCCGCCTCAAATTGCGGGTGCCTGCTCGCCTGCGCAACCTTGAGTTGCTGCTGATCATTGTCGCGATTTCGATCAACCTCGGGTCAATTGCTCTCGTTCAGCTTGGCGTCATGGGCCACCTCGGCTTCACCGTACTGGGGCTTTCCGCGCTGCTCGGAGCACTGATTCTCGCTATGCACATCACGCTGCGTGTTACTGCTCGGGATGCCGACCCGCTAATTTTGCCGATCATCACGGTGCTCAATGGGCTCGGCATCGCCATGATCTACCGCATTGACCTAGCCGATGAGGCTACGGGGTGGGGCAGCGGCGGCGTTCGTCAGATCGTCTGGACAGGTATCGCGATCGTCATCGCGATCGCGGTGTTGATCATTATCAAGAACCACCGCATCCTGCAGCGCTACCGCTACATCGCAATGTTCAGTGGTATCGCTTTGCTCCTGTTGCCGCTGGCTCCCGTGATCGGCGACACGCGCTTCGGCGCCCGCCTCTGGGTTCAGATCGGCGCGTTCTCGTTCCAGCCGGGTGAGCTCGCCAAGATCGCTCTGGCCATCTTCTTCGCGGGGTACTTGGTGTCGGCGCGCGATTCGCTTTCGATGGTCGGCCGCAAGTTCCTCGGCATGACCTTCCCGCGCGCCCGAGATCTTGGCCCGATCATCGTTGTCTTCGTGGCATCCATGCTCGTCTTGATTTTCCAGCGCGATATGGGAACGGCCCTGCTCTACTTCGGCCTGTTCCTCGTCATGATCTACGTTGCCACCGGACGCTCGAGCTGGATCCTTCTCGGTATGGGCATGTTCCTCGGCGGTGCTTTCGTAGCAAGTCAGTACCTCACGTACATTTCTGGTCGCATCGACGCCTGGCTCGACCCCTTCAATCCTGAGGTGTACCAAGCCTCGGGAGGCAGCTACCAATTGGTGCAGGGCCTCTTTGGGTTGGCAGATGGTGGACTCATCGGCACCGGCCTCGGTCGCGGCAGCCCCGAGATCACGCCCCTCGCCGAGAGTGACTACATCGTCGCGTCGCTGGGTGAAGAACTGGGCCTTATCGGCATCTTCGCAATTCTGGCGTTGTACCTTCTCTTTGTGTCTCGTGGATTCCGTATCGGCTTTGCCGGTCAAGATGATTTCGGCCGCCTCTTGGGTGTCGGTCTTGCTTTCGTGATCGCTCTTCAGGTGTTCGTCGTTATCGGTGGTGTCACGCGCGTTATTCCGTTGACGGGACTCACCACTCCTTTCTTGGCAGCGGGTGGTTCATCGCTCGTTGCCAACTGGATCATCGCGGCCCTCTTGCTTCGGCTCTCTGACACAGTGCGCCACCAGCCGCAGCTTGTGATCGAGCCGTCGATCGAGAACCGATTGGTGGTGGGACAGTGAATCGCGAACTTAAGCGAGTGAGCACAGTCGTGCTGATCATGTTTGTGAGCTTGTTTATCTCAAGTTCCGTCATCCAAGTCGTTACGGCCGATCAGCTTCAGGCGGATGGCCGCAATGTGCGCACTCTGTATGCGAGCTACTCGGCCGAACGTGGCCCCATCCTCGTCAATGGCGAGCCGATCGCGTACTCAGAGCCAGTGGATGACGAGTTCAAGTTCTTGCGCGTGTACCCGCAGGGCGAGTTGTATGCGCCCGTTACCGGCTACCTCACCTTGAACCAGGGCAACACTGGTCTCGAGAATTCGCTCAACGACTACCTCAGCGGTTCATCGAACGACCAGTTCTTCGACCAGGTTAACTCGATCCTCACAGGCCAGAATCCCACGGGTGCTGCCGTGGAGCTCACTCTCGACCCGGTTATTCAGCAGGCCGCCTGGGATGCACTCGGCGACCTCAAGGGTGCCGTTGTGGCAATCAACCCGAAGACGGGCGAGATTCTCGCGATGGTGTCGAAGCCTTCGTACGATCCCAATGAGCTCGCGGTACACAACACCAGCGAAGTCATCGATGCGTATGACCGTTTGCTCAACGACCCTGACGATCCCTTCTTTAACCGCACCCTCGCGGGCCCGCTTGATCCTCCCGGTTCCACGTTCAAGCTCGTGGTGGCGGCGGCGGCTCTCGAGAGCGGCGACTACACCGCAGACAGTTCCTTCCCGAACCCCGCTGAGCTGCAGTTGCCCGAGAGCACCTTCAAGATCAGCAATGCCGACAGCGGCACCTGTGGCTCGGGCTCGACGGCAACGATCGCTACGGCCATCCGCCTCTCGTGCAATATTCCATTCGCTGAGTTGGGTGACGAACTCGGCTCGAATGCAATTCGTGAGCAGGCGAATGCCTTTGGTTTCAACGAGAGTGTCTCCGTGCCTCTCGTCTCGACCGAGAGTGTTTACCCTCGCGCCCTTGACCGCCCGCAGACGATGCTTTCGGCATTCGGCCAGTCGAGTGTGCGCGCGTCTCCCCTGCAAATGGCAATGGTGTCGATGGCGATCGCCAACAGCGGCACCATCATGCAACCCAACCTTGTTGAGAGCATCGTTTCGTCCGATCTCACAACCATCCAGTCCTTCGAACCGGCGCTGTTCAATCAGGCAATCAGTCCGCAAACCGCGGCCGCACTCACCCAGATGATGGTGGATGGGGTCAACAGCGGTGCAGCGAACACTGCCGCCATTGATGGCGTCGAGGTCGCAGGAAAAACCGGTACAGCAGAAAACGGAGAAGGCGAGCCATACACGTTGTGGTTCACCGGATTCGCGCCGGCAAATGATCCAGAAGTTGTAGTAGCGGTAGTGGTGCAAGACGGCGGCGGACTGGGACAGTCCGGTACCTCGAGCGGCCTGTCCGCACCAATTGGGCGTCAAGTACTAGAGGCGGTGCTAAACAAATGAGACCGACCAGTGGACTCACTTTCGGTGGCAGATACCAGCTATCCAGTCGCGTAGCGATCGGTGGAATGGGCGAGGTGTGGGAAGCCACAGATCTCGTAATCGGTCGAACGGTCGCGATCAAGATCCTCAAGGATGAGTATCTCGGCGACCCTGGTTTCCTTGAGCGCTTCCGGGCAGAAGCCCGCCACGCGGCTCTCGTTAACCACGAAGGAATCGCAAACGTCTTCGACTACGGCGAGGAAGACGGCAGCGCCTACCTCGTCATGGAACTCGTTCCCGGTGAGGCACTGAGTGCCATTCTCGAGCGAGAGCGCGTGCTCGATCCCGACCGCGTGCTCGACATGGTCGCGCAGACTGCGGCCGCTCTTCAGGCTGCCCACGCTGCGGGACTGGTTCACCGCGACATCAAGCCGGGAAACCTCCTCATCACGCCCGAAGGCCGCGTCAAGATCACCGACTTCGGTATCGCGCGCATCGCCGACCAGGTCCCGCTGACCGCTACCGGTCAGGTCATGGGAACGGTGCAGTACCTCTCGCCCGAACAGGCCAGCGGTCACCCGGCATCCCCGACCACCGACATCTATTCGCTCGGCATCGTCGCTTACGAGGCCCTCGCAGGCCGTCGCCCGTTCACGGGTGAGTCGCAAGTCGCTATCGCCATGGCCCAGATCAACGAGACTCCCCCGGAGTTGCCGATCACTGTCGCTGAGCCCGTGCGCAACCTTGTCTACGCCTGCTTGGCTAAGTCGCCCGGCGACCGTCCGGCATCCGCGTCACACCTCTCACGTGCGGCACAATCACTGCGTCGTGGCGACATCGCCGCTGCCGCAACAGCCGTGCCCGGAATCATGGGAGATAACTCTCATGCCGCGACCGTGGGCCTCAACTACGGCAACGCAACTCAGGCCACACGCGTACTGACGACCGCCGGTGCTGCTGGCGTTGCTGGCGAGCCGGCTACAGCCGCAGAGATTGCGGCGGAATCCAAGCCGCGCAACCCGTGGACGTGGCCCATCGTTGCCGTGATCTCACTTCTTGCTGTCGTGCTGATTGGCGTCATCATCGCGCTTCTCGCCAGCCCCGGAGAGGAAGAACCCGTCGCGACAAGCGCTTCACCCAGTGCATCGGAGACTGTAGTCCCCGAGCCAGAACCAACGCCTACGGTTGTCGCCCTCAGCGAAGATGAGCTCCTGGATCGTAAACAAGACGCGGTTTCTCAGATCTTGGAAGACAAAGGACTCGTGCTCGATGCACAAGTCGGTTCCGAGGCGCCTTCGTCTGAAAAGGTCGGCTTCTCCTACCGCGCAGCTCCGACCGGCAATGTCGCTAAGGGTGAAACCATCACGGTCTACTTCTACGACGAGATCGCGGTTGTTCCTACCCCGCCACAGCCCCAGGCAAACCTGCTGGAGCCCTCAGGACCCTACCAACCGGGTGACACCGTGACGGTTAAGTGGAACGCTTACGGGGACTGCCCCGCCGGGCATCCACGTTCCGGCTACAGTTTCTTGATTCAGGGCGGTCCCAGCGCTGGTTCGTCGACATGGGGATCAAACGACACCCAATTCGACATCACGCTGCCGGACGATCCCAGCGTCGAAACCAAGATCTCGTATTCGGTTTCGTGCACGGATCTATCGTCGCCTGCATCAGAACAGGTCATCGTAACCGTCGTAGACGAGTAAGCAGATATCACGTTTACCAGCGGATAGACTGAACCGGTACTTTCCGCGACAACAATCAGGAGTGAACTAGTGAGCGAAGGCGTTGCACAGGGCGTACGCCAGCTCGCTGGGCGGTACCAGATTGGCGAGCTTCTCGGCCATGGCGGTATGGCCGATGTTCACCTCGGTATGGATTCGCGGCTCGGGCGCCGGGTTGCTATCAAGCTGCTCAAGCCGACGCTCGCCAACGATCCAGCTTTCCGCACCCGGTTCCGTCGCGAAGCCCACGATGCAGCAAAGATGGCGCACCCCACCATCGTTCGTATTTTCGATGCGGGCGAAGAGTCTGTCATCGATGCTTCGGGTCACGAGACGCTTATCCCGTTCATCATCATGGAGTACGTCGACGGTCGACTGCTGAAAGATATCGTTGCCGAGGGCGCCCTCGCGCCAGAAGAAGCAGCACGCATCGTTTCGCAGGTGCTCACTGCTCTCGAGTACTCACATCGCGCTGGCGTTGTACACCGCGACATCAAGCCCGGCAACATCATGGTCACCAACAGTGGCCAGGTGAAGGTCATGGACTTCGGTATCGCCCGTGCGGTCTCCGATTCTGCCGCTACCATCGCCGAGTCCAGTGCCATCGTCGGCACCGCGCAGTATTTCTCGCCTGAGCAAGCTCGCGGTGAAGGCGTGGATGCTCGCTCCGATCTGTACTCGACCGGCGTCGTGCTGTTCGAGCTCCTGACTGGTCAGCCTCCCTTCAGTGGAGAGAACCCGGTCGCGGTTGCCTACAAGCACGTCAACTCCGAGCCCGTTCCTCCGAGCACAACCACCGCTGCGGTGTCACCGGCGCTCGACGCTGTCGTGTTGCGTTCGCTCGCCAAGGATCGCTTCGACCGTTACCAAAGTGCTGCTGAGTTCCGCACCGACGTTGAGTCCGCTGCAGCGGGTTCCGTTCCGGAGCGCAAACAGCTCGCATCCACAGATTTCAACGCCACCCTCTTCGGTGTAAACCCCAATGCCACCGCGGGCAGCGATGCCACGTTCCGTCAACTTGCCGTCGACGAGAACGACCGCACGCCCCGCACCCAGAACCGTCCGCCCGTCGCGTGGATCTGGGGCGGTATCGCACTGATGGCTGTCATCATCGTTTCTGTTGTGGTCTGGGCCTTCAGCCTCAGCCCCGCGCAACTCAGTGGCACGAGCGCGGTCGACATTCCCGACGTCGCTGCCATGACCTACGACGATGGTGCAGCTCTACTCACAGAACTCGACCTCGTTCCCAAGCGCGTCAACCAAGCCAGCGAAACCGTCGAGGAGGGTGTCATCATCCGTACCGATCCTGGCCCTGGCCAGACGGTATCCCTCGGCTTCGAAGTTCAGGTCGTTGTTTCCCTTGGCCGCACTCCTGTCACCGTTCCGAACGTGGCGAACATGCAGGAAGATGCTGCCATCGAGCTGCTTGAATCGGCTGGTCTTGTCTACGGCTCTACTTCGCAGTCATACTCGCCCAACCTCAAGAAGGGCACCGTCATCAGCTCTGATCCGCGCGGAGACGCCGAGCGCACAGCCGATGGCGCGATCATCCGCGAGGGTGAGACGGTTAACCTCGTCGTATCGAACGGTCTCGTGCAGGTGCCCGACGTCACAGGTAAAGACATCGGTGAAGCCAACAGCACCCTCACCGCTCTTCAGCTCAGCGTGAAGCTGAGCGCTGACTTCGGATGCTCGGGCAATGTCGTGAGCTACCAGTCGATCGTGGGCGATCAAGCTCAGAAATCTGAGATTACGCTCCAGTACTGCGCTGGCTAATAACGCCGCTAGTTGTGCACCAGCGGCGTGAGCGTCTTGGCCAGAGCGGGAGCTTCGGGCATCCCCACTTCGGAGAGCCAGTTGCCGAGCATCAGGTATCCGCCTTCGGTGAGTACCGACTCAGGGTGGAACTGCACGCCGTAAACCGGCTGCGTAGCGTGCTGAACACCCATGATCACTCCACCTGGAGTGCGCGCGGTCACGATGAGCTCGTCGGGAACAGTCCCGTCCACAATGGCGAGCGAGTGATAGCGCGTCGCGGTGAACGGCTGCGGTAGATCGCGGAAGATCAGGCTGTCGTCGTGTTCGATCTTGGAGGTCTTGCCGTGCATCAGCTCATCGGCGTGAGTAACCGTAGCTCCCAGAGCTTCAGCGATGGCTTGGTGACCAAGGCAGACACCGAACAGTGGCTTGCCCGTGGCAAGGGCGGCATGGACAATCGGGATGCTCACCCCAGCGTCTGCGGGTGTGCCAGGGCCTGGCGAGAGCAGAACGGCATCGTACTCGGCGATGCGTGCCGCCGCGTCATCCGCACTAAAAGCATCGTTGCGCACAACGTCTGTTGTAGCGCCGAGCTCGAGAAGATACCCGTTGAGGGTGTAAACGAAGCTGTCGTAGTTGTCGACGACGAGGATGCGGGTCACTGTTGCACCGTCGCATCCAGCGGGGTTACCAGGGGCAGCACCCACGGGAACACCCATGTAAAGAGCACAGCCACAATGGCTGCTGCCAAGATCAGCAGAATCAGAACCCGCACGAGTGCTGGGCCCGGAAGTACACGCCAGAGTGCTGCATACATTAGCCAGCTCCTTCAAGGTTTTGAGCGATCGCTGCGATCTCTGAGGGGGCACCCTCTGAGCGGGGATACCAAGTGTCGTACACGGCGTAGGCGATGATTCGCTCGTCGGCGGTGTGAATGGGGTTACAGCTCGTGAGCGTCATGATGCGGTCACTTGCGGCGGCGCCTTCAAACTGCGGAACCGGGTTGAGCACTCCAACACCAGAAGCCAACACATATTCTAGAGACCGGAAAACGTAGCGGTACCAGCCGGCTTCAGTCTCGACGTAAATGCTGTCGCCGATCTGAAGCTTGTTGATGTCGTAGAAGGGGTCACCCCAGCCGGTGCGGTGCGCAGCGACGGCGAAGTTGCCGACCTCACCGGGCATCTGGGTTCCCGTGTAGTGGCCAACGCCCTGAGTATTGAGCACGCTGGAGAGGTTCACACTTTCAGCGATGGGGATCGCGTAGTCCGCACCAAAGCGCGGAACGATGAGTGTTCCGAACGCGACCGCTTGAGCTGGAGCCTCATCCACGACGGGAACGCCGGGGTCTGCACGCTCATCTGGCGCAAGCTTGACCGCTTCGCCCTTGTTCCATTCTTCGCTCAGTACGAGAGCATCGTCTCGCTGGGCGTTGCTCACGAAGTAGCTGTTCACCCAGGTCTGCCATACCAAGAAGAGAAGCACGACTACGCCGGCGGTAATAAAGATTTCGCCGAGAACTCCAATGAAGGAGACAGGGCGGCGGGCTTTCGCTCTGCGCCGCGACGGGCGGCCGTCTTCGAGAACCATAGGCGCAATTCTATCCGCAGTCTCCTGCTGGTTTCCGCGCGGCCGTTCGTCACTCAGGGCGTTCGCGCTAGAATCTCTCCCATGGCCCGTAATTCTGCAGATAATTCACCGTCGCGTCCCGCTGAAGACGCTCCCAACGCGGTCTGGTTCAAGCCCGTAATGTTCGGCTTCATGCTGATCGGGCTCGCCTGGATCATCGTGTTCTACGTGAGCAACCAGCAGTTGCCTGTCGCCTCACTCGGTAGCTGGAACATTCTCGTTGGCTTCGGCATCCTCTTCATCGGATTCCTCATGACAACACGGTGGCGCTAGAAATTACACGCGTGTAGTTATACCCAGTGTTAATAAACCTGTGGATAACTTTTAGTCACCTATAGAACGAAGATCCGCACGAGGGTCAGGCTGATGAGAGCCGCTATAACGAGCGCGACTAGAGCGATCTCCGGGTTGGCGGACGGCTTGTTGCGCTGTCGCAAGAATACGAGTGCGAGCACCGCTCCCGTGATGAGCCCACCGAGGTGAGCTTGCCAAGAAATACCGGAGCCGGGGATAAACCCGATCACTAGGTTCGCGGCCAACACGATAAGCAACAATCGGTTATCCACACCCATACGGCGTTGGATAACAAAGAACGCCGCGGCCAAGCCAAATACCGCTCCGGATGCTCCGATTACGACCGATTGCGGCGCAAGCAACAGCACGGCGACCGAGCCACCGAGCGCGCTGATCAGATAGAGCGCAATGAACCTCGCTCTACCGAGAGGCAGTTCCAGAGCGCGCCCGAAAATGAAGAGCGTGAACATATTGAAGAGCAAATGAAAGATGCTGCTTTGAGAGTGCAGGAACGCTGCGGTAATCATGCGCCATGGCTGCTCAGCCGTGAACGGCGGGTAATAAGCGAGAGCTTGGTACACCCGACCGTCAGACACCAACTGCAGTAAATACATCAGGACGGTTATGCCGATGAGGGTGTAAGTAACTACTGGCTTTCCCCGCGACGCGCGGGAGGCGCGAACCAAGACTGGTTTGCGCTTGGGCCCGTTGGCTCGGGCCTCTTTGATGCATTCGGGGCAATGTACGCCCACAGCCGCCTGCGTTTGGCAGCTGGGGCATACAGTGCGCCCACATCGCTGGCAGAGAGTGAAACTTTGCCGGTCAGGATGCCGGTAGCAGTAGTTACCGCTGGCATCCGGCGATGTGGTCACGAAGGTTAGACCTCGTCGATCGTGACGCTCTCGATGACAACGTCGGTGAGGGGCTTGTCGCTACCGTCGGTGTCGACTGCCTCGATGGCGTCGACGACCTTCTTCGACTCGTCGTCAGCAACCGCACCGAAGATGGTGTGCTTGCCCTGGAGCCACGGAGTAGCGACTGTGGTGATGAAGAACTGCGAACCGTTGGTTCCCTTGCCCGCGCGCGTGCCGGCGTTTGCCATGGCGAGGATGTAGGGAGCCGAGAAGTCGAGCTCGGGGTGAATTTCGTCGTCGAAGTTGTAGCCGGGGCCGCCGATGCCCTTACCAAGGGGATCTCCACCCTGAAGCATGAACTGCTTGATGATGCGGTGGAAGATTACGCCGTCGTAAAGAGGCGCAGTGGTCTTCTGACCGGTGGCGGGGTGGGTCCATTCGATATCGCCCTTGGCGAGACCGACGAAGTTAGCAACGGTCTTCGGCGCGTGGTTGCCGAAGAGGTTGAGACGGATTTCTCCGAGGTTTGTCTTGATCGTGGCAACTGCGGTGTGTTGAGACATAGCGTCAATTCTTACATAGCGAACCTGAGCCTCAGATACCAGTTATTCAGCCTGCTCACAGGCAAAGCAGTGCGGACTCGGAAGGCACCGTGGCAGTATGGAGTCACCGTTCGACCATCTTTGGAGGTTTCCCGTGGCACTAACTCGCAAACGCCGGAAAGAACTCAAGCGCTTGAAAGGTCAAGCCGAAGACCTTTGGCATGACCAGAAGGAGCTGCTCGATCACGCATCTGCCGTAGTACGAGAGGCGAGCCAACAGGCTGCCAACTACGCTCGTGAAGAAGTCAGCCCCAAGATCCACAGCACAATCGACACTCGGGTGAAGCCCGTTGTCTCGTCATCAGTGGCTGGCGCCCGCTCAGCGGCCGAAAACACGAAGTCGAAGATCAAGGGCGACGTATTGCCTGCAGTCACCTCGGCGCTCGGCACAGCTCTTGCCGCGCTCGAAGTAGCGAAGAACCAGCAGGTTCGGGATGCTTTCGCTCGCGTCTCGGGACTCGCGGCCTCCGCGGGCGAGAAGACTGGCCTTGTTAAGCCTCAGCCTAAGTCGGCTGGCTTTGGCCGCTACATCCTCATCGGTGTCGGCGTAGTTGCTGCCGTAGGCGTTGCGTACGCCGCATGGCAGACGCTTCGTGCAGACGACGACCTGTGGATTGACGACGAAGCAGAGACTGCGTAACTATTCTCTGCTGCTCACCGCCAGCGGTGTAGCCACAACCTCTTAAACAGCTCTGGCCCGGTTCTTGCGAATCGGGCCAGAGCTGTTTTGTCGTTGAGGGCGCCAGCGGCTGCCGCTTCACCCCCCTCTCCCACCACCGCGGATCGAAGGGGTGATGCTCTCGCGCATTCGCTCAGAAAGCTGCGAGTGTTCGCTCTGCTCCGGTCACAGGATTATGGCAAGCGCGACACCGCTGTGTGCGGCCATTACCTGGTGCGCGCCGACCTCGGTGTCCACCGTAGGCGTCCTTGGGTCGCGAGACGCTCCAGGACGCCCTGCAAGAGCCAAAGAGCGTGTGTGCCAGCCTTCGGGCCCACGCAACCGCGTTTGAGCCGAACAGCAGCCTGTAGGCGTTGGGGTCAACCAGCGCGAAGGCGGTGTGGCGATCCCAACCCACCGGAGGCCGACGAGCGGTTCACCCGAGGGCTCCGCGGCACGCTTCCTGCTCAGGTATTTTTCCCCCACGAGATCGACAATTGATTCGAGAAGGCCGGCCTTGTCTCTGAAGGTTCGATAGAGAGCTGGTTGCTGAATCCCGGATGCCGTGCACACGGCCCGGGTAGAGATGTCGCCATCGGCCTTCTCGGCCAGCAATCGCGCTGCAGCCTCGAGTGTTCTCGTCGCGCAAAGAGTCCGTGACCTCAACAACGCCGCCCGGGTATGCAAAAACCCCGACCAGATAACTGGCCGGGGTTTTTGTAGTCGTGCTGTGGAGCCTAGGGGAATCGAACCCCTGACCTCCTGCTTGCAAAGCAGGCGCTCTACCAATTGAGCTAAGGCCCCATTTAAGGAATTTCTTGTGGAAATTCCAGTGGGGGTACGTGGACTTGAACCACGGACCTCTTCGTTATCAGCGAAGCGCTCTAACCGCCTGAGCTATACCCCCGTTGGGCAGATACGAGAGTACCGCATTCTGCCCGTTTGGCGTAATCGACTAGTTGTTAGTGAAACCCACGAGGATTCCACCGGTCAGTCGCACGCTGAAGTTATAAAGCATACTCGCAATCGCGCCGAGTGCAGTACCCACCAAAACGTTGAGAATTGCCACGACAAACGAGAATCCTGCGACCTGTCCCAGCGAGAAACTTGTCGCAACACTGAAGGACTCGTCGCTCAAAACATCGCGCAAAATCTCATCGAGCTTTCCAAAGATTCCTGTGGAGTTAAGCACGATCCAGATCAGGAGCGATGCCACGACCAAAACGATTCCGAGCGACACGGCCACGAGGAACGAAAACTTAACGGCCGACCAGAAGTCGATGTACACCAGCTTGAGGCGAACCTGTTTGACTGATGTTTGGCGCTGCGACTTGCGCTGCAGCTTCTCCGCGACACTACTCATCTACCGACTCGTCCTTCCCAGCAGGGGCATCTTCACTCGGAACACTATCGTCCCCAGCTTCAAGTTCTTTGTTGTCTAGATTTCGTTCGCTATTTCGTGCGATTGCAATGATCTTGTCCTCCGCTGCAAATCGGGCGAAAACTACGCCCATCGTGTCACGGCCCTTGGCCGGAACCTCAGCGACAGAAGAGCGTACCACCTTGCCACTGGCAAGAACCACAAGAACTTCGTCCTCGTCCCCAACCATCAAAGCACCCGCCAAATCGCCGCGAGTTCCGTCGAGCTTGGCGACCTTGATGCCCAAACCACCACGTCCCTGGACGCGGTACTGATCAGCGGCCGTGCGCTTCGCGAAGCCACCCTCGGTGACCACAAAGACGAAACCGCTCTCGGGTACAACGCTGGCACTCAGCAACTGGTCGTCTTCACGGAAGCTCATGCCCATCACACCCGAGGTCGAACGACCCATGGGACGCAAGGCTTCATCGGATGCCGTGAAGCGAATCGACATTCCCTTGCGAGATACGAGCAAGACATCATCCGTGTTCTCCACGAGCATCGCCGAAACAAGTTCGTCGCCCTCGCGCAGGTTTACGGCGATGATTCCACCGCTGCGGTTGGTGTCGTACTCTGCCATCGCGGTCTTCTTGACGAGACCATTGCGGGTAGCAAGAACCAAGTACGTTGACTGCTCGTAGTCGCGGATGTCGAGAATCTGAGCGATCTCTTCACCGGGCTGCAGTGCCAAGAAGTTAGCAACGTGCTGGCCCTTTGCGTCGCGGCCACCCTCTTGCAGCTCGTAAGCCTTCGCACGGTAAACGCGGCCCGTGTTGGTGAAGAACAGCAACCAGTGATGAGTGGTGGTGACGAACAAGTGGTCGACCACGTCATCCGCACGCAGCTGGGCACCCTTGACGCCCTTGCCGCCGCGGTGCTGGCTGCGGTAGTTGTCGCTGCGTGTGCGCTTGACGTACCCGCCGCGCGTGACTGTGACCACCATCTCCTCTTCGGGGATGAGGTCTTCCATGCTCATGTCGCCGTCGAAGCCCATCATGATTTCGGTGCGGCGGTCATCGCCGTACTTAGCGAGGAGTTCGGTCAGTTCTTCACTGACGATGTTGCTCTGACGTTCCTTGCTTGCGATGATCGCCTTGAAGTCAACGATCTCGCGCTCGATCTCGTCGTGCTCGTCAATGATCTTCTGGCGTTCAAGAGCGGCAAGTCGACGCAACTGCATATCGAGAATCGCGCGAGCTTGAATTTCGTCGATGTCGAGCAGCTCGATAAGGCCGTTGCGGGCATCTTCGACGGTGGGCGAACGACGGATGAGCGCGATGACCTCGTCGAGAGCATCCAGAGCCTTGAGGTAACCACGCAAAATGTGGGCACGCTCTTCGGCCTTGCGTAGACGGAATTCGGTGCGGCGAACGATAACTTCGATCTGGTGGGTAGCCCACTCGGTGATGAAGCCGTCGATCGAGAGCGTGCGCGGGATGCCGTCAACGATCGCGAGCATGTTTGCGCCGAAGTTTTCCTGCAGCTGCGTGTGCTTGTAGAGGTTGTTGAGAACAACCTTGGCTACCGCGTCGCGCTTGAGCACGATGACGAGGCGTTGGCCTGTACGACCCGACGTCTCATCACGAATGTCGGCAATGCCGGCGAGCTTGCCATCCTTGACGAGGTCGGCAATTTTCAGTGCCAGGTTGTCGGGGTTGACTTGGTACGGCAGTTCGGTGACGACGAGGCACGTGCGCCCCTGCAACTCTTCGACGTTAACAACGGCACGCATTGTGATCGAGCCACGACCCGTGCGGTACGCATCCTGAATGCCCTTGACACCAAGAATCTGGGCGCCTGTCGGAAAGTCCGGTCCCTTGATGCGCTGGATGAGCGCTTCAACCAGTTCTTCTTTCGACGCGTCAGGGTTGGCGAGGTGCCAGAGGGCACCCTCTCCGACTTCGCGCAGGTTGTGCGGCGGAATGTTCGTGGCCATACCGACCGCGATACCGACCGAACCGTTGACGAGAAGGTTGGGGAAGCGGCTCGGCAGAACCGTGGGTTCCTGCGTGCGACCGTCGTAGTTGTCTTGGAAGTCGACGGTGTCTTCTTCAATGTCCCGAACCATTTCCATGGCGAGCTGAGCCATTTTGGTTTCGGTGTAACGGTGAGCAGCAGCGCCGTCGTTTCCGGGAGAACCGAAGTTTCCCTGGCCCAGCGCCAGTGGGTAGCGAAGGCTCCACGGCTGAACCAAACGAACGAGAGCGTCGTAGACCGACGAGTCACCGTGCGGGTGGAACTGGCCCATCACATCACCGATGACACGGGTGCACTTGGAGAACCCCTTGTCGGGGCGGTAGCCACCGTCATACATCGCGTAGATCACACGACGGTGCACGGGCTTGAGACCATCGCGCACTTCAGGAAGCGCACGCCCCACGATGACGCTCATGGCGTAGTCGAGGTAGGAGCGCTGCATCTCCAGTTGAAGATCAACCTGGTTGATCTTGTCGTGACGGTCGTCTACCGGTGCGTCTTCGAAGGTCTTCTTCGGAGTTTCTTCGTCAGCCATTAAATTTCAGTTCCAGTCTGTATCTGTCGCGAGTGCGGGCGCCGAGAGCTCGGTGAGAGCTAGATGTCCAAGAAGCGGACGTCTTTGGCGTTGCGCTGGATGAAGTTTCGGCGAGACTCAACGTCTTCACCCATAAGAGTCGAGAAGATTTCGTCGGCCGCGGCAGCGTCATCCAAGGTGACCTGAAGCAGCGTGCGAGTGGCGGGGTCCATCGTGGTTTCCCACAGCTCCTTGTAGTCCATCTCACCAAGACCCTTGTAGCGCTGGATGCCGTTGTCTTTGGGCATGCGCTTACCTTCTGAAAGTCCCAGTTCGGTGAGCGCATCGCGCTCCGCGTCGCTGTAGACGTATTGGTGCTGCGCGTTGCTCCACTTCAGGCGGTACAGCGGCGGCTGAGCCAAGTAGACGTAACCGAGATCGATAAGCGGACGCATGTAGCGGAACAGCAGAGTCAGCAACAGCGTGGTGATGTGCTGGCCGTCGACATCAGCATCGGCCATCAAGACGATCTTGTGGTATCGAGCCTTCTCTGGGTCAAAGTCTTCGCCGACTCCCGCACCGAAGGCGGTGATCATGGCCTGAACTTCGGCGTTGCCAAGAGCACGGTCAAGGCGCGCCTTTTCAACATTGAGGATCTTGCCTCGCAGCGGAAGAATCGCCTGGAACTCGGGGTTACGGCCCTGAACGGCGGAGCCGCCAGCCGAGTCACCCTCAACCATGAAGATCTCGGAGAGCGAAGGATCCTTGCTCGAGCAGTCCCGCAGCTTTCCGGGCATTCCGCTCGATTCAAGCAGTCCCTTGCGTCGGGTCTGCTCGCGAGCCTTGCGGGCAGCGAGTCGAGCTTGCGATGCCTGGATCGCCTTGCGAATTACGTCGCGGGCTTGAGTGGGGTTGCGATCGAACCAGTCACCGAGCTGCTGACCGGCGATGCGCTGAACAAAGGCCTTTGCTTCGGTATTACCGAGCTTGGTTTTGGTCTGCCCTTCGAACTGAGGTTCGCCGAGCTTGATGGAAATAACGGCGG
Organism: Salinibacterium sp. AL4.1; assembly: GCF_059767305.1. Classification (NCBI taxonomy): domain Bacteria; kingdom Bacillati; phylum Actinomycetota; class Actinomycetes; order Micrococcales; family Microbacteriaceae; genus Salinibacterium; species Salinibacterium sp. AL4.1. The sequence continues at coordinate 1,709,039 of NZ_JBSOQK010000001.1, read as the reverse complement.
TCAAACCCTCGCGAACGTCGTCGCCGGAAAGGTTGTCGTCCTTCTCCTTGATGATGTTCTTCTCGCGGGCATAGCGGTTGACGAGAGTGGTCAGCGCAGCCCGGAAGCCCTCTTCGTGGGTTCCACCCTCGTGAGTGTTGATGGTGTTCGCGTAGGTGTGGACACTCTCGGAGTATCCGCCGGTCCACTGCATCGCTACTTCGAGGGAGATGCGCTTTTCGGTGTCTTCAGATTCGAATGCGATGACATCCGGATGGATGAGCTCGTTTTTCTTGGTCTTGTTCAAGTACTCGACGTAGTCAACAAGGCCACGCTCGTACATGTAGCTCTCAGTGACTTCTTCTTCGCCACGCTCATCAGAGATCGTGATGCGCAGACCCTTGTTGAGGAAGGCCATCTGCTGGAAGCGGGCGCGAAGCGTCTCGAAATCGAACTCGACAGTTTCGAAAGTTTCTTTGCTCGGCCAAAAAGTTTGTTGGGTTCCGGTCTGGTCAGAACTTTCGCCCTGCGTAAGCGGACCGGTCGGAACGCCGTTCTTGAAACTCATTCGCCATACGTGTCCCTGACGGTGAACTTCAGTGTCCACTTCTTCAGAGAGCGCGTTAACGACGGAGATACCCACACCGTGGAGTCCACCTGATACGGCGTAGCCGCCACCGCCGAATTTTCCACCAGCGTGCAGGATTGTCATGACGACTTCAACCGTCGACTTCTGCTCTTGTTGGTTCAGGTCGACGGGGATGCCGCGGCCGTTGTCACGGACTCGAACCGAACCATCTTTGCGAATCCACACATTGATGGTGTCGCAGTAGCCGGCGAGGGCTTCATCAACAGAGTTGTCGACGACTTCATAAACCAGGTGGTGCAAACCGCGAGGACCGGTGGAACCGATGTACATACCGGGGCGCTTGCGCACAGCTTCAAGACCCTCAAGGATCTGAATTTGATCGGCGCCATAGCTATCAGCGGCAACATGACCGTTGGCAATGATCTGGCTCTCGGGCACGTCGTTTTCGGGCGTCGATGTCATCTGAAGTTAGGCTCCTGCCGCTAGTTCACACAGGCCATTCAGAGCGGATAACTCCATAAGGAGGTGCGTCCGACGGCTCTTGAGATTCTAACAAATTCCGAGCGGTCGCGGCGGTCAAATCGCGTTCTACGGGAGTTTCTTTAGCGGCGTGACCTATTTTGTCTCCCTAACCGTAAGTATCGCGCGGGCCCCTACCTGGAATTGATCTGGGGCCTCTTTTCCACGAAGGGGCGTTGGGGCCTTCGAAGCGCACGGTTTCCACACCCGCTTCCGGATGCTGCTGAGCGATCGTCGTAGTGATGTGTCCACGCATAAGTCGCAGCTGTGTTGCCCACGCTGTGGAATCGCAACGGATGGTGAGCACACCTTCCTCAATTCCCACAGGTTCAGAATGTTCGGCTGTTTCAGCACCGACGATCGTGGTCCAGGCCAGAATCAGTTCCGAACGAGCGAGCGGGGACTTCCATCCCATATTGGAAGTGAGGCTGTCCATCACATCGCCCAATCCGTGCGGATCACGGCCTGGAGCAAAGGGAACGCTAGTCCCCGGCTCTTTCTTGTTCCGCTTTCGCGCCATGTACGAACGTTTCGTGGCGTCGCCAAAGACATCGCGAAATCGCAGATACACGGCAACGTGTTCGTCAACATTGGGATCGCGATCATTCACCGACAATCACCTCGCCAGCTTTGATGCGCACGACGTTCGCTGCAAGTTCCTCCGGAACATCTCCAAATACCGCAGCTGTAATCAAAACTTGCTCAAACCCGGAGATCGAACTCGCCAACCGCTCGCGGCGTGACTGGTCAAGTTCGGCAAAAACATCATCCAAAATCAGCACGGGGTCACCCGCCGATGAATCACGACGCAACAACTCAGCGGATGCCAATTTGAGCGCCAGCGCGAACGACCATGATTCACCATGGCTGGCGTAGCCTCGCGCCGGCAGCCCATTGAGCCCAAAAATCAAGTCATCGCGATGCGGGCCAACCAGCGTAATCGCACGATCTCGCTCTGCTTTTCGCACGGAAGCGAGGGCCGCCGTGAATGCTGTCGTCGCGTCAGCGACCGAAATTATTTCGCCGACGGCATTGGTGGCAACAGCGTTGTCCGGGTCATCCTGTCGCGAAATGATGCTCAATGAATTAGCAAGCGATGCACCATGATCTGCACCGACGATTTGTTCGTACGCACGAGCCACTTCAGGGCTCAGATCGGCGATGAGCGCGCTTCGAGCACTGATGATCTCTGCACCAAAAGCCACCAGCCGTTCGTCCCACACATCGAGCGTGCTCAATTGAGCGTCTCGGACCCCGGATGCGCGAGCCGATTTAAGCAGCATGTTGCGTTGCTTCACGACGCGCTCGTAGTCACTCATCACTCCGCTAAAGCGCGGCGACCGCAACACCAGCAAGTCATCGATGAAACGTCGACGGCCAGACGGTTCGCCGCGAACGAGAGCGAGATCTTCGGGAGCAAAGAGAACGCTAGAAAAGTACCGTGGCAGTTCGCGAGTGCGGATAACAGAACGATTAATCTGAGCACGATTCGCCCCGGAGCGATTGATCTGTACTTCTGCCAAGAATTTACGATCGTTGTGTTCGAGACGCACACGCACGATCGCGGCATCCATTGCTTGGCGCACCATCGCATGATCGGTCGAGACTCGATGCGATCCGAGGGTACTCAAAAACCCGAGCGCCTCGACCAAATTTGTTTTGCCCTGGCCATTCGATCCGACAATCAGAGTCGGGCCAGCGCCGAGCTCGAGAGTGAGCTCCTTGTAATTGCGAAAATCTTTAAGTTCGACGTGAGTTACGCGCATTGCGGCAGAGCTTAGCTCTTGCGGACGCTATGCCCGCCGAACTGATTACGGAGAGCAGCGACAGCCTTCATTGAGGGCGAGTCTTCTTGACGAGAGACAAAGCGCGCGAAGATTGCTGCGCTGATAGTGGGAACCGCAACCGCCTGGTTGAGTGCTTCGTGGACTGTCCAGCGGCCCTCCCCTGAATCTTCGACGTAGCCGGCGATGTCAGTGAATTCAGGATCTTCTTCCAATGCTTTCACCAGGAGTTCGAGCAGCCAGGATCGAACGACTGTTCCGCGTTGCCATGCCTTGAATGTTCCGGGAACGTCTTCGATGAGATCTTTGCGACTATCGAGCAGTTCGAATCCCTCGGCCCAGGCCTGCATCAATGCATATTCGATGCCGTTGTGGACCATTTTCGCGTAGTGTCCGGCACCTACGGGGCCAGCATGCACGAATCCTTCATCGCGAGGACCTTCAGGACGAAGCGCGTCGAATATCGGCATCGCGCGCTCAATGTCAGCTTTTTCGCCGCCGGCCATTAGCCCGTAACCGTTTTCGAGGCCCCAAATTCCCCCCGAAACCCCAACATCAACGAAGTGAAGCTTCAATTCAGCTAGCTTGTCTCGGTGAAGTTGGTCATCAGTGAAACGGGTGTTTCCGCCATCGATGACGAGGTCGCCCGGCTCAAGAAGTGTTGCAACGTCGCTAATCACCGAGTCGGTAATCGGCCCCGAAGGAACCATGACCCACACGATTCGCGGGGTAGGCAATGCATCCACTAGGTCAGATAGTTCGGCAACATCGGAGACCTCGGCGTTCGGGTCATATCCGGTGACCGTAAGACCGGCAGCTCGCATGCGCTCGCGCATGTTGCCGCCCATTTTTCCGAGCCCGATGATTCCGACGTGCGTGGTGTCTGCCATGAACTACCTCAACAAGAGGTTGGGCTGGAGAAGGTACTTGTAGTTGTCGCTGCCCGGCTGGTCTTTCGACGACTGGCTAGTGATCAATACGGGACCTGGCTTGTTCGGGTTTTCCGTCTTGGTAAACGAAATGCGCACGAACTCCGAGTGCACGGAACTCAAGCCATCGATGAGGAACTGTGGCTTCAGCGAAACCACAGTGTCATCACCGGTCAAGAACGCATCAATGGTTTCGGATGCCTGGGCCTGCTCAGATCCGATCGCCTCAAGAGTGACTCCCTCTTCGGTGAAGGTGAAGCGCAATGCGGCTTCGCGTTCGAGTACAAGAGAGACACGACGAACAGCTTCGATCAGCTCTCCCGTGTTCATGACGGCGAAGTTATCCACAGTCTCGGGAAAAAGTCGGCGAACCGGTGGAAAGTTGCCCTTGATGAGCAACGACGTCACAGTTTTCTTGTCTGCTTGGAAGGCGATGAGCTCGCGCTCATCGGTGCTCGTGATGGCCACGGAAATTTCTCCGCTGTTTCCGAAGGTCTTTCCGACCTCCATCAGCGTCTTCGCCGGCACGAGAGCGGTGGCGGTTTCAACGCCTGAGGCGCCAGCATCCCATTCGATGTCCCGAACGGCAACGCGGTAGCGGTCAGTGGCGACGAGCGAAATGTTGTTTTCAGAAACTTCGAGCTGCACACCGGTAATGACCGGAGTGACATCGTCACGCGAAGCCGCAACGGCGACCTGAGAGATAGCGGCCGAGAACAAATCCGCTTTCAGAGTTCCAACCTTGTCGGAAATCTGGGGAAGGCTTGGATACTCCTCGACGGGCATGCTCGACAATGTGAAATGACCAGTGCCACAGGCAACGATGATCTTGTTCTCTTCAGTGCTAAAACGCACGGGAGCATTGGGGAGTCGGCTCGCAATGTCGGCGAGAAGCTTGCCCGAAACAAGGATGCGACCTGGCTCTTCAACCTCAGCAACGATCTGGGTGCGAGCCGAAACCTCGTAGTCAAATGACGACAGTGTCAGACCCTCATCGGTGGCTTCAATCAAGACTCCACTCAAAATGGGCAGCGTTGTGCGCTGCGGCAGCAGTTTGACCGCAAACGAAACCGCCTCGCTGAAGACGTCACGATTGACCTGAAACTTCATGAACTACCCCTAACCGGATCACGCTCTGGCCGTTAATACTGGCACAGCCGATCCACTTGCGAACTACAGGTTATTTGGGATTCAAATTTCATTCTTTAAAGGTCACACTCTTAACCGCTGTGGATTGTGTGCATAACTCGTCGAAATTCTTGTAATTGCTGGAAACTACATCCTTGTGACTTGTTGACGAGTCGTGGAGAACAGTCGCACTCTCCGTGGAAACTCGAGTTACAAGAATTTCCAATTCCACAGAAAGATTCTTGTGATCAACAATCTTTCCGGCGAGTTGGAGAGGTTATCCCCAAGTTATCCCCAAGTGGAAAAACCTATTTTTGAGTGAATCGGTGGTTTTGCTTGATGCGACTGGTCAGTTCAGTGACCTGGTTATAGATAGAACGACGCTCTTTCATGAGCTCCGTGATCTTCTTGTTCGCGTACATCACGGTGGTGTGGTCCCGGTTGCCGAAGAGCTGACCGATCTTGGGCAGTGACAGATTCGTCATTTCACGGCAGAGATACATTGCGATCTGACGAGCAGTAGCTACAGCCTGGGAACGAGATGACCCGTAGAGGTCATCGACCGTGAGCTTGAAGTAGTCGGCTGTGTGATTAATGATGTCGACCGGTGCAATGACGTTGTCTTCGTCGAGGGTGATGAGATCTTTGAGCACTGTTTGAACCAGTGCCATGTCCACCTCTGTGCGATTGAGGCTCGCAAAAGCGGTAACGCGGATAAGCGTGCCTTCGAGCTCGCGGATGTTCGATGAGACCTTCGATGCCATGAACTCCAGGATGTCGTTTCCCACTTGCATCTTCTCGCTCTGCGCTTTCTTGCGAAGAATGGCGATGCGGGTCTCGAGATCAGGCGCCTGCACGTCGGTAATCAGGCCCCACTCGAAGCGTGACCGCATGCGGTCTTCGAAACCGGTGAGGTGCTTCGGAGGCAGGTCGCTCGTGATGACCACTTGCTTGTTGTGGTCGTGAAGGGTGTTGAACGTGTGGAAGAACGCCTCTTGCGTGGAGTCCTTGCCTTGTAAGAACTGGATGTCATCGATGAGCAGAATGTCGATCTCGCGATAGCGCGACTGAAATACCGAGGCCCGGTTGTTGGCGATCGAGTTAATGAAGTCGTTCGTGAATTCTTCTGAACTCACATAGCGAACGCGGATGCCGGGATAGAGGCTCTCGGCGTAATGACCGATTGCGTGCAAGAGGTGAGTTTTGCCGAGCCCTGATCCTCCATAGATGAAGAGCGGGTTGTAAGCCTTGGCGGGAGCTTCGGCTACGGCAACTGCTGCGGCATGGGCGAAACGGTTCGAGCCGCCGATAACGAAGTTGTCGAAGCTGTATTTGGGATTGAGTCGTGAGTCACTGCGGCGAGGAGAGGATGCTTTTTCTACGGGAGCAGGAGGAGTGGGTTCGATGTACGGCTGCTCGGTATGAGGAAGATCCTGGGAAAGAGCATCCTGTTGAATCTCTGGATTCACGACTGTCGCGAAGTTGGTGACTCCGTGCGAGTCATCGAGGGCAGCAATCGCATCGATGAATGGTTGTCGAAGTCGTTGTTCGAGCATGCCGCGGGTGAGTTCGTTCGGAACCTCGAGATAGAGCGTTCCAGCCATCACACCTTTAGGTTCAACCAGGTTCACGAAGCCCTGCAATTGCGGGGTAATTCGCTCGTCTCCGTTGAGGTGCGTTAGAACTACTTGCCATAGTCCCTTAGTCGGGTCGGGTGTTTCCGACATTCTTTTCCCATCCCTCTGCAGTAATTACTCACAGGCTTATCCACTGGTGAGTACAGCTATTCTCGCTGAAATACTGTGATCTTTTGGCCGTTATGCACCGATAGTCACCTTAGTTGTCCACAGCATGTCGTTACCAATACCGATGTATTCTGTGTGGATAATGCGGCGTTGTTCACATTGCGGTTTGACCGCATCCGTTTAACGCCGTAGTTTTAATCAGTTGACTTCCGGCCTTAGGGCCTACCAATTCTTCCCGGCTGCTAGAGCTGGGCCTTGGAGATATAGCTATGAGCAAGAGAACTTTTCAGCCGAACAACCGTCGCCGCGCGAAGGTTCACGGTTTCCGTCTTCGCATGCGTACCCGTGCCGGCCGCGCGATCTTGAGCGCGCGTCGTCGTAAGGGACGCACCGAACTCTCCGCGTAATCTCGTCCGGTGCTGTCTAAGGCGAACCGCGTCGCGTTACCAAGCGATTTTCGTTTGGCTGTTCGTCGGGGTCGCCGTTTTACATCACCGCACTGCGTTGTCCACATTGTGAACAACGAGAGGTCTCAGGGCGTGCGCTTTGGATTCATTGTTTCCAAGGCAGTAGGCAACGCGGTTATACGTAACCGGGTTCGTCGTCGGCTCCGGGCGGCGGCAGCTCAGTTGCTCCCGGACGTGCACGCGAATGCGGACATCGTTGTTCGGGCTCTGGCAGGTTCCGCTCAAGCGGAGTGGACTACGCTACAGGCTGAGATCTCAGAAGGGATTGACCGCATCGTGGTGAAGGTATGAACGCCGTCGTTACGTTCGCGTTGCTCATTCCGCGAAACCTCTGTGTGTTTATCCTGCGCATCTATCGTGCAGTAATTTCTCCGCTGTATGGAGATGTTTGCCGGTATTACCCGTCGTGCTCTCACTACACTCTTCAAGCTATTCAGCAGCACGGTGTTATCCGTGGTGTGTGGCTTGGCTCTCGTCGACTCCTTCGCTGCCACCCTTGGGCAGAGGGCGGTATCGATGACATCCCGGCTCGCCGGCATGACCGCTACCAGATCACCCGGTTCGGCTTTGTTATAGCCGCAAGCCACGAAAGGGGCTAACCACTTCATGGATCTTTTTGCTTTCTTTGGCAATCTGCTTTGGCCAATCAAGTGGGTAATCGAGGCAATCCTCGTCGCCTTTCACGAAATCCTTACCTTCTTCGGTATGGACGCGGATGCTGGCCTGACCTGGGTTCTTTCGATCGTCGGCCTCGTCCTCGTTGTGCGTGCAGCCTTGATTCCAGTCTTCGTGCGCCAGATCAAGAGCCAGCGTCGCATGATGGAAGTCGCACCTCAGCTCAAGAAGATCCAGGACAAGTACAAGGGCAAGAAAGATCAGTTCTCTCGCGAGGCAATGTCTCGTGAAACGATGGCGATGTACAAGGACGCGGGTACCAACCCGTTTAGTTCTTGCCTTCCTCTTCTTCTACAGATGCCGATCTTCTTCGGTCTCTTTTCAGTACTGCGCAACGCTCAACTCGAGGGAAATGCCCCGGGTGTTGGACTCCTCAACGCCGAGCTCTCAGAATCCTTTGGTACCTCGTCACTCTTTGACATCGCTCCCCTGCACCTCGCGATCAGCACGGCAGAGGGCAACGTAGCAGTCATCATCACCGCGGTCATCATGGTCATTCTGATGACCGGATCGCAGTTCATCACTCAGCTGCAGATCATGTCGAAGAACCAGTCGGCAGAGATGAAGGCTAGCCCCATGTACCGCCAGCAGCGGATCATGTTGTACCTACTCCCCCTCGTCTTCGCGTTCTCGGGATTCACGTTCCCGCTTGGCGTGATGTTCTACTGGCTGGTGTCGAACTTCTGGACCATGGGTCAGCAGTTCCTCGTCATTCGCAATATGCCCACCCCTGGCAGTGAAGCAGCACTCGCTCGAGAAGCGCGCCTCGCTAAGCGCAATCAGCGCAAGGGCATCGTTGAAGAGACTCCCGATGCTGGCACGATCGTGATCGAGGAACCTAAGAACCCGCAGCGGGAACAGCCCGTTAGCAAAAACCGTGCGAAGAAGAAGCAGGGAAAGAAGAAATGACGAACGTTTCTGACACCGAGACCACCGCTGTCGAGTCCGCTCCCGTGGACGATCGCGAAGACCGAACCACCGCGCAACTCGAAGAAGAAGGCGATATTGCGGCTGACTACATCGAGGAGCTGCTCGATATCGCAGACCTCGATGGCGACATCGAGATCGATGCGCGGGCGGGTCGCTCATATGTATCAGTGACATCCAGCGAAGACACTAATCTTCGTTTGCTTTCCAAGCCTGACACTGTGACAGCACTTCAGGAACTGACCCGAATCGCGGTTCAGAACAAGACCGGTGCATTCTCGCGTCTTATCTTGGATATTGGTGGCTCGCGTGAGGCTCGCGCCGCGGAACTCTCGAAGCTTGTCGATGCGGCGGTTGCGCGCATCGAAGCGGGATCTGATTCCGCAGCACTCCCCCCGATGTCTTCGTACGAGCGCAAGCTTGTTCACGATGTTGTGGCTGAGCGCGGTTTCGTCTCGCAGTCCAGCGGTGAAGGCCGCGACCGTCACACTGTCATTACTCGTTCATAGTTTCACGTGAAACATTGACCGACGGAGTAGTGCTCGAACAAGAGCCTCAAATTGCGGCTGAGCTATTTGGCTCGCGTATCGATCTAGCGCGTGCGTACACCGAGAGCTTGGCTCTTCGAGGTGAAGAACTTGGTCTTATTGGTCCCCTAGAGGTTCCCCGTTTGTGGTCCCGTCATATTGTGAACTGTGTGCTTGTCGCTCCCCTGCTTCGACCGGGGCTCGTCGGTGACATTGGCAGTGGCGCAGGTCTTCCTGGTCTGGTTCTAGCAATTGCTCGCCCCGACGTGAACTTCGTTCTCATCGAACCGATGGAGCGGCGCGTGGACTGGCTTAATGCTGAGGTCGAGCGCCTCGGGTTGTCGAATGTAGTCGTTGATCGCTCTCGTTCACAGGATGCTCCTTACGCTGAAGCTCTCTCGCAGATTACCGCGCGTGCTGTTACTGCGCTCTCGAAGTTGATCCCCTCCACAGAGCACCTCCTTGCACCTGGCGGCGAGATGGTGTTCATGAAGGGTGCGCGCATCGACGAAGAGATAGAGGCTGCTGCGAAGGTGATTCGCAAGGCCCGCCTCAAGGATGTGGAGTCTCTCGTTCTAGGCGAAGGCATCACTCCGGAGATCACAAGGGTCTTTCGGGCTAGAGTGGACTAATTCGGCATTCACTATTGTCGCTACCAGTCTTCCCCGTTTTTACAGCAGTCTGAGAGAAAGTTTCACGTGAAACATCCCGAAAGCGAAGTCAACGAACAAGGTAAGCCGTTCGATGAAACCACGCCGCTTGCGCGGGAGATTGCGGATCTCACTCGTCGCCGACAGGCTGTTGCATCAGCCTCCTTGCCCCTCCCCTCTTCGCCACGTGTTTTCACAGTAGCGAACCAAAAGGGCGGGGTTGGAAAGACCACATCCACAGTGAACCTTGCTGCTGCTCTGGCACGCACGGGTGCCCGCGTTCTTGTGATCGATCTTGACCCGCAGGGAAATGCTTCGACTGCCGTTGGTGTCGAGCACCGTTCGGAGACGTCAAGCGTCTACGACGTCATGATCAACGATGTTCCGATGGCAGATGTCGTACAGAAGAGTCCTGAATTCGACGCACTTTACTGCGTGCCGGCCACGATTCATCTGGCTGGTGCCGAGATCGAGCTTGTTTCTCTCGTTGCCCGTGAACAACGGCTGCGGTCAGCGCTCGACGCCTTCCTCTTGGAGACGCCGGAACCGTTCCACTACGTTTTCATCGACTGCCCGCCGTCACTAGGACTGCTCACCATCAACGCTTTCGTTGCAGCTCAAGAGGTCCTGATCCCGATTCAGTGTGAGTACTACGCACTTGAGGGCCTGAGCCAACTCCTTAATAACATCAAGCTCATCGAGCGCCATCTGAATCCGCGACTGCGAGTCTCCACGATTTTGATGACCATGTATGACTCTCGGACCAATCTTGCTAACCAGGTCGTCGATGACGTGCGCGCTCACTTTCCTAAGCAGGTGTTGACTACCCTCATCCCCCGCTCGGTCCGTATTTCTGAGGCACCCAGCTACGGCCAGAGTGTTATTAGCTACGACCAGAACTCCCCTGGATCGCTTTCCTATCTTGAAGCGGCAGCGGAGATCGCACATCGAGGAGCACCCAAATAATGGCAGCACCAAAACGAACTGGTTTGGGTCGGGGAATCGGCGCGCTGATTCCCTCCGCGGATGAGAACCAAGAGCGCCCTGTCGACGTATTCTTCCCCGGTGGCGAGATTGCGCCCGAACGGTTGCGTTCCGTTCCTGGGGCTCGCCTCGCAAGCCTCTCCCCTCTCGACATCGTTCCTAATTCGCGTCAACCGCGCAGTGAATTCCGTCAGGAAGAACTAGAGGAACTGATTGTCTCGATTCGCGAGATCGGTGTTCTTCAGCCAATAGTGGTTCGCCCTCTTGTCGATGCGGTCGAAGGTGGGCCACAGTACGAACTGATTATGGGTGAACGTCGCCTTCGCGCGAGCAAGCACCTCGGGCTTGCAAGCATTCCGGCCGTTATCAAGAGCACTGCTGATGAAGACATGCTTCGTGATGCTCTTCTCGAGAACCTGCACCGCGCTAACTTGAATCCGTTGGAAGAAGCATCCGCCTACCAGCAGCTTCTTGCCGATTTTGGGATCACCCAGGAACAGCTTGCGGAGCGGATTGGCCGTTCTCGCCCGCAAATTACGAACACAATGCGTCTTTTGCGCCTTCCAGAAAGCGTTCAGCGCCGAGTAGCGGCGGGAGTTCTCACCGCAGGACACGCTCGAGCGCTCCTATCGCTGCCTGACAGTGCCGGAATGGAGCGTTTGGCGGAGAAAATCGTCAATGAAGAGCTCTCCGTGCGCGCAGCGGAAGCCGCTGCAGGGTCGCTTTCAACCAAGCCCCCTCGCACTAAGCCGTCCCGCGGCAAGAAGCAGGGCCATCTCGATGAGATTGCTGAACGCCTCGGTGACCGACTGAATACCCGCGTGAAGGTAACTCTTGGAGCGAGTAAGGGCCAGGTGGTTATCGACTTCGCAACCGTGGCGGATCTCAACCGTATCCTCGAAGAACTGGGCGACACCGGTTTCAGTTCCTAGAGAGCGATGACGACCACTCCCCCCGCGGGAGTGCTTTAGCTAAGTGCGCTGCTATTCAAGATTGCGGTGAGCTGTGGTCCAAGGAAGCTGTGCGGATTGGCAATCGTGATCACGGCGAGCCTTAGTGCCAACACATGAAACAGCTAACACACGGGTTACGCGGGATCTAAAGCCTCGATCCCTTCATCGGTAGATGGGTTTCGTCGTGGCTGGCACGTTGAACGTGCTGGTCATGTTCGTCTGGGGTGTTCGTCGACCTATATGCCGCTGAAGTAGAGGGGCGGCGATTGCCCCGGGTTCCGCGGTCGGCTTGGTTGGTGTGGGTGTGGGTGTGGGTGTTGGTGTTGGTGTGGGTGTTGGTGTTGGTGTGGGTGTTGGTGTGGGTGTTGGCGCTCACCGCCACCGCCACGCTGACCGTGTGAGGGTGACGGTGACCGCCACACCGCCCGTGCACGTTCACGGCTGATCGTGCGATGTGGTGAGCATGCGCCTCGCTGCAACACCGGGTTACACCGGGCATGTTTCACGTGAAACTTCGCTATTCGCTATTCGCTATTCGCTATTCGCTATTCGCTATTCGCTATTCGCTATTCGGCAGTCGGCAGTCGGCAGTCGGCAGTCGGTTCAGCAGCGCTTACAGAACGACGGTGCGGAAGGCGCGTGGGGTGTGTACGACCTGTGGATAACGGGGCCTCACTTTTGCTATGTTCCACGTGAAACATGGCATCTCGTGCTGTGGATAGGCCTGTGTATAACAGCAAGGGCATCCGCGGCCGAACGTTAGATAAAGACTTCGCCGGACGATTAAATCTGCACTGCTGCTGACGGCACGAGGGTGGTTGAGGTGCCCTAGTTCTCCATCGCAATGTCGGCGAGAGCGGCGTAAACCCAGCCGAGATCGTGGCCCGCGGCGACCAAAGCTTGCGGCAGAATCGAAGTTTCGGTGAGGCCGGGCAGCACGTTTGCCTCGAGGAACCAGGGCGTGCCGGCACCGTCCACGATGAGATCTACGCGCGACAAGTGACGGAGTCCGAGCGCGGAATGAGCGGCGAGTGCTGCTTCAGCGGCGCGATCAGCGTGCTCCTGCGAAATGCGAGCCGGGGTGTAAAAGCGTGTCTGACCAGCGTTATAGCGAGCCTCGAAAGTGTAGGCTCCGTCGACTGGATCGATCTCCACGGCGGGAAGTGCCACTGGACCCATACCGCTGTCGAGAATGCCGATAGCGATCTCGACTCCGGTAATGCGTTGTTCGATGAGAGCAACGTCGCAATAGTTGTAGGCATTAACCATGGCGCTCGGAAGATCGGCACGGTCCGTCACGATCGAGACACCCTGTGCTGATCCACCCTGAGCTGGCTTCACAACCAACTCCCCCGACAATTCGTCGGCAAGCTCGTCCAAGATGCTGTGAGCACCCAGTTCGCGGAAGGAATCGCGAGACAAAGCGATCGACAGTGGCGTACGAACTCCCACACGAGAGACAAGCGACTTGGCGGTGGGCTTATCCCACGCCAAACGCGCTGCGTCTGCTCGCGATCCCACGTAGGGAATGCCGATGAGGTCGAGGAGACCGCGCAGGGCACCGTCCTCTCCACTTGCGCCGTGGAGTGCAGGCCAGACCACATCCGGCTTAGCCTCACGCAAGTAGGGCAGCAATGACGCATCCGGGTCTCGGAGCTCGACGATCTTGCCCTGAGCACGGAGGCCATCGGCAACTCGGCGACCGGAACGCAGCGAGACGTCCCGTTCATGCGAGATTCCGCCAGCTAGAACGAGTACGCGGATGGGTGAATCGTTCATGATGTTCCTAGCTGAGGTTGGCTGGAGGGTTGATCATCGATGGCGCGGGGGGCGACACCGTCAAAGGAGCTGTCTGCGAAAAGGTGTTGAGAAGCTCGAGTTCACCGTTGATCACAGTAGAAAGCCGGCGAATGCCCTCGCGAATGAAATCGGGGGTCGGATAGCAGAACGACAACCGCATATTGCTGCGTCCATTTCCATCCGCAAAGAAGGCGGTGCCAGGAGTGTAGGCCACTAGTTCTTTCACGGCACGGGGCAACATCGCCTTGGAATCAAGGTTGTCGGGCAGCGTGACCCAGATGTAGAACCCACCGTTGGGCACTGTCCACTCAAGATCGGGGAGGTAATCACCGAGGGCGCCCAACATGGCGTCACGACGTTCGCGGTAGACCCCGCGGAAGGTATCGATCTGCCCCTTCCAATCGGCGACGCTCATGTACTCGCTAATGATGTTCTGGGTGAACGAGCTCGGCGACAACACCGCAGCCTCATTTGCTAAAATGAGTTTCTCTCTAATTGCGTGAGGTGCGAGGACCCAACCCACGCGGAATCCTGGAGCAAGAGTCTTGGAGAACGTGCCTAGGTAGATGACGCCGTCTTCTTCGACCGAACGCATCGCGTGGGGCGGAGGGCCATCGAAGTAGAGGAGCCCATAAGGGTTGTCCTCGAGAACGAGAATGCCGTTTTCGCGCGCAATCTCGAGAACTTCGAGACGGCGTTGCCAGCTCAAGGTTACGCCGGCAGGGTTGCTGAAGGTGGGAACCGTATACAGGAATTTGATCGTCTTGCCCGCGGCGCGCACCGAGGCGATGTGGGCCCGGAGTGAATCGGGAACGAGCCCGTGCTCATCCATTTCAACGTGGGTGATTTCAGCCTGAAACGACTTGAACACGACCATGGCCGTGACGTAGCTCGGCCCCTCGGCGATTACGACGTCACCGGGGTTGATAAAAAGCTTTGTGACGAGCTCAAGTGCGTGCTGAGAGCCCGTGGTGACAACGACATCGTCGACGCTGGCACGGATGCCCTCGAGTGCCATGACGTCGAGGATCTGCTCACGTAGGGCCGGGAGACCCTGCCCTGAGCCGTACTGGAGAGCGGCAGGCCCACGATCGCGCATGACGCGGTCGATCGACTCTGTAACGAGATCTTGAGGCAGCGCAGAAACGTACGGCATACCGCCGGCAAGCGAGACAACTTCCGGTCGCGAGGCTACGGCAAACAACGCTCGTACTTCAGAGGCGGCGAGTCCTGAGGCGCGATCGGCGTAGTGGTCAAACCACTGGTCGAGGTTGTTTGGCTGTGTTGTCATGGGTAGTCCCGTTCGGTTGACTTTAAACAATAGGCGTTTGAGGGTTCTGACCCGAAACTGAGCCTTCATCTCGATGCACGCGCCCACAATCCACGGCAGCCGCGGCTCCGAATAACTTTCACAGCATCACCTGCGGAATTCGCTGACAAACTCCGCGGTTCTACAGTGAGCAGAGCGGCAAACTACCTTTGCCCCTCCCCTGTCTCACCCCTCGATTTCTTTACGAAAGCTGACGATGAACGCTCGCACCGACTGGACCGAAGCCGACCTCGGAGACCTCTCCGGAAAAGTTGCGATTGTGACGGGAGCGAACTCGGGCCTCGGGTTAGAGACAAGCCGCGCGCTGCTGCGGGCTGGCGCCCATGTCGTGATGACTATGCGCAGCGAGACTAAGGCCGAATCGACCGTGGCTGCTCTGAGGGCAGAACTGGGCGACGTGCCCCTTGAGACAATGCTTCTCGATCTCGCTGATCTCGAATCGGTGCGACGCTTCAGCGAGATGTTTCACGGGAAACATTCGCGTCTTGACCTGCTGATCAACAACGCCGGAATCATGATGACGGATGCACAGCTCACGATCGACGGATTCGAATCGCAGCTCGGCACCAACCACCTAGGTCACTTCGCTCTCACTGGGCACCTGCTCGACCTCATCCGAGCCACCCCCGGCGCACGCGTCGTGAGCCTGTCGAGCGTTGCCCACCGCTGGGGTTTCATGGAATTCGGCAATCTGATGTTCCAGAACGGTTCCTACACTCCTCGAGCTGCTTACGGCCGCTCCAAACTCGCCAACCTGCTGTTCGCCTACGAGCTGCAGCGCCAGTTCGAGGCAGCCGGTGTCGACGCGATTTCGGTAGCCGCGCATCCGGGAACCGCAGGCACCGGGCTCGCCGACCACCTGTTCAACCGCTGGTATTTGCGCCCGTTGAAGCCGCTGGTGTTCCTAGGGATCCAGACCCCCAAGCAAGGCGCTCGCCCGTCGTTGCGGGCTGCGACAGACCCGCAGGCGAAGGGTGGCGATTACTTCGGCCCCGGTGGCCGCAAGGAATACCGCGGTGCCCCGGTGCTGGTCGAGTCGAACGCGGCCTCGCACTCTGAGGTCGACGCCCGCAAACTCTGGGTCGAGTCCGAACGCTTGACCGGCGTTAAATACGAAAGCCTCCGTACATCCACCGAATAGTGGATGCCGGAGGCTCTCGGCAGAGTCTGAGCTTTAGGCCAGGAACTCTGCGAGGTCTGCTTCAATCGCAGGCTTCGGCTTGGCGCCGATAACGGTCTTGACGACCTCGCCACCCTTGAAGACCTTCATCGCGGGGATAGAGGTGATCTGGTACTTCATGGCCATCTGCGGGTTGTCGTCAACGTTGAGCTTGACGATCTTGATCTTGTCGGAGTTTTCCGCAGCGATCTGATCGAGGATGGGGCCAACCTGGCGACAGGGGCCACACCACTCAGCCCAGAAGTCAACCATGATGGTCTCCCCTGAGTTGATGACGATCTCTTCAAAGTTAGCGTCGGTTACATCTGTTGCTGAAGACATTTTGTGTTCCTTTGTTCGGTGAAACGATTAGACGGTGGCGGCGACGGGCGCTGCGGGCTCTGGAGGCTGTACTGCGCTGGCGACGAGTTCGCGCGGCAGTGATGCGAGGTAGTGCTCCGCATCGAGCGCAGCAACAGTGCCGGAACCGGCGGCTGTGACTGCTTGACGGTAAGTCGGGTCGATAACATCGCCGGCTGCGAAAACTCCGGTGATGTTGGTGCGAGAGGAGCGACCATCCACGGCCACTGTTCCGTCAGCGTTGATGTCGAGCTGACCGTGCACGAGGTGCGTGCGGGGGTCGGCGCCGATAGCAATGAAAAGACCGCTGACATCGAGGTGAGAAGTGGAACCGTCAACGGTGTCCGTGAGGTCGATACCGTCCACGAGGTCGGAACCGGTGATGCCGGTTACAGCCTTGTTCCAGACGAACTCGATCTTCGGATCGCTGAAAGCGCGCTCCTGCATCGCTTTGGAGGCACGCAGCTCATCCTTGCGGTGAACCACATAAACCTTCTCGGCAAATTTAGTGAGGAAGGTTGCTTCTTCCATGGCCGAGTCTCCCCCGCCGACAACCGCAATCGTCTTCTGACGGAAGAAGAAGCCGTCGCACGTGGCGCACCAGGAAACTCCGTAGCCACTGAGACGTTCTTCGTCAGCCAGGCCGAGCTTGCGGTAGGCAGAACCGGTCGCGAACACGACGGCGAGCGCTTCGTGAACGTCGCCGTTGCCAAGCGTGACCTTCTTGACTTGGCCCTCGAGCTGAAGGTCGGTCACGTCGTCGAGAACGATCTCGGCGCCGAAGCGTTCGGCCTGCTTCTGCATTTCGAGCATGAGGTCAGGGCCCTGGATGCCATTGGCGAATCCGGGGTAGTTTTCGATCTCGGTGGTCTTCATGAGTTCACCACCGGCCTCGACTGAACTAGCAATCACCAGCGGCGCGAGGTTTGCGCGCGCCGCATAGATCGCAGCGGTGTAGCCGGCCGGGCCGGATCCGATGATGATGAGTTGGCGCACTTTTCGTGTCTCCTTGGGATTGTGATTACCCGGTTCAACACATCCTAGCTACGGAGTATTCCGAGCGGCTGTGGCGTGCGGGCTAGCTACAGAATGTTCGTAGCCGAGACACTTTTGGTTGGCTTTCGTTCGCTACGAGGACGCGTGACGCGACGCGGAGCGGCGCCGTTTGCGGGCCCGTTTAACGACGAACGAGTCTCGCCATGATCGGGCGAACGAAGGCAAAGAACTCATCGTTCTTGGTGAGAGCCAGAACGCCTGCGTACACGGCGAGCATTGCTGTACCCGTAATGGCGATGGAAGCGAAACCGCCAAAGAAGCCGGACACGACAAAGGAGTCCTCGCCAAATCCGCCCAGCAGTTGCAGGATGCCGTAGCCGGCGCCAGCGGCGGGAATCATGGCTGCAGCGAACCAGAGGATGCGGCGCAGCAGCGGAAGGATCTCGAAGCCAGGGACGCGCTTGCGAATGACGAACAGCGCCACGGTGGTCTGGATAGTGCCAGAGATCGAAATCGACGTCGCCAGGCCCATCGCAATCTGCTCCACGGGGAGCGTGGAGACAAACAGCGCACCGCAAATGTAGAGCACCACCTGGAAGCTCTGCAGAAAGAACGGAGTGCGGGTGTCTTCGAACGAGTAGAACACGCGCTGCAGCACGTACATCATGCTGAAAGGCACAAGGCCGATCAGATAGATCATGAGCACACCGGCAAGCGACACCACTTGCTCGTGGTCATTGCCAAACAGAGCGCTGAACGGGAAGGCGATGACGATGAGGCCGATCGCAGCGAACACCAGAAGGATCAGGATGGAGCGCAGGGCACCCGAGACATCGGTGCGCATAGCGACGAGGTCTTTGTCTCTCGCGTGGCCACTCATTCGGGTGAAGTAGGCCATTCCGATCGACACGGCGATGACCGAGTGCGGAAGCATGAAGATCAGCCACGCGGTGCCCATGGCGAACACCGAGGGACTACCCGACGCTAAGGAGGCCACGTTGGTCTCCACGACGGCCCCAATCTGGGTAACCAGGATCATGCCAAAGGTCCACGCGGCCGCCTTGCCGGCGTTACCGAGACCAACGCCGCGCCACTGAAACTCCGGGCGGTAGCGCAAGCCGGCGCGGTGCCAGAAATACGCCAGAAGACTTGCCTGCACCGCAATGCCGAGAGTGGCACTGCCAGCAAGCACGGCGATCATTTCCGGAGTCCAGTCTGTAGACGGCAGGCCGTCGGCACTGCCGAAAATGAACTGGAAAACGATGAGGCCGGTGACCATGACCACGTTGTTTGCCACCGGAGCCCAGGTGAAGGGCCCGAACTTACCACGGGCGTTCAGCACCTCGCCGAGGAGTGAGTACAGCGCGTAGAACAAGATTTGAGGGAGGCACCAGTACGCGAACGCTGTAGCAAGAGCGACCTCGTCGGTCCCAAATTTTGCGCTGGTCTGCGTATAAAGGTCGACCAAGAGCGGAGCGCTCAACGTCGCTGCGATCGTTACCGCGACAAAGATGACGATGCCGAGAGTGACGAGGCGGTTGATGAACTTCTGGCCACCGTCTTTGTGCACGGCAGCGCGCACGATTTGAGGCACGATGACCGCGCTCAGCATTCCCCCGGCCACAATCGCATAAACACTCTTGGGCAGTTGATTCGCGATCGCGTACGCGTCAGCGCCTGATCCGATGACTCCGAGCGTGCGAGCAAGGAGAAGTGCGCTGAGGAAACCTAGGATGCGCGACACAAAGGTGCCCGAAGCCAAGAGAGCGCTTGCGCGACCAATGGATGATTCCTTGTGGTCAGGTAGCCCCAGCGAGGCGGAGGGCACGCCGGGTTCGGGCTCGGCTTCGGGACCGGGCTGATTAGTCATCTTCTGGCTTTCTGCGGCGAACAATGCTGCGCACAAGGCCGACAGCAAAGATCACGACGACTATCGCGGCGAACGAGAGCACAATAGGTGTCTCCCACCCGGCTTGCACATTGATCTCGCTCACCGTGGTGGAGCCGATGGTTGTGCCGTTGCTGCTGGTCAGGCTGATCTCGACATCCACGACACCGTTGGAGAGCGATTGAACGGGGATCTCACCTTTGGCTTGGGAGTTCGCCTCGATGCGGAGTTCAACAAGCTCGTCTCCCACCGCGAGGAGCCCCGTGCGAGGATCAACCGTGATGTAGACGGTGACAGCTTGGTTGAGGTCGTTGCTCACGGAGATAGGCAGGTAGCCGTTGTCAGCGACGAGCAGGAAGTTGCTGGCTTCCACCACGGTCACCGCGTCGCGCAGGTCACGGGAATCCACCAGAAAACGGTTCACTTGAGTGAGCCAGCCAGAAGGGTCCTCCGTGGGCATAGTGCCCAAGACGTCTAATAGAGCGAGGCGACGTTCGGCTGCGAGCGCGTCGGGGTCTTCAGCAATAGAGAAGAAGGATCGTTCGGCTTGGGCCGCATCGAACAAGCGAGTGACATCACCGATACGTGATTCGGACTGCGGCATGTCCGCGATTGTGGCTGCCGTTGGTGTTCCGCTAGCCAGCTCCGTTAGGGAGATCATCGTGATGGAGGGGCTTGCCGTGAGGGTGGCGAGTGCAGCATCGAGACGCGCGGAGCTCACTTCGAGCGAGTGATCGATGGCAATGAGAACGGATGCCGTGCCCGCCGTCTGAGCTGCGCCAGCATCTAATACAGCCTGACTGAGGGCAGTATCTGCGGCGGTGACGTCGCGGTCGAGAGTAGAACCGAGGGCGTTGTCCATTGCGGCGGATGCGGTGGCGTCGGAGATGAGCGCCGTGACACCGTCGATGGTGGTTACGGCACCAGCTCCTGTTGTTCGTGAAACATTCGTAGACGACAACACGACAGTGCTGAAGCCACTCTCGGTGAAGGCGGTGAGGTCACTCGCGATGACAGTGTCTGTGCGTGGGCGAAGAAAACCGTCGATTGCGTAGTCCCAGCCGAGAAGCTGCTCGGTGGTGGGGTAACCGGTGATCATGGTTACGGCGTCATCCAGAGGATCAGCAGTGGCGGTCGGAGCAGGCTCAGCGGCATCCGTTTCGGCCTCGTCGAAATTCGCCGCATCGAGCGCGAAGTCGAAAGAAATAGGGTCGGGAGTCGACTCGAGACCACTCTGAGTAGCGAGCGTGACATCAGCATGCGCATAGGGCAGTGGAACAACGTCGTTGCTGATGAGCGAGAGGCGCTCCAACCAAGAACGAGCTGACTCGGGAGCACTCGTGCCGAGCACGCGAATGGAGGCCAAAATCATCGGATCAATAGCGATAGCAACGGGCTTACCGGCCACGGCATCCAATTGACGAGTGAGCAACCCGAGGGGCGCGGTGTACTCGGCGAGGGTCTCCGCATCAAGGATGCCGCCATTACCTGCGGGCACCGTCATCGGCGCCATAACGGCGACGTTGGTCTCCGCGGACGCCGTGGTAACCGCCGAAACTTCGCTGACGACGGGTGCGGCACTGGCTCCGCTCGCGGCGAGCGTAAGCCCGAGACCGAGCGCGATGGCGGCGCTAAAGACTCTTATAGGCAAGGGGAAACCCCGTACTCTCGCTCGGCCAGCATGATGTGAGTTTATTCGTCCTTGCCTGAGTGGTGGGTGCTTTGATGTTAACCGAGCAAACTTCACCCGATGTCCGTGCAAAACTAGTCGCACCATGGAGAGTGTTGCCCACGCGATTAAGAGTCTCGACAAACTTGCCGACTCTAAGCCAGTAGCCACCCTAGCGGCGCGATTCGCTGCCGAGGGTTTCGAACTCGCGCTTGTGGGCGGACCCGTTCGGGATGCGTTCCTGGGCCGTAAGGTCACCGACCTTGATTTCGCCACGAATGCTAACCCTGACGACATCATGCGGTTGGTGAAGCCCATCTCGGATGCCCAGTGGGACATCGGTCGTGACTTTGGAACTATCGCTGCACGTATCGATGGCGAGACCGTAGAGATCACGACGTATCGTGCGGATAGCTACGACGGCGAAACCCGCAAGCCGGTCGTAGCTTTTGGCGACTCGCTGGAGAAAGATCTTGAGCGCCGCGACTTCAGCGTCAATGCGATGGCATTGCGCTTACCGGAACGCGTTCTCGTTGATCCCTGGGGAGGAGTGGAGCACCTTCTTACTAAAACGATCACTACGCCGGGCTCCCCCGAAGTGTCGTTTGGTGATGACCCGCTGCGGATGATGCGGGCTGCGCGCTTTACATCGCAGCTTGGTTTCACGGTTGACCCGGCGACGGTGGCGGCGATGACGGAGCTCGCTCCGCGCCTCGACATCGTGAGTGTTGAGCGCGTGAGCGATGAGTTGACGAAACTCTTGAAAACGGATGACCCGGTTCCGGGCATCCGCCTCATGGTGGAGACGGGGCTTGCCGAGCAGGTTCTCCCCGAGATTCCTGCCCTGAAGCTTGAAATGGATGAGCACGCTCACCATAAGGACGTCTACGAGCACTCTTTGACAGTGTTGCGTCAGGCGATCGACCTGGAGAAGAGTCGGCCCGGTATTGAGGGCCCCGACCTCATCCTGCGCATGGCGGCCCTGCTGCACGACATTGGCAAGCCATCCACTCGTAAGATCGAGCGCGGTGGAGTGGTGACCTTCCACCACCACGATGTGGTGGGCGCCAAGCTCGCGACGAAGCGCCTACGGGCTCTGCGCTTCGACAAAGAGACTGTTAACTCGGTAGCGCGCCTGGTTGAGCTGCACTTGCGCTTCTTTGGCTATACCGAGGGCGCGTGGACTGACTCGGCAGTACGTCGCTATGTTCGGGATGCCGGCGATCAGCTCGAGCGCCTGCACATCATTACCCGGGCGGATGTAACCACGCGCAACGTGCGCAAGGCCGACCGATTGGCGTTTGCTTACGACGACCTCGAAGACCGCATCGCCGCGATCGCCGAGGCGGAGGGCATTGCCGCAGTGCGCCCTGACCTCGATGGCGAAGAGATCATGGCGATCTTGGACCTCAAGCCCAGTCGTGAGGTGGGAGAGGCCTACAAGTTTTTGCTCGAGTTGCGCCTTGATGAAGGGCCGCTCGGCGCTGACGAAGCGGAAAAGCGCTTGCGGATGTGGTGGGCCGAGCGCTCTCGAGCGTCGCTTTAATCTCCACCTTGAGTATTGCCCCGCGTAACAACTACACTAGGCAGGTTGTCTGACTGCTTTCGTGCGGTCGGATGAACGTCAACACCCTCCTGTTACAGACCGTCTGTAACCGTTTAAGTCCGAAGGAGGTGGGTTTGTGACGCATCAGTACGAACTCATGGTTATCCTCGATCCAGAGATCGACGAACGTACCGTGGCTCCCAGTCTCGACAAGTTCCTCAATGTCATCCGCAATGACGGTGGCACCATCGATAACATCGATATTTGGGGTCGCCGTCGTTTGGCCTACGAGATCAACAAGAAGACCGAAGGCATCTACGCCGTCGTTAACTTCACCGCAGAGAGCGCGTCGACTGACGAGCTCGACCGCCAACTCTCACTCAGCGAAGCTGTCATGCGCACCAAGGTGCTGCGTGCAGAAGCTGGGTTCGCCCAGGTAGCTGCTGCCAAGAAGGTTGCTGAAGAGAAGGCTGCTCGCAAGGCTGCTGCTCCGGCAAAGACTCCTGCTGCAGACGCTAAGGCTCCTGCTGCTCCCGCTGCTGAAACTAAGGCTCCCGCGGCTCCTGCTGCTGACGCCAAGGCTGAAGCGGAAGCTAAGTAACCGTGGCCGGCGAAACAGTCATTACGGTCGTGGGAAACCTCACGGCAGATCCCGAACTGCGTTACACGCAGGGTGGACTTGCCGTAGCTAACTTCACCATTGCCTCTACGCCGCGCACCTTCGATCGAGCATCCAACGAGTGGAAAGACGGAGAAGCACTATTCCTCCGCGCTTCCTGCTGGCGTGAATTCGCCGAGCACGTTGCCAGCTCACTGACTAAGGGAACCCGCGTTGTTGCGCAGGGTCGCCTTCGTCAGCGTTCCTACGAAACCAAAGAGGGCGAAAAGCGCACGAGCATGGAACTGGAGATCGACGAGATCGGTCCCAGCCTCCGCTACGCGACGACGCAGATCACCCGCGCCCCCCGTGACAGCTCAGCTCCTCGTGGAGTTCAGCAGAACAACGGCGGCGGCCAGTCAAACGAAGAGCCGTGGGCAGCTAGCGCTCCTGCAGCATCCTCGGGCGACGTGTGGAACACCCCTGGCAACTACTCCGACGAGACGCCTTTCTAGGCCCTCGGCGCTCAGTCTTAAATACAGAAAGAAGTAACACTCATGGCAGGAAAGAGCAGCGGCGACCGCCGCAAGCCCATCCGCAAAGGCAAGGACGGCAAGAACGCCGCACCCGCCAAGTCGATCCGCGTAGGCGTCATCGACTACAAGGATGTCGCAACGCTTCGTAAATTCATCTCCGAGCGTGGAAAGATCCGCGCCCGTCGTATCACCGGTGTTTCCGTTCAGGAGCAGCGTCTCATCGCCACGGCCGTCAAGAACGCTCGTGAGATGGCATTGCTGCCCTACGCCGGCGCAGGCCGTTAAGGAGCCACCGACATGTCAAAGCTCATCCTCACTCACGAAGTGACCGGTCTCGGCGCGCCTGGCGACGTTGTAGACGTAAAGAACGGGTTCGCTCGTAACTACCTCATCCCCCAGGGCTTCGCCGTGGCGTGGACTCGCGGTGGCGAAAAGCAGGTTGAATCCATCAAGGCAGCACGCGCCTCGCGCGAGCACGCCACTCTCGAAGAAGCGCAGGACCTCAAGGCTCGCCTCCAGGCGACCAAGGTCAAGCTCACCGTGACCGCTGGTCAGGGTGGACGTTTGTTCGGTTCGGTCAAGCCCGCACACGTAGCGGATGCTGTTGCCGCTGCAGGACTTGGCGACATCGACAAGCGCAAGATCGAGATCACCTCGGCAATCAAGATTGTTGGAGATCACGAAGCTACGATCCGTCTGCGTGACGACATCGTTGCCACGATCACCCTTCAGGTGGTTGCTAGCAAGTAACTGTTTTAGAACAAGGACGACGGGCCGTTTGGCTCGTCGTCCTTGTGTTTTAAGGCCCGTTGTCAAGGGTTTTGTACACAGGATTTGGAAAAATGCGGAACCCTCAAGCGTGACTTTAGGTATGTTTCTACACACTGTGTGTGAAAAGTAAAAGTGCTGGTCAGGGGATAATTTTAGTGATTACCCACTGTTGTTTCCACAGGAGTTTCCACAGCTTGTTCACACGGTCCCCGGCGTTTCGCCGGAGTTGTGCACAACGTTATCCACAGCCCCAGTTGTGGGTAGTTGATTCTGGTTCGTAAGGTGAAGCAGCCTTGAAGCGGGACTCGCTCTGAAGCTAGCCCGAGTGTCGGGGGTTGCCCGTATAACTAGGGCTGCCCCACTAGGAGGAAAACTATGTCGATTGCGCATCTAGGCCTTGCTGGCGACGATCGCCAATCCGGCGAATCTCGCGGTGGCTCGCGAGGAGATCGCGTTCCTCCCCACGACCTTCTCGCTGAACAGAGCGCTATCGGTGGAATGCTCCTGAGCAAGGATGCCGTAGCCGACGTCATCGAGACCGTGCGCGGAGTGGACTTCTATGTCCCCAAGCACGAAACGATCTTCAACGCGGTACTCACCCTCTACTCTCACGGTGAACCGACCGACGTCATTGCCGTCACCGACGAACTCACCAAAACGGGTGAACTTTCCCGCGCGGGTGGAGTCGAGTACCTCCACACGCTGACAGGACTTGTTCCTACCGCGGCTAACGCCGGCTTCTACGCGACCATCGTTACGGAGAAAGCTGTACTGCGTCGTCTCGTGGAGGCGGGAACCCGCATCGTTCAGATGGGTTACGCCAGCGAGGGCGAAGTGCTCGACCTCGTCAACAACGCCCAGGCCGAGATCTACTCGGTTACCGGCGGCGTGGAAACCGAAGACTACGTACCCCTCACGATGGCCGTCGAAAGCGCTATCGACGAAATCGAAGCAGCGCGCGGCCGCGACGGCCAGATGATCGGTGTTCCCACCGGCTTCGCTGAGCTCGATGAACTCACCAACGGTCTACACCCCGGTCAGTTGATCATTCTGGCCGCGCGACCCGCTATTGGTAAGTCGACTCTTGGTTTGGACTTTGCTCGCGCAGCATCCATCCATCACGATCTGCCCTCGATTGTGTTTTCGCTCGAAATGGGTCGAAGCGAAATCGCTATGCGTTTGTTGTCGGCAGAAGCCAGCGTTCCTCTGCAGCACATGCGTAAGGGCTCGGTGCACGCCAACGACTGGACCACGATCGCTCAGACCCGTGGTCGTATCAACGATGCACCGCTCTATATCGACGACAGCCCCAACATGACCCTGGTTGAGATCCGCGCCAAGTGCCGTCGACTCAAGCAAAAGGTCGGCCTGCGCATGGTCATCATCGACTACCTGCAGCTCATGACGAGCGGTAAGAAAGTCGAATCACGTCAGCAAGAGGTCAGCGAGTTCTCGCGTGCTCTCAAGCTTCTCGCCAAGGAACTCGAAGTTCCCGTTATTGCTATCTCTCAGCTGAACCGTGGTCCTGAGCAGCGAGCCGACAAGAAGCCTGCGCTCTCCGACCTTCGTGAATCAGGCTCGCTGGAGCAAGACGCTGACATGGTGATCCTGCTGCACCGTGAAAGCGCCTACGAAGCAGACAGCCCTCGCGCCGGTGAAGCTGACCTGATCATTGCCAAGCACCGTAACGGACCGACACGCACCGTCACCGTGGGCTTCCACGGTCACTTCTCGCGCTTCGTCGACCTCCCGCCCGGCTCCTAAGCACCAGGGTAAGAGATCGTTGCAAGCGGCCTAGACTAGAAGCACCCGCTTGTTCAGAAAGAAGGCGATCGCTTGACTAGTGCTCACACCGAGCCGCTGCCTGCATCTACTGCGTGGTACGTGCCCTTAGCCCGCGCCATCCCTGCGCTGATTCTCGCTGTTGTCATCACGTTCTCGGCTGACCATTCGTCGCGCCTCGGGCTTGTCACGCTGGCCAGTTACACGCTTATCGTCGGCGCCGTGCTGTTGACCGCAAGCGTGCTCTCCACGCACCGTGGAATCGGGCGCAACCTCACGATTACCCAGGGCGTCCTTTCGATCGCTACCGCCATCGCCGCGTTCATTGCATCGAACGGCGGGCAAGCCTATTTTGTCTTCCTGTTGACCGCGTTCGCCGCGATCACCGGATTCATTGAGCTTTACCTCGGGCTGCGCAGCCGCGGCCGCGACGCATCATCGCGCGACTGGGTTTTCGTCGGTAGCCTCACCGCGCTGCTCGCCCTCGTGGTGCTGCTCGTGCCGCCGGGATTCAGCCAACCCTTTACGGGGCCGGATGGAATCGACCGTGAACTCACGGCATCCATCGTGGTAGTCGGGCTTCTCGGAGCCTATTGGGCCATCCTTGGTGTGTACCTAGTGATTGCTGCACTCTCTCTCAAGTGGAGCACAACCGATCATGATGCTGTTACTTCAGCCGTGCAAGAGAAAGAGGACCAGTGACTACCCCAGACAAGCGTGACCGCACGCGCCCCGCAGAGATGCTCGGCCTCTCCGCAGTTTTCGGGCTGTTTACGGGACTGGTGGTTTTCATGGCTACCCGCGACCTGATGCTTGGCCTCATCTTCGCCGGTGTTGCCTTCATCGTGTCGCTGGTCGTTATCGCAATGCTCACGCTCGCGGTGCGCCCCGACAAGAATGAACTTCTC
The DNA here is from genome assembly GCF_059767305.1 of Salinibacterium sp. AL4.1. Taxonomy (NCBI): domain Bacteria; kingdom Bacillati; phylum Actinomycetota; class Actinomycetes; order Micrococcales; family Microbacteriaceae; genus Salinibacterium; species Salinibacterium sp. AL4.1. Next base: position 1,681,840 of record NZ_JBSOQK010000001.1, on the reverse strand, counting down.
GATCTCGACGAACAGGATCGCGAAGCCGGGCACTAGCTCCTTCCCGTTCTAGCTCGCTGCCGAGGGGTAGTTCTGCGCGGCGTAATTGCGGCGCGCCCGGGGTTCAGAATTTCGCCCGAAGCTCTTTGACTCCCCGTCTTTATTAAGGTTAGGCTTACCTAAGCAACACTCGCTGCAGCGGGTGTTGCGTTTTTACGCCCGACCGCTTTCGGTCATCCGAAATAACTAAGGACATCATGAACTTTTCACGAACTCGGCACGGAGTGCTCGTCGGAGTACTGGCTCTCGCGCTTGCTGCCTGCAGCACCGCGGCGCCTGAAGCTGCAGATTCAGACGGTGCAGAAGCATCCGTTCAGTTTGAGGACAACAATGGCAGCCACACGCTGATGACGCCGCTTACCTCGGTCGTGGCCACCGATAACCGCACGTTCGAAACTCTCTCAGACTGGGGAATCGAACTCAGTGCCGCTGCTGTCGCCCTGATGCCCAGCACGATTGCCTACACCGAAGACGACTCGATCATCGATCTCGGTAATCACAATGAGCCTGACCTCGAAGCTGTCGTTGCCGTCCAGCCCGACGTCATCATCAACGGGCAGCGGTTTGCGCCGTACCACGACGACCTCGCCAAGCTCGTGCCTGACGCCGTGGTCGTTAACCTCGACCCGCGCGAGGGTGAGCCCTTTGACGCCGAACTCAAGCGCCAGACCACCGTTCTGGGTGAGATCTTCGGCAAGCAAGCAGAGGCCGAACAGCTGAATGCTGACTTCGATGCCGCTATCGAGCGCGTGAACGCGGCGTACAACAGCGAAGACTCCGTGATGGCTGTCATCACCTCCGGTGGAGAGATCGGATACGCGGCTCCGACCGTCGGTCGTACCCTCGGCCCGCTCTTTGACATCTTCGACTTCACCGCGGCACTGGATGTCGATGACAGCAGCGAAGACCACCAGGGTGACGACATCTCGGTAGAGGCAATCGCTGACTCCAACCCCGACTGGATTCTCGTTATGGACCGCGACGCCGCGATTCTCGCCGACGACCCCACCTACGTGCAGGGCAGCGAAGTTCTTGAGAACTCCGAAGCGCTCTCGGGCGTCACCGCGGTGAAGGAAAGCAACCTCGTATACATGCCGGCCGACACCTACACGAACGAAGGCATCCAGACCTACACCGAGTTCTTCAACGCTCTCGCTGACGCGCTAGAAGCCAAGAACTAGCGTTACTCACGCCGTTCGGTGCTGAAGCGTGCCCCCCCCGGGCGAACTTCAGCACCGAACGGTTCTGGCCTTCAATCAGAAACCCTCACTCACGGATGACGTCAACACTGGCCCGACGGCGGCCCGCTAACACGACCACCCTCTTCGACTGGAAACTCCTGCTCGCGACGGTGGGTGTTGTGCTGCTGCTGATCGCCTCCCTCTTCACGGGTGTTTACGACATTTTCGGGGCGGATGACGGCCAAAGAATGTTCGCCATCACGCGCGTTCCGCGAACGATTGCCCTAGTGCTCGCGGGCGCCGCGATGGCGATGAGCGGCTTGGTAATGCAGCTGCTGACGCAAAACCGTTTCGTGGAACCGACCACGACGGGCACCACCGAGTGGGCTGGCCTTGGACTGCTCACCGTCATGATCCTCTTTCCGGGAGCCAGCATCCTCGCCCGCATGAGCGGTGCGGTTGTAGCCGCGTTCATTGGCACCGGAATCTTCTTCCTCTTCTTGCGCCGCGTCACGCTGCGTTCCTCATTGATCGTGCCGATCGTCGGCATCATGCTCGGCTCGGTGGTCGGTGCCATCTCCACCTACATCGCTCTCTCGACGGACATGCTTCAGAGCCTTTCCGTGTGGTTCGCCGGTAGCTTCACCTCGGTGATGCGCGGGCAGTACGAGCTCCTCTGGATCGTTGCGCTCGTGGTCGTTGCAATCTTCTTTTTCGCCGATCGGCTCACCGTCGCGGGGCTCGGCCAAGACATCGCAACCAATGTCGGCGTGAACTACAACCAGATTTTGCTCATCGGCACCGCGCTCATCGCAATCGCGACCGGAGTCGTGACCGTTGTCGTGGGCAATCTGCCGTTCTTGGGCCTGATCGTTCCCAACATCGTGTCGATGTTCCGTGGCGACGATCTGCGCAGCAACCTACCCTGGGTGTGTTTACTGGGCATCGCGATCGTGACGGTGTGCGACATCGTCGGTCGCACGATCATCATGCCGTTCGAAGTTCCCGTCTCGCTCATCTTGGGTGTTGTGGGCGCGATCGTCTTCATTGCCCTCCTGTTGAAGCAGCGCCGCCGTGCATAGCGCCGTGCATGCTGAAGAGAAGCCGACTATTGCAGTCGGGGCGCCCGGCGTGACTGGCCCATTCCCCACGGTCAAGGCACGACGCCGCTACTGGATACTCCTCAGCATCCTGAGCGTGGCGGCTGTCTCGATCGCCGTCGGCCTGTTGGCGTGGGACAACCCAATGCCGGTGGGCACCGACGGCTTCTGGCTCATCGCTGAACTGCGCGCCACCAACGTGATCGTGATTGCGGTCGTGGCCTTCTGTCAGGCGATTGCAACCGTGAGTTTTCAGACCGTAACGAACAACCGGATTCTCACGCCATCCATCATGGGTTTCGAATCGCTGTACGTGGCCGTTCAAACCTCTTCGGTGTATTTCCTCGGCATCAGCGGCATCGTCGCCCTACAGGGTCTCCCCCAATTCTTGCTTCAGATCGCGCTGATGGTGGGGCTTTCGCTGCTGCTGTACGGCTGGTTACTCACGGGAAAGTACGGCAACCTGCAGATCATGCTGCTCGTGGGCATCGTCATCGGCGGCGGGCTGGGAGCAGTGTCGACGTTCATGCAGCGCCTGCTCACGCCCAGTGAGTTCGACATCCTGACGGCCCGCCTGTTCGGCTCCATTTCGAATGCGGATGCCAGCTACCTGCCCATCTCGCTCGTGCTGTGCCTGGTGGCCGGCACCGTGCTGCTCTCGCAAGGCCGCCGCCTCAACATCATTGCGCTGGGTTCTGACACCGCCACGAACTTGGGAATCAGCTACCGGTTCGAGATCATGCGCGTGCTGTTCTTCGTCTCGATTCTGATGGCTGTCTCGACGTCGCTCGTCGGCCCGATGACCTTCTTTGGGTTTCTGGTCGCGACGCTCGCCTACCAATTCGCGGACACCTACGACCATCGCCGCATCTTCCCGATCGCGGTGTTGGCCGGGTTCGTGGTCTTGGGTGGCGCGTATTTCGTAATGAAGAACCTGTTTTACGCGCAAGGAGTGGTGTCGATCATTGTTGAACTTGTCGGAGGAACCGTCTTCCTCATCGTCATTCTGAGAAAGGGACGACTGTGATCACCCTGAACAATGTGGGCAAAAGCTACGGCCACGAAATCACCATTGGCCCCGTCGACCTCACGATTCCCGAGGGCGGCATTACGGCGCTGGTGGGCCCGAACGGTGCGGGCAAATCCACGCTGCTAACCATGATCGGTCGCTTGCTCGGGATTGACTCCGGCCACATCGAAGTCGCGGGCTACGACGTCGCGAAGACTAAGTCGAAAGACCTCGCCAAGATCATCGCGATCCTGCGGCAAGAGAACCATTTCATCGCCCGCCTCACGGTGCGTCAGCTCGTGGGGTTCAGCCGCTTCCCGTATTCGCAAGGTCGACTGACCGAAGCGGATGAGGTGGCAATCAACAACTCCATCACCTTTCTGAACCTTGAAGGCCTGCAAGACCGCTATCTTGACGAGCTCTCAGGCGGACAACGCCAGCGCGCCTACGTTGCCATGGTGCTCGCGCAAGACACCGAATACGTGCTGCTCGATGAGCCCCTCAACAACCTCGACATGAAGCATTCTGTCCAGATGATGCGCCACCTCAAGCGCGCCGCGCAAGAACTCGGCCGCACCATCATCATCGTGCTCCACGACATCAACTTTGCGGGGCACTACGCTGACCATATTTGCGCCGTCAAAGACGGCCAAGTCACCGAATTCGGAACGCCCGCTGAGATTTTGACCGATGACGTGCTCACCCGAATCTTTGACACACCCGTTCACGTCATCGACGGCCCCAACGGTGCGCTCGCTGTGTACTACTAACGCTGCCTCACGACGACATCGTTAGCCCCGGCGGCCGTCCCGTCCCAAGGGGCCGCACCCCTGCAGGTAATGTCGTGAGTATTCATCGCCTGCAACGACGATAAGGGGTTCCTATGTTCCAGACGAACGGTTCATCGACGGAAATGACAGATTCCGAGCGGGGGCTCAGCTGGCGGGTGGTGGGTCGGATAGAGCAAGGCTTGGTGACCATCGTTGCGATCACCGTCGACGGGGTGGAGGTTCCCTATGAGTATCGCGTAGAGCAGCAGCGGGGTGAATCCGAGCCTTGGTACAACATAGAAATCGGAGCTTTCGGCACTAGCCCGATAGGTCAGCTCGAGATGGGCCTGAGCCCGGTCTACTTTGATTCTGCGAAAGACCGTGATCCGGTAGTTCTTCTTGCGATTGAAGCGGTTCTCGCTTGGGAGCCCCATGGGCTCGGGATGCGTCGCGGCGACGGTTACAACCGCTGCACGTTCAAGGGCGTGCAGTACCGATTGAGTGACTTTGGTTCGTACTTTGACGATGAGGGGCGCTGATGTTTCAGCTGAGTGAGTCAGATACGAAGATGACGGACTCTGCCAGGGGAAACACCTGGCGCCATGTAGGCGACATCGAGCAGGATCTCGACAAACCTGACCCTTGGTACAACATTGAGCTTGGAGCCTTCGGCACTAGTCCGATAGGGCAGCTCAAGATGGGCCTGAGCCCGGTCTACTTTGATTCTGCGCAAGACCGTGATCCGGTAGTTCTCCTCGCGATTGAAGCGGTTCTCGCGTGGAGACCGTACGGGCTTGGCATGCGCAGGGGCGACGGTTACAACCGCTGCACGTTCAAGGGCGTGCAGTACCGATTGAGTGACTTTGGTCCGTACTTTTCAGAGGAGCCCGATGCACCGTAGGGCATCCACCGCCTGAATAATACGACCCAATCGCACCTGTCGAACAGAGTGATCACGGGCGGAAACACTAAAGGCCGGCCTCACGAAGAGGCCGGCCTTCTATAGAGCGTGAACTACTTGGTGTCGCCCAGGTAGTCGACGAGCGAGCTCGCAAGGCCGACATAGGTCGCCGGCGTGAGCGCCTGCAAGCGGGCTTTGGCATCGGCACCGATGTCGAGCCCTGAGATGAACTCGGTGAGGTCGACGGAGTTGATGCGCTTGCCGCGCGTGAGTTCCTTGAGGATGGCGTAGGGGTCGCTGATCGTGCTGCGACCGGCAGTGACCTCGGCGCGAATGACCGTCTGGATGGCCTCGCCGAGGATCTCCCAGTTGCTGTCGAGATCAGCGTCGAGAGCCACCGGGTCAAGGGCGATCTCCTTGAGGCCGCGCTCGATGTTGTCGAGAGCGAGCAGCGAGTGACCGTATGCGACACCCACGTTGCGCTGCGTCGTGGAGTCGGTGAGGTCACGCTGAAGTCGTGAAGTAACGAGAGTCTGAGCGAGCGACTCAAGAAGAGCACTCGAGAGCTCGAGGTTGGCTTCAGCGTTCTCGAAGCGGATCGGGTTGATCTTGTGCGGCATCGTCGACGAGCCGGTCGCGCCCGCTTGCGGAATCTGGCGGAAGTAGCCCATCGAAATGTACGACCACACGTCGGTGCAGAGGTTGTGCAGCACGCGGTTGGCGTGGCTCGTGGCCTGGTACAGCTCCACTTGCCAGTCGTGCGATTCGATTTGCGTGGTCAGCGGGTTCCAGTCGAGCCCGAGGGACTCCACGAACTCCTTCGAGAGGGCTGGCCAGTTCTGCTCGGGGTCTGCAGCGAGGTGAGCGGCAAACGTGCCAGTTGCACCGCTGAACTTGCCGAGGTAGCTGATGCCTTCAATGCGAGTCAGGATGCGGTCGAGACGGTATACGAAGACCGCGAACTCTTTGCCCATGGTGGTCGGCGTCGCCGGCTGACCGTGGGTGTGAGCGAGCATCGCGTTGTCGCGCATGAGCTCGGACTGCGCGCGAAGGGCATCGATCACGGTACGGAACTTGGGCAGCCAGACTTCGCGTACGGCATCCGAGATGGTGAGCGCGTAAGAGAGGTTGTTGATGTCTTCGCTCGTGGCGGCGAAGTGAGTGAGTTCAGCGATCGCGCTGAGGCCTAGCTCGTCGAGCTTGGCGCGCACCAGATACTCGACGGCCTTGACGTCGTGGCGGGTGGTGGCTTCGAGGCGAGCGAGTTCATCGATCTGCTCTTGGCCAAAATCGGTGGCGAAGGCGCGCAGGGCGGTGACCTGGTCGGCGCTCATTGGGCTCGAACCGAACAGGCTCTTGCTCGTGAGGAAAATCAGCCATTCGACTTCAACGTGCACGCGGGCCCGGTTGAGGCCAGCCTCGGAGAGGTGCTCGCCCAGGGCCGAAACGGCGGGACGGTAGCGGCCATCGAGGGGGCTCAGTGGTTGAACGGGCAACGGGCTCATGGGGCTCCCTAGTTGTTTGCGGTGGATGCCGAGATACCTGGCGTGATCTGACGAAATAGTGAGCCGCAAGCCTGCTCAATCATGCCGAGGACATGATCAAAAAGTGCGGCATCCGAATAGTAGGGGTCTGGCACGTCAATGAGCGGAGCGAGTTCGCTGTCAAAGCTCAACATGGGCTGCACTTTCGACCGGTCTTGATCGTTGGGTGCCCACGTGCGCAGAATTCGTTCCTGTCCTCGATCGAACGCGACAATGAGGTCGAACTTGTCAAACCATTCGGGGTCGAACTGGCGGGCGCGATGCCCAGAACCATTGTAGCCGCGTGCTGCAAGGGCGTTAATGGTGCGATCGTCGGCAGCTTCACCCACATGCCAATCGCCAGTTCCTGCTGACGTGACGGCGATGTGGTTCTCGAGACCGGCCTGAGCGACGAGGTCTCGGAAAACTGCTTCCGCCATCGGTGACCGGCAGATGTTTCCGGTGCACACGAAACAGATTCGGAACGTAGTCGAGTCAGAGAGTACTCGCTCGAAGGTCATGCCTCATTGTGTCGCAGTTTCACCTCCTCAACAGCGGTGGGTGCTGGATTCTCTCAACCGAAAGCTGGTGGTCACCGTGTTGTGGAGCGCTGTTTAGCGAGAGTTGTCTTCTCGAAAGGTAGGAAATGACGACTCCCCCCAATGCGATGGCTCTCGATGCCCTCGACTTTCAAGCGCAACAACTCCGCATGATTCTCGAACGACTGACCTATGTGACGAGCCTCTTACCCGACGCCAGCATTGACTGGCGCGGACCTGCTCAGCAGCTTTTCGATGCCGGGGTTGGAGAGTTGCATAGCGACCTTGCCTGCGTTCGCAGGTTGATCGAGGCTGCGGAAAATCGAACCGTGATGGCCGCCAGTCAGATGGGTTCCTATGTCGGATAGTCTCACCATCTCGGGAGGCGGCAGTGTCTCCGTCGCCACCACTGAAATGCTCATCAGCGCGAGTGCGCTACACCGCGCTGCGAGTATGTCGCGAGACATCGCGGGCGCGGTTTCGATGGTGGATGCTCGGCTCACGACGAATCAGCTCGTGACGTTGGGCATCCCCACCGCTGCCGCACTCGCGGAGAACGATCTCGATTGCGCGTTCGCTGAGCTTCAGTCGCTCGCGCAGCGCGCGGAGAGGCTGAGCAGCTTGGTGCGATTTGCCGCGGAAAGCTACGGCATGGCGGAGGCCATTGCCGAGGGGCTGAGCCGGAAGTTCACCGCCGAAGCCGCTGCGCTGTTCGGATTCTTGTTCCCGAAACACCTTCTGGTTTGGGGGGCCAGCCTTGTTGGCTTGCCGATACTGTTCGGCTTCACAGCGGCAGCGTTGGTGACAGGGCGCCAACCCGCAGAGTTGCTGGCCGATAAGGAGCTCATGGCGGGGCTCAACGCCCTGATTTCTGACCCACTCTTCGTGCAGACGGTGCGCTTGGGCGTGATGAATGTCGACGAGATTGTTGCCGGGGCAAGCGGGTTACCGCCGTCGCTCGTGGCGTTGCTGAGCGCTGCAGGACTGATTGGGTTGTCGTCATCAGCGGCGGGCGTCGGACGCTTGGCAGGAGTGGCGGGGATGATGGCCGAAACTCCCGTAGCGCTCGTGAGTAGAACCGACACGACACCAGTGAAGCCAGCACAGACCGTCGACGAGCGGGCCGAGCGAATTCCTCAGCACACCGAAGAGAGTCCCTTCCAAGTGCGCGTCGAAAAGACCTCGCGCCCCGGAGAGGAAGACACCTTCGAGGTCTACATCGGCGGCACTGTGGACTTCGCATTTGGAGACTCCGCGCAGCCTTTTGATGGTTCAAGCAACGTCAACCTCGCTGCCGGTCAGGAGGCGGCGGCGATGAAGGCCGTGCTGATGGCGATGGAGGAGGCTGGGATCACGGCCGAAAGCGAGGTGATGCTCAACGGTTACTCGCAGGGTGGTGCCGTTGCCGCGATGATCGCGGCGACCGGCGACTACAACGTCACGGGAGTTCTGACGTTCGGTGGAAACACCGGCCAGATTCCTATTCCGGCCGGAGTGAATGCCGTACTTGTCGAGCATGAGGATGACATCGTTCCCGCTGCAGGCGGCTCCCAAGACAACCAGCACGCAACGATTGTGACCCGCGAAGCCTTCGGAGGAAGACAGTTACCCGAGGGGGTTCTTGCTCCCGCACATCAATTGAGTGAATACCGTGACACGGCTCAACTCATGGATATCGACGGCAGCGATGAACTTCAGGCGGCGATCGCACGCATTACGCCGAAGACTTACGACGATGCCTCGACGACGGTGACGAGTTACGAGTTCGAGCGGGTGCAGCCCTAGCGGTTCTTGCCGACGATCGGGCGAACCAAGATGCCGATGAACCAGCTGATAAGACCGAGCACGAGAGCGCCGAGTACGCCCCACCAGAATCCATTGACGACGAGTCCGAAGCCGAACAGGCTCGAGATCCAGCTCGTCAGCAGAAGGAGAAGACCATTCACCACGAGAGCGAGCAGGCCAAGGGTCAGAACATACAGCGGGAAGGCAACGATTCGAATGAGGTTGCCGAGCACTCCATTGACGATTCCGAAGACGGCGGCGACGAGCAAGAAGGTCAGCACGACCTCAAGGGTTCCCCCAGGGGAGAAAGGAACAATCTCAACCCCGGCGACAACCACCGTCGTAAGCCACAAAGCAAGAGCGTTGATCAGCAAGCGCACGATGATTCTCATGCATCAACTATGCACCCCAAAATTAGGAAGCCGCAATGGTTACTCGCCTCTAGGCTGGTGACGTGACCAGCAAACGAGTACAGCTCCGCCCCGAAATTGCCGCCATCGTGCCCTACCGTCAGGGGGCGCCCGCCGCAGCGGATGCCTTCAAGCTGTCCTCCAACGAAAACCCCTACGAGCCATTGCCCTCAGTGCTGGCGCAATTATCGACGCACTCGATCAACCGCTACCCCGACGCCTCCGCCCTCGAATTGCGCACGCAACTGGCAGAACGCTTCGGCGTCACCGCCGACAGCGTTCAAGTAGGAGCCGGTTCCGTTGCCGTGCTCGCCCAACTCGTCAGCGCCGCCGCCGCCCCCGGTGACGAAGTCATTTATGCCTGGCGCAGTTTCGAGGCTTACCCGCTGCTGGTGTCCTCCGCCGGAGCCAGGAGCGTGCAGGTCGCGAATCAGGCCGATCACCGGCACGACCTTGCTGCCATGAGCGCTGCAATTACGACATCCACTCGTGTGGTGATCGTCTGTAGCCCCAACAACCCCACCAGCACCGTCGTGACGGATGCCGAATTCCGTGATTTCATGGCCACCGTTCCCGAGAACGTGCTTGTCGTTCTCGACGAGGCCTACCGCGAGTTCGTGGCAGACCCCGAGGCCGTGCGGGGAGAAACCCTTGTGGGCCAGTACCCCAACCTCGTATTGCTGCGCACCTTCTCTAAGGCTTACGGCCTCGCTGGCCTGCGTATTGGGTACGCCATTGGCCCCGAATACGTGATGGATGCGGCGCGAGCGGTAGCGATTCCGCTCTCGGTTACGGAGCTTGCTCAGAAAGCTGCCATCGCATCCCTCGAACATGAAGATGAATTGTTGGAGCGAGTGAGCCAGATTAACGAGGTGCGCGAGCAGATCGTGGCGGGGCTTCGCGGGCAGGGCTGGGCGGTGCCGACGCCCAGCGGCAACTTCGTGTGGTTGCCCACTGGGGCAGTAACCGACTGGGCTGCCGAGGTTTTCCGCAGCCACGGCATCGTCGTTCGAGCCCTCGGCGAAGGCCTGCGAATCAGCGTTGGCGAAGCCGAATCTGTGGAGAAACTCCTAAGGGCAGCCCAAGAGGTTGTCGCTTCACGGAAAACGAACTGACCCTAGCCGCGTTAGATTAGTCGAATGTCTTATACCGCCGCGACGGTTCAGCTGCTGTCTCCCGAGGGCACGCTCGTTCACAGCGATGCCAGCGAACAGTACCTCCCGTATGTAGACAAGCTCAGTGACGACGCTCTTCAGGAGTTTCACCGCCACATGGTGGTGATGCGCCGCTTCGATATCGAGGCCGCCAACCTGCAGCGTCAAGGTCAACTTGCCCTCTGGGTGCCGAGTCACGGCCAAGAGGCTGCTCAAGTGGGTTCGGCTCTGGCCGCGAAGCCGCAAGATCACCTCTTTCCCTCCTACCGGGAGCACGTCATCGCGCTCATGCGCGGCGTTGATCCGATCACGATCCTCTCGATGTTCCGCGGCCTCAGCCACGGTGGCTGGGACCCGAAAGAGCACGACAACTTCCACCTCTACACGCTCGTCATTGGCTCGCAGACTCTGCACGCCACGGGCTACGCGATGGGAATGAACCTCGACGGCCGCAGCGGAACAGGTGACCCCGAGAAGGACGCCGCCGTCATGGTCTACTTCGGCGACGGCTCCACGAGCCAGGGTGATGTGAGCGAAGCAATGGTCTTCGCCGCCAGCTACCAAACCCCGCAAGTCTTCTTCTTGCAGAACAACCACTGGGCAATCTCGGTTCCCGTGTCGCGCCAGTCGCGCACCCCGCTCTACCTGCGCGGCGAAGGCTTCGGCATCCCGAGCGTTCAAATCGACGGCAACGACGTTCTTGCGAGCTTCGCCGTAACCCAGGCCAACTTGGATGCCGCCCGCTCCGGCGAGGGACCCCGCTTCATTGAGGCCCTCACCTACCGCATGGGTGCCCACACCACGAGCGACGACCCCTCGAAGTACCGCGACAACAGCGAGCTCGAGTTCTGGGCGCAACGTGACCCCATCACTCGCTTCGAAACGTATTTGCGGGCCCGCGGCGCGAGCCAAAGTTTCTTTGACGAACTCGCAACGGAAGGCGACGACCTCGCCGCCGACATCCGCAAGCGCATTCTTGAGCTGCCAGTTCCGGCAACCTCCACGCTCTTTGACCACGTCTATTCCGACCCTCACCCCGTGATGGATGCGCAGCGCCAAGCGCTCGCCGACTTCGAGGCATCGTTTGAGGAGGGCAACTAATGACTGAAACCATGACAATGGCGAAGGCTCTCAACGAGGGTCTGCGTGCCGCCATGGGCGCTAACGACCGCGTGCTCCTGATGGGCGAAGACATTGGTCCGCTCGGCGGCGTCTTCCGTGTCACCGAGGGGCTGCAGTCCGAATTCGGCGACAAGCGCGTTCTTGATACTCCGCTGGCTGAGTCCGGCATCGTGGGTACCGCGATCGGGCTGGCGATGGGCGGATTCCGCCCCGTGTGCGAGATTCAGTTCGACGGTTTCATTTTTCCCGGCTTCGACCAGATCACGTCTCAACTGGCCAAGCTGACTGCTCGCCACGAGGGCACGCTGCAAATGCCCGTCGTGATTCGTGTTCCCTACGGCGGTCACATCGGCGCGGTTGAGCATCACCAGGAAAGCCCGGAGGCGTACTTTGCGCACACTGCGGGGCTGCGCCTGCTGAGCCCGGCCACTCCGCACGATGCTTACTGGCTCATTCAAGAAGCCATTGCCAGCAATGACCCCGTCATGTTCTTCGAGCCCAAGTCGCGCTACTGGCAGAAGGGTGAGGTCGATCGCGAGTCGAGCGGCATTGCCACTCACGCCAGCCGGGTGGTTCGCGAGGGCACCGAAGTGACGCTCGTAGGTCACGGCGCTATCGTCTCCACCCTGCTGCAGGCGGCAGAACTCGCTGCTGAAGAAGGCACGAGCGTCGAGGTTGTTGACCTTCGATCGCTCTCTCCCATCGACTACGACCCGATTGTGGCATCCGCCCAAAAAACGGGCCGCGTCGTTGTTGTTCAAGAGGCACCCGGGAATGTCAGCGTGGGCTCAGAGGTTGCCGCCACGGTAACCGAGCGCGCGTTCTACTCACTCGAAGCCCCCGTGCTGCGGGTGAGTGGCTACGACCTCCCGTTCCCTCCCGCCAAGCTGGAATCCGTGTACTTGCCCAGTGTTGACCGCATCTTGGATGCTGTTGACCGGGCATTGGCCTACTGACGAAGGAGGCCCCCGTGGCCGTATCTGAATTTCCTCTCCCCGATGTGGGCGAGGGTCTGACTGAAGCCGAGATCGTCTCCTGGAAGGTTGCGCCCGGTGACGAGATCACCGTCAACCAAGTGCTCGTCGAGATCGAGACCGCGAAGTCGCTCGTCGAGCTGCCCTCGCCGTTTGCCGGCACCGTGCAGAAGCTTCTGGTCGAGGAAGGCGCGACCGTCGAGGTCGGCACCCCGATCATCAGCGTGAAGTCCGTCGGGGGCTCGGTTGAGCTGACCGCACCCGGCTCGGGTGAAGACGAAAGCCACGGCATGATGTCCGACGTCGGTACTGAGAGCAGTGCAGCGGATGACGCTGCCGCTGCTGTCGCTGACACGGCATCCACTATTGCTAACGAAGATGACAAGCCCGGAGCCGTGCTCGTGGGCTACGGCACTGGCGGCCACGTGAGCTCGCGTCGCCGCAAGGGCGGGCAACCGGCCAAGGCCGACGCCACCGCGACGGCCACCAGCGCGTCGAAGCCGCGCCCGGCATCCGTGCCCGCGTCGTTCGCGAGCCCGATCATTGCCAAGCCGCCGATTCGCAAGCTGGCCAAGGACCTCGGGGTTGAACTCGCGGAGGTTGCTGCCACCGGTCTCGCTGGCGAGACCACGCGCGAAGATGTGATTCGTCATGCGTCGCAGGCGAGCGTCTTCCGCAACATCGAAACTCCCGCGTGGGGCGACGAGCGCGAAGAGCGCATTCCCGTGAAGGGTGTGCGCAAGGCCATCGCTAAGGCCATGGTGCACAGTGCTTTCACCGCGCCGCACGTGAGCGTCTTTACCGACGTGGATGCCACGCGAACCATGGAGTTCGTGAAGCGTCTCAAGAACTCCCCCGATTTCGCTGGCGTGCGCGTGAGCCCACTGCTGATCATGGCCAAGGCCGTGAACTGGGCCGTGCGCCGCAACCCCACCGTGAACTCCAGCTGGACGGACAAAGAGATCATCGTTCACCACTACGTGAACCTTGGTATCGCCGCGGCAACCCCGCGCGGTCTCATCGTGCCAAACATCAAGGACGCTCAAGACTTGAGCCTCATCGACCTCGCCAAGGCCCTTGAACAGCTCACGCTCACCGCGCGCGATGGCAAGACGCAGCCCGCCGAGATGTCGAACGGCACGATCACGATCACCAACATCGGTTCGTACGGCATGGATACGGGTACGCCGATCATCAACCCCGGAGAGGCTGCAATCGTGGCGCTTGGTTCGATCAAGCAGAAGCCGTGGGTTGTCGATGGCGAAGTACGCGCCCGCTACGTGACGACCGTGAGCGCAAGCTTCGACCACCGCATCGTCGATGGGGATGTCGCTAGCCGCTTCGTCGCCGACCTCGCGAGTGTTCTTGAAGAACCTGCGCTGCTGCTCGACTAATAGCTGAGCGTTAGGCAACAACGAGCCTCAGCTTCACCACAACAGGTGAAGCGGTAGGTAATGTAGCCGCATGATCTTCAGAAAGAAGCCTTCGACCGAAGTGTCGGCATCCGATTCCGCGCGCCCCGGAATCCAAGAGTTGTGGACAGACCGCCTCGGCGCCTGGTCCATTCGGGCACTGCAAGTCCTCTTGCTGCTCACGCTTGTTTCGGTGATCGTTTTTGCTCTCACGCAGCTCAAGCTCGTCGTCATTCCGGTACTGATCGCGCTGATCTTCGCTGCGGCCGCGAGCCCGATCGTGGTGTGGATGCGCCGCCGCGGTGTGGGCCGAGCGCTGTCGACCTGGATCGCGCTGCTCGGCGGAATCGCGCTGTTCGGTGGCCTAGTCACTGCCGTGGTGTTCGCGGTAGAAGACCAGTGGTCCGAGCTATCTGACTCGGCTGTTGAAGGCTTCGAACAGCTCAAGAACTTCGCACTCGATGGCCCCTTCCCCATTGATCAGACCGCCCTTGACGATGCCTGGAACGCGGTAATCGACTTTGTCACGAGCGCGACCTTCGGCCTCGGCGCTATTCAGGGAGTGTCGGCAGCGGCTCAGGTTGTCACCGGAATCTTGCTCGGCTTGGTCATCCTGTTCTTCTTCCTCAAGGATGGCGACCGCATTTGGGAGTTCTTCCTTCGTCCGATGTCAGGCGAACGCCTCGCACGAGGGCACCGCATCGGTCACACGGCCGTTCGCACTCTCGGTGGCTATGTACGAGGAACCGCAACGGTGGCTGCCGTCGACGCCCTCGGTATCGGCATCGGTCTCGCGATCTTGCAGGTGCCGCTCGCGTTGCCCCTCTCGGTAATCGTCTTCTTGGGTGCGTTCATCCCGCTCGTCGGTGCGACCGTCGCCGGCATCCTGGCCGCCGTTGTCGCGCTCGTGACGAACGGCTGGGTCGTGGCGCTCATCGTGCTGGGCATCGTTGTGTTGGTCAATCAGCTCGAGGGCAACTTCTTGCAGCCCGTCGTGATGGCACAGTCCCTGAGCATCCACCCGCTGGTGATCTTGGTGGCGTTGACCGCCGGAACGATCCTAGGCGGCATTGTGGGCGCCGTACTGGCCGTGCCGATCGCTGCGGTCGGTTGGGCGATTCTCAAGACGTGGAACGAAAAGGGCCACCGGCCCGATGTCGATCCGGCGGCCGCGAAAAAGACGAAGTAGCGCGCTAGCGCGGCCCGAGGGTTCGTTCGAGAAATGGATTCCAGAACTTGCCGTGCGGGTCGTACTCTCGCTGAAGTGCGACGAAATCGGTGCTTCGCGGGAAGCGTTCACGGATGACGTCGGCGCCGTAGTGAAATAGCTTGCCCCAGTGCTGCCGCGGCGCGAGGGGCGCCAGAGCCTCTTCGATGACCGGCAGTAGCGCTGCGACCTCGGCCGGGTGCTTCGCCCACGTGAAGCCAATGCAGAGAACGTCGCGCTGGTAGGCGGGGCTCATCCACAGCGAGTCGGCGGTGGCAGTGCGAATCTCGGAGATCAGCAGGTGGGGCGAGATCTGGGCGCCCAGGGTTCGCAGTACCTCCAGCGCCTCAACGCCGTGCTCCCGCGCTACGTAGTACTCGCTTTGCAACTCGTCGCCGCCGTTAGAGGGTTGGCCGTCGAGGCTAAAGTGCGGCATCCGTTCTGACCACGGGCCGGGCACGCTTGCGCGCTGGTTCACGTTCTCGGGAGTGAGTTCGTCAGCGTCGTCATACCAAGAACCACCGAACAGAGCGGATGCCACGGGTGGCTCAGCGCCGTCATCGAGGCGCGTCTTGAGCCAGATCTGCGCCACGGTCGGGCTCGCGAAGTCAGCAAGGAGGCTCACGCTGTAGGCGCTCGCCATCACCTCATCCAGTTGAGCCAGCACGGTCTCCCAGGGGGCAAAGCGGTACACATCTTGACGAACGACATAACTGGGTTGGATGTCGAGGCTCACGCGCGTGATGATGCCAAATGCACCGAGGCCCACAGCCAGCGCTGGCAGGTCATCACTGGAGCGATCGACCTTCACGAGCGTGCCGTCGGCAGTGACGACTTCGACTTCAGCGATTGCCGTGGAGAGGATGCCGTTGCCGTCTCCGGAGCCATGGGTGCCCGTTGCGGTCGCGCCGGCGACCGAGATGTGCGGCAGCGACCCCGTGTTGTGGAGGGCGAACCCGTGGCGTTGCAATTCATCGATCAGGATGCCGAAGCTGGTGCCCCCGGTGACACTGACGGTCATCGATGCCGTATCGATGCGGATGCCAGATTCGAGCCCAGCCAGGCTGACGAGCGCTCCGGGCGTATCCGCAATGTCGGTGAAGGAGTGCCGGGTGCCGAGCGCTCGCACGCGCGGCCAGCGGGCAACAAGTTCTTGCACTTCAGCCGCTGTAGTCGGCTGCAGGATCGTTTCGGCACCGTAGGTGAGGTTGCCCGCCCAGTTGGTGGTCTTCGGTGACATCGCGCGCCCTCTTTCTGTGCCCATCACAGTGCTCCTTGAGCGTAGCCAGCGGGCATGGATGTCGGCTGATTCGCCGTCACCATCGTGCGGGTGTATTCTGTTGATAACGAATCTCATTACCGCTATCATCTACAGCTTTCGAAGGACACTCCCTTGTCTCGCTTCACCTCCGCCTTTTCTGCAACTCCGCGCTCGCGCGCGCTGACCGCTGGGGCCGTGCTTGCGGTCTCCGCGCTTACCCTCGCCGGATGCTCGACCACTGAGCCCGCCGAAGACGACGGCACGGTTTCCGTCGTCGCGTCCACGATCGTTTACGGTGACATCGCTGCCACGATCGGTGGCGACGCCGTTACCGTCACGAGCTTGATCGATAACCCGGCTCAAGATCCCCACAGCTACGAAGCGTCGGCTCAGGACCAGCTCGCTGTCTCCGAAGCTGACCTTGTGGTCCTCAACGGTGGCGGATACGACCCCTTCGCTGAAGCGCTGTACGAAGCTGCCGGTTCCGAAGCCCACTTGATCAACGCGGTGGAAGCATCTGGGTTGCTTGAGGAGGACGAAGACGATCACGATCATGCTGACGAAGAAGAGCACGCCGATGAAGACGATCATGCTGACGAAGAAGAGCATGCTGACGAAGACGAGCATGCCGACGAAGAAGAGCATGACGACCACGATCACATCGAGGGCTTCAACGAACACATTTGGTACAGCTTCCACGCAATCGAGCACGTTGCGGAGCACATTGCCGAGGAACTCGCGGAGCTAAGCCCCGAGAACAGCGACGCATTTGAGACAAACCTCGAATCGTTCCTCTCTGACCTCGAAGGCCTTGAAGAGCAAGCTGACTCGATCGCGGAAACGGCTGAGGGTCAGGGTGCTGCTGTGACAGAGCCTGTTGCGGTCTACTTGCTTGAGGCAGTGGGCCTTCACGACGACACGTCCTCCGACTTCACCGAGGCGATCGAGGAAGGCGCGGACGTTCCGCCGGCAGCGCTCCTCGAAGTGCTCGAGTTGGTCGAATCTGATCACGTGGCGGTCTTGGCCTACAACGAGCAGACCGCGAGCCCGGAGACGGAACGCGTTCGTGAAGCTGCCGAAGAGGCTGGACTTCCCGTAGTGTCATTCACCGAGACGCTGCCCGAGGGTGCAGACTACATCGAGTGGATGTCATCGAACTTGGATGCACTCGCGGTGGTTCTTGTCCCGTAATGGCGACAACCCGGTGAGCGCTTCGCCCTCTTTACCCGGAACTGCCGCGGACGCTTCGGCGCCCGCGGCAGTTCCCGTGCTGAGCATCCGTGATGGGGTGCTCAGCTTTGGCGCGCGCACGCTCTGGTCAGGGCTGAATGTGGATGTAGCTCCGGGAGAGTTCATCGCAGTGCTCGGCGCCAATGGCTCGGGCAAATCCAGTCTGCTTAAGACGATCCTGGGCCAGCAAAAGCTTGATGCCGGCACGATTTCCGTTGCGGGGCATCCTGTTCGTCGCGGCGATCGTTGCATCGGCTACATTCCGCAGCAAAAGCTGGCGGCACCCGGCACACCGTTGCGTGGCCGCGACTTAGTGACGCTCGGCGTGAATGGCCATCGCTTTGGAGTTCCAACACTCCCCCGTGCGGTGAAGGGTCGTGTCGATGAGCTCATCGCTGACGTAGGCGCTACCGACTATGCCAGCCAACCTCTCGGTTCGCTCTCCGGTGGTGAACAGCAGCGTTTGCGAGTGGCTCAATCCTTGGCTGCAGATCCGGTGTTGTTGCTCTGCGACGAACCACTGTTGAGTCTTGACCTGCAACATCAGCGTGGTGTTTCTGAGCTAATCGACCGGCGTCGTCGAGAGCACGATACTGCCGTGCTTTTTGTGACCCACGATGTGAACCCCATCCTGAGTATGGTCGACCGCGTTCTGTACTTAGCCGGCGGAAAATTCACGATCGGTACGCCGGAAGAAGTCTTGCGCAGTGACGTGTTGAGTGAGCTGTACGGCACTCCCGTCGAGGTCGTTCGCGTCGGCGGTCGCGTTATTGTGGCCGGAACCCCCCTCGGTGATCACCACCATGAGGAGGAGATCGCATGACGTTCGACGAATTCTTGGGCCAGGTCGTGAACTTCAGCGACTATGGCAAACTGCTCGACCTCGTGCGATTCTCGCTCGTTGCTGCAGCGGTGCTTGGCATCGCCGGTGGTCTCATCGGTGTCTTTGTAATGCAGCGCGACATGGCGTTCGCAGTGCACGGCATCAGTGAACTCTCCTTCGCGGGGGCGGCGGCAGCATTGCTCTTCGGCGTCAACGTGGTGGCGGGGTCATTGCTTGGCTCACTCGTGGCTGCACTTCTGATCGGGATGCTCGGGGCAAAGGCCCGCGATCGAAACTCGATCATTGGGGTGCTTATGCCATTCGGGATGGGGCTCGGAATCCTCTTCTTGGCGCTCTATACCGGACGCAGCGGCAACAAGTTCGGTCTCCTCACTGGGCAGATTATTTCTGTGGACAGCGAGCAACTTGGCCTGCTGATCGTGATCAGCGTGGTCGTCTTAGCAGCGTTGTTTGTCGTGTGGCGTCCGCTGACATTCGACAGTCTCGATCCCGAGGTGGCAGCGGCCCGCGGGGTGCCCTCGAGGGCACTAGCGCTGGGCTTCATGGTGCTGCTGGGCCTGATGGTCGCGGTTGCCGTACAGATCATCGGCGCTTTGCTAGTGATGGCACTGCTCGTGACGCCGGCAGCGGCCGCGATGCGAGTGTCGTCATCGCCGCGCCTGGTTCCTGTGCTCAGCATGATCTTTGGGTTTGTCTCGGCAACGGGCGGTGTGCTCTTGGCTATCGGTGGTTCATTGCCGATCAGCCCGTACATTACGACGATTTCCTTTCTGATCTACCTCGTTTGTCGCGTCATTGGCTCGCGCCGGGCTAGTGGGGGGCGCCGGGCGTCGCGCGTTGCTGCACCCCTAGCCATGACAAGTTCAGGTGGCCGAAGTTAGAATGGCCACCATGAAGCGCAATACGTGGCAGCGAGAAGCGGTGCGGGATGCTCTGACCCAGTCAGAGGGCTTCGTGAGCGCCCAAGCGCTGCACACCGCGCTGCGCGACGCGGGCAGCGCGATCGGTCTGGCGACGGTCTATCGCGCCCTGGCTGACCTCGCCGGAGCCGGCGATGCCGATTCGCTGCAGCAAGACGGCGAAAGCCTGTTTCGTGCCTGCACGCCCGACTCGCATCATCACCATTTGATCTGCCGCAACTGCGGAACAACCGTTGAAATCAAGGCGGATGCCGTCGAAGAGTGGGCCAAGAATGTCGCGGCTGAACACGGTTTCACGCAGCCGCACCACATTGTTGACGTCTTCGGCTTGTGCCGAGCGTGCTCTAGCACGTAACATATACCGTTGATCGAGCGGTATCTTCCGCTCTCGCAGACACATCCCACCCTGATTGAAACCGCGTGAAAATGCGGCTCGAGAAGAATGCAGTGTGTGTGCCGACAAGTGATCTTGGGTAAGGCTTAGTCCTTACGGTAACTAGAACAGGAGTATCACCATGGCAGCAACCTGCCAAGTGACCGGCGCCATTCCCGGCTTCGGACACAACATCTCGCACTCGCACCGTCGCACCAAGCGCCGTTTCGACCCGAACATCCAGAAGAAGACGTACTACGTACCGTCGCTTCGCCGCAACGTAACTCTTCAGTTGTCCGCAAAGGGCATCAAGGTAATTGACGCTCGTGGCATCGAATCCGTTGTCAAGGACCTCCTTGCACGTGGGGAGAAAATCTAATGGCAAAGGCACAGGACGTACGTCCGATCATCAAGCTCCGTTCAACTGCTGGAACGGGCTACACCTATGTGACGCGCAAGAACCGTCGCAACAACCCCGACCGCCTCGTACTCAAGAAGTACGACCCGGTGGTTCGCAAGCACGTTGAATTCCGCGAGGAGCGCTAAACATGGCTAAGAAGAGCAAGATTGCAAAGAACGAACAGCGCAAAGTTATCGTTGCGCGTTACGCTGAGCGTCGTCTCGAGCTGAAGAAGGCTCTCGTCGATCCCAACGGAACTGACGAGTCGCGCGAGGCTGCACGCCTCGGACTTCAGAAGCTCCCCCGCGATGCTTCGCCGATCCGCGTACGCGGTCGCGACGCCATCGATGGACGTCCCCGTGGATTCCTCAACCAGTTTGGTGTTTCCCGTGTTCGCTTCCGTGAAATGGCTCACCGGGGCGAGTTGCCCGGAATTACCAAGTCAAGCTGGTAGATTCCAAGCGGTTCCGACGTTTTCTAACGTTTTGGAACAACTAACTGCACAACGTCCCGAGGAGGACCACTATGGCTGACAAGTCGCTAAACCGTACTGAATTCGTAGCGGCGGTTGCCGCACAGTCTGGCCAGAGCCAGGCTGCCGTATCCGGCGTCGTTGACGCTTTCTTCGCCGTGCTGTCTGAATCGGTCAGCAAGGGAGTTAAGGTTTCGATCCCGGGTTGGATGGCTGCAGAGCAGACGTCTCGCGCGGCTCGCACCGGCCGTAACCCGCAAACGGGCGAAGCCATTCAGATCGCGGCCAGCAACGGCGTCAAGCTCAGCGCAGGCAGCAAGCTCAAGGCAGCAGCCAAGGGCTAAGCAGCAACTTTGAAAAGGGCGGCATCCTTCGGGATGTCGCCCTTTTTGCATTCCCGGTCGGGGAACGACGTCGTCGCGGTCGCTGGGCACACTCCCGGATAACCGCGAGTACTCTTGAGGAGTGTTACGAATCAGCCGGATAGCCGGTCCCGCGCTGCTGATCGTCATTGCCTTTGTTGTGGTCGTGACGGGCCTGCGCTTCGGTGGCGGAGCAGAAGCTCCGATCCTCCTCGACCCCGGCGCCGTCGTGCGGTGGGGTTTGCCCATCTCCAAACTGTTCGTGAACCTCGGTCTCTCTGCCACGATCGGCGCGCTCATGATCGCGATCTTTGCGATGAGCCCCAAGCGCGACGAATTCACCCTCACTCTCGACTTTGCTGCCGCTGGCGCCGCCGTATGGGCTGTGGCCTCTGCCTTTACGGGCTTTTTCACCTTTCTGGCCGTGCGCAACCAGCCGATCGACCTCTCTAGCGCCTTCGGTGACGTTCTCGCCAGCTTTCTTACGGTCACCGAACTCGGTCAGGCCTGGCTCGCCACGGTGCTCATAGCGGCTGCTGTGACCGTTCTGTGCTTCGCGGTGCGCAATATGAGCGCGCTCGTGTTCGTTCTCGTGCTCGCGGTTGCCGGTCTCATCCCCATGGCACTCCAAGGTCACAGCGGCGGAACCGAAGACCACGACGCCGCCACGAGCGCCATCTATCTACACCTCGTATTCGCTGCTCTCTGGCTTGGCGGGCTTCTCGCGATCGCAATCGCCCGCTCCGCCCTCGGCAAAGAGCGTCTCGCGACGGTGCTGCGCCGCTATTCCAGCATCGCGCTGGTGAGTTTTATCGTGGTGGCCGCCTCCGGCTATGTGAGTGCAGAAATTCGTGTCGAAAACCTGACGAACCTGCTGTCGCCGTACGGCATCCTCGTGCTCGTCAAGGTCTTTGCCTTGATCGTGATGGGCCTCTTCGGGGCGGTGTACCGCAATTATGCGATCGGCCGGCTCGAAGCCAGCCCTCGCAAGGAACGCGGATGGTTCTGGTGGATTGTTACCGCCGAGCTCGGTTTCATGGGCCTCGCGTCGGGCGCTGCTGCCGCGTTGGCTGCGACGCCCACGCCCGTTCCCGAGGTTGTGGCCGCTGATTTGCCCGACTCCTCCCCCGCTGCCTATCTCACGGGCTCGCCATTGCCGCCGCCCGTCACCGCCGGCAACCTCTTCACGCTGTGGAGCTTCGACCTCATCTGGGTACTCATCTGTGCCTTCGCGATCTTCTTCTACCTCGCGGGCGTCTGGCGCTTGCACAAGCGTGGCGACCGCTGGCCCGTGCACCGCACCGTGTTCTGGGTGCTCGGAATGCTGCTGCTGTTCTACATCACCAACGGTGGCGTAAACGTGTACGAGGGCTACCTTTTCTCGATGCACATGCTCGGGCACATGACGCTCGGCATGATGATTCCTGTGCTGCTGGTTCCGGGGGCTCCTGTCACGCTCGCGATGCGCGCGATCGCCAAGCGCACCGATGGCAGCCGCGGAGCGCGCGAGTGGATTCTGCTGATCGTGCACTCGCGGTATCTAGCGGTAATCGGGCATCCGCTCATCGCTGCCGGCATCTTCGTGGTCTCGCTGTGGGTGTTCTACTACACACCGCTGTTCCGCTGGGCGACAACCGACCATGTGGGGCACGAGTGGATGATCATCCACTTCCTCGCCTCGGGCTACCTGTTAGTGCAGGCCCTCATCGGCGTCGACCCGACACCGCACCGCACGTCGTACCCGATTCGCTTGTTGCTCTTGTTGGGCACGATGGCCTTCCACGCGTTCTTCGGCCTAGCTCTCATGACCGGCTCTGGGCTGCTGCTCGCCGATTGGTACGGCGCGATGGGCTGGGACACCGGCGTGAGTGCGCTCGAGGACCAGCGCATCGGAGGCGGGATCGCCTGGAGCGTGGGAGAAATTCCCACGATTGCTCTCGCGATTGCGGTTGCCATTATGTGGCGCCGCAGCGACGGCCGTGCCTCGGTGCGTTACGACCGCAAGGCCGAGCGCGACGGAGATGCCGAACTCGACGCCTACAACGAGATGCTCGCTAAGCGCTAGAAGCGCTCCCCTCGCGGGCGGATGTTCGCTAGTTGGGGTACTGCGCGGTGATGAGCAACTCATCCTCCGGCATAAACGTCACGAGGTAGCTCGCGGTGAAGTCGACGTCTTTATCGAAGGTGGAGACCGAGCCATCGAAAATGGAACGGACATCGACCTTGAGATGCGCCGCGGCATCCGTAGCGGGCATGAGCCAGCTTCCGGCAGAACCACCGGGAAGGAGCGTTACCTCGGGGTAGGTTGCCATGCTCCACTCGGGAGTCGTGACGATGCGGTTGGCCATGGGCTGGCCGAACGGGCATCCGGTGGGCAAGAGAACCACCTGAGTGGCGCACTCGTCGAGGTAGTCGTTCACTTCGCTCTGAACCTGCGCGACCATGGCGTCGTTGGCAACAACCTCGAGGCTGGCACGCACGGTATC
This sequence comes from Salinibacterium sp. AL4.1, assembly GCF_059767305.1. Lineage (NCBI taxonomy): Bacteria > Bacillati > Actinomycetota > Actinomycetes > Micrococcales > Microbacteriaceae > Salinibacterium > Salinibacterium sp. AL4.1. The sequence goes on along the minus strand of NZ_JBSOQK010000001.1, from coordinate 1,658,366 downwards.
GCCGGGGGTGACGGCGGAGACCCGGATGGGCTCTGCAGTCAGGAACGTCGAAGTGTGACTGATCTCGAAGCTGCTGGGGGTGAGAACGACGTAGGGCGTGGGAGCGTCTTGCGCCGGAGCCACAAATTCGGCGCCATTGGCGGTGAAGCTCTGGGCGTTGGCAACGGTGAGGCGCACGATGGTCAGCGGAGTACTGACGAACTTCCAGTCGGCGAAGACCCCAAAGGTGGTGCCGTTGCGTTCCACCGTGAAAGCGGAGCTGGTGGTGATGCCGTCGAGGTCATAGACGAAGGTGACCGTCTCGGTGCCGTTCTCGTTGACCGTGCGATTGGCGAGCTCGATGTTTTCAATCGTGCTGAGCGCTGACGGGCGCAGCAAGTCGTGGGATCCGGCCAGCAGCATTGAGCCCGCACCGGTGGTGTCGATCGGGGTTGCGCCCGAGCCGTCGTCGGAGGCGGCCCCAGGATCGTCTTCTAGCTGGATGTCGGCAATCTGCAGTGCCGATTCCATGTCATGACGGGCGAGGGCGCCGAGATAGCTGCGCACAAAACCGTCAGCGCTGAAGAGCGTGGAATTCACGATCAGAACAGTCGTAACGAAGGCGGCAGCGATCAGCCCGAGCACGATAGACCAGGTGACAAGCTCGCGACGCATTCACACATCCTAAACCGCTGAGGTGAGAGATACGCTGCACACAGAATGTGGCGCGCAGGCGCAGTCGGGGCCACTGGCAGCATTAGGGTGATTGGGTGTCCGAAATAACCCTCTCGCCTGAGCAAGCAGCCGTCTTCGCTGCGATCGAGACGACGCGCGAGAACCTCTTTGTTACGGGCCGAGCTGGTACGGGTAAATCGACGCTGCTCAATCATCTGGCGCACAACACGTCGAAGCAGATCGTGATCTGTGCGCCCACCGGTGTCGCCGCTCTCAACGTGGGTGGGCAAACCATCCATTCGCTGTTTCGGCTGCCGATCGGCGTTATTGCTGACCACGAACTCGAGCAGAACGATCAGCTTCGCAAGCTGCTCAACACTATTGAGACCCTCGTTATCGACGAGGTATCCATGGTTAACGCCGATCTCCTCGATGCAATTGACCGCAGCCTGCGTCAGGCACGGCAACGCAAGAAGGAACCATTTGGTGGCGTGCAGGTCGTGCTGTTTGGCGACCCGTACCAGCTTGCTCCGGTTCCGGGAGATCCGGATGAGCGGGCGTACTTCGAAGACCGCTACCGCTCCATCTGGTTCTTCGATGCCCTCGTGTGGCAAGAGACCGACCTGACGATTTACGAACTCACGAGCATCCATCGCCAGCACGAGGATGAGTTCAAATACATGCTCAATGCCGTTCGTCACAACGGCGTCACCGCTGAGATCGCGGGCCGCCTCAATGCGGTGGGTGCTCGCCCCGCGCCCAACGACGGCACCATCACACTCGCGACCACGAACAGCACCGTGACGCGCATCAATGCTTCGGCACTCGCACGGCTGCCCGGTCGAGTGCTCACGGCGAAGGCCGAAATTTCGGGAGAATTCGGCGGGCGCGCCTACCCGGCTGATGAAGCTCTTGAACTCAAGGTGGGCGCGCAAGTGATGTTCTTGCGCAACGACACTCAAGAGGGCGGCACCCAGCGCTGGGTCAATGGCAGCGTCGGCACCGTCGTCAAGATTGCTGACACCGTCTGGGTCGAGATCGACGGGCGCGACTACGAAGTGAAGCCCGCCGTCTGGGAGAAGTTCAAGTACTCCTACTCAGCGCGCACTAAAGCGCTGCGCAAGGATGTCGTGGCCGAGTTCACGCAGTTTCCGCTGCGCCTAGCGTGGGCCGTCACCATCCACAAGTCGCAAGGCAAAACCTACGACAGTGCGATCGTGGATCTGGGACCGCGCTCGTTCGCCCCCGGTCAGACCTACGTGGCACTCAGCCGGATCAGCCGCCTTGAGGGGCTCTACCTCACGCGCCCGCTGCGCCCGAGCGACATCATCGTGGACGAGAACGTGGTGCGCTTCATGTCGCGCTCAAAGCCGATTCCCGCCATTCAGGCGTAGACGCGGAGCAAGCGCTCCCCCATGGTGTGATCGCACTCCCCCGTTGCGACTGCCGCTACCGAACGCTGTCGCTACTTCACGCTGCCGGCCGTGATGCCTTCCACGATCTGCTTGTTGAAGACGATATAGATCACGATCATCGGCAGTGTGACGATTGAAAGCGCCGAGAACAGCAGTCCGTAGTCGGTTACATACCGGCTGGAGAATGCAAGCAAGCCGGTCGGAATTGTCTTGAGCGCGTCATCCTGAATGTAGAGCAGAGCGAGCAAAAACTCATTCCAGCTCGAGAGCGCCGAAAAGATCGCCACTGTCGCCAGGCCGGGGCGCAGTAGCGGGAGCGCGATTGAAGCGAAAACGCGCAAGTCACTCGCTCCGTCGATGCGCGCGGCTTCGAAGAGTTCGTTGGGCACGGCATCCAAGTAGACCTTGAGCAGGTAGACCGCCAGCGGTAGCCCCATAGCGGTGTAAGGAATGATGAGCGCCCAGCGCGTATCGGTGATGGCGAGCTGGGTGAACATCGTTGACTGAGCGATGAAGTACGACTGCAAGGGCAGCAGGAGACCCAGTGCAAGTAACCCCATCAGTAGGTTACGACCCCGGAAGCGGTAACGGCTGAACGCGAAGGCAGCGGCGGCCCCGAATAGCAGGATGCCTAGAACCGAAGCGCCCGTGACGATGATGCTGTTGAGAGCGTACTGGCCGATGTGGCCGATCTCGAAGGCCTCGACCCAGCGCCCGAAGTCGATCTCGGTCGGCAGGGAGAAGGGGGACGCAAAGATCGCGGAGTTCGACTTGAAGCTGGAAAACACCATCCAGAGCATGGGGAAGAAGAAGACCACGGCGATGACCGCGAGAGCGCCCGTGAACAGCACGTCGGGAATGCGCAGGGGAGCCTTGCGCCCCGCATGATGCTTGCTGCCTGAGCCCCGCTGCGAGGATGGCGCTTTACGTTTGGTCAGGCTCATGAGCGCACGTCCTCTGGCTTCTCACGATTGACTCGCGTGAAGACTAGGCCCAGCGCCACAACAACAGCGGTGAGCACGACAGCCATGGCGGAGCCGTAGCCAACATTCTGAAAAGTGAATACTGACTTCACAAGGTAGGTCGTGGGGATCTCGGTGGCGCCGTAAGGCCCGCCGTTGGTCATCACGTAGAAGAGATCAAAGCCTTGGAAGCCGCCGGTGATGCAGAGCAGTAGTGCGACGGTGATCGCATTGCGAATCATGGGTACCTTGATGCGGCGAAAGAGCTGCCATTCGTTCGCTCCATCGAGCCGAGCCGCCTCGACAACCTCGGTAGGCACCTGATTGAAGGCCGCGTAAAAGATAGTCATGTAGAAACCGGCATATACCCAGCCGGAGACCACGCTGACAGCGAGGAGTGCCGTCGCCGGATCACCGAGCCAGACACGTTGCAGGCTGTCGAGGCCGAGGGACTGCAGCGCTGCGTTGAGAAGACCGAAGTCGTTGTTGTAGACGAAGGCCCACAACACGGCGACGACCACCATCGGCAACATGACCGGGGTGAAGATTGCCACGCGGAACCAGAGCGAGCCGCGCCGGTGCACGCTCACGAGACCGGCAAGAACGAGGCCCACCACTACCTCCAACACGATCGTGATGGCGATGTAAATGAGCACGTGCACGAAGGAGTCGCGAAATAAGACGTCGTTTGCGGCCTTGATGTAGTTGTCGATGCCGACAAACACCATGGTGCCGTAGCCGTTCCACTCCGTGAAGCTATAGGCGAAGGTCATGATCACGGGAAAGAGCACAGCGAAGCCGAAGACCGCCATGGCGGGCACCAAGAACAGATACGGGGTGGCCGTACGGTTCGGCTTCATCGGTGTTCCCTTCGAAAGAAAGAACTGGTCGTCCGCCTTCGGGTGACGGACGACCAGCGGTGTGCCGCGCTAGCGCACTGACGAACTAGCGCGAACGGTTAGCCCAGCTTCTGATCAATGCCGGCTACGGCATCCGCGGGGGAAGACTGACCACCGAGCACTTCAGCGAGAGCCGCATAGAGGGCGTTCGCTGTTTCAAGGTCGTAGCCGTTGTCGGGCGGAAGCACGATTGCCGGTGCGGTCTCGAGAAGCGCCGTGAGGGACGCGGTGCGTGAGTCGATGTCTTCGCCGGATGCCGCGGAAAGCGTCATCGGGGTAAGTTCTGCTCCGATGAATTGCTGAACGTTCTCGTCGCTGTTGAGCAGTGCGAGGAATTCTGCTGCTTCATCCTGCTTCGTGCTCTGAGCGTTGACGACGTAGCCGGTGACAACGCCGATCACGCTCTCCTGGTTTCCTTCGCCGGGCATGGCGGGAAGGTTGACGTAGTCGAAGTTCAGGTCGGGCGCCTCGTCGATCGCCCAGCTCACGAGCCACGAACCAATGGCGTGCATGGCAGCCTTGCCCTGGAAAAACAGTTGCGCGCCTTCATTGTCATCAACCGCATTCACGCTCTCGTTGACGCAGTTGTGGTCGGCGAGCTCTTCGACATAACCAAAGGCTTCAACCCACTCCGGGGTGTTGAAGTCGGCCTCGCCAGCGAGCGAAGCGCTGTACGCCTCTTCGCCCACAACACGGGAAGTGAGGTGGGCGAGCCAGTTGCCCGCCGCCCACAGATCCTTGTTGCCTGAGGCGATCGGGATGATTCCCTCAGCGTTGAGAGCGTCGCAGGTGTCGAGAAGCTCGTCCCAGGTGGTGGGAGGCGTGAGTCCGGCATCCGCAAAGATGTCTTCGTTGAACCAGAGCACGTTGGTGACGTCAGCGGAGTGAGGCACCATAACGACGGAACCATCGACGGTGAGTGAGGTGAAGACCTCGTCGTCGAAGAGCCCCGCAAGAGGCCCGGATGTCACCGCATCGGTGAGATCAGCAGCGAAGCCGTCGGCCGCACGCTGTTCGAGCCGAGCGCCCGCCCACTCGAAGTAGATGTCCGGAGCGTTGCGCCCGTTGAGCAGGTTGGGAAGTCCGATCGTTTGGTACAGATCGTCGTCTTGGTAGTTCATCTCGACGGTGACGTCGGGATTCGCCGCCTCGTACTGGGCGGCGACGTCGTCCCACACCCGGATCTGAGCTTCACCGGGGGAGCCCATCGCGATGCGAAGTACGTTGTCGTCGGAACCTCCGTCACCGGCTGAACAACCGGTGAGGATCAGGGCTGAGGCGCTGAGAGCAGCGACAGCAGCGAGAGTCTTCTTTCTCGTGACGGGCATGATCATTCCTTTGCTGTAGGTGATGCAGTGTCGGGTGATGCAGTGCGGGGTCGTGCGGGTGGAGCAGGTGATTCGGGTGGTGAACCCCCGGCGGAAACGAGCTCCGCCAAAGTCATATCGAGCAGATCGCCAAAAACTCGGCGGCGAGCGGCGCGCAGCGCAGCGAGGAAAGGGCGAAGCCGCGACGGGCCATCGGTGGTGAGCCGGCCTGCAGCGGCGAGCTGCGCGACTTCCACGAGCGCGTGGGCGCCCACACGGAACGACTCGAGCCACGGGCGAACTTCGTCAATGAGCTTCTGGTTGGTAACCGGGCCATCGAGCAGCCGATCGGCGCTGCGCACCATCGAGTCTGCAATCGTGAGCAACTCGGATGCCGCGGCGGCGGAATCGCCGAACTCCGACTCAAAAGTGAAGCGCTCGAGGGCTTCGCCCAGCGCGGGAGCGTCGTCAGCCGAGAGGCACGAGGAACGAACCGTGTCGGCGAACATGCTGAAGTCTTCGGCGTTTTCGGAACCAACGACATCCAGAATCGCTTGCTTCCAGCTGGCCTCGGGGTCGTAGCCCGCGGGGTCGCGCAGGTAGTCGGCGATCGTAGCGAAGGGAATTTTGGAGGACTCGAAGAGCTCCATGCCGTTCGCGATGATGCCGGTCGAGAAGCGGTGCAACTGTGGGTCACGGCCGCGATAAGGCCCGATGTGCAGCTCATGGCCCATCGCGACATCGTTCACGGGATAGTTATCCCAGTAGGTAGCGGGGCGACCAGTGGCGCGGGCAAAAACAGCGGCATCGGCGAGATCGAGCGTGGCTGAGCAAATGGCGCGGCCTGTCCAGAAGAGGTCGATGCGCGGGTCAATGCCGAGCCCGAGCTGGCTGATGTATTCCTCGTCGCCGTAACCCCAATACTGCGTGGGGCACACGGTGAGCTGAGTACTCGAGTCGAACTGGGCAAACACGCGGCCAATGACTGACTGGTGAGCCGTAACGAGATCGGGGAAGGTGGCTCGGTCGGCTGGATGCTGCAGCCGGGCCGGGATGTCATCCAGCAACAGTCCGAAGCTGGTGACGCCCAATTCGCGCACGGAGTCGAACTTGGCGAGCAGCATCGCGATGTCGTCGTCACTGGAGTACTTCATCGTGAGCCCGGGGGAGAGGCAGTACATGAACGTCATGTCGTGCGTGGCGCAGCGCGCGATGAGTTCGTCCATGCGGGCGAGTTCGGCACCCTCGTAGGGAGTACGCCAATCGTGCCGTACGAGCGGGTCGTCTTTGGGGGAGTACACGAAGGTGTTCATACCGCGCTCGCCGAGAAAATCGATCAGGTCGAGCCGCTGCTCATGGCTCCAGGGCGCGCCGTAGAACCCCTCGATGACGCCGCGGACGGCGAAAGGAGAGGGCGTGGCGCTGACCCGGGAGTGAGTGGTCATGGTGTCGTTATCCGGCCAATGAATCGGTGGTTGCTGACATCGCCGCTCGAGGTATTGCTGCTTTCGTAGATGTCGGGGATCACTCCGGCATCCACCGAAAGCTGAATGGCTTCGGCCATCACGGCGTTGAGGATTGCTGCTCCCACCACAGTAGAGGTCGCAGACACCCGGCTGCCGAGGCCAGCGATGTCCACGGCCGCATCGCCGACGGCGCCACCGTTGTCGATCACGACGGTCGCGAGTTCATGGAGTCGCGGCAGCACGGTGGGGCGGGCCTCGGGGGAGGTGGCGTGGGTGAGGCTCGTGATCGCAATTACGGGGGTGCCGTTTGCCATTGCCAGCTGCACGAGCTCTGAGGTCACGGCGTTGCTGCCGGAATTGGATGCCACGATCAGTACGTCATCGGGGGCGATGGGGTGATCGCGCAACAGCGCCTCGGCGAGGCCGGGAAGACGTTCGAGGGAGGTGCTGAGGAGTGCACTCGTGTGCAGCATCAGCCCTTCGAACAGCAGAGGCTTCACGTTCACGAGGCCGCCAGCGCGGTAGTACAACTCTTCCGCCAACATATGGGAGTGGCCAGTGCCAAAGATGTGAATGGTGCGCTGCGCGACCAGGGCATCGGCGATGATGCGGGCGGCGGCGAGAATGTTGGCACCTTCGTTGGTGCGCAGTCGATCAACGAGTTCGGTTGCCAGTCCCAAGTAACGCACGGCGGGTGAGTGCGCGTCGAGTGTGGTCGGGGTCGAGGACATCATGCGGGGTTTCCTTCTTTCCACACGTGGATGAGGCTGCGATAAAGGTTGTCGGTGTCGCCCGTGCCGATCAGCAGGGCGCCTTCCAGAGCCGAACCATCGGCGGGCCGGAACGACATGCCTTCGGAGGCGAGGTGCTCGACTAGGCGAGCGAAAAGCAGGGTGTTGGGGCCGAGCAGCTTGCCGCCGAGCGCGAGCGGAGCATCCGCTGCCACCCAAGCCACGGCAACTCGTGCGGTGAGAAAGAGCTCGCGCGCGGCGTGCTCGACGATGGAGTTGGCGACAGCGTCTCCGTCGCTTGCTGCGGCGAGAACGGAGCGTGCGAACTGAGAAATACGATTGACCGGGCGGTGAGCGCTGTGAAGTCGGGCCGCCAAATCGTTGAGGCCCTCAAACTGTTCGGCAGCGCGGGTGGTGAGAGAGGTCGTCTCGCCGCGGCCATCGAGGGCGCGGAGCACGGCTGAGATTCCCCGGCTGCCGAGCCAGAACCCGCCGCCAGAATCGCCTAAAAGGTAGCCATCCCCATCAACGGTGCGCGTCTCGCCGTTCTCGCGGACCGCAAGGCAAGCCACGCCGGTTCCGGTGTTGAGCGAGACGCCCGCCTCGGCAGAAAGAGCGCCGGCGTGAGAGGTGGCAGTGTCGTTGGCTATCCACACCTCGCTGGCGCCCGTGGTGGCCGACACCAGTTCGGCCAGGCGGGAGAAGGAGGCGGCATCGGCGGGAACAGTCGTCAGCCCCATGATCACGCGATCCACGGGGGCAAATTTGCCGTGGTTCCACGCGGTGGCGACGGCACCAGCAACGGAGCGCATGGTGTCGCCTTCGAGACGGCTGACGCCATCCACTTCTACGGTTCCGGGCTGTGCACTGCTCCTAAGCCGGATGCCAGATTGGCCGCCGTCGACAGCGAGCACGCGAAGCATTAGCTGTTCCGAGCCGGATCTGGAGAGAAGGCGCCGCCCGAAACCTGAGCGGTGAGCTGGTACTTGTCGCCGCGGTAGAAGCAATTGGCGATCATGATGATGTTTCCGCGCGCGTCGGAATCGACCATCCGGATGCGCAAGCAGGCCTGGTTCTCGCTAATGGTGAGCAGCTCGCGCACTCGCTCGTCGGGCAAAACCGGCTCGATCGAGACGTTCGCGGCGCCAGGGGAGACGCGGTAGCGGCTGCTCAGTAGCTCGTACAGGGAACCACCGAGGTCGCTGCCGTTGATTCCGGGAACGAGTGCCTGAGGAATCCAGACGGTTTCGACGGCCATGGCTTCGCCGCTGCCGAGGCGCAAGCGTGTGAAGCTGACTACGGGGTCGCCGGGCGCGATCTGAAGTTGGGTGGCCATTGCGGCATCGGCGGGAGCGACGCGGTAGGCGAGCAAGCGTGCGCTGGGCTCGAGGCCGCGATCGCGCATATCTTGCGAAAAAGAGGTGAGCCCGAGCAGTCGCACGAAGGGTTGCGGGGTGACGTAGGTGCCAGAACCGTGGCGGCGTTCAACCAGACCCTCGGCGACGAGCGCGTCAACTGCGCGGCGGATCGTCATGCGGGCGACACCCCAGCGGGCACTCAAGTCGCGTTCGCTGGGCAGGCTCTTGCCCACCTCTGTCGACGCTACGAGTTCTCGCAAGCGCGCACGAAGGGTGTGCCGGGTGGACTCTTCTACAATTGTCACCCTCACATTGAAGCCCATTTTCGCACCCCGGGTAAAGGGTGAAGTAGACCATTCCGGGGTACATTGTGCCGTAATCTAACCGAAACATTCCCGGTATTGCGGCTTGGATTCCCGATAAGTGCAGGGCTAGCGATGCACCATCTAGACCACTATCGATTCAGTCAGCAAGCCACAATGTAGACCAGTTGACGCGACCGATATGGTGAACCCATGAGCAACATTCGGCCCGCGGGACTTTACGATCTTCCCGGCACCTATCGCGTGTGTCTTCAGACCGCGGATGCCGGGGCCGATGGGAGCGCTCTCTTCGCGAATCCTGACCTCCTGGGCCACATTTACGTGGGCCCGTATCTCGTGGGTGCCCCCGATCTCGCGTTCGTCATCGCTGACGAACTCGGAGTTGCCGGTTATGTTCTCGGCGCCGCCGATACCCGCGATTTTGAACAGTGGCAAGAGCGGGAGTGGTGGCCGCTGCTGCGCGAGCAATACCCGGCGACTTCCGGAAGTTCGCTCGACGACGAGCTAATTTCTCACCTCCACGCGCCAGTGACAGCACCAGCTGCGGCGGTCGAGAATCATCCCGCCCACCTCCACATCGACCTACTGCCGCGCGTGCAAGGTACGGGCGCGGGGCGAGCGATGATGGAGACACTCTTTACCGCGTTGCTCGCTCGTGGAGCACGCGGTGTTCACCTCGATGTTGGCGAAGACAACCACAATGCGATCTCGTTCTACCGCCACCTCGGCTTCGTCGAGCTGGCGCGCGGAACCGACTCGATCTACCTGGGAATGGAACTCTCGTGATTCTGCCTCACTCCACCGCTACGCCACTCCGCGGCGGCCCCACGCTGCGCTGGGGTGTGCTCGCGCCCGGCGGCATCGCCACTGACTGGGTGGCGGCGATGCACGCCAACACCGACCAGCGGGTCGTTGCTGTGGCGTCGCGCTCGGCCGATCGCGCGGCAGAGTTCGCTCAGAAGCACGGCATCGAGCGCAGCTACGGCAGCTACGAGCAGCTCGTTGCCGACCCTGACGTCGACATCGTTTACATCGCTGCGCCCAACGTCTTCCACCAACCGCTGGCGCTGCTCGCAATCGCCGCTGGTAAGCATGTCTTGATCGAGAAGCCCCTCGGCATCGACGCCGCTGACGCCCACGTCATCGTGGATGCCGCGCGAGCTGCGGGCGTCTTTGCCATGGAAGCCATGTGGACCCGCTTCTTGCCGCAAACCACGATCATCGAGCAACTCTTGGCCCAGGGCGAGCTCGGAGACGTGGCCATGGTCACGGCAGATTTCGGCGCAAACTTTGGGGAACCATCCGGTCAACCCGTCTTCGACCCCGCGATGGGCGGTGGCTCGCTGCGCGACATCGGCATCTACCCCGTGTGGTTCTCGCAGTTCGTCCTCGGTGCTCCCAGCGCAGCCGTGACAACGGGGCGGATGCTCGCGAGCGGTGTCGATGCGCAGGCGGCCATGATTCTCGACCACGCCACCGGTGCCCAGGCCGTGTTGCACACGACGATGCTCGCCGACACCCCCACGGAGGCCCGCATTAGCGGCTCGCGCGCTCGCGTTGAGGTGCGCACTCCGTTCTACGCGCCGAATGGTTTCGCTTTTGTGCGCGACGAGGAACGCACCGAGTTCACTGACGGTACGGGGTTGCGCGGTCGTGAAGGGCTCGCTTTTCAGACGACCGCGATTGCGGCGCACGTTGCAGCGGGGCGAACGGAAGCGCCCGAGCATCCGCTCGATACGTCGCTCACGGTGTTGCGCACGCTTGACGGCCTGCGCGGGCAAGTCGAAGCTGCGGGCTAACTTTTCCCGGAGCACTCGCCCAATTGCGGCCCGGTGATGGAGAATTATCGAATGGAATTCTCCTTCGCCTTCACGCCTGACCTCATCGCGGTCTTTCTCACACTCTTCGTTCTCGAAATTGTGCTCGGCGTCGACAACGTCATCTTCATTTCGATCCTCGCGTCGAAACTTCCGAAGGATCAGCAGGCGAAGGCTCGCAACCTCGGCCTCACTCTCGCGATGCTCATGCGAATCATTCTCGTTCTGTTTGCGGGCTGGATCATCACGTTGAAGGACGAAATTTTCGTCGTCGGCGAGCTGGGGTTCTCGTGGAAAGACCTCATCCTCATTGCGGGTGGTCTCTTCCTCGTCTACAAGGCCGTCACCGAAATACACCACAAGCTTGAAGGCGACGAAGAGCACAGCTCTAGCAGTGGCAAGAAAGCGGCCACTTTTGGGTCGGTTATCGCACAGATTCTGGTGCTCGACCTCGTCTTTTCTCTCGATTCCGTCATCACGGCCGTCGGCATGACAGAGAACCTCGTCGTTATCATCACCGTGGTGGTGCTGTCGTTCGGCATCATGCTCTTCGCGGCGCGCTTTATCTTTACCTTCGTCAACAAGCATCCGACAGTGAAGATGCTGGCTCTGTCGTTCTTGCTCCTCATCGGAGTCTTCCTGATCGCCGAGGGATTCGGGGTCTACATCGACAAGGCCCTCATCTACGCGCCGATGGCGTTCGCGATTCTGGTCGAAGCTCTCAACCTGATCGTTGCGGCCCGGCGAGCGAAGCGCGAGGAGCGTCGTCAGCGCCCTGTGGGATTGCGCCCACGGTACGCCGATGTTGACGAATTGGTCGCGGTGCACACTGCGCTCATGGGTCGTTCAAGCGCCGGATCGGTGGGGCTGTCGAAGAAGCCTGTTGAGGGGTCTGCGGGCTCCGACGCTGACGGCGTTCGCGAAGAGCGCGCGGGGCTCGGGTAGCGCTGCCCAAGGCGGGCCGTGCCGGTTCGGCGACACGACCCGCGCGGCAGGCTAGGCGGCCGCTTTCGCGCGCGACAAGTCGATGAACAGGTCGGTGTTGAACTGGTACGCGGCGAGCACTTCTTCAATGACTCGGTCGCGTTCAGCGTCATCCCACTCGACAGCATCAAGCTGGTCGCGGTACGTGTTTTTAAACTCTTTGGGCTTCGCAATCTCATCGAACAGGTAGAAGCCAACACCGTTGGTGTCGAAACCGAACTGGCGCTGCATGATGGTGCGGATGACCTGACCGCCAGAGAGATCGCCGAGGTAGCGAGTGTAGTGGTGGGCGATGAAGCCGCCAGCCCAGTTTTGGGCGGCAATCTCACGCACTCGAGCGGCATAGGCGGCAGCAGTCGGCAGCGCTGTGATCTGATCGCGCCAGTCGGAACCGATCAAGAATTCAAGGTCCGCTTCAATTGCGGGAAGGCGAGTGAGCTGCGATGTGATGAACGGCGCGGCCTCAGGGTCTGTGGAGAACTGGTCGGCGGCAGCTTCGATTGCTTCGTAAATGAAGTAGTGCTGCGCGACGAGTGCGACGTAATCTTCGCGGGTTCCCTTGCCCGTCATGAGGTCTTTCATGAAGTCGGCACCCTCGCTGTCGCCATGACTCGACCACGTGCGCTCGCGAAGTGCCTGCGAGAACGGAATTACTGCCACGGGGTCTCCTAGCGAAAGCGGGGTTAGGTAACCCTCACTCTAGCGAAGCCGAAATCGGCAAAACATCATCCGAAAGTTGGGTCTTCGGCGGGACTGTATCGTGAGCAGGTGAGTGCAACTGAACAGCCACGGGTGCTGGCAACGACGAAGCAGTGGTTGGCGCTGGGCGTGCTGATGCTGCCGACTCTCTTGGTGTCGATCGACAACACTGTGCTGAGTTTTGCGCTGCCGAGCATCGCCCGCGATCTGCGCCCGAGCGCCGTTGCCCAGCTGTGGATCGTTGACGTCTATCCACTGGTCTTGGCCGCGCTGTTGGTCGGGATGGGCAACCTTGGCGATCGCTTCGGTCGTCGTCGTTTGCTACTTCTCGGTGCCTCGGGCTTCGGCGTCGTTTCGGTGCTCGCCGCGTTTGCTCCCGATGCGACCACGCTCGTACTCGCTCGCATTCTGCTGGGCGTCTTTGGCGCGATGCTGATGCCGTCGACGTTGTCTCTGCTGCGGTCGCTGTTCGTGGATCGCCGTCAGCGGCGACTCGCGATCGCGATCTGGGCCGCGGGATTCTCGGCGGGTTCTGCCATTGGGCCACTCGTCGGGGGAGTTCTGCTGGAGAACTTCTGGTGGGGATCGGTGTTTCTCGTTGCCGTGCCGTTCCTGCTGCCGCTGCTGATCTTCGCGCCCATCTTGATTCCCGAGTCGAAGGATCCCACTCCCGGACCGTTCGATCTGGGCAGCATCCTGCTATCGATTCTTACGCTCGGCCCGGCGGTGTACGCGATCAAAGAACTCGCGACCGAGGGCGTGGGAGTGCTGCCTATTGCCCTGTTAGTAATTGCCGCGCTGTCCGGCATTTTTTTCGTCCGCCGGTTGCTGGGGCAGACCAACCCGATGCTCGATATGCAGCTCTTTCGCGTGCCCTCCTTCAGTGGCGCAGTGCTCGTGAATCTCGTGAGCGTCTTCTCGTTGCTCGGCCTGCTGTTTTTTCTTACCCAACACCTTCAGTTGGTGGAAGGGCTGAGCCCGTTCGACGCTGCGCTCGCCCTGACGCCGGGCATCCTCGTGATTATCGTCGCGGGCCTGGTTGTTGTGCCGCTCGTGCGTTTCGTGCGACCGGGCTACCTCATGGCGGGCGGTCTCACGCTGTCGCTGCTCGCGTATGGCTCCATTGCGCTGACCGGTAACGATGCCACGGTGCTGAGCTACATCGTGGCGTTCTGCGTTCTCGGGGCCGGCATCGGTTCGGCCGAGACGCTCTCGAACGACCTCATCATTTCGAGTGTGACTCCCGACAAGGCGGGAGCGGCATCCGGCGTCTCGGAGACCGCCTACGAGCTTGGCGCAGTGCTGGGAACCGCGGTATTAGGCAGTATTTTGACCGCGTCGTACCGCTCGACGATCGATATTCCCGAGGGTCTGAGTGCTGTGGATGCCACCGCCGCGCGAGAAACGTTGGGCGGGGCCGTGGAGGTCGCTTCGACGCTGCCCGGCGGGCTCGGCGAGGAACTGTTGGAGTCAGCACGACACGCTTTTGATTCGGGAGTCGTCACCACGTCGTGGGTGGCCGTGGTGCTGATGGCGGTGGCGATCACGATCACGCTGGTGACGCTCCGCTCGGTACGCAGCTAGCGCATTCGGGGTCGGAGCGCTGGGTTAAACGCTCACGCCGGTCGCACGGCTGTCGGCGCCGATGCCGACGAGAAGTAGCAGTACCGCGGCCGCAAAGTGCAGAACGTTGTCGGCGGCATTGAGCGCCAAGACGTTGAATTCTGACCCGATAAGCAGCAGCCCGGCGAACCCCAGGATGAGAAGGCCGAAGCCGAGCGCGGAGTTCGCGGCACGCGCAGCAGCCCGATTCGAGAGCGCGGCGAGAACCAGCGCGGCACCTATCACTATGTGGATAACGTTGTGGAAAACGTTCACCTGGAACACGTTGGCGAGCAATCCGCCTTCGGTCGCGAAGAAGCCAACACCCCCGGTCACGGTAAAGCCGAGCAGGCCGATGAGTACAAAGAGTGCGCCGACAATTGCGCCGAGCATACGGTTGGGCGATCGAGTCATAATTACTTCCCCCTTGTGCACACCCTAGGTAAGTGCGCAGTCCTGCCCTTAATTCGTACTCCTAACGGTTGCCGTTTGCTAGGGCAGGTGCGGGTGAATTCTCTCCCGTAGTAAATAGAACATATGATGTATGCTGTTTACGCGCGACAGACTCCCGCGCCTACTGCGATCCTCAAAGGCGAAGATGAAGATTACCGGCTACCGCTGCCTCAGCACGGTTCATGACTGGGGGCGCCCTGTGGGCGACGTCAACGGCGTCGTTGCCTCGGGAAAGACAGAGTTCCCGATTCTGTTGCTCGAGACCGACGTCGGCATCACCGGGGTCGGCACTGGCTCGCACCGTGACCTCGCCCAGATCTTTCCCGCTATCGAAGGCCAAGACCCTCGCGCGGTGACTGCTCTCTATGACCGGATGCTCGCGCAAGTCTTTAAGTCCGGGCACGGTGGTGCCACTTTTGGCGGCATCGGAACCTTCGACATGGCGCTCTGGGACATCAAAGCCAAGGCGCTTGGTGAGCCACTCTGGCGGCTCCTCGGAGCCCGGGACAAGTTTGTTCCCGGTTACGCTTCCGGCCTCGATATCGCGCTCGACGACGACGCACTTTCTGCCTTCTACCTAACGATGGCCGAGCGGGGCTACACCGCGGGCAAGCTCAAGGGCGGACGAGACTCGGTGGATGACATCCGCCGACTCCGACTCGTTGAGCAAGCGCTCAGTGGCAATACCCGCAACCCCGGACTCATGCTCGACGCGAATGAATCGTGGAACCTCAAGCAGGCGGAGCGGTTCATGGCCAAGATCGAGAACGAACTCGACCTTGCGTGGATCGAGGAGCCCCTTCGCCGCTGGGACGCGGCAGGCCATGCTCGTTTGAGTCGTTCGACTCGTGCAGCCGTGGCGACTGGGGAAAACCTCACGGGGCTCGAACAGTACTCTCAACTCTTCGACCTCGGGGGCGTCGACATCGTCCAGGCGGGCAGCGTGTGGGGGATCACTCACTTTCTGCGCGTCGCGCATGCCGCCCACAGCCGCAACCTGCCCGTGAGCCCCGTCGGACTGACCCTTAACGCCGCACTCGCGGCAGCCGCAGCCGCTGTTCCCAATCATCTCAGCGCTGAAGTTCAAGATCTCAATGCACCATTCGGCGTCACGATCGACCAAGAGTTCGTTGATGGTGGCATCGTCGTCGGCGATACCCCCGGTGTTGGAGTTTCCATCGACGAAGCGGCCATCGCTACCCAGTCGATAACGCAGGCGGGCTGGCTCGATCCCGCCGGCCCACACGTGCGTTCCGAGCGCGCAGGATTGCGACTCGTTGCTGAATAGTCGGGCACGGTGCTGGGCGGAGCGCCTGAACCGGGCTGACGGATGCGCTCCCCTATGCTGGGGGAATGGACCCCGTGACTGCTAAGACTGCTGCGCCCACGTGGCTCAGGAGTGGTGAGGTTGGCCGTGCGCCTGCTGCGCGTCTTGGGGTTGCGGTTGTTCGTGAGCTCGTGGATTCGATCGTCACGGAGCAGGTTCCCGCCGGCACAACGCTCCCGCCCGAAGGCACCCTCAGTACCCACTTCGGCGTGAGTCGCACGGTGATTCGCGAGTCGGTTAAGCGAGTCGAAGAAAAGGGCTTGGTGACGGTGGCCCAGGGCCGCGGCACCACCGTGAACCCCGCAAGCTCCTGGAACATGCTCGACCCGGTCGTACTCTCTTCCCTCGTCGATAACGACGACACCCTCGGCGTTCTCGACGAACTTGCCGTTGTTCGCGGCAGCCTTGAGGCATCGATGGCCAGTGCTGCCGCCACGAAACGCAATGATGCGGATGTCACAGCGCTCCGTGCGCTCGTGGAAAGAATGCACGCCACTCTCTCTGACGCAGAAGAGAACGCCCTCGCCGACGCAGAGTTTCACCGCCTCGTTATGGACCTTTCCGGCATCCGTCTGGCCGCCAACATCACGGGAATTCTCTTTGATCGCGCGCTCTCGAGCACCCGATTCGTGGGAGAGCGCCCCGATGAGGCCGCATTGAACGTGACACTGGCTGAACACGTTGCCGTTCTCGATGCGATTGAGGCTGGCGACCCCCAAGCGGCCTCCGAAGCGATGGCAACGCACATCTCGTGTGCCTGGTTGCGCCGCCGGCCGACCGAGTCCTGAACGCCAGGCCCACTAGGGCCCGAGCGCCAGCTGCCCCGGTGACTTGACTAGCCCTTGGTGCCGCCCGCGGTCATTCCGCTCACGAGGAAGCGTTGGGAGAACAGGAAGAGGATCAGCACCGGCGCGACCGAGAGCAGCGTCCCGAGCGCCAACACTGGCAGCTCGATCGTCGTTGCGCCCGCGTTGGTGGGGTTGAACTGCGGCACGTTCGCGAGCATCTCGGCCAGCCCGACCTGAATCGGCGCACCCTTGCCGGGAACCGTGACGAAGGGCAAGAAGTAGTTGGTCCAGTTGGCCACAAAGCTGAAGAACCCGACGAGCGCGATCACCGGGATCGCCAGCGGCATCGCGACCTGGGTGAAGACACGAAACTCCCCGGCGCCATCGAGGCGGCCGGCATCCAACAGGTCGCGGGGCACGGTGGTGGAGAAGTAGATGTAGGTCAGATAGACGCCGAACGGGAAGAACGAGTACGGCAAGATCACAGCGAGCGGTGACCCGATGAGGTCAACGGCGCTGAGCTCAAGGAACACGGGGAGTACGAGCGCGGTGTTGGGGATGAGCATCACGATGAGGGTCGTTGCGAGCAACAGCTTGCGGCCCTTGAACTCGGTCAGCGCGAGGGCGTAGCCACACGGGATGCTGATCACGAGAGTGAGAACCAGTGCGGCACCCGAGTACAGAGCGGAGTTGCCCAACCAGGTCCACACGAGACCGTCTTGGTAGGCGACCAGGCTTGTCCAGTTCTCGGCAAGAGTGCTGAAGCTGCCGAACGAGAAGGGCATATCGAGTAGCAACTGCCGCGCATCCTTCGTCGGGGCAAAGAGCAACCAGACGATGGGGATGACGAAGAACGAGACGAAGACGACCGTAATGGAGGCGCCGAGTACGCGCCACAGCCACTGGGCAGGGCTGCGCTCGCTGCGTCGGATAGCGAGTGAGTGATTAGTCGCGCTCAAAGAGACCTCCACGGAAGACAAAGAAGCTGCTCAAACCGAGCGCTACAACAAGCAGAACCAGTGAGATCGCTGCCGAGCCGTTGAAGTCGTTCTGTTTGAACGCATAAAGGAAAGCGAGTTGGTTGAGCGAGTAATCCTGCGGCACAACGCCCTTGCTCGCGATGGAGAGAACACGAGGTTCAACGAAGAGTTGGGTTCCCGCAGCCAGCGAGAGGATCGCCATGTACGAGATCCACTTGCGGAGCAACGGGATCTGGATGTGCCAGGCCACGTTGATGGGGCCAGCGCCGTCGATGCGAGCAGCCTCCATGATCTCCGACGAGATGTTGTTGAGGGCGCCATACATGATCACGATCCAGCCGCCGGCTCCCGTCCAGAAAGCGATGACCGCGAAGATGACGGGGAGCTGGTCGAGGCGTACAACCTGCACGAACGACTCGAAGCCGAAGGCATCCAGAATGAACGACACGGGGCTGACGGCGGGGTCGAGCACGAACAGCCAGAGCATGACGCTGGATGCTCCAGCCAAAGCTCCGGGAATGTAATAGAAAAAGCGGATGCTGGTGGAGAGCCACCGCGCCTTGATGGCGTGAGTAATGAGCGCCAGAAGAACGACGATGATCACGAGCCCGACCAGCCACACGGCCACGAAGAGAGCAACGTGGCCGAGGGCCGGCAGGAAGCGATAATCGCTAAAGATTTTTGCGAAGTTGGAGACACCCGCGAAGCTGCCGTTCTTCGTGAACGCGAGGTAGATGGCGTAGATCGCGGGCAGTACACCGAAGGCAATGAGAAACAGGGTGTAGCCGCTCGAAAAGGCTGCGCCGACTCTGGCTTGCGATCGCGAAAGCGATGGCGATGCTGTCTTGTGGGGGGACCGCTGCCGACTCTGTTGAGAGTCGGCAGCGTCTATAGCCGTGGAAGTCACGTGTCTCCAGGATTGAGGTGCGGTGGCTACTTGATTTGGTAGCCGACTACCTGTGCTTCATTCTGCATCTCTTGCTGCCACGCCTCCGAGAGTTCAGCGATCGACTTGCCGTCAGCGAGGCCCGGAACAATGACCTTCGCGTAGGAGGTTTCGATGCTGAAGTCGGGGTAGCTCCAACCGCTCCAAACGGAGGTGGCGGCAGCGTTCATGGCGCCGGTGAAGTCTCCGCCGAAGAAGCCACTTGATTCTTGGTCGGCGAGCCACGATTGAGCGGCGGCGTCATAGGCGGGCAGCCCGCCCGTGCCGGCTACCGCTGCATCGCTGGTGATGAATTCCATGAAGGTTTCGACAGCATCCAGATTCTCGGAGTGGCTCGAGGCGTACCAGACGCCGCCACCGATGTTGCCGGTGACTGCCTCTTCGCCTTCCCAGACGAGGGGAGCTGCCGCTGCCCAATCGCCCGCAGCAGCGTTGATGTTGCTGGGGTTCTGGATGAGTGCTCCGGCGTACCAAGCGGCTCCGGGCAGCGCGAGCAACTTGTCAGACTGCTCAACGAATTCGGCGCTAAACAGGCTGTCGGCGATGAGCGAACCGTTGTCGTGCATGGTGTCGAGCATCGCGGTCACGCGCTGCGAGTTGGGGTCTTGCAGATCAGAGCTGAAGGCGTCGCCATCGAGCTGGAAGATGGGAGCTTGACCAGCCCAGTAGTACACGTAGGGGCCAACGAACGAGTCGCCGATGGAACCGAGGAAGTAGCCGGGGTTCTCGTCAGCGAGGGTGGCGCCCAAGGCTTCGTATTCTTCCCACGTGGTGGGAACGTCGTAGCCGAGTTCATTGAACAGCGTCTCGTTGTACCAGAACAGCACGGGAGCGAGGTCGTTGCGTAGGCCGTAGACAGTGCCATCAACGGTCACGGGGTCGAGCGCGCCGTCGGTGAAGCCGTCGAGAAAGTCTTGGTCGAGGTAGCCGTTGTTGAGCGGGGCGGCGAACGCTTGGTTGCCGTTGGTTTCTTGAGCTGCCCACGACGCGTCGTTGGTCTGGCTCGAGAAGACGGCATCCGGCCAGCCTTCGCCTGCCTGATCGGCGAGCGAGATCTTGGTCTTCAAGGTTCCGGATGCTCCGGCAGAGCCGTCGTCGATCACGAGGTCGACATCGATTTCGGGGTGGGCCTCAATGAAGGACTCCACTGCGGACTGACGGGCGGCATCCGCCCAAATCGTGATCGTGGAATCCGCGACCTGTTCCGCGGTGGCGAAACCATACTCATCGTTGAACTCGGCGGAGGTTCCGCTGCAACCAGCGAGGAGTCCGAGAGTGGCGATGGTCGCTGCGGCTGTAAGAATGCGGCGTGATCGCTGGGGGCCAAAGTGCTGTGGTGCCATGTCGGTGGTGCCTTTCTGGGTCGACATCGTTGACGACTAGCCGCAGAGTGCGGTGGGAACAGTAGATCATACGTGTGACCTTTGCGCAATATCCCTGACGGAGGAGGTGTCACCCCGCGGTATCAGAGGCGCTACCGGCGCCAGAGTCGCGAGCCGGGAGGCGGTACACGGCTGCCGCGGTGCCGCCGACGACGGCTGCATGCTCCGCAGAACTGAGCTCGGCGAAGACGGATGAGAGCGCCGTCCATGTGCGCCGGTAACCGCCCGCCAGGATCGACACCGGCCAATCGCCGCCATACATCAGACGGTCGGCCCCGAAAATGTCGAACGCATCGTCAATGAAGGGGCGGATGAGGTCAACGCTCCATGCCTCCATATCGCCGGTGGCGGGGTAGAGCCCCGAGACCTTGGCCGAGAGCAGCGGGTTGGCTGCGGCATCCGCCAGCAGCGCCCGCCACTCGCGGTGCTCGGCGCTCGTGCCGCCGATCGGTGGTTTGCCGAGGTGGTCGAGCACAATGCGCAGTGTTGGGTGTCGTTCGCCGATACCGGGCAAGTGAATGAGGCTGGCCGGGCCGCCCGTGACGTAGTCGAACGCGAGGTCGGCGTCGTCGAGCAGGGCGAGGGTGGCATCGGGCGCGGGTCGCGTTATCCACGAGGGGGCGGGGCGCGTATGCAGCAGCGAGCGGATGCCGACGATGCGGCGTTCGGGCTCGTATCGGGCCAAAAGTTGCGCCGCGGCATCCGGGTCGTCAAGGGGCACCCAGCCGACGATGCCGGTGACGATCGGATTTCGGTCAGCGACCGCGATCATGTTGGCGGTGTCGGCTGAGTTGTCAGCAGCTTGAACCAGAACGATCTGGTTGATGCCGGCGGCGGTGAGCTCGGGCTCGATCTCGGGAACGTCGATTTCGCGAAAGAGCGGGCCGTCGGTTGGCCACGAGTAGTCGGCGCGGTCAAGGTTCCAGACGTGCACGTGCGAGTCGACGACGGGGGCGCTCGGGGTGTGGGGCGAGGTCATTCGCACAGCATCCCACCTTGAGGGCGGACGCCGCAGCAGTGCTAGCTGTGAGGTCGAGCCTCAACACCCAACTTGTCACACGCGGCGTCATACAGTTTCACGATCTCATGGCGGATCTCCGCGCGCTCGGTGATCTCCGTGCTCCAGGGCACGGTCACGTGGTGTTCGATGCCGTCGACATCCGAATACTGCCAGGTGCCCTCGGTGCCATCGAGTGACACCATGGCCGCTGAAATGGCGGCAGATTCCGCGAACGCACGAACGATGAGCAGATTGTCATCGTTGTGGTCGCTATTCATGTGGGCGAGAACGGCGGAAACAATTTCTTCGCTGAAGGTGGTCACGGGTCTACGGTACCTGCCGCGGTGGGTCAGTGGGGAAGACCGGTGGCTGACGCGGTCACACGAACAGCGTGAAGTTCGGCGCTGCGTGCGCTATCGCGATGAGCACGCCGAGGATGATCAGGAGTGTGCCCAGCATCCCGAAGTAAAGCGGGGATGGGGCGAGCGGAGAATGCGAGTTGTAGCGGGGGAGCCACTCCTCCTCAATTCGTGATCTGGCCCTACTGGCCGGCACCGGCAGAACGTCTGCTGCAGCGGCCCTCCGCCGCTTAGCAGCAGACGGCTTTGTGCTGCGAGCCACAGCACACGACGGCGCAAATTCTGCCGAATGGCGCATCACTTCGCACTCTTTCACAGCCTCCGGAACAGTGCGGACACAACCAACCAAGAACCCCCGCCCCCCCTGCCGAACTCTTCCTTGCACGAACAGCTTTACTCGGGGAACTTGAGCAACTACTAAGTGATACTTCGCACGACTTGTTCACGCGGCCAGGACTAGGACACCTAGCCGGCCAGCTCTACGCCGCACTGGCCGGCGGAACAACTCCAGTCACGGCGTCAGAAGCTGCCCGGCTGCTCAACATCACTGAACGTCATGCTGCAACGATCATGAGCAGACTTCGCAAAGCCAAACTCTTAATCTCTCGGAAAGATGAATGGTTACGCTCAGCGCGTGACCTGCGCGATCGCGCAGCTCGGCTACTGAATCTCAATGGAATCCTCGCTCAACGCCGTACACGCTACGAAGCCGAGCGCGAGGTCTGGACTTGGTGGCTTGCGGAGGACTCCACGATGAGATCGAAACCACGTGAGCGCCCTCATCGACCCATGTGACTAGTAGACCGGTCATATTTCCCGAAGAGCCTGGCGAACGCACATCGCCTCGCTACCTCCAAAACTTCGATGGCACTGCGAACCATAAAGAAGCGCGCAGTTACGTCGACGCCGGAGTCCTCTCCCCCACGAGCCGTTGGCAGCTTTGCGACGCTACTTAGCTGCCTCGCTAAGTAGGTTAGACATCTCTATACCGGTGTCTTGAGAGCAAGATATCGACTGATCTGTCACGCTCAAAAATACCGAAAGAGTCGCCTCCGTCATACTGATCGGGCGTCACTGTCTTCCACGTCCCATCGATGGAGTATCCATGCTTCGAAAGTAGCCATCTGAGGGATTCTGCCGAGCTTTCCGTGGCTGTGGGAGACAAACGAATAGCCTGAATCGGCAGTGCCGATGGGTTGTCTAGATTGGCAGAGTCGTCCGCAGCTTCGAAAGCAATTAGTGGTACACGTGGACGAGGTCCTGCCCGCCCCTGGCCAAAGATTATTTCAGCGCCATGGGGTGCCTCGATGGTGATCCTGCACTCCTTCTCATCTGCATACGATGCTGATTTTGCGGTTGTCATTGCGAGATTGCGTAGGGACTCATAGGTGTCCCAGAGAACGAGCTCATCTGGTCCTCCTGTGGGGTGTTCGGATTTTTGGTACAGCGCGAGGATCTCTTCAATTCGGGTATCGAGCGCAGCGTTCAACTTTTCCGGCAGATACGAGACCTTTGTCCAAGGCTGTGTTTGTTTCTGGCCTTCTCGAAGCTGAACGCCGAGGCTGACCTTGGGATCTATTCCGATAGCGCACCCGATATCTCCTCCTGCCGCGTAGGTCCGCCAGCAGAACATATTGTCGCTGTCGGTACTCGCACAAAACAAAAATCTGGACTCATGCATCAGACCATGAAGGTTTTCGATCTTGGAAGCGTTGTATCCGTGCAGAACATAATTCTCGAGCTCCCGAGCCCCGATTTTTTTCAGTTCTTTCGCGCGTTGGAGAGCTTCTAAGATCTTGACTTCGGCGAATGAGCGTTCGGCGGGGTCATTTTGGAAGCCTGCCTCAGTGGCCAGAAATGATTGAGAATCGAGAATCTTCCCGAGGGCCTCGAGGGTTGTGTAATGCCATACAAGTTCATCTGAGGAATTATTCATCTTTTCAAGACTAGCCTTCGGGCATCTGGCGCCAATCAAAGCCAAGCTGGCGATCTGATCAGTGTTGAAACTGCGCTGACGCTCCGTTCTTTTCTTTCGGCATTGTCATGCCTGTCTGGGGCAAAAATCGTCCGCGTCTGGTTCCTCCGAGCGCAATGGCTTTCGCGGCATATCCTCCCTCGCTGCGCTCAGTCCGGTATTCCACGGTCCATCGCGCTCTCCCCCGCAGCCGCTACTTGATTCGCTCGCCAGACAGGCAGAACAAATGGTGGCAAAGAGGAAAGAGTCAGAGATGGGAACCCTACAGATGGACAGCAGCGAACGTCGGGTCGTGGCCGTGGACAACGCAGTGCGAGCAGTCGAGGCGTACCTGCCATTCGCCGTAACGCTCGAGGCAGACATGGGCGGAACGTTCGCCCTCCACATCGACCTCGGCACCCGCGGAAACGTCGACGACCCCCGCGACACCGCCTTCATCGACCCCGAGGACGACGACCTTCAGTGGTACTTCGACATCGCCGGTGGCACCACCACGATCGCGTCAGGACTTCACCTCGACACTCGCCCCGTAGAGGTCGCGCGCTGGATCACCGAACAAGCACGACGCGCTGACTCACCCGCCATCAGCCACATCGCCCGCTAAGCGACTGCCGAAAGGAACCCAATGGACACGCTAGAAAACTTCGGCCCCGAACCGGTCAGCCCTGAGCAAGAGAGCCTGCAGAAAGCGATCGACACGGTCGAGCGCGAGATCCACGCACACCACGGCGACATCCACGCAGCAGCAATCGAGGTATTCCGCATGATGACCGGGAACTGAAAGCTCCAGAAAGGTAATCGAATGTCAGTAGCTTTAGAAGAGAATGGGCACATGAACAGCGGCGAAGGTAAAGAGATTTTTCGGCAGACTAGGCCCGCTCGCTGGCCTGCTCCAGCGAATTCCAACGTCACCATGACTGCTAGGGAATCTGCGGGGGAGTGGGTCAGCATTTTTTGGGAGCGTGACGATCTAGCTGCGAAGGGCGTGCTCCTCACCCTGATGACTCTTACGGCGGACGAGTTTCGAGCAATCGTAAGCGCAGCTTCTTTGAGTTAGCAGCTCAGGGAGAACTGCAAAATCCACCTCGCTTTGTCGCGCGTGAACCTAGTGATTGCCGCAACTAATCTCCAGTAGGCGGTGTCGGGTAGCCGGGAACCTCTTCTAGTAGCTCAGGCGCTCCCGGGATTTTTGGAATGCGCGCGTACAAGCGCAGAGAGGCATCTCGGAGGCGCTCCGCAAGTTGCGGCTCATGGCCTGCGTAGTCGATGAAGCGGAACACGCCATACTGCGTGACCCTGTTCGCGAGCACGAGAATCGCGGACATCGCGTCAGCGTCTGGGAACGAGACCCGCCGACCGTCAACCTCGGTGGAGACCCGTAGTTCGAGCGATGGCCACATCTTTCCGTGCGCCGAGCCAGCGGATGCGCGCCATAGGCGCTCGACTTGCGCCGGGTCGCCGAGGTCACTATCGGAGAGATTGGTCCTAATCTCCTGCGCTGCCGCTGTGACGAGCGTCAGGTATGACGGGTCATCGACCTTGACGCCGTGGCTCTCAATAATGTCGAGCAGATCGAGCCGCTGCTGCTTGAGTTTCGCCTTCCGCTCCGGGTCTATCTCGGCTTTCCGCTGCTCCGCCCAGTCTGCGAGGACGAGCGACAGATGCCGCCGCAGCACCTCGCGTGAGTCGCGCGATGCCATAACCCATACGGCTTGAGAGGCGGACTCGAGCGCCGCCCGCGCAAGCGTCTGTGATGGGCGGGCGCCGTGATGCACGATCGCGTCGGGGTGGGAGGTCATCGGGGCGGTATAGTCCGCCCACATAACGAGGTGTTCGAGCGCTGACGAAAGGTAAGAGCGGCACCACTTCTCGCATGACTGCGGAGACTCCTCATCGACGATATTGAAAGGCGAACCATCGGTTGCTGGCGGTGTCTCGGTCAGTAGATCGTGCATAAGCCGAGCGGATTGTGCCACCTCAATCCAAGGGCGTGACTGCTCTCGATTGATTTCAACACGGGAGGGAACATCGTCGGCATTCACGGCGAAAGCGTATCGCGACACGGTCAATAAGCTCTAGGCCATCTTTGGCCCGAGGCCGCTGAGCCGGGTAGTGAGCATGTGATGTCTTCGACGGAATCCTTACAGACAGAGAATCCGGCGCTGATGGCAGCTCTTGCCGTGTTGCGTTAGACGATGGGCTACCACACTCAATAAGACAAGGCTCGAGGCAATACATTTGCAGTAAAGTTCGATGAGGGTGGTGCGTCGCTCCTCTAATCACTCTCGGTACAGGCGGGCGAAGTGCGGATTTTGGCGCGACTGCTGATCGAGGTCAGCGCGTCTCAAAAAAGTGCATGGGCAACTATATCTGATCACAGGACGAGACCTTCGATATCGTGACCGTCTCCACCACCATCGGTACCCGGGTGAGCACATTCCGAAAGAGCGAGCAGCTCGCCGGGCGAGCAGCAGATCTGGCGATGCGCCGAAATCTTGGGTACCAGCTTCTGTCGACCATGAAGGTCGAGGGAGGCGGGTCAATCACGATCCTGGACACGCTCCAGCATCGCAAAAGTCGGTAGCGAGAACCTCGAGGGGCGGCTCCGGTCCCCCCTCGAGTGATGTTCTCAACCGCGCTTCGCGTCTTGCGCGGGCCTATGGACGGATCGCTGGCGTCGTAATAATAAACAGCTCAATACAACGAAGAACTTCCGGACTGGTCGGCTGCTTCTCTTACCTACTGCTGCCAATAGTTTGCTGTGTCGTCGCTCGGTTTCCTCATTTCGGCGAGCCTCGTCAGCCGCTTTGTAGCGTTCCTTCAGCGAGAGGTGGATGATGCTCATGGCGACGAAGGAGAGGGCGCCAGCGAGAAAAAGAAGACCAAATATGTAGTAGAGGAACTTGTGCTGTTCGCTAACGATGGCGGCCGCTGAGTATGCAGCGACCGCACCAACTGTCATTTGCCATCGAAGCCACATGAGCGTTCGTGAGACTCGAGCACGAGGGGCACCCATCATCGACCAACCAAGCCCTAGGAAGAAAACTAGCGACAGGGCGGTCCCGATTATTGGGAGCCGTCGACCCGGTACCGGGTCTAGAAGAGGAAACCATCGGGGCTCGATCGACACCATAGTGAAGGCAAGCACTATGAAAAACATCCATAGCAGGGCGATGATCTGAACCACTAGCATCGACTTTTCCAAATTCTTAACGCTTTTAGTCTTCTCTTGTGATTTCACTATTCCCCTTTGAATGAAGCGGACGTTGTCCCGCCAGTTTTCGAAACGTTGATTTGCGGTGCCAGCACTGAGGCCAGCACATGCACCGCGCGGAGCAGCAATCATGAGCCAAGGATCGTCGAAGCGCACCCTGGCTGACTACAGACGGACAAAGGCCTGTTCGTCGGGCGGTGTGCCGCCCAGATTTCCCCCATGTCCAGGTATTTCTTAGCGTTGAGCATCGCGGTGTAGGCGTTGTCGGAGTATCCGAGGTAGCGCACCTTGCCCATGTGGAATGTGTTCGACATATCGGATTTCGTGTCGGCGCCAACGTGCCTCCGCAGAGCGGTTGCGCGCGGCGAGGTTACCCCGAGCTTGGCCGCCAATTCGGAGGCGGTTAGATAGTACTTCTTTTGCAGGTCCACAATACGGACGGCGGAGGCGTCAGCGCCGTCGCTGACGTACGTGACGGGCATTCCGCCGCTTCGAACGAAACGCACTTCGAGCTCGACTCCTTCGCCGCTGAGATTGGCGCTCACCCCGTTGAGTTTTGGGAATACTTGATCTCGGCTCTTACCTTCTGCGATGCCTTTCACCACGCGGATCACGTCCTTGTTTGACACAAGCGTGTCCGGGTCGGAGTGAGCCTCCATCGCAAGCAGCGTTCGAATGTGGCCTCGCGCCTGTGCCCCCATTCGGCGCCCCGGTTTCAAGAGATCCCGCACTCGCTCATACTCCTCGTCCACGAGAAGCTGAAAGTCTTTTGGCGGCTCAGCGCCAATCGGGAGCACTCGCCGCGGTATGTGATTGCCCAAGTGCTCTTCGAACACACGCAACAGTAAGTCGTCGAAGAGGGTCACGCCGGCTCTGATGTGCATGTAGAGAATTGCTTCATCGACAACCGAATACCAATGCTGTTCCTCGTCGCGCATCGCGTCGATAGTTCGAATCAGCCCTGCTTCGTCGGCGGCCAGCTTGATCTTCCCATCGCCTTGAGCAATCTTGATGGCCTTCTCGAGACCGATCGACTTGCCGGTCTTTTTATCGAACACCGCCGCTCCGCCTTGATTGAGGGCAGCTTTCAAAAGCATCTCGAAGGCATGTTGCATCCGCAGAAGCACGTTGGTGACGCGGCCATCATCATCGAGACCGTTAAAGGCGATCACGCTCGCTCGGACAGACGCGACTGCCTTCCCTTTTAGGATCCGAGCACTTTGACGAAGCTTCATGTTGTCAGCTTCGACTACCGCAACGATCCGGCACCTTTTCGACACGCACGGAGTTGATGGAGTTTCCGGTAAGTCCGCATGTGAATCCTTGAACGCCGCCGCGAATGCAATCCGGAGAGTGAGTATGCGATGTCTTCGACGGCATCCTCACAGATAGAGAATCCGACGCTCACGACAGCTCTCGCCGTGTTTCGTCAGCCGATCCACAAACGGGAGTACTTCTAGCCGCTATCGAGAGATCTGTACGCCCCGTTCTCCCGCGATTCAGGAATCCCGTAAAGCCTGTCCGGATCAGAATCTCGAAAGGGCCCCCTAAACGGAGCCGCAAAGCAGTGCTCGTAGTTGCCGGCGCGGCTGCCGCCGCAGGTGTGCGGCACACCCAGAAACGACTGCTGGGGGAGAACTAGCGGCCGAGCCAGCCGCCATCCACGTTGAGGATGGCGCCCGAGACGTAGTCGGAGGAGCGCGAGGCGAGGAACACGGTGGCGCCCGCGAGGTCGCTTCCGACGCCCCAACGACCGGCCGGGATGCGGTCGAGGATCGCCTTCGAGCGGTCGGGGTCGTCTTGCAACGCCTGGGTGTTGTCGGTCGCGATGTAGCCGGGGGCGATCGCATTCACGGTGATGCCCTTGCCCGCCCACTCGTTCGAGAGCGCCTTCGTGAGACCGGCGATGCCCGACTTCGCTGCCGTGTAACCGGGAACGTTGATGCCGCCCTGAAAACTAAGCAGCGATGCGGTGAAGATGATCTTGCCGCGACCACGCTCGATCATCGAGCGAGCGATGGCCTGCGTGAGCGTGAACTGGCTCGACAGGTTCACCTGAATAACTCGGTTCCACAGGTCGGTGGGGTGGTCGACGGCGGGGGCGCGCTCGATAGTTCCGGCATTGTTGACGAGAATGTCCACGTTGCGGGTCGAGAGAGTCTCGCCCAGCGCGGCTACGGCATCCGGGTCGGCGAAGTCGCAGGCGATGCCCTCGAAGGTGCGGCCATACGAGGTGACCGCCTTCTCGATGTCGCTGCCCGAAGCTTCGATGGAGGCGCTGACGCCGATGATGTTCGCGCCGGCGGCGGCGAGAGCCTCAGCCATGGCGAAACCGATTCCACGGCGTGCGCCCGTGACGACCGCGGTGGTTCCGGTGAGGTCAAACATGCCGTTCATGGGGTTGCTCTTCTCATTCGTGCTCACTTCTGGCCCGCGACATCCACGAGAATCTTCATCGCTTTGCCGGCGGCAAGGTCAGCAAAAGCTTCGCTGGTTTGCGAGAGCGGCACAATGCGTGTGATCAGTAGGTCGGCGGGGATGACGCCGCCATCAAGCAGTTCGATCGCTTTCTCGAAGTCGGTGCGCTGGTAGACGCGCGCTCCCATAATCGTGAGTTCGCGCCAGAAGACGCGCTGCAGGTTGATCTCGCGAGGCGTGGGGTGGATCGCGACAACCACGAGAGTTCCGCGCACCTTCGCGAGGTCGGTCGCGCCGAGCACGGCCGCCGCAGCACCCGAAACTTCGAAGACCACGTCGGCACCGGCATCCCCGGTCCACTCGTTGACCCAGGCCACCTGGTCAACTTCGAGCGGGCTGAGGGTCGTGAAGCCGAGGGCGTCAATTTGGGCGCGGCGGCCAGCATCGATCTCGATGACGGCAACCTCGGCGCCAAACTCGCGAGCGACGGAAGCGATGAGAACACCGATGGGGCCGCCACCGATGATCACGGCCTTATCGCCGGGCTTCAGGCCCGAACGGCGCACATCGTGCACGGCAACAGCGGTGGGTTCGACGAGCGCGGCGTGATCGAGGCGCAACTCGGGCGGCAACGCGACGAGCGTTTCGGCGGGAACATTCCACTTGCCCTGCAGGGCGCCGGGGGAGTCGATGCCGATGAAGTCGAGGTTCTGGCAAATGTGCTGGTTGCCGGCGAGGCAGGCGGGGCAATTGTTGCACCACCAGAGCGGCATGACCGCGACGTGGTCGCCGACGTTCCAGCCGTCAACACCGTTGCCGAGAGCGGAAATGGTGCCGCTCATCTCGTGGCCGAAGGTCAAGGGCAACTGCACGCGGGCATCCATGTTGCCGTGCAGGATGTGCATATCGGTGCCGCACAGCCCGTTGTAGGCGACCGCAATTTGAACGTCACCAGCGGCCGGAGGCTTCGGTTCGTACTCTTTGACCTCAAGGCGTTGCTCGCCTACGTAACTCACGCTCAACACTGGTGCGCTCCTTTGCGATTAGTGGTGCGCGCGGGTCGAATGCGAGCCGGATGCCGGAATGCGGCCCGTCTGAAGCACTGATTCCCTTGCGCCTATTTCTGCGTCATACTAGCATGATCAAACGATTGTTCACGAGTATCTACAGAAGGCTGAACAGCAATGAATGACCGCAACGGCGCACCAACGGAGTCTGCGCCACTGGACCGCCCCCTCGAGGGAATCCTTGTTCTGGACTTCAGCCAATTCTTGGCCGGACCAGTCGCAGCGATGCGTCTCGCCGACCTCGGAGCCCGCGTCATCAAGATCGAACGCCCTGGCACGGGAGACATCGGTCGCACCCTTGCGTTCGCCGGTCGCGAGTTCGACGGCGACACTGTTTCGTTCCACGCGATGAACCGCAACAAGGAGTCGATCACTGCTGACCTCAAGGTCGCCGACGACCTCGCCTACGTGAAAGAACTCGTCGAGCGTGCCGACGTGATTATCCAGAACTTCCGCCCCGGCGTGATGGAACGTATCGGGCTCGACTTTGAATCCGTGCGCGCCCTCAACCCCGGAATCGTCTACGCCAGCGCGACCGGGTACGGCGAAGAGGGTCCGTGGAAGGATCGCCCGGGGCAAGACCTGCTCGCTCAGTCGATGTCGGGCATTCCGTGGCTCAACGGCTCGAAGACTGACGGCCCCGTGCCGGTCGGGCTCTCGATCGCGGACCACCTGATGAGCTGCCACATCGCCCAGGGGGTTACCGCGCTTCTCGTGCGCAAGTTCCGCACTGGCAAGGGCGGCCTCGTGCAGACCAGCCTGCTCGAAGCGATGCTCGACCTGCAGTTCGAGCTGCTGAGCACCAAGCTCAACGACGACAGCATCACGGTGCAGCGCCACGGCGAACACTCGGCCCATGCCTTCTTGGCAGCGCCCTATGGCACCTATCCCACCACTGACGGTTACATCGCCATGGCCATGAACCCGCTGCCGAAACTGGGCGACCTGCTCGGCATTGCAGAACTCAGCGCCATGCTCGACCCGCAGCTCGCCTGGGATCGCCAAGAGTATGTCGAAGAAGTTCTCGCCGCACACTTCGCGACCGGCACCACCCAGCAGTGGCTTGACATTCTCGATGCCGGCGACGTGTGGTGCGCTCCCGTGCTCACGCTCGACGAACTGCTGGCCTCGGGTGGGTTCGAAGCGATTCGGATGACGCAGCCCGTCAGCCGCGGAGGCAGCGACCTGCTGACCACCCGCAGTCCCATCCGCGTTGACGGCCAGATTCTCGCGAGCACTAAAGCGGCCCCGACTCTCGGAGAAGACAACGATCGGGTGCGGGCCGAGTTCCCGTCGCGCGCTGCTGCTAGCGGTGCCGCCGCCGCCGGTGCCTCAACCGCAACCCCGGGGGCCTCCGCATGAGCCCGACGATCATCAAGGGAATGACCTGGGAACACGAGCGCGGCTACGGCAGCGTCGTGAAGGCGGCCGAAGCGTATCGCTCGGTGGCTCCCGATGTTGAAGTGCAGTGGGAGTACCGCTCGCTACAGGCTTTTGCCGACCAAGATCTGGAGAGCCTGGTTGAGCAATACGACCTGCTCGTGATCGATCATCCACACATTCCGGTTGCGGCAGAAGACACACTCTTCGCGCCGCTGAACGGGCGCGGCTTTGACGCCGAGTTGGCCACGTTGGCAACGCAGTCGGTCGGCCGTTCGCACGAGTCGTACCAACACCTTGGCCAGCAGTGGGGCCTCGCGCTCGATGCTGCCGCGCAGGTTGCCGCGTACCGCCCCGACCTTCTCGAGGCGCCGCCCCGCACGTGGCCTGAGGTGATTGCGCTCGCCGAAGAAGGCCGGGTGCTGTGGCCGTTCAAGCCCGTCGACTCGTACTCGAGCCTCATCACGATCGCCGCTGGGCTGGGCGAAGACCCGATGGCAACGCCCGGAGTCTTCCTCTCCGAAGATGTACTGACCCGGTCGATGGAGTTGCTCACGCGTCTGGCCCGCTTGGTGCCCGCTGATAATGCCGGCTTCAACCCGATTCAGGTCGCCGATGTGCTCGCCGAGAGTGACACCTTCGCGTACTCTCCCTTGCTCTTTGGTTACACGAACTATTCGCGTGCCGGCTACCGGTCGAATCGCGTTCAGTACATCGACATCCCGAGCTCCACTCGCGGCGTTGCCGGTTCCCTGCTCGGCGGTGCTGGTATCGCAGTGTCGTCACGCAGCCAGGTAATGGATGCCGCGATTACGCACGCCTTCTGGCTCGCGTCAGGCGACGTGCAAGAGAGCTCGTACTACGACGGCGGCGGCCAGCCGGGCAATGCGGTCGCGTGGGAAAGCGCGCGCACCAACGCCGACAGCCTCGACTTCTTCACCGGCACGCGCGCAACGCTCGAAGGCGCTTACATGCGCCCCCGCTTCGCGACCTACATCGAACTACAGAATGCGGTCTCCCCGCTCGTGACCTCAGCCCTTCTGGGCGAAATCACAATCGCTGAACTACGCGAACGCCTCGATGCGGGCGTCGCAGAATGGCTGGTGCGCTGATGCTCACGAAAGACCGCTGGTACGACGACCACGAGGTAGGGGAGCGTCGCGAGACCGTCGGCCGCACCATCACCGAAGCCGACATAGTGCTGCACGCTGGCCAGACCGGTGACTTCTTTCCGCACCACATGGATGCCGAATGGATGGCAACGCAGCCCGCCGGGCAGCGAATCGCCCACGGCACGCTCATCCTCTCCGTCGCGGTGGGAATGACGGCCGGCGACATCAATCCGCAGGCGATGAGTTATGGCTATGACCGCATCCGCTTCATCCGCCCCGTCTTCATCGGCGACACCATTCGGGTGACGGCAGAGATCAACGAGATGTCGTTGCATGCCAAGCGACCGGAGGAGGCGGGCTACCTGCACGAGCTGGTGACGGTAACCAACCAACACGGTGACACCGTGATGGTTCTTACTCACCTGTATTTGGTCAATCGACGTACCAGCGAGTAATCGCCCGAATACACTGGCAACCATGGCTACTTTGAGTGATGTTGCGACCCGCGCCGGAGTTTCGGTGTCGGCGGTCTCCCGCGTGCTGAGCGAAAAGCCCGGCGTGCGGGTGAGCGTGGCAACGCGGCAACGCATTCACGATGCCGCCAAAGAACTCAACTACCGGCCCAACTTCACCGCTCGGGCGCTCAAGTCATCGCGCACTCACGCGGTTGGCCTTGTTGTTCCTGGCGTCACGAACGCGATTTTCGCCGAGCTCATGCGCGGTGTCGAGGAAGAGGCGAAAGCCAAGGACTACATGGTGCTGATCGCGAGCACCGAACGGTTGCCCGAGGGCGAAGAGTCGATTCCGCGCCTCATGGGCGAAGGTCGCGTTGATGGTGTTCTTGTGCAGTTCGGTGACCACTTGAGTGGCGACGACCTGCGCACTGTGACTGACAGCGGCTTGCCTGTGATCTCGATCAATACGATCAACCCGGGCAAGGGTGGTTCCGTTCGCGTTGAAGACGAGGCGGGGATGCGCCTCGGGACCGAGCACCTCATCGAACTGGGTCACACCCGCATCGGCTACGCCGGTGGTGTGCCGACGTCGGAATCCGGGCAGCGCCGTCTCGCCGGCTTCCTGGGCGCGATGGCCGACGCCAAGCTCACGGTAGAGCCTGAACTTGTGACCGAGTTCGGCTACTACCCCAAGCAGGGTGCTCAGGCTCTGGATGCCATGGCCGAGCTCTCGACGCCACCCACCGCGGTAGTCGTAGCGAACATCAACGCTGCGCACGGTGTGCTTTCCGAGGCACGACGGTTGGGCATCCGCGTTCCGGAAGACATGTCGATCGTCGCGATGCACGACACCTGGACGGCCGAAATTGCGTGGCCGCCACTCACGTGCGTTCGCTTGCCGCTCTATGAACTGGGCCGCGCCGCGATGGCGAGCCTGTGGGATAACATCAACTCCGGCACCGCCGAAGACCGCGTTATCGCCGATCCAGCACCGGAGCTGATCGTGCGCGAATCAACTGCGCCACCCGCGCGCTAACACTCCCTGGAGACATCAACAGTGAAGACCAGATCAACTCAGCGTGGACTTGAACTGACCGAGATCGGCCTCGGCGCTGCCCAGTTGGGCAATCTCTATCGCGAGACCACCGACGCCGATGTCGAACAGGGCGTGGCAGCGGCCTGGGATGCGGGCGTTCGCTACTTCGACACCGCTCCGCACTACGGGCTGGGGCTCTCCGAGCGTCGCCTGGGCGAACAGCTGCGCACCCACCCGCGCGACGAATATGTAATCTCGAGCAAGGTCGGCAAGCTGCTCGTGCCCAACCCCGGTGGAGAAGGCCGGATGGACGATCAGGGCTTCGCCGTGCCCGCCGTCACCAAGCGACAGTGGGATTTCAGTCGCGACGGCATCCTCCGCTCGGTCGAAGAATCTCTCGCCCGCACCGGGCTCGACCACTTCGACGTGCTCTACATGCACGACCCCGACGACCACTTCGAGCAAGCGTCGACGGAGGGAATCGCCGCACTCATTGAGCTTCGCGAGCAGGGCGTCGTGAAGACAGTGGGGGCAGGCATGAACAGCTCCACGTATCTGGCTGAGCTGATCCGTCGCGCCGACGTCGACCTCGTCATGTGTGCTGGACGCTTCACGCTCATCGACGATTCGGCGCTCGCCGACCTGATGCCCCTCGCGCTCGAGCGCAACGTTGGTGTCGTCGTCGCCGGGGTCTACAACTCCGGCCTCCTGGGGCGCAATCGCCCCAGCCCCGACGCCACTTTCGACTACGAACCCGTGCCGCCCGCCATTCTGGAGCGAGCCAATCGGGTAGCTGACGCGTGCGAAGCCCACGGCGTCACTCTGCCCGAAGCGGCTATCGCTTACGTGCTGCGGCATCCGGCGGTTGTCTCGGTGGTGGTCGGCGCTCGCGGTGGCGACCAGGTGCGCTCGAACATCGAGCGCTATGCCGCCACGATGCCCGAGAGCCTGTGGAGTGACCTCGAGGCCGTCGGGCTGGTTGCCGCGCTCTAGCTCCCTCTAAAGACCGCTCTTGGGCGGATGCGGTTTCACATGCTTGTGATCAAACGATTGATCAGATACCGTGACCACTATCGCTCGCTAGTAGAAACGAGGCGCCCTTCCCATGGGACTCACTGACACAGCCCTAACCATTACCGCCGTGCGCGCAGTGTTGCTTTCGCACCGGTACCAGCCCGGAGAAGAACTCACGTGGGTCGGAGGCACCATTTGGTCATGGGACGCCGCCCTCGTCGAAGTAACCCTCTCTGATGGAACCACCGGAGTCGGAGAAGCGGGAGCGGGCATCATGGCCGCCGCCGCCGTGCCCGGAATCGTCGATGCGTTCCGCCCCTACGTTCTCGACCACGAGTTCGCGCACCCCCTCGAAGTCGCCGACCACCTGCGCGCCTACACCGCCTTCTGGGCGCGGGGCGGAATGCTCAACGGCGTTGCCGGAGCAATCGAAACCGCTGCGGTGGATGCCGTGGGCAAGCGCCTCGGCGTTCCCGCCTACGAAGTGCTCGGTGGCCTCAAACGCGACTGGATCGAGTCGTACGCCAGCGGCGGCCTCGGCACCACGTTCGGCGAGGTCTCCGACTGGGCCGCCGCCCAGATCGACGCCGGCTTTGGCACCGTGAAGTTCCGCGCCATGACCGACCCCGACACCACCATCAAGCTGCTTGATCACGTGACCGCGCTGCTGCCCGAGGGCGTGCAGTTCGTCATCGACGCCGTGCAGGCCTGCGCCTCTGACCCGTGGCCCGTCGACGAAGCGATTCGTGTCGGGCACAAGGCGGCCGCGCTTGGCGCCCGCTGGTATGAAGAACCGTGCCAAGCGGATGACGTGGCGGGCTACGCCGCCGTGCGTGCCGCCGTCGACGTGCCGATCTCCGGTGTCGAATCCAACGGAACCGTGCGGGACTTCGCGCAACTGCTCGACGCCAACTCGCTCGATGTCGCCCAGCCCGATGTCACGTTCGTTGGTGGGCCCAAGGCTTTCGCTCAGGTCGCCGAGCTCGCTCACGCGACCGGCGTGAAGACCGTGCCTCACGTGTGGGGCAGTGGCGTCACCTTCGCCGCGAACCTGCACACCGTGCTCGCCAACCCCTACGTTGAGCTCTTCGAATACTGCACCCTGCCCAATCCGCTGCGCGAAGCGATGCGGGTGGAAGAGGTCGTGTTCAAGGATGGCGGCATCGTCGCTCCGAAGGCCGCCGGCCTCGGCATCCAGCTCACTCCCGAAATCGAAGCCCAGTTTCCGTTTAGCCCTGGAGGTGGACATGTCATCCGCTAACCCCACGCCCGCGGCATCCGAAGCCGCAGCATCCGGAGCCGAAACCACCCACGCAGGTTTCACCCCATTGCCCGGCGACGAGCGCCTCACGACCGCGATTCTGAGCGATTCGTGCGACGAATCGGGCCTGCGCAATCAGGTGCTGACGCAGCGACTTGCCCCCATCACTCCGGGCTCGCGCGCGTTCGGCCGCGCCCGCACGGTGCGCTTCGCTCCGGCGCTCGAGTCAGATCTCGATGATCCGTACAAGGAGTCGATCGACTTCATCGACGGCATCGGTGCTGGCCAGATGATTGTCATCGCCACCGACAACAGCAACGACTCCGGTTTCTGGGGCGAACTGTTTAGTGCGGCGGCCCTGGGCGCGAAAGCCTCGGGAGTCATCACCGATGGCAACCTGCGCGACACTGACAAGATCGCCGAACTCGGCTTTCCGTCGTTCTCACGCTCGCGCCGCCCCATCGACTTTCGGGCCCGGATGCGCGTGATCGCCGCCGACGTCGTGGTTGAGCTGGGTGGGGTGCTGATTGCGCCCGGCGATCTCGTGATGGCCGATGACGACGGAGCGGTCGTGATCCCGCAGTCGCACGAAGAAGAAGTGCTGACTCGCGCCCGCGCGCGCGCGGCCAACGAATCAACGGTCTTGGCAGAACTGCTGGCCGGAGACTCGCTGCGCGCCGTGTGGGAACGGCACGGGATTCTCTAAACTGGCCACCTGCGAAGGGACTACACCGTGGTTTTTCCAATCATCGACGCTCACCAGCACATCTGGAACCCCCATCGGGCTCACTATGACTGGCTCGACGAATCGCTCGCACCGATTAATCAGGTGATGACCTTCGACCAGGTGCTTCCTGAATTGCGGGATGCCGGAGTCGACTACACCGTTCAAGTGCAGTCGGCAGACAATTTCGATGACACACGCTTGATGACGGAGTGCGCGGCCGCCAACCATGAGGTTGCGGCGATTGTGGGCTACGCACCCATCGATCGGCCCGAGCAGGCGGCCCGCACGATCGAGGCGTGGGAAGGTGACACCCGCATGGTCGGGGTGCGCACTCTCATCCACAATCAAAAAGACCCGGAGTGGTTGCTGCTCCCCAACGTCGACGAGGGGCTCACGGTGCTGGAGCGCGCCGGGCTCACCTTCGACGTGGTCGCGGTTCTGCCCGAGCACTTGGCGATCATTCCCGAATTGTCGCGGCGGCATCCGGAGCTTCGCATGGTTATTGACCACTTGGCCAAGCCGCCGATCGGGCTCGCCGAGCGCGAGCCCTGGTGGTCGGCGATCCAGACGGCCGCGGAGAACCCGAACGTATACGCGAAGGTTAGCGGCCTCTATTCGGCCGCCGGTGACCCGCAGCAGTGGACCACCGAATACGTGCGCCCGTTCTTTGAACGAGCTCTCGACGTGTTCGGCCCTTCGCGCCTGATGTACGGCGGCGACTGGCCCATTTCCGTGCTCGCCGGCGGATATACCCGCGTCTGGCAGGGCCTCCAACCACTCTTTGACAGCGTGGATGCCGCAGACCGCGAGCAGTTGCTTGGTCGTACCGCTGCGGAGTTCTACCGCATCGATCCCGCACGCCTTGGCCGTTAAAGGGCCGAGTATGCACAGCTAGATAACAGTTGAAAAACCTTTGATCAAACGTTTGCACAACTTCGGCGCTTGGTATAACGTTTGAGCACCGGAGAAACCGAGCCGTTCCAGTGGCCCGTAGCTCTCCACTACGAAGCAGTAGTAACCCTCACCAAGGAGTGTCAATGAAGACGAAGAGGTTCCTTTCCGCCAGTGCAGGAGTGGCCATAATTTCCGCCGCTGCACTCGTTCTATCCGGCTGTTCAGCTGACGGTGGCGCATCCGCCCCAGAGCAGACCGACTCGGGTGGAAAAATCACGGTGTGGGTTGACCCGCCCCGCGTTCCCGCCGCAGAAGCTTTCCAAGAGGCACACCCCGAGATCGAAATCGACGTTGTGCAGATCGACGGCACGGTCGGTGGCCAGACGGTCAAGCAGGCGTTCGCCAACTTCGACTCCGCAGGTTCAGGATGGCCTGACGCCATCTTCTTCCCCTCCAACGACGACATCGCATGGGCAACGGGTGCAGCCAGCAACTACGCAGCCGACCTCACCGATCTGCTTCCCGATGTCATCGATGGTTATGACCCCGCAGTGCTCTCGTTCTGCGACATCGATGGTCAGATCCGCTGCCTCCGCAACGACGCTGCCCCCGACGTGTTCTGGTACAACAAGGCCTTCTTCGACGAGAACGGCTACACGCTGCCCACCACGTGGGAAGGCTACGGCGACCTCGCAGTACAGATCGCTGCAGAGCACCCTGACAAGATCAGCGGATTCCTCGGCGACGCCTACGCTGTCAACCGTTACCTTCAGGCCGCGGACTGCCCCACGAACGACCGTCTCTCAGAGTCGGAAGTTCACATCAACCTCGATGACCCGAACTGTGTTCGTGCCAACGAACTGCTCACGCAGATGTACGACGGTGGCGCACTCACCACTCAGGGCATCTTCGACGGTGACGCCGCAGCAGCGGGTGTCAACATGGTCATGAGCCCGGGTGCTGTGTGGTGGGGTAACTACCTCTTCCGCGACACCTGGAAGATCCCGGCCGGTCAGATGAGCGCAAGCGCACCGCTGACCTGGGAAGGCGAGTCGAGCCCGACTGCCGGTAACGAAGGTGGCGGCCTCTGGGGTGTTTCCTCGCACATCACCGGAAAGCAGCTCGAAAACACGCTGACCTTCGCCACCTTCGTGGCGACTGACCCGGCATGGCAGGTTGAGCTTTCGACCGGTCTCCCCGGTTACGGCCCGATTCAGGATGCTTGGCTCGAGAAGCTCGAAACTGACGGCTACTTCGCTGACGTTGCTTCTGTTCAGCAGGCATTCAAGGATGCCGCTGGCGCCGTAGCGCCGTACTCGTACATGCTCTACGACACCGGTGCAGCCTGGACCGAAACGGTCAGCCCCACGCTGATCGCCGATGGATCCATCAGCGACGCGCTCAGCACCTTCGGTACTGAACTCGTGAACCGCGCCAACTCGGTCGGCTACACGGTCACCGCCGAATAGAAGTAACCAGCTAGGCACAGCATGTGTGGGGGTTTCAGATCCTTGAGGCCCCCACACTCTGTTCCACTCCCCAAGTCAGAGGCGAGGAATACATGAGCAGCTCAACGCTAGCCACGAAACGTACGGAGCCCCCGGCTGCCGGCGGCCGTGCATCCACCACTCCCCGGCGCCACCGCACGCGCCACGCAGAATCCCGCGGCGCATGGATCTTGCTCGCCCCGTACCTCGCGCTCTTTCTCGTCGCAGCCGCGATCCCCATCGGCTACGCCTTCTGGATCGCCCTGCAAAAAGCACCAACCCTCGTCAACCCGGCAAGCGGGTTTGGCGGCCTTGACTCGTTCATCACGGTAATTACCGACTACCGGTTCTCCGGAACGTTCATCAACATCTTCTCCGTCATGATCGTGTGGTTGCCGCTCATGATGATCGGCATCGTCGGTCTGGCTCTTCTGGTTCACGCCAGCCCCGGTCGCTTCGGCTCCACGATGCGCTTCTTCTACTTCATCCCCGGCGCGTTGAGCGGAATCGCCAACTTCGTTCTCTGGGTTTACCTGCTGCACCCCACGCAGTCGCCCCTCGCGCCGCTCTGGCAAGAGGTCGGCTTCGGCTCGCTCAAAGAGATTGTTACCGACGGCAACATGCCGATGATTCTCACGGGCATGCTCTTCTTCCAGGGCGTCGGAACCTGGATCATCGTCGTCAACGGTGGCCTCAACGGCATCCCTGATGAAATCTTCGAAGCCGCCAAGATCGACGGTGCCAGCGCGTGGCACCTTGCGTGGCACATCAAGCTGCCGCTCATCCGCCCGTGGATCGGCTACGCGGCCCTCATGAACTTGGCCTACGGCTTCCAGCTCTTCCTTGAGCCCTACCTCCTTCGGCAGATCTCGTCGGGAGCTATCGCCGGGGAATGGGCGCCAACTCAGCTGGGTTACGCCTTCGCGTTCACCAACCGAAACTTCCCGGCCGCGGCCGCACTATCAATCATCCTGCTCGTGATCACCCTGAGCATCGGAGTCGTCATCGTAATGAAGAGCGGACTCTTCGGCGACGAGAAGGAGAAGAAGCGATGAGCAACAGCGCTCCCGGCGTCGTTGGCGCCAAACACTGGACCGTCGGTCGCATTGCCCGCATCACCGTCATGGTGATCATCGCTGCCGCGTTCATCCTGCCCATCATCGGCTTCATTGCGATGGCCTTCCGCAGTCAAGAAGGCGTCCTAGCCGGCACCGATGGCTTTCTCGGACTCGGTGGAATGTCCTGGGACAACGTGGTCTTCAGCTGGAGCCAAATCAACGGCTTCGGTCCCGGAGACGGCGGCCTCTTCACCCGCTGGGTAGGCAACTCGCTCGTCGTCGCTGTCATCGGTGGAGTGCTCGCCCTCGTCGCGGCCCTTCCGGCCGGCTACGCGCTGGCACGGTTGCGATTCCGTGGCCGCAAGGTCATGCTCTTTGCGACGCTGCTCGCGATGGTGATGCCCAACACGGTTCTCGTCATCCCGCTGTTTCTTGAAGTGAACGCGATCGGTGCAGTAGGTGAACTATGGCCGGTCGCGGTCATCATGGGCTTCTTCCCCTTCGGCACCTACCTCGTCTATATCCACTTCATGACGACGATGCCGCAAGAGCTCGTCGAAGCCGCCCGCATCGACGGCCTCAGCGAAATCGCCACCTTCTTCTACGTGGCGCTTCCGATCTCCAAGCAGGTCATTGCTCTCGTCGCCTTCTTCTCCTTCGTGGCCAACTGGACGAACTTCTTCCTGCCTTTGGCCCTACTAACCTCGAACCAGGAAAACAAGACGATCTCGATCGGCATCCAAGAGCTCATCGGTGCTAGCCCGCTGTTCAATGCCACCGTGGCGGCCGGCCTCGATGTGAAGCTCTACATGCCGCAACTCGCGCTCGCCACGTTCCTCTCGATGATCCCGCTGCTCATCGTGTTCCTCACCGCGCAGCGCTTCCTTATTCGTGGACAAACCGTTGGTGCGGTGAAGGGATAACAATGAAGCGAGTAGCCCAGGTCATCGGCCTCCCACCCGAGAACCGCGAAGAGTACGAGCGATACCACGCCGCTGTGTGGCCATCGATTCTTGAACGACTCGCGGCCAGCAACATCCACAACTATTCGATCTATCGCCACGGCGACCTGCTGTTCTCGTACTTCGAGTACACGGGTGACGACTACGAAGCCGATCAAGCCGCCATCGCGGCTGACCCAGAAACTCAGCGCTGGTGGGCTCTGCAAGAGCCGCTGCAGCAGCCGCTGGATGAACGGGCGGAGGGCGAGTGGTGGAAAGAGCTGCCCGAGGTCTTCCACGTTGACTAGCTGACACCGCGACTCACACGCACTACCGCGCACCGCAGCGCACCCAGACGCGCCTCACCAGCGCACATACCTTTTATCGGTTCTGAGCAAGGAGAACTCTTCAGCATGACTACTATCACCAGCGTTGACGTCTACGACGTGC
Source organism: Salinibacterium sp. AL4.1 (assembly GCF_059767305.1). Taxonomy (NCBI): domain Bacteria; kingdom Bacillati; phylum Actinomycetota; class Actinomycetes; order Micrococcales; family Microbacteriaceae; genus Salinibacterium; species Salinibacterium sp. AL4.1. The sequence goes on along the minus strand of NZ_JBSOQK010000001.1, from coordinate 1,616,425 downwards.
GTTTTCCGACGTCGCTCACCGCCGACGGCTCAGACGCCATGAACAAGGATGGCGACTACTCGGCCGCCTATGTTGTACTCCGCACAGACGAAGAGGGCGTCGCGGGCTACGGCTTCACCTTTACCATTGGCCGCGGAAACGACATCTGTGCGCTCGCTGCCGAACAGCGGGCCGAACCGCTTGTGGGCCGCGATGTCGACGAGATCGTCGGCGACCTCGGTGGCGTTTACCGCGAGCTGAAGTCTGACTCGCAACTGCGCTGGCTTGGGCCAGAAAAGGGTGTCGAGCACTTGGCGATGGCCGCCGTGATGAACGCCGTGTGGGATCTTGCCGCTCGTCGGGCGAACAAGCCGCTCTGGCGTCTGCTCGCCGACATGACCCCCGAGCAGCTCGTCGACACCGCCGACCTCAAGTACTTGAGCGACGCCATCACTCGCGACGAAGCCATTGCGCTCCTCACCGAGCTGGCCGACAGCAAAGAGCAGCGCATCGCCGAGCTCACCGAGTCGGGCTACCCCTGCTACACGACGAGTGCCGGCTGGTTGGGTTACTCGGATGAGAAGCTTCGTCGTCTCTGCCAAGAGGCCGTGGATGCTGGCTACCGCCACATCAAACTGAAGGTCGGAGCGAACCTCGACGAGGACATCCGCCGCTGCCGCATCGCCCGCGAAGTGATCGGTGACGACGCCAAGCTCATGATCGACGCTAACCAGGTGTGGGATGTTGACGAGGCCATCGCCTGGGTGAAGGCGCTCGCCGAGTTCAAGCCGCTGTGGATCGAAGAGCCGACGAGCCCGGATGACGTGCTCGGCCACGCTGCGATCCGCAAGGCTGTCGCCCCGATCGGTGTCGCCACGGGAGAGCACGGCATGAACCGGGTGCTCTTCAAGCAGATGTTCCAGGCCGAAGCCATCGACTTCTGCCAGCTCGACTCGGCCCGTCTCGCCGGCCCGAACGAGATTATCGCCGTGTACCTGATGGCCAAGAAGTTTGGTGTTCCGGTTTGCCCGCACGCGGGCGGCGTTGGCCTCTGCGAGCTCGTGCAGCACCTCTCGATCTTTGACTACGTTGCCGTGTCGGGCACGCTCGAGAACCGGGTAACCGAGTTCGTCGACCACCTGCACGAGCACTTCGTTGACCCCTGCATCGTCGAGAACGGCGCCTACCGGGTGCCGATGGCGCCGGGTTACTCGGCCCAGATGCACGAGTCGTCGCTTGCGGAGTTCTCGTTCCCCGCGGGGAGCTACTGGGCGGGTGTCGCTGTCGGGTCGTAGTTTCATTTGTCGATGGTGGTCTGCCTTGGATGAGGTAGACCACTTTCGCATTTCCGAGGGCAGTTGAGGGAAAGCCCCTTATCGGTGAGCGCTGGCGGTTGCGCGCGATTAGCGGCCACATCCCCGTGAAGGCGAGCGTTTACAAAGGGCAACACAAAACCCAAGCGCTAGCCGACACGCCGCATGACCCCCAAACTGGGGGTAACGCTTGACGGCGCAGGGCGAGTAGCTTCACCACTACCCCCATTGGGGGGACAAACCCGCAGAGCACAACCCGTAAAGCACAACCCGCCCCGCAGAGCACTCACCCCGCACTGCATCGTAAGCCCCCAGCAGAGCACTCACCCGCGCTCGCGTGCCTTCGGCGCGCACCCCACCGACACCCGAAATGTCGTGATCCCCTTGCACGTACGTATTTCGCCCCCGAGTTCACGTACCGGCCTCAGCACCACTTGTTCCACCATCGGCCCGGATCCCTACCGCCTCTTGCGAGCAGAGCGATGAGCCAAATTCGCAAGCTGCCCACCCCTTCCCCCAGCGACCTGGAACGCGGACACCTTCGCCTCGTCGAAGACGCCGAGTTTCAGCCGCAGCGTTCCAGTGCCCCTCATCCCGACTCCGGCATTGTATGGACCAAGTCGTATCAAAAACGCCTTCTCATTTCGGATGCCGCGATCGTTCTGGCCACGATTTTGGCCGCTGTCACGATGCGCGCTGACCCCGCTCGTCTCCCGGAGTTCTTCGCGAGCATCAACCCCCTCATGTGGTTGGGCTTGTTCGCGATCGTGGTCGTCTGGGTAATGCTGCTTGAGGTGTTCCGCACTCGCGACCGCCGGGTCATCGGAGTCGGGCCCACCGAATACAAACGTGTGGTGACGGCCTGCATGACCGCCTTCGGGCTGCTCTCAATCATCGTGCTGGTCCTAGAAATTGGCTTCCCGGGCAAACAGGCTGTGCTGGTGATGGCCACTGGTGTGCTCGCGCTCCTTGTTACCCGCTGGATCTGGCGTCGTTGGCTCAACCGGCAACGACGCTTCGGGCACGCTCTGTCGCGCACGGTCGTCGTAGGCACTCAGGACGAGGTCGACTACGTTGTCGAGAAAGTGCAGGGATGCCTGCGCGCGAACTTCGACGTCGTCGGGGTTGTTATCGAGCCAGATCGCCACGCTGAGGCGAAGCATCGTTTCGGATCGCAAGCTCACGGCGCCGCTGGCGATGGTGAGCAACCCGGCCCGCAGTTCGGCCCCGAACAGGTCGTGACGACTGCCTCGTCACTGGGGGCCGACACCGTGATCATCGCGGGCGAACACGGCTGCGGCAACGACTTCATCCGCCACCTCGCCTGGCAGCTGGAAGGCACGGCGGCCGAGCTGATTCTTGCCTCGCGCCTTACTAACGTGGCCGGCCCGCGCATCCACTTTCGCCCAGTGGAGGGTCTTCCTCTCATCCACGTCGAGATTCCGCAGTTCGAGGGCGGAAAACACGTCGTCAAGCGTGGGCTCGACATCGCGGTGGCGGGCGTCGCTCTCGCGCTACTGTCACCGCTCTTTCTGCTGCTCACACTCCTCATCCGCCTCGACAGCCCAGGCGGAGCGTTCTACAGCCAAGTGCGCGTGGGCCGGAACCTCGAGACCTTCCGCATGTTCAAGTTTCGCTCGATGGTGGTGGATGCCGACCAGAAGTTGGCTGATCTCACTACGGAGAACGAAGGCTCGGGAGTGCTCTTCAAGCTCAAGAATGATCCGCGAGTCACGCGCTTGGGCCGCTTCATCCGCAAGTATTCGCTCGACGAGTTTCCCCAGCTGTGGAACGTGCTGAAGGGCGACATGAGCCTGGTGGGGCCCCGCCCGCCGCTACCGAGCGAGGTGCTCGCGTACAAGGGCAAGGTGAATCGTCGCATGTACATCAAGCCGGGGCTCACCGGCATGTGGCAGATCAACGGCCGGTCAGACTTGAACTGGGAAGACAGCATGCGTCTCGATCTGTACTACGTGGAGAACTGGTCGGTTGTTGGCGACCTCGTCATCATGTGGCGAACCTTCAAGGTGCTCATCAACCCCGTGGGCGCCTACTAGCCACTCACCAACGAATCGAGGCCACACTGCCACCCCATGAACCGAACTAAACAACCCCTAGCGTTTCGGCGCTTGCGCGAGAACACCCTCACCATTCACATCGGGTGGTCGGTGAGGGTAGACCCGTCGCTGATGCGCAGCCAGAAGAAGGTAACTTCTCCGCACTGCGTAGTTGCTCGAAAGAGAAGCTTGATCGCAAACCGCCAGCGGAAAACTCGGGGATCCGCGAGGGCGTGCGACGGCTGCTGAGCAGCGTGGATTCATCCGCCCACGTGGGTGACGCGGATGGAGCTGTCAGCGGCGGGCCGCCTCCGCGCGTGCGGCGAAAAGAGACGCCAGAGAGGCCTATCGCGCACTGCGCCCTATTAAGAGGTAGCGCGTGCGCTTTTCGGAGTGCCGTTAGTCGCCGTTCGTGCCGGAGATCGTGGCACGCATCGCTCGTATGCTGGCACCCCAGGAATACCCCAAATCGCCGCTCGCATCACCGTGCACTTCAGTGACGCCAGCAGTGCTCGCGATGGGTGAGCGTGCGGGGGAATCGGTGATCGCCCGCGCCATCCCGACAAGGTCATCCGGGTGGGCAAAGCTGCCGCGCTCGCCAAGGATCTCGTGAAAGACGGCGAGATCGCTGGCGACAACCGGGGCGCCGAAATGGTGAGCTTCGAGCACGGGCAAACCAAACCCCTCGTCGCGTGTGAAAAACAACAGCGCAGTTGTGTTGCCGTACAACCACGCCAGTTCGGCATCGTCGATGAATCCGAGAAAGCGGATGGCGCCACGCTCGACCGCGTCGGCGACTGCGGCCGGCAGATCGGCGCTTCTGCCCTGCGGCTCTCCCACGATCACGAGCGGGGCCTCTGCGCTCACCCTGCCGGACTGCAAGGCGGCCTCGATCGTGTTGGCCAAATTCTTGCGAGCATTAAGTCGCCCGACGCACAGCAGAAAGTCACCCGTCACATCAGTCAGCTCGACAGGCTTGCGCGGGGCAGCGGCGGTGAGCGAACTGCCTACGGCGAGACCGATGGGAGTCACCGGGCGACCCTGGCTCAGGCGGCTGATGCGTGCCGCCTCGGTGGCGGAAGAGCCGAACAGCCATGTCGCCCGCCGAGAGCTCAGTGGCATGAGGGCAAAGTACGCGCGCTCCTTGAGCGTGAACCACTCGGGCGACGTGAGAAACATGTAGTCGTGAATGAAGACCGCCGACCGGCCGAACGCTGGCGTGAAGTTGTGGGTGATAGTGACATCCGCGCGCAGCCGCCGGGCGACGAAGGGCAGCTCAAGAATCGCACTGACGCCCTGAGGTCTCAGGCGAGTGCCGACCACGGTCACCTGCGCAGCGAGCTCTGCCCGTGCTGTGGCGAGCACCCCGTGCGGCACGGCGACCACAACCTCATCGGCCGGAAACTCGCGCACCCACGCCCACACAAATTCGCGCAACACTTGACGGTTCGAGGCCGGACCTCGAGCCCACCAAAACCCGTCAAAGAGAACGCGCATGCCCCCATGCTAGCCCCGGCATTTTTCCGAGGGTGGGCGGGGAGCGCGCGTAGTTGGCCCCGGTGCATCGCGGCGTGACGCGGGGGAGAACCCTCGACCCAGCCCGGAGCGTGGGGCTATGGTGAAACATGACCGCCACCGGGGAAAGCCCAGAAGTGCCGGAAACATTCGGTGCGATTGTCCGCTCGCTCGCGTCTGCCCAAAAGCCCGGACGAGGTGCCCCACCCTATTCGCGCTGGATCAATCGTCGCCTCGGCCGGCTCCTCGCGGCCGCTGCCTACCTCGCCGGGCGCACGCCCAATCAGGTCACTGGCCTCAGCGCGCTCATGACGGCGATCGCCTTTGTGCTGGTGGCCACAGTGCAGCCGAGTAGGTGGCTGGGCGTTCTCGTGGCATTCCTGCTCCTGCTCGGTTACGCCCTCGACTCCGCCGACGGGCAGCTAGCTCGCCTGCGCGGCGGCGGTACGAAAGCGGGAGAGTGGCTCGACCACGTTGTCGACGCCTTCAAGATCGTGATCTTTCACGGGGTCATCCTGATCTCGCTGTACCGTTTCGACACTGGCTGGCCCGACACAATTTTGCTCATCCCGCTCGGGTTCATCGTGGTCTCTTCGGTGTTTTTCTTTGCCATGATCCTCACCGATCAGCTGCGTCGCATCGCCTCGGCCGAGCGCGGGCGCAGCTACGCCAAGCCCAGTGGCGGCGGTGGCTGGCTGCAGACCATCGTCGCGATCCCCACCGACTACGCCGTGCTCTGCCTCAGCTTCGTTCTCTTCGGCTGGATGGACGGCTTCGTGGTTTTCTACGGGCTGCTGTTTCTCGCCAACGCGCTCATTCTGCTCGCGGTTCTCGGGCGCTGGTTTCGCCAGCTGCGCGCGATCGACGCGGGCTAGTGTTCGACGCGAGCTAGCGCAGCCGGAAAACCGTCTAGCGCTCGAACTCCCGCACGAGCGCGACCGTGCTCTCGATGTGAGAGCGACTGGATGCCCCGAACACGATCGACTCGATGCCCGGCTGCGCATAGATCCACTCGAGTGCCTCTCGCGGCGGGATAGCGCCAGACGCGAATACCGACATCGCGACCGCGCGGAACGGTCTCTCAGCCAACGCAGCCTGATAGGCCGCAACGCCGCCCGACATCCGAAAGCCAATCTTGTTGATGTTGGAGCACACGAGCGGGTTCTCAATCCCTGCCCGGTCGAGATGATCGAGCAGCATGGGGAGGTTCATCGTGATGAAGCCAGGTTCGGCGTTGTAGCGCGATCGTACGTGGTGGGCGAAGATCGCGAAAGCGTCGGTGAAACCGAGCCCCAACAGCAGATCGACCACGACATTCTGCAACCAGACCACCGGCGTGCGCACGCCAGCGAAGCCCGCCATTTCGGCATCCACGAGCAGCGTGATGATGCCCTCGATGTCTTTCTTGGCAAGCGAACGACCGCCGCGCATCATCGCGTTGAGCATGCCCTCGTCGGGCATGAAGCGATTGAGGGCGCCCAGAATGCCGCTCTCGGTTACGGCATCGGCGTACTTGTGGGCGTAGGGCATGCAGGGAAAAAACGAGAACCCGTCGTGGCGCTCCGGCTCGGCACGCACCCGCTCGACCACGTCGGCGATGCGATCGTGCGTGGTGCACATGAGAGTGCGGATGCCGCTGGCATACGCATCGTCGACGACCGCCATGATCGCATCCAGATCTTGAAAGCGCATCGCCTGCTCGCGCGCTTTCTCCTCGGAGCGATGGTTGATGCCAAAGAACTGGTTATCACCGAAGAGCACCGAATCGAGTTTCGACGATTCGGGAGTGGTGAGCGGGCCACCGGAGTCAGCGGTGGGCGGTGCGGTCGTGCTCATGAGCGTCTCCCTAACAGGCTTCGGAGGCGCGGTTTCGGTGGCACCGCGGTGCCGGGTGCTGCTGCATCGGCGGCTGCGAGCGACGCGGACGTCTCCCCGAATCGGGCGGGTGTCGCGGGGCCCGCCGCGGCATCCACCGTCAGCAGTTCGATGATGCGGTCGGTGATGGCGGCGCTCGCGAAGTCGTTGGTGGGAGCGACAGCGGGATCGTGGATGCGCTGCACAAAGTGATCGAGCTGGGCGCTGTATTCCTCGCCCCGCAGGTAGAACCACACTTCGTCGGTGAGATCGGTCGTCGACTTGATGGTCCAGCCGGGTGCGTAACCATCGAGCTCGGGAGCAGTGTTTCGCCGGTAGACCTGAATCTCTTGGCGATCGGCGATGATCTTGCCCTGTGTGCCGAAGACGCTGACGCGGGTGGTCATCTTGCGGTGCGACTCGTCAGACCAATTGACCGAAAGCTGGCCGCTCACCCCGTCGGCAAAATAGATCGTGCTGTAGACCTCGTCTTCGGTGTTCTCCGAGAAAACGCTGCCCAGAATCGTGCCGCCAACACCAATCGCGTCGCCCACGAACCACGTCGCGAGATCGAGCGGATGCGCCGCATAGTCATACAGGCAGCCCCCGCCCTCGGTGCGCTTGCTGCGCCACGTCGTGCCCTTGGCTTTCAGAACAACCGGCCCATAGGACTCGGCCTGCACATGCGTGATGCGCCCAATCGCGTTGGCTTCAAGGAGTCGCTTCGCCTCGCGAAAGGTGCCCACAAATCGGTTGTGATACCCGACCTGCGTGACCAGACCGCGCACGGCGGCGACGCCCGCGAGTTCAGCGGATTCGGCTGCCGTGAGCGTGAGCGGCTTCTCGCAAAACACGTGAAGCCCGCGTTCGAGCGCCGTTCGCACCATCGCGGCATGAAAGCGGGTCGGGGTTGCGATCAGCACTGCATCGAGCTGAACGCTGTCGAGCATCTTCTCGAAATCGGTGAACGTCTTCAGGCCCGTGTACTTCGAGAGCACACCCAAAATATAGCCCGCCGCATCGACGACGGCTTCGACCGAAACGTCAGGATGCGCGCGGATCATCGACAAGTGCGAGAGCCCCATTTTGCCGAGGCCAACGACGCCAAGCCGGATCACGAGCTTGCTCCGGAGCGAGGCGAGGAGTTCTGGGGCGGCGGTGGCGTCGGTCGCGGAGTTGTCGTCGCGACGGGAGCCTGCCCGGCGGGGAGATACTCGGCCAGAAGATCCGCGTACTGCCCCGCCACGTGTTGCCACGTGAACTCGGTGGCATGTCTGGCGCGGCTGGCGGCCGCGAGCGAAGCCCGGCGAGCGGGCGACTCGAGCAGGGTCGAAATGTGGGCGGCGGCGTCATCCACGCCCGAAAAATAGAGCGCCCCGTCACCGGCAACCCAGCGGTTGTACGCATTGTCGTGGGCGATCACCGCGTTGCCGGCGGCCATCGCTTCGACGAGCGAGGGGTTGGTGCCGCCCACGGTGTGGCCGTGCAGGTAGCCAAGCGAATGGAATCTCAAAGAAGACACCTCATCGGGTTCGTAAATCGGGCCGACGAATTTCACTTCGTCGCTCGCGGCCTGCCGGACCGCTCGGGTGTAAGCGTCACTGTCGTCGTAGGTGCCGAAGATCGCCAGGTCGTGCCCACGACGCTCGCGCGAAAACGCGGTCACAAGTTCGAGAATTGAGTTCTCGGGAATCGGCCGACAAATCAACGTCAAGTACCGGCCGGGTGTCAGCCCGCGACTTGTCACCGGCAGGGCGTCGGCGCTCTCCACGGCGTGGGCACCATACGTGATCGTCACGATTTTTGAGCGGCGAGCTCGCGTGGCCAAGTACGTTTCGATCACCGGATGATCGGCAATAAGGCGATTGCCCACCCAGCACGCGATCCGCTCATTTATCCACAGGATTGCCTGCCGACCCTTGCCCCAGCGTGAACGAGACCACTCGATGCCGTCCATGTTGATGACATTCGGGATGCGCTTGAGGCGCTGCAGGATGTTGAACAGTGCCGTGTTGTAGCCGAACGTGAGGCAGATATCTCGGTGCCGTGACGCATGACGGATCGAGGCAAGGTCGAAACTTGCCGTGCCCAACCAGCCTTCGCGGCGCTCAGGAATCAGTACGCGATCGATGCCGTGCCATTGGTCAGTTGTCAGCGGTCCATCACCCGGTACTTGGCAGTAAACGACTGGCCGCCAGCCGTTATCGCGCAAATAGATGGCCACGTTCTCGGCGGCAGTTTCGAAGCCTCCATAGGCGGCGGGAATGCCGTGGGTTCCGAGGAGACGAACAGTCGGTCGGCGCTCGGCAGAGGGGATCGGGTCGTTCAACTTTCCCTCCTCCGTTAACGGACTCAAGAACTTCGACCAGACTCCCCCGAGGTCTGGGTTCGGAAGTCTACGCCGCCACGGTGCACGGCTTTGTCCCCAGAACAGGGGGTACGTTTGCGAATGGTGCGGGTGTACCGTCCAGTACCGATCATTCCCGAGGCACGGAGCTGCCATGACTCAGTCGAAGCATCCCGCATCCGAAATCGAACTCGTCGCGGCGGCCGAACCTTCGTGGCTGAGCACCAAGCCGGGCCGTTGGCTGGCGGCGATCATCGTGCTCGCGATCGCGGCGGCGCTCGTCGTCGTGGCGTTCATCCAGTTCGCGCCCACCGGTGGCCCGAGCGCTGAGCCCGGGGCAACCCCCAGCGCGGGCGAGGCCAGTGAACCGTCCGCTGCATCATCTGCGGTCCCGTCGCCGACGGCGGACCCCGCGGTTCCCGATGTGCCCCCGGTTGCCATCGATGAACCGGCGGATGTCACCCCAGGCCTGATCGCCACCATCACGAAGGTTGAGGAGGTGGACGGCACCGCTCGCGGCCCCGGCGAAGTCGCCGGCCCGTCGTTGCGCGTCACGGTCACGATGACGAACTCGACTGCGTCAGTGGTCTCGTTGCGCACCACGGTGATCAGTTGTTACTTTGGCGCCGATCGCACGCCGGCCCCCGAACTTCGCGAGCCTGGCGGGGCACCGCTGCCGGCATCCCTCGCGGCCGACTCGGCGATCGATGGCGTGTACATCTTCACTGTTCCTGCTGATCAGCGCGGCAATGTGACGCTTCTCGTCGACTATTCGGTCGACGTGCAGCCCGTCGTTTTTCAGGGCGACATCGACGACCTGCTGTAACGATCGGTCTACCCTTCACGCAACGGGGACTTACTTCGTGACCCCCTTTTGGGGGGCACCCAAAGTGGGGTGAGGGGGAGTATGGTGACCCACCAAGTGGAACCTGAATAGCCACAAACCCCGAGAAGGCACATCATGCGCTTAACCCGCCGGATGCCACCGAACCCGCTGAGGCTTGTTTCCGCCGCAGCGGCGATGACATTAATCGCGACCCTGCTCACCGTAACGCTGCCCACTGCAGCTGTTGCCGACACTGCGGCTGCCCCGCCCGTGCCGACCACTGTGTCCACGGATCCCTTACCCACGCCCCAGATCAATGGTGTGGTCTGGGATCAGGTCATCGTGGGCAACACCGTGTACGCCTCCGGAGACTTCAGTTCGGCCCGGCCGTATGGTTCGCCCGCGGGCACTAACGAGCAGAGTCGCTCGTACGTGCTGGCGTACAACCTCACGACCGGCGCCCTGCTGCCGTGGGCGCCCACCTTCAACGGACAGGTGCGTGCTCTCGCGGCCTCGCCCGACGGAACGCGGCTCTACGCGGTTGGTGACTTCACCTCGGTGAACGGCATCTCGAAGAACCGCATCGTCTCCTTCGACACCGCTACGGGAAACATCTACAGCGCCTTCGACGCAGGGGCCAATTATCGCGTGTATGCGGTGGTGGCCACCAACACCCAGGTATTCTTCTCGGGCCCGTTCACCTCGGTGAGCGGTAACACGCGCCTCGGCGGTGCGGCTGCACTCGCCACGAACGGCAGCGTCACCTCGTGGGCTCCCGAGCTTGCGGGCGGCCGCGCCTTTGGCATCGTGGTGTCTCCTGATGAATCCAAAGTCGTGATTGGCGGAGACTTCACGACGGTCAACGGATCGAGCGATCCCGGCTACGGCCTGGCCATGGTCGACTCGACCGTCGGTGCGCTCATCACCCCGTTCGCGACCAACAATCAGGTACGTAACGCTGGTCTCAACGCGGCCATCTTTTCACTCTCCTCTGATGCCGATAGCTTCTACGGCACCGGCTATGTTTATGGCTCGGGCGGCAACCTTGAGGGTGTCTTTCGGTCGAACTGGTCGGATGGCGAACTTGTCTGGGTAAACGACTGCCACGGGGATACCTACTCGGTTGCACCCGCGCCCAACGGAGCCATCTATGCCGCTGGCCACTCGCACTACTGCGGCAATATCGATGCCTTTCCGCAGACAAACCCCTGGTCGTTCAACCGCGGAATCGCGTTCTCGAAAGACGCCACCGGCAGCATCTCGCGCGACCCGTACGGCTACCACGACTGGTCGGGCAACTCGAGCCCCTCGCTGCTGAACTTCTTTCCCGAGATCAACCTCGGAACCTTCACCGGCCAATACCAGGGACCGTGGGACGTCGCGACGAACGGTGAGTACACCGTCTTCGGCGGCGAGTTCACTCGCGTCAACGGCCAAAACCAGCAGGGACTTCTGCGGTTCGCCGTGCCCGAGATCGCGCCCAACCTCGACGGACCACGACTTACCGGTGCCGACCTCGCGCCCACGATGAGCTCGCCCGCTCCCGGCACAATCGCGCTGAGCTGGACCGCTGACTGGGATCGAGACAACGAAAACCTGACGTATCACCTCATCCGCGATGGCAAGAGTGGTTCGCCGATTTACGTGACCGAGCAGGCGTCGCGATTCTACGACCGGCCGACCATGACGTACGTGGATACCGGTCTCACGCCAGGCCAGACGTACACCTATCGCCTGCGCGCGATCGACCCGTACGGCAACAGCGGCTGGGGTTCGACCGTGTCGTTCACCGCCGGAGCTACCGGGCAGTTGAGCGACTACGCGACGGCCGTGATGGAAGACCAACCCTCCAATTACTGGCGCCTCGGCGAGAGTGGAAACACCGTGGTGGATAGCGTGGCTCGCGACAACGCGACCGCGACCAACAACGTGGGCTTCGGAACATCCGGAGCAATCATCGGCGACAACAACACTGCTGCAACCTTCACGGGAAGCTCGAACAGCTACGCCGGATCGAATACCCAAATCTGGCGCGACAACACCTTCTCGGTCGAAGCCTGGTTCAAGACCAGCACAACCTCCGGTGGCAAGATCGTCGGGTTCGGTAACCGTCAAACCGGCAACTCGAGCAACTATGACCGCCACATTTACATGGATGGTGCGGGCCGGCTGAACTTCGGTGTCTACACCGGCAGCACCGCAATTCTGCAGAGCGCAAAATCGTACAACGACAACGAATGGCATCAGGTCGTGGGCAGCATGGGCGCCGACGGAATGGAACTCTTCGTCGACGGAGTGCGCGTAGGCGTGAATCCCGACGTGGTGTGGGGCCAAAACTACTGGGGCTACTGGCGCATCGGTGGAGACCGTAGCTGGAGTGGTTCTGACTACTTCAACGGTGCCATCGACGAAGTGGCTGTGTACCCGACCCCCCTCACCGCGGCACAAATTCAGAACCACTTCGAGCTCTCGGGCCGGTTGTTGACGGGACCGCCCGCGCCGACCGACGCCTACGGTGCCGCCGTGTACGCAGCGAGCCCACAGCTGTACTGGCGCCTGGGTGAAGCATCCGGCGCTGTCGCGAATGATGCTGGACTGCAGGGGCTCGATGGAGCGCTCAGCGGCATCTTCACGCGCAACGTTCCCGGTGCTCTCGGCGGAACGACAGATCCCGCCACCCAGTTCACTCTGGCTCTTGCCTCAACGACAACGTCGTTGCCCAACCCCTCGACGTTCTCAAGCGAAGTGTGGTTCAGAACCACCAGCGCCACAGGCGGAAAGCTCGTGGAGTTTGGGTCTTCCGCCACGGGCACTGCCGGCAGTTACGGCGACCACGTGATGATGCGTAATGACGGAACGCTCGTGTTTGGCACGGGCAGCAGCACCGTGGCGAGCACCGCCTCCTACAACGACGGCCAGTGGCATCAGGTGGTCGCGACTCAGGGATCAGCTGGGTTGCGACTGTACGTCGATGGCGCGGTGGTGGCATCCAGCGCTGCAACACCGACCCAGACCTTCTCGGGCTACTGGCGACTCGGCCGCGGCAACACGGTCGGAGTGGCATCGTCGAACTACTTCACCGGCGATCTCGATGAGTTCGCTGTGTACCAGACGGTGTTGACCCCGAGCGAAGTCAGCTCGCACTTCTTGATTGGCACGGCGAACGAAGCACCGCTCGCGGAGTTCACGCACTCGGAGAGCGACCTCGTTGCCAGCTTCGACGCGACTGGATCGAGCGACCCCGACGGCACGATCGACGGCTACGAATGGGACTTCGGTGACGGTGAATCGAGTACGGATGCCGTGGTCGACCACACCTATGCCGCCGCGGGAACCTACGACGTCACCCTTACGGTGACCGACAATAAGGGAGCCTCAGCAACCGCTTTCGCCACAGTGACGGTGTTGGCGCCAAACGTGGCGCCCACCGCGTCCTTCACGAGTGAAACCACCGACAACGTGGTGAGCTTCGACGCGGGCGGCTCGGCCGATAGCGACGGCACGATTAGCTCATTCGCGTGGGACTTCGGCGATGGAGCTTCCGACAGTGGAGAGAGCACCTCGCACCTCTACGCTGCCGCCGGCGACTACACCGTGACCCTCACGGTGACCGATAACCAGGGCGCAACGGGAACGGTCAGCAACGTAGTGACGGCTCTTGATCCGCCCGTCGTGACGGTGCTGGCCCGCGACGAGTTCGCTCGCTCGGAAACCTCCGGCTGGGGCACAGCTCTCGTCGGTGGTGACTGGTCGACGAACAGCAATGGCAACTTCTCGGTCGAGACTGATGTCGGCATCGTGAACCACAGCTCGTCGGGCACCACCCGGCACGCCTGGCTGCCGAGCGTATCGACAGACGACGTCACCGTCAGCGCGAGCATCTCGATTGACAAGGCGATCACGGGCGGCGGCGCCTACACCGGCATCACAATGCGCGAAGTCGGCAATGGCTTCTACCAAGCCCGCGTGCGCTACTTCTCCAACGGCACCCTCGCCTTCCAGCTGCTGAGCGGAAGCTCCACCAACATTGCCTACACGGATGTTGCGGGCCTGACCTTCAGTCCCGGCGACGTGCTGCTCGTGAAGGCACAAACCTTCGGAACTTCGCCGACGACCATTCGCGGCAAGGTCTGGAAGCAGGGAACTCCTGAGCCCAGTGACTGGACTCTCACCGCCACCTCCTCGGTCGCGAACCTGCAAACCGCGGGTGCCGTCGGCCAGTACAGCTACCTGTCCGGCTCAGCCACCAATGCTCCCGTGCACGTGAGCTATGACTCGTTCCTGGCGATTGCAGGCCACGCCGACGAGCCCGTGACGCCGACGAATCTGGGGCCCACGGCATCGTTCACCAGCGCGGCCAATCTGTTGACTGCGAGTTTCGATTCGAGCGCATCGAGCGACCCTGACGGCAGCATTGCGTCGCGATCGTGGGACTTCGGAGATGGTCAATCGAGCGCGGCAACGAGTCCCAACCACACGTACGCGGCGGCGGGCACCTACCAAGTCACGCTGACTGTGACGGATAACCAGGGTGCAACGGATGCGATCACTCAACCGGTAACGGTGAGCTCGGCTCCGGCGAATCAGGCTCCCACCGCCGCGTTCACCTTCTCGGCGACAGAACTCGCCGTCGCGTTCGACGCGACTGAATCGACGGATGCCGATGGCAGCGTCGCCAGTTACGCCTGGGACTTCGGAGATGGTGCGAGCGACACCGGCGCCACGCCCTCGCACAGCTACGCGAGTGCGGGAACCTACACCGTTGTGCTCACCGTGACAGATGACGAAGGGGCGACGGGCACGGTCAGTCACGATGTCGTCGTGACGGCACCACCGGGCGCGGCGTTCGCTGAGGACACCTTCGAGCGCACGGTTGCCGCCGGTTGGGGCAGCGCGAACACAGGAGGTGCGTGGTCGTCGAGCACAAACTCGACTTACACCGTCGGTAACGGCAGCGGTGCTTTCGTGCACACCGGCTCAGGCACCACTCGCCGGGCCTTGCTCGAGGGCGTGAGCGAAACCTCGGTCGAAGCACAGGTGGAGATCACGGCCGACAAGGTTGCCGAATCCGGGCACATCGTCGTGGGAGTAATCGGCCGCCAAGTTGGTTCCGCGTTCTATCAAGCACGACTGCGGCTGCAGACCGGCGGAGTCGTCGGGCTGCAGATTATGTCGGGTTCCACCGTGGTGCTGGCCAACATGAATGTGCCGGGTATGACGTATGCGGCCGGGGATACGTTCATCCTGAAGACCAGCGTGGAGGGCACAAGCCCGACCACGATCTCGGCCAAACTGTGGAAGGCCGGGGATGCCGAGCCCGCCGCCTGGCAACTCGTCGCGACCGACTCGACGGCTGCCCTTCAGTCTGCCGGCGCGGTCGGGTTCGAGAGTTACCTCTCGGGCTCGGCACCCAACGCCCCCGTGACCGTGAGGTTCGACAACTTCAGCGCGCGGCCCGTGCAGTAGGCAACCTGAGCGTGTCAGGCAAACGGTCGGCCCTGGGAGCAATCGGTTCTCAGGGAATGCAGGCTCTCGCGAGCTTCACGATTCAGGTGCTTGTTGCGCGAACGCTCGGCTTTGACGGGCTCGGCGCGTTCGCCATCGCGTACGGCGTGATGGTGCTCGTCGCCGGACTTGCGAGTGGGATGGTCGGCGACTCGCTCGTCGTGCTCGAACGGCGTACTCAGGCAGTGCGGTCGGCGCTACAGCAGTTCGCGCTGGGGATCGCCGTGGTGGCTGGGGTGCTGTCTGCAGCGCTCGCGGGAGCATCCGGACTTCTGGATGCTGCCACCGCCGTCATGTTCGGAGCCGGCGTCGCCCTCTTCGCGCTCGAAGAACTCATGCGCCGCCTACTCATGGCCGGCATGGGCTTCTGGCGCGTCATGCTGATCGACTTCGCGTCGTTTGCGGTGGCGCTCGCCGCCATCGCGTTCAGCGCGCTCGCCGGTGCGCTCAGTCTCTTCGCGTTCCTCGGTGCGGTTGCCGCCGGTCAGCTCGCCGCCATCGGGCTCGGCGTAGCGCTGCTGCCTCGGGAAGAACGCTTCGTCGTGGGCTTCGTGCGCGGCGGAGTTGGTGCCGTCTTTCGTTACGGCATCTGGCGAGCAGGGCAACAGTTTCTACGCCCGGCACTGCTCACCGTGGTGCGCATGCTCGTCACCGTGCTCGCGAGTCTGGCCGCCACCGGGCTGCTCGAGGCGGGCCGCGTGTTTGTCGCGCCGGCCACGCTCGCCGTCAGCGGCCTCAGCTCGTACCTCTTCGTTTCCTTCGCCCGCGACAACAGCAAACCGCTGGCCGAGAAACTGCGACGGGCGGATCGCGCAGTAACCACCTTGGTCGGTCTCACCGTGGTCGTCGGCGCCCTGCTCGTCGCGCTGCTGCCCTGGGGTGGTGCCCTCCTCTTCGGCACCGCGCCCGACCTACTCGCCGTGATCGGGTGGATCGCCTACACCGCGTCTATTGCCGCCGTGACTCCGTATGGTGCGCTCGCGGCGGTCGGCGGAAAGCAAGCGGCCGTATTTACGATCCGGGCGGCCGATACCGTGCTCGCTATCGGATTCGTGAGCGCGGTATTGCTGGCCGGGGGAGACGTGCAGTGGGTTCCGGCGGCGCTGGCCGCGGCATCCATTCTGGGCGGGCTCGGTATTCGGTGGATGATTCTGGTGCCGCTGGTGCGGGCCGGCTAGCGCTCGCGGTTGAGTGCTGCGGCGCGGTCGGCCCAGCGACCGACCTAGCGACCGACCTAGCGCTCGATCACGCTGCCGCCGAGGTGCTCAAGCCCGGTCTGTTCTTGCCCAGTGCCGCGCGCGAAGTCGGCGAGCGAGCTGAACGGTGTGACCCCGATCGCGTTGGTCGGCCACGCAATGAGGGTGCGCGGGGCGGTCTTGGTCGCGCGAACGTAGAGGTTGTTGTCGACCGTGATGCCGAAGTCGCGCGCGCTGCGGGTGCGGGAGTAGTCCTCAATCCAGAGGAGTGCCTCGCTGCTGCCCACGAGAGTGTTGCCGATGATGCTCACGTCGGTGCCCACCCACGTCATCTCGGGGTCATCCAGATGCCGCTCGTCGTGGCCGGCCTCGTTTTCGTCGCTTTTGAGCCGGTCGTCTTGCAGCACCGCGATGGCGTTTCGGCTGCCCACGACCACGTTGTCGCGAATCTCGACGCTGCTCGTGTCGTTGATCTTCATGCCGAAGATTCCGTTGTCGGCGAGGTAGTTGTCGGCCACGAGAGCGCGCGCCGAGATTTCGAGAAAGAGACCGTGACCGACATTGCCCACGAAGGTGTTGCCGGTGATGGTCATGTCACGGCACGACTGATCGAACCAGAGGGCGGTGGCGTTGTTGTCGGAGAAGTCCGAATTTCGAATCTCCACGGTGCGCGAGCGCGTGAGCTTGAACCCGCCAGCCACGGGCGCGCGGTTGAACCACTCGGTGTTATTGCCGGATGCTTTCAGCCCGTCGACCAGCAGATTGTCGGCATAGTTGGCCGCCACCCCAATCATGCCGCTCTCGGTAATCGTCACCTGGCGGATCGTCGTGTTCGCCGCCGTGATGAACAGCCCCGTCGTTGCCGACTCGGTGATCACAACGTTCTCAATTGTCACGCCGGGGCTCTCCACCGTGACCGCGCCAAAGTCGGGAACCGAGGGCGCAAAACGACGAACGCCAATGCCGCGAATTGTCGACCCTTCTGCCCGGATGCTCACGGCCCGCTGCAGCGTGCTCGCCCTCACGGTGTGGCCGCTGGGGTTCTCGCCGAGGTACAGCACGCCCGCGCTCTCGTCGTGGAAGAAGCTCGATGCCGTCACTTCGTCTCGCGAGCCGACCTGCGTGAGGGGGGCGTCATCCAGCCACAGTTGGTCCGGATGCGCGGCGAGAGGATGCCCGGCGGTCACAAAGTTCCAGTACTGCTCGGTGTTATCGGGGGCGCCCCGTTCGTAGGTGGGGCTCGAGTCGAAGACGGTGCCCCACGCGACCGACCACAGTTCGCCATCGGCCTGCTCGCCGCCAGCCTGCTCGCCGCCAGCCTGCTCGCCATCGGCCTGCCCGCCGTCAGACTGCCAGCCCTCCACAATCTCGCTGCCATCGAGCCAGACGACCTCACCCGGATACGACTGCACCGTCACCGGGGTGCCCTCGGCGATCGTGAACGCCTCGTGATACTCGCCTGACCGCAGCACGATCATGCCGCCCGCGGCTACTCGCGCCAGCGCTGCCTTGATCGTGCGGAGCGGTGACTCGAGGCTGCCGTCCGCGTCGTTGTCGCCCGAGGGCGACACGAAGAGAGCGCCAGCCTGGATCTCGTAAGCGGTGGTTCCGAGCTCGGCGGCCCCGGCATCCGCGGCGCTCGTCGCAACGCCATCGGGGGCTCCGACGCCTTCGACAAAGGGAACATCGGGCCGCGTCGTGGTGGTGGCGCTGCCACCGAGAGAGGAAACGACGAGGGCGGTGGCCGCCACGGCCAGAGCGAGCACGATTGCGACCGCAGCGAAGACCTGTCGGCGCCGAAAACGCCGATTCGTCGTGCCTGTCGCAACGCTCACTAGCGCTCCTTGTGGCGTGAAAACCGCAACAATCGGGGGTGCGCTGCGGAGTCGATCCGGTATCTATTCTCCCAGAATCGCCCGGAAGCTACTAGTGTAAGGACACCTGCAACGCTTGTTCAGCACACTGTTGTGTTGATTGTTACCCATCCCGATTGGGGTTCAACGCGTGGAAAGTTTGAGCTATCTCGAAATTTTCCGGCAGCGATGGCTCGCAATCCTGATTGCTGTCGTGGTCGGTGTGGGTTCCGCTGCGCTCATTGCGTTCAGCATCGCGCCGACCTACACGTCGACCGCCACTCTCTTCCTCTCGGTGAAAGACGTGAACGCCACGCTCGCGGAGCGTTCACAGTTTTCCCTCGCCCGGGTCAATTCGTATACAGACCTTGTGCGCAGTTCTGAGGTTCTGGAGCCCGTCATCTCTGATCTCGGGCTCGACCTCACGGTGCAGCAGTTGCGCAGCCAAGTCTCGGCGACGAACCCCAACAGTACGGTCAACATCACTATCGCGGCCGAGGCAAGCAGTGCTCAGGATGCTGCGCTCATCGCCAACGCGGTCGCTGACAGCCTTTCGCGTCTGGTGTCTCGCGTCGAAAACTTCGGTACCTTCTCGGTCTCGCTCGAGCTTCTCATTCCGGCACTGCCTCCGCTGGCTCCGAGCGCTCCGCAAAAGACGGTCATTCTCGGGCTTGGCTTGGTGGCGGGACTAGCGGCGGGAGCCGTGCTTGCGCTGCTTCTGGCTCGCTTCGATCACCGGATGCGCCAGCCCGCCGATGTGCGCCGCGTCACCGGACTGCCGGTGCTCGCGGCCGTTCCGCGCGGACATCGTCGCTCCCGCGGCGGAGCCGCTGGCTCGGAATCGACGGTGGCCGCCGCCTACACGGAAGCCCTTGCTCGCATCACGCAGGCAAATGGCGGCACGGTGCCGCGCATTCTGGTGCTCGCCCCTGCGGGAGCCGCGGCTCATCACGCCTCGGTATCTCTCGGCGTTGTGGGAGCGGTCGCGGCCACTGGGCGGCAAGCGCTCTTCGTCGAAGCCGAAGCCTCCACGGCCGATGACAGCGCCCTCGCGCACTACGCGGGCGAAGCCGGGGTCGCTGAGTTGCTCAACGAGACGACGACACTGGCCGAAGTGGCCCGCCCTCTCGAGGGCTCCGACGCCCTGTGCGTCACCGCGGGTGTCGCTGAAACGACTGAAGTCACCGCGGAGAAGGCCCTGCGCTCAGTGCTCACCCGGTTCATCTCGCGAGCGGATGTCGTGGTCACGCAAGCGACCTCCGAGAGTCGACCGCTCAGCATCCCACTCCTGGCGCCCTTCGCCGATGTGGCAATCGTGGTCGTTCGCTACAACCACTCGTCGGAAGCGGAACTCGCGCAAACGGTGAGCCAGTTGCGTATCGCCGGCGTTCGCCCGCTCGGTGTGCTGCTCACCGACGTGCCCAATGCCCGCCACATCGAACTCATGGCTACGTGGACGCCCGAGGATTTCGCCAGCGCTCCCGCGAAAGCGCTCGTGCATCTGCGCCGCAAGGCGAATAACCCCGCGCACCCTAAGTCCGCGCAGCCTAAGTCCGCGCAGCCTAAGTCCGCGCAGCCTAAGCCTGCCATTCCTAAGCCCGCCCCTCCTAAGCCAGCGCCGCCTAAGCCTGCGCCGCCCGCTCAGCAGCCCGCCGCCGCGCGCTCGAGCGAGAATGAACGAGTGGTCGTGGACTGATGTTCACGACAGAACCGCGGGGGCGCAGTACCGTCTCACGTTCCCTAATCGGAACGTGGCTCCTCGTAGTTCTGAGCGTGGTGTCGTGGCGCCCCGATGCTCTCTTCGACGGCGGCTTTGACGTAGTCGTGATCGCCAAAGCGCTCGTGGCCTTCACCGCTTTTCTGTGCGCTCTAATGATTCATTCGCGTGCGCGAGTGCACGCTCGCGTCGGAGTGCGTTCGCTCATCCTGTTGTTCATCGTGGTCGGGCTTTCGTGCGTGGGGGCGCTCGCGACCGACAGCCCGATGCCCTCCCTCGTGCTGGCCGTGCGCATTGTGTTGCTCGCCGCCACGGTTTATGTGCTGGCGAGTAGTGCTGCGCCGCTCGAGGTGTTGACGTCTCTGTTCATCGCCATGGGCATCCTGACCGTGATCGGTGCGGCCAGCGGGCTGCCCGAGTTTCTGAGCGACGGCCGACTGCCCAGTGGCATCCCCGCCATGAAACCAAACGAGCTCGCCGGGCTAGCGGCACCGCCGCTGCTCGCGATCGCGATTGCAATTGCGGAGCGCGGGCTCACCCCGCCCAAAGCGGCGTTGCTCGTGACGTTCGCCGCGATTCTGCTCGCCACCGGATCTCGCACCACCCTGATCGTCGTCGTCATTGCGATGGTGCTGGCTGTCGTGTTGGCCTGGCCCGTTCCGCACTCCACGGGCATCGCCCTCATCCTGCTCGCGCCGGTGTCGTATGCCGTCGTGGCGTTCACCAACGTGGTCTCTGAGGTGGCGATTCGTGGTCAAGACGTGAGCGAGCTCGCCACTCTCAGCTCGCGCACGATTGCGTGGCAGGCTGTGTTCAGCATCCCGATGGACACGTGGCACAAATGGATTGGCGTCGGGTTAGCGGCAAAGACCATCGAAGTAAACCAGCGCTGGTGGGACGTTCAAGTGCTCGATAGCAGCTGGATCTCGATCCTCTCCCAGGCGGGCATCCTCGGTCTGATCGCCGTCGGCATCTGGGTGCTCTTCACCGTGAGAGACAGTCTCAAGAACCGCGAGCTGCGCACCCTCACCCTTCCCCTTCTCGTCCTGCTTCTCGTGCGCAGCGCGCTAGAGAACGGGCTTATCGAGTCGAGCGTGATCTTCACGCTCTTCTTCCTCACGTCGCTCGTCCTTGAGCGAGGGCACCGCTACCCCTTCGAACCCGACCGCTCAGTGCGGTTCGCGCTCGCCGTGGCACCGGCGCCTACCCCCATCACAGAACTCACACCTCCCCCGACCCGAACCCGGTGAGCACATGTCTCAAAGAATTGGATACGCCGCAGGAGCCTACGACCTTTTTCACGTTGGCCATCTGAACATTCTCAAACGCGCAAAAGAACAGTGCGACTACCTGATCGCCGGAGTCGTCTCCGACGAAATGCTGGAGCTGACCAAGAAGCTGCGGCCCACTGTGCCGCTCGACGAACGCTTAGAAATCGTGCGCAGCATCTGTTACGTGGATGAGGCGGTCGCCGAAACGGTGCCCGACAAGTTGGAGATGTGGCGTCGTTTGCAATTCACGACGTTCTTCAAGGGCGATGACTGGCGCGGCACCGAAAAGGGGCTGAAGTTAGAGCGTGAGTTCGCCGCCGTTGGCGTGGAGGTTGTGTACTTTCCGTACACGGCCAACACCTCGAGCACGGGGCTGCGGCATGCGCTCGAACTGATCGAAGAGATGTCGGCGCGAGCCCGCGCCTAAGGCTCCCGTTCAGACAGCCGGAATAGCGTGGCGGCGCGGGCGGTTCACCCCTGCAACGACCATCCCCAATTATTTGGAGCGCCATGAATCTCACTCAGCAGCTCAAAGAACGTGCCGACAACAGCGCAGCAACGAAGTCCGCCGAAGACACGGCCACTCTCACGAACTCGGTAACCGAGGTTGAAAAGGCTGGCATCGTCAACAACGCACTCAAGGTCGGCGACACTGCCCCCGACTTTGCTCTCGCGGATGCCGAAGGCAACACGGTGCGACTGAGCGAGCTGCTGGAGAAGGGCCCCGTTGCTCTCGCGTTCTACCGCGGCTCCTGGTGCCCGTACTGCAACATCGAACTCAAAGCGCTGCAGGACATGCTGCCCGAGTTCCGTGCCGTCGGAGCAACTCTCGTAGCCATCTCGCCGCAAACCCCCGACGAGTCACTCTCGCTCGAAGAGAAGCACAACCTCGAATTCCCGGTGCTCTCCGATAGCAACCTCGACGCTATCAACGGCTTCGGACTTCTTCACCCCGTGGATGACCGCACTAAGGCTTTCTACGAAAAGGCGGGCTACGACCTCGTGAAGTCCAACGGCGCGACCGGATGGCAGCTGCCGCTGCCCGCAACCTACGTGATTGCCCCCGACCGCAGCATCCGCTTCGCCTTCGTGAACGCCGACTACAAGCTGCGCGCCGAGCCCGCCGATGTCGTTGAGGCGATCAAGGCGATCTAAACCGTTCTTAGTCGTAGTCTGGGGAGGCCCCGCTTCACCGTTCGGAAAGTAGAAACCGCATGACTCACCAGTTCTCCAGTTACGTCGCCATCGGAGACAGCTTCACCGAGGGTGTCGGAGACGAACTGCCGGATGGTCGGGTGCGCGGTTGGGCCGACCAAGTGGCACTGGGGCTCGCGCTCGCCTCGCCCGACCCGGTCGGTTACGCGAATCTCGCGATTCGCGGGCGGCTCCTCGCGCCTATCGCGGGGGAGCAGTTGCAGGCGGCGGTGGCCCTCCGGCCTCAGCTGATGAGCATCAATGGTGGCGGAAACGACATCATGCGCCCCAAGGTTTCGCTGGAATCGATCACCGACCAGCTGCTTGCCGCTGTCGATACGGCCACGGCCAGCGGCATCCACGTTCTGCTGCTCAGTGGCGGCAACCCGAGCAAGCATCTGCCCTTCGGTTCGGTGATGGCTACACGCGGCGACAATCTGGCGCGAGAAGTCATGGCACGGGCGTCGAAGGACAACGTGACCTTCGTGAACAACTGGGCCGACCAGGAGCTCACGAAACTGCAGTACTGGTCGGTCGACAAGCTGCACCTCAACGCGCGCGGGCACGCCCGGGTCGCGAGCAACGTGCTGTCGGCGCTCGAGATTCCGGTGCCCGACTTCGCTGCAGACGAGGGGCCAGCGGATGACGCCCGCCCCCGCACCGCGGCCTACTGGCGTGAATACGTGCTCCCCTGGATCGGTCGCCGTCTCACGGGCCGTTCCTCGGGCGACAACCGCGAACCGAAGAGTGCGACCCTGCAACCCGTGGAAGTCGAGGGGCGCTAGCAGCGCTTTCGGCTTGGCGCGCTCGCTTGAGTCATGGCTCAGCGTCGCGAGCTAGTTGCGCGCGGCGAGCAGTTCCGCGAGGCGCGGCAACTGAGTCTCGTCGGCGAGTGCCGAACCGACCGCCACAACTTTGGCGCCTGCGTTGAGGTATTCGCCGGCGTTGCCCGCATCCATTCCGCCGGTCGCGACGAAACGCATCGCGGGGAACGGTCCGCGCATTGCGCCGAACCAACTCGTGCCCAAGAGGGATGCCGGGAAGGCTTTCACCCAGGTGAGGCCAGCCGTCTGCGCTGTCTGCACTTCGGTCGCGCTCGCAACACCGGGAAGCGGCGGCATGCCCGCTTCGAACGAGGCGCGAACGACGTCGAGGTCAAAGCCGGGGCTCACGGTGAATGCTGCTCCGGCGTCCGCTGCTTGACGCACGTGCTCGAGGGTGACGACGGTTCCCGCGCCGACGGACTTGCCGAGGTCCTTGCCTGCGGCGACGACGGCGCGCAATGCTTCGACATCCTCGTCGCTCTGGATCGGCACTTCGACCGAGTCGATGCCGAGTTCCCACGCGGTGCGCGCGAGAGCAACACTGCGCTCGACGCCAAAGCCGCGAAGGATCGCCATGAGGGGCTGACCGTCAAAGAGCTGGTCGAGCGATGCGTTTGAGATCTGAGCCATGAGAGGGAGCCTTTCAGAAGCGAGCGACGGTGAGGAGTGAGGAGTTGGCGGAGGGATGAGTTAGAGCGTGGGAAGGTCGGTGGTTGACTTCAAGACCAGGGCAGCGCGATCGTGGCCCAGGCTCAAGCGCTGCTCGGGGGAAAGCCCGGTGAGGTAGCCGCTGAGGTAACCAGCTGCGAAGGCATCTCCGGCACCGACGGCTTCGACGACGTCCACCTTGTGGGCGGGCACGAACACGTGGCCCTCCGAATTGAACTCAGTAGCGCCTACATCGCCGTCTTTGATCACGAGAAAGTCGGGGTTTTCGAGCAGCGCGCGCACTTCTTCGGGAGTCGTCGTGCCCCAGAGCACTTCGGCTTCATCGAGGCCGACGAGCACGATGTTCGCGCGGCGGGCGAGGGCCAGCAATGTGGGGCCGGCTTCGGCGATCGGCCAGAGAGCGGCGCGGTAGTTCACGTCGAAACTTACGACGGTGTCGCTCTGCTGGGCGCGATCGAGCACTGACTCAATAAGCGCGGCACACGTGGCCGAGAGCGACGGCGTGATCCCCGAGATGTGGGTGATGGCCGCTTGCTCGAACGGAACCTCGGCGAGATCATCCGGTGTCATGGCCGATGCCGCAGAGCCCGCGCGATAGTAGGTCACACCGTTGCCGGGATCCTTGAAGTAGAAGCCGGTGGGGGCATCCGGAGTGAATTTCACGAGACTCGTATCAACACCGCGCTCGCGCAATTGGCGTTCAACGCGACGACCGAAAGCATCGGTGCCGAGGTGGCTTGCCCACGCGGCGTGATGGCCGAGAGCCGAGAGGTGCACGGCAACGTTCGACTCGGCGCCACCCGTTTCGAGGTGGAACAGTTCGGCGGTCTCGATGGGCTCGGCGACCGTGGGCGTAATGAGCACCATGGTCTCGCCGATCGTGATGATCTCCGGCTGCGTCGTCGTCTGCACGGTTCCACTATCGACCATGTGCGCATCCTGTGCAACACTGTTGCATATAGTGCAACACACTCGAGCGGGGCAAAGCTCCGCCAGTGCAGCAACGAGAGGGAGCCCGGATGTCGCAGAGCGTTCGTCGTGCAGCACGCATCGTCGATTCAATCGCCCGTCGCCCGGCGAGTGTCAGTGAGCTCGCGGAAGAGTTCGGAGTGCACCGCTCCACGATGTTCCGCGAAGTGCAATCTCTCGAAGAGGTTGGCTATTTGCGCAAGCGAAAGAATGGCGAGTACGTGCTCGGCTTGCACCTCATCGCGCTCGCTCACCAAGCATCCGACAGCCTGGATCTGCGCGAGATCGCCCACGATCGCCTACTGAAACTTCATCGCACGGTCGGCAACACCATCCACCTCGCCGCGCTCGTTGACCACAGCATTGTGTACGTCGACAAGGTCGAAGACACCAGCGGGGTGCGTATGTATTCGCGCATCGGCAGCCCGGCGCGACCCTACTGCAGCGGCGTTGGCAAAACGATTCTGGCCGAACTGCCCACCACCGATCGGGATGCCGTGCTCGCTGGCGTCGTGTGGGAGAAGTTCACCGACAAGACTCTGACCTCGCGCTCCCAGCTGGATGCGGAACTCACCACGGTTGCCGCGCGCGGTTGGGCGGTCGACGACGGCGAATTCGAAGACTTCGTGAACTGCATCGCCGTGCCAATCCACGGACCAGCCGGCGTGGTGGGCGCGCTCTCAATCACCGCGATTCGGATGGCAGCCGACCTGAATGCGCTCAAAGCGCACCTGCCGCTGTTGCAGAGCGTCGCCCGCGAGATCTCGGCGGAGCTCGGCGGGGCCTAGCTCGCTGTCGCGTCGCTAATGGGGAGGAGCTTCGCCTGCGGCGGGCTGGCGCGACGGTGTGGGGCTGATTCCCGCAACGCTATGAGTAGAAAACTGACGTTATGAGTAGTATTATAATTAAAGCCTAACGTGACTAGGAAGCGAAGCGATCGGGGAGGGTATGGATCTCAGCAATCCGATCGCGACCGTTTTTCCGTCGCTTGATGGCGACGTGCTCACGGTGCTTGCTCGCACCACTCGGCCTTTGACGGGGCGCCAGGTGGCGGAGCTCGCGCACCGGGGCTCTCAGTCGGGAGTCCGTCTGACGCTCCTCCGGCTTGAAGAGCAAGGGCTCGTTCTCGCCGACAGTGCGGGTAGATCGATGCTGTACCGTGCGAACCGAGACCATCTGCTGTGGGCCGCGCTAGAGCCGTTACTTCACACGGCGGAGTCTGCCGTGCAGCTGCTGCAGGAGCGAATCGTTGCCGTTGCTTCCTCCGCACTCGGTGCCGAAGCGTCGTCTGCAACGACTATCGCGCTATTCGGTTCGGTCGCCCGAGGAACCGCCACTCCGGCCAGCGATATAGACCTCGTGATCGTCCTCCCTGATTGTGTGACCGATGAGGGCGGGCAGGCGGCTATTGATCAGATTTCTCAGGCCGTTCTCGGCTGGACCGGCAACGACTGCAATGTTTTCACGGCGAAGCGGGAGCTTCTGCGGAAAATGGTTACGAGTGACGATCCAATGATCGAATCGTGGAGGGGTGACGCCGTGACATTCAACGGCCCAGAACTCCGAGAACTGATCGATACTTTGTCGTAGCCTCATGCGAAATTGAAGCATGACCAGAACACAGCGGATGAACGCTACCGATGTCGCTCAGCGCGCGGGCGCCGCACGTGCTTACCTCCAGATAGCAGAGGAAAGCCTCCTTCTAGCTCTGAAAAACTGCGGCCCCTCTGCTGATGCCCAGGCCTCGGCCGCGAATTCTGTTCTCGCTGGCATCGCAGCGTCCGACGCGATCTGCGGTAAAGCTCTGGGGCAAGCCCCGAGGCAAACCCGAACTAAGTTAGCGAAGCGCGCACGCGGTCGCGCTCTGGTTGAGGCAGGCGTTCCGTGGCGCGGTGGATGGCAGGCCGCGGCATACTCGACGCGTGCGTCTTCAGAAATGTAAGTACGGCATCCGGATGCACGGCCAGCAGTTCGCGCAGCACCCAACCGAGCGCGCTCGACACCGTCTCGCGCCGGTCGTCCACGCAGTTGGTGAGCAGGCGAAGGCAGGGGTCGATCGGCATGAAGACGGCGTTCTTGCCGCTGTAGTGGATGAGGCTCACCATTGCGATGCGGCGTTGCCATTCGTTGTCGGAGCGGCTCCACTCCTCGAGCGTCGGGTACACGAGTTCCGGTTGGTCGGCTAGCGCGAACGAATACAGCCGGGCAAGGTCGTCGGCGTGAGCCCAGTTGTCGATGCGCCCGATCCAGCCCATTGCGGTGCCCCAGAATTCGACGCTGTCTGCGGGGGCCCACGAGCGCGACCCGATGCGACGCCGATAGAAGTCGAGGACCGCGAACATCACTTCGCCGTTGTCGGCGAGGTTCCAGATGTCATTCCATGCAGCGAGTACGGATGCCGCATCCTGGCTCGTGAAGGAAAAACCGGCGGCGACCCGGCGGCGTCGGTCGGGCGTGCGGAGACCGAAGTACTCGAACTCGGAGCGACGATCAGCCCGCACGAGTTCGCCGCGTTCGGGCGAGATCCCCGTTTCTGCAGCAAGCGCGGTAAGCGCGCCGAGTACTTCGTCATGCTGCTGCTGCGCCGTGGGAGAGCTCACGCTCTACCCTCCCACAGCGACTGCAGCTGTTGTGCGGTGGCGGCTTAGGAAACCGCGCTCGACGCCGCCCACAGGTTGATGCCGGCATCTTTGGCGTGCTCGTCGATTGCAGCCAGCTCAGCATCCTCGAAAGTAAGGTTCTGAACCGCAGCAAGGTTTTGTTCGAGCTGCGTCACGCTCGAGGCGCCGATGAGGGCGGAGGTGACGCGGTCGTTGCGCAGCGCCCACGAGATGGCGAGCTGCGCGAGCGACTGGCCTCGTCCCGAAGCGATCTCGTTGAGAGCCTTCACGCGGCCGAGCGTTTCGTCGTTGAGCATTCCCGACTTGAGCGAGCCACCCTTGGCTGCCCGCGAGTCGGCAGGAACCTCACCGAGGTAACGGTCGGTGAGCAGGCCTTGGGCGAGCGGCGAGAAGGCAATGACGCCCAGGCCGAGTTCGTCGACAGTGTCGAGAAGGTCGGCTTCGATCCACCGGTTGAACATCGAGTACGAGGGCTGGTGGATGACGAGGGGCGTTCCGAGGTCATTCATAATGCGCACGGCTTCACGGGTGAGTTCGGGGGAGTAGCTCGAGATTCCCGCATAGAGTGCACGGCCCGAAGTGACGGCGGTGTGCAGGGCACCCATCGTCTCCTCCAGCGGAGTGTCGGGGTCGGCGCGGTGCGAGTAAAAAATGTCGACGTAATCGAGACCGAGTCGGTTCAGCGACTGGTCGAGGCTCGCAAGCAAGTACTTGCGCGATCCCATCACACCGTAGGGGCCGGGCCACATGTCGTAGCCAGCCTTGCTCGAGATGATCATCTCGTCGCGGTACGGGCGGAAGTCTTCGCGCAGAATCTGGCCGAAGTTCGACTCCGCAGAACCGGCGGGAGGGCCGTAGTTGTTGGCGAGGTCGAAGTGGGTGACACCGAGATCGAAAGCGCGGCGCAAGATGGCGCGCTGGTTCGCGAGCGGCTTGTCATCCCCAAAGTTCTGCCAGAGTCCCAGCGAGACGGCGGGCAGTTTCAGGCCACTACGCCCCACACGGCGGTAGGGCATCGGCTCGTAACGGGCATCATCAGCGACATAAACCATGTGCTCATGCTGCCATGACTTGCTGCGAACACGAACAAGAACACGAACATAGGCCGGGCGCGCGAGTCAGGGTTATTTCTTGTTGCGCGCGGCTTCTGCTCGGCGGGCGTCACGAGCAGCATCCGCCGCGACCGCTTCTGCCGGGGTGGGAGCCGTGCCGCCGAGGTGGCGCGGTTGCCACCACTGACCGGTGCCGTCAACGGGATACGACTCTTGCGCGGTGACAAGCAGCCGTTCCATGGTGGTCTTGAGTTTCGAGGTGGCCTCGGTGGCGTCATCCGTCGGCGCAACTGTAATCGGCTCGCCAACCACAAGAGTGAGCGGGATGTTGCTGCGTTCGCGCAGCGTGATCTTGCGGTTCTTGGTCAGCAACCGCTGGCCGCCCCACAGCGCGAGGGGGATGAGAGGAACGCCCGCTTCGGCTGCCAACCGCACGGCGCCCGTCTTGAAATCGCGAATCGTGAAGGATGCACTAACACCGGCTTCGGGAAAGACGCCGATCAGTTCGCCCGACTTCAGCGCCTTAACCGCAGCAGCGTACGCCGTGGCTCCCGCCTTCATGTCGACGGGGATGTGCTTCATGTTGCGCATAAACGAGCCGACGATGGGCTTATCGAACACGCTCTTCTTTGCCATGAAGCGGATGCGGCGACGATTGTGCAGCCAGAGCGCCCACTCCACAAGGGCAAACTCCAAATACCCGAAGTGCGTCATCGCGATGACGGCGCCGCCCGAGTTCGGCAGATTCTCTGCGCCGATGACGGTGCGACGAACGCGGAGAGCACCGAACATGGCACGACCCGCACCGATCGCTGCCGTGTAGATCGGCTCGTTTCGGTACTTCATGGTTCCATTTTATGAGAACTCGATGGGAGTTTGCCGCTGATGGTCATCACGGCAGCCGTGAGTGGACCGAGCTAAAGCTGAGGCACAGCCCAGAGCGCTTCACAGGGCAGGCTCACGGTGACGAGATCGCCGACCGAGAGTGGATGCCCGGGGGCTGCCTCGGTGTGCACGTCGGCATTCGCGACCTGCACGATGACCTCGCGGCGCGGACCCCGCTGAACGGTGGACGTGACGACACCGTGCAGTTCGCGCGGGCCGAAACGTTGGCACGCGGCAGCGTCGGCGTGACGGGTGACGAGAGCGTCAGCATCCGCCCCGCTCGTGGGTTGACGCAGGGTGGAGGTGACGGCTTCGTGGCGAAAGACGAGCGTGGCTGGCCCGGATGCGACGTCGCCATCGAGAGCGACGTCGCCGAGAGCGGAACGGTGCACGCCATTCTCGATCGTGCCCGCGAACGCGTTCTTACCGCCGAGCAACCGGGCGACCGCAAGGGAGGCTGGACGATGAAAGACGTGATCGACAGAGTCGTGCTGCAACAGCTGACCGTTCTCGAGCACGACGATGCGCTCGGCCATGGCGCTGGCCTCATCGCGGTCATGCGTGACAAACAGGATGGTCGGGTTCACGGCTTGGCGAATCTCGGCGATCATCGCGTGCATGTCGTCTTTGAGCCCCGGATCGAGAGCGCTGAACGGTTCGTCGAGCAACAGCACCGAGGGTTTCGCGGCGAGCGCCCGGGCGACGGCAACCCGTTGCTGTTGGCCACCCGACAGTGAGTGCGGGGAGCGCCCGCCGAACTCCGCCATGTGTACGAGCTCAAGGTACTCTCGCGCCCGCTCCCGGGACTGCGACCGGCTAAGTCCCGCGGCGCGATCGGCAAACGCAACGTTGTCGAGCACCGTCAAATGCGGGAACAACAGTGGGTTCTGAAAGACCATCGCAATGCCGCGCTCTTCGGGAAGCAGTGCTGTGACATCGCGACCGGCCAAGCGCACTCGACCGCCATTGGCATCCTCGAGGCCCGCAATGATGCGCAAGATCGTGCTCTTACCTGATCCACTCGGCCCGACGATGGCGGTGCTCGTGCCGGGCAGAATGTCGAGATTCACGCCCTGCAGCGCGGCCGGCGATGCTGCCGAGTAGGTCTTCGTGACGCCGGTGAGCGTGATCGCCGAGGGGGCGGTTTCGGCGGCTATTGGCGCTGCGGCTGTCGGTGTGGGGGTCATGACTGCTTCCCTGGATTGAGGTTGCGTGCACGCGAAACGAACGCGAGAAGGATAAGCGGCGGGATCACCGCGGAGAGCGACAACACAGCCACACTCGATTCATTGCCGATTCCGGATGCACTGGAAGCGATGATCAGCGGCAGAGTGACCAGTTGCCCGCCACCCACCACCAAAGTGACGAGGTAATCGCTCCAGCCGACCAAGAACGCGAGGAACGCTGAGCGGGCCAACGCCGGCGCAATAAGCGGAAGATGGATGCGCCACAGCGCGAACCGGGAGGTGGCACCGAGCGTGCGCGCGGCCTCATCGAAGCCGTCGTCGTAGGCGGCATACGCGACCCGCATCGAGAAGGTTGTGTACGGGATCGCCACGACCACGAGCACCAGAATCACCCCGAGCTCGGGCGGCACCCACGCGCGCAACAGCACCACGTTGATGCCCAGCACGGCGGCGAACGGGGGAAGCAGCACGGGGGAGAAGAGCAGCACACTCACGAGCCGACCGAACGGAAGGGCGCGGCGGGAGAGCGCGCGGGCCGCCATGGCTCCGAGGGGAGTGGCGATGGCGGCGACGATGAGCGAGAGCAGCAATGAGTCACCAAAGGCAGCCACGGCACCGTTCGCGAGGGCGGCGGTGAGACCATCCACTCCCAGCGTCGCGGGCAGCAAGTCGGGCGCCGACCACGAGTTCGCGAACGACCACAGCACGAGCGGCAAGAACGGCAGCGCGAACCACAACGCCATGAGGGCGGTCGAGGTAATGCGCGCGGTGCGCATCACTCCGCGGGACTGCGAGAGGGGGCGGCCCGCGTCGCCCGGCATCCGGCGTTCCTGCTGAATCCGCTGCGCGTGATCGACGTCAACGTTACTGGTGGAGAGAGTCATCGCCACGCTCGCATTCGTCGCAGCCCGAGCATCGCGACGGCCACAATTACGGCCGTGAGAACGACGGTAATCACGCCAATCGCTGCTGCCTCTGGCCGGGCGGTGAGGCTCGCGGAGTTGAAGAGGCGCAGCGCCATGACCGAGAGCGGTTCGGGGTAAGTCTTGCCGAGCATCCACGCCACTTCATAGGAGCCAAGCGTGTACGCGAAGGCGATAGCGGATGCCACCAGTAGTGACGGTGCCGCCAACGGAAAGAGCACGAGCCGCAATCGCGCGAAGCGGTGCGCGCCGAGAACGGCGGCGGTTTCGTCGTACGACGTGATGCGAGTGGCGAGGGTGCCGACGATGATGAGCGCGATGAAGGCCGACTCTTTCCACGCGTATTCGGCGATCACGGCGAACCAGGTGGGGCCGGCGACGAGGGCGGGCCAGGCTTCGGGCGCGACCCCGAACAGTCGGGCGAGCACGCCGGAGTCGGAGAGCAGTAGGCCAACGGTCGCGGCGCCGACGAGGTGCGGAACCGTCACCGCTGCAGCGCCCAGCGCACCCACGATGCGGCCGCCCCAGTTGCCCGAAATGATCAGCACCGCCGTGAAGAAGCCGATGACCGCGGCGATGGCGGTGGAGACCACGGCAATAGAGAGGGAGAGTAAAGCTGAGGTGAGCAGCTCGTCGGTGTCGTCGAAGGCCGCGGTGCTGAGCTCGGCCGCGCCGACCAGCGGCATGAGGCCGAGGCTCTGCAGCAGAGTCGTGCCCACTCCACCGATCACCACGAAGGCGACCGGGATGACCGCGGGGAGAACGAGCAGTGCCGCGCGCAGCTGACGTCGCTGCGGTCGCACTAGTTGCGTCGGCGCTGCTGTCATTGACCCGCAGCGATCCGGGTGCGCCAAGCCTCATCCAGGGCGGGAACCCACTCGGCGGAAAGCTCCGGGTTGGCGTTGCGCGACAGCACGTCGAAGCTCGGCACGACGGGCGATTGAGGCAGAGCATCGAAGAGTTCGCGATCAGCGGCCGAGAGAGCATCCAGATCAAGAACCGTGAACTGGCCCCACACCGCAGGGTCAGCCTTCGTGACCTGCTGCTCAACCGAGAGCGCTTCGTTGGCGACAACCATGGCACCCGCGATGTTGCCCGAATTGCTGGGGATGCCGAAGAAGCTGGCGTTGCCGAGCGTGCCGTCCTCCACGGTCAGCACTCGTGTCGTGTCCGGCAGCGTGCCGTTTTCGACGAGCGCCGTGAGGGTCGCGGGGCCGTAGGTCATCATCATGTCGATCTCGCCATCGGCAAAGAGCTTGGTGAGTTGTTCAGATGTTGCGGGGTACGTGCTGCCTTCACGCCACAGTGACGGGGCGAGGGCTTCGAGGCGGTCGAACAGTGCAGGCGACAGTTCGTCGAACGCCTCATCGCTGAACGTGGATGGCACGTTCTCGTAGCCACCAGACTCGCTATAGAGCACAGACCGCAAGAAGGCCGAGCCGGTGAAGTCGGGAGCCGCCGGGTAGGTGAAGCGGCCGGGGTTGACTTCGGCCCAATCGAGAATGCCCTCGATCGTGGTCGGCGGGTTTTCGACGTTTGCCGAGTTGTAGACGAAGGAGAACTGCGCCTTGTGCCAGGGCGCTTCGCAGCCGTCTACTGATGTTCCGAAGTCTTCCGTGAGTAGCGGGTCGGTGGCGGAGACCGCGGTCATGTTGGGCAGCAGACCGGTCCAATCGCACAACCAGGCATCCGCTTGCTTGCCGGTGCGAAAGTTGTCGCCATTGATCCACACGAGGTCGACAGCGCCATCCGTGTTGCGGCCAGCCTGCAGCTCCGTGAAGACGCGGTTGAGGGCATCTTTCGTGTCCGCGATCGGCACCCGTTCGAGTGAGACGCCCTGCGCCGCCGCGGCCGGAGCTAGTACGTCGTCAACGTAGGCATTGCCCTGATCGTCGCCGCCCCACATCCACAACTTCACCGTTTGGCCATCGGCCGCGACCTGCACGTCAGACCAGTCAGCAAACTCGGGGCCGCTCGGGGCGTTCGTGGGTGCCGAGCACGCGGTGAGAGCGAGTGCAGTGCCGGCGGCGGTCGCGAGAACGGGAAGGATGCGGTGGGGGGCCTTCGTGGTGGACGCGCCAGCGTCGCTAGCGGGCACGCTCGTGGCGGTCGGGCGGCGGAACGGATTACGAAGCGGCACGCACATGCTCCTTGCGGTCTCGGCGATCAAAAAGGGGCAGCACCCCCGGTGCAGCATCCCTCAACAGTAAGTGCGAATAACTTCATTGCTCAGTAAGCCACATCACATACGCAGCGCCGCACGCCGACATAGCATTGGCCAAATGAAAAAGAACCGCTCCTCTTCCCTGTGGAAAGCAGGCGCGTTTGTCGTCTTCCTGATCGCGATTGTGATTGTGGCTTTCACGATCGAAATTCCCTCGGTTGACGAAATCCAAGCGTGGGCAGCAAGCACCGGAACCCTCGGTGCGGGCATCTTTGTGCTCGCCTACGCGATTCTCACCCTTACCCCCGCGCCGAAAGCGGTCATCAGCATCGCCGCGGGCCTCGCTTGGGGGCTGTGGATCGGCACGCTCCTCGTGCTCGTCGGAGCCGTTGCCGGTGCAGCACTGTCGTTCTGGATCGGTCGGATGCTCGGCCGCGACGCCGTGGAACAGTACACCGGTGGCCGGGTGCGAGCTGTGGACGAAATGCTGCAGAAGCGCGGACTGCTCTCGATGATCGCGCTGCGACTCATCCCGCTCATTCCGTTCACCGTCATTAACTACGCCGCCGGCCTCACGGCAGTGCGCGTGCGTGACTACATGCTTGGAACCGCCATCGGCATCATCCCCGGAACTATGGCCTACGTCGCTGTCGGAGCCTCGGGTGCCGAACTCAACAGCAGCCTCTTCATTGCTCTCGGCGCGCTCGGCGTGCTCACGATCGGCGGGGGAATCGCTGCTTCACGTCTGCGCAAGAAGGACGCCGCTGCGGCTGCGGCTGCAGCTGCCGGTCAGGTAGCAAACGACAGCGCGGGCGACATCACTGCGGAGAAAATCTAACCATGCTGGATGTCCAGCTGCGTCGAGCGGTCAGCAAGCCCCTGAACGCCATGGCTTCGGCTCTCGACGTGCCCTGGATCACGCCTGACCGTCTCACGATGGCCGGGCTCGTCATCGGGCTGAGCAGTGCGGCGCTCGCCGCTACCCAGCTTTGGGCTCTGGCGGTAGTCGCGTGGCTGGCCTCGCGAGTGCTCGACGGGCTCGACGGAACGCTGGCTCGGCGCCGGCTTGCTGCGGCATCCGCGCCTCGTTCGCCTGCCGCAAGCGAAGCGGGGGGCTTTCTCGATATCGTCGCCGATTTTGTGGTGTACGGCGCGACCGTTGTGGGCGTCGCGATTGGTGCCACGACTGCGTTTGCTGCGCCGTGGTGGCCGTTCCTGATCGTCTTGTTTGCCTATTACATCAACGGCGCCGCGTTTCTGGCGTTCTCGTCGATCGCCGAACGCACAGGCCGCACGCTCTCGGACGACGACAACCGATCGCTGTTCTTTCTCGGTCGCATCGCCGAGGGCGGCGAGACAGTACTTGTTCACACCCTGTGGCTTGTGTTGCCGTTCATCGCCTGGCAGATCGCGATGGTCTGGAGCATTGTCGTTCTTGTCAGTGCCGCCCAGCGCATGATCGTCGGCTACCGCCTGCTGCGCTAGGTGCGGGGCTTGCCCAAGATCGCCCGTCGCACGCGAACCAGCAGCTGGATGCCCGACTTCACGACGCCGCTCTTCAAGCGGTACTGCACGTCAGCGATGGCGGCGTTCCACAGCGCATCGCTGAACGTCGGATAGGCATGGGTGGCGCCGGCCAGAGTGCTCGTGGAGAGCTTGGCGCTCACAGCAACGGTCAGTTCGCCGAGGCTCTCGCCGGCACGGGGGCCGACGATGGTTCCGCCGAGCACGCGGCCGCTTGAGCTGACGACGATCTGCGCGAAGCCATCTTCTTCACCCTCGGCGATGGCGCGGTCGGTGGAGCCGTGCTCGCCGGTGAAGACGCGGTGCTTGCCTTCGACGGCGTCCGCAGCGGTGAGGCCAACGGCGGCGATTTCGGGCGAAGTGAAAGTGACGCGGGGCACAACCGCCTCGTTGAACTTGCGGCGCAATCCGAGGATGGCATTGGTGCCGGCGGTGCTGCCGCTCACGCCCGCAATGTGGCTGAACTTCGGCAGCCCGGCCACGTCTCCCGCCGACCAAATGTGCTTGTTTGTGGTCCGCAGCGAGGCATCCACGTCAACGTAGCCCTGGTCGGTGACGTCAACGCCGGCGGCTTCGGGGGCAAGGGTGTCGAGATTGGGCGTGCGGCCGATTGCGGCAAGCAGACGATCGAAGGCTACGCGAGTGCCGTCATCAAGAACTAGTTCGCCACTGAGTCCATCGCTCGAGACCACTTCAACGGCGCTGCGGCCGTTCAGCACGGTGATTCCGTCGCGGTCGAAAGTCGCTTGAAGCACGGCGCTAGCGCGCTCTTCTTCCGCGGGAAGAATGCGGTTGCTGCGGTTCACGATCGTCACGTCAGAACCGAGTCGAGCCATCGCTTGGCCGAGTTCACTGCCAATGGCGCCGCCGCCGAGAACGACGAGGCGCTGGGGGAGTTCGCCCAGCTCCCAAATGCTGTCGCTCGTGAGCATCTGGATGGTGTTGGTGCCGGTGAAGGTGGGAACGCGCGGCACAGTGCCGGTAGCGATGACCGCCTGCACGAAGGTGTGGCGAGTGCCATCGATTTCGAGAGAGTGGCGGCCAGTGAAGCGCGCATCGCCGTGAGCGACCTCGATGCCGAACTCGGCGAAGGCTTCCACCGAATCGTGCGGTTCAATCGTTGCCACGGCGCTCTGCACGTGGCCCATCGCGCGAGCGAAGTCGACCGTCACGTTCTCAGCCGTGACGCCGAAGCGTTCCGACGTGCGCGCAACGTGGGCGGCATGAGCGGCGGCGATCAGTGACTTGGAGGGAACGCAGCCGGTCCACAAGCAGTCCCCACCGAGGCGGTGTCGTTCAACAAGCAGCACGCGCGCGCCAAAGCGGGCAGCGGTTTTGCTGGCGACGATTCCGGCGCTGCCGGAGCCGATGACGATGAGATCCCACTGAGCGGGCATGCGTGTTCCTTTCGAGAGGGCGTTTGCCCACAGTCATGTTTAGCAGCGCATTGTTCAGCGAACCGTACGCTAGGTCACAGTTCGCTGGGAGGGCTCGCCCGTAGCATCGGGTCATGGCTACTGAAACTACTGAGAATTCCGTTCCCGCAGACGCTCCCCGCTACGACGGGCTCAAGGCTGTCTTCATCAACTGCACGCTCAAGAAGAGCCCTGAGATGAGCCACACGCAGGGACTCATGGATTCGAGCATCCAACTGATGCGTAGCGCCGGCGTTCACGTCGATAACGTGCGCCTCATCGACCACGACATCGCGATCGGCGTCTACCCCGACATGCGCGAGCACGGCTGGGAGAAAGACGCCTGGATGGACGAAGTCTGGCCGCTCATCGAAGCCGCCGACATCCTCGTCATCGGTGGACCGATCTGGCTCGGCGACAACTCTTCAGTGACGCGGATGCTCATCGAGCGTCTCTACGCCATGAGTGGCGAGTTCAACGACAAGGGCCAGTACGTCTTTTATGGCAAGGTCGGCGGCGCGCTCTTCACCGGTAATGAGGATGGCGTGAAGCATTCCGCCATGTCCGTTCTCTACAGTCTTCAGCACATTGGCTACGTCATCCCTCCCGCAGCGGATGCCGGCTGGCTCGGCGAGATCGGCCCTGGCCCCAGCTACCTCGACGAGGGCTCGGGCGGCCTCGAAAACGATTTCACCAACCGCAACACCACCTTCATGTCGTGGAACCTCATGCACTTGGCCTCAATTCTCAAGAACGCCGGCGGCATCCCCGCCTACGGAAACACGCGCAAGGCGTGGAACGACGGCGAACACTTCGGCTTCGAAGCCAACCCCGAATACCGCTAGCGAGTAGAGGCGAGCGTGTCATGATGGATTCCTGTGGCGAGAGAGTGGCGTCAGCCCCTCTGGCGGGCGAACGCCCGTGGTCGCCGCAGCGAAGGGATCCTGAACCACTCATGCCGATCGACAATGGTTCTTTTAGTTGCTTGAGCGAAGTTGACCTCTTCGCCGATCTCTCGCCTGCTGAGATCGAGCAGATGGACCGCATGGCACCCTCGCGCTCATACTCGCTCGGTGAGATGGTGTTCAGCCAGAGCCAGCCCGTCACCGCGCTCTTCATCTTGAAGAAGGGCCGCATCCGCATCTTCCGCGTTACGGAAGAGGGTAAAGCCCTCACAATGGCCATCCTCGAGCCCGGTGCAGTCTTCGGCGAGATGATGATGGTCGGCCAGCGCATGTACGACAACTACGCCGAAGCGATTGACGACGTCGAGATCTGTCTCATGAACACGGCGGATGTTGAGCGCTATCTCATCGCCGACCCACGCATCGCAATCCGCATCTCGCGCCATCTGGGAGAGCAGGTGGTGCGGCTCGAAGAGCGCCTCACTGACCTTGCGCTGCGTCCGCTGCAGTCGCGCGTGTGTAGCACTCTGCTTCGTTTGGCGGAGTCAGCGCGCACGCCGCGATTCACGCATCCGACCATCCGCCTCAGCCACGACCAACTCGCCGGGCTGCTCGGC
Source organism: Salinibacterium sp. AL4.1 (assembly GCF_059767305.1). Taxonomy (NCBI): domain Bacteria; kingdom Bacillati; phylum Actinomycetota; class Actinomycetes; order Micrococcales; family Microbacteriaceae; genus Salinibacterium; species Salinibacterium sp. AL4.1. Next base: position 1,578,043 of record NZ_JBSOQK010000001.1, on the reverse strand, counting down.
GCCACCCGCGAATCGACGAGTAAGACTATGTCGGAACTCGCCAGCCGCGGCATCATTCGGCAGGGCCGGGCTCGCGTTGTCATTCTCGATGCGGATGCTCTGGGCCAGTTAGCTCGCCAGTCGAACTAGCGGCGCTCACGGGCGCTCGCGGGCGATGAAGTAATTCTTACTCTCTTCCGCCCGGAAGGTTGCAGGGTTACTCTTCACTCATGAACACTGGGTGGGACATAAAAATGGTGGTGGCTGCGGCATCCGCGATGCTTCTCGGTGGGGTGCTTGCCGGGTGCGTTCCCGCGGAGCCAGAAAGCGCAACGACAGCGAGCGCTCCGCCGGCCACAGCGTCGCCGAGTTCTAGCCCGATTCCGACTCCGGATCCACTGATCCTCCCGGGCTGCGACACTTTGTTGCCGCTGAACGACGCGAAGAGTCTGTTCTCTCCCTCGACCGTGGTCCTGGGGGCTGACGACACGATTCCTATTCGCGGCGACGGGTTGCCCGAGATCGACACCGCGGCGGGCAATGCCTCCATTGCGAAGAACTGTCTTTGGGGAGTTCCCAATTCGGATGGCGGCTTCACCGTGGTGGTAGCCGACATTTCCGAGACGGATGCCACCAACCTGCAAGATGCGCTGCTCGCAACCGGATTCACCGGTGCCAGCGCGGGAACGGTGACAACGCTGGAGAAGGAGTTCGAAACCGCCGTCGGGTGGAGCGCTGAGACTCACTACTTCGTGAGCGACCTCTGGGTCTACGTCTCCGGCACGAGCATAGGGCTCACCGTCGACGTCGCCGACGCCGTGCTCGACCAAGTGCGAACGGCGAACCCCACGCGCACTTACTGACTCCGGTCTTCCTCCGCTAACGTCAGTAGCAACCACTCATGCGCTCCCGGGCGCACGCTCTGTCTGCCCGCAGCGAATTAATCGCCGCGCATGGTCGATGGGGGATGGCCACCAAAACGAACGTAAATCAAGTTTGCACAGTCAATCTTGATCATGTACGTTTTGTCTAGCCATCCAATGACGGATAAGGCCTAGGAAGGAACCTGGATCCAAGTGAACACACCTCTTGATTCCAAGAAACTGCGAGGCCTCGGCATCGCAGGACTCTTGGTAACAGCACTCACGCTATCCGCCTGCACAGCACCCGCAGAAGAATCCACGCCCGACGCCGGCGATCTCCTGATTTCTCAGGAAGCCTGCGACCGCAATGCCGCGGCGGGAACCATCACCTACATCTCCGGATACGGATACTCGGCCAGCGCCGGCCAACTCGACGTATTCCTCGCCGAAGAGCTCGGCTACTTCAAGGACCTGTGCCTCGACGTAGAGATCAACGCCTCCGGAGCGAACGGTCAGCAGCTCGTTTCCTCGGGCCAGGCCGAGTTCACCGCCCTCGGTTCAGCATCCGATGTCATGCTCGCCGCTGCCAACAGCCAGAACCTCACGGCAGTAGCGACGTATGGCAACACCCCGCCGTTCTCGATCTTCGCCAATGAGAAGATTGAAAGCCTCAAGGACCTCGAAGGTGGTTCACTCGGTTACTTCATCAACCTCACTCCGATCGCCTCCGCCATGTTGGATGCCGCTGACGTTGATGTCAGCAAGGTCGAACTGATCAAGATGACCAACTACGACCCCACCGTGGTCACCCGCGGCCAGGTCGACGCGATCGTCGGCTACGCCTCGAACCAGCCAGAGAATCTTCGTGCCCAGGGTCTGCCGTTCAGCGAGTTCTTCCCCTCTGACGTTGGTGTTGAGGGCACGTATAACGTCATGGAGGTCAACTCCGAGTTCCTCGCAGAGAACCGCGAAGTCGCCGCTGACTTCATGCGCGCCTCGCTGCACGCTCTGCAGTTCTGCCTCGACAGCTCCGACGAATGCCTCGACATGATCGCGCAGCTCGCCGAAGACAACGGTCAAGGTTCGGCCTTCCCGCGCGATCAGCTCGAACGCACCTGGAACGTGGAATCGCAGTGGGTCAAAGACAGCAACAGTGGGCTCCCCGGAGCCCAGACTGCCGCTGACTGGGCAGCCGAGTACGAACTCGTCAAGCAGTTCGGCAACGTCGACAGCCTTCCTGCCATTACCGACATGATGGATGAAACCCTCGTCTCTGATCTCTATGCAGACGGCGAACTGATCTGGCCGGGAAACTAACCCGACCACCCCGCTCGGATGCCGCACCACCCCACCCGGTGCGGCATCCGGCTTCACAACTCAGGGAGTAACTGTGGAAACCGCACAGCCACACGCCGGCGTTCATATCGAGGACGTCTCTAAGAGCTTCGGCCCCGAGGGGGCGCGCACGCTCGTGCTCAACCACGTGAGCCTCTCAATCAAGATGGGCGAGTTCGTCTCCGTTATCGGCCCGAGTGGCTGCGGAAAGTCGACTCTGCTCAAAACTGTTGCCGGCCTCATCGAGGCAGACAGCGGCACCGTCAAGGTCGACGGGATGACAGTGAAGGCCGCCACAAAGAACAAGATGATCGGTCTTGTTCCTCAGTCTCCCGCGCTGCTCCCGTGGCGCACGGTGCTCGACAACGTGCGCCTGCCGATGACCGTGAACCCCCAAGCAAACGCGAACCGCAACCTGCGCGATCCGCGCGAGATTCTGGAGTCGTTCGGCTTGGGCGCTGCGCTCGACAAGTACCCGGGCCAGCTTTCTGGGGGAATGCAACAGCGCGTCGCTATCGCCCGCGCCTTCGTGTTCGACCCGAGCGTGCTGCTCATGGACGAGCCCTTCTCCGCTCTCGATGAGATGAACCGTGATGCTCAGCGACTGGGCCTGCTCGATTTCTGGCAGTCCAACCGTAAGGCCGTCATGTTCGTGACTCACTCGGTGCCGGAGGCGATCATGCTCTCTGACCGCATCGTGGTGATGGGGGCGCATCCAGGCCACATCGCAGAGATCATCGATGTTCCCTTGCCGCGCCCGCGCACGATCGACGTCTACGCGACCGATGAATTCCGCGACCTTGAGGGTCACGTACGCGAAACGCTGCGCGAAGTGATGGGACAAAAGAGTGCCTAAGTCACGCAAGAACGAGGACACTATGTCAACAACCGAAACCTCCGCTCTCGCCGTTCAGGCGGCCACGAGCGCCACGGGCCGTCGCTTTTCGCCACTAGCCTCTGCCAAGCTCAAGCAAAACCTGCGCTGGACCAACTGGGCTCCTGCGGTGATCACCTTCGTGATTGCGGCAGCGCTCTGGCAGATCACCGCGATCGCGAACCCGTACGTGATTCCTACGATCGACCAGGTCTGGATGAGCCTGGTCAAAGACGCCGACACGTACTGGGCCAACATGCTCGTGACGAGTCTTGAGGTCGCCGTGGGTGCCAGCTCGGGCATCATCGCCGGGTTCATTCTGGCGATCATCATGGCCGAGTTTCAGGTCATGGAACGCGCCGTCATGCCGCTCGTCGTGGTCGTGATGGTCACCCCGATCGTCGCGATCGCTCCCGCACTCGTGGTGGCCTTCGGCTTCGGCATGACCCCCAAGTTCATCGTGACGGCGCTTGTGGTGTTCTTCCCCATGCTCGTCAACTCGCTTGCCGGGCTGCGAGACGTGGATGACCGTGCTCTCGATGTGATGAAGACGCTGCATGCCAGCCGCTGGGAAATCTTCCGCGACCTGCGCTTCACCGGCTCGATGCCCTACGTTTTCGCGGGACTGCGCATTGCGCTTCCGCTGGCGATCGTTGGTGCGGCCGTTGCCGAGTTCGTTGCGGCCGGCCAGCAGGCAGGGCTCGGATCACTCGTCACGATCGCCGCGGCCCAAGCCAACTTGCCTGTTACCTGGGCCAGCATCGCGCTGCTTTGCCTCATGGGAGTGATTCTGATTTCTCTCCTCGCGCTCGTTCGTAAGCGAGTGCTCTGGTGGAGCGATGGAGCTGCCGTGGGCCGCTAAATCCCCACCTTCGGCACCTTTTCCCGCCACCACTCTGTCCTTTTCCACCCCCAGATTTTCTCCCCACCACGAAAGGTTTCACCATGAAGAAGCTTCGCTTCGGTCTATTCGAAAACCCCCAGGCCAACGACTCGGGAACGTCCACATGGCGTCACCCCGACAACAAGCGGGACATGTTCGACCGCCTCGATTACTGGCGTGAAATCACGACCATCTGCGAAGAGGCCGGCTTTGACTTCATGTTCTTGGCGGATGCCTGGGGCTGGGCCGACGTCAACGGCGAGCGTCCCGAGATCTGCTCGGTCGAGGGCCTCGACCTGCCGCGCCTCGATCCCGCGATTCTGGCTGCTGCCCTCATCTCGACCACCACGAACCTCGGACTCGTACTCACGGGATCCACTCTTCTTGAACAGCCCTACGCCTTTGCGCGCCGCATTGCGAGCCTCGACCACCTCTCGGGTGGGCGCATCGGCTGGAACGTTGTCACGACGGGTACCGCGGAGACGGCATCGCAGGCGTTCGGTGTTCCGATGGTGGCGCACGATGAGCGTTATGACATGGCGGATGACTTCATGGAGGTCGTCTACAAGCTGTGGGAGGGCGCTTGGGAGCGCGACGCGCTCGAGCGCGACAAGAACGGTCGCTTCGCTGACCCGGCCAAGGTGCACCGTATCGAGCACGATGGCCCGTACTTTAAGTCGCACGGTTACGGAAACTCGTCGTACTCACCGCAGGGCACCCCGGTGCTCTTTCAGGCCGGCACCTCACCGCGCGGTCGCGAGTTCGGCGGCAAGCACGGCGAGGCCGTCTTCCTCGGTGGCGGTTCGGTCGAGAAGGTTGCCGAGCAGGTGGCATCCATTCGTGAAGAAGCCGTGAAGAACGGTCGCGCTGCCGACTCGGTCAAGATCATGTCGGCCTTCACGTGCGTGATCGGCGACACCGAAGATGAAGCAAAGGCCAAGCTGCAAACGGTGTTGGATGCCGAGAGCCCCGACGTTGCTGTTGCCTCCTACGCGTGGTTCACGGGCCTCGATCTCTCGTCCTTCGACCCGGCGACGCCGATGAAGGAGCTGCACACCGAGCTCTCGCAGACCCAGATCACGCGCTTCGGCGACCAGACCGTTGGCGACGTTCTCGCGCAGTGGCACGGCAACGGTGTGCGCAGCAAGCCTTTCGTGGGCACCGCTGAACAGATCGCTGACGAGATGATCGCGCTCGCTGAGGGCGCCGACCTCGACGGCTTCTTGCTGACGCCGATGATTCAGCCAAGCTCGACGATCGAGTTCATCGAGAAGGTGCTGCCGATTCTGCGCGAGCGTGGAGTTGCGGGCGAAGGCTATGACGCTCCGACCCTGCGCGAGCGCTTGCTCGGAACCGACGACTCGGTCCTGCGCGACGACCACCCGGGAGCGGCGTACCGCGCCACCGCGGGCGACTCAGCGGCAGCCGAGTCGGCTCACTAGTCGGTAGTGGTTCGAGCGGGGCGGTCGCCATCTTCACCGGCAAAGACGTAGTCGCCGGCACTGATGCGGCCGATCACGTCTCGAGCCCACTGCTGCTCTCCGCGCAAGCGGGAGGTGGCCAGTTCGAAGATTTCTCGCACGTACGCGGGAGTCGACGTCGAGGCCGCGACATCGCCGATGTGGTAGGTGTTGCTCGCGATGCGGGCATCGATTTCGGTGACGCGGTGTTCGAGTCCGGCGAGTACCTCTTCGCGCTGCAGGGCGTACATGAACGAGGTGAGAACCATGACGGGTTTGGTGTCGAAGACCTCGACTGTCCAGAGCGTGTCGCGCAGCATCCGGAGCAGTTCAACTTCGCCGGCTTCGGTCATGCGGTAGGTCGTGCGCTCGGGGCGGTTACCGGCAGACTCGGTGCCGTTTTCGGCGAGGTAGCCATCGTTCTTGAGCGAACGCAGCGCGTTATAGATCGATCCGGGCTGAATATTGGCCCACTCGTCGATGTGCCAGGTCATCAGTTCACGGCGCAAGAAGTAGCCGTGAACTGGCTGGAACTGGTTCACAGCTCCCAGTACGACGAGGCGAGTTGTAGTCGACATGCCCCCAATCGTAGGGCAACCATCCCCGCCACAGGGGGAAAAGTCGCTTGTTTACATGATCAAAAATGACTAACATGTAGTCCATTGTTCAAACTTGACTAGCAGTCGCTGGTTGAACATCCTAAGCAAAGGAGTCCGCTCATGTCCCCCAAGGCCACTGCGGAAGAAGTTTCCCCCCAAGTCGCTCTTCGTCGAGCGCTGTCCCTCTTTCCCACCGGCGTTGTCGCCTTGGCCGCCGTTGTTGACGGCCAACCCACCGGAATTGCCGTGAACTCCTTTATCTCCGTTTCGCTCGAGCCGCCGCTGGTTGCCGTGTGCCCCGCGCGCACGTCAACCACCTGGCCTGTGCTGGCTCGCGCGACGCGCATCGGGCTCAGCGTTTTGGGCGCTGATCAGGAACAAACGGCACGCAGCCTTGCCTCCCGCACCGGCGATCGCTTCGCCAACATCGATTGGCGTGCGACTGAGGGTGGGGCTATCCACATGGATGGTGCGGCTCTGTGGCTCGAGTGCGAGATCCGTCACAGCTTCGATGGCGGCGACCACGAGATTGTGACTCTTGAAGTCATCCACTCTGAAGCTTTTCCTGAGGTGACCCCGCTTGTCTTCCACCTCAGCCAGTTCCGCGGGCTCTAGGCCACGCGAGTGCTCGGCGCTCTCGCCGTTAGGGTTGAGCTAATGGAGCATCCACCGACGCTGGGTTTTCGCGGCACCGTCGTGCACGGCGACAAGCGTGGCCGAGAATTGGGGTTCCCCACGGCGAACATTTCGATCGCTGACCACGGTGATCTTCCCGTCGATGGCGTGTACGCCTGCTGGGTCACTTTTCCGCCGGCGACCGAGCCTCACGGTGCGACCATCAGCATCGGTGACAACCCCACGTTCGACGACGTAACGGATCGCCGCGTCGAGGCGTTCATCCACGATTTCGATGGCGACCTGTACGACGCCGAGGTTGAGTTCACGGTGCACGCCTGGCTGCGCGGAATGTTCCGTTACGAGAGCCTCGACGAACTGATCGAGAAGACGGCGGCGGATGTCGCGGCGTCACGTATTGCTCTGACTCTGCCCGCGCAGCGCGCCTAACTTTCGCGGCTCTCCAGATTTGCTCATCTGAGCATGTGGCCGCCGGGTTTTGGTTAGTCTTAGGCCATGCTTCTCAGTGATCGCGACATCCGGGCCGAACTCGACTCTGGCCGTATCGGCCTCGACCCGCTCGATCTCGACATGGTGCAGCCTTCGAGTGTTGATGTGCGGCTCGACCGCTTCTTCCGGCTCTTCGATAACCACAAGTACCCCTTCATCGATCCCGCAGCAGATCAGCCCGACCTCACGCACCTGATGGAGGTGGATGCGGACAAGCCGTTCATCCTTCACCCCGGCGAATTCGTGCTCGGGTCCACTTTCGAGCTCGTCACGCTGCCCAATGATGTTGCGGCTCGACTGGAGGGCAAGAGCTCGCTCGGGCGCCTCGGCCTGCTCACACACTCAACGGCCGGCTTCGTAGACCCCGGCTTTTCGGGTCACGTCACTCTCGAACTCAGCAATGTGGCAACGCTGCCGATCAAGCTCTGGCCCGGCATGAAGATCGGGCAGCTCTGCTTCATCAAAACCACCTCGCCTGTGGAGTCGCCCTATGGCTCAGGCCAGTACGGTTCTCGCTACCAAGGGCAGCGTGGGCCTACGGCCAGCCGCAGCTTCCAGAACTTTCACCGCACCGACGTGCGGGCCAATGACGCGGGCTCGCTCGGGGGCTAAGTCTGCGCTGACCGCGCCGAAGTGAACGTTAGATCACGATCCGAATCGTGGTAGTTGTTTATTCCTCACTCTCACCTAATGTCATCTCATGAGCACATTCGGGGATTCGGGATCACGCACTGCACGACTGACCACGCGAAGGATTGTCGCTACAGCATCCGCAGTTGTGGTCGCTTTTGCGCTGGCTGGCTGTACGACGCCAGTTGACGAGAGCACGCCGTCGACTGCGCCGAGCAGTGCTCCGACGGAGAGCTCGGCGCCGGTTGCTGAGCCTCTCGTGATCCCTTCCTGTGACGACTTGATTCCCCTGAGTCAACTGGCCGAAGAGATGGGCGACACTACCGAGCTGTTGCGAGTAGAGAACACCGGGGAGTTCGAACTTGCGTGGCCGGCCCGCTACGAAGGCTTTGAAAATTTTTTGGCCGAGGTTCCGCTGAGTCAGCAGTGCACGTGGGCACCCCAGGGGAGCTTTGAAGTATTCGTGGGGCTGATGGTCGCCGATACCACCAACACTGACCTCGACGCGCTGCGTGCTCACATTCTGGATTCCGACTACGTCGAAATCGACAACGGCGAAATAGAGACGTATACCCGTCAGGTCGAAGGGTCATCGGCGGATCTCTTCCCCACCCATCTTCTGGTCGACGACCTGTGGATCCACGTCTCGTCTGATAGCCAAGAGCGGGCCCTGAGCTATGGCAACGGCGCTCTCGAGCAGATCAGCGCCGCTAACCCCACGCGCGGCTACTAGTCGAGTTGCTGGAGCTGCTCGAGTCGCTAAAGCTGCTCCAACTGCTCAAGCTGCTCAAGCTGCTCCAGCTGCCAGCCGAGCCACGGGCTAAACGCGAACGGCGTACCGGCCACGGCGGCGTGCAGCGATTGGGGATCAACCCACTCGAATTCGTCGACTTCGTCGGGGTTCGGGGCTGCGGCATCCGTCGTCACTGCGCGGTAGACGGGGCAGATCTCGTTCTCGACGATGCCCGAAGAATCGACGGCGCGGTAGCGAAAGTCGGGCAGCACGAGCTGCACGTCGCTGACGGTGATTCCGAGTTCATGCTGAGCGCGACGGATGATCGCCGCCGCCATGTCTTCGCCGGGAGCTGGATGCCCGCAGAACGAGTTCGTCCAGACGCCAGGCCAGGTGAGCTTGGAGAGGGCGCGACGCGTGACGAGCACTTTGCCGTCGGCGTTGTAGACGTGGCACGAGAAGGCGAGGTGCAGTGCTGTGTCCGTCGTGTGCACGAGTGCTTTATCGGCCACGCCGATGTGCTCTCCGGTATCGGAGAGAAGAACGACCTGCTCAGGGATTTCACTCATGTTCGCGATAGTCTGCCTAGGTGGAACGAAACGAAATGCCGCACCTCATGTGTCGGCCTGCACTCAGCCTAACTAATGTGACTGAGCATGCTGAAGGTGGGCGCGCGTGAGCTCACGCCTCAAGCTCTACGATCGAGTCGCTGAAGACGCGGCCAGCATCGTCATCCGCAGCTATTCCACGTCTTTTTCTGCTGCGTCCCGCCTGCTGGGCGTGGAGGTGCGGCAGCACGTGGAGAACATTTATGCGCTCGTTCGCGTTGCCGATGAAATCGTCGACGGCGGTGCCGAAGAAGCGGGGCTCGACCTTCTCGAAACATCGCGTGAACTGAACGAACTTGAGCGCGAAACTGAACTCGCCATCGAGCAGGGCTTCAGCGCGAATCTCATCGTGCACGCGTTCGCTTTAACCGCGCGCGAAGTCTCCTTCGGGGCAGAACTCACCGCGCCGTTCTTCGAGTCGATGCGCATGGATCTCAGTGCCAAAGAGCATGACCAAGAAAGCTTCGACCGCTACGTCTATGGCTCTGCCGAAGTCGTGGGGCTTATGTGCCTGTGCGCTTTCTTGCATGGTCATGAGGTCAGCGACGAGCAGCGAGCCAAGTTTGTTCACGGAGCGCGAGCGTTGGGCGCAGCCTTTCAAAAGGTCAACTTCTTGCGTGACTTGGCCGACGACTTTGAGACTCTCGGCCGCAGCTACTTTCCCGGCGTCGACGTCGCGTCGTTCACCGAAGCCGAGAAGATCCGGCTGCTCGACGATCTTGATGCCGATCTGCGGGATGCCGCCATCGGCGCCGAACTGCCAGCGAGCAGCAAGAAAGCTGTTGCGCTCGCACACTCTCTCTTTGCCCAACTCTCCACCCGCATCCGGGCAACCCCGGCCAGCGAATTGGTGAAGACCCGGGTGCGCGTTCCGAATGTTGTTAAAGTGCGGTTGGCTGCGGTCGCCGCGATGGGAGTGACCCCTCGACCATGAGTGACGTTGTTGTAATTGGTGGCGGTATTGCCGGGTTGGCGAGTGCGGCATTGCTCGCGAAAGAGGGCCACTCGGTCACGCTGCTTGAGGGGCGCCCCGAGGTGGGTGGCCGTGCGGGTTCGTGGGAACACGAGGGCTTCCGTTTCGACACGGGCCCGTCGTGGTACTTGATGCCCGAAGTCTTTGACCACTTCTACAAGCTCATGGGTACAAGCGCCGCCGAGCAACTCTCGCTGGTCACCCTTGACCCCGGTTACCGCGTGTACTTCGAGGGCGAGAAAGAGGCCCTCGACATCTCGACGGACCTCGAAGAGAACTTGGCGCTGTTCGAGAGCATCGAACCGGGTTCGGGTGCTCGCATGCGTAAGTACTTGGCCTCGGCCGAAGACACGTACGAGCTCGCCAAGAAGTACTTTCTGTACACGAGCTTTGCTGACCTGCGCACGAGTGCAACGAAGGAGGTGCTCGCGAAGGCGGCCCGCTTCATCCGGTTGCTCATTGAGCCGCTCTCCAAGCTCGTGGCCCGTACGGTGAAAGACGATCGCCTGCGCAAGGTTCTCGGCTACCCGGCTGTGTTCCTCGGATCATCGCCGTACCTCACTCCGAGCATGTACCACCTCATGAGCCACCTCGACCTGTCAGATGGCGTGCTCTATCCCATGGGCGGCTTCACCCGGGTGATCGAAAGCATCGCTGACATTGCGCGCACGGCGGGCGTCGACATCCGCACCAGTTCGAAGGTCACGCGCATCGTGACGGTCGATGGTGTTGCCACCGGCGTTGAATACACGGATGCCGCGGGCAAGTCCCACACGCTGTTGGCCGACACGGTGGTCTCGGCCGCCGATCTCCACCACACCGAAACCACCATGCTCGAGTCAAACGAGCAGACGTACCCGGCCGAGTACTGGGCCAAGAAAACTCCTGGCCCCAGCGCACTGCTGTTGTACTTGGGTGTCAAGGGCGAACTGCCTGAGCTCGAACACCACACGCTGCTGTTCATGAAGGACTGGCAAGAGGGTTTCGAGGCCATCTTCGGCCACGAGCCCAGCGTGCCCGAGCCGGCATCGCTCTACATCTGCAAGCCGAGTGGTGTTGACCCCAATGTGGCGCCCGAAGGCTACGAGAACGTGTTCGTGCTCGTGCCGATCCCGGCCGACCCCAGCATTGGTCACGGCGAGATCGACGGCGACGGTGACCCGCGAATCGAACAGCTCGCCGACAAGGTGATTGCTCAGATCAGTGACTGGACCGGCATCCCCGACCTCGCTGAGCGTGTGACCGTGCGTCGCACGATGGGCCCCGGCGACTTTGCCGATGACCTCAACGCGTGGCGCGGTACCGCCCTCGGGCCAGCCCACACGCTCAAGCAGAGCGCGTTCTTCCGCGCCGGCAACGTGAGCAAGAAGGTCAAGGGTCTCTACTACGTGGGTGGCTCGACGATCCCGGGTATCGGTCTGCCGATGTGTTTGATCAGTGCTGAAGTTCTCGTGAAGCGCCTGCGCGGCGACACCTCGGCCGGCCCGCTGGCCGAGCCGCTCATGCCCGTGGTTGCACCCCAGCCGAGGCCCTGACCGTGATCGTTCTTTACCTGCTCGCGCTTCTCATCTCGCTCACCGGCATGGTCGTTCTCGACCGCCGGTTTGGCTTGTTCTTTTGGCGAGACGCTCGTCGTGCCCGCATCGTGTTGCCCATTGGGGTGCTGTTCTTTCTCGTCTGGGACTTGTTCGGTGTCGGCCTCGGAATCTTCTTCCGCGGCGAAACCGAGTTCATGACCGGATTGTTAGTTGCCCCCGAGGTGCCGATCGAAGAAGTCTTCTTCCTCACCCTGCTCTGCTACCTGACGATGAACGTCTACGGGGCACTCACTCGCGAACGCTCGGTAACTACCGCGGGGAGCGCAGCATGACGTACTGGCTTCTCAACGCGGTGTTCTTGGCTCTCGTCGCGGCGCTCGTGGTTGCCGTTGTGGTGCGGCGGCGCTCGCCGCAGTGGCGCGCCGTTGCGATCACCATGGGCATCCTGCTCGTAATGACGGCCGTCTTCGATAACGTGATGATCTCCGTCGGCCTCGTCGGCTACAGCGCGGATGCCATCAGTGGCTCCTTCATCGGAGTCGCCCCGCTCGAAGACTTCGCCTACGCGGTCGCGGCCGTCGTAGCGCTGCCGTGCCTGTGGACGCTGCTGGGGTCGCGCAAGCCGGCCGTCAGCGGCTCAGCCAGCCCCGACATCCGCCCCGCTTCGAAGGATCGCCATGCTTAAGGATCTGTTTCTCTCGTCGCGCCCGCTGAGCTGGGTCAACACTGCCTTCCCTTTCGCGGCGGCGTACTACTTGACCACGGGCGCGATCGATCTCACGTTCGTGCTCGGCACCATCTTCTTCCTCGTGCCGTACAACCTGGCGATGTACGGCATCAACGACGTCTTTGACTACGAGTCCGACCTGCGCAACCCGCGCAAGGGCGGGGTTGAGGGCGCGCTTCTTGACCCGCGGATGCACCGGCCAACGCTCATCGCGGCCGCCGTCACGACCATCCCGTTCCTGATCTATCTCGCGATCGTCGGCAATCCACTCTCGTGGCTCGTGTTGCTGATCAGCATGTTTGCCGTCGTCGCCTACTCAGCCAAGGGCTTGCGCTTCAAGGAGCGCCCGTTCCTCGACTCGCTTACCTCGAGCACCCACTTCGTTTCGCCCGCCATTTATGCACTCGTGCTCGCGGGTGCCGTGTTTACACCGCAGCTCTGGGCTGTACTCGCCGCATTCTTCCTTTGGGGCATCGCCTCGCACGCCTTCGGCGCTGTGCAAGATGTGCTCGCCGACCGTGCTGCAGACATCTCGTCCATCGCCACGGTGATTGGGGCGCGGGCCACCACTCGCTTCGCCGTCATTGCGTATCTAGCCGGCGGCATCCTGCTGCTGTTCTCGGCGTGGCCGGGCCCGCTCGCTGCCATTCTCGTACTGCCGTATGCGGCGATGTGCGCGCCATTCTGGAACATCACGGATGCCACAGCCGAGTCGGCAAACCGTGGCTGGAAGAACTTCTTGGCCCTCAATTTCGTCACCGGATTCTTCGTGACGATGCTGCTCATCTGGTGGGTCTTCATCCGCTAGCAACTGGATATCGCAGCGCTGAAGCGCTAACCCCACACGTCACGGTGGCCCAGATATTCTTGGAGCGCCGCATCAGCATCCCGCGCCCTGAAGCCGGTGGCCTCAATCTTGGTGAGGTCGAGCACGCTATTGAGCGGTCGTGGAGCGCCCTGAGTTGTGGCGAAGTACTCGGCCGTTTCGATGCCCGTCACACGAGCTGCGTCGTGGCCGGTCAGTTCGAAGATCCGTTGAGCTATGGCGGCCCAGGATTGTGCCTCGCCCGCATTGGTCACGTTGTAGGTTCCAAACGCCGCGCGAGTTGAAATCAGATGGTGGATGCCCGCTGCAAGATCACTGGCAAAAGTGAGCCGCCCGACCTGGTCGTTGACCACGGACGGAGAGCTGCCGCGCTCGGCAAGGGACGCCATGGTGCGTACGAAGTTGGCTCCTTCGCCGATGACCCAACTGGTGCGCACGATGTAGTGCCGCGGCACGGTCGAGACGATGGCGTCTGCCGCTGCTTTCGTTTGCCCATAAACGTTAAGCGGTGACGCCGGCTCGGTCTCCGGATGTGGTGCGGTTGTGCCGTCGAAGACGTAGTCGCTGGAGATGTGGATGAGTGTCAGGCGATGCTCCGTCGCAATGCGAGCAAGGGCTGCAGTGGCGGCCACGTTGATGGCCCAGGCTGCGGCACGACCATGTGCCGCTTCTGCGGCATCCACTGCGGTGTAGGCGGCGGCATTGATCACGACGTCGTAGTCGGGCCAATGGATGTGGTCGAAGCATTCGCTGTCGCTGAGGTCGATGTGGTCACGAGTCGCAAACTCGGCTGTCGGTATCGTTTCGCGGAGTGCTGTGCCCAGCTGGCCTGCGGCTCCAAGCACCAGTGTTCTGCGAGGCGTGAGGGGGGTTACCGCCGTGAGCCGCGGATGCGCCCGGTCTTTGTCGCTGAGTTCGGCATCCTGCAGGGGGATCGGCCAGTCGATGGCAATGCTCTCGTCGGCAAGGTTGAGGAAGGTGTAGCTGGCGCTGGCGCTCCAGTGCTCGTTGACGAGGTAGCTATAGGCGGTGTCAGGCGCGAGTGTTTGGTACGCATTGCCGATGCCGCGGGGAATGTAGATGGCGCGTGCCGCGTCGAGCTCCGCGGTGAACACTGAGCCGAACGTGGGGCCAGCGCGGAGGTCGACCCACACTCCGAAAATGCGCCCCGTGGCAACCGACACGAGTTTGTCCCACGGTTCAGCGTGGATGCCACGAGTCGTACCGATGTCGCCGTTGAAGGAGATGTTGTGTTGCACTGGGCCAAAGTCGGGGAGCCCAGCAGCGGTCATCTTTTCGCGCTGCCAGTTCTCTTTGAACCAGCCACGATTGTCGGCGTGCAGCGGCAGCTCTAATAGCAGCAGTCCGGGGATAGGGGTTTCTGTAACGTGGGGCATCGCTACCGAGCCTGCGACAGATAGCGAGCCTCGGTGGCGGCCTTGTGTGGCTGCCACCACTCTTCGTTGTCGCGGTACCACTGCACGGTTGCCTCGATGCCGACCTCGAAGTTCGAGAATTTCGGCATCCATCCGAGTTCAGTGCGAAGCTTCGCGGAGTCGATGGCGTAGCGCACATCGTGCCCCGGGCGCTCCGCGACGTGATCGTAGGCATCCGTCGGATGGCCGAGAGCAGCAAGGATCAATTCCATGACTTCTCTATTGTTTTTCTCGCCGTCAGCCCCAATGAGATACGTCTCGCCGATGTGACCTCGCTCGAGAATCGTCAGCACGGCTGCGGAGTGATCGGCGGCGTGAATCCAATCCCGCACGTTGAGGCCGTCTCCATAAAGCTTGGGGCGCTCCCCGGTGAGCACATTGGTAATTTGCCGGGGAATGAACTTCTCAACGTGCTGGCGCGGGCCGTAGTTGTTGGAGCAGTTGCTGATGGTGGCCTGCACGCCAAATGACCGAACCCATGCGCGCACGAGAAGGTCTGACCCTGCTTTGGTCGATGAGTACGGGCTCGACGGGTTGTAGGGAGTTTCTTCGGTAAAGCGGCTGGGGTCGTCAAGCTTGAGATCGCCATACACCTCATCGGTAGAGACGTGGTGAAAACGTTTCTGGTGGCGTCGCACCGCTTCGAGCAGGATGTATGTGCCCACGATATTGGTATCGAGAAACGGCCGTGGGTCGTCGAGTGAGTTGTCATTGTGAGACTCGGCGGCGTAGTGCACCACGATGTCGGTTTCCGCGACGAGCACGTCGACCACCGAGGCGTCGGTAATGTCGCCCCGTACGAAGCTAAACCGTGCCGCATCAAGCCCGTCGAGCGACGCGATGTTGCCGGCATAGGTCAGGTTGTCGAGCACGGTGACGTAATGGTCGGTGTTCTCGAGAACGTGGTGGACGAAATTCGAGCCGATGAACCCAGCGCCTCCGGTAACAAGCATCCTGCTCATCTGGTCTACCTCCCACGTTCGAGTATTTCGAGCAAATACGAGCCGTATCCCGATTTGGCGAGGTGCTCGGCGCG
Organism: Salinibacterium sp. AL4.1; assembly: GCF_059767305.1. Lineage (NCBI taxonomy): Bacteria > Bacillati > Actinomycetota > Actinomycetes > Micrococcales > Microbacteriaceae > Salinibacterium > Salinibacterium sp. AL4.1. Next base: position 1,562,418 of record NZ_JBSOQK010000001.1, on the reverse strand, counting down.
ATCACGAAGTTCGTCGTCTGACAGCAACCCTCGGCGCCACGCAACTTCTTCGGGACAGCCAATCTTGAGCCCCTGACGTCGAGAGATGGTGCGGACATAGTCACTGGCATCCGTCATCGAATCAAAGGTCCCGGTGTCGAGCCAGGCCGTTCCTCGCGGCAAAACTTCGACCTTGAGTTTTCCGGCGTTGAGGTAGGCGCTGTTCACGTCGGTGATTTCGTATTCGCCGCGAGCGGAAGGGGTGAGCCCGGCGGCGATGTCGAGCACGTCATTGTCGTAGAAGTAAAGCCCTGGCACGGCATAGTTGCTTCTCGGGTGCGCCGGCTTCTCGTCGAGGGAGACCGCGACAAACTGCGAATCGAATTCGACAACGCCATAGGCTTCGGGCTGCGCTACCCAGTAAGCGAAGATGGCCGCGCCGTCAATGTCGACAAAGCGACTGAGTTGAGAACCGAGGCCTGGTCCATAGAAGATGTTGTCGCCTAATACCAGCGCCACGGAATCATTGCCCACAAAATCGGCACCAATAACGAAGGCCTGAGCGAGTCCGCTCGGTTCGGGTTGAACGGCGAAAGTCAAAGAAATGCCGAACTGCGAGCCATCGCCGAGTAGTTTCATGAACTGCTCCGCGTCATGCGGGGTGGTGATGATCAGGATGTCGTTGATGCCGGCGAGCATCAGCGTGGACAGCGGGTAGTAAATCATCGGCTTGTCATAGATGGGCACGAGCTGTTTGGAAATGCTCAGCGTTATCGGGTGGAGCCGCGTCCCAGAGCCGCCTGCAAGGATTATTCCCTTCATGAACCCAGTATCCAGCGCTAGCCGGACATCGCCTAGCGCTTTCCCTGATTGGTCCGCTGCCCTACGAGCTCTGGTTACTGAGGTTTCTGGCCATGGTTTCGAGCACCGTGACTGTCGTGTTGTACTGCTCAGGCGTGACGCCTTCGGTCGCCTTCTGGCGGCCCTCGGCGATCACGACGGTGAGGCGGTCGACAACAACACGACCGCGCTCGGTGAGCTCGAAGAGTGAGCCGTCGGTTGTGAGCCAGTCACTCTCCACGAGCTCCTCGAGCGACTCTCGCGAGGTGGTGTGCGGGTCGGCCGAGCGCGGAGTCGTGGCGTTCTTCGGCATCAAGAAGGGTGCGATCTCGATATCGAGACGGTCGATGCCGGCGGGCCCTTTCGTGAGGACGACGAGCAGCTGCCACTGTCGGCGGGTGATGCCGTGTTCTTCGAGGGTGATGGCGAAGAGGTCATCGATGATCCGATCGACTACCTTGACCCAGTAACTGATGGGTTGTTTCGTGTCCATAAACCGACATTACTCCTGTTTTTAGTACACGAAGCCGAGTTCCTCGGGGTAGTCGCCGAGCGCCGTCAACTGCGTTGCGGCCTGCTGCAAGTGCGCCAGAGCAAGGCCGAGAGTGCGGGGACCAAAGCTGACCCGAGCAACCCCCAACTCGGCCAGACGCGTCAGCGGAATGTAGCCAGCCCCGCCGATCACCGAGATGGGCCCGTCAATCTGCTCGATCGCCTGAGCAACCATTCGCTCGTCAGCAAGTCCGAGTACAAAGATGCAATCGGCGCCTGCTGCGAGGTAGGAGTTCGCACGGGTGACCATCTCATCCCACTCGCCGCCGCCGGCGAGAACGTCGACGCGCGCGTTGATCGCGATGGGCACACCCGTCGCCTGCGCGGCCGCCCGAGCTGCGCCGACACGAGCGGTGGCATGCGCAAGGTCGAAGAGTGGAGCTTTGGCCGGGCCTGAGCTGTCTTCGATGTTCAGTCCGGATGCTCCCGCCGCGATCAATCGTTCGACATTGGCTTGCACACCGGCGGCATCCAAGGCGTAGCCCTTCTCGAAGTCGACGGAGACAGGAATCTCCACGGCCCGACAGATGATGGATGCGGCGTCGAGGGCTTGCTCCACCGTGAGGCCTTCGCCGTCGGCCACGCCGTGCGCGAAGCTCACCGCGTGGCTCGCTGTAGCGAGGGCGCGCACTCCGGGGGCTTCAGCAACGATGCGGGCGGTGATGGCATCCCACACGTTGGAGACGATGAGCGGCGTTCCGGGCACGTGAAGAGAGCGCAGCAGCTCGGCACGGGCGGCGGGCGAAAGCGGGGAGGTTTCAGTCATGACTCCAGCATCGTCCTCAGACGTGCTGGGCGCTAGTGAATTTCAGACGCGACCAGCACACTCTCCGCTGCGCGGGCGGTGAGAGGCCCTGGCTAGTCGATCACCGACTGCTTGGCCTTCACCGGCAGCATGAGCGCGAGACCTGCGAGCAGTACGATCACAATTCCGATGATGCCGAAGCGGGTGTCCCCAGTCATGGCCACGAAGAGCGTGAAGAGTCCGGGAGCTAGGAAGCTCACGGCGCGACCCGTGGTGGCGTAGAGGCCGAAGATTTCGCCTTCGCGGCCGACGGGGGTGATGCGCGCCAGGAAGCTGCGGCTTGCGGCCTGCACCGGACCAACGAAGAGGGTCAAGAAGAGTCCGGCGATCCAGAACCCGGTCTTGGCGTCGCCGACGAAGAGCACGGCGAGGCCGGCGAGTACGAGGCCAATCAGGGCGCCGATGATCACGTTCTTGGCCCCGAGTTTGTCGTCGAGCCATCCACCAATAAAGGTTCCGATGCCGGCCACAAGGTTGGCAGCCACCGCAAAGTAAATAACCTCGCTGGGGCTGAAGCCGAAGACCTGGGCTGCAATGATCGCCCCGAAAGTGAAGACGGCGGCGAGGCCGTCGCGGAACACCGCACTGGCGAGCAAGAACATCAGCACCTGCGGGCTCTTCTTGGCCAAAGTCTTGATGGTGCCAAAGAGCTTGGCGTAGCTGGCAAAGAAGCTCACGCGGTTTTCGCGGGCGCCAGCGGGGATCTCGGGAACCGAAATGAGAATGGGAATCGCGAAGATGGCAAACCACGCCGCCGAAGCAAGAATGGCGAAGCGGATGTCGAGAGCGCCACCGTCAGTACCGGATGGTGCGTCTAACAGGCCGCTGCCCGTTTCGCTTCCAAAGTCTTGAATGAAGAGAACGAGCAGGATGATCAGCAGAACGATGCCGCCGATGTAGCCCATGCCCCAGCCGAAGCCCGAAACGCGCCCGACGGTCTTGGGCGTGGAGACCTGCACGAGCATCGCGTTGTAGTTGACGCTGGCGAACTCGAAGAAGATGTTGCCCGCGGCGAGGAGTGCAGCGCCGAGGTAGATGTAGGACGGCACCGGCACGACGAAGAACATGGCACCCATGGCGACAACGACGAGGCCAGTGTTGATTGCGAGCCACAACTTACGGCGACCGGAGCCGTCGGAGCGCTGACCGAGGATCGGCGCCAAGATGGCGACGAGAAAGCCCGCAATCGTGAGTGCGCCGGAGATGACGGTGGTGTTGTTCGCGAGAGCGAGCACGAGGGCGGGGTTCTTTTCGTCGCCGCCCGCCGCGGCCACGATCTCGGGATCGACGAACAGCCCGCTCGCGAGGTAGGTGCTGAACACGAAAGTGGTGACAACGGCGTTGAACGCTGCGGAGCCCCAGTCCCACAGCGCCCAGGCCCGCACGCGGCTTTTGGGGATGGTGGCATCAGTGATGAGGCCCTGCCCGACGGTACCTATAGCGCGTGTGTTCGAGACGCGCGGAACAGCGGGGGTGCTGGGGGCGCCGTTGTCGCCAGTGTTGTCCGTCATGCGAACAGGCTAGTGGTGTGCGGTTAACAATGGGGGCTGCTGTCGCCGCAATCTGCGGGTGAAAGATTTTTTTTTCGAATTTCACGACCCTGCTCGCGCACGCAAAGAGACCCACATCCGCGCGTTTCTGGGGTTGTCAGCGCTTGAGGGGACAAATCGGGGGACATAGACCGAACGTTTCACCCGCCTACTAGGGCTACAGGCGGTTGCGGCGCCTGACGTACCGTGGTGCACGGTGTTACAAATCTGTCCCCCCTATGGAGGACTACCCGTCAACACCACAATCCCGACAAAACCCGAGTTATCTACGGCCTACACCCGAATCCAGGTAGGCCCTAGGTCAATTATTAAGGCCCTTACCCGTGAAGTTTTTGCTGCGCTCCCTGCTTGTTTCTGCCCTGATAGTCACCGGAATAACAGTTCCGGCTGCCGTCGCTACGGCGGCGGGCACCCCCGACGTTCAACTTGACCGTGAAGTCAGCGCTTCGACGCTCTACGGCAGCGACGTGTCGGTGACGCTCTCCGCGCAGCAAATCTCGGGTAGCAACGCCTACAACCTGACGTTCACTGACGTGCTGCCAGCGGGGGCAACACTCGTGGACTCCACCTATCCAGTGAGTGAAACCATCGCGCTCGCGGGCGGCGCGACCAAGCTCATCTGGAACAACGTGGCAGACCTCTCGTCGGGAGTCGTCGTGCCACTGACTTACTCGTTCTCTTACAACACAGCCACTTACGACGTCGGTGATAGCTTCACGAGCGAAGCTGAAGCGTTCGTGAACTCTGACCCACGCGTTTTGGTGAAGTTCGCAGCACTGACCGGTGATGTGATCGAGAGTTCCCGCACGGGTTGGGACGCTGCCGAGTCGACGACCACTCTCATCCCGTTCGTCCTCACCAAGGGCGAGCCGAGCACGGAATCCGAACTTCAGCGCGGTGTGCACGATAACAAGACGGTCTACACGCTCAGAATCACGAACAACAGCGTGAACGCGACCGACGACTTCTCCGTTACTGATTACCTCCCCGCCGGGCTTGAGTTCCTTGGCTGCACCAGCGAAGACAACAGCCTTGCGGGCACCGAGGAGTACCCCGGTTCCGGTCGCATCGACGACAGCCCGTTGCCCGCAGCGGTTGACTGCGCGGGCTTCGCGGCAGTGAGCGAGACGGTCACTGTTGACCCCGATGGCAGCGGATCGCTTCCCCTCGACGTTTACACCAAGGTTGACTGGAGCTCGCTCGGCACGATCGCCGCTGGCGCCACCATCGTCATCAAGTACGCCGCAGCCATCCCGCTGCGCGAAAACGTTGCCTCCACTGGTGAAGCCACCGCCAACCTCGACAACAACACGGGCGCGCTCACCGAAGATGAGCAGGTCCTCACCAACTATGCGGTCGCCGAGGGCAACTACGACGGAACTGTCTATTCAGACGATGACCGCGCCACAGTGACTGCTGAAGACGTTGCCATTCAGAAGTCGGTTGACCAGTCCGCTATTTCTCAGGGTGGGACGAGCATCTGGACCCTCGACTTCCAGGCGTCCGAGTACGCGCTGTCCACGAGCATCATTGAAGTAACCGACACGATTCCCGATGGTCTCGACTACGTCACCAGCTCACTGACTCCGGATTCTGTCGTGACCAACGCGGATGGAACGATCACGGTGACGTGGAACGCTGAAGCGTTCGCTGCTGCATCGGATGACGGAGCAATCACCGTAGAGACGCGTACGCGTGCCGACTACCGGGTTCGCAACGGTGGCGGACCCGTTAGCTCGAACGACTCGTGGACCAACACTGTTGATCTTGGTGCCACTGCCACGGTTATTACCGACAACGACGGTTCGACCTCGGAGCTTCCCGTGGTGGACGATTCAAGTGCTGGGCAGCAAGCTGAGGGCATCGAGATCGACAAGCGGGTTGCGGAACCGGCAGACATCGCGACCGACTGTGCTGCGGCATCCGGACTCGCGTTCAGTGACACCGTTACCGGGCCTTTTCACCCCGGCGACGTGGTGTGCTACGAACTGACGGTTACCTTCCCCGGAAGCCTTGACACCCTCGATAACAACGTCAACGACTTCTTGCCTGCTGGAGTCACGCTCCAGAGCTTCGAGTACACCGACTCCAGCACCATCGACGACAGCGACGGCGTCACCTTTGCCAATGTTGAAGGCGAGCCGCTTCTGTCGTGGAGTATCGGGGATGTTGACGCTGCGACGGTCTTCCAGGTGCTGGTGACCGCGAAGATCACCGACCCGGCGGCTGTTCAAAACGGCGACATCACCTCGAACATCATGAAGATGACCTACGAGAACACTGCTGGCGACGTCTTCCAGCTGCGCGATACGGCAGACACTCTCGTTGAGAAGCCTGTCGTCACACTCAGCAAGGGAATCACCCACCTCAACACCGTCGCGATCTCTGGCGCTCCCGTCAACTCCCTCACGGTTCAAGCAACTGACCGGGTGACGTACGCCGTGGTTGTCAGCAACTCGGGTAGCCAAGAAGCCTTAAACGTTTCGGTACGCGATGTGCTGCCGTCCCTCTTCAACTGCACGGATGACGTGTCTAACGTCAGCAACGCGGGAGTCTGCGCCTCGGGTGCCATCAACTGGACGATCGCGTCGATCGCTCCGGGTGCAAGCGCCACGGTGACCTACGACGTTGTCACGCCGGTTGATTCTTCGGCTGGCGATATTTTCTTGAACACCGCCGGCGTGCGCACCTACGAGGGCGAGACCAACACAGGTACGCCCCAGGTGTACGTCCCCGTCAATAACATCGACTCCTCTCTTGAGGCAGATGCCAACAGCATCGAAGCGAAAGACACGGCGAGCACCAACCTTCGTCGTCCCACCGTCGTGAAGTCGGCGACAACATCGATCACCGAATCGGGCAACAACGCGGCGAACCAGGCCACCGTCGGCGAGACGGTCACCTACACCGTGAAGACCACGATTCCTCAGGGCTCAACGGTGTACGTCAACCCGACCGTTACTGACGTTGTCAACAGTCGTTACGAGATCATCGGAACTCCCACGTTCACCGTCAACGGTGGAGCATCGCAGAACGCGACCGTCACGGGCCAGACCGTGCGTGCACTCATCGGCGCCAACTACGTCAATCTTGCTAACAGCGGGGATGACGATGTAATCCTGTCCATCACCGTTCGAGTTCTCGACGCCGCTAGTGTCACTCGCGGCACTGGCATCTCGAACGTCGCGACGCTGACGTGGGAGCGTGTCAACGGAACCGCTGACTCGCAGCGAAGCAACACGACGACCACGCGTGTCGTCGAGCCCGACATCAATCTCACCAAGAAGAGCAACGCTGTTTCGGGTCAGGTCGAAGCCGGCCAGATCGTGACGTACACGCTCGAGCTGCGTAACGCTAGCGGCACCTACGTGTCGACGGCGCACGACACGACCGTCGTTGACCACGTGCCGAACACTGTTCAGCCCGTCGATGCCAGCAACGTTCCTGTGACCTCTGACCAGATTCTGCCCGGCGGGGGAGTGTGGGATAACACCGCTCGCACCATCACCTTTACGGTCGCCTCGATCGCACCCGGTGCCGGCCCCGACCTGACGTACAAGGTTCGCGTCGTTGACCCGCTTCTGAGTGGTGCGACGATCGTCAACACGGTCGATGCCATTACGTCGTCGATTGCCGGTGGCAACCCCAACGAGCGCACGTCGCTCTCGCCGCTCGGAACCGAAGCCAACGGCTACCAGGCCAACGACGACCTCACGCTGCGCGCACCCGAGTTGGGCGTCAGCAAGTCGGCGACGCCGTCGTCACGCACGATCGGTGAGGTCATTACCTACACCGTCGACGTAACCATCCCCAAGGATGTCGTTGCCTACGACGCCACGATCATCGACACGATGCCCACCAACGTGCGCTTCGGTGAGTTCGTGAGCTCGACGTGCGATCAGGCTGGCTCGCCCTGTGCTGAGTCCGCTGCGCTGATCGGTTCGCCGACCACGACGGACCGCACCATTGGCTACTTCATCGGTGACATCGATCCCGCTGAGGCTGAAGTGCGCACCGTCACGATTACCTACACCGGGATCGTCACGACTGCTGCGGCATCCGGAAACACCCTGACCAACACGGTTCGTCCGTACTGGAACAACACCGACACGATCACGGGTTCGCCCACGACCGTTCCGGCACCGGGTGACTTCGACAAGGTGGGCACTCCGTCGACCGCGAACGTCTCGGTCATCGAACCGCGACTGACGATCGACAAGGATGTTGCTGGCCAGGTTGGCGACTCTGACACTCGTCGTGCCAAGCCGGGCGAAGAGCTCGAGTACACGATCGTCGTACGCAACGCGGGCAACTCGCCCGCCTACGACGTGACCGTCACTGACACCCCCGACTCTCGCGTCACCGACTTCACCTCCGCTGGTGTTGTTGGCGTGACCCCGACCGACGTCGACCCTTCAGACGGAACTCTCGGCTGGACGATCGCTGGCCCGATTGCGGCGGGCGCATCCGTGACGATCAAATACACCGTCACGATGCCGGTCGTCGACGAAACGAGCGAACTCGTTTCGGCGCGCGAAGTCATCAACACCGCTGACGTTCCTCACTACTTCGGTGTGGCCCCGAGCGCGCAGGTCTCCGGTATCGACTACAAGGACTACGACAACGTGACTCCGGATGTCGTGAGCGTCGAACTCGACCTCGCCTCCATCGGTGACTACGTCTGGTTCGACGTCAACAACGACGGTGTTCAGGATTCCACTGAGCCCGTTCTTGCGGGCGTCGGCGTCACGGTTGTCTACGCGGGAATTGACGGCATCTTCGGCAACACCGACGACGAGACCTTCACTCGCACGACCGACAGCAACGGCGAATACCTTGTCACCCAGCTGCCCGGTGGGTCATACCGCGTAACCGTGGATGCGTCCACGCTTCCCGCTGGAATGACTCCGAGCTACGACCTCGACGGCACCACCGCAACGCCCAACGGCGTGTGGCAGGGAACCCTCGCCGAGAACGACAAGAAGCGTGACGTCGACTTCGGTTACACGGGATCCGGCTCGATTGGCGACTTCATCTGGTTCGACCAGAACAAGGACGGCATTCAGGACTCCAACGAGCCCGGCCTGCCCGGCGCGACGGTCACGGTTGTGTTCGGCGGCCTCGATGGCGACCTCGCCACGACCGCTGACAACATCACCTACACGGCGTCGACGGATGCCGACGGCAAGTACCTTGTAGAGAACCTGCCTGCGGGCCCCTACACGGTGACGGTCAGTGACCTGCCTGCGGGGTACTCGGTTGTTTCCGACCCCAACGGCGGTACGAGCGCGACCTCGACGACGTCATTGACGGCCGGCCAGAACCGTGACGACCAAGACTTCGGCTACGCGGGCACCGCATCCATCGGTGACTACGTGTGGATCGACCGCAATGGCGATGGCGTTCAAGACGCCGACGAGCCCGGAATCTTCGGCGCAGAGGTTGAGCTGACGTGGTTCGGCGAAGACGGCGTGCTGGGCGGTGGTGACGACGGAGTCTTCACCACAACCACCGACGGCGACGGGCTCTACAGCTTCCCGAACCTGCTCCCGGGCAACTTCTCGGTAGCAGTGACCGGCGGCCTGCCCGCTGGCGCAACGAACAGCTACGACCGCGACGGCGACAACGACTCCGAAGCTCCCGTATCGCTCACCGTTGGTCAGGCAGTCACCGACGTTGACTTCGGCTACGACGTGACCTCCGTTATCGGAGACCGCGTCTGGTGGGACCGCAACAAGGATGGCGTGCAAGACAGCAACGAGCCCGGGTTGGCTGGCGTAAAGATTCTCGTCACCTACCTCGGCACCGATGGTGTTCTTGGTGGCACCGGCGCGGCTGGCGACCTCGAGTTCGAGGCCACGACGGACAGCAACGGCGACTGGACTATCACCGAGATCCCCGATGGCAACTACATCGTCGAGGTTGTCAGTGGTGTCCCGGCTGGCTTCAGCCCGACCTTCGACAACGACAGCGGAACGACGTCGCCCGACGAAGAGTCTGCGGTCACACTGGTCGGCTCTGACCTCATGCAGGACTTCGGCTACGCCGGAAACTCCAGCATCTCTGACACTGTGTGGCTCGACCTCAATAAGGATGGCGTCAAGGATGCTGGCGAGCCTGGCTTGCCCGGCGCCGAGGTCACTCTCGTGTGGTTCGGTCCGGATGGCGTAGCGGGTGGCGGCGATGACGTCACGTTCGTTGAAACCACCGACTCCAACGGTGAGTACCTCTTCGATGGTCTGCCCGAGGGCAACTACACCGCCACGGTTGACACGACGACCCTGCCTGCTGGCCTGACGCCGACGTTCGATGCGGATGCCGGACCCAACCAGCCGACGGCCGGGACGGCGGCATCCGGTGTTGGCCCCAACTCCACGACCGCCATTGCGCTGCCCGCAGCGACCGACCTCGACAACATCGACTTCGGTTACGTCGGCACGGGCAAGATTGGCGACACCGTCTGGCTCGACCAGAACGGTGACGGCATTGTTGACGCGACTGAGCCTGGCATCGCCGAGGTAGACGTCACGCTCACCTGGGCCGGCCTCGATGGCATCCTGGGCAATGAGGATGACGTTGAGTCGACAACGAAGACCGATGCCTCGGGCAACTACCTCTTCGAGGACCTGCCATCAGGGCTCTTCACTGTTGAACTGTCGGGACTGCCTGCAGGGCTGACCTCTACGGTTGACCCCGACGGGGGAGCTGATGACCAGTCCGAGCTAACGCTCGCTGGTGCTGAAGAGAACCTCGATCAGGACTTCGGCTACCGCGGTGACGCGGGAGTGGGCGACCTGCTGTGGCTCGACGTCAACAATGATGGCGTTCAGGACACCAACGAGCCCGGTCTTCCCGGAATCGTTATGACGGTGACAAGCCCCGGCTTCGATGGAATCTTCGGCAACGAAGACGACATCATCGTCACCACCACGACGGATGAGAACGGTAACTACCTCGTAGAGGGACTGCCGGCTGGCGAAGTGAAGGTCTCGTATGACCCCACAACGTTGACCGAGGGTTACGTGCCAAGCTCTGACCTTGACGGCGACGTGTTCTCCGAGACGACGGCAACGCTTGTCTCGGGTGAGACGCTCCTCGATGTCGACTTCATCGTGATCGGTAGCGCAACGCTCAACGGCATTGTGTTCGACGACCCGAACGGTAACGGCGTTCGCGACAGTGGCGACCGCGGCATCCCCAACGCTGAGTTGGATGTGGTGTGGGACGGCCCGAAGGGCCCCGTCACCGTGCGCGTCACGACCGACGCGAATGGTGCGTGGGAACTCACGAACCTTCCTGCCGGAACGTACACCGCAACGGTCGACCTCGCGTCGGTCGATGCCGAATACCGCCCGTCAACGGGTACTGCTTCAACGGTCGAGCTGCCCGCCTTTGGCGAGCGCTCGGTCATCCAGGGACTCACGACGTTGATGCTCGCCTTCACGGGTTCGAACATCGCGCTGGGAGGCCTGCTTGCTGGGCTGCTCTTGCTGAGCGGATTGCTGCTCCTCCTGCCTGCACGTCGGGTGCGTGGCGGAGGTAAGCGCGTCTTGGCTATCACTGAGTAGCCGCAGCTAGCGAAAGGCGCGACGAGCGTGCCGGGCGTCGGGCCCGGCACGCTCGTCGCGCCTTACTTCGTTTATCGAGGTGTTCGCACAGTGCCCCCGCCGCACCCGAACTCACGGAAATGCAGGGCACTCGGCGAAACCTTGAGTCACTCCCACTCAACTTTCAGCTAGGCAGCTTGACTCTCGACTCAAGCAGGAGCAAACTTGATACAGCGCGACTCAAGTTCGCAAACCCAAACGCTTAAAGGAGTAAGAGCACATGGCTCGAGCAGTAGGTATTGACCTCGGAACCACGAACTCCGTAGTTTCCGTTCTCGAAGGTGGAGAACCCACCGTCATCGCAAACGCCGAAGGAATGCGCACTACGCCTTCCGTCGTCGCATTCACTAAGGATGGCGAAGTCCTCGTTGGTGAAACCGCCAAGCGTCAGGCTGTCACTAACGTCGACCGCACCATTGCTTCCGTCAAGCGCCACATTGGTACAGGCTGGACCGTCGCAATCGACGACAAGAAGTACACCCCGCAGGAAATCTCCGCTCGTACGCTTGCCAAGCTCAAGCGCGACGCCGAGCAGTACCTGGGTGAAGACGTCACCGACGCAGTAATCACCGTTCCCGCTTACTTCAACGACGCTGAGCGTCAGGCAACGAAGGAAGCTGGTGAGATCGCGGGCCTCAACGTTCTGCGCATCATCAACGAGCCCACCGCTGCTGCACTCGCGTACGGCCTCGACAAGGGCAAGGAAGACGAGCTCATCCTGGTCTTCGACCTCGGTGGTGGAACGTTCGACGTTTCGCTGCTCGAAGTGGGCAAGGACGACGACTTCTCGACCATTCAGGTCAAGTCCACCTCGGGTGACAACCGCCTCGGTGGAGACGACTGGGATGCCCGCGTCGTTGACTACCTGATCCAGCGCTTCAAGGACTCGACCGGTGTTGACGTTTCTGGCGACAAGATCGCTAAGCAGCGCCTCAAGGAAGCCGCTGAGCAGGCGAAGAAGGAACTCTCCTCGCAGATGTCGGCAAGCATCCAGCTTCCGTACCTCTCGCTCACCGAGAACGGTCCAGCCAACCTCGACGAGACGCTCTCACGAGCCAAGTTCGAAGAGCTGACCGCCGACCTTCTCGACCGTGTTCAGAAGCCCTTCAACGACGTCATCAAGGAGGCAGGCGTCAAGCTTGCCGACGTATCGCACGTTGTTCTCGTGGGTGGATCGACTCGTATGCCCGCCGTTGTTGAGCTCGTCAAGAAGCTCACGGGTGGCAAGGAGCCCAACAAGGGCGTCAACCCCGACGAGGTCGTAGCTGTTGGTGCTGCACTACAGGCTGGTGTCTTGAAGGGTGAGCGCAAGGACGTTCTGCTCATCGACGTCACCCCGTTGAGCCTCGGTATCGAGACCAAGGGCGGAATGATGACCAAGCTCATCGACCGCAACACGGCTATCCCGACCAAGCGCAGCGAGACCTTCACCACGGCGGATGACAACCAGCCTTCCGTCTCGATTCAGGTCTTTCAGGGTGAGCGTGAGTTCACTCGCGACAACAAGAACCTCGGAACGTTCGAGCTCACCGGTATCGCACCGGCGCCTCGTGGCATCCCGCAGGTTGAGGTCACCTTCGACATCGACGCCAACGGCATCGTGCACGTGTCCGCCAAGGACAAGGGCACCGGCAAGGAGCAGTCGATGACGATCACGGGTGGCTCAAGCCTCTCGAAGGACGACATTGAGCGCATGGTTCGTGAGGGCGAAGAGCACGCTGCAGAAGACAAGGCTCGCCGCGAGGCAGCCGAGGTTCGCAACAACGCAGAGCAGCTCGCGTACTCGACCGGAAAGCTCATCACCGACAACGCTGAGAAGCTGCCAGAAGACGTGAAGACCGAGGTTCAGGCCGACGTTGACGCGCTCAACACGGCGCTTGCCGGCGACGACGAGGCCGAAGTAAAGACGGCCTTCGACAAGCTCACCGAAAGCCAGCAGAAGCTCGGCGAAGCAATCTACAAGCACCAGGAAGAAAACCCTGAGGCCGCTGCAGAGGGCGACGACGCACCCGCTAGTGAGAGCTCAGACGAAGACATCGTTGACGCCGAAGTTGTTGACGAAGACGAAGCTGACTCGGACAAGAAGTAAATGTCTGACAACAACCACGACCACGACGAAAACCAGGAGCCGGTGATCAACGACGAAAGTCAGAGTGATCCGGAAACCGGCGACGTCAGTGCGTCTGACTCGGCTGCCGCAGAGGAATCTGCGGCAGCCGAGGGGCAGCCCGCTGCAGAAGATGCTGCGGATGCTGCTTCGGACGCCGAGAAGGCTCCCGACGAGCTGAGCGAAGAAGACCAGCGTCTTCTCGAAGAAGCTAGCCGGGACCTCGTCGCCGAGATGCGTGAGCAGATGTTGCGTGCGCAGGCCGAGCTGGTTAACTTCCGTACTCGCGTAGAACGTGACCGCGTTGCTAACCGTGAAGCCGTGATCGCTGACGTCGTTCGTTCGATGTTGCCGGCGCTCGATGACCTCGATCGTGCGGACAAGCACGGCGACATCAGGGAGGGAACCCCCATCGCGCTCGTTGCCCAGAAGATCAACGCGAGCTTTGAGCGGTTTGGCCTGCGCAAGATCGGTGAAAAGGGCGAAGCCTTTGACCCCGCCTTCCACGAGGCCGTTGTTCACCTGAACGACCCCGAAGCAACGGAGAACACGATCGCTGACGTCATCGAGCCGGGCTACATTCTTGGTGAGCGCGTAGTGCGTGCCGCGAAGGTTGCTGTCTCTGGCCCCGCTGACTAGGGCCGGGGGTGGCGTGTAGTGGCTAGCCAGGATTGGTTCGATAAGGACTTTTATAAGGTGCTTGGAGTGTCGAAAGACATCTCCGAGGCCGACTTGAAGAAGACCTATCGCAAACTCGCGCGTCAATTCCACCCGGATTCCAACCCGGGAGATCCGAAAGCTGAAGCACGCTTCAAAGAGATCAGCGAAGCGCACTCCGTGCTTTCTGATCCGGAGACGCGCAAAGAATACGATCAGGTTCGTGCCATGGGCTCGGGCGCTCGCTTCCAAGCGGGTGGCCAGGGCGGTCAGGCTGGCGGCTTCGAGGATGTCTTTGGTGGCATGTTCGGTGGCGGTGGCCAGAGTTATGGTGGCCAGAGCTACGGCGGAGGGCAGTCGAGCGCAAGCTTCGAGGACCTCCTCGGTGGCATGTTCGGCGGTCAGGCGGGCCCCGGTGGTGGCCCCGGTTTTCGGGGCGGCCCCGCTAAGGGTCGCGACCTAGCTGCGAACACCACGCTCGACTTCGCTACGGCGATTAACGGCGAAACGATCAAGCTCCAGCCTGCTGGCGGCCGTCCGATGAACGTCAAGGTTCCTGCGGGAGTCAGCGACGGTCAGAAGATCCGCCTGAAGGGCAAAGGCGAGCCGAGCCCGAATGGTGGCCCGGCTGGCGACCTCGTGTTGACGGTGACGGTGCGCAAGCATCCTGTGTTCGAGCGGGAAGGCAGCAACATTCGTGTTGTTGTTCCCGTCACGTTCGCGGAGGCAGTGCTCGGCGCCACGATCGAGGTTCCCACTCTCGGCGGTGCTCCGGTGAAACTGAAGGTTGCACCGGGAACCCCGAGCGGGCGAGTATTGCGAGTAAAGGGTCGCGGCGTCGCGACAGCAAAAGCAACCGGAGACCTGCTTGCCGAAGTGCAAGTGGCGGTGCCTAACCGCATCCCGGAAGCTGCGTTGGCGCACCTCGAGGCCTTTGCAGAAGCGATGCCCGCAGAGAATCCGCGGGACGACCTGATTGCCCGAGCCAGGAGCTAATAGCCATGGATGAGCTAACCCCCGCGTTTGCTATCGCCGTTGCGGCGGAGCTAGCGGGAATGCATCCGCAGACGTTGCGACAATACGACCGTCTGGGTCTCGTGTCTCCCACGAGAACCAGCGGTCGGTCGCGGCGCTACTCTATGCGCGACGTGATGCAATTGCGCGAGATCGCGGCGCTCAGCGCCGAGGGTCTCAACCTCGAAGGCATCAAGAGAATTCTTGACCTCGAAAACCAGGTCACTGAACTCACCTCTCGCGTTCGCGAACTCGAAACGGCGCTGGCCGATGAGATGCTCTCCAAGCCGGGCCGACGCGTGTTCGCGGCGGGTCAGGCCGGCGAAGTGATCTCATTGCGCGCCGGAACGCGAGCCGAACGCACCGACCAAGTCGTACTCTGGCGCCCCTTCGTACGCCGCGACAACCAGCTTCCCCGCTGATGATGCGCGCGGCATCGAACAGCCACACGTCCTTGCGGCGGGCACCCTAATGTTTCGCGAAGCACCACCGCTCGGTGGCCCCGCAATCTTGCGTCAGCGCTGGAGCGAAGTTTCCTTTTTGCACTGGCGCGTTGACCCCGCCATTGTTGCCCCGTTCATGCCCGAAGGGTGTCGCCCCGACACCCTCAACGGCAGCTCCTGGGTGGGGCTCATCGCGTTTCAGATGTCACAGAGTTCGTTCTTTGGCGGGCCCCGCATCCCGTGGCTCGGCGATTTTCCCGAAGTGAATGTGCGACTCTATTCGGTCGACGAGAAGGGCAGGCGCGGCGTTGTCTTTCTCTCGCTCGAGGCCTCGCACCTGATTCCCGTTCTCACCGCGCGGGCCGCTTTTAGTTTGCCGTACCAGTGGGCCTCGATGAAGATCGGGCAGCGCGACGGGCAGATTGCCTACAAAACGAAACGGCATGGCCGGCCGGATGCGGCATCCCACATCATTGTGCGACCGATCGACGACCCGGCGGCCAGCGTTTCACTCGCGACTGACCCCGAGGCAACGTTCTTGACAGCGCGGTGGGCGTTTCACGAAACCCACCGCGGACGAACGATCTACTGTCGCAACCAGCACGAGCCGTGGCCGCTGCAGCCGGCCGAAGTGGTCTACCTCGACGACGGTTTACTCGCTGCAGCCGGGTTCGAGGGTCTTGCCGACCGCGCTCCCGACTCAGTTCTCTATGCCAGCGATGTTACGACGGTGTTTGCTGCACCCCAACAACCGTTCCAGATTCGTGCGCCTCAGTCGCGACCAGTGTGGACGTCTGCGCGCTCTTCGTAGCTTCCGCGAGCAATATGCCTAAGTTGCATAGACAATTTTGGGCAATATGGTCTCACCAGCACAAATGAGCATTGCCTCTCGCGTCAGTCGAGGCCATGATGAGTAACCACAACGTCATATAGGCACAACACGATTGAAACGATGAACCCGGAGAATGAACGCACGGGGATAGTTCCCGTTCGCGCGTCACATTCCCGGTTTATCACCGAAGGCAATGACGCCGAATAACGCAGGAGGCACCATGACGACAGTTCGCGCAGCAATCACTCAGACCACTTGGACAGGCGATAAGGAGTCGATGCTCGACAAGCACGAGCAATTCGCCCGGGATGCCAAAGAGCAAGGCGCTCAAATCATCTGCTTCCAAGAGCTCTTCTACGGCCCGTACTTCGGGATCACTCAAGACAAGAAGTACTACCGCTACGCCGAGCCTGTTGATGGCCCGATCGTTACGCGCTTTCAGGCGCTGGCTAAAGAGCTCAACATGGTCATGATTCTGCCGATCTATGAAGAGGCGATGACGGGCGTGTATTACAACACCGCCGTTGTTGTTGACGCTGACGGCACCAACCTCGGTTCGTACCGCAAGCACCACATTCCTCACCTCGACAAGTTCTGGGAGAAGTTCTACTTCACGCCCGGCAACCTCGGCTTCCCGATGTTCAACACCGCCGTCGGCAAGGTCGGCGTTCACATTTGTTACGACCGCCACTTCCCCGAGGGATGGCGTGAGCTCGGCCTCAACGGTGCCGAGATCGTGTTCAACCCGAACGCCACGAAGCCCGGACTCTCCAACCGTCTCTGGGAGGTCGAGGGTCCCGCAGCAGCAGTCGCCAACGGCTACTTCGTGCTTCAGCCCAACCGCGTTGGCCTCGAAGACAACGAGTACGGCGACGAAGCCGTTGACTTCTACGGCACCAGCCAGGTCATCGACCCCCGCGGAAACTTCGTGGGCGAACGTGGCTCAGGCACCGACGAAGAGATCATGATTCGCGATCTCGACATGGACCTCGTGCAGGAGATGCGCGACGACTGGCAGTTCTACCGCGACCGTCGCCCCGACGCCTACCTGTCGATCCCTAAGTAAGCGATAACGTCAGCCCCGGGTTGCCTCGGCGCCCGGGGAACAGCAGGCATTCGACATCGCAGAGGAGCGAATCATGGCCACCACTCTCATTTCTGGCGGTACGGTCGTCAGCTCAACGGGGCGCGCCCCAGCAGACGTACTGATCGACGGCGAAGTAATCAAGGCTGTGCTGTCACCCGGCAGCACGCTGTTTGGAACGGATGTTGCGGCATCCGTCGACACCGTCATTGATGCCACGGGAAAGTACGTCATTCCCGGTGGTATCGACGCGCACACGCACATGGAGCTGCCCTTCGGCGGCACCGCGGCAATCGACACCTTTGAGACGGGCACTCGCGCTGCGGCGTGGGGCGGCACGACCTCGATCATCGACTTCGCGGTGCAGACCTTTGGCGAGCGCATCGAAGATTCTCTCGCAGCCTGGCACGGCAAGGCATCCGGCAACTGTGCGATCGACTACGGCTTTCACCAGATCGTTGGTGACGTTACGCCCGATTCGCTGAAGGCCATGGCGAAGCTGCCCGACGAGGGCATCACGAGCTTCAAAATGTTCATGGCGTACCCGGGCGTTTTCTACTCGGATGACGCTCAGATTCTGAAGGCCATGCAGGTGTCCCGCGACACCGGCCTCATGACGATGATGCACGCCGAGAACGGCCCGGTTATCGACGTTCTCGCCGAGCAGCTCGTGGAGCAGGGCAAGACTGACCCGTTCTATCACGGTGTCGCTCGCGCTTGGGAGATGGAAGAGGAGGCGACGCATCGTGCGATCATGCTCGCCAAGCTCACCGGTGCTCCGCTCTACATCGTTCACGTCAGTGCGAAGCAGGCGGTCGAACAGATTGCCGGCGCTCGCGACCGTGGCCAGAACGTGTTTGCTGAGACGTGCCCGCAGTACCTGTACTTGAGCCTCGAAGAACAACTGGGTGCTCAGAGCGAGCAGTACGGTCACTTCGAAGGCGCCAAGTGGGTGTGCTCGACTCCGTTGCGTTCGCGCGAAGAGGGCCATCAGGATGCCATGTGGCAGTCGCTGCGTACGAACGATGTGCAGATGGTCTCGACCGACCACTGCCCGTTCTGCATGAAAGACCAAAAAGAGTTGGGCCTCGCGGACTTCCGCAAGATCCCCAACGGCATGGGAACGGTCGAGCACCGTATGGACCTCATGTACCAAGGCGTTGTCACGGGAGAAATTACTCTCGAGCGCTGGGTTGAACTGACGAGCACCACCCCCGCTCGAATGTTCGGAATCTATGGCCGTAAGGGCGTTATCCAGCCCGGTGCCGACGCCGACATCGTCGTGTACGACCCCAACGGTCACACCTCGATCGGTATGCCGGTCGATGAGAACGGCAAGCCCACGGGTAAGAAGCACCACATGAACATGGACCACGCTGCCTGGGAGGGCTTCGAAATCGACGGCCATGTCGACACCGTTCTCTCCCGCGGCAAGGTCATTGTTCACGACGATCAGTACCTCGGTTCGAAGGGTGACGGCCGCTTCATGAAGCGTGGCCTCACCCAATACCTCACCTAAACGGCTCGCAGGCAGCATCCGCATGGCTCCGGCCAGCGGATGCTGCCTTGGCCTTCCTTCCATCACGAACCAGGAGCATCATGGAATTCGGAGCAGTACTTCAAACCAACCCGCCGTCGGCACGAACCGTTCAACTAGCGAAGCTTGCAGAGGCGCACGGCTTTGACTACGTCTGGACGTTCGATTCACACATTCTGTGGCAAGAGCCCTATGTGATCTACAGCCAGATTCTGGCCGAGACCCGCAAAATCAAAGTCGGCCCGATGGTCACGAACCCGGCCACCCGCGACTGGACCGTCACGGCCTCCACCTACGCCACGCTCAACGAGATGTACGGCAACCGCACCGTCTGCGGCATTGGCCGCGGCGACTCGGCTGTGCGCGTGACCAACGGCAAGCCCACCACACTGAAAGATCTTCGCGAGTCGATTCACGTCATCCGTGAACTCGCCAACTCGCGTTCGGTCGAATACGGTGGCGCCCAGTTGCAGCTGCCGTGGAGCAAGGGCTCAGAGCTCGAAATGTGGGTTGCCGCCTATGGCCCCCTCGCCCTCAAGCTCACCGGTGAAGTCGGAGATGGCTTTATTCTGCAGCTTGCTGACTTGGACATCGCAGCGTGGATGATTAAGAAGGTGCGCGACGCCGCTGAGGCTGTCGGTCGCGACCCCATGTCGATCAAGTTCTGTGTTGCCGCTCCGATGTACATCGGTGATGACTGGGAGCACATGCGCGACCAGTGCCGCTGGTTCGGTGGCATGGTGGGAAACCACGTTGCCGACATCGTCAAGAAGTACGGCACTGACGGTGACGTGCCCAAGGCTCTCACCGACTACATCGAGAAGCGCGAAGGTTACGACTACAACCAGCACGGTCAGGCGGGTAACACCCACGCCGACTTCGTGCCCGACGAGATCGTTGACCGGTTCTGCCTCATGGGCACCGCCGAGCAGCACATCGAGAAGCTCGAGAAGCTGCGCGAGCTGGGGGTCCACCAGTTCGCTGGCTACCTGCAGCACGACAACAAAGAGGAAACGCTGCGCGTCTACGGCGAGACGGTCATTCCGGCTCTCACCGAAACAGTGACGGCGAAGGCCTAACCCGATGACGGCAACCCAAAACGATAAGCGTGGGGAGGTTGCCGTCCGCCCCGCGAGTTCGCCGGGTGCGCTGGCTAACCCCGCGCGCGCTCGGCTGCTCGGCGGCTTCGGCTGGGGCATCGCTGGCGTTCTCTTCATCGCGCTGCTCTGGGAGGGCTACAAGTTCCTCGGCCCCGATAACGGCGTGCTGATTGGCGAACTCCGCGTTCTTCCGCGCACGACCGACCTGGCCATGCCGCACCTCTGGGACATGATGGTGCGGTTGGCCGAGCCGGTCACGCGCGCCGATGGTGCGCTTCCGCTCTGGGCCGTCGTTGCTCTCGCTGCTCTCACCACGCTCGGGATCGCCGCAGCGGGCTGGGCGGTCGGAGTGATCGTGGGCATCGCCTTCGCGCTGCTCATGCAGCGCTGGCGTCTGGCCGAGTTCGGGCTGCTGCCGTGGATCGTCATCAGTCAGACCGTGCCCCTCATCGCCTTCGCCCCGGTGGTGAAGAGCTGGGGCTCGCGCGTCGAAATCGGCTCGTTCGAGTGGCAAGACTGGATGTCGGTCGCCCTCATCGCAAGCTACCTCGCGTTCTTCCCGATCACCGTCGGCGCGCTCAAGGGGCTGCAGTCTCCTGACCGCATCCACGTTGAGCTCTTCGAAACCTACGCTTCGGGCTACTGGCCGACTCTGCTGCGTTTGCGGCTGCCGGCATCCGTTCCCTATCTTCTTCCGGCCCTTCGCCTCGGTGCGGCTAACGCCGTGATCGGCGCGGTCGTGGCCGAAGTGTCAACGGGACTTCAGGGCGGCATCGGTCGCCTGCTTATTCAATTCGCCGGTCAAGCATCGGGTGACCCCTCCAAAGCATGGGCTCCCATTTTCGGCGCGATCGTTCTCGGGCTTGTTGCGGCCGGTTCGGTCGCCCTGCTCGGAGCGATTCTCAAGGACTACAGACGAACCGAGGAGGCCGCATGAGCGACCAGATCCCGACCACCACTTCTGCCATCGACCTCGGCGCGACCATGACAGCGGATGCCGCTGCCGTGCGGGTGCGCGGAGTGAACAAGCAGTTTCAGACCACGACCGGCATCGTGCATGCGCTTGA
Organism: Salinibacterium sp. AL4.1; assembly: GCF_059767305.1. NCBI lineage: Bacteria > Bacillati > Actinomycetota > Actinomycetes > Micrococcales > Microbacteriaceae > Salinibacterium > Salinibacterium sp. AL4.1. The sequence continues at coordinate 1,541,244 of NZ_JBSOQK010000001.1, read as the reverse complement.
GAATGTCGACCTCACGGTTCAGGCTGGCGAGTTCGTTTCGCTCATCGGTCCCTCGGGCTGCGGCAAGTCGACACTCATGCGCCTGATCGCCGACCTCGACGATCCGACCTCGGGGGAGTTGACGGTGTTTGGCAAGACCGCCACCCAGGCTCGTCTCGATCAGGACTACGGCATCGCGTTCCAGCAGGCCGGGCTGTTGCCGTGGCGCTCGGTGGCCGCGAACGTTGCGCTTCCGCTCGAACTGCACGGCGTCGCATCCGCTGCCCGTCGCACTCGCGTTGCGGAACTTCTCGACATGGTGGGCCTCACCGAGTTTGCCGACCGCTTTCCTGATCAGCTCTCGGGTGGAATGCAACAGCGCGTTGCCATCGCGCGTTCGCTGGCGGAACAGCCGCGACTGCTGTTGATGGATGAGCCCTTCGGAGCGCTCGACGAGATGACCCGCGAGAAGATGCAGACCGACCTCGTACGCATTGCCGCCGATACCGGCGCTGCCGTCGTCTTCGTGACGCACTCGATTCCCGAGGCCGTGTTCCTCTCTGACCGTGTCGTCGTCATGTCGCCGCGGCCAGGTCGCATCAGCCAGATCGTCGAGATGCGATTGGATGCCGCCGACGGCCGCGAAGACCGCGACGACGACCTGCGCGAAGCATCCTCCTTCTTCGAAATGGTTACCGAAGTGCGGGAAGCTCTGCACGGTGGAGCCGACCACTCGGCCGGCGACGGTGCGGGAACAGCGCGGGGAGTGGACACGCGATGAGCGCGAGCACCAGTACTTCGGCAAACGCGATCGTCGGTCGCGGAGTAGGAGCGCGCCGCTCGAAGGGCTGGAGTCCCCGCACGGAAGCGACGCTGCGCATCGTGGCCCCGATCAGCTTCGGGCTCATCGTGCTCATCATCTGGCAGCTGCTCGTGACCGTCGGTGGCGTCTCCGACTACCTCCTGCCCAGCCCGATCTCCATCGTGACGGAACTCGTCGAGTTCTGGCCCTCCGTCGTTTCGGCCACCGCCCTCACCGGCACCAACAGCCTGCTCGGGCTGCTGGTCGGCTCACTCGTCGGAATCGTGGCGGCAGCGCTCGCGGCCCGCTCGCGCATCGTTGACCAGATGAGTGCCCCGATCGTGGCGGCCCTCGCGGTCGTCCCGATCGTTGCCTTGGCTCCCGTGCTCAACTCCATGTTCGGTGCCGATAGCCAGTTCGGCCGTCAAGCGATCGCGGCTATCGCCTCCTTCGTGCCGATCTTCATCAATACTCTGCGGGGGTTCCGCCAGACGAAGCCCGTGCACCGCGATCTGATGAAGGCCTACGCCACGAATTCCGGGCAGATGCTGATGAAGCTCACGCTGCCCACGGCACGTCCCTTTATCTTGACCGGCATCCGCATCGCCTCCTCGCTCGCCGTGATCTCCGCCCTCGTGGCCGAGTACTTCGGCGGACCACGTGGAGGCCTCGGCAGCCTGATTGCAACCTCGGCAGCCTCGAGCGCGTATGGCCGCGCGTGGGCTTATGTCGTGGCATCCATTGCTCTCGGTCTGCTCTTCTACCTCGCGACGCTCGCCCTCGAACGACTGGTGCTGCGTCGCGTTCCGACCGGGGGCTCCCGATGACAGCACCCCGCCCACAAAAGAAAGGGAGATAACCGCTCCACCCGCAGTACAGCAGTACCGCAGTACCCCGCAGTATCCACTTGCACCGTGAATCTGGAAGGTCTGACATGAAGTTCACCAAACGCCGCTCACTGGCGGCTGGAGCGTTTGCCGTAACGGCAGCGGTCCTCCTCGCAGCATGCTCCACCGGCGATGGGGGTGACAGCGGTTCTTCGGAGTCTGCTGACGGCCTCACCGAAATCAAACTCCAACTCCAGTGGCTGCCTCAGGGGCAGTTCGCTGGCTACTTCGCCGCCGCCGATCAAGGCTTCTTTGAAGAAGAGGGCCTTGACGTAGAAATCATCCCGTCGGGCGGCGACATCGTTCCGCAAGACGCTCTCGCCAACGGCGACGTTGACTACGCCGTAGCCTGGGTTCCCAAGGTGCTCGGCTCCATCGAACAGGGCGCCAACCTGACCAACATCGCCCAGATCTTCCAGAAGTCGGGCACGCTTCAGGTCTCGTGGGCCGACTCGGGTATTGATTCGGTCGCCGACTTCGAAGGCAAGAAGATTGGTTCGTGGGGCTTCGGAAACGAGTGGGAAATCTTCGCAGCAATGGCTGCTGAGGGACTCGACTCCTCCACCGTGCAGATCATCACGCAGGACTTCAACATGAACGCCTTCCTGCAGGGTGACATCGACGCCGCTCAGGCCATGACGTACAACGAGTACGCCCAGCTGCTCGAGTCGACCGACCCCGACACCGGAGAGCTGTACCAGCCTGAAGACTTCAACGTCATCAGCTACGAAGACACCGTTGGTGCCATGCTCCAGGATGCGATCTGGGCTGACACCGAGCGTCTCGACAGCGACGAGGACTACCAGGAGACCACAGTCGCTTTCCTCAAGGCCGTTGTTAAGGGCTGGATCTACGCTGCTGAGAACCCCGAGTCTGCTGCCGAAGGCACCGTTGCTGCCGGTTCCGGTTGGGGCCCCAGCCACGAACTGTGGATGGTCAACGAAACCAACAAGCTGATCTGGCCGGCTGCTAACGGCATCGGCGTCATCGACGAAGCTGCGTGGGACCGCACCGTAGAGGGTGCCATCAGCGCCGTCAACGAGTCGGGCGCGAGCCCCATCACCACGGCCCCGCCGGCAACGGCATGGTCGAACGACTGGATCATGAAGGCACTTGAAGAACTCGAAGCCGATGGTGTTGACACCACCGGTTCCAGCTTTGCGCCGATCGACGTCACCCTCCTCGAGGGCGGCAACTAGTCGCACTGAATAACCACTAGTCGGATGCCGCCCTTACGCTCGTGAGGGCGGCATTCGTTTTCTTGCAGCACAGCTTCACTCGCAGTACCAGTTTCATGTCAGCACCGCGTAATCACTCTGAAGGGCCAGCGCCATGACCGAGCACGAATCCCGAGACCTCGACGCGTACGCGCTCGAACTCGATCAGGCCCACATCTTTCATTCGTGGTCGGCGCAGACTCCTGCCCATGCTGCGGCCGTGAGCATTAAGAGTGGGCTCGGCACCCGCGTGTGGGATCACGCCGGAAATGAATATCTCGACTTTTCTAGCCAGCACGTCAATGTGAATCTGGGGCACCAGCATCCGGCTCTGCTTGAGGCAATCCGGGTGCAGTCTCAACTGCTCGCGACGATCTCACCGCCCACCGCCAACGTGACCCGTGGTGAAGCAGCCAAGCGTCTGGCAGCGATCGCGCCCGAGGGCTTCAACCGCGTGTTCTTCACCAACGGTGGCTCGGACGCGAACGAGAATGCGATGCGGATGGCGCGGCTCTACACCGGGCGCGACAAGATTCTCTCGGCCTACCGCTCGTATCACGGCAACACCGGCAGCAGCATTGTGGCCACGGGTGACCCGCGCCGTATCCCGAACGAGTTCGCTCGAGGGCACGTGCACTTCTTCGGCCCCTACCTATACCGCTCCGAGTTCTGGGCGACGACGCCCGAGCAGGAGAGCGAACGTGCACTGCAGCATCTGCGGCGCGTGATCGAAGCCGAAGGCGCGGAGTCGATCGCGGCCGTGCTGCTGGAGCCGATTCCGGGAACTCCGGGAATTCTGGTGCCGCCGGCTGGCTACCTCGCCGGCGTACGCGAGCTCTGTGACCAGCACGGCATCCTGCTGATCTTCGACGAAGTGATGTGCGGTTTTGGGCGCACTGGTGAGTGGTTCGCGTTCGATGCCTTCGACGTGCGGCCTGACCTCATCACCTTCGCCAAGGGGGTGAACTCGGGCTATGTTCCCGTCGGCGGCGTGATCATCGACGACCCGATTGCAGCGTTCTTCAATGACCGGGTGTTCCCCGGCGGGCTGACGTATTCGGGGCATCCGTTAGCGGCCGCAACCGTGGTGGCCTCCCTCGACACCATCGCCTCCGAAGGTGTGCTTGAGCACGTGCGCGACATCGGCGAGAACCACATTGGGCCGGCCTTGAACGCGCTCGCCGAACGCCATCCGTCGATCGGTGAAGTGCGCGGTCGTGGAGTGTTCTGGGCGATCGAACTCGTGACCGACCGGGGCACTCGTGAACCCGTTTCCGCTGCGACCATGGGGCGTATTCGGGCTGGCCTGGTGGAGCGCGGCTTGCTGCCCTTCGTAACCGAGAACCGCATCCAGGTGCTGCCGCCGTGCGTAGTTACGCCCGACGAAATCGCTGAGGCGATGGAGATTTACGATGCGGTGCTGACGCTCGAATTGGGGTAACGCGAGAACTGTGAGGCAGGGTTCAATCTCGCCGCCAATTCATATACTTGGGTGAAACTCAATTTATGGGTTCGATGAGGGGATGATCATGGTCGGAATGAGCGGCACGCCTGACGGGTCCGACGAACTGACCCAGGACTACGCGGAGCTCGAAGAGTCAGAGTTCATGCTCGCCCCGCGCCGGTATGACCCCGAAAACCTTGCAGCTGGTAAGAAGCTCAACGCAACGAAATTGCACAAAGCCCTCCTCGCAATGGACGAGTCCCTCGGCGGCGGCGGCATGATCACTGACCCCGCCGAATGGATCACCCAAGAAACCACGGATCTGGCGCTCAGTGACTTCGCCGGCGTGACGATCTTTGCCGAGAATGGTGCGGTACGGGCCGTCGCGATCGAATTGGGCTCGCCGACCAAGCAGCAGTGGAGCACGCTGTACCCGCAATTGCGCCGCCTTGCGAGAACTCTCTGGGTGCACTTCGCGCATGATCAGTCGGAAACTTGGGCTGCGAACCGCGAGTAATCGCTAGTCTCACCAGCCGGGGTAAGGGCCCGGGTTCGGGGCGGCATCCCAATCGAGCGATTCGCGAGCCTCGGCTACGCGGCCGAGCGGATCGAGCGGAAAAGCTGCTGGCTGCAAGCGGGCAAACCCCGGGATGATGGCGCGCACCGCGTGGAAGCCTGCCGCCCGCACTCGTTCGGTCGTGACATCCACGGTGATGAGGGTGGCGGCGACGGCGGCGGTGACCGAGGGGGATGCAGCCTTGGCTGCGGGCGTGATGACGCCGGGCTGGGTGCGTTGTCGGGTTTGCGAGACGACGGTTGGGTCGAGCCCGTACTGCACGTGCGCCATCGGATCGATGAGACCGCGGTGTTCCGGTCCGAAAGCGTGAGCGTAGCGACGCTGGGGGTCCCACGACACGAGGCCAGCAATCGCTCCGTTGCCTAGAGCGCCCGAGTTGCGGATGAGGCTGTTCTCCTGCGCAAGATCCTGCGCGGAGGCGTGCTGAATGAGCGCTTCCACCATGGCGATTTCGCTCGCGGTGTCGTCGTCGGTGTGTGCCGCGAACCCGAGCGAAAGGATGGCGTTAGCTACGTCATCCACCACGGCAAGACGCACGGGAATGCCCGTGGTCGACGGGATGGCGAGGATGTGAACCTTCAGTTCTGACTCCGCCAAAACCGTTGCGACCGATTGCGGCAGTGGCACTGCGCTCGCGGCGGCGGTCGATGACCACCAGACAGCCACGGCGTCGTGGGCCACGGCATGGGCGGCGGCTCGTTCGACGGCATCGGCCAGAGTGCGCCCGGCCTGTTGCCCCACAAGGTTGTTCGTATTCGTGGCGAGCGCTGAGGTGCGACTGCCGCGCAGGTAATCGGCAAACACAAGGCTCTGCGGCACCCAAATGTTGCCTGTCGCATCCTCGCCTCGAACCCAATCGATGCGGGTGTCGGGGCGCAGCTCTACGAACGGGAATCCGGCCAGCGCGTGCAGCGCAGGATCGTGTGGCTGCCATGACGCGAGCTCGAAAGCGCGCTCACCGCTCTGCTGGAGTTCGGCGAGCGATGCGCGGGTGCGGATGCCCTGCTCAAGGTCGGCGCCGCAATAGTGCGCGACGCCCGAAAGCAACGCGGGTTCGAGCAACTCGGACTCGGAGCGCGAGCCGTCGTCGAGCGCCCCGGCGGGAGCCAGAGCATCCGGAGTGAACGAGGCCTTGACGCTCTGCAGGTGCGGCAACTCGGCGTGCAGATGAACGAATCCGGCCGGCAGCGGGGTGTGGTTGCTGCGTCGACGCACCCGATGCAGGAAGCCCGTCACCGGGTCAACGAGAGGCGACGGGGTGAGCGCGTGGCCGAGCCAGCGGCCATCGGTCCAGCGTTCGAGAATGTCAGGCCGGGGCGCGGGGATGGCTTCGTCGTTGAGGTCGAGAGCAGCGACGCGGGTAGCGGGAGAGGCCGTGACTGCTGGCTGAATCAACGCGGATGCCGTGGCGGGGTCGGCGATCGTCGCCGCGAGGCAGTCGGCCGCGAGCTGGGCTGTAGCGACAGCGCTACCGGTTTCAAGCAAGAGCCGATGCCAGTGCCCCGCGAAGGGGAAGAGAACGCCGAGCGACATCGCAGGCTCGTCGCTGTCAGTCCCGCTGCCCTCACCGTCATCGGCGCCGCAGTCACAGGAGCAGCCGCCAGCGCTGTTGTCGAGGAGCCGCGCGAGACCGAGCATTTCCTGCACCGAATCGAACCGGACGTCGAGGGGCGACACTCGTGGAAGCGGTGTCGGGCGAACGGAGGCACGAAGTTGCTTGAGAACGTCGGCGGTCACCGCGTTCGCCGCCACCGCAAGATGCCACAACTGCCCGTCGCTGCCAACCGCGAGGCACGATTCCGCGGCGAGAGGAACGATCGCGACTCGCTGTTCGGGTGCTGGCCCGGCGGCGGCGACCGTCGTCGCCACCGCCGCGTCCGCTTCGTCTACTGCGCTCGCAGTGTTCGCTAAGTCGGCCGTACCTTGCGTCGGTTCCGTCATTACGCGTGCGGCAGCGGGAAGTAGTTGAGGTCGGCCTCGGCGAGGGGAGTGTCGCGCCATCCGAGCTCCACCGCGAGATCTTGCACGCGACGCTTGCCCAAGAACGGGAAAGCGGCTGGCGCGTTACCCACGGTTCCGGGAACGATGACGCGCACCGCCGCCATGCCCGTGCTCGCGACATCCGCCGATGTAATATCTACGACGATCACTTCGTGACCCTGCGCTTCGATCGCGGCCTGGTAGCCAGCAACTGAACGATCGGGTAGCGCGGGGATGTCGCCGATGGGGCGGCGAGCGGGGCGATCGACGAGCGGCGCCACGTGTTCGACCGCGCGGGGGTCGAGCAGCACCTGCTGCTGCACCATGAGGTCGTCGCAGTCGCGCATGTCGTCGCGGTAGGAGTCGAGGTAGGCGCGGTCGGCACGCCACGGCTTGAAGGAACGGCTGTTGAGCTCGCCCCGGGCCATCGCATCCCAGTGAGCGCCATCGGTGCGGAGAAGATCGCGGCTTCCCTCCTGCAGGGTGCAGGCTTCGGTCCACGCCTTGAGCGCGGCGGCTTCGGCGGTGTTGCGGCAGGCGAAACCGACGTTCACGAGAGTGTCGACATCGTTGTGCAGGATGCCCGCCGCCACCGGTACGCCGAACTCGTTGTCGAGCATGACAATCGAGGGGCGCTGGCCGAAGGAAGCCGGAACGTCAGCCCAGAGAGCATCCATCTCCGGCGTGGGAACAATCGCATCGTGCTGGTGTTCGTTGAGCCACCACACCATCGTGACGTGACGCTCGATGATTTCTTCAAGAGCCGAAGCGACCGCGTATTCCATGTTCGGCCCGGCCGCGATGCCGGCGAACGGGCAGAAGTTAGTGACGGGAGCGGCGGAGTAGCCGGCCGTGAACCAGTTCACGTAGACCATGCTGGCGGGAACGAGGATGTCTTCGTTCGTCGTAAGCGAGCGACCCGGAACCCAGTGGATGGGCAAGTCAGCGGTCATGCGCACGAAGGGAAAGCCGGGGGTGTCGTATTGCTCGTCGGAGTACAACACGAGGGACTCGGGATCGAGCACCCGCACTGCTGACTTTGCCGAGAGTTCGCGGTAGCTGCCGAAGGTGACCGGGAGGGTGTCGAGAAGGTTTCCGCAGTAGCGCTCGACCGCTTCGCCCACGGCGCTCGCGGCAGCCTGCCCGGGGTCGTTGAAAGCCGAGCCCTGGCACGAGGTGTTGTTGGCCCAGCGTGAAACCCGGCGCATATTGCAGACATCGCTCTGCGCGGTGGCGAGGGAAGCCGGGATGCTGGGGTGGTGAGTCACGGCGCGAGTGCGCTGCACGAGCCCGGTGATCGGATCAACGAGGTCGCTCACCGAGTGGGGCAGAGAGTGCGAAATGACGCTCGCGGGGAGCGGGAGCACGGGGTGTTCGGTTGCGCCCGTGGCAGCGATTTCCCACACGACATCACCGCGCCGTTCCGTAGCGTCGGCCAAAGTGCTCGCGACTGTGTCGAACACAACTGGCAGGAGTTGAGGGGCTGCTCCGCTGTCGCCCCCAACGGCGGGCGTGCGCAACGCGCGGTGAGCTACGGGGTCAAAGGCGGCGGCGAGGCGGCGCGCGGCGAAGTCTTCATAGTTCGCTCCCGTGCCGGGGCTCACGAACGGGCCGAGCCACGCGGTCGAGCGCGTGAGTTCGAGAGCAGCCCACGGTGTGCGGGCATCCGAGCACAAGCGATCAAACGCAATGAGGGTTGCGTCATCCCCACCCCGCAGGCAGTGCACGAGCAGTTCGCCTGTACGGAACGCGCGGTGGATAACGCGCTGCCAGTCGTCTGCTGGAACAACACGCACTGCAGGCGCTGAGCCTGCTTCGGCAGCGCCGCGGAGGTTGTCCATCGCAGCGACGAGGGAGGACGCAACGGCGGGATCTCCCATGACAAGCAGGTCGCCGGGCTTCGCTGTTGCGCCGTCGCTGTCATCGAAAGGGACGAGTTCGAACGACAGCGCTGCGGCATCCGCACGTTCAGTGTCGGAGCGCTCGCCGTGGGCGCTCGCGAAGACATCTTCGGCCGTGAGCAGTTCGCGCAGGGCGGTCGCGTTCGCTTCCCAATCGGCGGGTAACTTCGGCGACACGGTGCCGCTGGAGAGCGCCTCCACGAGGGCGACGACGGTGTCGGCGGGGAGATCGAGAGCGAAGGAGTTGCCGCGCGGAGTCGTAAGGAGGGTGCGGTCGCTGGGGAGCGCACGAATCTCGAGGCGAGGCGTGGTGGTGACGGTGCTGGGCATGATGCCTTCCTGCGGGCGGGGAACGAAAACGGAAACGAGAACGAGAACGGAGACGAGAAGAGAGCGAGAACGAGAACGAGAACCGAGTGAACAGAGTCGGAACGGAAAGCTCTGGAGGAAAAGAGTGGGCGTTTCGGGTGCCCCGCCACCGAGCAGCGGGGCACCCTTTGTTAAACGCGGGGGCTTAGGCCCAGGCGAATGCGGTGGACACGTGTCCGTGGTTGTTCGCGTTCGGAGCGAGGATCTGGTCCTCGTTGCGCTCGGTGGCGATCGGCGTAATGGCGATGGTCTGCATAGTTGTCACCTCCTTTCTGCGGTGGCGGTGGAACTCGACAGAGCAGTCGAGTGGTCGGGGGAGGCTGCGCTCGGTTGGCCGAGCAGCGATCGGTAGTCCTCGCTCGTGGCCAGCAGGTCGTGGTGGCTACCGTCAGCGAGAATGCTGCCGTCGTTGAGAAGAACGACGCGTGGTGCCCGGGCGATCGTGGCGACGCGGTGAGCGATGATGATCGTCGTTTTGCCGGCGCGAAGGCGCGTGACAGTGGCACCGACTTCGGCTTCGCTCACGGCATCCAAATGCGCCGAAGTTTCATCGAGCACGAGCACGGCCGGGTCGCGCAAGAACGCCTGGGTCAGAGCGAGCCTTTGGCGTTGGCCGCCCGAGAGCGTTGCGCCCGCCTCGCCGATGATGTGGTCGAGGCCCTCAGGCCACGAGCGAATCGTGGAGCCGAGTGCCGCATCGTCGAGGGCAGTCCAGAGCTCGTGGTCGGTCGCATCCGGTTTCGCCAGCAGCAGGTTAGAGCGCACACTGCCGCGGAAGAGGTACGGATGCTGGCCCACAATGAGCACGTCGTCACGCACCCGTTCGCCCGGCAGCGATCGCAGCGGCACACCGTCGAGCAGGATGTCGCCCTGAGTGGGGTCCCAGAAACGCACGAGCAGTGAACCCAGGGTCGATTTTCCAGAACCGGATGCTCCGACAATCGCCACGGTTTCACCCGCGGCAACCTGCAGGTTGATTCCGCTGAGCACGGGTTCGGTGGGGGTGTAGCCGAAGTGCACGTTGGCGAAGGTGAGAGCGCCGGGAGCGCGGCCTGCCGCATCGCGGCTGCCAGCATCCACTTCGGCCGGATCGGCGATAACGCTCGGCGCGTGAATAACGTCGAGAACGCGTTCGGCGGCAGCAGACACATCGCCCAACTTCTGGGCGACCGCAAAGATCGCAACGGCGGGCGCGAAGGTCGCAGCCGTCAGTACGAGCACGACGGGGAACAGGCTCGCGGAGAGCTCGCCTGACGCGACGCGGTCAGCCTGCACGACCAGCGTGGTGATCGTCGTGACGGCGACGACGACATCCGCCAGCGCCGTTTCAATACCTGAACGGAGGGCAAAGGAACGTTTGCGGCGCTGCAGGCGACGGGTGGCGGTGCGCACTTCGTCGAGGTGGCGAGCGCTCAGACCGAGGGCCAGAATTTCGCGCAGGCTCTCGGCGCCCTCAAATGAGATGGCGGTGAGGCGGCCCAGTTCGGTACGAACGGCACGACCCTGACGGGCTTGAAGCGAGGCAAATAGCCAGGGAATCGAGACGAGCACGAGCGCGCCGCCGAGGGCGATGAACCCCGTGGGCCCGATGAGGACGACGAGCGTCGCTGTGACGATGAGCGGGCCGACTACGGCGTTCGCCGCGGAACCGAGCGTGTGCGCATAAAACCACTCGAGCGCTTCAACGTCGGCCATGGCCGAGCCAGCGACCTCGCCAGCACGGCGTCGCTTCATGCCTGCGGGAGTGATGCGCTCGATGGCATCGTGCACCTTGAGCCGCAACGTCTCGATCACGCGGTAGGCGAGCACGTGACTCAGCCACGACTCAATCCAGGTGAAGAGCCCGTTCGCGATGACCGCGATGACAAGACCGATCGCGAGCACGGCCACGATCCCAGAACCGAGGTCAACGTCCGTCGATTGCGTCGTCACGGCGGCGGCAAGGCCAACACTGAGTGCGCCGGTCGCGGCAGCGAACAGTTGAAATGCGGTCATGCTCAGCGTCGACCGCAGCAACAGCATCCGCTGGGTTTCTAACACTGAGAGCAGTTGGATGATCGGCCCGAGCAATCGCACGGGAGTCGAGTTCAGCAGCAGGCGTTTCATGCCAGCACCCCCGAGGTCTGAGCGGCGTGCAACCGCGTGAGCACACCGTCGCGGGCGAGCAGGTCGTTGTAGGTGCCCGACTCGGCGAGGCATCCGTTCTCAAAAACAAGCACGAGGTCGGCGTCACGGATGGGGGCAAGCCGGTGAGCAATAACAATCACGGTGCGAGCGGAACCGTCTGCCCGACGGGTCTCGCGCAGTCGCTGAAGGATCGCGTTCTCGCGGCGAACATCGAGCGCACTCGATGCTTCGTCGAGCAGCAGGATGGGGCTGTCACGCAACAGCGCTCGCGCGATAGCGAGGCGCTGGCGTTGGCCGCCCGAGAGTAGTCCGCCGTTGTCGCCGACAGGGGCATCGAGCCCGCCACGGCTGGGGTCGAGCAGCTCTTCGGCGCCCGCATCGAAGAGTGCGCGAGAGAGATCGCTGTCGCTCGCGTGCGGAGCGACAAGCTGCAGGTTGTGGCGGATGCTGCCGGTGAAGAGCACGGGATCTTGCGCAACGAGCGAGACCAGCGGCGAGCATCCTTCATGCCCGAGGGTCGCTGTGGAGCTTCCGTTGATCAGGAGTTCCCCCGCCGTGGGCTGGGCGAAACCGAGCACGGCTGAAGCGAAGGTGGATTTGCCCGATCCCGATTCTCCGACGATCGCCACAGTAGCGGCGGCGGGGATCGTAAGGCTCAGGTTGTGCAGGGCGTCGCTCTCAGCCCCGCGGTAGCGGAAGTTGAAGTTGCTGGCACGGAGGGCGACATCGCCGCGGTGATCGGCGACACCGTCGTTCTCGGCACCATGGTCGTTCTCCGGCGTCGGATGTTGCGAGCTATCAGTCTCGCGGGGCGCACCTGCGTTGGCGGCCATTTCGGCGTTCGCGAGGAGAGCCGAAATGCGGTTTCCTGCCGAAACGCCGGCATAGCCCGCATGCCAGTACATCGAGAGATCGCGGAACGGGCGGAAGACCTCGAACGAGAGCATCGTCACGAGAAAGAGTGCGGTAGGTGCTAGCTCGCCGCCACCGACGCGGGCGGCTCCGACGAGGAGGGCAACGGCAGGGCCGGCGACGAGAAAGAAGCTCGTGAGCCCGGATTCGACGAGCGACAGCTTGAGTTGGGAGAGCGTCGCCTTGAGCAGCGAGTCGCCCGCGGCGGAGAGTTGCTGCCGGCGAAGGTGCACCGCGCCCAGGGCCTTGAGCGTGGGCATCCCGCGGATCGAATCCACGACATCCGCATGAAGGGAAGAGTAGGCGGCCCAGTGTTGCTCCCCACGGCCAGCGAGGGCAACGTCCCAGAGGCGAGGGATGAACGGAACAGCGAGCGCGATCACGCCGATCACAATTCCCACGACGGGGTCGATGATGATGAGAGCGACCACGAGGGAGACCCCGGTGACAAAGGTCACGACGAGTTGAGGCAGGTAGCGACCGAAGTAGGGTTCCAGATTCTCGACGGCGTCGACGAGCAGCGACTGGCGCTCACCGCTGCGGGAGGTGCTGCTGGCGAGCGGCCCGGCGGCGATTTCAGCGTTAAGAATGCGGCTGCGCAATTGCACTTTGATGCGCCCGGCGACGGCGTGCACGGTCAGCTCGCGTGCCATGGAAAGCACGGGCCGCACGAGTAAAGCGCCCGCGAAAACAATGGTCGCGGTGGTGAGGCTCTGAAGCGCGGCGCCGGTGACGATCCCGGTGAAGAGCTCGGCGGTGGCGATGGCCTGGGCGATAGCGACGGCGCTCAGGGCGATGCCGGCAATCACAACGGCGCTCAGTAGTGCAGTGGCGTTTCCGGCGAGCCGGAGAAGGCGGAGGTGGATCACGGGGCCTCGGTCTAATTTGACTTAATAATGAGAATCGTTATCAATTAAGTATCACAGTCCCTAAACGAAACGAAACCGTGACAGCAATAGTGCGAACCCCGCGTGGAGCTCCCGCAGCTCCGGCTACCCCGGAATCGTCTGCCATTCCAGCATCGGCGGGGTCTTCGCGCCCTCCGAAAGAAAAGTCTGGGGGGACCCGCTCGCCGCAACGTTCGGGACGACGCGGCATTGTCTGGATCATCGCGCTGAGTGTCACACTTCTCGGCTCGGCCATCATCACGGTCGGCATCGGGCCCGTCGCCATTAGCCCCGACATCGTTACGCGTGTGATCGCCTTCCATGCCTTCGGCATCGGCGAACAAAACCCCGGCTCCGACGACAACATCGTCTGGCTCATTCGTGTTCCCCGCGTCATTTTGGGGATCTTGGTCGGCGCCGCGCTCGCAATGACCGGTGTCGCCGTGCAATCGCTCGTGCGTAACCCCCTCGCCGATCCTTACCTGTTGGGTATCTCTTCGGGAGCTTCCACAGGTGCGGCAGCCAGCATCCTTTTCGGGTTCGGCGCTGGCGCCGGTGCTCTCGCCCTGACCGGCAGCGCGTTCCTCGGAGCCGCGGCTGCCATCGTGCTCGTCTTCTCGATTGCCCGCCTTGGCGGTCGTCTCATCCCGGCTCGCCTTGTTTTCGCCGGCATCGCCGTGAGTTTCGCGCTCGCGGCGCTCACCAACTTTTTGGTGTTCGCGAGCAACTCCCGCGATGGCACTCGAGCGGTGCTGTTCTGGATGCTCGGCTCGCTCGGTCAGGCCCGCTGGCAGTCACTGCCTATTGCCCTGGCTGGGATCGCGATCGCCGCGTTCTTCTTGATGCTGTGGTCGCGAAAGCTTGACGCGATCGCCATCGGGGATGACACCGCGCGTGCCCTCGGCACCAACCCCACCCGCTTTCGGGCACTCGCCGCGCTCATCGTCAGCGTCGCGATTGCTGCCGCGGTGTCGGTCTCGGGGGCGATCGGTTTCGTGGGGCTCGTCGTTCCGCACCTCGCTCGACGGCTTGTCGGCTCGACGCATCGAGTCTCACTGCCCGTCGCTGGGTTGCTCGGCGGCATCCTGCTCATCTGGGCAGACGCTCTCGCTCGCACCGCTTTTGCCCCGAGCGAATTGCCGCTCGGCGTGCTCACCGCTCTCATCGGCACACCAGTGTTGATTGCTCTCGTTCGGCGGCTCAACGCCCGCTGATTCGCAGTTCGGCGCGTCCGCGCCTGACCTGCACCACCAACCGCACCACCAAACTGCACCACCCGAATAACCAATCCACACAGAAAGAAAACTCCTATGATCACGACCTCCACCCGGCGATCGGCAGCGCGACTGCCGATCATTTCGGCCGCTGTTGCCGCGCTCGTTCTCGGCGCTTCAGGCTGCGCTACCCAGGCTGAAGAAACCACTGACGACACCGCAACGACCGCGAGCTACCCGCTCACCATCGACAACTGTGGTGCTGACCTCGTCATCGATGGCGAGCCGGCGAGCATCCTCACCATCGGCACGTCGGCCCTCTCGCTGCTCGATGCTGCGGGCGCCGCTGACCGCATCGTCGCCCGCTCGGGCGAATTCGGCGCAGAGCTTCCCGAGGGATTGTCAATCGACCTCTCTGACGTCGAGATCGTCGATCCGTCTGACCCCAGCACCGAAAAGATCGTCGGCGCTAACGCCGATGTCATCGTAGGTTATGGCCTCTGGAACTCGACCGATGAAGATCTTGCGGCGTCGGGAATCAGCAACATTGTTATCGACGGCGAGTGCAGCCACGATGCTGGCCTCACCTCGGCAACCGACTTTGACGCGATCTTTGCCGACATCGAACGCCTCGGAGCGGTCTTCAACACGAGTGACATTGCGGCAGAGAACATCGCCGCGCTGCAGTCAGAACTCGACGAACTTGAAGCGGATGCCGGCGCAGCAGCAGACAAGTCTGCAGCCGTTATCTACTACTTCTCGCCCTCATCCACACTGTCGGCTCGGGGCGGTCTCGGTATTGCAAATGACATTCTTGCTCGCGCTGGAATGAGCAACGTGTACGCCGCCGAGGAATCTGTTTACCTTGAAACAGGCATCGAAACGCTGCTGGATGCTGACCCCGAGGTCATCGTGATCGCCTACGGCCTCTACGGCGAAGACTTCGAAACCGCGAAGGCACTGTTCTTTGCAGAGCCTGGCACGAATGACCTCACGGCCGTGAAGAACGATGCCGTGATCGGCGTTCTGGCGTCCGATCTGGCGCCCGACCCCGATGCAGTTCGCGGCTTGAGCACCATCATCGACAGCACCGCCACTCTCTCCGAATGATCACCGTCGGTGACCTGTCCGTGAAGTACGGGCAGGTCGCCGCCGTGGCGGGGGTCTCCCTCGCGGCACTGGACGGCGGAACACTGGGCCTCATCGGCCCCAACGGCTCCGGCAAATCTACGGTGCTGCGCGCAATTTTGGGAGCTCTTGACGCCTCGGCGGGAGCGATCATGATCGATGAGGATGACGCCCGCGCTCTAACTGCTCGCGAACGGTCGCGGCGTCTTGCAATCGTGGCGCAAGAAGAGCCATCGGGGCTTCCGCTCACGGCGTGGGATTCGGTGATCCTGGGCCGGTCGGTGCACATTTCGGGGTGGCAAAGCTACCGCGACGAAGATGAGCGTGCCGCCGAGCAGGCCATGGTCGACACGGGAACGCTGCACTTGCGTGACCGATCGATGGACGAGCTTTCCGGCGGCGAACGTCAACGCGTTCTCATCGCCCGGGCTCTCGCGCAAGCGGCCTCGCACCTACTGCTCGACGAACCCACCAACCACCTCGACGTGCGGTACCAGCACGAGTTACTCACCGTCGTCGCGGGGCTTCCCCTCTGCACGGTCGTGGTGCTGCACGACCTCAACTTGGCGGCGCGCTACTGCGATCAGGTTGTTCTCCTCGACCGTGGCCAGGTGATGGCTGCGGGAGACCCTTCCGCAGTGTTGACTTCGGAGAACCTCGAGCCTGTCTACGGCATCGATGTCACCCGCACCGACCTCGACGGGGTACCCCAGCTGCTGTTCACCCCGCGTTAGCCTGCTGGGCATGATCGACGTCTTACGAAATGCCACCTATAGGGCGTTGTTCAGTGCGCAGGTAATCGCCCTGTTGGGCACGGGGCTTCTCACTGTGGCGCTGGGCTTGTTGGCGTTCGATCTTGCGGGTGATGCTGCTGGGCAGGTGCTGGGCACGGCTCTCACGATCAAAATGGTCGCTTACGTTGGCGTAGCCCCGGTGATCGCTGCGCTCATTGATCGGATGCCGAAGAAGGTAGTACTGGTCGTTGCCGATTTCGTCCGCCTCGCGATCGCGCTCATGCTGCCTCTTGTCACGGAAACGTGGCAGATCTACGTCCTGATTTTCCTACTGCAGTCGGCTTCCGCCACTTTTACCCCTGCATTCCAGGCTCTGATTCCTGTGGTCGTGCCCGCGCCGCGCGACTACACGCGAGCGTTGTCGTTGTCGAGATTGGCGTACGACCTTGAAGCGCTGCTGAGCCCGACAATCGCAGCGCTGCTGTTGACATTCATTGGCTACAGCAACCTATTCGTTGGTACCGCGATCGGATTCGCCGGGTCTGCTGTAATCGTCATGATCACAGCGTTGCCTGCACACCGTCGAGCAAGCGATGCAGGCACGTTTTGGCAGCGGGTGCCGGCAGGCGCTCTCGTGTTTATTCGCACTCCCAGTTTGCGCTTTCTCATGCAGTTGAATGTGGTGGTCGCGGCGGGCACTGCCATCGTTCTCGTCAACTCCGTGGTGTACGCGCGCAGTATTTATGGGCTCGACGAGGCGGCTGTTGCGATAACGCTGGGTGCTTATGGGGTGGGTTCGCTTGTTGCCGCGCTCAGCGTTCCCCCGCTAGTGGACCGTTGGGGAGTAATGCCTACGATGCTTGCCGGAGCAGTGCTCGTGACTGCCGGGTTGGCCGCGGCACTGCTTGTGACCATCATCGCCCTCAGCACTGCGACGGGATGGTGGGCACTGCTAGTGACGTGGATGATGCTCGGGATCGGCACCTCTCTCATCAGTACACCGTCGTCGAGATTGCTCGCGGATGCTTCGACCCCCGACAATCGCAACTTGGTCTACTCCGCGCAGTTCGCGCTTTCCCACGCGTGCTTCCTCGTGACTTATCCCCTGGTGGGATGGCTCGGGGCGTGGGATCTTTCCTTCGCTACCGCAATTGTCGGGTTGCTCGCGCTGGCTGCCACGGTGGGAGGGTTTCGGGCATCCGCTACTCGCGCTCGTCAGCCCCGCGCGCCAGGCGCTGCGAAACCCACACGGGAATGAACGACGCGAGAATCACGACGGTCGCGACAACGTTGACCATGGATGCCTCGTTGGGGCGTGCCATCTGGTTCATGATCCAGAGCGGCAGGGTGTCGACACCGGGTGGGGCCGTGAAGATCGTGACAACAACCTCGTCGAAGCTCAGCGCGAAAGCGAGAATTGCACCGGCCACGAAGGCGCTGCGAAACTGCGGGAAGGTGACGAGCCGGAAGGTTTGCAGCGGCGTCGCTCCGAGGTCGCGCGAGGCTTCTTCGATGCTCGGGTTGATGCGGCGCAATCGAGCAAGCACGTTGTTGAAGACCATGACGATACAGAACGTTCCGTGCGCGATGATCATCCCGAAATAGCCCACGTCGATACCGATGGGTTCGAGAATCTGGTTATACGTGTTGTTGAGGGCAACACCGGTCACGATGCCGGGTAGTGCGATCGGGAGAACGACAAGCAGGTTCACGCTCTGCTTACCGAAGAAGGTGTAACGCTGCAGGGCGAAGGCGACGAGCGTGCCCAGGATGAGCGCGATTGCGGTAGCGCCGAGCCCCACCAGCGCAGAGTTCAGCAGTGCAGCCCGAATGGGCTCGTCGATGAACGCAGCTTCCCACCAGACGGTGGAGAACTCGGTGATCGGCCAGCTCGACAGGCGCGCGGCGCTGAACGAGTTAATCACCACGAGGAACAGCGGGATGTACATGAACGCGAGGGCGATCGCGACGATAATGCCGAGGGTGAACTTGGCGCCGAGGGAGAGTCTCAACATGGCGGCATCACATCCGTTCTAGTGCGCCGGTGCGCTGCACGCTGACGAGGTAGATGACAACAAAGGCGATCGGCACGAGCGAGTACGCGGCGGCGATCGGAGGGTTCAGGTTGATGTTCGAGGCGATGATGCTGCCGATCATCTGCGTCGACCCGCCCACGAACTTGGCGGCGATGTAGTCGCCCAGGCTGAGGGAGAACGTGAAGATCGAGCCGGCGATAATCGCGGGCTTGATAAGGGGGAGAACGACAGTGCGGATGGTGAACCCAGCCCCAGCGCCCAAGTCAGAGGAAGCGTCGAACAGGTTCGGGGGCAGCTGACGGATCGCGGTGTAGACCGGCACCGCCATGTATGGCAGCCACAGGTAGGTGAGCGTCAGCACGACGGTGACGATGCTGAAGCCGGGGCCGCTGATGCCGAGCGGGCCGAGCATCGAGTTGAAGAAGCCGTCTTCGGTGAAGGTAATGCGCATGGCCAGAATCTTCACGAGGTAGCCGGCCCAGAGCGGCAGAGTGATCGCGACGGCCAGAATGGCGCGCAGCTTGGGCGAGGCGACTTTCGCCATGAAGATGCCGAGTGGAACCGAGATCAGGATGCTCAACACCGTGACCGCGAGGGCGATACCGAGGGTGCGCAGCGAGGTGGTGGCATACGCGGGGTTCGCGATGATCTGCTCAAAGTTGCGGAGGGTGAAGCCCGGCTTCACCTTGGAGGTGAAGGGGTCGGTCACCCAGAACGCCGTCACCAGAAGCATGACGAGCGAGAAAATGTAGAGGCCGATCAGCCACAGCATGGGCAGCGCCAGCAGTGCCGAGAGTTGCGCGCGGCGATTCATGGGAGTCCGATCGATTGGTGCGTGTGGGAAGTGCAGCTCGTGAGCTGCTGGTCGAGCGAGGGATGAGGGGTGAGCGAGCGAGGCCGCCCACCCCTCGGGCTAGCTAGCTCTTGACGGAGAGCCAGGCATCCGTCCACTGCGAGAAGTCCGTGCAGGTGACGTCAGTGCGACCATCGATGCACTGCTCGATGGGGGTGGTCCAGAACCAGACGTTGCTGAAGTACTCTTCGTCGGTGGCGTTGAAGTACTCGCAGTGTGCTGCGGCTTCGTCGCTCGTGTCGCAGAAAGCAGCGTTGGCAGGAGCCATACCGAAGTTCGTGGCGATAGCGCCGTTCACTTCGGCGGAGCTGGTGTAGTCAACCCAGGCGTAAGCGCAGTTGGGCGATTCCGACTCAGCGGCGATCATCCAGGCATCCGACCATCCGGTTGAACCCTCTTCGGGAAGAACGCTCTTGAACTTGTCGTCGTCGGTAAGCTTGCGCAGGATCTCCCACGAGGTGCCGAGCGCGGTGGTTCCACCGGCGAACGAGGTAATCTGAGCGGCAGGGTCAGCCCAGTACTCGGAGACGATCTCGTTCTGCTGCTTGAGCAGGTCGATCGCAGCATCGAGCTGGTCCTGGTCGAGGGCGTACGGGTTGGTGATGCCGAGGTCAGGCTCGTGAGCCATCAGGTACACGGCGGCGTCAGCGATGTAGATCGGTGCGTCGTACGCAATGATCTGGCCGGCGTAGGGGCTGTCAGCTTCCCACGCAACATCCCAGCTCGTGGGTTCTTCGGTCACAACATCGCTGTTGTACTGCAGGATGTTGGCACCGCGGCCGATGGGGACACCGTACGACTGGCCGTTGATGGTGTCATAAATCTGACCCTTCATGCCCTCAACGATGTCGTCACCGAAGTTGGGAACCAGATCGAGGTTGATCGGCTGAACGTCGCCACCGGCGATGAGGCGAAGGCTCGCGTCACCCGAAGCGGAGACGAGGTCGTAGTCGCCCGTGCGCATGAGCTGAACCATTTCGTCGCTGGTGCCAGCAACGCGACGGTTGACCGTGCATCCGGTTTCTTCAGTGAAGGCGTCGGACCATGCGGGCTCAACGAAACCGCTCCACGCGATGATGTTGACTTCGCTTTCCATCTCGCCCAGCTCTTCGAGCATGGGGATGTCGGGCACGTCGATGCTGAGGCCGCCGGTGGCGGTGCTGTCGGTATCAGCCGAACAGCCGCTGAGGGCGAGAGCGGCGACAGCGAGGAACGCTGCGCCGGTCATGATCTTGGATCGCATGATGACTCCTTGTGTGATTGGTGGGGTGTAGTGCGGATGCTGTGTGCTGTGTGCTGTGTGCTGTGTGCTGTGTGACTGTGGCTGGCCCGGTTGTGCCGGATTTGCCGGTATTGCAGGGGTGATCTGTGGGGCGATGTGCCTGTTGGCCGATCGGTCGGCCAATCGTTTAGCCGATGCGCGAGGCGTGATCCGTGGTCCATTCGACTCGTACGCGGTCGCCGCGCGCGAAGGCGGATTCGGCGGAGGGGTGGTGGTCGTTGGCGCGTTCGGCGATCACGCGAACACCGGATTCGGTGTCAACGAGAAAGCGCGTGGTGGGGCCGGTGTAGACGGTTTCGGCGACCGTGCCGAGCAGGGAGACGGCTCCGGCGCTCGCCGCGGTGTCGGCGGTGAGCAGGCGCACGCGTTCGGGGCGCACGCTCGATTGCACGCCATCCGCAGAGAGCTCGGCGGGGATGAGGTTGGATAGTCCGAGGAACTTCGCGACGAATTCGGTCGCGGGGAATTCGTACACTTCGCGGGCGGTGCCGACCTGTTCGACGCGGCCGTTGTTGAAGACGGCGACGCGGTCGCTCAGAGTGAGGGCTTCTTCTTGGTCGTGAGTGACGAAGATGAAGGTGATGCCGACTTCGCGCTGAATCTGTTTGAGCTCGATCTGCATTTCTTCGCGCAGTTGCTTGTCGAGGGCGCCGAGCGGCTCGTCGAGCAGCAACACTTGCGGGCGCAGGATGAGCGCGCGAGCCAGGGCGATGCGCTGGCGTTGGCCGCCCGAGAGCTGGTGGGGCAGGCGGTCGGCCACGGCCGAGAGGCGAACCTGCTCGAGCGCGACGCCGACCTGGGAAGCCCGTTCGGCGCGGCTGACGCCGGCAACGCGCAGGCCGTAGCCCACGTTTTCGGCGATCGTGAGGTGTGGGAACAGCGCGTAGTCCTGAAACACGGTGTTGACCTGGCGGGCGTGCGGCGGAACCGCGGTCACGTCCACGCCGGAAAGGTGGATGCTGCCGCTCGTGACGTTCTCGAAGCCGGCGATCATCCGCAGCACGGTGGTCTTGCCTGATCCGGAGGGGCCGAGCATCGAGAGAAACTCGCCGGGCTTCACCTCGAGGTCGAGCGCTTCGACGGCGGTAAAGTCACCGAATGTCTTGGTGACGCCGGCGAGGCTGACAGCGCCGGGCGCCGGAGCGACATCCGTGGTGGACGGGGCTTGCTGAGCGGACGCGTGCACGGGTGACTCCTTGGAACGACGGTGATCTCTTGAGTGAGAGTAAACCTATAGAACCAGAGTTCATATTTCAAGCGTGTGTCTAAAACGTCACAAAAGGGCAACGGCTCAGGTGATCAGTGCGAGAATTGAGCAATGCACTCGACCGACTCGGCAGACGCGCCGCGAAAAAGTGCGGTGGTCGCCGATGACACCGCACGCTCTCGCGATGCCTCGAGGCCCGGCCGCTTGCAGGGTGCGCTCTTTCAATCGATCGGCGATGCCGGTCGCGCCGAGCTCGTGGAGCGCCGTCTCGCCAGTGCAATTACGGGCGGACACTTGCGCGCGGGAGAGCGTCTTCCCTCCGAAAACGACCTCGCGAGCACTTTTGGTGTAGCTCCCACCACGGTGCGCGAATCACTTCTCGCGCTGCGCGCCCAGGGTCTCGTGGTGACTCGTCGCGGTCGCAATGGCGGCAGCTTTGTGGCGGACTCAGCCGACCCCGTAGCTCACGCGCGCACCGCCTTGGCGGCAACATCCCGCGTCGCCCTTCGTGATTTGGGCGCCCACTATGCCGCCATTACGGCGGCGTGCGTTCGCTTGGCTGCGCGACGAGCGGTGCCCTCCGAGGTGCAGCAAGTGCGCTCGCGCCTGGGGCGGCTCGACGAGTCAGACCTTGAGCAGTGGCGCAGCACCCTCGACGATGCGCAGATCGAACTCGTCGCGCTCAGCCAATCGGCTCGCCTCACGCGGGAACAGATGCGATTGCAGGCCGAAATGTCACCATTGCTTCGCCTGATTGACGTGGACGAGGCATCCCGTCGGGCGCAACCAGTGCTGCTCGCCAGTGTGGTGGATGCCGTTGAAGCTGGCGATGACCACGAAGCCGTTGCGGCCACCGAACGCATGGTGGATGCCGTGATCAACGCCCTCATCGATCTGCAGTCCCAATCGCGGTGAAGTAGCGGTGCAGGGCATCTGGTGCATAGGATGCCACGAACAGGATCAGTCAGAGTAGGCGGCACCCGATGTTTCCCAGCCAGAGCGCGGCGCAGCGATGACGACAGCAACGAGCACGAGCACAGCAGCTCGCGCGGCGGCCATCGTCTCGCAGTATTTCAGCGCCCCGATTGCCAGCCTCGAAGCCACCGCAACTCAGTTGGGAACTGAGCTGGCGGCATCCGGAAAGCTCGGCCCGCTGTCGTCTCAGCAGATCGATGCGCTGGTCGAACCACACGCCCTCGCGACGGTTGCGTTGCCCGATGTGCACATCTACGGCGCCGGGTTTATTGCGGCCGTTGGACTGCTGACGGATGAGCGCAATCACCTGTCGTGGTGGCAGGGTGATGACCCCAAACGCCTGCTTTTAGCCGCGCAATCGGTAAACAAAGAGCACATCGATTACAGCGAACTCGAGTGGTTCCGAGTGCCGATGGAGACCGGCCGTGGCCACGTTGCTGGGCCTTATGTTGACTACCTCTGCAGTGACGAATACACGATCACGATCGCTGCCCCCGTGCACATTGACGGCACGTTCGTCGGCGTCGCTGGCCTCGATTTACTGATCGATTCGGTCGAACGGCAACTGCTGCCGAAGCTCGCCGAACTCGGCGACAAAGTGACGCTCGTGAACAGCGTTGGTCGTGTTGTTATCTCGACTGACCCGCGTCATGCCACCGGCGATGCTGTGCGTGCCGGAGCCCTTGCTGAACTCGCGCGCACTGCCTGCGAGGGCGTCGCGCTGGAGATCATCGCGGAGTAGTTCGACGCAGCGATAGCCGGCATCGGTCGCCGACGGCTGTGGCCCGTCGCGATGTTCGGTCACGATGGCCGATCATGACGTACGACCGGGACCCCGAACGCACAAACGGCCTCCCGGTCATGCCGGAAAGCCGTTTGAGGGGGTGTGCGCTTATTTAGGCGGCGGCGGTGGCCAGCTGCTCGGTGCGAACGGCTGCCATCCCGCGCGACCAGGCGGTGAGCTGGTCGACCATCGGCGCAAGCGTGCCAGCGTTCTGTTCGGTCGGGGCGAAGGCGCTGAAGTTCTCGAAGTCGGTGAACAACGAGAACATGACGGAGCGCTGCACGTGCGCTACCTGTAGTTCGGAGAGGATTCCGCGCAGGTGCTCAACGGCGCGAACGCCGCCCATGGAGCCGTAGGAGACGAAGCCAGCAGCCTTGTTGTTGAACTCGGCGTTGAGGTACGAGAGGGCGTTGACCAGAACCGGGCCCGCGCTGTGGTTGTATTCGTGGGCTACGAAGATGAAGCCGTCGAATTCGCTAATCTTGGCTGACCATGCTTTGGTGTGGTCGTTTTGGTAGTTCTGGTACGCGGCGGGGTAAGGCTCGTCGAGCATCGGGAGGTCGAAGTCGGCGATGTTGACGAGTTCAAACTCGGCGTCTTCACGAGTCGAAACCTGGGCAAGAACCCACTCGGCGACGGACTGGTTAACGCTGCCCGGGCGGCTGGCGCCCGTAATGATCGCAATCTTGGTCATGCTGTATCCCCTTAGGACGAAGTTTGTTGACGTGTCACTAAAGATGTTGTCATATCAACAATAAGGTGTCAAACTAATTCTTGCGAGTAACGAAAAGAGGCTGTGATGACGAACGCACGCGAAATGAACGACCGCGAAAACGCCCTCTGGCGCGGATTCGTCAGCGCAACGCAGCAACTGGCGTCGTCTCTCGACAAGCAGTTAGTTCAGGATGCTCAGCTCTCCGGTCCGGAACACGCGGTGCTCACGGCGCTCACCGACCACGCCGAGCAATCCGACACTCTCCTTCGGGCCCGTGACCTGGGATTTTCGCTCGGCTGGGACCGCAGCCGCCTCTCTCACCTGCTCAAGCGCATGGAGACCCGCGGCCTCCTGGAGCGAACGAGCTGCCCCTCAGATGCTCGCGGGCTCAACGTGCAGATCACCGCTGACGGTCTCGAAGCGGTGCGGCAGGCAGCCCCCGGTTATCTCGAGTTCGTGCGCACGCACTTCTTCGACCTGCTCACCCGCGAGGAGCAGGATGCTCTGGCTTCGGCCAGCGACAAAATCAAGTCCACGCTCGAGCCGCAGTGCGATTCGGCGGCCGCTGCTTCGTAGCGGCGGAGCCGCCGAACGCTCTGGAAGCCACGGGCAGCGCGGCTATTCGGGGATCTCGTCGGGCGGTTGCTGGCCAGAGCTGACGGCGAGCGCAATCAGCGCGACCGCTGAGATGACGAAGAGCGCGAACCCCGCAACGGTCGCACCGGCGACCCAGTCCGCAGCCCGGATCGGGTCCAGTCCTTGCTCTTCGCGAAGCCGATAGTTCACGCCTTCGATCACGGTAAGGACGACCGCGGTGATCAGTCCGAGGCCACCCACCGCCGAAAACCAGACGATGGCGCGCTTCACTGAGTGACACCCTCGGGAGCTAAAGTCGTCGCGTCGTTCGACTCCGGATGTTGCCCGGCCGACTCGAGTGTCTTCTCGAGCACCTCGAACTGCAGGTCATCCCGCTGGGGGATCCCGAACCGCTCTTCGCCGTAAGGAAAAGGCTTCGTGATGCCGGTGCGCACATACCCGCGGCGTTCATAGAAGGCGATGAGTTCCTCGCGCACATCGATCACCGTCATTTGCATCACGCTGACGCCCCACTCGCGAGCGGCGAATGCTTCGGCCTCCGCGAGCACCAGCTTGCCCACCCCGCAGCCTTGTTGATTCGGGTCGACGGAGAACATCCCGAAGTACCCTTTCCCGTCGTCATCGGCAACGTGGGCGCAGGCGACGAGTTGGTCGCCACGCTCCGCGAGCAGGATCCTCGACCGCGGTCGAGCGAGGTCGGCTTCCAGAGCTGCGGCATCCAGGCGTGCACCCTCGATCAGGTCAGCTTCGCTCGTCCAACCGGCCCGGCTCTCTTCGCCGCGATACGCCGAGGTGACGAGCGTCAGCAGCGCCGGGATGTCGTCGCGGGTAGCCGTGCGGAAGTTCAGGGTGCTCATCCCAGCATCCTAGGCGCGGTCGCGACAAGCGTGATGATGCGGCCTGTGGGCGCCGGGAGACGATGCGCCACGATAATGGGGCAATGCCGATCCTGAACAAAGACATGACGCTGTGCATTTCGCTGGCAGCCCGGCCCTCCAACCTCGGTACGCGGTTTCACAACTATCTCTACGACGAGCTCGGCCTGAACTTCATCTACAAAGCCTTCACGACGAGCAACATTGAGGATGCCATCGCGGGAGTCCGCGGCCTGGGCATCCGGGGTTGTTCCGTGTCGATGCCGTTCAAAGAGGCAGTGCTTGAGCTCGTGGATGTTGTCGAGCACTCGGCCGCAGCGATCGAGTCGGTGAACACGATTGTGAACAACGACGGCGTGCTCACGGCATCCAACACCGACTATGAGGCCGTGGCCGACCTGATCGCACGCCACCAGCTCGATCCGACGCTGTCGGTGCTGGTTCGCGGATCGGGTGGCATGGCCAAAGCGGTCGTCGCAGCCTTCCACGGTGCCGGCTTTGCTGACGTGACCGTGCTCGCGCGCAACGTCGAGGCGGGCGAAGCGATCGCGACGAAGTATGGCTTCCGCGCCGTAAGCGTCGACCCGCTGCCCGGCCACGCGGTGATCGTCAACGTGACCCCGCTCGGGATGGCGGGAGATTCCGACGACGAACTCTCGTTCTCGCCCGAGCACATCCGCGCGGCGCAGACGGTGTTCGATGTGGTGGCGTTCCCGGCCGAAACCCCGCTCATTCGGGCCGCTCGGGATGCCGGAAAGCTCGTCATCACGGGCGCCGAAGTCATCGCGCTCCAAGCTGCGGCGCAGTTCGTTCGCTACACCGGAGTCACGCCGACGCCCGACCAGATCGCGCGTGCTTCGGCGTTCTCGCGAGAGTAGGCTGCCGAGCATGGCTCAAGTCTTTCGGCGTGCCAAGAGCACGCACGTCCTAATCGCAACAGCGGGTTTTTTGCTAGCGCTCGTTGGCGTTCTCCTTGGGCCATACTTCTTGCGCCATGACGCGGCCACTACGGAGTGCGGCCAGAAGCTGGGTGGAGCGACGGGCGTCGGCGGCAGCTACTCGGTAGCGTGGGTGCCCGTTCCGATGCCGGGGTGGGAATGCAGCTTCCGCCCGGGTGGTGCTGATCATGACACTGTCGAATTTCTGCCGTGGTGGACGTGAGGTGATGGGCAGTCCGCATGCCCAAAGCTGAGTCAATAGCCTTGGGTATGGAACGTCTTCATCTTTCTAGGGCGGTTACGCTGCAGTCTGGGCTTCGAGGTGACGAGGGCTTGGCTTTCTGTGAACTTTTACGGTGAGAGCCGCGCCGATCAGGAGTACGACGGTGATCACGGTGACGAGCAGCGCCGAAGAATCTCCCGTGCGCCAGACCAGCCCTAGTTCTACGCCCACCCAAGGAATCGTGATGAGGGCGAGGATTCCGGCGGCGCGTTGCTGTCGAGTGAACAGCAGCGTGATGATTGCCGTGAGGCACATCGTGAGCAATGCGGGAAGGTTCTCCCACGCGACCGTGCCCCACAGGAACCACTCATTCGGTGTCACGAGGAGGCCCGAGTAGGCGAGCACTCCGATCAGTGCCACGGTCGTGACTCCACCGCTGCGTGCAACGAGCCGTGGCTGGACTCTGCCGGCGAATGCGACAAACGCGGTGCCGGTGAGCAGAATTGAAAGCATCGTGGCCGGAAGTTCCACGGTTGTTGTGAAAGAGCGGGACGCGAGGACTGCGACCGGGACGACCGCAGCGAACACTAGGATCCGCCGAGCAAGTGCGGGATGCCGCACGCTGCCGAGAATGCCCGCAGTGATCCAGGGGCCACACAGCGCCAGGCTCGCCCACACGAAAGATCCGCCGCCGCTGTAGGTTCTCTCGTCGAGGTACGGAAGCAGTGCGAATAACACTAAATGCACCGATGCCACGGCCCAGCCAATCCCGAGAGAGATAGAAGCAGCTAGCGAGCGAAGTTGGTGCGGCATGAAAGCCTCGGCGTGCAACGTGACGGCGTGAGCTGCGAGGGAAAGGCGTTCTCTGAGCGCTGGGGAATCGCGGCCGTCGTTTTCTGCGACATCCATGAGTGTTCCGGCGGCGACTTCGCCGTGCTCTGCCACCCACGCTCTCGGGTGGAGCCAGAATGCGTTTCGGAATGACTGGGGGCTCGGGGTCGTCATGGGGTGACTCCGATCACTGTTGTGAGGTGGGGCTGTGCGCGAAGTCGCGCCTGGGCTTCGGCAGCGGAGCGTTGCATCTGGTCAGCGGTAGCAGCCAGAACGGCCGACCCTTGGTCGGTGAGTGCGTAGTAACGACGGAGACGTCCGTTGACGACTTCCTCGCCGTCGAGAGCAACGTGTCCGTCCGCCGAGAGGCGATCAAGGGCGGCGTACAGCGTGCCAACGTGAAGCCGCACCCGCCCGTCGGAGAGCTCTTCCGCATCCCGAATGATTGCGTAGCCGTGCATGCGACCGCGCGCTAGCGCGGCAAGGATGAGGAACGTAGGTTCACGTACTTCTTTGGTTGCCATGCACTTAACTATAGTCAATTCATCGATATATACAACCAAGACGAGCCTGCGCACGCCGCGCGCTTGAGCAAGTCAGCTGAGCAGCTGGGATCTGGTCGAATCCTGAATGCGAAGGCTCGACTTTACGACGGCACGACGCCCGCCAACTGCAAGGCAGGAAAAATGACGGCGGGGGAGCCCGTCATCAGATTCACCACAAAGTGTGAAATCGCGATGGGCATGAGCCGCTTCTGTTTTTGAGCGATCAGTGATGAGCCGATGCCCCCCCACGGTGAAGGCCACGACGTAGACGATCATGGCGTCGACGGTCGGCGCGAAGAACGCGTGTTGCAATCCAATGAAAACGGAGCAGGCGGCGATCGCGAGAGTCCTGGGCCAAACCCCGCTCAGTCGAGAGAGCGCGTAGCCGCGGTGCACGGCCTCCTCGGCGGAGGCATTCATGCGTTGACTTTAGCAATGGAGGTCGCTTCGATCGGTCGGAGTCCAGCCTCGCCTATGGCAGTATCCTCATTCGGCGGTGCGAGACGATCACCGCTTGAGGCCGCTCGCCCGTTGGACGCCTAACCTGCGAAGTGTCGACGTTGAAGCCCGCCGCGTGTAGCTCGTCGCTAAGGGCGTCCACCGACCAGCGGTATGCCGGAGCAATAGCATGCGCGAACTGCTCAACAACGGGGCCTTCGAAGAACCCGATGAGCAGAGTGCCACCGGGGCGAAGTGCGCGGCGAAATTCCTGGAGCGGGAGCTGGATGTCGGCGGGCTCGTGGTGGATCAAAGAGAACCAAGCGAGCACTGCATCGAGCGACTCATCCGGAACGTCGAGTGCGTTGAGCGATCCGGTTGCGAAGTCGACTTCGGGGTAGGAACGCTGAGCGCGCTCGATGAACTCGGGCACCAAGTCGATACCGCGGGTTTCTAACCCCTGCTCGGCGAGAAAGTTCGTCCACTGACCCGGACCGCATCCGGCGTCAATGACGTTGCCGCCAGGCTGGATACTGCGAGCCCACATCTCGACAAAATCGCGA
The DNA here is from genome assembly GCF_059767305.1 of Salinibacterium sp. AL4.1. Taxonomy (NCBI): domain Bacteria; kingdom Bacillati; phylum Actinomycetota; class Actinomycetes; order Micrococcales; family Microbacteriaceae; genus Salinibacterium; species Salinibacterium sp. AL4.1. The sequence goes on along the minus strand of NZ_JBSOQK010000001.1, from coordinate 1,512,224 downwards.
TCTTCGGGATGCACGGCACCCATCGATCCGAACCTCTCGACGTATTCCGGTGCCCGCAGCGAATACGCAGCGCCGATTTCATTGCTCATGATCTTCAGCTTAGGCCGGAGGCTTCACCTGGTCCGGGGCAGAAAGAGTGACGGTTGTCAGAACGCTTGCCGCGCGTTTCGTGAAGCGCCAGACGCCGTCGCGCCGCTCGAATTCGTCGAGATAGCGGCCGCCGCTCAACACAGAGGTACCATCCGCGAGCGTGGTGAGGGCGGCGACGTCATGCTCGCCGGTCGCGTGATCGCCGTCAATGTCGTAGCGGGAGTTGGAAGTCCAGTGCTGCATGTTCTGGAACGTCGACCACTGGTGTGCAACCGCGGACATGATCTCTGGTCGTCCGTGGAAGACGTGGGTACCGACATCCCAAACTGCGTCCTCGTGCCACACCGCGCTGAACATCGCAGGATCTCTCGCATCTGCGCCGCGACAGTACGACGCTGCGAGCTCTTCCAGGGCTGCGCGATCTTCTAGCCGTTGCACCCGCTGCTCCAGAGTCATGCGGATGAAGCTACCACCGAACGGGCGCGCTGATCCGATTCGGATGTCGCCTTGATAGGTAAGGCGGGCGAAGGCGCTCGTATATGCGTGAGGCGCATCTGCTGCTTGCTAAAGCTGGCGGGAGTGGCGCAACTCGTGAAGAGTTCCAGCTCGGCCAGCGTCAACAACTTTCTCCTCCCCGTCAGCGTGCCAATTGTGCCTCTCGTAAAACTGGATAGCGCGGTTGTTGCCGCTCAGTACCCACAAGTACGCCTGTTGCCAACCTTCGGCGCGTAGTTCCTGATGCACTCGTTGGAGAAGTGCATGTCCAATTTTTCGCGACCATAAGTCACGGTGCACGTACACCCCTGCGAGCTCCCCAAGATGCGTCGCTCCATCGTCTCTTCCGCCGCCGAAGGATGCCCACCCTGCGGCACGACCGTCGACCTCAGCCAGCAGCAGCCGATGAGAGGGGCCAGACTCGCCGTCGGTGGGTCGCCCCGATAATGACGATTCGATCCATCGCGACCATCTGGCCGTACGATCGTCAGCCTGCATGGCATCGAGAATGTGCTGGGGGAGTAGTCCGCGGTAGGTGGCTTGCCACGTCTCCACATGAATGACGGCGATATCGCGCGCGTCTTCGATGCGCGCCGGACGGATCTGAACATCGACCATGCCGCAATCGTAGATGCGCTTCACTGGGGACTCTAGCCTCTCTTCTCAGCGGGCTCGAACGACGGCATAATGCTGCCATGACCAACTCCGCTCAGAGCGTTGACCACTGACCCGCTTGCCTTTAGTGTTGTATTCAACACCCCGGATCCGTCCCTGTAGTCCTCGTAAGAGGACCGGTCACACGGCCGGGGTTCTGCTGTTAACGATCCTGCCACTCCAGTGCTCTTCGCCGCCGGGTTTGAGCACGCGGCGGGCGTCAACCAGCATCCGCAAAGCAACGCCCGCACAAACATTTGCGCGAAGGGTTACCCAGTAACTATGGTTACTGGGTAACCCTATTGTTGTGATCGGAGAATGATGTCAGTGAAGCACGCGCTATTGGCGCTACTTGAACGCGGGCAATCGACGACCTATCAATTGAAGAAAGACTTTGACCGCACGACGAGTCAGACGTGGCCGCTAAACATCGGGCAGGTCTCTTCGACACTGCAGCGGCTTTCGCGCGATGCGCTTGTCGAGCGAGACGAGTCCGACGATTCGGTTGCAGAACCGTGGAAGCTCACTACCGCAGGTCGCGCCGAGCTAGAGCGCTGGTGGGCGCGGCCGGTCGACCGCGAACAGCGTGGCCGAGACGAACTCATAGTGAAAATTGCGCTCGCCGTCGATGCGCCCGGAGTCGATGTAACTCTGCTGATTCAGCGTCAGCGTTCTGCCATGCAGCGACTTTTGCACGATGTGACACGAGCTCGACGAGCAGTGCTTTCAGGCGAACTTGCGGCTCGGTTGGTGCTCGACAATCACATCTTCGCGACAGAAGCGGAGCTGCGTTGGCTCGACGCTGTTGAAGAGGAGGTCGCCCGCGCCAGAGCCACTCCTTCCACGCTAAGCGAGGCTCCGGCCGTCGCCCAGCCGAGAGCGGCAGGGCAGGTTCGATGATCGGCCGTAGGCGGAAGCGTGCTGACGCAGTGACCTCAAGTGTTGCTGATGAAACGCAGCCCGTGCTCCAGATGCGGAACGCGACGCGAACGCACGGCATTGACGCGCGTGAAGTGATCGCGTTGGACCGCGCCGACCTCACGGTAGAGGCCGGTGAGTTCGTCGCGATTATGGGGCCATCAGGTTCCGGCAAATCCACTTTGCTCAATCTTGCGGGTGGCCTAGACGTTGCGACATCCGGAGACGTCGTGGTGGAAGGCGCGAGTCTAGGTGCGTTGAGCGTCGCCGAACGTGCCGTGTTGCGCCGACGTTCGATCGGCTATGTTTTTCAAGACTTCAATCTCTTGCCCGCCCTCACGGCAGCCGAGAACGTTGCCTTCCCTCTGGAACTCGACGGATGGTCTGTGGGTCGTGCGCGCGCCGCCGCGAACGTCGTGCTCAACGAGGTCGGCGTCGTCGAGTTGGCTGATCGCCGCCCGGAGGACATGTCTGGCGGCCAGGCTCAGCGTGTTGCCATCGCGCGAGCGCTCATCGGAGATCGACGGCTCGTTCTCGCCGACGAGCCCACCGGCGCATTGGACTCGGCGACGGGCACCGCAATCCTGCATCTTTTGCGGGAGCGAGCGGATACGGGAGCGGCAGTCCTCATGGTCACTCACGAGGCGCGATTTGCGGCGTGGGCAGACCGAACAGTGTTTCTACGCGATGGACGGATCGCTGATACCACTGGACCCTCGAATGCTGATGACCTTCTCACAGAGTCGGCCCGGTGATGATCGGACGATCCTGGGCGTTGGCGTGGAATCCATGGCGTGCCGCTCTTCGACTAGCGCGCCGTGATGCCTCCCGGCATCGTATTCGCACCGTGCTGTCGACGCTTCTCGTTGCGCTGCCGATCACGGCCCTTGTCGCCGGTATCGCATTGCTCAGTGCCGCCCCTCCCGCAAGGGATGTGGCTCTCGCCGGGATCCCGGATGGTGCGCAGGCAGTTATCACTGCGACGGCGATCACTCGTACTAATGCGCCGTTTGCCCAGGTGCCTGAAGGGGCGCCGGGCCCCTGGGTGGATGACTTGGAGCAGGTGCCGGCGAGCGAAGCAGAGCTCGCAGCTTCGCTAGCATCCGGTTCACAACTTTTGCCGTACTGGAATGTGCCGCAGGTTCTCATGACGACCGCCACGGTTCTTGCCCCCGGAGAGGAAACGACAGCAGGCGTTGGCATTGACGAGGAGACGGACCTCGCCGGGATCGCCGCGACACAACTGCAGGAAGCCGGCAGCGAAGCGCTCTCGTTGCTGTTGCCGACCCTTGAATCAGGAACGGCCCCAACGAACAACACCGAGATCGTTGTGACGGCAGCACTCGCGCAGCGGCTGAACCTCGTGGTCTCTGACGAGGTGGCCGTCATTGCCCCGCCCTTTAACGGCTGGTACAGCACCGATGGGCGGATTAGTGACGCAGTTCAGGACGCCCAGCGTGGGTACCGAGTAGCGGGCATTGTTGAGGGCGAAACCTCACAGGTGTGGGCGCAGGAAGGGTGGATATCCCGTCTCGTGACTGCCGATACGGCCGGGATTGACGGCCACTGGCTAGTTGTCGGTGACGAGCCGGTGATCTGGGAACAAGCGATCTCGATCAACAAACTTCAAGCGTTCGCCGTCTCTCGATATGTGCTCACCAACTATCCATCGTCGGATGAGCTGTACCCGGTGCCGGTCAATGTAAGCGCCATGCTCGCCCAGCTCGCCGGCATCCTACTCACCGGTGCACTCGGCAGCGCCCTTGTGCTTCTCCTCATCACCCCCGCCTTCACCGTCGCCACTGATCAATCCCGGCGCACGCTCGGTCTAGCCGCAGCCACCGGAGCCACCCCGCGGGACCTGCGACGAATTGTCAACGCGCAAGGACTCGTGATCGGTGCCGCTGGCGGAACACTCGGGGCAGCGCTGGGAATTGTGGCTGCTTTCCTGGCAAACCTGTGGATGCCGCAGCAACGCGACCTTGTGAGCACATTTCCCTGGTGGATCATCCCGGTCGGAATCGGGATCGCGATGATTCTCGGTCTCGTCGCCACACTCATCCCCGCCGCAAAGGCAGCACGGTTGAATCCGGTCGACGCGCTCAAAGACCGAGCAACGACCTCGCATCCTTCCGGTGCGCGCAATGCGCGTCTCCGCGCCATCGCCGCGCCGGTCGCTCTGGCCGGCTCGGTCGCTGCCGGGATGTTCGGGCTGGCCACCGTCAGCGATGTCTCCGACGAATACACTCCACCCGGCACAATTTCCGCGTCAGCGATGCCAGCGGTAATTCTACTTCTGCTGACTCTCGTGCTCGCAGTTGCCGGTATCCTGCTGCTGGTACGCCTCTTTCCGCAGGTCGGCGCACGCTTGGCCGTGCGTCTGCCGATTGCTCCGCGGCTCGCGCTTCGCGACGCAGTGGAGCACAGATCCCGATTCGTATCCGCAGCGACGGCAGTGCTCGTTGCCGCCTGTGCCGCGTCGTACCTCATTGTCGCCATTGGTTCCACGGCGGCAAATGACCGCGATAACACCGGAGAGATGGTGCAAAATGGTCGCTTCATTCTCGGCGCACAAGTTCCCGTGAGCGATGCCGTAGATCGACTAGTGATCACCGACGCGATCACCATGCTCGAAGACTCGCTAGCGATCACCGGGCACGAGCCGATTTATTCTCCATCGCTGAACGGTGCCGACTCTGCGCTGCATTTCGCCGCCGTGCAGCCACCAGGCCGAGAGTGCCCAGCAGGTCTCATCCCTGACGCCGCCTCGGCCGTCACGGTGGATGCTCCTCTTGTGTGCACGACATGGGAGCGTGGTTACACTCCATCGCACTCGATCCCATGGTGGGGTGGGTCTGATGCAGGGGTTATGGGTGGGGATGCCCTCCGCGCGTCCGGGCTGAGCGGAGCGGCAGCTGCCGCAGTGGTGCTGGAGAACGGCGGAGTCGTTGTCAACAATGCAGCACGGATTTCTCCCGACGGGACTGTCCGCATTGCGATCTCGACAGACGTGCTCCCCAACGAGGAGAACGCTGAACGATTCGTCGAGCTGCCGGGCGTGTTCCTCCGAGGCTACGCATTCACCACCACCATCACTCCGGCAACCGCGAACGAAATCGGAGTCACAGAATGGGAGTATGTCGGGGAGGCCATCACGATCAGCCACGAACTCACCCCAGCGCAACTGGACGAAATCCGTGCACTCATTGACCAACACACGTCACTCGTGCGGATGGGAGAGCCGGAAAGCTACCGCCCCTGGGGGCGCGACGTCGCTCTTGTGCCAGTCGCCCTGCTCGCAGCGCTCGCTGTTGCAGCAGCCACTATCTCGCTACTACTCGCAAAGTCTCAAACAGCACACGACGTCAGCACTATGCGCGCTGTCGGTGCTTCAGCGCGCTTCCTGCGTCGATTCGCACTGAGTCAAGGCCTCCTGATTCTTGCAACTGGGTTGCCCCTCGGAATAATCGCGGGAATCTCGCTCGGCGGCTACCAGATTGCGTGGAATCGAGCGACAGGAATCGGTGGCGCCTGGCTGGAGACGGTGCCGCTGTGGGGCCTTCAAAGCGCCCTTGCCATAGTGATCATCGCCGCAAGTTTGGGTGCTGTCCTCATCGTCGCCCGGCCGGCGCTGCCCGTCACGCGGAGAGTCATCGACTAACAGCTCGCCGGAAGACAGTGCTCGCGCAAGCACACAACTATCAGTCGCTCAGGCTCACTCGCGCACCGACACCGCCACCGTGAACTTGCTGTTGCGTCCGGCCTGGCGGGTGGGGCCGACGGTGCGATTCAGGTAGTCGCGGTATCCAAGGTGCGTGTTGAAGACGACCCACAGTTCGCCGCCGGGTTTGAGCACGCGGCGGGCGTCAGCCAGCATCCGCAGCGCAACGCCCGCATGCACGGTGGCGCCGGTGTGGAACGGCGGATTGCACACAATCAGATCAGCGCTGGCCGTCGGCCGTTCGGTGAGGGCGTCTTCGCGCGCGGCCTCGACGCGGGCGCCGACTCCGTTCGCGTCGGCCGTTTCGCGGGTCGATGCGACGGCGGCAATGGACTGGTCAACGGCAACCACGTGCAGGTCGGGGCGGGCGAGGGCGAGCGAAACGGCGAGCACTCCGGTGCCGCTGCCGAGGTCGACGGCGGTGGCAGCATCCGGTTTCATCTCGGGTAGGAACGTCATGAGAAAGCGGGTGCCGATGTCGAGGGTGGCCCCGGCGAAAGCGCCACCGTGGGCGCTCACCGTGAGCTCATCGACGGGAAGCTCGGGTTCGCGCAGCACCGATGTCACCGGGTAGCGAGCTTCGGTACCGTCGCGCCGCGGGCCCAGCGACGTGAGCGTGCGTGACTTTTGGCGGGCACGACCAGCGTTTACGTCATCGAAGGAACGGGCGAGCACCTCATTCATCGCCAAGGTCATGTGCTTGATGCGACCGCCCGAAATCACGACCACGTCAGGCGACGCGAAGCGGGCAATGGCCTGAGCCCACTCATCCAACTCGGCCAGGCTGCGGGGCAACTGCATCAGCACCAGGCGGGCGCCCGACAGCAGCTCGGCGCCCAAGGTGTGCGACGTGTACTGGGGGGCAAGGTCGCCCGCGTTCTCGGCCAGGGCCAACTCCGAAACCAGCGAATCCTGAAACACGCGGATGCCTCGGCAGTCGTGCAACGAAACAGCACCCAGTGTGAGTGCCCCATAGTTGTCGCCCATCACGACGAGCTCGCCGGGTTGGATGTCGGCCAACTGCGGAGCAGCCTCATCAAGAATGAGGCGGTCACTGGCATCCACCGCAAAAAGGTTAGGGGCTTCCACGTCGGGCCAACGTCGCAGAGTGGCGAACAAGTGCTCAGACATGGGGGCTCTTTCGGTGGCGCGGCACCGCAAACAACGTGTGCGGCGGAGCCTCAAGCGTAGCCGAGCGCCTTGTGCCAGCCCGGCTCGCCGAAGTGAGCGACCCCAGCGCACCGCAGGCAGAGCCCCTTAACCCAGAAAGCGAGCAGCCCCGGCACTAGGTGGGGCCACTCGCTCACGGGAATCTAGTTGTAGCCGCGCGTGATGTGGGGCTCGTCAACGCACAGAGGGCATTCCTCTATATGCGCCGACGGGATGCAGTTGCACATTAGCTGTTGGGAACGAGCGTGTACTTAGTAGAGAGGTACTCGTGGATGCCTTCCGAGCCGCCTTCGCGACCGATGCCGGACTGCTTGACGCCACCAAAGGGTGCTGCCGCGTTGGAGAGCACGCCCACGTTGAGGCCCATCATGCCGGTGTCGAGGGCGTCGATCATCCGGTTTCCGCGCGCAAGGCTTTCGGTGAACACATACGAGACGAGACCATATTCGGTGTCGTTCGCAAGGCGCACGCCTTCGGCTTCGTCGGTGAACTCGACGATCGAGACAACCGGTCCGAAGATTTCTTCGCGCAGGATGTCGCTGTCGGCGGGAACGTGGGAAACGATCGTGGGCTCATAGAAGCTTCCATCGCCTTCGACGCGCTTGCCGCCGGAGACGAGAGTTGCGCCGCGCTTCACTGCATCCTGAACCAGCTCGTCGGCCTTGTCCACGGCCTTGTCGTTGATGAGCGGGCCGATGTTGACGCCGTCTTCGGTGCCGCGACCGATCTTCATGTCGGCAACGCGAGCAGCAATCTTCTCGGCGAACTCGGCGGCAACCGAGCTGTGCACGATGAAACGGTTGGCGGCGGTGCAGGCCTGGCCGATATTGCGGAACTTGGCCGCGATTGCGCCGTCTACTGCCTTGTCGAGGTCAGCGTCATCGAAGACGACGAACGGGGCGTTGCCGCCGAGTTCCATCGAGGTGCGCAGAACGTTTTCGGAGGCCTGCTTGATGAGCGCCTTGCCCACGGGGGTGGAGCCGGTGAATGAGAGCTTGCGCAGGCGCGAGTCCGCGATGATCGGCTCGGAGACTTCAGAGGAGCTCGAGGTCGTGACGATGTTGAGCACGCCAGCCGGCAGGCCAGCTTCTTCGAACAGCTTCGCCAAGAACAGAGTGCTGAGCGGAGTGAGCGCGGCGGGCTTCACGACGACCGTGCAACCGGCGGCCAGCGCGGGCGCGATTTTGCGTGTCGCCATCGCGAGCGGAAAGTTCCACGGCGTAATAAGGAAGCACGGGCCAACCGGGCGCTGCGACACGATCATGCGACCGGTGCCCTCGGGGGTGTTGCCGAAGCGACCCGAGATGCGCACGGCCTCTTCGCTGAACCAGCGCAAGAACTCGCCGCCGTAGGTGACTTCACCGTTGGCCTCGGCGAGCGGCTTGCCCATCTCGAGCGTCATCAGCAGAGCGATGTCTTCTCGGTGCTTCTGCACGAGGTCGAAAGTTCGGCGCAGAATCTCGCCACGCTCGCGAGCGGGAGTCGCGGCCCAGGAATCCTGAGCGGCAACGGCCGCGTCGAGCGCGCGCATGCCGTCGTCTGCCGAGGCATCCGAAATGGTGCTGATGACCTTGCCGGTAGCGGGGTCGGTCACGTCGAGAGTTTTGCTGCCCGTTGCGGCAACCCACTCACCGCCGATGAAGAGCTGGTTCGGCACGGCTTCGAGAAGCTGGGATTCGGTGGAGTTCGTCATGCGGTGAGCACCTTTCGTGGTGGAAAATCTGCGAGTCAGTCAAACAGCGCTAGCTGAGCTTCGGCTTGGCGCCGGATGGGCGGGCACTGAGCGCGCGCTCAGTGCCCGCTGCGGTGAACTAGGCCTTGGCGAGAGCGTCGCGAACGACGTCGAGGCCGTCAGCGATGAGCTCGTCAGAGATCGAGAGCGGCGGGAGGAAGCGGATGACGTTGCCATAGGTTCCGCAGGTCAGCACGACAACACCGGCGGCGTGCGCTGCAGCCGCAACCTTCGACGTGAGGGCCGCGTCGGGCTCTTTCGTGGTGGGGTCAACGAGTTCCATGGCGATCATCGCGCCACGGCCACGAACGTCTCCGATGCGGGGGTCGCCGGCGCGGAGGCCGTTGAGGCGACCACGGAACGCGGTTCCGATTTCGCGGGCACGCTCGATGGCGCCCGACTCTTCGAAGGTGCGGATGGTGGCGAGCGCTGCGGCACAGGCGATGGGGTTTCCACCGTACGTTCCGCCGAGTCCGCCGACGTGGGCGGCATCCATGACATCGGCCCGGCCGGTGACAGCCGAAAGCGGGAGGCCGCCGGCGATGCCCTTGGCGGTCACCATGATGTCGGGAACGAGGTTCTCGTGGTTCGAAGCGAAGAGGTCTCCCGTGCGAGCGAAGCCGGTCTGTACTTCGTCAGCGATGAAGATCACGTTGTTGGCGGTGGCCCACTCGGCGAGTGCCGGGAGGAATCCGGGGGCGGGCTCAATGAAGCCACCCTCGCCCTGGATGGGTTCGATGATGATCGCGGCGAGGTTGCTGGCGCCGATCTGCTTCTCGATCTGAAGGATGGCGCGCGCTGCGGCATCCTCACCACTGATTCCGCCATCGCGGAACGGGTACGACATCGGGGCACGGTAGAGCTCGGGGGCGAAGGGGCCAAAGCCGCTCTTGTAGGGCATCGACTTGGCGGTGAGGCCCATCGTGAGGTTGGTGCGACCGTGGTACGCGTGGTCAAAGGCAACGACGGCCTGCTTGCCGGTGAAGTAGCGGGCGATCTTGATGGCATTCTCGACAGCTTCGGAGCCCGAGTTGAACAGCGCGGTGCGCTTCTCGTGAGTGCCGGGGGTGATCTCGTTGAGCTTCTCAGCGACCTCGATGTAGCCCTCGTAGCCGTTGATCATGAAGCACGTGTGGGTGAACTGGGCGACCTGCGCGGTCACGGCTTCGACGACGGCAGGGGCCGAGTTGCCGACACCGGTCACGGCGATGCCGGAACCGAAGTCGATGAGGGTGTTGCCGTCGATGTCGCGAAGCACTCCACCACCGGCAGCTTCGACGAACACGGGGAGGGTGATGCCGATCGCGGAGGGAACAGCCTGCTTCTTGCGCTCCAGCATTTTCTGCGAGCGGGGGCCGGGAATGGTGGTGACGAGTTCGCGCTTCTGCGGAAGCGAGGGGCCGCCGAGCGGGGCAGTGGGGGCGGAAGAAGAAGTAGCCATGGCCACCGGGATCCAATCTGTGAAGATGACTCGTGCGCGTCGAGGGCGGGCGGGTCGTGCGAAAACGTTGGGTTCAACCTAGTGCGCGGATGGCCAGCGCAACACTCCCAGAATGGCAATATATGCGGCGGTAAGTGACAGAATGGCAGCAGGAGGATTGCCATGCCCACACCCCTCAACGAGATCATCGCGACCGAGCGCCTTGCGCTGCGCCCGCTCACCGATTCGACCGCTTTCGATCGCTCGGTTACGTGGGTGCACAACTCCGACCTCAACGACCCCACGCCGTTCGTTTCCGAGGGCCAGTTGCTGCTCACGACCGGCCGCCAATTCGTCGACAGCGCTAGCTCGACCTCCGGGGAAGCCGGTCGACCTGCTGGCGACCCGTCAGCCACCCCGCCCGCCGATCCGACCGCCGGGGCCGACTTCGATTCCTACGTCGCCCGGCTCGTGGCCGCCGGCGTCGCCGCGATCGGTTTCGGCACCGAAGTGATCACCCACGGAGTGCCCGCGGGGCTTGTCGCCGCCTGCGCCTCGGCCGGCCTGCCGCTCTTCGAAGTGCCGTACCGCATCCCGTTCATCGCCATCAGTCGCCTCGTCGCCGACAACGAAGCCGAACAAACTCGCGCCGGATTCGACCGCGCGCTCGCCGCCCAAAACGACATCGCGCGCGCTGCCGTGGGCAAGGGGCGCTTGAGCTCCGCCGCCATCAGCGCCGCCGAACACCTCGACTGCCGAGTGTGGATCTTCGACGCCGACGGTGAGCTCGTGAATGAACCCCACCGCGACAGCCACACGCGACGGTCGCTGGATGCCGCCCCCGACATCCGCCGGTCAGTCGCCGACCTGCTGGGTCGGGCCCGTCGCGCGCGCGTCGCTGATGACGCAGTGGACGAGCATCGCGTCGTGCAGACTCTCGGCTCCACCGGGAGGCTGTGTGGCGCTATCGCGTGGGCCCGCGACACCGAATTCGGGGCGCTCGATCGTTCGGTCATGACGGTGTTAGCGGCGCTCGCCGAGGTGTCGCTCGAGCAGACCGAGAACCTGCGGGTGGGGCATCGGGCGATTCTGGAGCAGTTGTTCCAGCTGCTCAAGGATGGCCGGGTCGACAGCGTGCGGCGTGCGGTGCGGGTGGCGGGCATCGAGCTGCCGGCTGACCGGTTTGCGGTGGCGGCGCTCGATCTCAGTGAGACGAGCGCGAGCGTGCGTGACGTGCTCGAGCGGCAGGCGGCGCGTGCGGACAGTCGCATTTTCGCCGTGGCAGATGGGCGGCACTTGCTCGTGCTGATCGACGCCAAGCAGCTCGCCGCCGAACGTCGGTTCTTTGCCGCGAGCGACCTCACTGTCGGTCTTTCGGCCGAGGTTGGCTGGCCCGAACTCACCGTCGCGATCACTCAGGCCGTGCGCTCGCTCGAAGCATCGCCGCCCGCGACGGTCACCGAATTCGCGAGTCTCGTGGGCGAGAGTTTCTTCGGCCTGCTGGCATCGAGTTCGGTCGCCGATATTGCTCACGCTCGGCTCGCGAGCGTCATCGAATCCGACGAGGGAATCGGGCTGCTGCGGTTCGCGCAAGTGTGGCTGCGGCACAACGGCCAGTGGGATCCCGCGGCGCGGGAGCTGGGCATCCACCGGCACGGTTTGAAGTCGCGGATGCAGCGGCTCTCGGAGCTCACCAATCTGAGCCTCGACACCTTCCAGGGCCGGGCCGAATTGTGGGCGATGTTGGCCGCGATTGACCTCGGCGAAAACGGCGCCTAGCCGCGCCACTTGTGCGAGCCGCGACCGCCCCTCACCGCGCCCCGCAATAACTCTGACTTCCAATTTTCAGGATTTCGCATGTAGCCTACGAACAATTCTCGGCGGCGTCGCCGGTCCTTTTCGAGCAGCGAGGAACCTCTCATGAAGACTTTTCAAGTGATCAATCCCTACACCGGCGAAGAGGGCACCGCACACCCCGCCGCGAGTGATGAAGTCATCGAGCAGACCGTCGCGGCTGCGCACTCCGAGTACAACGGCGGAATGAACCGTGATCAGGTAAAAGAGCGGGCCGCAATCGTCACGCGCATTGCCGATTTGCTCGCCGAGCGCTCCGCTGAATTCGGCGAAATTATCGTTCGCGAAATGGGCAAGCCGCTCGCTCAAGCAGTCGGTGAAGTCGAGTTCTCGGCCGACATTTTCCGCTACTTCGCCGACAACGCCGAAGAGTTTCTCGCCGACGAGCAAATTCCGTCCGGAGCCGGTACCGCGTGGATTCGTAAGAGCCCCATCGGCCCCGTTTTGGGCATCATGCCGTGGAACTTTCCGATCTACCAGATCGCTCGCTTTGCGGGTCCCAGCATCATTCTCGGCAACCCCGTTTTGGTCAAGCCAGCGCAGCAGTGCCCCGAGTCCTCGGCGGCGCTCGAAGCTCTCATTCACGAAGCCGGTTTGCCGGTCGGCGGCTACCAAAATGTTCTCGCCGACAACGACCAGATTGCCGCGATGATCGACGACCCGCGCATCCAGGGAGTGTCCCTCACGGGCTCCGAGCGTGCCGGTGCCATCGTGGGTGCCGCCGCCGGCGCGAACCTCAAGAAGAGCGTGCTCGAACTGGGTGGCTCTGACCCGTTCATCCTCATGTCGACGGACGACATGGATGCCACGGTCGAGGCCGCTGTCGCCGCTCGCGTCGACAACAACGGTCAGGCCTGCAACGGAGCCAAGCGCTTCGTCATCATCGACTCGCTCTACGAAGAGTTCGCTGAGAAGTTCAGTGCCGCCATGGGAGCGATCACCGTGGGAGACCCCATGGACGAGAGCACCGAGCTCGGCCCGATGTGTTCAGTCGCCGCGGCCAAGGGACTCGAAGAGCAGGTCGCCGAGGCTGTCGCCGCTGGTGCCACTCTGCGCGTCGGAACCGGCAAGCGCGACGGCACCAAGTTCGCTCCCGCCGTGCTCGAAAACATCAGCCCCGAAAACCCCGCCTACATCACGGAGTTCTTCGGACCGGTCGCTCAGCTGCACCGCGTGAGCAGCGAAGAAGAAGCCATCACGCTTGCCAACGCAACGCCGTTCGGGCTCGGTTCGTACGTCTTCACGACGGATGCCGACCAGGCCGACCGCCTCGCTGACGGCATCGACGCTGGCATGGTCTACATCAACGAGGTCGGGGCGGATGCTCCCGAGCTGCCCTTCGGCGGAGTCAAGAACTCCGGCACCGGTCGCGAACTTGGCGCTCACGGCATCGACGAGTTCATGAACCGCAAGCTGGTTAAGCGCCCGTAATCACTGCGTAAAAAGGCCCCGGCCGCGCTGCACTGAGCAGTCGCGACCGGGGCCTTTTTGCGTGCGACCGGAAGTCGCCTTGGTTCTAGGCGTTGGCGCCCTCCGCAATCGCGCGCGCGGCAGCAGCATCCGACGTTCGCCCCAGCTTCTCGAGGCTCTCGGCGAGATCAAACGCGGTGATCTGACGCAATTGAGCGTGCTCGCCGGTCTGCTCCATTACCGAGTTCAGCACGGCAACGGCTTCATCGTGACGGCCTTCGGCGGCGAGAACACTCGCAACAAAGCGTTCGCAGTTGGCTCCAGCGATGGGGTCTCCAGCAGCACGGTATTCGTCGGCAGCGGTGAGGGCCAGGCTGACGGCTTTCTTGGGCTTGCCGAGGCTAGCGAGAGCTCGCGCCTTTGAGTCGGTGACATCGGCGTGCAACCAGTCGGCGCCGTGTTCCGTCGCGAGAGCAAGCACCTCATCGAGTTGCTTGAGGCCGACTTTCTTACCCGCCTCAGCGTGCGCGCGGCCCGACTGGTGAAGCACCCGCACGAGAAGATTGAGGTTCTCGGGGGTGGCTCGGGCGTGGGTCACTGCCTGTTCAAGCAACGCCGCAGCACTGTCGTGATCGCCGTGTTGCGCGTGTAGCCCAGCGTTGTCGGCGAGTGTGCGTGCCGCGCTCTGGGTGTCTTCGGCTTCGAGGTAGAGCTCGGTCGCGGTCTCCCACGTGCCTACAGCGGAGCCGGGTTCACCGGCATCCGCGAAGCCGTGGCCGAGCCAGTAGAGGGTCTCGCCACGGCTTCCCGCCGGGGCCTCAGCGGCAGTTTCCTCTTCATAGAGCGACAGCAGCAGGTCGATGCCTTCGGATGACTCGCCGGCGCGAACCAGGGAACGGCCGAGTGCGTAGCGTGCCCCCACGGTGTCGATCTCAAGGCGTTCGGCGTAGCGGATTCCGAGACGGAACCGGCTGGCGGCATCCGAGAACGCTTCTGCCTCGTCATAGAGCCGGCCGGCAAGAATGGTCATGTCGTGCAGGGGACCGACCGCGTCGATTGCGTGAGCGCATGCTGCGGCGGCATCAGCGCTTGCGGCTCCCTCGGCGAATTGACCGCTGCCGCCCAAGATGCGAGCCCGCAACGCGTGCGCTTGTGCCAGGACTCCACGGTCAGCTGTCGAACTCTCGAGCTCGTCGAGGTACGCGAGAGCCCCATCGGTGTCGCCAACGCTCGCGGCGAGATCGGAGAGATACCGCAGCGCGTGCTCGCGAAGGTGTGGCTTCTCCGCTTCTTTGGCGTGGCCGAGCCCGATGGCAGCGAGCTCCGCTGCCGCTTCGAGGTTCGGCTCCTCGCCCCGCAGCAATACGCTCACGAGCGACAATTCGAGATCCGCTTGCTGGGCGGGAGCGAGGGCGCTTGACGCGTCGACAGCGATACGGAGGGCATCGAGGTCGTCCTGTTCGGCGCGGCCAAACAGAGAGAGGCCGAGAAGCTCTTCGAGCGACGCTTGCGCGTCGTCGCCGTGCTCGCGCAGGGCGGGAATGCGGGTGGCAAGCACGGTTTCCGCTTCGGCCAGATCGCCCGAGGCCACGAGTCGTGCAATCAGGGCACTGAGCGCAGCCGTGTGCTCTTCGCCCGTCGTCATCGTTACCGCGGTGCGCGCTGCATGCAGCGCGGGAGCCATCCAGCCAATGGCGATGAGCTCTTCGGCGCGCAGCAACCAGCCCGCGCCATCCGTCGGTTCGTCGTCAGCCGGGGTCTCTAGGGCGAGAGTCTCGCTTGTGAGGGGCAGGTCGAAGTGTTCGTTCGCGAGTTCGCGAGATTTCTGGATGCGGCCGGCGCGATAGTGGTTGCCGGCGCGTTCGTCGAACTGGTCGCCGAGCTGTGCCGCGGTGGCCCACACCACCGTCGCGAGTTCTTCCGCCGTCCACGGGCCGTCGTGTTCGCCGAAGAGCCCGACGAGCTCGCTGTTCTCGGCGCCGCGAACAGTTTGAGAGCCGAAGCCGGCGCGGGTGACTGCATCGAGCAGTACTCCGGCAGCGACGAGTCCGGAGAATTGCCCGCTGGCGTTGAGCTGGTCGTGCACGAACCACGAGAGGTGGCGTTCGAGCATCGCGAGTCCGCGCGCTTCGTTGCCGGTGATGGCGCAGAAGATGAGGTGGTTGGCGATGATGGAGAGGTTGTCGGGGTTGTCTCGAGCGAGCGTGTAGCTGCGAAAGTGAGCGGCCTTGGCATCGTCAAGACGACCGACGCGCAGGAGGGGGAGAAGGGCGCGCGAGAGCGCTTGTTCGGGCTCGTCGCCGCAGCTGTAGCCGCCTTCCATGAGCTCGTCGAGGAGAGCGACGGCTTCGTCGTTGCGGCCCAACTCTGCGAGAAAGGCGCTGTCTTCGCTGCGTACGCATGCCTCACAGTGACTGAACTCGTCGCGGGGGGTGGCCACGACCTGGGCGCGAAGTTCTTCAGCGCGCTCGAGCTCCCCGAGGGACCACGCAGTTTTGAACTGCGACGTGAGCACGCCGCTCTGGCCGAGGCCAGCCTGGCGGTAGTGCGACTCCATGTCGACGAGAGCGGCGTTCATGTCGTCGATGCTGAAGATTGGTGAGCTGGCGAGGGTGGCCGCGATCCACTTGAATTGCCACATCAACCCCGCACCGTTCTGCGAATCACCGCCGGGAAAGCGCACCGGATCAGAGTCGTGTTTGGCAAGGCACCACGCGAACGAAGCGAGAAGTGCTTCGGTGTCGCCCATCATGTTTGCCGATGTCGTCAAACGGATGCGCGCGCTGTATTCGAGCTCTTCATCGCCAATTTCAATGGCCAAGGCGATCGCTTCTTCGACTCGGGCGCGCTCTTCAGGGCCGAAAGGCAGGGAATCGATTTCGCTAAACAGTTCGTTGATGCGGTCGGCGCTCATAGGGGAGAACTTTCTGGGAGGGAATCACCGAGTGCGACACTCATGGCAATCAGGTCTGACATGGAATTGGTCATCATGGCGCGGTCGCGCACGCTGAGGGGGCGTTGGCTCGTGAGCAGTGCTTGAACGTAGAGCAGCTCGATAGTGCGGGAGAAGACGGCGTCGTCGCGCAGGGTCGAGAGGGTGACGACAACGGGATTGTTCCAGTTGAGGCACAGCCGCGCGAGGCTCTTGCTGGTGCCGTCGCTCGCGAGGCGGTCTTCGGCGAAGGCATCCATCTTGCCGAGCACGTTCTGCCACAGCCCCGGGCGGCTAATCTCGCGGGCGGTGCGGCGGTCGATGGAGCGCAGCACTTCGGGGTCGGCCAAGTACAGGCCCGTGACATCGGCGGCGGGCACCCCGCGCACGATCACGGCGCAGTTGGCATCAGCGAGCACGGCGCTGGCACGGTCTTCGAGTTTCGCGACGACGCTGCGCACCTCCAGCGGCGGCACCGCGAGAAAGTCGAGCTCGTCAAGCACGCTCACGCGGTCGACGGTGAGGCCGTCAACAATCTTCGGCAGCATCCGCGCTATATCGGTGTCGTAGATGTAGCCGCCGTTGATCACGGGACGGTCGGGGCTTGCGATGCTGGCGATCTGGCGAAACTCGTCGACCGTTTCGGCGTAGCGCAACTGGGTGTGATCGCGAGTGAGGCTTTCGATGGTCATGCGTCCCAGAGTGGTTTCGACGCTGAGCCAGGGCGTGATGAACTTCGCGAGCTCTTCGTCGTGAATCACCAGCGACTTGAGGGCGAGCGCATGAATCTGAACAAAGTCGTTCAACTGCGCCGGGTGTCGGGTCGCCATCTCGAGCACCCACTGCCGCAGCACGGAGCCGATGGCGGTGCGCGTGTGCTCCAGGATGTCGTCGTCGACGAGTGATTCGCGGCTCGCTGTGGGGGTGAGAGCGGTGCTGTTCAGCACGACGCGCACGAAGAACGCCCAGTCGGGAACGAGCGCATCCACGTTTTCGCTCAGCAACATGCGGCCGAGATAAACGCGGTTAGCCTGGCGCGCTCCCGGTGGTGGCGAAATCGGCAGCACGTAGGCGACGCCGGTGGTGTTCGTTCCGGGCACGCTCAGTGGGATCGCTGCGAAGGGCTCAACGCCCAGCAGCTCGCTGCCGTACCGGAGCAGGTCGGAAGCCGATGCCGTGTGAGCCTCAAGGAACGGAGCCTCGTGCGTGACCGTCTCGCTGCCGCCGCCGGGCAAGTCAACGCGCACGCCCACGGGCAAGAACTCGGCGAAAGTGCGGGCGAGCGACAACACGGTGGGGGTGCTGAGCAGGTCGTGCTGATCGAAGCGCGGCTTGAGCGACACGGTGGTGCCGATGGGTAGGTCGCCCTCCAGCTCACGCACGCTGAACGTTCCGTCGCTATTGCCGACCCATTCGACCGGGGCTGAGCCGCGAGCGGAGCGCGACTGAATCACAATCTGGTCGGCCACCATGAAGCAGCTGAGCAATCCGATGCCGAACTGGCCGAGGTAGTCGCTGCGCGGCAGGTCAAAGATGTCGCGCTTGGATGATCGGCCCACGGTCGACAACAGCTCGGTCATCTCGTCAGCAGTGAGCCCGACACCGTCATCCTGAAACTGGAACGTGTCGTTGTGTTCACTGAGGGGCGTGATGCGGATGCCGCGGCTCGCGTCAGCGCCTTCGAGCTCGGCACGCGCGGCCAGGGCGTCGCGTCCGTTCTGCAGTAGCTCACGCAAATACACGCGCGGACTGGAGTAGATGTGCTTGCTCAGGAGGTCGACGACCCCCGTGAGATTCACTTGAAAGGACTGGAGATCGTTCGGGGACTCAGCGTGCACTAATAAATTCTCTCACTTCTTTCCTGATCGCCCGAAGCGCATAGCCTTTCTCTAGCCATAAGCGTTCGAGCGGGTGTAAACTTGAGTCGTCTTAACTCAAGTTTGTGGAGGGTTTTTAATGGCGAACATGCAGGGTGCCCCAAGTACCGACGAAGAGCAGAAGAGTGCTCTCGAGAAGTACGGGGTCAATCTCACCGAGATTGCCCGCAGCGGCAAGCTCGACCCTGTAATCGGGCGAGACTCCGAGATTCGTCGAGTGAGCCAAGTGCTCACCCGGCGTACCAAGAACAACCCGGTACTGATAGGTGAGCCCGGCGTCGGCAAGACGGCCGTCGTGGAAGGTCTCGCTCAGCGCATCATCGCGGGCGACGTTGCCGACTCGCTCAAAGACAAGCAGCTCATCTCTCTCGACCTCGCCGCGCTCGTCGCTGGCGCCAAGTACCGCGGAGAGTTCGAAGAGCGCCTCAAGGCCGTTCTCAAAGAGATCAAAGACTCCGACGGTGAGATCATCACCTTCATCGACGAACTGCACACCCTCATGGGCGCGGGCGGCGGCGACGGCTCGGTAGCGGCATCCAACATGCTCAAGCCCATGCTCGCCCGCGGTGAACTGCGCCTCATCGGGGCAACGACCCTCGACGAGTACCGTCAATACATCGAGAAGGATGCCGCACTCGAGCGTCGCTTTCAGCAGGTGTTCGTTGGCGAACCGTCGGTCGAAGACACCGTCGCGATTCTTCGTGGGCTCAAGGAGCGCTACGAAGCGCACCACAAGGTTGCGATTGCGGACTCTGCACTCGTCTCAGCAGCGACACTCAGCAACCGTTACATCTCCGGGCGCAAACTTCCCGACAAGGCAATCGACCTGATTGATGAAGCCGCGAGCCGTCTCAAAATGGAGATCGATTCTTCGCCCGTCGAGATCGACCAGCTCAAGCGTGCCGTTGATCGACTGCGTATTGAAGAGCTCGCTCTCAAGAAAGAAAAAGACGACGCCTCGAAGGCTCGTTTGACCAAACTGCGCGAAGACCTCGCCGTGCAGAGCAAGCACTTGAGTGAACTCGAAGCACGCTGGAAGCTCGAAAAGTCGAGCCTCACGGGTGTCGGCGACCTCAAGACTCGCCTCAACGACGCTCGCATCGAACTTGACCGTGCGATGCGCGATGGTGAATACCAGAAGGCCTCCAAGCTCAACTACGAGACGATCCCCGCGATCGAAGAAGCAATTGCTACGGCCGAAAGCAACGAGCCCACCGGCCCGCGCATGGTCAATGACCAGGTGACCGAGGAAGACATCGCTGCCGTCGTCGCGGCGTGGACGGGCATCCCGGTCGACCGACTCACCGAGGGCGAGACCGAGAAGCTGCTTCACCTCGAAGCAGAACTCGGCAAGCGCCTCATCGGCCAGAAGGATGCCGTGCAGGCCGTTTCTGAAGCTGTGCGCCGTACCCGCGCCGGCATTTCCGATCCCGACCGCCCCACCGGATCCTTCCTGTTCCTCGGCCCCACCGGCGTTGGAAAGACCGAGCTTGCCAAGGCCCTGGCCCAGTACCTCTTCAACGACGAGAAAGCTCTCGTACGCATCGACATGAGCGAGTACGGCGAGAAGTTCTCCGTCTCGCGACTCGTCGGTGCCCCTCCCGGCTACATCGGGTACGAACAGGGCGGTCAGTTGACCGAGGCCGTTCGTCGGCGCCCCTATTCGGTGATCCTGCTCGACGAGGTCGAGAAGGCGCATCCGGAGGTCTTCGACGTTCTTCTCCAGGTGCTCGACGACGGGCGCTTGACCGATGGTCAGGGCCGCACAGTCGACTTCCGCAACGTGATTCTTATTCTGACCAGCAACTTGGGCAGCCAGTTCATCACCGACCAAGAGTTGCCGTGGGATGCTCGCAAGGCCGCCGTCGACGACCTCGTGCGTAAGTCGTTCAAGCCCGAGTTCATCAACCGTCTCGATGACATCGTGGTGTTCCAGCCGCTGTCGACCGACGATCTCAGCCAGATCGTTGAGCTCGACATCGACCGTCTCAGCAAGCGCCTCACCGATCGCCGTCTGCAACTGGCGGTGACTCCGGATGCTCGCAGCTGGCTCGCCGAGCGCGGCTACGACCCGATCTACGGTGCGCGTCCGCTACGCCGCCTCATGCAGCGCGAAATCGACGACAAGCTCGCCAAGGCGTTGCTCGCCGGTCACATTCGCGATGGAGACACCGTGCTCGTGGGGCTCGCCAGCGGTGGCGATGGCCTGCAGGTTACGCGCGGCCCCGGCGCTGCTCCGGCCTAGCGGCTACAGAAACATCGGCCGATCGTCGTCGTTCTCGGTATCGATCGCGAGATCGACGACGACGGGAACGTGGTCGCTCGGGCCATCACCCTTGCGCTCTTCACGGTCGATGGATGCTTCGGTGACGAGTTCATCGAACGCGGGTGAGCCCATCACAAAGTCGATGCGCATGCCCTCGTTGCGGGGAAAGCGCAGGCGCTGGTAATCCCAGTAGGTGTAGCCCTCGATGTTGCGGCTGCGGAGAGCGTCGATCATCCCGGCCTCTTCGAAGGCGCGGAAGGCGGCGCGCTCGGCGTCGCTCACGTGAGTCTTGCCCTCGAACGCCGTGATGTCCCAGACGTCGTGGTCGAAGGGGGCGATGTTGAAGTCGCCCATGAGCGCTAACGGCTGCTCGGGGTTCTCGCTCATCCACTGGGCGGCCTGGGTCTTGAGATTGGCGAGCCATTCGAGCTTGTAGGGGTAGTGCGGGTTATCGAGCTCGCGGCCGTTGGGCACGTACAGGCTCCAGAGGCGCGCGCCTTCGACCGTGACGCCAATGGCGCGGGCTTCGATGGGCACGGTGCCGTCATCGAGGGGCTTGCCGAAACCGGGCTGGGTGTCGAAACCGACGGTCACGTCATCCATCGGGAGACGGCTCGCGAACGCGACGCCGTTCCACTGGTTGAGCCCGTGGAGTTCGACCTCGTAGCCAGCCTCAGTGAAGGCGTCCATCGGAAACTGCTCCGGCTTGCACTTGATTTCTTGCATCGCGAGAACGTCAATATCTTCGCGAAGAAGCCAGTCGACGACGCGACCAACTCGGGTTCTGATGGAGTTCACGTTCCAGGTGGCAATGCGCATGGTTCAACGGTAATAGGTCTACCCCTGTATTGGGCGACGACAGTGTCAGGGCCGCACCGTAGAGTCGAAACATGCAGCCGCTCACCCTCGTAGACGACGAAGCGGAGCAGTGCCTTAAAGACGCAGAACGGGCCGATCGGCTCGACCGTCGCAACGCCACCATCGTGGCTATCTTGGGCTTTATCGGCGTCGTTCTGTCGGGCGCTTTGCTGATTCTGGGCCAGAGCAGCCTCTAAGGCTTTGCCCACAATGGGTATTCTGTACTCGTGACCGACGCCAAGCAGCAGCTCATTGAGCACATTTCCGCCGATGCCGTGTTCCACGGCGACTTCACTTTGACGAGCGGAAAGAAGGCCACGTACTACGTCGACATGCGTCGAGTTAGCCTCGACCACCGTGTCGCGCCCCTTATCGGCCAGGTCATGATTGACCTCATCGCGGACATCCCCGACATCTTTGCTGTCGGCGGGATGACGATGGGCGCCGACCCGATCGCCTCGGCCATGCTTCACCAGGGTGCCGCTCGCGGCCTCAGCTATCACGCCTTCGTTGTTCGCAAGGAGCCCAAGGATCACGGCCGCGGCCGCCAAGTTGAGGGCCCCGAGCTCGAAGGCAAGCGCGTGATTGTTCTCGAAGACACGTCGACCACGGGTGGTTCGCCGCTCGCTGCGATCGAAGCTCTTGAAAAGGTTGGCGCGATCATCGCCGGCGTTGCCGTTGTGGTCGACCGCGACACGGGTGCCAAGGAACGCATCGAAGCTGCTGGCTACCCCTACTACTCCGCGATTGGGTTGGGTGAACTGGGGCTGACTCCGTGACATCCGGAGAAAACTCCTCGGGAGCCGGCAACGGCAACGAGCCTCGGCAGTCCTCTTTCAACTGGGGACTGACTCCGAGCGATCCCGAGACTCCTCCGGCGACTCCGCCTGCGAATCCCCCCGAGCCGACCGAGCCTGAGGAACCCACCCGCGTACTGCCGCGCCAGATCGACGAGGCGGCAGCACCCGCAGCACCCGCCGCTCCGCCGTCTCCCGCTACGCCGCCCGTGATGCCTCCGGCCGCGTCAGTTCCTCCGGTTCCGCCAGCCGCGGCAGCGCCGCCGGTTCCTCCCGTCGCACCGCCCGCACCCGTCGTTCCGGGAGCGACCGCGCTCGAGGTGCCGCTACCTCCCCTCACTCCCGCTCCCGCGACTCCGGCCGCCGCGGCGCCCCCGGCGACCCCAGAGATTCCCGGGCTGCTTAAGCTCCCGCCAGTTGCGGGGGAGACCCCGCCCGCGTCGCAGCAGGCTTCGCCCCCGGCACCGCTCGTCGAACCGCCCGCGACCGAAGCGATGAACATCGCCGAGCTACCCACGAGCGCCATGAATCTGAGCGACCTCCCGACCGGCGCAATGGATGTGGCCGACCTCCCCACCGGTGCGATGGACATCAGCGATCTCCCCACGGGAGCGATGGATGTGGCTGACCTTCCCACTGCGGCAATGGCCGCGCCCACTCGCCGTCAGAGCCACGTGCCTCCCGCCGTGGATCCTGCGCTCGATGGTGCAACCGAAGTCATGAATGCGCAGTCGCTCGCGGGAATTTCAGCGGAAGCGGAATCCGTCGAGCACGACGCGGTGGGTGACCTCTTTGGTGAGGACAAATTCGTTGAGTACGACGACCAGGTTCTCGCTGCGCCCTCGTCGGCTGTTGTGGTGCGGCAGCGCGTTCCTCCGCCCCCGCGCCCCCCGATTCCACGCGGCCAGATGATCGCCTTAGCGGTCGGCGGCGGGCTCGTTGCAGCGCTCGCGCTGGTCGCCCTGTTCTTGCTGGGCACTCGCATCGGCGACACCATAGAACCCGCCGTTGCCGCCTCGGCAACCCCCACGGCTGTTCCCACCGAGACTGTTCCTGTGGTCGGGCCCGTCGCGCCCGGCACGTACCAGTGGGATGAACTCGCGGGCGGCGAATGTCTTGAGCCTTTCGCTTCTGCGTGGGAGCAGGAATACACCGTCATCGACTGCGCTCAACCGCACGCAGCCCAGCTGCTCACGGTCGGTCAGTTCGACGACGCGGCATCCGATCCGTATCCGGATGCCGAAGCGCTGGCCTCACGCACGGCGCAGGCCTGCTCGACCGACTCCGTTATCGACTTCGCGGCCGCTCAATCATTTGCCGATCTCGAGATTGTCACCAGCTTCGCCGCGACCGCCGACGACTGGGATGCCGGCAACCGCGATTACTACTGCTTCGCCACGCGAGCGGGAGACGATGCCCTCACGGCATCCGTATCCCAACCGCAAACGCCTGAAAGTTAGTTCAGCAGGTCGGCGACGCTGTCGAGAACTTCGTTCGGGCGGAACGGGTAGCGGTCGATTTCTTTTTGGTCGCTAATGCCCGTGAGCACCAAGACGGTGTGAAGGCCTGCCTCGATGCCGGCGACGATGTCGGTGTCCATGCGGTCACCGATCATGCCGGTCGTCTCGCTGTGCGCACCAATCTTGTTGAGTGCCGAGCGGAACATCATGGGGTTGGGCTTGCCGACGATGTAGGGCTCGCGTCCCGTGGCCTTGGTGATGAGAGCGGCGACCGCTCCCGTGGCGGGCAGGGGGCCGTCGGCGCTCGGACCAGTGGCATCCGGATTAGTGACAATGAAGCGGCTGCCGTTGCCAATGAGGCGAATGGCCTTGGTGATGGCTTCGAATGAGTAGTTGCGGGTCTCGCCGATCACGACGTAGTCGGGGTTGGTCTCAGTCATGATGAAACCGGCCTCGTGAAGGGCGGTCGTGATTCCGGCCTCACCGATGACGAAGGCGCTGCCTCCGGGGATCTGTTCCTTCAGGAAATCTGCTGTGGCAAGAGCCGAGGTCCAAATCGCGGACTCGGGCACGTCGAGGCCAGAAGCCTTAAGGCGGGCGCTGAGGTCGCGCGGGGTGAAGATCGAGTTGTTGGTGAGAACCAAGTAGGGCTTCTCTTCGTCACGCCACTTCTGTAGAAGTTCGGCGGCGCCGGGCACGGGGTGGTTCTCGTGTACGAGCACACCGTCCATGTCGGTGAGCCAGCACTCGATTTCGTCGCGATTTCTCATGCGCTCACTTTAGCGAATGCAGTCTCAGGTGAGAGGCGACTCGTGATGATTTCAATCGCGGCGGGGTTTTGTTCTACGAGCACAACGCGCCGCTTGAGCGCTTGAGCAACGGCGCCGGTGGTTCCGCTGCCGGCAAAGAAGTCGAGTACCCAATCGCCCGGCTGGCTGGATGCCTGAACAATGCGCCGCAGAATGCCCTCGGGCTTCTGGGTGGCATAACCCGTCTTCTCCTTGCCGGTGGGGGAGACGATGGTGTGCCACCACACATCTGTGGGTAGTTTTCCGCGGGCGGCCTTCTCGGCGGTCACGAGGCCAGGAGCCATGTAGGGCTCGCGATCAACTTCTTCGTTGTTGAAATAGTAGTTTTTGGGGTTCTTGACGTAGACGAGAATCGTGTCATGCTTCGACGGCCACTTTTTGGTGGCACGAGCACCGTAGTCGTAGGCCCAAATGATTTCGTTGAGAAAGCTGTCGCGGCCGAAGAGGGCATCGAGGGCGACCTTGGCGTAGTGAACTTCGCGGTAGTCGAGGTGCAGGTAGAGGGTGCCGCGATCGTCGAGAAGGCGCCAGGCCTCCTGAAGCCGGGGTTCGAGAAACTCCCAGTAGTCAGCGAAAGTGTCGTCGTACGAGTAGAGCACTCCCTTGATGGTGTCGTAGCTATTGCCGCCGAAGCCGGTGCGACTGCCTTCGGCTGATCGCTGGGTGCTGATCGCTTGGCGGCGCTGAGTGCGCCCGGTGTTGAAGGGGGGATCGATGTAGATCAGCCGAAAGCTCTCGTCGGGCAAGGCGCTGATCGCAGGAAGATTATCACCGTGCACCACAAGGTCGGGGCCGTCGGGAGTCCAAGGTGGCTGCATCCTCTGAGATTAACAGTCGCTGCACTGGATTAATAGCGTGCAAACGGCGAGAGCAAAGAAATGAGCAGGCGTAAGTGCATCACATTTGCACTACAAATACACGAGAAAAACCTGTCTTTCTCGTGTTAATCCTCAATCACTGGTTTATGGTTAAGGGAGATGCGCTCACCCGAAGGGCAAATCATTGACGATGCGATGACCCGCAAAGTCAGGGATTTAAACCCGGGGGAGAGAGAATTGCGGCACAACAGCATTGGCGTAGAGCGCACTCGGCGTAGCGCTCGAAGCACGTTAATGCGGGGTGTGGCGTCAATCGTCGCCTTCGGTCTTCTCGTTACCGGTCTCACCGTCATGCCGACGACTTCTGCCGAAGCTGCTGTTGTGCAATGGGGTACCAACGCCGGTACGTCTCCCAGCTACCAGACCACCGTCAACGGCGATTTCCTCATGGCCGGTAACGGCGTGCTCGCCTGTAATCGCCCGCTCTATACGGCCGCCCAAATCGGTACGTGTACCGACTTGCACTCGGCCTCCGGCGGCAACATCAATACCGCCAATGACAACTTCTACCTCGAAAACTCGAACACGGTAGCCGGCTTCACCACCAACTCCAGCTCGGCGAACATCACGATTCCCGCCGGTGCGTCGGTCGAGAAAGCGATTCTCAGCTGGAGCGCAAACACCGGCTCGTACACCGGCGTGAGCGACTATGCCTGTGCAACGCCGAATGCCACGCGCGGAATCGCCACGATGCCTGCCGGTTCCCCGACGGGGTACCGCACGTCGCCGGCGAAACTCCAGGTCGGCCTCGGCCCGGTCACGACGATCGCGCCCACGACAATGCTGGAAGACCCTGTCGGCACGCCCACGTCGATTTACTACAGCGCCAGTGCTGACGTTACGACGTCCTTCACCGGAGCCGTCACCGGAACACCACTCACCATTTCCGCTGGAGACCTGTGGGCACCACAGGGAGCTGGTTGCTACGCCGGCTGGACGCTCACCGTCGTCTATGACTACGGCATCTACATCCCGACCCAGCCGCTCTCGCAGCCGCACCGCATCATCTTCTACGAAGGTCACGTTCGAATGACCGCCGCTGAGGCACCGTTGACAGTTGCCTTCAACGGGTTCAGCGCTATTGAAACCGGAACCCGCGCTGGCTTCTCGCTGTACGAAGGTGACCGCATCATCCAGGGTGATATTGCCGAATACTCGCGCGGCAACGGTGGCTATACGCAGATAGCGAATAGTGCGGGCAATAATGGCAACATCGGTATTGGCCGAGGGGAGGGCTCTGTTCGATACACCGCTCCGCTCGACGTTGGTCCCTTCACTAACCAGAGTGTGGATGTCGCAACCGTCGATTTGCCCAACGTGCAGGCTGGCGACACCTCGGTGAACCTCCGCATGAGCACGAGCGGTGACTCCTACTTGCTACAGAACGCCATCCTTTCTGTGCCCAGTGCCGGAATCAATATCTCCAAGACCTACGACGGAACGCTCGATCAGCAATCGCGCACGGCAACCGAAGCGGCAACGTTCACCATTACCGTGACCAACTCCGGCGTCGGAATTCTGCAGAACATTGTCGTCGCGGATGACCAAACAGACTGTGCACGTACGCTCACGGGGGTGACACTGGCCCCGCTTGAGTCATACACCTACACCTGCGTAGCGAACGGGCCAACAACAGCCAGTTATGACTCCACTGCCTCGGCTACAGCGAGCACAGTCGTGGGAGATAGCCCCGCATCCGGGGAGGACTCTACCCGCGTACTGCTCTCCTCGATTGCGCTCTCCAAGACGAGCGCGCTCGCCGGTGGAGCTACGGGCCGCGCAGGCGACACCCTCAACTACACCTTCACCATCAAGAACAACGGCGACTCGCCCCTCACTGGCGTCGCGGTCACCGACCCGCTTCCCGGTCTCTCGGCGATTACCTACACCTGGCCGACGGGAACCGCTGGTGCGCTTGCGGCTGGCGCTTCCGCCACCGGTACGGCGACCTACACCCTGACTCAGGCCGACGTGGATGCTGGCTCGATCGCGAACACGGCGACCGCCACCGGAACAGATGCCGACGGCGGCGTGAAGCCCGTCGCGACGGCCAACCGCACCACTCCCATCCCGGTGAATGCTGTTCTCGAAACCAAGAAGACTGCCGCGTACGCCGGCGCTGGAGTCGGTAACGTCGGCGACACCGTCAACTACTCGTTCTCGGTCAAGAACACCGGTAACGTCACCCTTACCTCGGTGACCTTGACTGACCCCCTCACCGGGTTGTCTGCCATTGCAGTCACGTGGCCAGGAACCGCCGGTCGTCTTGCCCCAGGCCAAACCGCCACGGGAACCGCGACCTACACGGTGAAGCAGGCCGACGTTAACGCCGGCAAGATCGTGAACCAGGCCACGTCGACTGGCCGCACCCCCAAGAACGTTGCCGTCACGGGCCTCAGCAATGAAGTGACCTTGGCAACAGCGCCAGCAGCTCCGGGGCTCACCACCACGAAGTCGGGCACCGTAGCCAACCCCAAGGGCGTCGGCAGCGTTGTCACCTACAACTTCAGCGCCAAGAACACCGGAAACGTCACCCTCACCGGCGTGACGATCGCTGACCCGCTCGTCGGGCTCTCCGCTCTGACCTACTCGTGGCCGGGAACCGCCGGAACTCTCGCTCCGGGCCAGACCGTGACCGCCACCGCGACCTACACCGTGAAACAGTCCGACGTGGATGCCGGACTGGTGCGCAACACCGCCACCGGCTCGGGAACGTCGCCCAGCGGCACTGCTGTTACTGCGGCATCCCCTCGCGTGGATGTTCCGCTGCAAACGCGCACTCCCGCCGTCTCGCTGACTAAGTCGGGAGCGCTCGCGGGCGGCTCGACCGCGGGCGGCACCGTGAACTACTCGTTCGTTCTCACCAACTCGGGCAACGTGACCCTCACGAACGCGGGAATCACTGACCCGCTCTCCGGCCTCTCTGCCATCACGTACGGCACGTGGCCCGGAACCGTCGGCACCCTTGCGCCCGGTCAGTCCGTTACCGCAACGGCCACCTACACGGTGAAGCAGTCGGATGTTGATGCCGGCGCCATCGTGAACAGCGCGACCGCGAAGGGCACCCCTCCGACCGGAGCTGACGTGACGCGCACGACGCCCGCTACCGTTCCGATCACGGCCGACGCCAAGATGATCGTCACCAAGTCGGGTGCCTACACAACGGGATCCGGCGCTGTCGGCTCCGTCGTCACGTACACCTTCAGCGTGAAGAATGACGGAAACGTCACCCTGAGCCAGGTCGTTCTGGCTGACCCGCTCTCGGGTCTGAGCCCCATCTCGGTAACGTGGCCCGGTGCCTCGGGAGTGCTCGCTCCGGGCCAGACCGCCACCGGTACCGCCACCTACACGGTCAAGCAGTCTGACGTGGATGCCGGTTCGGTCAAGAACACGGCAACCGCCACGGCTAAGACTCCGACCGGCGCCACAGTGACCCAGCCTTCCGCCGAGTCTGTTGTGCCCACGGTCGCACCGACCCGCGTCATCACGACCACAAAGTCGGCAGCACTCGCCGGTTCGGGAACCGGCAAGGTCGGCGACGTCATCAACTACTCGTTCACCGCGAAGAACGATGGAAACGTCACGCTCTCTGGCGTCACGATTACTGACCCGCTTTCCGGCCTCTCGGCACTGACCTACACGTGGCCCGGTGCTACGGGCGTTCTTGCTCCCGGCCAGACCGTTACCGCGGTCGCGACCTACACAATTAAGCAGTCCGATGTGAATGCCGGCTCGGTCAGGAACACGGCAACCGGTAGCGGAACCCACGGTGGAACCACCGTGACTGACCCCTCGGACGAGGTCACCGTTCCGACAGCGGCCGCGAACCCCGTCATCACCACGCTCAAGTCGGGCGCGCTCGCCGCCGGCTCTACCGGCCGCGCTGGCGACACTGTGAACTTCTCGATCAAACTCACCAACGCGGGCAACGTGACCCTGACCTCCGTGTCGGCAGCCGACTCGCTGCCCGATCTTTCTGCGCTGACTTACGGCACGTGGCCGTCCGGCACCGCCGGTACGCTCGCCCCGGGGCAGTCGGTTACGGCAACAGCGACCTACACGCTGAAGCAGAGTGACGTGGATGCCGGCTCGGTTTCGAACACAGCAACCGGTTCAGGAACCCCGCCCACCGGTGCCGCCGTCACCAGCGTCAGCCCCGCCACGGTTCCGATCACGGCTGGCCCCGCACTCACCGTCTCCAAGTCGGGTGCGATCACGACCGGTAACGGCTCTGTCGGAGACACCATCACGTTCTCCTTCGTCGTGCGCAACACCGGTAACGTCACCGCCACTGGCGTCGGCATCACCGATACCCTGCCGGACCTCTCCGCCGTCGCATTCGGCACGTGGCCGAGTGGCACGGCAGGCACGCTGGCCCCCAACACTCAGGTCACCGCTACCGCGACGTACACCATCAAGCAAGCTGACGTTAACGCGGGCTCGGTCAAGAACACGGCGACGGCATCCGGCACCATCCCCGGCGGCGGAACTGTTTCAGCGACGTCGCCGCAGGCAGTCGTTCCGACAGTGGCTTCGGCTCCCGCGATTGATACGCAGAAGTCCGCAAGCGTTGCAGGGACTGGCGCGGTGGGCGATGTCATCACGTACACGTTTGTTGCGAAGAACACCGGTAACGTCACGCTGACGGGCGTCTCCATTGCCGACCCACTCACAGGACTTTCGGCGCTGACTTACGGCACGTGGCCCGGCGGGGTTGCCGGAACACTTGCGCCTAACGCGCAGGTCACCGCCACGGCGACCTACACAATCGTGCAGTCCGATGTCGATGCTGGTTCGGTCAAGAACACCGCAACGTCTACCGGCAACTTCGGCGGAACCACTGTCACTGACCCCTCGGCGCAGGTCACGACGCCCACGATCGCTTCCGTGCGTACGATCTCGCTCGCCAAGGATGGCGTGCTGGCGCCCGGGGCGACCGGCGTTGCTGGCGACACCGTCAACTACAGCTTCGTGGTGCGCAATACGGGTAACGTCACGCTCACGAGCGTGGGAATCACCGACCCACTGCCCGGACTTTCCGCCGTCACGTTCGGTACGTGGCCCAGCGGAACCGCAGGCCGCTTGCTACCGAACACGCAGGTTACTGCCACGGCAACCTACATTTTGAAGCAGTCGGATGTCGACGCTGGCTCGGTCGCCAACACGGCAACCACGCGCGGTACACCTCCCACCGGTGCTGCTGTCTCGGCCACTGACCCGGCCACCGTTGCTGTCGCCGCGAACGGTGCTCTCGCCGTGGCGAAGACGGGTGCTGTCACGTCGGGCACCGGCGGAGTCGGCAGCACGATGACCTTCTCGTTCACGATCACTAACCCCGGAAACGTCACGATGACGGGGGTCGCCATTGCGGACTCGCTCGTGGGGCTTTCGGCACCCGTCTACACCTGGCCCACCGCGACTGCCGGGCGCATTGCTCCGGGCGAGACGGCGACAGCAACAGCCACCTATACGGTGAAGCAGGCTGACGTCAACGCTGGTTCGGTAGCGAACACGGCGACTGTCTCGGGCAAGACTCCGACAAACGCAACCGCGACCTCTGCGCCGTCGACCGCCAACGTGCCCACGATCACGGGTGCGCCTCAGCTCACCACCACGAAGTCGGCCAACGTGACTTCGGGTGCCAAAGTTGGCGACTCGATCACGTACTCGATCTCGATCGCGAACACGGGAAACCAGACCATCACGGGTGTCACTCTGACCGACTCGCTCGTGGGCCTGGCGACACCGGTCATCACGTGGCCTGGCGTTGCGGGCACCCTCGCTCCGGGCCAGACGGCAACCGCTCTTGCGAGTTACACCGTGAGGCAGTCGGATGTTGACGCTGGCTCCATCACCAACATTGCGTCGGCTGATGGCACCGCTCCGGGCGCGGTTCCCGTTGACGATGACTCCAACCCCGTGGTCACGACCACGGTCACCCCGGCCCCCACTCTGTCGCTGGTGAAGTCGGGCACGCTGCCGGCTGGCTCCACGTCAGTTGCTGGCGAGGTCGTCACGTACAGCTTCGTCATCCGTAACACCGGAAACGTCACGATCACGGATGCTGCGGTAACCGACCCCCTCTCGGGCCTCTCGGCGATCACTTACGGAACGTGGCCGTCGGGCACCACAGGAACGCTCGCGCCAAACACTCAAGTCACTGCTACCGCGACGTACACGGTGAAGCAATCGGATGTCGATGCGGGTTCGATCGCGAACACCGCGACGGCAACGGGCACGGGAGTCATCGGCGGCGCCGCTGCTCCGAAGACGAGCAGCGCCACAGTGCCTCTCGCTACGACCGCCAAGCTCACTGTCTCCAAGACCGGCGCTACCGCGGCGGGCGCGAACAAGGTCGGCGACACCGTCACCTTCTCCTTCGTCGTCAAGAACACCGGTAACGTCACGCTCTCGAGCGTCGGCATCACTGACTCTCTCGCGGATCTCTCGGCTGTGACCTTCGGCACGTGGCCGAGCGGCACCACCGGAGTTCTCGCTCCCAACGCGCAGGTAACCGCGACGGCGACGTACACAATCAAGCAGTCCGACGTGAACGCGGGCTCTGTGAAGAACACGGCTACGGCATCCGGAACACCGCCGTCGGGCCCGGTTGCTACAGCAACCTCGACGCAGGCGGTCGTGCCCACGGTTGCGGCGTCTCCCGCACTCGTCACCACCAAGAGCGCTGTGGTGGGTGGCACCGGAACCGGCGTGATCGGCGACACGATTACGTACACGTTCACCGCGAAGAACACCGGTAACGTGACGCTCACGGGCGTCACCCTGACCGACCCCCTCTCGGGTCTCAGCACCCCAACCTACGTATGGTCGGGTGGCGTCAGCGGCCAGCTCAACCCCAACGGCACCGTCACCGGTACCGCCACCTACACAATCACGCAGGCGGATGTCGACGCCGGTTCGGTCAAGAACACTGCGACGGCCACGGGAACGCCTCCGACCGGCGCTGTCGTCACTGCTCCGTCGCCGCAGCTCGTCACGCCGACGATCGCGTCTGCACCGAAGATCGGTGTGACCAAGTCGGGCGCTCTCGCACCGGGTGCGCAGGGTGTTGCTGGTGACGTTGTCACGTGGAGCCTCGCGCTCACGAACTCGGGCAATGTGACGCTTACCTCGGTATCGGTTACTGACTCTCTCCCCGGCATCTCCGCCGTCACCTACGGCACCTGGCCATCGACGGCAGGAACCTTGGCTCCGGGCCAGAGCGTTTCGGCGACCGCGACGTACGTTCTCACTCAGGCTGACATCGACGCCGGCGCTGTCTCGAACACCGCTAATGGATCGGGTACTCCGCCGCGTGGTTCACCCGCAACGGCCACTGCTCCGGCAACCCTTCCCCTCGCATCGAACTCCACGATCACGCTCGACAAGACGGCGGCCATCGTTGCTCCCGGCACGGGCGTCGTGGGCGACACCATCCGCTACACCTTCACCGCGGAGAACACCGGTAACGTCACGCTGACCAACGTGATCATCGCCGACCCGCTCCCCGGTCTCAGCGCACTCACCTACGGCACCTGGACCAGCGGCACGGTAGGCCGCCTCGCTCCCGGTCAGACCATCACGGCAACCGCTGACTACGTCATCCGCCAGGCCGACCAGAACGCTGGCGTTGTAAACAACACGGCGTCGGTTTCGGGCAAGCCGCCCGCTGGCCCGAACACCACAGCGTCGTCTGCCGCCGTTGCGACCCCGACCGCCACGCGCGTTCCCGGCATCCTGACCACCAAGACCTCGAGCGTTGCCGGAACCGGTGCCGTCGGCGACGTCATCACGTACACGATCACCGTGCGCAACACGGGAAACACGACCCTCACGTCGGTGTCGGCGAGTGACCCGCTCTCGGGCCTCAGCACGCTCACCTACGGCGCGTGGCCAGGCGGAGTGACGGGAACACTGCAACCCAACACGCAGGTTGTCGCCACCGCGAAGTACACGATCAAGCAGTCCGATGTGAACGCGGGCTCCGTCACGAATACGGCAACGGGTCAGGGCACGTCGCCCTCCGCCGGCGTCATCACCGACCCCTCGGACCAGGTCATCACTCCGACGGTCGCCGCTAACCCCGTCGCGACGTTCTCCAAAACTGGAGCCCTCGCGGCCGGTTCTGTCGGCGTTGCCGGCGATGTGATCACGTACACCTTCACGACAAAGAACACCGGAAACGTCACGCTCACGGGCGTTGCCGTCAGCGATCCACTGACTGATCTCGGCACGATTTCGTACACCTGGCCGGGCACTGCTGGTGTGCTCACCCCGGGTCAAACCGTCACGGCAACCGCCAACTACACGGTGAAGCAGTCCGATGTAGATGCTGGCTCGGTCAGTAACACCGCAACGCTCACCGCGACCCCGCCGTCGGGAACGCCGTTCACCGAGACCGACTCCGAAACGGTGTCGATTACTCCTAACCCCGGCATCACGGTGGAAAAGACCTCCGAAGTGATCGGCGATGGAGTCCTCGGCGACACTGTTGTCTTCACCATGACGATGCGCAATACGGGAAACCAGACTCTCACCGTCGTCACTTTGGTCGACAGCCTTCCCGGCCTCGGTACCCCGACGTTTGTCTGGCCGGGAGCCGACAACGAACTCGCGCCCGGCGAGACCGCCGTTGCGACCGCCTCGTACGTTATCGATCAAGATGACATTAACCTCGGCACAGTCACGAACACCGCGACCGTCAGCGCCCAGCCTCCCGGAGGCGCTCCCGAGGTCAATGCATCGTCTGGCCCGGTAACGGTGGCGACTGGTTTGCAGCGTCCCGAGTTGACCACGATCAAAACGGCAAGCACGGTTCCGAGCCCCGCGGCTGCGGGAACTCAGATCACCTACTCGTTCTCCGTGGAGAACACCGGTAACGTCACGGTCGACAACCTTGTTCTTAACGATCCGCTCCTCGGCGCTGCGACTCCGACGCTTTCCTCGACGACCCTCTTGCCCGGCGAGATCGCGACGGCAACGGCGAATTACACGATCACTCAAGCGGATCTCGACGCCGGTTCGGTAACGAACACGGTGAAGTCAGAGGGAACGCTCCTCGGCGCTGTGCCGATCGAAAGCCCGGTCTCTTCGGTGACGACTCCGACAGCGGCCGCCGCTCCCGGCATCTCGGTCACGAAGTCCGGCACCGCCGCCCAAGATGCGGGCGACCTGATCGACTGGAGCTTCACCGTTACCAACACCGGTAACGTCACGCTCAGTGGTGTGACCCTCAACGATGCTTTGGCGGGGGTCACTCCCGTCTTCGGCACGTTCCCCAGCGGCGTCTCTGGCCAGCTCGATCCCGGCGACAGCGTGTTGGCAACGGCCGATGACTACGTTGTGACGCAGGCGGATGTCGACTCGGGTTCCGTCGTGAACACCGTGACCGCATCCGGTACTCCGTCGCGCGGTGCCGTCGCTAACGCGACCACCGCGGCAACCGTGCCACTCGCTCCCGACGCCGGAATCACGATCGTCAAGTCGGAGGACGCAGCTCCTGCCGACCGTGGTCTCGGAGACACGGTTTCCTTCACGTTCACGGTCACCAACACCGGCAACGTCACGCTGAGCTCCATCAGCATCATTGATCAGCTCGATGGCGTTTCGGCGATTAGTTATGACGATTGGGACGGCAACCCTGCCGGTTCGCTCGGCCCGAATGACGTTCTCACCGCCACGGCGACGTACGAACTCACTCAGGACGACATCGATAACGGTTCTGTCGACAACGACTCAAGCGTGCTCGCGTCGACGCCCGCTGGCGACATCCTCGATGAGGACTCCAACACCGTCACCGTCACGACCGATGCTGCCGCTCCCGTTCTTGTCACCACCAAGGCCGCCGTGCTCAACGGCACCGGTGTCGTCGGCGACACCATCAGCTACACGATCACGCTGCTCAACGACGGAAACGTCACGCTGACGGATGCCGCGATCACCGACTCGCTCGCAGGCCTCAGTGCTCTCGTCTACGGCGAATGGGTCTCTGGCGTCGATGGCGAACTTGCTCCCGGCGAGTCCGTATCGGCCACGGCGAACTACACAATCACTCAGGCGGATGTCGATGCTGGTTCGGTGAGCAACACCGCGACCGGTGACGCCGAGTCTGCTCGCGACGGCGCTGCCGTCACGGACGACTCACCCGCCGCCGTCACGCCTCTCGTCACTCAGACCGCTGCTATTTCGGCGACCAAGACCGGCGCGCTGGAATCCGGTTCTGAGGGTGAAGCCGGCGACACCGTCGAATTCTCGTTCACCATCACAAACGATGGCAACGTCACGCTCACCGGAGTGACGCTGGCGGATCCGCTCGTAGATCTCTCGGCGATCACGTACACCTGGCCCACCGCGACCGACGGCGTCTTGGCTCCGGGCGCGACCGCAACAGCGGTAGCGACGTACGAGCTCAAGCAGAGCGACGTGGACTCTGGTTCTGTCGTGAACCTCGCCACGCCATCCGGCGTTGATCCCAACACCGATGACGTCGACGGCACTCAAGTGGCCGCGACGGTCGTTGTTGAACCCGACGCGAGTCTGAGCGCCGTCAAGACGGGCGAGCTTCGCGCTGGTGGAATCGGTGAAGTCGGCGACATCATCGACTACTCCGTTACCGCCACGAACACCGGTAACGTCACGCTGCACGCTGGACAGCTGGTTGACCCGCTCCCCGGCATCAGTGACCCCAACATCGTCTGGCCAGACCCTGCCCAGCCCGGCGTTTTGGGCGTCGGTGAGTCGGTCACCGGAACCGCGGAGTACGCGCTGACTCAAGCTGATGTCGATCTCGGTTACATCGAGAACACGGCAGATGTTCAAGCATTGACGCCTAACAACGTCGTTGTTCCTCAGGCTAGTAACACCGTCGTCATCCCGACGGTGCGGCCCGCTCCCATCCTGACCGTCGACAAGAGTGCCGTTGTTGCAGACGACGGCGAGCTCGGTGACGAGATCGCCTACTCGTTCACGATCACTAACGACGGAAACGTCACGATCGACGGCATCACCCTTACTGACCCGTTGCCCGGACTCACCGGTCTCTCGGTCGACTGGCCTGCCGCGAACACCACGCAGACGCTCGCGCCCGGCGAAAGCGTTGACGCTACAGCGACCTACATAATCACTCAGGACGACGTGAACGCGGGAGAGGTCGTGAACACGGCAACCGCCAGCGGAACCGGTGCGCAAAGCACTCCGGTTACTGGCTCCTCACCCGAGGTCGTCACCGAGATCGTCGAGGCTGACCCCTCGCTCAGTGCGACAAAGAGCGCGGCCCTCGCGGCCGGCGCTACGGGCGTCGCGGGCGACACCGTGGAGTACAGCTTCACGGTCACCAACGATGGAAACGTTTCGCTGACATCCGTCGATCTGATCGACCAGCTGCCGGGTCTCACCGGCGTGACGTTTGGCGCGTGGCCGACGGCGACAGACGGGCTGCTCAACCCGGGCGATGACGTTACGGCCACAGCGACGTACACGCTGCTGCAGAGCGATATCGATGCTGGTTCTGTGGCCAACAGTGTCAACGCGATGGGCGTTCCGCCCACGGGTTCCGCTGTAACGCAGCCGGCTTCCGCAACCCTTCCTCTCACGGCAGCCCCGAACTTCACCATCACGAAGTCGGGCGATTTGGGAACCCAGCTGGGCGAAGTAGGCGACGTCGTCGACTACAGCTTCAGCATCACTAACTCCGGAAACGTCACCCTCACCGGTGTTGTTCTCATTGACTCGATGCCCGGTGTTAGCTCGCCGGTCATCACGTGGCCCGGCGTCGACCGTGTGCTTGCTCCGGGCGAGACGGCAACGGCGACGGCGAATTACACGATCACGCAGGAAGACGTTGACGCGGGTGAAGTGACGAACACCGCGGAAGCCGTGGGATCACTGCCCGATGGCTCCGAGTACCTCGAGTTCTCTGACCCGGCGGTAAACCCCACGATCGCACGCACGGCTTCGGTCACGATCGACAAGGTCGGGACTACGCCGGATGGCGCGGCTCTGGGCGATCTCGTGCAGTACGAGTTCACGCTAGAAAACACCGGCAACACGACCCTCACGGGTGTCGCAATCGACGACCCACTGGTGGGACTGTCGACCATCGTTTACTCGTGGCCCGGTGCCGACGGCGAGCTCGCTCCCGCTGAGGTGGCCACAGCTACCGCGTGGTACGCCATCACGCAGAACGACATTGACCTCGGTTACGTGAGCAACTCGGCGGATGTCGACGCCACGTCACCACTCGGTGCCGTTGACGATTCGGTTGGCCCCATTGACGTGCCAACTGTCACTGCTGCTGCCGCGATCGAGACCACAAAGGATGGTGAACTCGAGGCGGGTGCTACCGGCTTTGCCGGCGACATCGTCGAGTACTCGTTCACCGTGCGCAACACCGGTAACGTCACGCTCACCGATGTCGAGCTCTCCGACCCGCTCACGGGACTCAGCGCTCTGACCTACACGTGGCCGACCGCTACTGATGGAACGCTGGCCCCGGGCGAAAGCGCGACCGCGGTTGCGACCTACGAGCTCACGCAGGCTGACGTGGATGCCGGCAAGGTCGACAACGAAGTGACGGCCGAGGGAACCACTCCCACGGCGACCACGGTGGATGACACCGCTGCTGAAACGGTGACCATCACTCCCGCTCCGGTACTTACTCCGCTCAAGGAAGGCGTCATCCTCAACGGCGGCGTCGGCGCTGTTGGAGACACGATTCAGTACACCCTCACCGTGACCAACGACGGAAACGTCACGCTTTACGACGGCCAGCTGCTCGACCCGCTGCCTGGATTGTCTGTTCCGGTCATCACCTGGCCAGACCCCGCCAACCCTGGCGAGATCCCGGTCGGCCAGTCGGTCATCGGCGTCGCCACCTACGAGCTGACGCAGGAAGACGTTGACCGCGGCTTCATCTCGAACATTGCAGATATGTCTGCCGAAACTCCGGCGGGAGTTCTCGTAGTCGAGACCTCCAACGAGGTCATCGTTCCGACCGTTCTGCCCGCTCCGAACATCACCGTGAGCAAGTCAGGCGCGCCTCAGGGCACGGCGGACCTCGGTGACACGATCGACTACTCGTTCGAGATCCTCAACTCGGGTAACGTCACGCTGGATTCAGTCACGCTGACGGATCCGCTTCCGAACCTCTCAGCGATCACGATCACGTGGCCCACCCCGGCTAGCCCCGGTGTGCTCGCTCCCGGTGAAATCGCTACGGCGACTGCTGACTACGAAATCACGCAGGACGACGTGGATGCTGGCGCCGTTGTGAATATCGCGACCGCTGATGGTGTTGACCCCAACGGCACCGACGTCACGGATGACTCTGAAGCGAACACCGTTCCGACAGAAACCATTCGCGCTCTCGTGGAGCTCACCAAGAGTGGTGTTCTCGCTGACCCAGCGCGCGCCGACGCTGGCGACATCGTCAACTGGTCGTTCGAGCTCAGCAACACCGGCAACGTGACGCTCACGGGCGTGGAAATCGTCGATTCCCTCGTGGGCATCTCGGCGCTGACCTACACATGGCCCGGCGCCGACGGCACGCTCGAGGTGGGCGAATCGGTAACGGCAACGGCGACATCCGCGCTCACTCAGGAGCAGATCGATGCCGGCACCGTAGAGAACGACGCCGCTGGTTCGGGAACGCCTCCGCGCGGTGATGACGCGACCGACGCTGCAACGGCATCCGTCGAGCTCGCCTCTCAGGCCAGCATGGCTGTGACCAAGGACGGGACCGTTGACGGCGCCGGCAATGACGGAGACGTAATCGACTACGACTTCAGTATTACCAACACCGGTAACGTGACGCTCACGCTCGTCAACCTGGTTGACGCGCTTGTCGGTGTCAGTAGCCCAGTATTTACGTGGCCCGGAACCCCGGGAGAGCTGCAACCAGGTGAGACGGTTACGGCGATCGCTGAGTACACGATCACGCAGGATGACGTCGATCGCGGCAGCGTTTCGAACGTGGCTACGGCCAGTGGAAAGCCGCCCATTGGCGACACGATCACGGTGAGCACTTCGGTTACAGAAACCACTGTCGCACCAGCGGCGGCGGCTCTGGCTCTGACTAAGTCGTCAAGTACCGGTGCCAGCGCGGGTGTCGGCGACATCATCACCTACACCTTCGAGGTCGAGAACACCGGAAATGTCACGGTCGATGAGATCGTCATCACCGACCCGCTTCCGGGTCTCAGCACCCCTGTCGTTGATTGGCCGGGAGAGAACGGTATTCTCGCGCCCACCGAGACGGCAACGGCCACCGCCACCTACGCGATTACTCAGGCTGATGTGGATGCCGGCACGGTAGATAACACTGCTGTCGCAAATGGCACCTCTCCGACCGACGTTGCGGTTCCGAGCAACACGGCTCTCGAGTCGACGCCGACGGATGCCGCTGCCGCCGACATCTTGGTCACGAAGAGCGCCGCTCTTGCGCCCGGTTCAACCGGCTTTGCCGGTGATCTCGTGGAGTTTGAGTTCTCGCTGACGAACACCGGAAACCAGACCCTCACGACGGCGTCGCTGGCTGATCCGCTTCCTAACCTTTCGGCGATCGTGTACTCGTGGCCGACCGCAACGGCGGGCACACTGGCACCGGGAGCTGTCGTTACTGCCACTGCGGAGTACACGCTGACTCAGGCCGACATCGACTCTGGTTCGGTCGCAAATATCGTGACGGGTAGTGCGACTCCGCCGTCGGGCACCGCCATCACCGAGGACGCTCCGGCGTCAGTCGCGATTGTCGCTGCGGGCGAGATTGAAGCCGAAAAATGGGGCGAACTGCGCGCCGGTGGAATCGGGCAGGTTGGCGACTGGGTCGACTACCGTCTCGAAGCAACCAACACGGGTAACGTCACGCTCATCGACGGCGAACTGCGCGATCCGCTTCCTGGACTGAGCGTTCCCGTCATCACCTGGCCGAACCCCGCGCAGCCCGGCGTTCTGTTGCCCGGCGAGACGGTCATCGGTGAAGCATCGGTCCAGCTCACGCAGGCCGACGTTGACCGCGGCTACATCTCGAACATTGCGGATGTCGGTGCTACTGACCCGAACAATGATGACGTTCCGGCGACCACCAACGAGGTCATCGTGTACACAGTTCAGCCTCAGCCGAGCATGACAGTGGTGAAGTCGGGCGAGATCGCTCTGACGGGCGAGAACGGCGTCGGTGACACCGTGGACTTCGAGTTCGAAGTTCGCAACACCGGCAACGTGACGATCGGTTCGATCGTTGTCACCGATCCGCTGCCCGGAATGAGCACGCCTGACGTGCAGTGGCCGACCGCAGTAGAAACTCTTGCTCCGAACGAGACGGTAACCGCAACGGCTACCTACGACATCCGTCAGGCGGATGTTGACCGCGGTTTCGTTGAGAACACGGCGAGCGCTACGGCGGTCCCGGTGCGCGGTGACCCCATCTCCGCCAACTCGAACACGGTTGAGGTTCCCACGGAAGCTCCGAGCGTTGTCGTTTCTGTCACCAACACCGGTGCGCTGACGAACCCGGGCCCGGCTGTTCCAGGCGACACTGTCACCTGGAACTACAGCTTCACGAGCGCCAGCAACGTCACGCTGACCGGCGTCGAGTTGAGCGACTTCATTGGTTCGTTGCCCGCGGGCGATTACACCTGGCCCGGTGTCGCGGGCGTTCTTGCTCCCGGTGAGACGGTCACGGCAGTTCGCGTGCAGACGCTGACGCAGGCCGATATCGACTCGGGTGCTGTCTCAAGTGTCGTCACCGGTGAGGGAACTCCTCCGGTAGGCGCGGCGGCTACCGCCACTGCTCCGGCTACCGTCACTCTTGCGGCTGATGGCCTGCTGCAGGTGACGAAGTCGAGCGAGCTTGCTGTTGCGGGCGAGAACGGTCCCGGTGACACGATCGATTACACGATCGTGGTTACCAACATCGGAAACGTCACGCTGCGCACGGTGACCATCACCGACAGCATCGACAACGTCTCGATCAACTCGATCGCGTGGCCCGCCAACAGTGGCGTGCTGGCTCCGGGGGAGTCAGCGACGGCCAGCGCGACGTACGTTCTCGAACAGGATGACGTTGACCTCGGCTATGTCGACAACACGGCATCCGCTCGCGGAGTGACGCCGGGCGGTGACGCTGTCACGGCGACCTCGAATGTTGACCGTGAACTGACCGCGGCATCCGACCCCAGCATCACCGCGGTGAAATCGGGCGCGCTGACGTCGGGCGCAGGCGAGGTTGGCTCGGAGATTACCTACAGCTTCACCGTGACCAACACCGGAAACGTGACGCTCAACCTTGTGGGAGTAATCGACCCGCTCGTTGACGTCGTGCCCTCTGACCTGAGGTTCCCTTCTGCTACCGGTATTCTCGGCCCAGGCCAGCAGGCTATTGGCTCGGTCGTCTACACGATCACTCAAGAGGATGTTGATAGCGGCTCCGTGGAGAACACGGCGACCGCGGTCGGTACTGCGCCTGATGGCAGTGAAGTTCAGGGCGTCTCGAACACGGTCCTTAACCCGACCGAAGACGCTGAGCCCTCGATCGTGACTTCGCACACGGCGGCGCTTGCTGCGGGCGCTACGGGTGTACTGGGCGATGGTATGGACTACACGTTCACGATCACGAATGACGGAAACGTCAGCCTCGACGGCGTGACGCTCTCGAACACGATCCCGGGACTCACCGGCTTCGTTTACACCTGGCCAGACCCGGCCGCTCCGGGCGTTCTCGCACCGGGCGAAAGCGTCACGGTTACGGCGACCCGTCTTGTTGATCAGGCGGATGTCGACGCGGGTGAAGTACGTAACGTCGCGACCGGTGAGGGCAACTCTCCTGCTGCAACCGCCGTTGATGCTGACTCTGCGGTGACCATCGTTCCGCTCATCGAGGCGCTGTCGAGCATTGACATTGCCAAGGCTGGCGAACCTCGCGACGCGGTGAACCCTGTCGTCGTTGGTTCGTGGATCGACTACACCTTCACTGTCGAGAACACGGGCGAAACCACCTTGAGTGGTGTCACCGTTGCTGACCCGAAGGTCGGAACGACTGCGGTCGTCTACGGCGCTTGGCCCGCAGCGACCGGAGTACTCGCTCCGGGAGAGTCGGTTACGGCAACCGCGAGCTACCAGGTTACGCAGGCTGAGTTCGATGCCGGTTCGGCGTCGAACACCGCAAACGTGACATCGACGAACCCGGCGGGCGACGACATCATCGACACGTCGAACACCGTCGTTGTTCCGACTGCGGCAGGCTCGCCCGACATTGAGATCACGAAGACACAGGTGCTCGCCGCTGGCGCGACCGGCAACGCGGGAGACACCGTGGAGTACAGCTTCGAGGTCACCAACACCGGTGATGTCACGCTGAACGGTGTCACGATCGCCGACGACCAGATCGATCTCAGCACGCTGACGATCACCTGGCCAGGCACTCCGGGCGTTCTCGCTCCGGGCCAGTCGGCCACGGCAACCGCAACGTACGTGCTCACTCAGGATGACGTGGATGCTGGTTCGATCAGCTCCGACGCCTCCACGGCGGGAACGCCGGCAGTGGGTGCTGTGGTGACGGACACGGCCACCGGCTCAACTCCAATCGTCGAAAACCCGTCGATGACCATCACGAAGACGAGTTCGTTCGCGACCTTCGCCCAGCAGGGTGCCACCGTGAACTACGTCATCGAGGTCGTCAACACCGGTAACGTCACGCTCACCGCCGTCGTAATCACCGATCCCAAGCCGGGCGTCTCCGCGCTCACCTACAACTGGCCGGGTACTCCCGGCGAGTTGGCTCCGGGGGAGTCGGTCACGGCAACGGCGACCTATGTGATCACTCAGGGTGACGTGGATG
Source organism: Salinibacterium sp. AL4.1 (assembly GCF_059767305.1). Classification (NCBI taxonomy): domain Bacteria; kingdom Bacillati; phylum Actinomycetota; class Actinomycetes; order Micrococcales; family Microbacteriaceae; genus Salinibacterium; species Salinibacterium sp. AL4.1. The sequence continues at coordinate 1,469,050 of NZ_JBSOQK010000001.1, read as the reverse complement.
TCGAACAGACCACCAACGTCGCAACAGTGAACGCTGATGCACCCTCGGGCGCGATTGCGCCGGAAGAGGCAACCGACGTTCTCCCGATTCCGAATGTGCCGAACATTGCGCTGACGATCTCGGGTGTACTCGGTGCGGGCCAGCAGGGCTTCCCCGGCGATGTTGTGACGTTCACCTACGTGGCGACGAATACGGGAACGCTGCCGCTGACGAATGTCTCGATTGCCGACCCGCGCTCCGGGCTCTCGGCCATGCGCTATGGCACCTGGCCGGGAGCGATTGGTTCGCTCGCGCCGGGCGAATCGATCACCGCTACGGCGACCTACGTCATCCGTGAAAGCGATGCCGGAACAACGCTGTACGAGACGGCAACGGTCACCAGCACCGAAATCAACTCGGGAGACCCCGTGGTGGCAACTGCACAGACAACTTTGCAGCTACCTACCAAGGCTCTCTCTTACACTGGGTCGGATCCCCGAGGAACACTCGCAACCGGGCTGGGCACACTGCTCGCCGGCCTCGCTCTGATCCTGCTCGCACGCAGAAGACAACGACAGGAAGAATCATGAAGCTCCGCACACGACTGACCGCCACCGCAGTACCTTTTGCGATCCTCGCGCTGACGCTTGCGGGTTGCACGAATGATGGCACCGACGGTCAGCCTGACCCCGAAGAGACGTCGAGCTCGGCTGAGCAGACTCCGGGCGTGACCGACATCACGGATGCTCCCGGCACCGGTGAGAACCTGCAGGGTGCTCTCGCTGACTCCACCGTCAATGAGTGCGAGCGCGCGGGCGACGAATGGACCGTGTCGGGTGTCGTGACGAACTCGACCGATGCCAGCGCCACCTACCGCATCTACGTCTCGCTGCTCAACGGAGCCAACGATACCCGTGCCCTCACTCAGGTGGATGTCGCTGCGACCGAGCCCGGAGCAACCACTGACTGGGAAACCGTTATTCCTGTCGCTGAAGACGAGCTCACCTGCGTGCTGCGCGTCGAACGCTACGAAGGCTAGTCGCGCGGGGTCGCCCAGAGTGGCAGCGCCGCAACCTGCGGTGCCACTCCGAAGCGGTACTCAGGCGGGGCCGCCGACGACTATCGTGGAATCGTGACTGAACCGAACCCCAGCGTCGAGCTGTCGACCAACGGGGTGGGGCCGTGGCAGGGCGAGTTGCCCACCGAACCCCACTACGATCCCGTGCTGCTCGAACGCGGCGATACCCGCAACGTTATTGACCGGTATCGCTACTGGAACATGGAAGCGATCGTTGCCGATCTCGACGTGACGCGGCATCCGTTCCATGTGGCCATCGAAAACTGGCAGCACGACATGAACATCGGCTCCATCGTGCGCAGCGCCAACGCGTTCGGTGCCGACACCGTGCACATCATTGGGCGTCGGCGCTGGAACAAACGCGGCGCCATGGTTACTGACCGCTACCAGCACGTGCTGCATCATCCGGATGTCGCGGCCTTCGTCGAGTGGACTGAAGCCAACGACCTGCCGATCATCGCGATCGACAACGTGCCCGGCAGCGTCATCATCGAAACGTACGAGATGCCGAAGCGCTGCGTATTGCTGTTCGGCCAGGAGGGCCCCGGGCTCTCTCCCGAAGCGATCGATGCCGCCACGGATATCGTGGAGATCAGCCAGTTCGGTTCGACCCGCTCCATCAATGCTTCTGCCGCGGCCGCCGTAGCGATGCATAACTGGATTACTCAGCACGTGAGCTTCACGAAGTAGGGAACTATGACACAGCCTGCGAAAGTCACCATTATTGGCGCCGGAATCGTAGGGCTGTGCACAGCCTGGTTTCTGCAGGAGCGTGGCGTTGAGGTCACGGTTCTCGACCGCACGGGCGTTGCCGCCGGTGCGTCGCTCGGTAACGCCGGCTGGGTTGCTCCCGCCTTGACGCTTCCGCTGCCCGAGCCCTCGATCTTCAAGGTCGGCATCAAGGCCGTCATCGACCCCACCTCGCCGGTCTACGTGCCGGTCGCCGCCAACTCCACCCTGCTGCGCTTCCTCGCGGGCTTTGCGCGCCACTCGACGCCCAAGATGTGGCGCCGCAACATGGTCACGTTCGCCGAGATCAACAAGTGGAGCCTCGAATCGTTCGACCGCATGGAAGACGGGGGAGTCTCTGCCGCCCTCAGACATGCCGAGCCCTTCCTCGCCGCGTTCACCAATGAGGCCGACCGCCACATCATCACCCACGAATTCGATGAGGTCGCGGCCGGTGGCGGTCGCGTGAGCTTTGAGAAAATCACCGGCGACGAGTTGCGCGAGTTCGAGCCGAGCGTCTCGAAGATCGTGACCCACGGGCTGCGTGTGGACGGCCAGCGCTTCATTAACCCGCCCTCGTTCATGCAAGTGCTCGCGGCATCCGTGCGCGCTCGCGGAGCCACGATCGTGGAGGGCGCGAAAGCGACGGGCATCCGTGACCTCGGCGCTGCCGGCGTCGCCGTCGACGTTGAGGGCCAGAATGCCGTGCTCAGCAACGAAGTTGTTATTGCTACCGGAACCTGGCTCGGCGACCTCGCCCGCCAGTTCGGCGTGCGCCAAGTCGTGCAGTCAGGTCGCGGCTACAGCTTCAGCGTGAAGCCGCCCGTGATTCCGACGCACCCGATCTACCTGCCCGCCCAGCGCGTGGCGTGCACGCCGCTCGGCGATCGGCTGCGCGTGGGAGGCATGATGGAATTTCGGTCAGCCGAAGCGCCCGCCGACTCTCGCCGCATCCAGACGATCGTCAACGCGGCCAGCCCGATGTTCGACGGAGTCGACTGGGAAGCCCGCGAAGAAGAGTGGGTCGGCTCACGGCCCTGCACTCCCGACGGTCTGCCGCTCGTCGGTGGCACGCGCTCGCCACGCGTTCACGTTGCTGGCGGTCACGGCATGTGGGGAGTCACCCTCGGTCCGCTGACGGGGCGGATCCTCGCCGACTCGATCACCGGTGGCGAGAAGCACCCGCTGCTCACCGCCTTCGACCCGCTGCGCTAGCGCTCCTCCTCTAGCGTTCGGGTAGCTCGCTCCCGCTACAGCCGGGCGAGCATGTCACCCCCAGTTCGCGGCAAAAGCGTTGAATTATTGCGGATTCTCAGGGGCGCTCGATAGCGTCATAAGGCGAGCGCAAACCATATCTGTGGATGCTCGCAGTCTCTGGGGGGAGATTATGTCTGTGCGGCTCCGGGGCAAGTCCCGAAAGACTTCCACGATCATCCGACTGGCGCTTGCCAGCGTGGCCCTGGTTGGTATTGGTGCTGCCGCCACGAGCGCAGCGTGGACGGCGCAGACCACGCTTTCGGCAAGCGCGGAGGCGGCATCCATCGAACTGTATGGCGCATTGGCGGTCAACGGTACCTGCCCGACCGCTCAGGGATCCCCCTATGTCGAGGCAGATACCGCCGCGGGCGCCGTCGCCATCACTCTCGCCTCGGGAGAATTTGCTGCTCTCAAGCCCGACCAGAAGCGCACGGTTGCTATTTGCTTGCGCAACGGCGGCGATCTGCCCTTGAACGTATCGCTTCAGCCCCTCGCGGTGAGCGGCAACAGCGTCTTCGGTGGAACCGCCCCGGCCGTGCTTGAGGTGCGCACGAGTAGCGCCGCGTTTACCTCAACGGTTCTCGCGCAGAACGAGACCCTGCCGTTGAACGTTGTCGTTACGACTCCGGCGAACTGGCCAACGTCGTACCAGGGGCTCTCTTCTGGCGCAGTCCAGATTGTCTTCAGCGGCACGACGGATGTGCCCTAGTGCGCGCGGCACGAATGCTCCGCTCCGCCGGCGACGGGTTGTTGTGGGTATTGGCAGTGATCGGCGCCGTCACCGGAATTTTCTGGATCGCGAACGCTTTCGGTGCGATTCAGCCACTGATTGTCGTCTCCGAATCGATGCAGCCCAGCATCCGGACGGGCGACCTGCTGCTTGCGTTCCCGGTTGCGGTCGACGACGTGAAGGTCGGCGACGTGGCGAGTTTGCCCTCGACCTTCACCGGCAACCTGATTACTCACCGCGTCATCGCCCTGACGGCTGAGGGCGACACTGTGGCCTTCGAAATGCAGGGCGACGATAATGATGCTCCGGATGCGGAGAGCTACACGTATGCAGCGGGCGATACCGTGCTGCATCCCATGCTCACAATTCCGCAGGCGGGCGCAGTGCTCACCGCGCTCGGTTCGCCGCTGATTGGTATCCCGTTGGCCGTCGCGATCATCGCATCTCTCGTGTTGACACTGTTGCCCGAGCGTTCGCTCTCAGCAGGCAGGGGCGCAGACGCTGCCACTCCGGAAGGATCGCGCTCATGAAAAGAGTTCTTCTAGCCGTCATCGCTCTCGCGGCGATAGCCTTCCTGTTTGCCGGAGCGACGACCGCCGCTCCCCAAAAAACCGTCGCAGCCTGGACTGACCCCGCCGTGTTCGTCGCAGAAGCAACAACGGGCACCTGGGGCGCTACCGCTCCGACGCCAAGTTCGATCGTGATCGTGCCGGGCAACACGGCGACCGTTCTCGATTCAACAGTGTGGGACATTCCGGCTTCGCCGACGAGTGCCGGCTTTTGTGTCGATGTGACGGTGCGCGGAACGGATGCCACGCCTCGCGCTTGGCAGCTGAAGGCCGACATGACGTTGCCTCCGTTCAACGGTCAGAGCGGAACCGGCGGCATTTATTACAGCGGTTCGACGCAAGCCTCCTTCTCCACGTCGGCACCGAGCGCTCTTGTCATCACCGGGTCTGGTTCGGGCGGTTCGAATTGGAACGCGTCGTACAACAATCGGCTCCTCACCGAGACTCAGCAGATCACCATTACTATCTGCGTAAGTAATCCGCCGATTGCTGCCCCCGGCTCCACGAGTTACTACACGGTGTCTCAAACTCGTACTACCTGGACGGACACTCAGGCCTGCATCGTGACCACCGCGACAGGCACGGTCATCGATCTGCAGGCCAATCCATTCTTCTTCGGATGGCAGGCAACGGTGGACCTCACTGCCGCAAAGAACCGCATCCTCAGCGCGGGCAAGACGGTTAACTATGTTGGCTGGTCGCCCTCGCCGGGGTCTGGCTACCAGTTCACGACGGTGCCGACCGCGTATAACCCGCCCGCCGATAGCTACGCCATAACAACCGGTCGGGCGACGGCGATCAAAGGAACTCAGTCGAGCACGATCACGGCCTGCGTTTACGGTTACTAGCTGCCGTTCGCAGCGCTAGTCGCACTCGATTTCGGGTTCAGTGTCCGGTTCGGCGGCGGGCTCGTGCGGCGTTCCGGGTGCCGGGGCCGGTTCGAGCTCTAACCCAGGTCGCGGCTGCGACTGTGACTCGGGGTGGGGGCGTTGCGGGCTTGTGTCGGCCTCGCGCACTCGATCAACGAGCTCGCGCCACGGTCCAACGAGTTGCTGCTCGGGGATGACCGCTTCGTGCGGTTCGCAGTGGATTTCGTAGGTGTAGCGGTCGGGCATCGGGTTGTCGGTCGGATGCTCGTTCCACGGGATCTCGGAGATCAGCACGTACCACTGGTCGGGGTCCGGCTGCTCGTCGACGACGACGGCCCACTCCACGCGTCGACCGAGGAGGCCACCACTGCGCCACACCTGTACCTTCACACGAGCATGCTATCCCGTCGCCGTGCTGGCGAACAGGGTGGAGCCCCAGAGGGCGCAGCGGTTCAGCTTGCCGTCGGAACCACTCCCACCAGCGCCCAGCCCGCCTCAACCGCGTGCTGCTCGTCGGAGCCGTCGCCGAAGCGGGCAACCGCCGCCGCGATGGTAGCCGCGGCGAACTCCGAGAACTCGCTGCGGGGCGTGAGTGAATCGTTGGTGAGGGTGTCGAACCAGATTTGACCGGCACGCTCCCACGCGAAACCGCCGAGTGTATCGGCAGCGCTCCAGAAGGCGCGGTTGGGAATGCCCGAGTTCAGGTGCACACCACCGTTGTCTTCTTGAGTCACGATGAAGTCATCCCAGTGCGCCGGCTGCGGATCTTTGCCGAGCACGTCGTCGTCATACGCGGTACCCGGCGCGCGAAGGGATCGCAGCGCATTGCCCTCGACCTCATCGGTGAAGATGCCCTCGCCCACGAGCCACGATGCCTCGCCTGCGGTCTGACCCCAGGCGTACTGCTCAACGAGAGCACCGAAGACGTCGGAGACGTGCTCATTGAGCGCACCACTCTGCCCGCGGTACACAAGCCCGGCGGTGAACTCGGTGACTCCGTGCGCAAGCTCGTGCCCAATGACGCTGAGCGAGCGAGTGAAGCCGGTGAAGATCTCACCGTCACCGTCGCCGAAAACCATACGGCTGCCATCCCAGAAGGCGTTGTCGTATTCTCGGCCAAAGTGCACAGTCGCCTCGAGCGGTGAAGAACGGTCGTCGATCGAATCGCGCTCGAACACCTCCCAGAACAGAGCGAAGGTATGGCCAAGGCCGTCGTATGCCTCGGAGACTGAAGCGTCACCCGTCTCGGGCTCGCCCTCTGACCGCACGAGCACGCCCGGTAGCGTCTCGCCCGTTTGCGCATCCGAGATTGCACGGCTGACAGTGCCGCGCGCAACCGCAGTCTGGTCGGGGCGGAGTGATCGGGGCGGGAGGGTGTGTTCGTGACGCCCGTGATCCAGATGTTCGTGGGCGATATCGGTGAGCGATCGTCGCGCGGCATGAGCGGCGCGCTCAAAGCGGGGGTCGTCGAGCGTCGCGATTCGCGACAGCAAAAACGGGGGCACAATCGCGCACCGGGCGCGAGGTGATTCAGCGGGGGAAACGGGGGAGTGCGACATCCGGAACATGCTTCATGCTGACACGGACCACCGACGGTGGCGACGATCGCTCACGATTCCCACGCAGTCTTCAGCAACGCGCGCCACGCAAGAAATCGCTACGACAAGCAAAACTCCGCTCTCGGGTAGACTGAGGTGTAATCCCCCCACTTCTTCGAAGGGATCCACCATGCCAGCAATCGTCATCATCGGCGCCCAATGGGGCGACGAGGGCAAGGGAAAAGCAACCGACCTCCTCGGTAGCCGCATCGACTATGTCGTGAAGTTCAACGGTGGCAACAACGCCGGTCACACGGTCGTGATCGGTGATGAAAAGTACGCTCTTCACCTTCTGCCGTCGGGCATCCTCACTGAAGGCGTCACCCCGATCATCTCCAACGGTGTCGTTATCGACGTCGAAGTTCTCTTTGAAGAACTGGATGCTCTCATCGCCCGTGGCGTCGACGTTTCCAAGCTGCTGATCAGCGCCAACGCGCACATCATCACCAACTACCACCGCACCCTCGACAAGGTGACGGAACGCTTCCTCGGCAAGCGCCAGATCGGTACGACCGGTCGTGGAATTGGTCCGGCGTACGCCGACAAGATCAACCGCGTCGGCATCCGAGTTCAAGACCTCTTTGACGAGAACATTCTTCGCCAAAAGGTCGAGGGCGCTCTCGACCAGAAGAACCACCTGCTCGTGAAGGTCTACAACCGTCGCGCGATCGAGGTTGAGGAGATCGTCACCGAGCTGCTCAGCTACGCCGACCGTCTGCGCCCCATGGTCGCCGACACCGGGTTGCTGCTGAACCAGGCGCTCGACAAGGGCGAAGTTGTGCTCTTCGAGGGTGGCCAGGCCACGATGCTGGATGTCGACCACGGTACGTACCCGTTCGTCACGTCGTCCAACTCGACCTCCGGTGGCGCGGCTACCGGTTCGGGCGTTGCCCCCAACCGCCTCGAGCGCATCATCGGAATCGTCAAGGCCTACACAACGCGTGTGGGTGCTGGCCCGTTCCCGACCGAACTGCACGATGAGTCGGGCGAGTTCTTGCGCTCCAACGGTTTCGAGTTCGGAACCACCACCGGGCGCCCGCGTCGCTGTGGTTGGTACGACGCTCCCATTGCTCGCTACACGGCGCGCGTGAACGGTGTCACCGACTTCGTGCTCACCAAGCTCGACGTGCTCACCGGCCTCAAGACCATCCCCGTCTGCGTCGCTTACGACGTTGACGGTGTGCGCTTCGATGAGATGCCGGTCTCGCAGTCCGACTTCCACCACGCGGTGCCGATCTACGAAGAGTTCCCCGGCTGGGATGAAGACATCACCGGCGCTCGTGACTTCGACGACCTGCCCACGAACGCCAAGGGCTACGTGCTCGCCATCGAAAAGATGAGCGGCGCCCGCATGTCAGCCATCGGCGTTGGCCCTGGCCGCGACGAAATCATCGTTCGTCACGACCTCGTCGACTAAGCCTCGACACCCAGTTCGCACTCAAGCGGCACGCATCGGAGAGATTCGGGGCGTGCCGCTTCTGCGTTCGCGGGCTTTGGGCGCCGTGCCGTGCCGTGGAGCGCTGGGCGAGGTAGCCAATCGAGGGTTGCTGGACCGAACGGCTGCAATTGGTGGGTGAAAGTCCGAAAACCGCGGGTATGCAGGCTCCGCGGGGTGGGAGTATTTGTGGGTGACCGTAACGCGCCCGCAGCCCCGCATCCTTCAGGGAACCTTCGTCTCCGTTGAGCCCCTGACCGAAGCGCACCTTGCCGACCTCTGGCCCGCGCTCGGAGTGCCTGCGGTATTCGCCGGAGGCTACGGCGGAGGACCCGCAGGATTGCCCGCCGATGAAGCATCCTTCATCGAATGGATGCGCGCCGGCTACCTCGGTTACGCCGACCGGATGCCGTTCGTAATCCGCTTGAACTCCGGCCCCGGCGCGGGGCGTCTCGTGGGCGTGAGCACCCTCGGGGACCTCGACGAGGCAAACGCCAACGCGCACATCGGCTGGACCGCCTACGCACCGAACGTCTGGGGCACCGCGGTGAACCCCGAAACGAAACTCCTGCTGCTGGGCTTCGCCTTCGATAACGGCTATAACCGGGTGCGGCTCCAAGCGGATGCCATCAATGCCCGTTCGCGCGCCGCCATCCTCAAACTTGGCGCGACCTTCGAGGGCATCGAGCGCCAACACCTGCTGCGGGCCGACGGCTCGTGGCGCGATACTGCCGTGTACTCCGTGATCGACAGCGACTGGCCGGGCGTGAAGGCCGGGTTGCTCGCGCGCCTTGACGGGGCTGCCGCGCCCGACGCGACCTCCCGTGACGCTGCCGAGCAGGAGCCGCGCGCGTGACCGCCCCCGTTGCTCCCGCTGGCCGGGTCGAAAAGCATGACACGGCATCCACTCTGGGCACGACGCTGCGCTTTGCCGCAGCCGGTCTCGTCTGGGGTTCGAGTTTTCTCTTCATCAAGGTGGCGCTGGATGGCGTGAGCTTCGGCCAGGTCGCGTGGAGTCGGGCAGTGCTCGGCGCTCTCGCGCTTGTCGTGGTGTTTGCAGTCAGCCGCCGTAAGCTCCCGCGCCAACCGATCGTGTGGGCTCACTTCACCGTGCTGGCGTTTCTCTTCGCGGTGTTCCCGTACCTGCTGTTCGCGTGGGCAGAACAGTACGTGAGCTCGGGCCTCGCGAGCATCTACAACGCGACGACGCCCATCATGACCGCTATTTTCGCGACGCTCGTGTTCCGGGTCGAAAAGCTGACGCGCTCGCAGATTGCGGGTGTCACGCTCGGCATCTTTGGCGTACTGGTGATCATCGCGCCCTGGCAGGCCGGCGACATCAGCGGCAGCCTGCTGGGCCAACTCGCGTGCCTCGGTGCTGCGCTCTGTTACGGCGCCGCCATGAGTTACCAGCGCAAGTTCGTGGCGCCCTACAAGGTGCCCGGCGTTACGTCGGCCACCATGAACATCGGCATCGCGGCCGTCATCTACCTTCTGCTCACCCCGGTGATCGCGACCGGACCGGTGAACCTCACCCTTCCCGTCGTGGCCAGTCTGCTCGCCCTCGGCATCCTTGGCACGGGAATGGCCTACGTCTGGAACTATCGAGTGCTCGCCGAATGGGGCCCTACCCGCACCTCAACCGTCACGTACATCACGCCCGTGATTGGCGTGATCCTCGGCTTCGTCATCCTGAAAGAAACAATGTCGTGGCATGAACCCGTCGGCGCCGTGATCGTGCTGGTGGGAGTGCTGCTCGCGCAGGGGCGGCTCAAGCTGCCCGGGCAGGGTTTTCGGAACGCTACCCGTTGAGCGCGGCGTCGACGATCGCCTTTGCTTCGGCCTGCACGAGTCGCAAGTGCGCGGCGCCCTTGAACGACTCGGCGTAGATCTTGTACACGTCTTCGGTGCCGCTGGGGCGAGCAGCGAACCACGCAAACTCCGTGGTCACCTTCAGGCCGCCAATCGCGGCGCCATTTCCCGGTGCTTCCGAGAGCTTTGCCGTAATCGGGTCACCCGCGAGTTCGGTAGCCGTGATTGCAGCCCCACTCAACTTGCCCAGCTTGGCCTTCTGCTCTTTGCTGGCCACGGCATCCACTCGTTCGTAGGCCGGGTCGCCGAACTCGTCGACGAGTTCTGCGTACAGCACGGATGGCGTCTTGCCAGTGACCGCCAGAATCTCGGCGGCCAGCGTGGCGAGCAAGATCCCGTCTTTGTCGGTGGTCCAGACGGAGCCGTCTTTGCGCAAGAAGCTCGCGCCAGCGCTCTCCTCGCCGCCGAACGCAACCGAGCCATCAACGAGTCCGGGCACAAACCACTTGAAGCCGACCGGCACCTCGATAAGGTCGCGGCCCATCGCGGCAGCAACCCGGTCGATCATGGAACTCGAGACGAGGGTCTTGCCGATGGCGGCATCCGGATTCCAGCCCTCGCGGTGCGTGTAGAGGTACTGGATGGCGACGGCCAAGTAGTGGTTGGGGTTCATGAGGCCGGCGTCGGGGGTGACGATGCCGTGGCGGTCGGCGTCAGCGTCGTTGCCGGTGAGGATGTCGAACTCGTCGCGGCGGGCGACCACGGAGGCCATTGCCGACTTCGACGACGGATCCATGCGAATCTTGCCGTCCCAGTCGAGCGTCATAAACGCCCACGTAGGGTCAACGTCGGGGTTCACGACAGTGAGGTTGAGGTCGTACTTCTCCGCGATGAGCTTCCAATAGTTTACGCTCGCGCCGCCCAGCGGGTCTGCTCCGATGCGGATGCCGGCCGTGCGGATCGCATCGATGTCAATGATGTTCTCGAGGTCGTCAACGTAGCGCCCGCGGAAGTCGTAGCTGCCCGCTGCCGTGTTCTCAGCCCCCGCGTCGCCCACGTGCTTCACGGCCGTATTGCCCTCGGCAATGATCGCGTTCGCGCGGTTGGCGATCCACCCGGTCGCGTCGCTATCGGCGGGGCCACCGTGCGGCGGGTTGTACTTGAAGCCACCATCGCGGGGCGGGTTGTGGCTGGGCGTGATGATGATGCCATCGGCCTGGTCAGCGTTGCCAGCCGCGTTGTAGGCAATGATCGCGTGGCTCAGCGCGGGGGTGGGCACGAAGTCGTCGAACTCATCCTTCAGCGCGAGCACGCCGTTAGCGGCGAGAACGTCAAGTGCCGTGGTCTCGGCAGGCTGCGAGAGCGCGTGGGTATCACGACCGATGAACAGCGGGCCCGTGATGCCCTGCGCGGCACGATATTCCACGATCGCCTGTGTGATGGCGGCGATGTGCATTTCGTTGAAAGCAGTGTCGAGCGCGGAGCCACGGTGGCCGCTCGTGCCGAACACCACCCGCTGCTCGGGCACTGAAACATCCGGAACCAGCGCGTAATACGCCGCCACTAACTCGGTCACATCAATGAGGTCGGATGCCTGGGCTGTCGTGCCTGCGCGATCGTTCATGCAAACCAGTCTTCCACCTTCACTCGGCGGTGCGCGCGTCATGTGGCAAACACGCAGCCTTCAGAACCCCTAAAGTCGTTGTATGGCAGCAGGAGATCAGGCCCACAACGACAACGTCGACCCCGAAGTGCGCGAGCAGCTTCTGGGCGCCCGCCGCAGCATCGACAACATCGATGCGGCCCTCATTCATTTGCTTGCCGAGCGCTTCAAGTACACGCAGCAGGTGGGTCGACTCAAGGCCACCAAGGGCCTGCCCGCGTCAGACCCGAACCGTGAGCGCGACCAGATCGCGCGCCTCAAGTCGCTGGCCGAAGAGTCTCACCTCGACCCGGCCTTCGCCGAGAAGTGGTTCAACTTCGTCGTCGCCGAGGTCATTCACCACCACGAGCAGCTCGCGTCGGGCAGCGAGCCCGACTCCGCCAACTAGGCACGCAGCAGGTTAGACCGCGCGGATGCCGTGTTGGTCGAGCACGTCGAGGAACGTCGTCGGCTCTGGCCGCACCCGGTGATTGTCGGTGTGCTCGGCCCAGAGAACGGTTCCGGTGGCGTCGGTGATGATGACGGTCGGTACGACGGTGTCGCCATTGGCCGGGGCTCCCGCGCTGAAGATGACGGGGGTGCCGCCGGACTGCACGATGTCGAGCGCGGCGGCGGCCGAGGCATCCGCATCGATGTAATAGGTCACGGGGATGTCGAAGCGCTGCGAGAGCTCAACGGTGTCTTCGGGCTTTTGCGGGCTGATGATCGCGACGGCGACTCCGCGGCGGTCGAGCTCGCGGTACTGGTCGGCGATCTGGCTGATCTGGGCCATGCAGAACGGGCACCAGTTGCCGCGAATGAACATAATCACGTGCGGTTGGTGGGTGAGCACACTGCTGTCGACGACAACGCCATCCACGGTGGTCAGAGGGAACGACGGGAGCGGGTTCCCTACAGTGACGGGCCCCGCGGAGACGTGCTGAACGGAGTACCAGTAGTTGTAACCGATGATCACGGCCAGGCCGAGAACGGCCACGAGCACGGCGAGCGGCCCGGCAACGATCGACGCGACAATGCCGACCGCGGCGACAGCAAGCTGAACCCACGGATGCCGGCGCTGAGCAACCACCAGGCCCGGCATCAGCAACGCCAAATAGAGCGCATACGCAGCCCACGGCAGGGCAGCAGCGAGCCACCACGGTTGTGATTCCGTGATGGCGCGCACGACGACGAGTGCGATCACACCGAGGGCGAGCGCGGCTGTGGCCTCGCCATAAACCCTCTTGATGAACTGCACGTTAGGCGCCGAAAGCCTCCGCGAGCGTTCCGCGGTGAGCCGTGAGCAGCTCTTCGAGGGTCAGCGTGAACTGGTCCTGGATTTCGAGGGCGGGAGCGGCGGCATCCGTAACTCCGATGCGCACGGCGGGGTAGCCGCGGCCTTCGCAGAGTCCGCGGAACTTCACGTCGTCTTCGCGGGGGATCGACACGATCATGCGACCGGTCGATTCGCTGAAGAGGGCGGTGGCGGCGTCGATTTCGTCGCGCTCGAGAAGGTCGCCCAACCAGACGCGGGCACCGACGCCGAAGCGCATGACGGACTCGGCGAGAGTCTGAGCGAGCCCACCGTCGGCGAGGTCGTGAGCGCTGGCGATGATGTTGAGCTCGTTGCCGGCCTTGATCAGGTCAGCAAGCTGGCGCTCGGCGGCGAGATCAACCTTGGGCGGCAGGCCACCGAGGTGGTCGTGAATGGTGCCAGCCCAGGCTGAGCCGTCGAGTTCAAGTGACGTGGTGCCGAGCAGGTAGATGTTGTTGCCTTCGTCTTGCCATCCACTCGGGATGCGCTCAGCAACGTCACGGATCAGGCCGAGCACCGCGACCACAGGGGTCGGGTGGATGGGCACATCGCCGGTCTGGTTGTAGAAAGAGACGTTTCCGCCGGTGACGGGGATTTCCATCTCGAGGCAAGCATCCGCGAGGCCTTCAACGGCCTTGCTGAACTGCCACATCACTTCGGGGTTCTCGGGGCTGCCGAAGTTGAGACAGTCACTGACGGCGACCGGGTTGGCGCCGGTCGCGGCAACGTTGCGGAATGCTTCAGCAAGAGCAAGCTGGGCTCCGGCGTAGGGGTCGAGCTGGCAGAAGCGACCATTGGCGTCGGTGGCAACAGAGAAACCGAGGCCACTCTCTTCGTCGATGCGCACCATGCCGGCGTCATCCGGGAAGCTTAAAGCGGTGTTGCCGAGAACGTAGCGGTCGTACTGGTCGGTGATCCAGCTCTTGTCGGCGAGGTTGGGGCTCGCGAGCAGCTTCAGCATCTGGTCGCGCAGCTCGATGCCGTCCTTGGGGCGAGCGAGGCCCGAGGCGCTGTCGGCCTGAAGCTTGTCGATCCACTTGGGGTACGCGACGGGGCGGTCGTAGACGGGGCCATCGATGGCGACGGTGCGCGGCTCGACATTCACGATTTCTTCATCGTGCCAGTTGATGATGAGGCGGCCGGTGTCGGTGACTTCACCGAGCACGCTGGTTTCGACATCCCACTTCTCAACAACCTTGAGGAAGCCTTCGAGTTTCTCGGGCTTCACGATCGCCATCATGCGTTCTTGGCTCTCGGACATCAGAATTTCTTCCGCCGTGAGGGTGGGATCGCGCAGCAGTACCTTCTCAAGTTCGATGAACATGCCACCGTCACCGTTGGAGGCGAGCTCGCTGGTTGCACAGCTAATGCCGGCAGCACCGAGGTCTTGGATGCCCTCAACGAGGTCACCCTGGAAGAGTTCGAGGCAGCACTCGATGAGTACCTTCTCGGCGAAGGGGTCGCCGACCTGAACGGCGGGGCGCTTGGTGGGGCCGCCTTCGGAGAAGGAATCGGAGGCGAGGATGGATGCTCCGCCGATGCCATCGCCACCGGTGCGAGCACCGAACAGCACAACCTTGTTGCCCACGCCGCGAGCGTTAGCCAGGTGCAGGTCTTCGTGGCGCAGCACTCCCACGGCTAGTGCGTTGACGAGCGGGTTCGCTTGGTAGACGGAGTCGAAGTACGTTTCGCCGCCGATGTTGGGCAGGCCGAGGCAGTTGCCGTAAAAGCTGATGCCCGAGACGACACCCTTGGCAACGCGAGCGGTGTCTGGATTGTCGATGGCGCCGAAGCGGAGCGCATCCATGACAGCAACGGGGCGAGCACCCATGGAGATGATGTCGCGAACGATGCCGCCGACACCGGTTGCAGCGCCTTGGAAGGGCTCGATGTAGCTGGGGTGGTTGTGGCTTTCGATCTTGAAGGTGACAGCCCAACCTTCACCAACGTCAATGACGCCGGCGTTCTCGCCCATGCCGACCATGAGGTTCTTGGTCATGTTCTCGCTGACCTTCTTGCCAAACTGGCGAAGGTAGTTCTTGGAGGACTTGTAGGAGCAGTGCTCACTCCACATGACGGAGTACATGGCGAGCTCGCCGCTCGTGGGGCGGCGGCCCAGAATCTCGCGAATCTTCGCGTACTCGTCTGGCTTGAGGCCGAGGGCGCCGTAGGGCTGCTCTTTCTCGGGCGTAGCCATCGCGTTCGATACCGTGTCGGCAACATGCTGGCGGGAATTGGTTGAGACGTCAGTCACGAGGGGCTTCTCCCAGAAGATTATGGATGCCGGGGTGCTCACGCCGGCCGCCTCCAGTCTACCTAGGTGCGAGGGCGCGCTTCAGCGCGTCAGAAGGCCATCAGCATGAAGCCCGCAACGATGCTCAGGAGGCCGATTCCGGTGAGGATTGAACCGATGAGGATCGCGCCGTTCGTGCGGCGGGGCCGCGCGAGACTCCACCGAGAGGGATGGCACTGGTCGTAGTGCAGAACGACTTGGACGCCGACATCCATGATGGGAACTTCTGACGGCTCGTGAAGGATGGAGTACTGCCTGCCGTCGCCATCGGACCAGCGGAAGCCTTGAAAACCGCCGGCTTCGAATACCTCGGCAGTGGTCGCGATCCACTTGCACGCCCGCAGAGCGAGAATCCACCCGAAGACGAGCAGCGGGATGCCGGGGACGAGTCCGACCCAGGACATCGTTTCGAGTACAGCTCTCCACGCACCTTCAGGTCCGATCATCGTGCAATATTAGCTGCTGCTCACTGCGGAAAACACGGAGATCACGGAGATCGAAGACACCGGCTACGCGAGGGTGAGAGTGCGGCTGCTCCTGCCGATGGTGAGCTTCTGGCCCCACCCGATGGAGAGGTGGTCTGCTTCGATGCCGTCTCCGAAGAGAACGAGGGTGTCTGACTGGACGACGACTTCGAGGTGCTCGTTGCTGGTGAGGGTCCCCTCGGTGAGGTAACGGCCGGTGGAGGGCGATGGCCACGCTTCGCGTATGTACCAACGCAGGTGGTCAGAGGCCGCCGACGGAAGCTCTGTAGTCAAGTCGCGGTCCGAGGCGATGGATGTTGACCATCCGGTACTTCCTGTGCCGGTCGCAACGATAATGCCGGAGGAAGACTGCTCTTCTCGCGTGCCGCTCGGAACAGTGATGGCATACCGCGACGATTGGTGGCCACTGTTGCCAAAGTACAACTCGTTGAGCGCCACGAGCCGCTGCCCGTCGTCGAGCACGCCTTCGACCATGGTGCGCTGACTGAATTGCAGGCGGTGATGGATGGTCGCTTGGATGAGTTCCACGGCATCCGAGGGGGCGAACCGCACAAGCGCGCCCGAGTTGCGTGCCGGTTCGGGGTCGATGCCGATCACGGGTTGCCCGGTGAGGTATTTGGCGACGTTCGCGACGAGCCCATCTTGCCCGATGATCACCACGATGTCTTCGGGCGAAAACGGGTAGCGGTCGAGATCAGCGCGTTCGACTCTCGCTTGCCGCAGCTCGGCCGGCAGCGCGTTCGAGACCGAGGCCAGTGCGGAAGCGAGCACTTCGTGCCGTTCTCGGACCTCCTCGATGCTGCGACCGCGGGAGGTAAGAAAGAATTCGGCTTGCCCGACCGTGGAGTGCCGCTGAAGCAGTTCGGTGTATTCCGTGCGTCGATGAACGAGCACGACCCGAGGCGCGAGCGCCATCGCTAGCTCTTCTGCGTGCCTGCGATGCGACTCAACGCTTGGCTCAGAACGTCAGGGGACAGGTTCAGGGTGCCGATCTCGGGGAGGTTTTCTGCCAGCGAATTCGCGGCGTGTGCAAGCAGTACCTCGGACTCGATCCCCTCAAATGCTGCAAGCCGCGCTTTCTCTGCGTCAGCTGTGGCGGCGCCCATGACTCGGACGTTTTCCGCAGCGCTCTCCGATCTCACTTTCTCGGAGGCAGCCGCCTCTTTTGCACGCTTGAGCGCGTTGGCGCCCTCTTGGCCGACGAGCAGTTCCTCACGTTTGGCGAGTTCAATCTTGCTCTGCAGCTCGTTCTCAGCGATCGCTCGTTCGCGTTCAACGGCGACGGCGCGACGCTCGAAAGTGGCTTTGTCGGCATTCTGCTGCACTTGTTCGCGTACCGGAGTTTCCAGGGCCGAAGCGAGTTCAGCTTGCGGTTTGATGCTCACGACGCGCACGCCGATCACGAGAATGGATGTCTCGGCGAGACGCTGATCTGAGGCGAGGCCGTCGGTCATCGCCTGGCGCACCGTCGGCAATCCGGCCGCCAACAGGTCGAGGAGTTTCATCGTGGCGATGCTCTCCAACGCGTACTGCTGAGCAAGCTCAGTGATGCGGGACGACACCTGCGCGAGCGGATCGGAGATCCACTGTCCGGTCTCGGTGTCGATGGCGAAGTCGATGCTGCGCGCAGCAAGGCTGGGGTCGGCATACCGATACGTGATCGTGGCACCGACGGCGACATCCTGAAAGTCAACGGTGCGCGCATGGAACACGAGCGGCAGCTCACTCTCAGCGGTGGGCACCTCGCTAATGGCCGCGGTCAACGCGCGAAAGTAGAAGGCAATGCCGACGCCTTCGTGGGCCACTGCGCCCTTCTTGAGGTGAACGATATGTGCTGTTGGCGTGCTTCGGAGGTGTCGGAAGAAGCCGTACTGACGGATGTAGGCCATATGGGTTCCCCTGCCATAAGTTGAGTGATCGTCCGTCTCATACCTTAGGGGAATCTCCGCTTTCGGGCTCAAGGGTGGTGGCCCACTTCTCTTCAATCGGCTCAGGCCCAGCGCTCACCATCTGACGTCCGCTACGCACAGACCGTCTTCGATCTCGCGGTAGAAGACGAAACTTGGGCTGACGTCGCTAGTCTCGCTCGATCCTTCGAGGTTGATGCTCCACGAGGCGTCGAGCGACGGTCGGTCGAGAGACGTGGCCGCATCGAACTTTTCGGGCTCACCAGCACGCAAGCCGTTCCAGACCTGCGGGTCACCGAAGTCCGCTGCAAAGTCTTCGCACGCGAGCGCGTCTTGATCACCCGCCGACGCAGCGCGGATGAGTTGCCTCGTCGTGTCAATGACGCGAGCACCGGCGGCGCCCCAGATGGCGGTGTCGATCCAACGCCCTGAAAGGATCGCCACGGCGATGACCGCAATGATCACGCCAGCGAGCGGCAGTAGCGTTCGCGTCTTCATGGGGTGATCATAATTGTCACGCGTTGCGGTCGGCTGTCGGTGTGGTCGGGGCGCGCAGTCGCGCGCGATCCGACCTGAAGTAGCTGGGGCCTGCTGCTTCGGCCCACTCGAGGTCGGCTTGCTGTGCGTGGATAACGGCGTTGTATTGCTTGAGGTCGTTCCACTTGTAGCCCCTCGCGGGGAAGAACACTTCCTTGCCGGCGCGGCCATCCTCATGGAAGCCGAGGAACAGGGAGATCCAATTAGCCCGAGTTGGCCAGCGCCGAAATTGCGGCGAGATGCCCGTCGAACGCTGTCTTGCCGACAGGCGTGAGCTGCACTGTTGTCGTGAGTCGACTGTCGTCGCGCTGCGGCGAGGGTTGTTTCGAGGTTGTGGCGTAGCCGAGCTCCACGAGGTTGCGGATTGTCTTGGAGAGACTCGCTTCGCTCATCCCCAAGATGTTGATGAGGACGCGAAACTCGGCGGAGTCCACGGGGCGAAGAACCGCGCACAAGCGAAGTCGGGTGGACGCGTGAATTGACTCGTCGAACCGGGGTTCAGCGGGCATGGAGGAGTTCTTTCGCCATTGTGCGGCTGAGCATCCGTAGTCCGACGATCATGACGACGGCGGCCAACGTTGAGTTCACGGCGATCGATCCGGAGAGCTCTGAATACATGATGCCGACGGATGCGCCGAATAGCGCTAATTCGACTGTCGCGAGCACAATCACGACCGTGAGGCTCTTGGCCCCCACGGGCTTCATGATCGAAACGCCCATCCTCTTGTCACACTCCTTGTCGAGCGCGGTAGAGGCGCTGATCAGCAGGACGCTAATGAGGGTCACGATCCACATGCTGCCCGACAACGGCGCGGCAACGATCACCGCAGTGATCGCGGCAGAGGCGAGGGTATGCCACCACGGATGCTGGGCCACGCGCTGGGCGAGCGCCTGTCGGTCTGCGGTGATGAGATCCAGCTGTGCTCGTGCGTCATCACGCTCGGTGCTGCCAGCTTCGCTTTCCATGTGGTCGAGTGTATTACTTTCCACACTGGCAAGTGAAAGGAGTTCTACTCGCGATTCCCCTGCGACTCGTTGTTGAGCCCGGACAAGCTGACGACGAAGCCCCCGATCGTGATGACCCCGGCAATGCCCCCAACGATGAAGGGGAGCAGGAATGAGGGAGGCGCCGCGTTGAGTGGCCCCGCTTCATCAACCCACGTGCCGTACTGGATGCCGTAGAAAAACAGCACCACAAGAATGGCCGCGCCCAGCAGGCCGCTTGTCACGGCCCAGATTCGGTTTCGCATAGTTGGATCCTTCGCGAGTGGGTGAAAGCAGATGATGGTCGAGGGCTACCTGCGAAGCCGGAGCAGTTAACCCTGGCCTGGCCCTCCCCAGCGTCCACCGTCGGGAGGTTCTGGGCAGACGGTGTCTTCCGTGAAGACTCCGATTTCCGCGCGCACGGACACTCCGTCAGTGGTGCGGTTCACGGTGTAGGCGATGCCTTCGAGGGACTCTTGTTCCGGAACATTGCCGAGGGTCGCGCTGTCTATTTCCGGCCCGCCGGATAGCGGTAGCGCCCCGGGGTCGATTAGCCCAGCGGTCGGATGCTCTTTGAGCCAGTTCGCGGTATCGACAACGTCGGCCCCCGTGATTATCCAGTATCCCGTCCGCGTCTCCATGGGCGAGCACGGCCACGCATAGTACGAGTGGGCGAACGGAGGTGTGGCTCCGGGAGCGCTTTCGGCGGGGACGGCATCGGGCGGCAGGACCGCGCCATCGAGCCACGAGTCTGCCTTCGCGACGGCGGCAGCATCCACCTTCACGGCCGCAGGAGAAGAGGAAGTAGATAGCGATGTTTCCGGAGCGACAGTGCCGTCATCCGCTACCGCCGCGCACCCCGCCAGCAACGCGATGCTGACCGACAAGGCGAAGACACTGCGTAGACGTGGCATTTGCTCACCTTACGCTTCGAAGGTGATTCTAACTAGATGATGGCCGAATAAGACAGCGGCGAGTTCTCGCTCCCTACGACAGCAACGGCGCCAACCCGTGCGCAGCTTTCTGCAATGACGCGACCACGGCGGTGGGACTGTCGACGCGCACACCGGGCATCGAGACGGCGAGGCCCGCCACGAGCGCATCGTGATCGTCGCGGATGGCTACGGCGATGCAGCCGTGCCCTTGTTGCAGCTCCCCGTTCTGCATCGCGTAGCCGCTGCGGGTGACGTGTTCGGTGATGGCGTGGATGCTTGATGCGGGGCGCACGACAGCCCACGATGGATGGCCGTCGTGGCCGAGTTCGGCGAGCAAGAGGCGGCCCATCGCTGAGCAGTCGAGCTCTCTGCTGATGCGTTCGGGGTGACTGAGGGGAAAGTCTGGATCGATGTCGCTGAGCACGATGTGCGTGTCGTCGTAGCGCACAAGATGAACGCCGGCGCGGATGCTGCTGCGAAGCTCAGAGACGATTTCGCGAGCGGCGCGCGGCGGAGCTGGGGGCATCACTGCGCGGCCGAACTGGGCCAGTTTGCTGCCGAGGGCAAATCCGCGGAGATCGGGAGTGCGCACAAGATATTCGTCTTGCACGAGCAGGTTGAGCAGTCGATAGGTGGTGGCGCGGGGTAAGTCGAGAGCTTCGGAGATCTCACGGGCGCTGACTCCCGCACCGTGTTGGGCTACCGCCTCAAGAACCCCCAGCGCGCTGTGCACAGCAGCGGGCTGGCGTGCGCGCAGGCCATCGACGGCTCCACGCCTGCGCGTCGCCTCGGGTGCCGCGGGCGGGGTCGATTCAGTCACTCGCCTGCTTCGCCTGTGTGGTGCCGCCGAGTACGTCGATCACGGTGGGTTCGTCGTAGTTGCCGATGGTGAGGGCGAGGCGTGGGTTCCTGCGAACTCGCAGCAGTAAAACGGCAGTCCCCACGCTCATGACCGCCACAAAGAGCGCGACGGCGAGTGCACGTTCGCCCGCTACTTCAACGGCCAGGTAGGCGAGGAAGGCGACAGTCAGCGAGAGCCCCGCTACCAGCGCAGTAAGCAGCGGTCGGATGCTGAGCTCGCCGATTCGATTCAAGAATGCGGGGGCGGCGAAACACACCAGGATGTAGGCCGTAATGTAGCCCGCCGCAGCGACGACCAGCAGCAGTTGCATGGTGTTCCAGATGCCGGCACCTACGAGCACGAACGCCAGCGGCACGACGGTCACGGCGAGCAACGAAACTCCGATCGCAAAGAGCGGTGTGTGGAGTTTTGGATGAGTGGAGCCGAGCCGGCGCGGCAGAATTCCGTCGCGGCTAAGCGAGAACAGCACTCGCGCAAGCGCGGTAGTTGACGCGATCGTGCAGGCCAGAAACGATGCCGCGATTCCGATATCGAGAACAAGGGCAAAGGAACCGAGCCCGAATCCTTCTGCTAATTCATTGACCGGCGACGCACTCTGGCTGAAGTCGGCTCCGAGCACCTCGAAGCCCATCACTTGAGCGGTCGCGGCGAGTAAGTAAAAGAGGAGGGAGCCCAGAACGGTCCAGACCAACGCGCGAGGGATGTTTCTAAACGGGCGTCGCACCTCGACGCCCAGAGCTGCTGAACTTTCGAAGCCCACATAAGCGGTGAGCGCCAACACCGCGCCGACTGCGATTCCAGAAAACGACCCGGTCGAACCTGCGAAGGACTGACGAGTGACCGCCGACCAGTCCGTGTAAGGCCCGATCTGAATCAAGAGCGCAATAATAAGGATGAGCAGCACCGCGACCGAGAGCGTCTCCACCATGAGCGTCACTCTCGAGGAGAGTCGGATGCCGCGGGCGAGAACCAGCAGCACAATGCTGGCCAAGACCACCATGATCCCGGCCGTCGCAAGTGGTGAGCCGATGAGGCCGGGAATCACTCTCGCGAGAACGATCGACACGTAGTAGGTGCCTCCGACCAAAGCGAACATCGCGATGAAGCTGTAGCCGATGAGCATGCCAACACTCGTTGCTAGCGTCGCCGTGGTGCCCGCGCGGTCAGTGCCGAATCCTTTTGCTACGAAGGTGTAGAGCGAACCCGTGGCGGCCATCCGGCGCGTGAATTGGTTGACGGTGAAGGCAACCAGCAGTGCGAGAAGGCCGGCGGTAGCGATCGAGAAGACCGTGGCTGATCCGGCGATGCTCGCGACCAACAGCGGCATGGTGGTGGCGGCTGCCGCCGGGGCAATGGCCGATACCGATTGAGCAAGTACCTCCACGAAACCGATGCTGCGGCGATCGAGGCCGCGAAGTGGCGACTCACGGCTAAAGCCATGAACTGGGTGGCGCTGCGCGATCGCGCGTTCAAGTGCTGACATCGCGTGCTCCTAGAGTGCCGAGATTCGACGACTCTAGCGGTGATCGATTACAGCAGCGAGACCGAGATGTTTCAGGCAGGTAAGCCCAAATGAGACAACAGTAGAACCTCGTCTCATTCACGCGAGGGATGTTTTTACCGCACGGTGACAGCGCCGCAATCCAGCCTCGGCAGAGTGTCTCTACGACCATTCCCCTCTCCCGATTGATTGGACGACAGCAATGACCGCCACTGGAACACCCCCTACCGCCACCGCCACGGTAGCTAAACCGAAACTGTCTGGAAAGCTTGGAATCGCAGCGATCGTCTTCATGGTTGTTGCTGCTGCATCACCGCTGACTGTGGTCGGAGGAGCGGTGCCACTCGGCATCCTCATCGGTAACGGTGTCGGCTTTCCGAGCATGTATGTCATCTCCGGTGCAGTGTTGTTGCTCTTTGCTGTCGGCCTCTCTGCCATGGCCCGTCACGTTCCGAAGCCGGGAGCATTCTTTACCTACGTCGGCTACGGCCTTGGTCGCCCGGCTGGCTTGGCGAGTGCGTGGCTCGCGATGCTCACCTACACCGCCATTCAGGTGTCGGTGCACGGTTATGTGGGTTACATCCTCAGCGTGACGGCGATGTCGCTGGGCGGCCCGGAGATTCCGTGGTGGGTCTTCTCTCTGCTAGTAGTTGCGGTGGTCGGAGTGCTCGGGTACCGCCACATCGACCTCTCGTCCAAAGTGCTGGCCGTCTTCCTCATCTCCGAGGTCGGCATTGTTATCGCGCTCGTCATTGCCGTTGTCGCTTCGGGCGGTGCGGCGGGGCTCACCCTCGAACCGTTTTACCCAACCAACATCGTCAGTGGTTCGCCTGGCGTCGGCCTCATGTTCGCCATTGCCGCCTTCATCGGCTTCGAAGCGACTGCGGTATTCCGTGACGAAGCAAAAGACCCTGACCGCACGATCCCCATCGCGACCTACAGTGCAGTCATCGGTGTCGGCGTGTTTTACACGGTCGCCAGCTGGGCGATCATCATGGCCTGGGGGCCGGAGAATGTGGTGGATGTCGCTGCCCAAGACCCTGGTGCCATGATCCTGGTCACCGTGGCTCAGTACCTCGGTGTCGCGGGCGAGATCATCGTCAACATCTTGCTGATCACGGCGATGTTCGCGTGTGTACTCTCGTTCCATAACGTCATCACGCGTTACCAGCACTCGATGTCGAACACGGGTGTGCTGCCGGAACGCCTCGCCTCAGTGCACTCCAAGCACCTGTCGCCGCATCTGTCTTCTCTCGTGCAGACGGCGACAGCAGGCACCCTGATTACGATTTTCGCGCTCTTCGGGCTTGACCCCGTGGTGCAGGTCTTCACCTGGTTCGCTGGCGTCGCGACATTAGCCATCGCTATTTTGATGGCACTCACGAGTGTCGCGGTCATTGTGTACTTCGCCCGCACGAAGCGCGACTCGCGAGTGTGGAACACCAAGCTTGCGCCGGTGCTGGGCCTAGTAGGTCTGATCGCCAGCGCCGCCATCATCATTGCTTACTTCCCGATCATGGTCGGAGACGTCAATTCAGAAGGGGCTCCCATCTTCGGCGGAGTGAGTGTGCTGCTCCTTCTGCTGATCGTGATCGCTCCCGCCGTCGGCCTAGTCCAAGCGATCATCCTCAAGCGCAGCAAGCCTGCGACCTACGAATCGATTATCGACTCAATCGACGCCTGATCCGTTCGGGCTGGAGCGCCGCACTGGACAACCCTGTGCACTGGTCCGGCGCTCCACCCCGGCACGCACGCATCATCCCCATCCCCCGCAAGTGAAGGAAATCGAATGACGATCACGAACGACAAATCAGTCTTGGCCCACCACAATTCGACTGCGCCGCAGCATCCTCTCAGTAGCTTGAGCACCGAAGAGATCACCGCGATTCGCGACATCGCCTCGACGGTGGATTTCTTCACCACGACCACTCGTTTCGTTTATGTCGGTCTCGAGGAGCCCGCGAAGAATGACGTGAAAGCGTGGGAGGCAGAGGGCGGGGAGATGCCTGACCGCCAAGCGCGCGTCATGCTGCTTGATCTTGCAACCGGCCATTCCAGCGACAACATTATTTCGTTGGGACTGGGAGCCGTCATCTCAACGACGGTGCTCGACGGCTCAGCGGGGCAATTGCCCATTCTCGATACGGAATTCGAGCTCGTTGGCGACATCGTCGCGCAAGACGAAGGCTGGATCGCGGCTCTTGCGAAGCGTGGTGTCACCGTAAATGATGTCGAAGTTGTGCCGCTCTCCTCCGGCTACTACAACTTTCCTGAAGAGGAGGGCCGCCGTATTTTGCGTATCTTCGCGTTCCGCTCGGACTACGTGGGCGACCACGTCTGGGCGCACCCGATTGACGGCCTCGCCGCCTACGTCGACATTGCCGCGATGAAAGTGACGCGCATTGTCGACAACGAGGTTTATCCAATCCCCGCCGAGGGTGGCAATTACGACGACCCGGCAGTGCAGGGACCGCCGCTCGATTCGCTCAAGCCGATTGTCATCACTCAACCGGAAGGTCCCAGCTATCTCGTCGACGGTGAACAGGTCGAGTGGGGCAACTGGAAATTCCAGATCGGGTTCGACATGCGCGAGGGCCTCATCATGCGCAACCTCAGCTTTGCCGACCAAGGTGTCGACCGCCCAATCATGTATCGCGGGTCGATTAGCGAAATGGTGGTTCCCTACGCCGACCCCCAGCCCAACCGTTTCTGGCAGAACTACTTCGACACCGGCGAGTACCTGTTCGGTCGTTACACGAACTCGCTCGCCCTCGGCTGCGACTGTGTTGGCGAGATCAAGTACTTTGACGCGGTCTTCGCTGACGAGCTGGGTTCCCCCAAGGTCGTTCAGAACGGCATCTGCATGCACGAGGAAGACTTCGGCACCCTATGGAAGCACACCGATCTCTTCACAGGCGCCTCTGAAGTTCGGCGCTCTCGTCGACTCGTCATCTCTTTCTTCACCACAGTCGGAAACTACGACTACGGCTTCTACTGGTACCTGTACCTCGACGGCACCATCGAATGCGAGTCCAAGCTCACGGGCATCCTCTTCACGTCGGCGTATCCCGGACTGCAAGCGGATGGCTCGGACTACCCTTACGCCTCGGAAGTTGCCCCGGGCCTCGGTGGCCCCAATCACCAGCACCTCTTTTCGGTACGACTCGACATGACCGTCGACGGTGTAGCCAACAGCGTGGATGAGATTGACGCCGTGCGCGTGCCGATGGGGCCGGGCAATGAATACGGCAACGCCTTCACGAAGCAAGTCACCCGCATCCGCTCGGAAGGCGAGTCAGGCCGAGTTGCTAACGGTGCGGCATCCCGTGTTTGGCAGATTTCAAGCGCAGACAAGGTCAACCGCACTGGACGCCCCACGTCGTACGTTCTTTACCCCCAGGAGAGCCCGACCTTGATGGCAGACGAGTCGTCATCTATTGCGAAGCGGGCTTTGTTCACGACCAAGCATCTCTACGTGACGAAGTACGACCCAAGCGAAAGGTATGCGGCCGGCGACTTCGTGCACCAGAACCCGGGAGGCGACGGCATTGCCAAATACATTGCGGATGACGCCTCGGTTGAAGCCGAAGATGTTGTCGTGTGGCACACCTTCGGTCTCACCCACTTCCCCCGGATGGAAGACTGGCCCGTCATGCCCATGGACTACGCCAAGTTCACCCTCAAGCCCAACGGCTTCTTCGGCATGAACCCGGCACTCAACATCCCTGCCCCGGCCCAAGAAAACGGTGACCACTGCGCCCACCACGATAGCGAGCACGGCCACTAGGGAGCGGCGAGGAGAGCGAGAGCGGAAGCGGAAAACAGTGGAAACCTTGCACGTGGCGGCCCTGCTGCCGGCGGCGCTCGGCACGTGTTGCACCGTAGGTGCGCGGCGTACCGGAATGCAGCTGCAGTCTTTTGCGGCGATTGTGATGCTCGCGGCGATGCTGGATGTATCGCTCTCGTGGGGGCTGCTTCATCCGCTGGTCTGGGTGATGGCGCTTCTCGTCTCGGGGATGCTCGTCGGGTTCGGCGCGCGACCCAACTCCCGCTCGGCTCGCTCGGCGGCAACGGCTGCAGGGGCAGATGCGGCGCATCCCTCCGGGCTAATGGCGCTGCACTCGGCCCTCGGTCTCGTCTTGATGGCAGGAATGATCATGGCGATGAGTTCGGGCGGCGTCGATACCAGCGAAAGCCACAACCACGGGGTGGCATTCATGCCGCCACTGTTGGGCGGCATGGCCGGGTACGTCATTTTCACCGTGTGGTTCGAGCGGTCGCTGCGGCTAACGCAGCGATCGCCCGGGCTGCTCGCGCGCGTCGAAGTGCTGAGCATGGGCGGGGCTGCCGGGCTTATGGCGCTGGCGCTGCTGGCGTAAGGAGCCGCAGTTGCACACACTCGGAGTCACCAAGGACGGTCACCCGCGGCATCCGCTCTACGGGCGCAGAGATGCGCCGCTGACCGAGGGGGCGTCGTCAGAGTGAAAACTTCGACCGTTCCGTGCCTGTTCTCCCGCCGCTGCATACGCGTCGCATCATAGTTCGGAGAGTTCCGTGGGGATATCCCGCCGAGTATGAAGGATGCGGTGGATGCGCACTGCATCGGAGTCAGCTGTGTAGAGCGCGACGTAGGGGAACTTTTGCAACGCAAGCCCTCGAAGCTCCGGCATGCCTAGCTCGACGGCGAACCGCGGCGACCCGATCGACGGTTGCGACCCGAGTAGGTCGCGTGCCTTCTCTAGCGCATCAACAAACGCCAGTGCGGCGTCAGCGACGCCCTCTGCTAGGTAGTGCTCCACGGCAGAGTCGATATCTTTGTCGGCGCGTCTGGTCGTGACGACGCGGCGGGACGTCACGGGGTGTCGACGCTGTGGTTGTTGATTCGCTCACGAAGTTGGTGGAAGTACGCATCATCGAGTTCGGATCCTGGCCCCGACGTCATCCCCTCCACGACGAGTGCACGCAGTTGCGTGCGAGCGTGCTCATGCCGGATCAAGTTGCGCACGAACTCGCTACTCGTGCCGTACCCGTGCTCGCTCACCTGTTCTTCAACGAACTGCTTCAAGGCATCAGGGAGGGACACATTCATCGTTGCCATTCCTTCACTGTACGCGCGATGGCAAAGTTTGTCATCGGTTCTTAGAGTCTCCGGTCGCGACGAGAGCTACGAATTCACCGCAAGTTGTCTTGAGTTATTCAAAACAACTGCTAGCCTCGAAGCATGCAAACAGTGACGGATGCGGCGCTCGCCGACACCTTACGAGAGGCCGGTCTCAAAGTGACCGAGCCGCGCGTCGCTGTGCTGACCGCCCTCACCCAGATCCCGCACTCCGATGCCGACACGATCTTCGGGGCTGTGCTGCCGAGCGTGCCCGGTACCTCCCTCCAAGCGGTGTACGGAGTGCTGGCGGCGCTCACGACGGCGGGCTTGCTGCGCAAGATCGAACCGGCAGGGTCATCCGCTCTCTACGAACGCCGCACTGGCGACAACCACCACCACATCGTGTGCACCAAATGCAGCGCTGTGCGTGACGTGGACTGCGTCGTCGGTCATGCGCCGTGCCTCACACCCTCCGACGCCGGCGGCTTCACCGTGCACACCGCCGAAGTGAACTTCTGGGGCGTTTGCCCCGATTGCCAGAACGCTCTCAAGCAAAAGAGCGCAGACTGAACAACAGAGACAAAGCTGTCTACGCTGTCGCCCACTCTTCAATTCGCCACTAATCACCCCACACAAAGGAGACATCGTGACTGAACCCACGACAACCCAGGCCGGCGCACCCATTGCGAGCGACGAATTTTCGCTCACCACGGGTCCCGATGGCGTCACCGCACTTCACGACCGTTTTCTGGTCGAGAAGCTTGCCTCGTTCAACCGTGAGCGTGTGCCGGAGCGCAACCCTCACGCCAAGGGTGGTGGAGCATTCGGAGAGTTCGTCGTCACCGAAGACGTCTCGCAGTTCACGAAGGCCGCCGTCTTCCAAAAGGGTGCCAAGAGCGAAACGATTCTGCGGTTCTCGTCCGTAGCCGGTGAACAGGGTTCGCCCGACACCTGGCGCGACGTTCGTGGCTTCGCGCTGCGTTTCTACAGCACCGAGGGCAACTACGACATCGTCGGAAACAACACCCCCGTGTTCTTCCTCCGCGACGCCATGAAATTCCCCGACTTCATCCACTCGCAGAAGCGCATGGGCGACTCCGGCCTGCGCAACGGCGACATGCAGTGGGACTTCTGGACCCTCTCGCCCGAAAGCGCCCACCAGGTCACGTACCTCATGGGTGACCGCGGCCTCAGCAAGTCGTGGCGCCACATCAACGGCTACGGATCGCACACCTACCAGTGGATCAACGCTGCCGGAGAGCGCTTCTGGGTGCAGTACCACTTCCACTCCCGCCAGGGCGTAGAGCTGATGGAAGCCGCGGATGCCGAGCGCATCGCCGGCGAAGACGCCGACTACTACCGTCGCGACCTCTTCGACTCCATCGCCAAGGGCGACTTCCCCACGTGGGACGTCTCGGTTCAGGTCATGCCCTACGAAGAAGCCAAGACCTACCGCTTCAACCCCTTCGACATGACCAAGACCTGGTCGCACAAGGACTACCCGCTGATTCCGGTGGGCCACTTCACGCTCAACCGCAACCCGGAGAGCTTCTTCGCGCAGATCGAGCAGTCAGCGTTCTCGCCGTCGAACATGGTTCCCGGCACCGACATCAGCCCCGACAAGATGCTGATGGCGCGTGTGTTCTCCTACCCGGATGCCCAGCGCAACCGCATCGGAGCCAACTACAACCAGCTCCCCGTCAACCAGCCTCACGCCTCCGAAGCGCGCAACTACCAGCACGAAGGAGCCATGAACTACAAGATCGGTGACGCTGCTGACCGCGTCTACACGCCGAACTCGTTCGGTGGCCCCGCAGCTCAGCCCGAGCTTGCTGGCGAAGGCGGCTGGGCAAGCGACGGCGAACTCATGCGCAGCGCTCAGACCCTGCACTCCGAAGACGACGACTTCGGCCAGGCCGGAACGCTCTACCGCGACGTCTTCTCGGCAGAGTCGAAGGCTCGTTTCATCGAAACCCTCACCGGACAGGGCCGTGGCATCACGATCCCCGAGATCCTCGAGCGTTTCTACTGGTACTGGGGCAGCGTGGATGCCGAACTCGGCGCCACCCTGCGCAAGACCGTTCCCGGCAACGGCGACACCGCCAACGAAGAAGCCGATCCCGTAGGAGTCGGCCCCGCCGAGTAACACTGAGTGAGATCGGCAGCGCTAACGCGAAGCCGGACACCGGATGCCTGGTCCCTGAACGTTAGGGGCTGGGCATCCGTGCGTTAGGCAGCGAAAAGGCATGCTCTGCAAGCGCCCGGACGCTAACGAGCGAGGGCGAGAGCGCCATCGATGATCGCGACGGTTCCTCCGAGGTAGGCCACGATGATGACCGCGATGCGAGCTGCTCGATGACTGATGTGGCGAGCGAGCACTTCACCCAGCGCGAGCCCGACGAGCAGTGAGCCGATGATGAGAATCCAGCTGGCGGCATCCAAATCGGGTAATGTTCCGCCGGAGAAAATGGTTTTCGTGATGAGCGCAGACGAGCCCACAATCACAAAATACGGCTGCAGGGTGGCCGCAAAGTTCACTTGCGGCCAGCGCATCAGCACCGCGTAGATGCTGAGGGCCGGGCCACCGACGCCCGCCGCCGTATTCATGAAAC
Organism: Salinibacterium sp. AL4.1; assembly: GCF_059767305.1. Classification (NCBI taxonomy): domain Bacteria; kingdom Bacillati; phylum Actinomycetota; class Actinomycetes; order Micrococcales; family Microbacteriaceae; genus Salinibacterium; species Salinibacterium sp. AL4.1. Next base: position 1,438,820 of record NZ_JBSOQK010000001.1, on the reverse strand, counting down.
CGGATGCCGCGCCCGCAAAAATTGCTGCCGGGCGGGCCGGAACGATATGTTCCGCGCGCGTGATGAGCAACGTCGCGGTGAGAGCCACGATCACGAGCACGCCAACGCTGAGCTGCAGCACGGAGCCGGGAAGGCGGGTAACGAGCAGCGAGCCCGGGATGATGGCCGCGACTGCCGGGATCGCCAGCCACGCTAAAGTGCGCCACTCGATATGGCGCCAGACGCGCGGGATGATGAGCAGCGACGAGACCACGCCGCACAGGTTCACGACGAGCACGCCATCGAAGGGGCCGAGCAGAATCACGATGAGCGGCGACGCTACGAGCGCGAACCCCATGCCGGTGATGCGTTGAGAGAGTGCTCCTATAACGACGGCGAGAGCGACAAGAGCGAGCACCGCCCTAGCCTAAGCGGATGCCGGGGCTGCGCCAGACCGGAGCAGGCTCAGAGTGCGGCTCGCCGCCGCGAGACAGTGGCGATGCTGGCCCGGCTACAGATTTTTGGCGTAGCAGACGCTTAGTTCTTCGCCCACGTAGTCACCGAAGTTCTCGATGCGTGTGTAGCCCTCGCGCTCGTAAAAGCGCATTGCGTCGGGTTGGGCGGTTCCGGTTTCGAGGGCGAGGGTCGTCGCCGACTGGGCGCGAGCCCACTCCTCGAGTCCTGTGAGAACCGCAACCGCAATGCCAGTGCCGCGCTGAGCAGGCGTGACGTACATCCGCTTCACTTCGAAAATCTCTTCGCTGAGTTGACGGAGCCCGCCGCACCCGGCCGGAACACCGTCGACGTAGGCGATGAGGAACACCACGACGGAATCCGCGTTCGGCTTGACGCCGGGTTCGCTGTCTTCGGTTCCGTACCGTGCGGTGAGCTCAGCGCGCTGCGCTGAACGCAGCATGACCGAGTCGGCGTGTTCGAAGGGAACGCTGCGGAGTTCGAGTTCGTAAGTGTCTTCCACGTCAGAATTCTAGTCTGCGTGCCACACGGAGCTCGCCAAGTGTCGACGACGCTGCTAGTGGTGATTAGAGGCGACTCGGGAAAATCCCTACGTCGCAGAGTGTCCACGTCATATTGTTAGGCGTGACCGCGCTCATGTCAGGAATGTTGAAGTGACTTGTACCATTCCCGCCGTAGGTAGTCCCCAAGAGGGCGAATAGCGCGGAGTTGTTTGCAATTGATAGTTGACGCCCATCGGCCACGATGCCTTCACCGGCGTAGCTTGATGCTGTCAATGAGAGGGTGCCCAGATAGCAGTCGTAGGTTCCGGCGTCACCCGCGACACCAACGTCGTTTCCGAAGCGGTAGGAGAGCGCAGAATCGCCGGCTGCGCCGGTCGCGCCGGTCGCGCCGGCAGCTCCTGTTGCCCCGGTTGGGCCTGTCAGTCCTGTGTCACCCTGAGGTCCCTGCGGGCCGACCGGGCCGTCAGCGCCGGTGGGGCCTGTGGCGCCGATGGGGCCTGCGGCTCCGGTGAGGCCGATGGGGCCGGTCGCTCCGGTGAGTCCTGCAACGCCGTCGATACCGTCGATACCGTCAGTGCCGTCTGCACCCGCGGCGCCGGTGGCTCCCGTCGGTCCTCTGAGCGCGGTACCTCCGTCGGCTCCGGTGAGTCCGGTTGCGCCCGTCGCGCCGTTGAGCCCGTCAGCGCCGTCAGCGCCGTCAGTGCCATCGATGCCGTCTGCGCCGTTCTTCCCGTCAGCGCCGTCGACGCCGTTCGCGGCAGCGTCGGTCATGAAGACTGCTTCGACGAAACCGGCACCGCACGAGTCGCCGGCGTCAATGAGCTTGATTGCCGAGGCGGTGGTGTCAACGCAGGCCTTCTGCAGTGCATCCGCAGAACTGCCCTGGCTTGTGCAGCCGGCAAGCATGACGGCGGCCACGGCCGCTCCTGCAAACAATCGAAGTGAACGGGACGGGGTGCGGGGTGCTAAAGGCAAAGAGGAGATCCAGACATAGGAGAAGCGCAGTAATGCGTCACGGGTTGATACAAACATAACGAAGTTCTCTCAGTTAAACTAAGTGGTCTCGCCCCCCAGTGTGGGGGTGCGGCAGGCGATCTACCTGCCTGCCATGCTGGGTGAACACAGCTACAGGGTGCAGAATTCGAAGCATGATGAATGCGAACGGCGGTGGGCAGCGCGGGGGCGAAGAACCAAACAGTGTCGCAGTCGAACCCGTCGTAGTGAGGGCTTCGGCCCACGCTTTCGAGGAAGCAGCGGCTGCTGTGCGCGCCGCCACGATCGATGCGAATGCTGCTGCTGCCCAGCTCGTCAGCCTGCTGTCCGATAAGGAACTGCTCGGCCTGCTCGACGGTGACTCTCCCCGGCGACTCCTGCCCTTCATCCCGGCCCTGCTCGGGCGGCGCCCCTTCGTGGCTGGTGCAGTCTCGCGGCTCGGCATTCCCGGCATCCGCTTCAGCGACGGTGCTCGCGGCGTCGTGATTGGCGCGGCTACGGCGTTCCCCGTGACAATGGCGCGGGCGGCAACGTGGGACCCAGAGCTTGAGGAGCGCGTCGGGGTGGCAATCGGCACCGAGACCCGCGCTCGGGGCGCCAACTATTCGGCATCGGTGTGCGTGAACCTGCTGCGGCATCCGGCCTGGGGGCGCGCGCAGGAATGCTACGGCGAAGATCCGGTACTCGTCGGCCGGATGGGGTCGGCCCTCACCCGCGGTGTTCGAGTACACACGATGGCGTGCGTCAAGCATTTCGCGCTCAACTCCATGGAGAACGAACGTTTCGAGGTGGATGTCGCCGTCGACGACCACGCCCTGCACGAAGTGTATTTGCCCCATTTCAAGGCGACGGTGGATGCCGGAGCCGACTCGATCATGAGCGCCTACAACCGGGTGCGCGGCGAGTATATGGATGTCAACCGCGCCCTGCTGACAGACGTACTGCGCGACGAGTGGGGATTCACCGGCTTCGTGACGAGCGACTGGGTGTTCGGTACGCACGATGCCGTCGCGAGCCTCGAAGCCGGAATGGACATCGAGATGCCGCTGCGGATGCTGCGGGCTCGTGCTCTGCCGGCGGCGTTGCGAAGCGGGCAGCTCGACCGCGCGACCGTGCTGCAGTCGGCCCACCGCATCCTGCGCACCAGCATTCTGCATGCGGCCACGCGGGACGAGCAGGAGCCGAGCCGGACTGCCATCGCGTCTCCCGCGCACCGGGCTCTCGCCTTCCACGCCGCCGCCGAGTCGATCGTGCTGCTCAAGAACGACGCTGTTGATGAGACTCCGCTGCTTCCGTTGCCGCGCACCACGCGCCGGCTCGCCGTTATTGGCCGCCTCGCTGACGAGGCGAACCTAGGCGACCACGGCTCCTCGCGCGTTCGTCCGCCATCCACTGTTTCCCCGCTGCAGGGAGTGCGCGAAGCGTTCCCCGCGGCCCACATCACGTCCGCCACCGGGAAGGATGAGAGCGCCGCCGCGACACTCGCCGCGCAGGCAGAGATCGCTATCGTCGTCGTCGGGCTCGACCAGCACGACGAGGGGGAGTCGGTTGTCACCGGCGGAGTTGATGTGGGAATTCTCGGTCGCGCTTTCAACTCCGGCCTGTCTCGCCGCATTTTCACCGGACTGGCACACCTCGCGGCACGCTTCGTTCGCGGCGGCGATCGCAGCTCGCTCGAACTTCGTCCTTCGGACGCGAGTCTCATCAGAGCCGTGGCCGCAGCCAACCCGCGCACGGTGGTGGTGCTGGTCGGCGGCAGTGCAATCGTGACCGACGAGTGGCGGGATCGCATCCCGGCGCTGGTTCTTGCTTGGTACGGCGGTATGGAGGGTGGGCATGCCCTCGCGAGCATGCTCACGGGAGACACCGAACCCGGAGGCCGGTTGCCGTTCGTCATACCGCGTGACGCCGCGCAGTTACCCTCGTTCGACAGCGCAGCGAAGGCGGTGGTCTATGACGACGCCTGGGGTCAACGTCACCTCGATGCCACCGGCAGCACTCCCGCCTTCCCCTTCGGATTTGGCTTGGGCTACACGACCATCACGCACGAGCTGCTCGACCACACCTTCGCCGCCGACGGCGGTACCGCTCGCGTTCTCGTCACCAATACGGGCAACCGCGATGGCTCCACGGTCGTTCAGCTGTATGCCGCTGACGTGGCGGCCGAACACCCGGTAGCCCAACTAGTGGGCTTTCAGAAAGTCACGGTGCCGAGCGGGGCGAGCTCGACCGTGCAGATTGCGCTCGATGCGGGGCCAACGTTGCGGCGGGATCCGATAACTCGACAGTGGAGCGCGCGGTCAGGTGAGTGGGCGCTACTAGCCGCTCAGCACAGCCCGTCGAGCTGGACTGGCGCGGTGCCGTTGCGCCCTATCTCTGACTAGCGGATGACAGCTGCGACGAGCACTAGGGCTGCAACTGCGCTCGCGGCGTCGGCTGCGGAAGCGCGTCAATGCGAACACGCAGGGAGTCGTCGTTGCGCAGAACGGCCCGGATCAAGCGGCGGCCCTCCCAGCGAAGCGACGCGAGTGTCTGATCGGGGCGGAGCACGAGTTCCCCCTCGGTCGACGCGTAGCGCTTCTGCAGGTCTTTCAGTTCGTCTGCTTTCAGTAGTGCAACCGTGCTGTTGTCCGTGGGGTCGGTCAGTCGAACCAGAGCGGAATCTCCGCGCAGATCGCTGGCCACCAGTCGTTTTTCGCTGGCGGCAAGAATAGCTTTTTGAGCGTCTCGGGTCACGACAATCGGGCGGCGCGGGCCATCGAGCAGGCCGGTAAGAACGTCTGCTGCGGCATCTGGCCGGCCAGTTTTCTTCGCGGCCGCTTGCATCCGTTGGAGGCGGCCGGGCTCGCGCAGGATCTGGTCGATCTTCCAGCCGAGCGTGGTGACGTCATTGCAGCGAACAGCAGCACCCTGCTCCATCAGGTAGTCGCCGTTGCGAACCTCTTGCCCCGGGATGGGGTTCACGAGCACCATCGGCAACCCTGCCGCCATGCATTCGGAAGCCGATAGCCCGCCCGGTTTGCCGATGAAAAGGTCGGCGCTTCTCAGAAGTGCGGGCATCTCAGTCGTGAACCCGAGAACGTGGAAGCGATCGTCGGTGCCCACGAGCTTCTCAATGTCGTCACGAGTCTCCTCGTTGTGCCCGCACACGACGGTGGCTGTGAAGGCTGAGCGCATATGCAGCGTCTGCCGCACCGCAGCGACGGCGTAGTCCCCGCCCGCAGCGCCCGCAGAGATCAAGATATGGGGCACGTCATGGTCGACGCGGTCGGGTTCGGCATCCGAATATGAGCTGATCGGGATGCCGGTGGCTGCCACGCGATCAGCGGGCAGGCCAAGCGCCAACAGCTCGATCTTGCCCTCCTCGCGCGCCACGTTGAACGAGTGGAAGGCGCTGGTGAGCCAGAGGCCTTGAGGATCGTAGTCGGTGGTCACGACCGCTGTTTTGGCATCGATGACTCCGCGCATGAGCAGCGTGGCCATGAGCTGGGCGGGGAGAAAGTGGGTGCTGACGATCGCGGTCGGCTGAAAGCGTTTGATCTCCCGAATCACGGGAAGAGAGTTGGCCTGAGTCCAGGGGTCGATCGGTCCGCGACGCCAAAACGGCGCGTCGCTCACGTCGTAGGCCCATTCGAGTAGCCAGGGCAATCCTTTGGCGAGCACAAAGTAGCCCTTGCCCAGCACGTCGCGGTACAGAGTGCTGCTGACCTGAAGTACGTCGAGCACCTTCACCTCGGCGACATCAGGGCGCGCATCGCACGCTTGGCGCACCGCCGCGGCGGCGCTGTTATGACCCGACCCGACACCAGCAGACAAGATCAATACCCGCTCTCCTCCGGCGGTGGGGGAATCAGCGGGGAGGGTCTCTGGCATGGAGAAAATGATAGTCGAGCCCGGTGCGGCTCGGGCCAGAGTGTGTGCCGTATCGTTCCCGGCAAATTAACTAGAGCCAGCGATGCTCTAAGGTCGCGACGCGGGCAGCCTCGGCGAAGCGTGCGAACCGCTCGCGCTCCACAGCGTCGTACGTTTCTGCCGCCACGGATGCGTCGAGCCGGTCGATCTGCGCCGCCACCGCTTCGGACTGCACGGTGCGTTGCGCACGGTATCCGACCTCCTGCAGCAGTTGGTACAAACGCTCCACCACTCCGGGGTCACTCGCGCCATAACGTCGTGGCTGAGTCAGTGCGATATCAAGCAGGTTCACGAAATCGTGGGGCTTGATGATCACGCGCACGACGTTGTCGTCATCGGTGAGGCCGCGCGATTGAATCTCAAGATCCGCGAGGGAGCACAGCGTCGCCGAAATATGGCCGAGCGTGTGCACGGCCGTCGTCGGGTCGTTGACTCCGGGGGAGAGGGCGCGCGCCGTGATGTCGACGAGCTGCCGGATGCCGAAACCAATATCTTGGCTGGCCGTGCGCTCGTAAGCGAGGCTAACGGCGCCGACCAACGCACTGTTGATGGTGGCGCGTTCTTCGTCATCCAGATGGCGCAGGGGGTCGCGCGGCCACCAGCGCAGCACCGGGGTGCCGCTGACCACGTGATGACCGACGGTGTGTTCTTCGCGCGCCACGATGTCGTACTTGATCGCGATCGTAAGCAGCCGGGAACGGTCGCTTGACCGAATGAACCCGGAGCGCTTCGCGAGGCTCAGCTCAATGCGTTCAGCGGGCGGCCACTCGGGCAGTTCCGTTTCGCCGGTGGCCATGGTGGATGCCACGAGCTCGATTGTCTTGCTGGTCTCGAGGTAAACCTGCCGCATCGTCGTCTCAATGCGCAGCTGCCGCGCGAGGTGCGCGAGAAACAGCGTGAGCATGACAACGCTTGCCAAGGTCAGGAGCGAAGCCAACGTCACCGCAAAGCGCGGCACGATGGGGTCGATGCTGTCATCGCCGTCCTGAACCGTGCGCAACACCGTCAACGCGTATGCGAAAGTGCCGACGAACACCGCGAGAGTCCAGTGCACGGTTTGGTCTTTGAGGAAGGTGCGCAGCACGCGCGGTGACGCCTGGCTGCTTGCCAATTGCAGAGCAACGACGGTGAGGGAAAAGGTGAGTGAGGTCGCGGTGATCAGTGAACCCGAGATAGCGGAGAGTACAGCGCGGGCACTCTCGGGCCCACCGGCGAACAGGATGCGTTCGAACAGCGCAGGCAGGGAGTCATCGACGGCGCGGTCGACGAGGGGCAAGACGATCCCCAAAATCACCGCGAGAAGAATGGAGATCGTGGGCAGCGGCCAGAGCTCGGCGGCGATGCCCTCGCGCAGGGTGGCGACCCAACGGCGCAGGGAATTACGACGCGCACTCTGTGTTGCCAGCTCGCTCATCACATCCCCCTCGAATCGCCCTAGTTAATCACGTCAGGCTTCGTTGTGGTGCCTGCCCCTAGGGTGGAACAACGCGAATGAAAGGAAATCACTCGATTGTTTGAATGGGTATCGTGGCTGGGCCTTGCTGTAGCCGTACTAATTGCGCTCGTTGCCGTGGTCATTGGCATCGGAGTGATCTCCCTCATTGTGCGGGGAATCGCGCGCCTGCACCCCGGGGTCTACCAAACCCTCGCTCAAACTCGACAGCGTTTGCGGGTGCTCATGGCATTGCTTGCTACCTGGGCCGCGATCTCGATCACCCTGCCGGTCGAAGATTTGCGACCTATCGTCAATCAGGGCTTCCTCATCGCCGTCATCGCGACGAGCGGTTGGTTGCTGATTGCCATCATTAACCTCCTCCTCAATCGCACCATTGCCCGCTATCCCACCGATGTCCCCGACAACCGGGCGGCGCGTCGAGTGCGCACCCAGGTGCAATTGATTCGTCGCGTACTTGCCGCCGTTATCGTCATCCTCACTATCGGAGCTGTGTTACTGACCCTCCCGGGCGCGCAAGCCCTCGGCGCGAGTGTTCTCGCCTCTGCTGGCCTCGTCTCCGTCGTAGCCGGTATCGCCGCGCAGTCGGCGCTCGCCAACGTGTTCGCGGGAATGCAGCTCGCCTTCAGCGACGCCATCCGCGTGGATGACGTCGTGATCGCTGATGGCGAGTGGGGCCGCATCGAAGAAATCACCCTCACCTACATCGTCGTGAGCATTTGGGATCAGCGCCGCCTCGTGCTGCCCTCCACCTACTTCACGACCACGCCATTCCAGAACTGGACGCGTAACGCCACCGAGCTCCTCGGCGAAGTCAATTTCGACCTCGACTGGCGCGTCAACATCGACCAGATGCGCGAGCGCCTTAGCAAGGTCGTCGAGCGCACTGAGCTGTGGGACGGCCGCACCGCCAACATCCAAGTCGTGGATGCCAAGGGCGGTTTTGTGCGGGTACGCGTACTGATCAGCGCTGCCGACTCCGGCGCACTGTGGGATCTGCGCACTCACGTTCGCGAAGAAATGGTCACCTGGTTGCAGGCCAAGAACCCCGCCGCGCTGCCGCGCACGCGCGTGCTCATGGTCGAGAACGAAGCTGCGGGGCGCACCAAGTCGTCGACGGCGCCTCAGAACCGGGGCCTCTTCAGCGGTAGCGCTGAAGCGGATGCTCGCCGTCAAGAATTCACCGGCGCCATCCCCGTGCAAGATAATGTTCCTGATAACGCGACCCGCACGGGGCCGCAGGACACTCACCCCAAGGACTAACTCCGATGCCTTCGCTCGACAGCGCCGCGCCCGCCGTTCCCCTCAGCTCCCGCAGTTGGGGCCTCGTGCCCGCGGTGCTGTTGAGCGGTTCAGCGGTGTTAATGTTCTCGCTGCGACTGCCGCTCCTCGGCTACATCGTGGTGGCGGTGGCGCTCGCCGCCGCGTGGTTTACCGACAACCGCAAGCTCACCGAGGGGCTCGCGAAAGACTTGCTGCTAATCGCAGTCGGCATGATCATCGTCTCCACGGTGTCGGTGGTGGCCGACATCAGTTGGGGCAACTTCTTCTTGCTGGGGTTCGTGCTGGCCGCTGCCGTAGCGGTGCCCTATGCCATCTCACGTTTTGTGTTCAAAGATCGCCTTATCCGCTTTCCGTGGCGGGGCGGATGGCCGTGGACTCGCGTTCAGTGGGGCTACCTGTTTCTCGTGCTCTTTCTCGGCTGGCTCATCTTGCCGTTCTACTTCATCACGAGCGGGGTGTACCTCAACTGGCCGATCGTCACGACTCCCGATGAGATCGGCCGTCTCTTCGTTGGCGTGAATGCCGTTGGCACGTGGGACGAGCTGTTCTTTATCCTCACCGTGTTCGTGCTCTTCCGTCGGCACTTTCCGGTGTGGCAGGCGAACCTGCTGCAGATGGTGATCTTCGTGGCGTTCCTGTGGGAACTTGGCTACCAATCGTGGGGCCCACTGCTGACGATCCCGTTCGCCCTGTTGCAGGGCTGGATCTACTCGACCACCAAGTCGCTCGTCTACGTGCTGAGCGTGCACCTACTGTTTGACGCGGTCGTGTTCCTCGTCATCGTGCACGCCAGAAACCCGGGAGTCATCCCGTTCTTCCTGCTGTAGCGAGAAGCTACTCTTTGCCGCCGGGAGGGCCCGCGATGAGAAGCACGACGTAGAGCAGAATGACGGCGCCCGCGACAAGGGCCACCAGAATGTACGGGTGGTTCAAGAACCAGCGCATTGTGCGGTCGATCCAGCCGGCATCCCGTGGATGATCGGAAGCTTCCTTGCGCCAGTCACCCTTGAGGCGACCCGAACGTGCAAGCCACAACTCCACCGGAATCGTGGCATACGGCACGACCGCGCTACCGATGGTGAGAACGGCAGTGCCGACGCTCCACCGCTGGTTCACCGTCAACAACACGGCCGTGGCTCCGTAGGCCAGGAAGACGAAACCGTGAATGGCCCCACCGATCGACACCGCGACATCCAGCCCCGCCGCAGCGCGCAAGATGAGGCCGGTGATGAGCAGTGTCCACGTGACCGCCTCTGCGAACGCGAGAACGCGGAACAGTGACTTGGGGGTCGCAAACATGGGGCTGAACTTTCGGTATTAGGCGTTGGCCATCAACGAGCTGATCGCGCTCGTGAAGAACGTGAGCCCGTCGGTGCCCGAACGCATCGCTGCGCGAGTGTCTGGACCAAAGCCAGCCTCGGTGGCGTGCTCGGGATGAGGCATCAAGCCCACAACATTGCCGCGAGCATTCGAGATGCCGGCAATGTCGTTCGCCGACCCGTTGGGGTTGACCTCGAGGTAGCGGAACACAACCTGGTTTTCACCCTCGAGACGATCGAGCGTCTCTTGGTCGGCGATGTAGCCGCCCTCACCGTTCTTCAACGGGATGATGATCTCTTCGTCTTCTTTGAAGCCGTTGCTCCAGGCAGTGTCGACATTCTCGACGCGAAGCTTCTGGTCGCGGCAGACGAAGTCGCCGTGGTCGTTGCGCACGAGGCCGCCGGGGAGAAGGTGGGATTCCACCAAGATCTGGAAACCATTGCAGATGCCCAGAACGGGCATTCCGCCGTTCGCGGCTGCAATGACCTCGCTCATGATGGGCGAGTGCGCTGCGATAGCGCCGGCACGGAGGTAGTCGCCGTAGCTGAAACCACCGGGCAGAACAATGGCATCCACGTTCTTGAGGTCGTGGTCGCCGTGCCACAGGGCTACCGGCTCACCGCCACCCAGTTTGACCGCACGCTGAGCGTCGCGGTCGTCGAGCGAACCCGGGAAGGTGATGACTCCGACGCGCACTATGCTCCCTGAGCGTCGTCGGCGGGGCGAGCCTCGCCAACGTAAATGACGTCTTCGATCACCGTGTTGGCGAGAAGATCGTTCGCGATCTCGCGAGCCTCAGCCAACACCGCTTCGGTGATGGGGCCTTCAACGGTGAGCTCAAAACGCTTACCGATTCGCACCGAAGTGAACTCGCTCTTGTCGAGGCGGACGAGGGCGCCGGCTACGGCCTTGCCCTGAGGATCGAGGATTTCAGCCTTGGGCATTACCTCGACGACGATTGTTGGCACCGAATCACTCCATGATTTCGCGCGGGAAGATGGCTTCAGTCTAGCGGAGGGGGCAGGCCGCTCGAGCCGGGCATGAGAACTCGCCGTCAGTCTCGCACTGAAGCGAAACTGACGGCGAGTGATTGCCGGTTAGACCTTGGTTTCGTCTACCAGCGCAGGGTGGAAGAGACGCGGGCCACCACTAGCCTTTGCCGAGTCGTCGTACACCGTTCCATTCGGTGAGGAGACGATCTCCAACTGCATTCCCCACGGCGCCATGAAGTAGCACCACGTGAGTCCCAAGTTCGGGCCGTCGGTGTAGCTGGTGGGCTCACCGAGCACCTCAACATTGTTCGACTTGAGGTAGGCGATTGCCGCATCCATGTCGTCAACGTAGAAGGCCAAGTGGTGCCCGCCGATGTCGCTGTTCTTCGGTGGAACGGTCGCCTGGTCGGGCGACTCGTACTCGAAGACCTCGAGGTTGCTTCCGTTGCCCAAGCGAAGGTAGCGGAACTCCTTAATGACGGAGCGTGGGTGCACGCGTAGGTGCTCATCCATCCAGTCAGTGTCGTCATTGCGAAAGTCGGTGGCGGCCACGAACAGCGTGGTCGCCCCCAAGATCTCCTCAAAGAAAGTGCACGCTTCGTTGATGTCGGGCACGGTGAAGCCGATGTGCTCCATACCGCGCATTCCGGGAATTGGCATTGTTATCTCCTAGTACGTCGTTGTCGCTAGTTGTGGGATGCGGGGGCAAAGAGGGCCGCCATGGTGCTGACGATCATTCCGAATGACACAGCGCCAGGGTCGGGGTAGCCGAGCGAGCGCTGAGCAAGCACACGAGCGCGACCGATCTTCGGTTCGAGCTGCGCGGTCTCGGCTGCTGCGGCCGTCGCAACTGCGGCTGCGATCGCCCACGCTTCAGCGGCAGGCTTGCCGTCGGCGGCAGCCGCTTCGAAGGCATCGGCAAAGGGCACCTGCGCGCACACCATCGTCTTGTCGCCAACCTGCGCTCCACCCAAACGTTGGATCGAGTCGATGAAGGCTCGGATGGCACGGGCTTGAGCCGCCGCATCGATGGCATCACTGTCGCCAAGGGCGTTACCTGCGGCAGCCAAAGCTCCACCCCAAAGTGCTCCGGATGCTCCACCCGCGTTTTCGGACCAGCGCGAGCCAGCCCCGACGAGGGTTGACTGCGCGCCGGCACCCTCGGCGACTAGCCATTCGGCGGCGTCGGCTGCAGCGCGGGAGCCGCGTTCCATGCCGACTCCGTGGTCGCCGTCGCCCGCAATTGCGTCGAGATCGCCGAGCTCTTCCATCTTCTCAAGCAGCAGGGACGTGACCTCGGCTAGACCACGAGCGATCTGCCGAGCGGCTGCTTGGGACTCCGCGCTGCCGGGAGCTCGAACAACGAGGCCCTCGGGCTCCGTGTTGAAGACGGTGCCTTCGGGCAGCAGCGGGTCGAGAAGCGGCCCGCGCTTATAGGCAGGAGTGTCGCAGGGGGCGAAATAGTAGGGCTCAATCATGTCGTCGAGCCAGACCACAGTGAGCGAAACCCCACCCATGTCGAGCGACGTCATGAACTCACCGACTTCGCCATCCACGATCTCGATTCCGGCAGCGGTGAGGTGCTTCGTTACCGAGGTGTAGGTGACGAACAGCTCTTCGTACTTTGCGGAGCCGAGCCCATTGAGCAGAACAGCGACTCGCTTGCCTGGGTTATCGGGCACATCCTCCAGGAGACGGTCCACGAGCAACTTGGCGACCTCGTCGGCGGTGCCCAGGTCGGTTTCGTAGATGCCGGGTTCACCGTGAACACCGAGCCCGACGCCGATCGTGCCGTTGGCAACCTCGAAGAGCGGGTGGCTTGCGCCAGGAAGCGTGCATCCCGAGAAGGCGACACCAAAGGTGCGCACGCGCTCGTTGGCACGGTTGAACACGTCGAGAACTTCATCGATGGAGAGGCCAGCCTCGGCGGCGGCGGATGCCATCTTGAAGACCGGAAGGCCGCCAGTGATGCCGCGGCGCTTGTGGCGTTCGGTGATCGGAGCCGACGCCACGTCATCCGTTACCACCGCTTCGCGAGCGTCGATTCCGTCGGCGCGGAGCATTTCTGCCGCTTGCCCGAAGTGCAGAACGTCGCCCGCATAGTTGAGGAACGCGATGATGACACCGGAGCCCTGATCTACCGCTTTGGCCACGCTGTACGCCTGTGACCCCGAGGGGGAGGAGAAGATGTTGCCGGTCACGGCGCCATCCACGAGTCCGGATCCCACCCACCCCATGAAGCCGGGGTAGTGGCCAGTGCCGCCGCCGGTGACGATAGCCACCTTGCCCGGTTTCGACTGGGTTGAACGCACGACGCCGCCGAATACTTCACGGACATAGCGCGAGTTGGCCTGGATGAATCCCTGCACTAACTCCTTGGGAAAGTCGGCCGGGTCATTTACGAGACTGGTCATGGAAAAACCTCCTGCTGGTGTGACGTCGTTGTCTAAGCTCCGCGATGAAGGAGCGGTTGTTCGAGTACTTTCTGGATATCGGTGAGACGGACTTCTGCGTGTGGTGCGATTTCAAGTGGGTCTGAGGCGACCTGGAGCGAAACTCCGGTGGCGGTGGAGCCGAGGCAATCAACGACGAGCGAAGCGCCCTCGAAGTTCTCGTCGTGCGTGAGAGTGCTCGTCGTGACGATCGTGCGCAGGCCCGCCGCGTGTGCCGCCCGCATCCCGTTTTCGCTGTCCTCCACGACAACCGCAGCGTCGGCGTCGATGCCGAGCTGGTCGAGTGCGAGGAGGTAGATGTCGGGGGCGGGCTTCTTGTTCTTGACGGCGTCGCCGGCAAAGATGCGGAACGCCGCTGCCTGCTGCGGTCCGACGGCGTGCTCAAGGACGGCGCGCACCGAGGCTTCGGCTGAGGTGGATGCCATGGCTAGCGCCCAGCCCGCAGCGTGCGCTTCGGCGATGATTCGTGCGATTCCTGGGCGGGCCGGCATGAGGCCATCGGCTACCAAGCGCGTGTAAATCTCTGTCTTGGTGCGGTGCCAGAGAGCGACCGTCTCTGCGCGATCTTCTTCAGCAACACCGAGCTGATCGGCGACGGGGTCGGAGAAAAGGCTCGCGAGGCGTTCTTTGCCGCCGCCAATCCTGACCTTCTGCGCGTAGTCCTCAAGACTCCACTGAACGGGGACTCCAAGCTGCGTGAACATCTCGTTGAAAGCGCGCAGGTGGCCATCGACTTCGGTATCGGCCAGCACTCCGTCGCAGTCAAAAATGAGGGCAGGCATGGGGTTACCAGGCCTTTCCGGCAGAGCCGAACTGGGTCGTCAGGTCGAGCACCATGTCAACGACATCAGCTGACGTGCTGGTGAAGAGCGACGGCGGGTCCCACTTGTTCGCGGCGGCTGCCGTCTCGAGAAACGCGAGACTCGACTTCATGTAGGTCTCTTTGAGCGCGGTCGAGATGTTGACCTTGGCGCAGCCGCGCGCGATCAGTTCTGTGAACTGCTCGGGGGAGAGGCCGCTACCGCCGTGGAGGGCGATCGGGATCGGGTGGCGGGTGACGATCTCGGTCACTCGGTTGAAGTCGATCACGGGCTCGGAAAGATACGTGCCGTGGGCGTTGCCGATGGAGGGGGCAAACACGTCGACCCCGGTGGCTTCGATGAAGTCCAGCGAAGCTTGCAACGGATGTTGCGCCGAGATCTCGTCGGAACCGTGGCCGTCTTCGACGCCGGTGATGGCTTCAATCTCGCCTTCGACGCTGGCGCCGTAGGTGCGAGCTTCGCGAACAACCTCGATGGTTTGGCGCTGGTTTTCAGCAACCGGCATAGCCGAAGCATCGAAGTGAACGGAGTTCCATCCGAGCTTCAAGCACGTGGTGAGGAGTTCGCGGTCGGGGCAGTGGTCAAGGTGAAGAGAAACCGGAACGCTGATTCCCGCTGTCATCGACTTCCACATGCTGGCGAGAATCTCGGGGCCGATGCTGCGCACCGTCTTGACCGACGTTTGCACGATGAGCGGTGAGGATCCTTGAACGGCACCCGCGAGAACGCTTTCCATCGTCAGGTCGTTGAAGACGTTGATCGCGGGAACCCCGAAGCGCTCCTCAAAGGCTCGATCCACAATTTCTGAAACTGGTACAACGCTCACTGCAACTCCCTTGTTTTAGCTGGCTTCACGCTATTCCCGCCGGAGGTGCTGAGGATATGAGGATTCTCCCTCCCTCCCGGTAGGGGAATCTCCTATGCGTCAGCGAGCGAGGGCGTGATCAGCGCGAGGGATCGATGCTGACGAGCATCGTGCGGTTGCGAGAACCTGTCTTTCTGAGCAGGGAGCCAACATGCTTTTCGACTGTCTTAGCCGAGATGCCGAGCGACGTTGCGATCTGTTTATCGGCCATACCGAGGGCCACCATCTCGCGCACCTCGAGCTCGCGCGCGGTGAGGTGTTCGGCATTGACGTCGCTCTCGAACGTCTCCGTGAGGTGATCGAACATGTCGCTCTCCATGAGCGTTTGCCCCTGGCTGGCAGCAACCAGAATGCGGATGATCGTGTCGGCGCTCGACTTGCTGTTGATGTAGCCGCGCGCGCCGGCAGCCTTCGCTGCCCGAATCTGTTCGACGGTGGGGTTGTCGGTGAGAACCACAATCGCAATCTCTGGGGCGAGCGCGCGAATGGCCGCTAGCGAACCAGTTTTGTCGCTGTGAACTAACTCGAGATCGACCAGTAGAACATCGGGGCGGAACAGTTCGTACGCATCCAGAAGCTGCGGCGTTGAGTTCACTACGGCAGCCACCTGGATTGCGGGCTCGTTCGTGTTGATCACCCTCACCAGCCCGGCATTGATAAGTGTTTGATCGTTGGCGATCACGATCTTCCATTGCGGCCGATCCAGGCGATCGGGCAGGGTGCTGCGATCGGGGATGACCGCGTGCACCTTGGTTCCCCAGCCCACGATCGGCTCGAGCGTGAGTTCGCCCGACAGGTGAAGGGCGCGGGAGGTCATGCCGTGCAGACCCAGGCAACCGGAAGGCAGAGATGAGTGATCACCGTGTGCTTCGGCGAGATCGAAACCACGCCCGTTGTCTTCGATGAGAACTTCAGTGCGGCCCTCGCTGTAGACCAATCCGACGCGCACGCTCGAGGCGCGAGCGTGGGAGACAACGTTGCTCAGCGCTTCTTGCGCGATCTTGAACAACTGATGCGCCACTTCGGGGCCGGTATCGCGTTCGGTGCCGATTACGGTCAGTTGGGTTTGAGCCGCGGTCATCGATTCGACCCAGCCCAACTCGGCCTGCAGGGCAGACTGCAGACTGCGGCCTTCGAGGGACGCCGGGCCGAGCCCCTGCGCGGTGCGGCGCGTCTCGGCCAGGGTGTCGTGCGCGAGCGTGCGCACGGCGTGGATGTGGGGAGTCGCGGGGCTGTCGACTTCGAGGCACGAGCTCACATCGTCGAGTCGCTGCAAGAGTTCGCCGAGCGAGCGCCCGATTGTTTCGTGCACTTCGCGTACCGCGCGTTCGCGTTCGGAGGCGATCGCACTTTCGCGCTCCCGCTCCGAGGCTTTGGCGTGAAGCTCGGCGTTGGCCAGCGCGATCGCGGCGTGGTTGGCAAAGACCTCGGCGAGCTTGGCATCGTCGTCGGTGAAGACGCGGGCGCGGTCGGCGGCGAAAATGACGCAGGTGCCTACGATTTTCTGTTCCCAGAAGATCGGGACGCCGATAACGGCGCAATCCCAGCGAGGGTCATCAGTCGAGATGTGGCTTGATCCGACAGTGGAATAGGTGGCAAACATGACAGTTTGACGTGCGCGAACGACGCGGCCAGTTACGCCTTCGGTGAGAGAGAAGGTTTCCCCCTCCTGGCAGCCAACACCGAAGTCCACCTTCTTCGTGTACGTGCCTCTGGCCTCGTCGACGAGAGAAATCGATCCGGATTCGCAGCCAAGAAGCGAGGTCGCGTGGCCCAGAATTCGCTCGAGAAGCGGGCCCAATTCGAACCGGCCGGCGAGGTCGCGCGCCAGCGTTGAAACCGTAGACATGGGGGTGTCTGGGGGTGTCGCGCTCTGGTGTTCGAGAACAGTAGAGGGAATTCCGGGTTCACTTCGCATAACGAGCAGTCCTCCTTGACTGCACCAAATACTAGGTCATTTGCATATATGTGCGCATACGTGATGGATCCTTAGCTGCATCACGTAGGGTCATCCCTACCCGTGGCCTAGGGGAAGTCCTTATTTTGAGCCGCGATAGTGGTGGGTAGCGTTGCAGCACAGACACTCTGACTCAGCGTCAAGAACTCACTGTTGAGTTCTCGATTGCCACAGGACGAAACCGAACGAGGGATCGATGCCTAGCTCCAAAAACCTATTGCCAGCCTCACCGTGGGTCGAATTCAAAGCCACCCGCAAGGACTGGGATGAAGCCGACCCGGCGCTACTGGGAAACATGATCGCGCAAGCGCATCTGATCCGCGCCTTCGAAGAAACCGTGCTCGACCTGGCCGGGCAAAAGCTCGTTAACGGCCCGGCTCACTCCAGCATCGGCCAAGAGGGTGGCGCCGTCGGCTCGATCATCCCGCTGCAGCAAGCAGACCAGATCAACGGTTCGCACCGTGGGCATCACCAGTTTCTCGCGAAGGCGTTCGGCTACGTAGCCCCCGACGGGCTCGACCCGCAGGCTGAGATCTCCGGCGACGTGCAAACCGTCCTAGAGCGCGCGCTCGCTGAAATCTGTGGTCTCGCTTCGGGCTACTGCGGTGGCCGCGGTGGTTCGATGCACCTGCAGTGGAAGGAAGCCGGCGCACTCGGCACCAACGCCATCGTGGGTGGCGCTGTTCCCTTTGCCGCCGGATTCGCCTGGGCCGGTAAGCACTCCGGTACGGATGCTGTTTCCGTCACCTACTTCGGCGACGGTGCCATGAACATCGGCTCCGTTCTCGAAACCCTCAACCTCGCCTCGGCGTGGGATCTCCCGGTCTGCTTCTTCGTGGAGAACAACCAGTACGCGGTGTCGACCACGGTAGAAGAATCAACCGGCGAACCCCGTCTTTCGGCTCGCGCCTTGGGCTTCAACATCCCCAGCTGGCAGGTCGACGGCATGGATCCTTTGGCCGTTCACCTCGCTATGGAGCAGGCCGTGGCTCACATGCGAGCTGGCGGTGGCCCGACGATGATCGAAGCCAATGTGTACCGGTACTTCCACCAGAACGGTCCCATCGCGGGCAGCGCCTTTGGGTACCGCGAGAAGAGCGAAGAGCAGGAATGGCGGGAACGCGACCCGCTCAAGATGCTCGAAGCCAACCTCATCCGTCGCAAGATCATGACCGAGGATGAGATCGGCCAGTTGCGCGCTCGCGCCAAGAAAGCGATGAACATTGCTTCTTCTGCGCTGCTTGAGCCCAGCCCGGCCGGTGGCGGAACCCAGCGCATCCGCCCCGAACTGTGGCCCGACGAAAGCACGATTGACGACGGCATTCGTAGCGACCTTTCTGAACTCGCCTCGAGCGACTACAAAGAAGCCGCCGACTTCGAAGGCAAGACCGAATCGCGCAAATTCGTCGATGTCATTGCCGACGTGATGGCGCGACGCATGGACCAGAACCCCGCGATCGTGGTGTTGGGCGAAGACGTTCACAAGCTCAACGGTGGCCCCCGCGGTGCCACTCGCGGGCTCAAAGAACTTCACCCCGATCGGGTGCTCGGCACGCCGATTAGCGAGGCAGCGTTTACCGGATTCGCCGGAGGCTTGGCTCTCGACGGTCGCTACGTTCCGGTCGTTGAACTCATGTACGCCGACTTCCTCTGGGTGGCGGCCGACCAGCTGTTCAACCAGATCGGAAAAGCGCGTCACATGTTCGGCGGCAAGCACGACATGAACCTCGTCATGCGCATCAAGGTGGGCACGCGAACCGGCTACGGATCACAGCACTCCATGGATCCGGCGGGTGCGATGGCGTCGTCGGTGGGCTGGCGAATTGCCGCACCATCCACCCCCATCGATTACATCGGGATGATGAACACGGCCCTGGCCTGCAACGACCCGGTAGCGATGCTCGAACACGACGCCGACCTCTACAAGACCTTTGGCGATACCCCTGTCGATGACATGGACTTCCGTATTCCGATCGGCTCGGCAGCGATCCGCCGCGCGGGCGCCGAAGTCACCGTGTTGACCTATCTCTCGATGGTTCAAGAGTCTTTGGATGCCGCCGAAAAGTCCGGCGTTGATGCTGAAGTTGTCGACCTGCGTTGGCTCGACCCCGCGAGCATCGATTGGGCGACGATCGGCGAGAGCATCAAGAAAACCAACCGCGTCATGATCGTGGAACAGGGTTCGCGCGGCACCTCGTACGGGGCGTGGCTCAGCGACGAGATTCAGCGTCGCTTCTTTGACTGGTTAGATGCTCCGATCGAGCGCGTGACTGGCTCAGAATCGTCACCCAGCATCAGTCGCATTCTCGAAGCCGCAGCGCTCGCCAACGTTGATGATGTTGCCGCGAGCATGCGGGAGATCGTCGGTCTTCCGAATGGTGATGCAGAGGGGTCGCTCTAATGGCAAGCATCTTTAGAATGCCGGGCATCTCGGCTGACGCAGAGGAGGCGACTCTTCTCGAATGGGGCATCGCCGCCGGCGCCACCGTCAAGCAAGGCGATGTACTGGCAACGGTCGAAACTGAGAAAGCGAACGTCGACATCGAGGCAGACTCCGATGGCGTCGTGATGCAGCTCATGGCCGCAGCGGGCGACTCTGTCGCGATCGGTGCGCCCATCGCGATTCTCCTCGACCAGGGCGAAGACGGCAGCGATCCGGCCGCGATCTTGAGCGGGCTGGGGCTCGCCCCTGCAGCGGCTGCTCCTGCCGTTGCTGCAGCTGCGGAACCGGCTGCTCCCGCTGCGGCTGTCGACGCTGCGCCCGCGGCAGCACCAGCATCCACGCCTGCACCAACATCTGACGGCGCTACCGAGGATGCGGCTGCTCACGGCACCCGCCTGTTCGCCTCGCCACTAGCTCGGCGCCTCGCGCTCGAGAACAGCGTTGAGCTCTCGGCTCTCTCGGGCAGTGGGCCCGGGGGCCGAATCGTGCGTGCCGACGTTGAACGACTCATCGCGGACGGCCCGGCTACGGCATCCGCTGCTCCGGTGCCGGCCGCAGTTCAGGCTGCGCCACCGGCTGCGGCAGCACCGGCAGCACCGGCAGCACCGGCAGCGACCAAGCCGCCCCAACCGGCAGCGGCTGGCGATGTCGAGGTGCCGCACACGGCAATGAGGCGGGCAATCGCCTCGGCGCTCAGCGCAAGCAAGCAAACCGTGCCGCATTTTTACCTCACCTCCACCTTGCGCGTAGATGCCCTGCTCGACCTGCGCGAGCGCATCAACACGAGCTCACCGGTGCGGGTTTCGATCAACGACTTCTTCGTGAAGGCCACCGCGTTGACGCTACGTGCCGTGCCCGAGATGAACGTCAACTGGACCCCCACCGCAGTGCGCCATCTGGGCTCAGTGGATGTCGCAGTAGCGATCCAGGGTGAGCGGGGGCTGTTCACACCCCTCATTCGTGACGCAGATGCCAAGTCGCTCACCGAGATCTCCACGAGTGTTCGAGATTTGGCCCAACGTGCCAACGACGGAACCCTCAAGCAACACGAACTCGTGGGTGGATCCTTCGCTGTATCGAACCTCGGCAAGTACGGCGTCGAGAGCTTCTCGGCGATTCTCAACCCGCCGCAAGTGGGCATCGTTGCGGTCGCCGGAGTCGTGAGAGCCCCCATCGTCGAGGGTGATGAGATCGTCATCGGCAACACCGTCACCGTGACCGTTTCGGTCGATCATCGGCCCGTGGATGGCGTGCTGGCGGCCCAATGGTTGGCTCGCTTCAAGGAGTACATCGAGAACCCTCTTTCGATGCTGGTCTAAGCACTCACACACTCAGCACCCCGAGCTCGGCGAGACATCGTCGAGCTCGGGGTGCTTCTGTGCGCCTACCCGCAGCGCTACGTAGGGGGTTCCCTACCGGCCAATAGGGAAAGCCCCAATATTCCCCGTTCGCCCACTCTCATAGCTTGGAAACAACCAGCAGTCGGTTCAGCAATTCGTTCAAAGGAGAACACGCATGAAGCTCGCACGCAGCAGGTTTATCGGAGCCAGCGTTACCGCGCTCGCCGTTTCAGCACTAGTCGCCGGATGTGGCACCGTCGACGCAGGCGGCGGAAGCGCCGGCGGTGAAGACGGAGACAAGTTCCGCATC
Organism: Salinibacterium sp. AL4.1; assembly: GCF_059767305.1. Lineage (NCBI taxonomy): Bacteria > Bacillati > Actinomycetota > Actinomycetes > Micrococcales > Microbacteriaceae > Salinibacterium > Salinibacterium sp. AL4.1. Next base: position 1,417,721 of record NZ_JBSOQK010000001.1, on the reverse strand, counting down.
GTCACCGTGTCGAAGGTGGAAGGAATCACCTGGTTCCAACGCATGAGTGAAGGCGTTGACATGTTCAACGACGCTTACGGCGATGAAGTCGAGGCCTACCAGACGGGCCCCGCCGAGGGAGACCCTGCGCTTCAGGTTCAGATCGTTGAAGACCTCATCGCACAAAATGTGGACGCCATCATTGTGGTGCCCAACGACCCCATCGGTATCGGTCCCGTACTCGAGCGGGCCCGCGAAGCTGGAATCGTCGTCGGTGTCACAGAAGCAACTCAGCTCGTTGGTACGGAATCCATCGACTTCGACATCGAGTCGTTCGACAACGCCGACTTCGGCATCGGTTTCGCTAAGGGTCTCGCCGAGGCCATGGGCGGCGAGGGAGAGTACGTCACGAGCGTCGGAAACCTCACGAGTGAGTCGCACTTGCTCTGGCTCGAAGCAGCAAACAACTACATCGCTGAGAACCACCCCGACATGGTGTTGGTTGAAGAGACACCCTACGAGAACAACAACGATGACCAGCAGGGTCGCGAACTTGCCGACGAACTGCTGAGCACGTACCCGAACCTCAAGGGTTACCTCACCACCACACCGTCAGGTGGATCGGGAATGGCTTCGGCTCTTCGCGATAAGGGGCGTACAGACGTTGCCAACGTCTCCCTCACCTTGCCTTCGGTTGCCGGTCCTGACCTCGAAGACGGCTACATGGACTTCGGCCAGGGCTGGGACCCGGCCGGCTGGGGTTGGGCACTCAATTCGGTAGCACTCTCGATCCTCAAGGGCGAGACCGTTGCCACTGGCGATGACCTCGCATGGGAACTCGGTGGCTACGAGTCGATCGTCGTTGACGGTCAGCTCATCTTGGGCAATGACATCCAGCCCTACATCCCGGGTCAGTTCTCCGACGGAAACTACCCCTTCTAGGTCTACGGACTAGCGGTTGGGGGAAGCGATCACGCTTCCCCCAACCTCACCGAACCGTGGCACGACCGTAAGTAAACGGAGACCTTCAATGACTGAATCACCCATTCTCTCCGCGCGAGGCTTAGCGAAGTCTTTTGGGGGAGTTAAAGCCCTCCATGGCATTGACTTTGAAGTCGGTGTGGGGGAGATCCGCTGCTTGGCAGGCGAGAACGGCTCCGGCAAGTCCACGTTCGTCAAGATCATCTCGGGCGTCAACACCGCCGACCACGGCACGATTACTGTCGCCGGCGAAGAGATGACCAGCATGAATCCGCGCGAAGCTAGCGCCGCTGGCATTCAGGTTATCTACCAAGATCTTTCACTCTTCGGCCACCTCTCGGTCGCCGAAAACATTGCGATCAACCGCATGATGCACGACGGTTCACGCTTCGTGAACCGCACCACCATGCGCGAGATCGCCCAACAGCAGCTCACTCGAGTCGGTGTCGATCTCCCGCTCGATGCGCCGGTCTCCTCGCTCTCTGTAGCGAATAAACAGATTGTGGCAATTTGCCGGGCTTTGTCGATGGATGCCCGCATTCTGTTCATGGATGAGCCAACCACCGCGCTCACCGGCCGCGAAGTGCAGCGACTGCTCTCGATCATCATTGACCTGAAAGATCGCGGTCTCTCAACCGTCTTCATCAGCCACAAACTCGACGAGGTGTTTGAGGTCGCCGACAGCATCACGATCTTCCGCGATGGCGCCAAGGTCGGTGACTTTGCGGCCAGCGACCTGGACGAGCTGAGCTTGAGCCGCCACATGACCGGCCGCGATGTGACCTATAACCGCTACGTTCGCGAACAGACCGATGACGCCCCCATCCTTGAGGTCGCGGGTCTCAGCCGCACAGGTAATTACGAGAACGTCGACCTCAGCATTCGCCCCGGCGACATCGTGGGGCTTACCGGTCTTCTCGGCTCGGGTCGCACCGAGCTCGCTCTTTCACTGTTCGGGCTGAACAAGCCCGACTCCGGCACCATTGCGATGCGCGGCAAGCAGGTCGACGTTTCGGCTCCCTGGGTGGCTATGAAGCACGGCATCGCGCTGCTGCCCGAAGACCGCTTGAGTCAGGGGCTGTTTCCGGCCCAGTCGGTGGCGGTCAATGCGTCAGCAACCATGCTCGATCGCATCGTCAACAAGATCGGAATGCTCAGCAGGCCACTCGAAAAGACCCTTGCTGACACGATCGTGCGCGAGCTGCAGGTGAACAATCGCGATACCTCAACCCCGGTCATCCATCTCTCCGGTGGAAACCAGCAAAAGGTTGCCATTGGTAAGTGGATCAAACGCAACCCCTCGATTTTCATTCTGGATAGCCCGACCGTCGGTATCGACATCGGGTCTAAATCGGAGATCTACGAACAGATTCACCGACTGGCCGAAAGTGGCATGGGCGTGCTGTTCATCTCTGATGAGCCAGAAGAGATTGTGGCGAACTGCAATCGTGTCGTCGTGATGCACGCCGGTGTAGTCGACGCGCGATTTACCGAAGACGATGTTGCGGCTGCCGGTTTCAAGGAGCAGCTGATTCATGCGATTAGTGCACCGCGCCATGGCGGTGATGTCGTCATCGCTGACGCCACCGCCATCGACGCCGAATCCCAGAGCAAGGGGCTCAACAATGATGCGTAATGTGACCACCCGGGTTCTCAACCGGAAGATGACCCCGATGGAGAAGTTCCTCCTCGCGATCATGGCGATCTACATTGTGATTGTCGCCTCGCAGAGCCCCAAGTTCTTCTCGCTCGAGACCGCCTTCGACCTGGCGCGTAACGGTTCCGGTGCCATGATTTTGGCGTTGGGGTGCCTTATCGTTCTGATTTCAGGCGGGCTGGATGTCTCGTTCACCGCCATCGCGATCGTGGGCGGTTATTCCTCCGTACTGCTGTCGCGGGCACTCGGCGTCGATAACCTCTTGTTCATCGTCGCCGGCGCCGTAATCATCGGAGCCCTTTTGGGGTCGATCAACGCGGTGATCATCCACTTCTTCCAGCTATCGACGCTGATAGCGACGCTCGGTACCGCCAGCGTCTTTCACGGCGCGATGGTCATCCTGCTCGGCTCGAAGACCTTCACGCGTGCGGATGTGCCCCAGTCGATGCTCGACTTCGGAGCGTTCTCGATCTTCACCATCAAGGAGGAGAACTCGCAGTACGGCCTCACGATCTTCTTCCCGATCGTGATCGCGGTGGGAGTGCTCACCTGGTTCTTGCTCTACCGCACGATGATCGGTCGCTCGGTCTTCGCCGTGGGTAGCGACCCGGAGTCGGCATCCCGCATCGGCATCAACATTCTGCGCACGCGACTTTTCGTCTACATGTACGTGGGTGCGCTATCCGGGCTCATGGGCATCATTTATTTCAGCGGGCTGGCGTACATCAACCCGGCGGCGTTGGTCGGTACCGAACTCGGCGTTATTGCCGCCGTCGTTATCGGCGGGGCCAAACTCACCGGTGGTGAGGGCACCATCCTCGGCACCGTTCTGGGAGTCGTGCTGTGGCAGCTCTTCCAAAACACGCTCGTGCACCTCGGGCTGAGCTCGTCGTTCAACGACCTGTTCTTCGGTGCCGTGCTCGTCTTCATGCTCGGTTTCATCTACCTCAGACAGCGCCAAGCCAACAAGCGCGCGCTCGTCTTTACGTCGAACTAGGGAGCGGCTCTCATGAACAAGGTATTCAAGTTCCTCGGTCGAGACCGAGACCTGTCGATTCTGGGGTTCGTCACCACCGCGGTCATCGTGGTGCTCTATCTGATGCTCGGATCACGGCTGTTCTCGATCGGCGGCCTGCAGTCGATGTCGATCCAGGTGAGCGAATTCGGCTTTCTCGCCTTGGCAATGGGGCTGGCCATGCTGGTGGCGGGAATCGACCTCTCGGTTGTTGCCGCAGCAGGCCTCTCCGGTGTGATGGCAGCGCTGACGATGAGCGGAGAGTTTATTCCGATCACGCCAGAAAACGAGGCCCAAATAATCATTCTGGGTGTGGTCGTTGCTCTCACCACGGGTTTGCTCACCGGGCTGCTCAACGGCTTCATCATCGCCAAGCTGTCGGTTCCCCCGATTCTGGCGACGCTCGGAACCATGATTCTCTACACCGGGATCGGAACCGCTATCACTTCGGGCTCCAGCATTTCGCTCAAGGTCCCGAGCTTCGCAAAACTCGCGACCTCCACTGTGGGCCCGCTGCCGATGGTGTTCGTGATGCTCCTGGCAACCTTCATCATCGTGAGCCTGATCCTCACGAGAACCCGCTTCGGGCGCAAGGTGTACCTCTTCGGCGAGAACGAAGTGGCCGTGCGCTTCTCGGGCATCAAATCGGAACGCGTGATCTTGATGACGTATGCGATCATCGGCATCCTCGTCGGGCTCGCCGCCATCGTGATCATCGCCCGCGCCAATTCGATGCGCGTCGGCTTCGGAGAGTCCTATCTCTTGCAGGCCATTCTCGTGGTCGTGCTTGCAGGCTTCAACCCGCTGGGCGGCAAGGGTCGAGTGCTCAACCTCGGCATCGCTCTCGTGCTCTTGCAAGTCATCTCCACATCGATGACGGCCTTTGCCTTCTCGCCCTACGCCAAGAACATCGTGTGGGGCGGCATCCTGATCGCCGTCATGGGAATGAACCACTACCTGCGCGCGGGAGCTCCTCGTGCACGACGTCAAGAGCCGCCAAGTGAAACCGTCGCGATCGCGCTAGAACAATCGCGGCGCTAGACCGGGAGAAGAAGATGCAAGGTTTGAGAATTGTGATTGGCTGCGACGAAGCAGGCTATGACTACAAAGAACAGTTGCGGGCTGACCTTCTGGCCAACCCCGCAGTGGCCACCGTTACCGATGTGGGCGTGAACGAGGGGCAGGTCGCGGCCTATCCCAGCATCGCGGTCGCTGCCGGAGAACTTGTGGCCTCGGGAGAAGCCGATCGCGCCCTGCTCGTGTGCGGCACGGGCCTAGGGATGGCGATTGCAGCCAATAAGGTTGCCGGTATTCGGGCCGTGACAGCGCACGACAGCTACTCCGTAGAGCGCGCCGTGCTCAGCAACAACGCCCAAGTGCTCACGATGGGCCAGCGGGTGGTTGGCCTTGAGCTTGCCCGCCGTCTGGCGCGCGAGTGGCTCGGGTACACCTTCGACGTGTCCAGCGCCTCGGCAGAGAAGGTCAAAGTGATCAACGATTACGAATCTCGAGAGCGGGCGCAGAGTCATGAATGACCAGCACTCAGTGATCGTGGGAGTCGGGCTCAAGATGTATATGAGTCACAAAGACACCATGGAGTGGATCAACCTCGTTCGCGGAATCGCTAAGAGCCATCCGGCGGTCACCGCCGGGGTCGTTGAGCTTTTTGTCCTCCCGTCGTTTACCGCCGTGATCCCGTCGGTCTTTGCTCTGAGGGATGCCCGAGTGGCCGTCGGCGCCCAGGACCTCTTCTGGGAAGACCGCGGAGCTTTCACCGGCGAAGTAAGCGGACGTGATCTAGTCGAGATCGGCTGCACCTTCGTTGAGGTCGGGCATGCCGAGCGGCGTCGAGTGCTGGGGGAGAACGAAAGCATCGTGAGTCAGAAGATGCTCGCCGCCTTTCGCAACTCGCTCACGCCCGTGCTCTGCATCGGCGAGCCCGAACGGGTATCGGCGGTCGAGGCCGCCGCTGAGTGCTCTCGGCAACTGTGGTCAGCGCTCGAGGCGAGCAAGGCGCAGGGCAAAGCCACCAAGCTCATCGTTGCCTATGAGCCTCAGTGGGCGATCGGTGCTCCCGAGCCCGCCTCTGCGGAATTCATCCGCGAAGTTGTCGGCATTCTCCGCATCGAAATCGACAGCGATCCCGTATTACGCGGCACTCGCGTCATCTACGGCGGCAGCGCCGGCCCGAAGCAGCTTGAAGCGCTGAGCGGCGCAGTCGACGGTCTCTTTCTCGGCCGCAGTGCCCACGACGCTGGTGCGCTGAAACACGTGCTCGATGAGGCGTGGCACCTGATCGGCTAATACTCGGGGCGACGCTGCGCCAGACTGTACTCATGGACATCGACCGCGCAGTGCAATCCCGCATCGTCCGCACCCTCGTTGCGGGCCAAGTGCTCGCCGGAATAGGGCTCGGTGCGACCGTGGCGGTGGGGGCGATTCTGGCTGCCGACATCGGCGGCGAGACGCTCTCGGGCGCGGCTGCGACATCCAGCACCCTCGGTGCAGCTCTCTTGTCGATTCCGCTTGCTCGCCTTGCTCAGCGTTGGGGCCGCAGGCCAGCCCTCGCGCTCGGCGCGGGCATCGCGGCGGGCGGCTCGCTCATCACGGTGCTCGCTGTGGGCGTCGCATTCTTTCCGCTGCTCATTCTTGGATTCGCAATGCTCGGTGTCGGCACCGCCGTGGGCCTTCAGGCGCGCTTTGCGGCGACGGATGTTGCGGCTCCCGAACATCGAGGTCGTGACCTCTCTCTCGTGGTCTGGTCAACCACAATCGGCGCCGTGGCTGGCCCGAACCTGGTGGGCCCTGGCGAAATAGTGGGGCAGTGGCTGTCGCTGCCCACCAACACGGGATCCTTCGCATTCGCGATCGTGGCCCAGCTCGCCGCGATGATGCTGTACCTCGTGGCGTTGCGCCCCGATCCGCTCACTCTCGCTCGCAACCGCCCTGCTGATGAAGCGGTGGCAGCGGATGCCGGAATCGTGCGCGGTCGTGGCCCGCTGGTCTTCGCCATTGCTGCCATCGCGATCAGCCATGCGGTGATGGTCTCGATCATGGCAATGACGCCCGTGCACTTGAGCCACCACGGAGCGAGTCTCACGATCATCGGCTTCACGATCAGCCTGCACATCGCCGGCATGTACGCGCTCTCGCCCGTGTTTGGTTGGGCGAGTGACCGGTTCGGTCGCATTCCCACGATTCTTATGGGGCAGGGATTCTTTGCGGCATCCGTGGTGGTCGTTGCTCTGGGCGAGCTCAGCAATACGGCCGTCACCGTGGGCCTCGTCTTGCTTGGTCTCGGCTGGAGCGCATCGACCGTTGCAGGGTCGGCGCTCGTTGCTGACCTGGCCACTGGTAAAACGAAGCTGCGCATTCAGGGTCGAAGCGACACCATCATGAGCCTCGCGGGTGCGCTGGGTGGCGGTTTCGCTGGGCCGATCTTGGCGATGGTCGGGTACGCCGGGCTCGCGTGGGGTGCTGGGGTTCTCGTGCTCATCATCGTCGTGGCTGCGCTCGTCGTGTGGCGAAGCGCCTCTGTGGCCGCCGCCGAAGACCTACTGCTGGCGGAGAGTGCCGACGCGGCGCCGTAAGCGGAAGACTAACGCTCGCTACTGCACGGTGTGAGCGCGGGGAACGTACTCAGCAATCGTCAAGGTCACCCACAGCATCCGGCGAACAATTGGCGAGTCAGACTGGGTAGGCTCGCACTATGGACACCACGGGACTCGACGAATTTCTTGAGCACAACGACTTCTCTGGCACGGTCCTCATTAAGCGGGGCAACGCCACCATTTACGAAGCTGTCGCCGGCAAAGCTAGCCAGCGTTGGGACGTGCCGAACACGGCAGATACCCGCTTCGATTCCAGCTCCATCACCAAGCTCTTCACGAGCGTGGCGGCACTGCAGCAAGTGTCGAAGAATGACCTCGACCTTGAGACATCCATCCATCACTATGTCGACCTCGCCGATACCGAAATCGACCCCGCCGTGACGCTACTGCACGTGCTCACTCACACGAGTGGCATTGCGGATGACGTGGATGAAGAAGAGGGCGAAAGCTACGCCGACCTGTGGGCAGAGTTCCCCACCTACACAATTCTTGAGCCCGCCGACCAGCTCCCCACCTTTGTGAATAAGGAGCCACTGGCCGAGCCCGGCGTCGAGTGTGTCTACACAAACGCGGGTTATGTGCTCGCCGGTCTGGCGCTCGAGAAGGTCACCAAGACCGACTACCGCCAGTACATCTTCGACGAGGTGTTCACGCCAGCAGGCATGATCGATTCGGGTTTCTACGACCGTCGGGATGCCGCCCCACGCGTTGCCGAAGGCTGGGACTACATCGACGGTCGCTGGGTTTCCAACATCTACAGCGCCCCGCCCATTGGCCTGCCCGATGGTGGAGCTCACGTGACGGCCGCCGACCTCGTGCGCTTCATTCAGGCGGTGCGCAACGGCGAGCTTCTCGACACCGAGTTCACCGAAGAGTTTCTCACTCCGCAAGTTCAGTACGACGACGAGACCTGGTACGGCTTCGGGCTCGAGTTCGACATGAACGAAGACGGCAGCGTACGCAGCTACTTCGCCGACGGTGTGAGCCCCGGCGCCTCCGGAATCGTGCGCCACTACCTCGAGGCAGGTCTCGACGTTGTGGTGCTGTCGAACTCCGAAGAGGGCGCGTGGCCGGTCATCCGCGAGATCGACGAACGCCTCGGCGGGTAGCGTGTCGCTTCGCTAGCTCGCTAGTTTTCTCGGCGGCTAGTGTGCGCTAGCGCACGCTACGGCGCGTTGCTGACTCGAATCTGGTTGGCCCACGGGTCATCGAAGCTGAGGGTCTGGCCATCGTGACGCAGCGGGATTCCGTGGTGCGTCATCCGTTCGCCGAGCGCTCCGAGGTCGTCGGCGCTCGGCACCGTGATGTCGACTTGGGCAAGGCCGAGCGCGGGCAGGCGCGGACCAGCGCCGCTCGAGTTCCACGTGTTCATGGCCATGTGGTGGTGGTAACCGCCGGCGCTCACGAACACGGCGCTGCCGGGAATCTCGGTGGTGGCGGCGAAGCCGAGCTGGTTCACATAGAACTCGCGCGCGGTGGCGACGTCTCCCACTTGCAGGTGAACGTGGCCGACGCGGGCGCCGCCGATTACGGGCTGCTCGACAGCGGCCTCAGTGAGGTTCTCTTGCAGGAATGCGTTCGGGTCGAGAAAGAGAGTGGCCATTTCGACGGCGCCGTGGGTCCAGCTCCACTGGGTGCGGTCGCGATCCCAGTACAGTTCGACGCCGTTGCCTTCGGGGTCGGTGAAGTAGAAGGCTTTGCTCACGAGGTGGTCGGCGCTGCCAGTGAACGTTTTCGGGTAGCGAGTGGCGACCGAATAGACGGATGCCGCCAGCGCTTCTTCGGTCTCGAACAGGATGGCCGTGTGGAACAGCCCGGCATCGCGCGGGCTCGCATGCTTGAGCGCGGGTGAATGCTTGAGGATCACCACGGGCGTGGTGCCGCGACCGAGAACGACCGTGTCAGAAGACTCGCTGAGCACCGTGAGGGCCACGGCGTCCCGGTAGTACGCGGTGAGCGCGTCGAGGTTCGCAACGCTGAGCGTTACAGCGCCCATGGCGGTGTCGGCGGCAAGGAGGTCGTTCATGATGCCTACAACCTTGCCGCCAACGGCGCTATTCCGAAAGCCCTTTCGAGCGGGACCTTCGAGCGGGACTGTCGAGACGAGCGCGGAGAGTGCGCGAACCTAGGCGGCGGCGCTGACGCCTTTGAGCTCCGCGAATTCGCGCAGGCCGGCGGCCAGGCGCGAGACGCCCTCTTGGAAGACTTGGTCGCGGCCGTTCGAGCCGTACATCACACGGATGTAGCCTTCGCCCGCCGACCCGAACCAGTTACCCGGCGAGACGCCGAGTTGCTGGGTTTCGACGAGGTGCTTGACGACCTCGAGCGAGGTGCCGAGCTCGGAGATGTTCACCCAGTGGTAGAAACCACCGGCCGGCATGGTCGCGCCAACACCGGGGATGCCCTGGAGTGCATCGTAGATGTCGTGGCGACGCTTGTTATAGATCGTGAACCACTCGTCGGTGTAGGCGGGGTTTTCGTAGGCCGCAGCAACACCGTACTGAGCGAAGGTGTTCGTGGGGCCCACGTAGTTGAAGGTCGCGATCTTGAGCATCGGCATGATCTCGGCCGGAGCAACGAGGTAGCCCACACGGAAGCCAGTGAGACCGAGGTCTTTCGAGGTTCCGAACACGGTGAGGGTGCGCTCACGCATTCCCGGCAGAGTGGCGAAGTTGACGTATTCTGCTCCGTCATAAATCTGGCGCTCGAAGTCTTGGTCAACGATCACGCCGAGGTCGAACTCTTCAGCGAGAGCGGCTAGCTCCAACAGGTTTTCGCGCGTGTAGACGGTGCCGGTGGGGTTGTTGGGGTTGGTGATCACGATGGCGCGGGTGCGTTCCGTGATGCGCGAGCGGAACTCATCCATCCGCAGAGCGAAACCGTCTTCTTCGTAGGTCGGAACCTCCACGCAGACTGCGCCCATCTGGTGAACATCGTTGATGTTCTCGGCGAACCCGGGGTTCGTCACGAGAACTTCATCGCCCTGGCCGGGGCGGATGCAGATGCGAATCGAGAGAAAGAGAGTGAAGGCCGAGCTGGGGCCCACCATCAGTTCGGTTTCGGGGTCGATCTCCATGCCGTTGAAGTCGCGCAGCTTGTTCACGAGCGTGGTCTTGAGGCGAGGCTCGGCGTAGCCGTTGTCGAGCGAGTAGTGAGTTTTGCCCTCGTCGAGCGCCTGCTTGGTGGCGTCGATGACGTGGTCGGGGAGGCACTTGTCTGGCGCGAACGGGTCGGCGCCCATCATCATGATCCGACGCTCAGGATCGAGCCCTGCGTAGAGGGAAAAGTCGGGGGCGGCGAGGTCTCGCCACGAATCATCGATGCGCAAGGGGCTACTTTCTGTTGGGGCGGTTAGGCGTCTATGTCGAGGATGTGGGTGAGCGGCGACGTATCTTGAATTCGACCGAGGCTGATCATGGCTTCCACGCGCTGAAGGCCGGGAACAGCCCCGAGCTTCTCGAGCAGCAACGATTGCAATTCGGCATGATCTTTCAGCCGGAAGCGCGCCATCATGTCGTACGTTCCGCTGAGGATCAGTACCTCAGTAAGGGAGGGGATTGCGCGTAGCGCTTCGATGACACTGGGCATTTTGGCGTCGGCGGTGATCTTGATGGGGATCACCACGAGCATGGGGCGACCCATGGCCGACCAGTCCATCTCGATGCTGCGGCGACGGATGACACCCGTGCGTTCGAGTCGCGCGACGCGTTCTCCCACGCTGGGGGCCGACATTCCGACGAGCGCGCCGAGACTGCGCAGCGAAACGCTGGAGTCCTCGTGCAGGTGACGGATGAGTTGGAGGTCTACCGTGTCGAGGTCGACGGGCGGAGTTGTGGGCTGCAGCAAGTCCATGATCGTCGGCGACGAGGCGATGGCGTCTTTCGTCGACTGTGCTGCGGCCTGAGCGGTGGCGTCAGTCATTGTTCGCGAACCCGTTGGCCTCAAGGTTGTTGAGCAGGTCGAGCGTGAACTGAATGTGAGTGAGGTAGTCCTCGAGGTAGCCGTGTTCGTTGTAGCCGTGCATGTTTCCCTCCGGTCGCAATGTTCCGGTGGGCGAAATCAGGGGAGCCCCAAGATGCTCAAGGAAGAATGCTCCGGGACCGGAACCAGTCATCACATCGTAGATGACGGGTTCTGCCTCGAAAGCTTTCGTTGCAGCCTCAAGAACGGAGACCGCGAACGGAGTGTCTACCGGCGAAAATGCGGGCTGCATGGTGCGAACAAGATCGACCTGAATGTCGGGAGCGGTGTCACCCAGGAACGACTTCACGGTCTCGAAGCAGGCGTGCGGGTCCATGCCGGGAACGAGCCCGAAGCGAACCTTCGCGGTGCCCTTCGCCGGAACGCTGTGGCTGACGCTGGGGTCGATGTCGAAGCCCGAGAGGCTCATCGACGGGGTGAAGATGAAACGTTCCTTCAGCTCCTCCTCGGGCAGATCTTTGAGGGGGCTGATGCCGGGGACGCTGATGGCGTCGCCGGGAAGTGAAAGCTCCTGCGTGCGAGCCTTGGCCGCAGCATCCGGGCGCAGCGCAGAATCCGTGAAGCCGGGAACGGCGATGAGGCCGTCCTCGGTGACGAGAGACGTGATCGCTCGCATCAACTCCAGCGGTGCGGAACGCAGAATCTGCGAGTACGAGGGGTGCTGATTGGAAGCCAGGATGTTCAGGCTCAGGCTGATCTCCATGCCGCCACGGCATCCGAAGCCGACTGCGGGGCGACCATCGTCTTCACGAAGGTAGCTCTCCCACAGCACGGCATCGGAGCTGAGGCGTTCGGAGTTCTCGGCCAACACTGTTTCGAGGCCGGGGCTACCGATCTCTTCGCAGGGGTCGGCGAGGTAGATCATGCTGTACGGCAAGCCGTTCGGGTGATCCTCGATGAACAGTTCGAGCGCGCGCAGGCGGCTCGTGACATCGGCCTTGTCGTCACAGGCACCGCGGGCCCACATGGCGCCGTCGCGGATTTCTGATTCGAAGGGGCCCGAGATCCACTGGTCGAGGTCGCCGACAGGCTGCACGTCGTAGTGGTTGTAGAGCATGAGCGTTTTGTCGCTCGCTCCGGGGAAGTAGGCGACGACGACCGGCCCGTATTCAGGAATCTCGATGCGCTCGACGCGCTCGCTGAGCCGGCGAAGCTTTTGCTCCAGCCAGTCAGCGGCAGCTTCGATGGCAACACGATCGCTCGCCACAGAAGGAAAGCGACAGAATTCCTGCCATTCGCGGATGCTCTGCTCACGCTCGGCATCAATACGGGGGTCGCGCACGATTAGACTCCTCGGGAAATGGCGACGGGGGTGAGCTCGTACGGGTAGTCCGTAATGCGCTCGGCGCCGGTTTCGGTGACGAGAACGATGTCTTCGAGGCGAACTCCGCCAAAGCCCTGGCGGTAGCAGCCGGGCTCGATGGCGATCACGTCACCGGCAACCAGCACGGCGTCGTTCTGGCCAAGGCCGGGAGCTTCGTGAACTTCAAGGCCGATTCCGTGGCCGAGGCTGTGGAAGTAGCCCTCGTTGAGAACCTCGCCCGGCTTCTTGGTGAGCTGCGTGGGGTACCCGGCGTTGCTGATCGGCTCGCACGAGATGCGGTGCAGCTCGGCAACGGGAAGGCCGGGGCGGATGGCGGCGAGCGTGTTGTCGAATGCTTCCTTCACGATGCGCCAGTACGTCTCGAGCTCTTCGTTGATCTCGCCCTTGACGAAGGTGCGCGTCATGTCTGAGTTTCCACCGGACTCGGTGTCGCGGGGGCAGATATCAACCGTGACGGGCTCTCCCTCGAAGATCTGGCCCGAGCCAGCGTGGTGGCCGATGCAGGTCTGCTCGCCGTGAGCCACGATGAGGCCCGCGTCTTCGCAGCCGTTGCGCAGGAAGGCGGCGCGGATGCCCGTCTTCAAGTCTTCACACGTGAGGGGCTTGCCGTCGATGAGTAGTCCACCGTCGGTGTCGATCGTTGCGGCTTCCATCTGGGTGGCGACGTGAGCGACGCCTGCTTCGGCAGCGATCTGAGCGCGGCGCATGCCGGCGAGTTCGGCGGGCGACTTCACGCGGCGACGCATTTCAAAGAGGTCGTTGTCGACGTTGAGCTCGATGCCGGCTTCGCGGAGGTGGTCGGCAACGCCGAGCGGGAAGGTCGAGGGAACGCTCGCGCTCTTCACTCCGGTGCGGACGCATGCCTCAACCAAGCAGTTGAGTTCGGCGAGGTCGGGGCCCTGTCCGGAGGCGCGGAAGTCGTCGAAGCCGAGCTCTTCAAGGGGGAAGACGGTCATGTTGTCGACATCGCGCATGCGAGCGGCCTCGAGCGACTTGATGGCGGTATAACGCTTGCCATCAACTTCGATGTAGAGGAACGGATCGTGTACCTCGTGGGTGATTACGTGTCGCATATCTGCGGACAGCGTGCTCGAAAACATGAGGACTGGTGCGCTCGTCATCGTCTCTACTTCTTTCTTTGCTCAGTGCGGCTGAATGCCGTTATGGCGAAACCTTACGGCATCCGCTTCACAGCAATGATAGGCCATGTGTCGGTTTTGTAAACTTTTGTAAGGCAGCTAGTAGGAAAAGCCTAACAACGAGGTAACGTTATTGCAGTTTGCGGTAGGCGTCGAAATTTGACGCCTAAAGTAATTCCAACGCCCGGGGCAGCTCACCGTTTGCACCGTAGGCGCTCATTGCACAGGAGGAAGCATGAAGACATCACGTTTCGGGGTAGGCGCAGTAGCGCTCGTCTCTGTTGTCTCGCTCACTCTCGCTGGCTGCGCAAGCAGTGACAACGGCGGAGAATCGGGCGACATCAACAAGATCATCACGACAAACGGAAGCGAGCCCCTGGGCCCGCTCATCACCACGGGAACCACCGAAGTTGGTGGCGGCAAGATTCTGACCTCCATCTACGCCGGTCTCGTTACCTACGCCGCTGATGGCAGCATCCAGAACGACGTCGCTGACTCAATCGAGTCAGAAGATGGCCAAAACTGGACCATCACGCTCAAGGATGGGTGGACCTTCACCAACGGTGAAGCTGTTACGTCACAGTCGTTCATCGACGCATGGACCTACGGTGCCACGTACAGCAACGCTCAGGCATCCTCTTACTTCTTCGACAACATCGAAGGATTCAACTACGACGAAGACGCAGAACTCACCGGCCTCACGGCTGTCGACGACCTGACCTTCGAGGTTGCTCTCACCTCTCCCGAAGCTGACTGGCCGCTGCGCCTCGGCTACACGGCATTCATGCCGCTACCGACCGTCGCTTTCGAGGACATTGAAGCGTACGGCGAGAACCCCATCGGTAACGGGCCGTACATGATGGATGGCGACGACGCGTGGCAGCACGATGTTCAGATCGACCTCGTGACGAACCCCGACTACGACGGCGTTCGCACTCCCGTCAACGGTGGAGTGACCTTCAGCTTCTACACCTCGCAGGATTCTGCATACGCTGACGTTCTTGGTGGAAACCTCGACATCCTCGATGCTGTCCCCGACAGTGCGTTCGGCATTTTCGAGGACGAGTTCGGCGACCGCGCCATCAACCAGCCTGCAGCCATCTTCCAGGGCTTCAACATCCCCTTCTACCTTGAGCACTTCAGCGGGGAAGAGGGAGAGCTGCGTCGCGCCGCTATCTCGATGTCGATCGACCGTGACGAGATTACTGAAGTAATCTTCCAGGGAACCAACACGCCGGCCACCGACTTTACGTCGCCCGTCGTTGACGGCTACTCAAGCTCGCTTGAGGGTGCCGAGGTTCTCGAGTACAACCCCGAAGAAGCTCAGAAGCTCTGGGCCGAGGCTGACGCCATCGCACCGTACGGTGACACTGTATTCGACATCGCGTACAACGCTGATGGTGGGCACCAGGCATGGGCGGATGCAGTCGCTAACAGCATCAAGAACACGCTCGGCATCGAAGCAATCGGCAAGTCGTACCCCGACTTCAAGTCGTCGCTTGAGGACCGTGTCGCTGGCACGCTGACCGGTGGAACGCGCGCCGGATGGCAGGCAGACTACCCGTCGCTGTACAACTTCCTTGCACCCCTGTACCAGACCGGTGCCGGCTCGAACTTCGAGGGATACACCAGCCCCGAGTTCGACTCGCTCCTGAAGGAGGGTGCAGCCGCTGAGTCCGTCGACGAGGCAACCGCGCTCTACCAGCAGGCTCAGGAAGTTCTGCTCAAGGACCTGCCTAGCATTCCGCTCTGGTATGCCAACGCCACTGGCGTCTCGGCTGACACTGTCGAGAACGTTGAGTTCGGTTGGGATTCAGTTCCGCTGTACTTCCAGGTCACCAAGGGCTAATAGCTCTGACGTGAACTAGCACCAGGGATCAAGCCCGGGTCGACTTCGGTCGGCCCGGGCTTTCTTGTGCGCGCGCTAGCTTGGCTCGAAGGGCGGGTAGTCGGTGTATCCCTCGGGGCCGGCGCCGTAGAAGGTGGCGGCGTCGGGGGTGTTAAGTGGCAAGTTTTCTTGCCAGCGGTACACCAAGTCGGGGTTCGCGATGGCCGGGCGGCCCACGACGACACCCTCGGCGTGACCGTCGCGCACGAGTTCGAGCGCCTCGTCGCGAGTTGTTATCTGATGGAAGCCACTGTTAAGCAGAACCGGCCCGCCGAAGCGTGTGCGCAGCTCTTGCACGAACGCGCCGGTGGGCTCGGCGTGCAGAATGCTGAGGTACGCAAGGCCGAGCGGGGCGAGACCGTCGACGAGAGCGCCGTAGGTTGCGAGTACGTCGGCGCTGTCTGTCTCGAACGCGCCTTGGATGTTGTGTGCTGGCGAGATGCGGAGGCCCACGCGGCCGGCGCCAATCGCCTTGGCGACTGCGGTCGCAACCTCGATCACGAAACGAGCGCGGTTTTCGGGGGAGCCGCCGTACTGGCCCTCGCGCTGGTTGGAGGCGGGGGAGAGAAATTCGTGCAGCAGGTAGCCGTTGGCCGAATGCAGTTCAACGCCGTCGAATCCCGCTGCAACAGCGTTGCGCGAGGCTGTGACGAACTCGTCGATCACGCCGGCGAGCTCGCCGTCGGTGAGGGCATGGGGAACGGGGAAGGGCTGCTTGCCCTCGTAGGTGCGAGTTTCGCCCTCGATTGCGATCGCGCTGGGGGCGACCACGGTGTGTCCGCCGTTCGTGGCTTCGTGGCTCACTCGCCCGGCGTGCATGACCTGCGCGACGATCTGGCCGCCCGCCGCGTGCACTGCGTCGGTAACGTGCTGCCAGCCCGCGAGCTGCTCGGGCTCGACGAGACCGGGCTGCCCGGGGAAGCCCTGCCCGGCATGGCTCGGGTAGGTGCCCTCGGACACGATCAGCCCGAGCGAGGCGCGCTGGGCATAGTGCTCGACGACCATCGGGCCGGGAACGCCGGTTTTCCCTGAGCGGGTGCGAGTGAGCGGTGCCATCACCAAGCGGTTGGTGAGGTTTAGCTCGCCGAGGGTCGTGGGGGAAAACAAGTTCACAGCGGTTCTCTTTCTGTCGGTCGTATCGACCTCAACACCGACCGGCCCGCACTATTCCTCCCTGAGAAGATGCTCCGACTAGGGGTTCGGGCTGAGGGTTTTGCGCATCTGCTGCGTGGTGACGGTGTAGCCCGACGAGTCGTACAGCGAGACTGCGGGCGTATTGTGCCCGAACACGTTTAGTTCGAGAGCGGGCACCCCAGCATCCAATACAGCGGCTTCGACCGCAGCGAGAAGTGCGCGGCCGAAGCCCATGCCCCGGCGCTCTTCGGCCACTTGGATGTCGAACAAAAACGCCAAGTCGGGTGACCCCTGCGGGTGGTCGAGACTGACCCACGCGTGCCCGACCGTTGCGCCGTCGACATCCGTTCCCTGCAGGAACAGCATGCGCGGAGTGTTGATGCCCTGCGGCAGGCGTGAGGCATTGTCGGCGACAGCCCGCTCGACCGATCCTTCGAGCGGCCAGCGCCCGATCGCGACTTGCTCGGCAGCGAACTCTGCCGTTGTTGCGTGTTGCCACGCGTCAAACTCGCTGGTGGTCATGGCGCGGACGTTCACTGTGCTCATGGAGCAATGATCGCAGAGCGACGACGGCTGTGGTCTACGGTAGGCGGCTCCAATCGGTGGGAGTTCGGCGGCTACCTCCCTGCGGGAGTTCGCGGATGGTGCCCACAATGGCGAGGGCTGAGACGGTGGCGATAATGATTGCAATGAACATGGCACCAACGCTACGATCGTATAAATAGTGCCAACAGTGGCAGCTATGCCATCTATCGAACGAATGCTGCCAACTTTGTACATGGCGTATTAAGCGAAAAGTTGAGGTTCCCATGGAGCACGTCGCAGTCATCGTGCAGGACGGATTCACGCCATTCGAGTTCGGGCTCGCCTGCGAAGCCTTCGGGCTCGATCGCACGGATGACGGCATCCAGTCATTCGACTTTCGAGTGCTCACCGCAGACCCGGGCGCTATCCGCAGCAGCATCGGCTACACAATGAACGTCGAGAACGACCTGTCGTTCGCCGATGGGGCAGACGTGATTGTGCTCACCCCGATTCCTCGTGCCATGTGGGAAACCGTGGATGCACGAGTCTCCGCAGTGCTAGAGCGGGCAGTCGCGCGCGGAGCCTGGGTGCTGGCCATCTGTAGCGGCTCGTTCACCTTGGCGGCATCCGGATTGCTGAATGGACGCCGCGCAACAACGCACTGGATGTACGCGCAGACCTTCGCCGAGATGTATCCCCAGATCGACGTCGACCCCGACGTTCTCTACGTCCAGGATGACCGCATCATCACGAGCGCGGGAACGGCGGCGGGTATCGACGCGTGCCTGCACCTCTTTCGCCAAGAACTCGGGGCAGAAATCACGAACCGCATCGCACGCCGCATGGTGATCGCGCCGCAGCGTGATGGCGGCCAAGCGCAGTTCATCAACAAGCCCTTGCCAGTCGTAAAATCCGAATCGTTCGCCGCGGTCACCGATTGGATGCTGCAGAACCTTCGCGAGGAGTTGCCGGTCGAAGAGCTTGCTCACCGCGCGCAAATGTCGTCGCGCACGTTCGCCCGACGTTTCAAAACGGATCTCGGCACCACCCCCGCCGCCTGGCTCGGGCGGCAACGACTGCTGCACGCGCAACGGCTTCTCGAAGAGACCGAACTGGGGCTCGAGCAAGTGGCGTGGGAGAGCGGATTCGGGTCCGCTGCCGTTCTTCGCCAAAACTTCGCGCGCAAACTCGGCC
This sequence comes from Salinibacterium sp. AL4.1, assembly GCF_059767305.1. Classification (NCBI taxonomy): domain Bacteria; kingdom Bacillati; phylum Actinomycetota; class Actinomycetes; order Micrococcales; family Microbacteriaceae; genus Salinibacterium; species Salinibacterium sp. AL4.1. Next base: position 1,399,293 of record NZ_JBSOQK010000001.1, on the reverse strand, counting down.
TCACGCCCAGCGCATACCGCAGCCGTTTCAGCTGCAGCACGCACGAGCCCGTCTCGGCCTAGCGCAGCTGCTCGCCCGGATTCGCTGCCAATTCTTACGGTTTTGACTCATCTATGGCCTAGCCGCCGTCTACACAGGAGCCGCATCTAAGGTTGGTTATGCCCGCCGTTTCGGCGGTTCTGGAAGAGGATGTTCAAACTCCAGCCCGGCGTCCAGACCCACGGTCTCTCGTCTTACTAAGGAAGAAGCGATTCGCCTGTGACCTCCGCGACGAAGACTGCACCGCCCGCCGCCCTCAGCGTCAAACGCATCCGCAATTGGTCGGCACTTCTGGGTGTGCTCAGCGCCGCCGTCGTGCTCGCCGTTGCCGAGTTCTTCGCCGTATTCATCTCGCCCGCCAGCAGCCCAGTGCTTGCCGTCGGCTCGCTCGTGATCGACCTCGCACCGGCGTGGCTGAAAGACCTCACGATCGCGCTCTTCGGCACCAACGACAAGATCGTGCTGTTGCTTTGCGTGGGGCTCTTGGTGCTGATTCTCGCTCTGGCAATCGGACTCGTGGAGTACGCGCGGCCCAGCTGGGGCGTCATCCTGCTCGTCTTTGTCGGAGTCGTTGCCACGATCGCCGTCACGACCCGCGCCCAAGCGACCGCAAGCTGGCCAATGCCCACCGTTCTCGGAGTGGTTGCGGGCGTACTCGTGTTGCGCATCACGATGATTCGGTTGCGCCGCTGGGTAAGTTCTGCCCCGGTCGCGCCAGCCGCACCAGCCACGACGCCCGCCGGTACCGCAGCGGCCGCGCGCGCCGCTAGCGCTCAACGGTCATCCGCTACTCCTACTCGTGTGCCAGCCGCCTCTCGACGTGACTTTCTGCGCATCGTCGGCGTCGCCTCCGTTGGTGCAGTGCTCGTGGGAGTCGGCGCTCGCGTCGTCAATGCCAGCGCCACGGTTGTGGATGCCGTGCGCACTGCTCTCAAGCTGCCTGCCCCCGCGGTTGCGGCCCCGCCCATCCCGGCCGGTGCGAGTCTCGACGTGCCCGGTATCTCGTCGCTCATCACCCCGAACTCCAACTTCTATCGCATCGATACCGCCCTCGTCGTTCCCAACGTCGATGCGGATGAGTGGCGCCTGCGCATTACGGGAATGGTTGAAAACGAGATCGAGATTTCGTTCGCCGAACTGCTCGAACTTCCTCTGGTCGAGACGGCCGCGACGCTCTCGTGCGTCTCAAACGTCGTCGGCGGAGATCTCGTAGGCAACGCGATGTGGCTCGGCTACCCCATCCGGGATTTGCTCGCGAAGGCGAAGCCGCTGGCCGGCGCCGACATGGTGCTCTCGCGCAGCATCGATGGCTTCACCGCGAGCACGCCACTCGAAGCACTGCAAGACGAGAACCGCGAAAGCATTCTGGCGGTCGGGATGAACGGCGAACCGCTTCCGCAACAGCACGGCTTCCCTGTGCGGATGGTCGTCCCTGGCCTCTATGGTTACGTGTCGGCGACCAAGTGGGTCGTCGAAATGCAGGTCACGCGCTTCGCCGACGCCACCGCGTACTGGACCGATCGCGGGTGGTCTGCCGAGGGCCCCGTCAAGACGCAGTCACGCATCGATGTGCCGAGCGCGAGCGCCACGGTCGAACCGGGCACCGTCGCCGTGGCGGGTGTCGCCTGGGCTCCGCACACGGGAATCACCGGAGTCGAAGTTCGCATCGACGGCGGCGCGTGGCAGGCGGCCGAACTGGCGACCGCGATCTCCGCCGACACGTGGGTGCAGTGGGTCTACTCGTGGGAAGCCACCAGCGGCAATCACATCATCGAAGTGCGGGCCACGGATGCCGGTGGCACGACCCAGTCGGAAACTCCCGTTCCCGTCGTGCCCGACGGTGCCGAGGGTTGGCACCGTGTGGGGGTTCAAGTCTCGTAGAGCTGAGGCTAGCGGCAGTCACTAGGCGATGGCGAGTCTGCCCCGTACGACTCTAGGAACCAGTGCATGGCATGCATCAGGCGCGTGGGAACAGCGGGACGCTCGGCTTCGGGTAAGGAGTCAAGGATTGACTTGAGGTCGCTCTGCACGGCTGCGAGGTCCCAGCGGGCGACTAGTTCGCGAAACTCTTCATACGGCCCAAGACTTGGCTGGTCCGCCCCGGGGATATCACCGCGCATGGAGTCGGCCCTTATCGACTCGGTGGTTGTGCATCGAGATCATCACCCCAACGGGAAGCGCGGCCGATGCAGGCAACGCGACAACCCAATAGCTGTCCGGCGAGGCGAGAGCGATCGCGCTCAGCATGAGGCAAGCCATGCCGATACTACGGAGCGCTAGCGAGCCGCGCGGAATGGCGTTGGGCTTGCTCCAGTACGGAATTCGGCTAGTTTGGTTCGCTCGAATAAGCATCACCATCGATCCCACGAACATCCCGCTACCGAGAATAGCTAGTGTCCAGCCCACGATGCTCATGGGACCAAGACCAACACAGCCGAAGCCAAAAAACAAGGCGCACTCAGTTTTGCGCGGTGTGAGCGGTGGAAGACGCGTGCTTTACGCGCCGCCGGGGGCGTAGTGCCATAACGCCGTGTCATGATGAGCGGGTGACCGAACCTCACCCGATCGAAGCAGCGATCCCGTCTCGGTCGGTCTACCGCCGCGTGCTCGGTGCCGAATTCGACAAGCTCGCGCCTGAGCTTCGCCCCTACTTCGACGGCGGCCAGCGCGTCGGCGTCGGCAGCGGAGTGTTCGGCGTAGCGGGGTCGCCGCTGCGCATCCTGAAACCGGTGCTCGTGTTCATGGCCTGGCAGCGCATCCTTTTTCCGGAATATGCCCGTGATGTGCCCTTCGACGTCGTCAATACTCCAACTGCGGATGGCGGTTTGGGTGCGGTGCGCACCTTCCATTTCCCGGGTCGCGATCGCGCACTGCAGGACGAGATGCGCGTCGTCGACGGTCGCCTGCACGACTTCCTTGGTCGGCGAGGCGGCCTCGAAGTGCGCCTGGCACTTACCGTCACTGATGGTCGCATGCAGCTGCGGTCCGATCGCCAGTGGCTACATCTGGCGGGCCTGCGGGTCCGAATCCCCGCTCTCGCCAAGGTCACGGTCGACGAATCGTGGGCCAACGGACGCCAGCACGTGGATGTTCGGCTCCACACTCCGCTGCTGGGCGACTGGTTTCGCTACGCCGGGCACTTCACCTACGACTACAACTAGCTCTGCCGTGTGGTTCCCTCGCCGGGGCCGTTTGCAACGACGCATTTCAGGCGCACTATGGGACGCATGAACGCACAACGCGAGTTGCTCCGTATCGACGTCGAAGACGTCGAGATCTCGAAACTGGCGAGATTGCTTACCTCGTACACAACAGGAGTGTTCAACCGAACGCTGCGCTTTGTCGGCAAGGTAGATGGCGACACTCGCTACGAAAGCGGAACCTTCTCGTCGAATCACATGTTCGCCCCGATGAACCCGGAGGAAGCGTACGCGCCGCGCATGGCGGAGAATCTGGCAAAGCTCCGCGAAGAGATCGAAGCGGATGGCTGGGTCCTGACCGAACAAGGGGCCCAATCGTGGGCGCTCACTTTCGCTCGGCCCGAAAACACTTCTGTAAGCGAAGCTGCGCGCTAAATCCACCCCTGCTGCCACGCCTTGTCGGCGGCGTCGTGCCGCGAGCGAGCGTCGAGCTTCGTCATCGCGGAGGACAGGTAGTTGCGCACGGTTCCCGGCGCGAGGTGCAGAGCGTCAGCGATTTCCTGCACGCTCATCGTGGAGCGGCTGAACCGCAGCGCGTCGAGCTCGCGGTCGGTGAGAGGGCAGCGGTCGGCGGTGAGAGCCGTCGCCGCAATTTCGGGATCAATGTAGCGTTTGCCGGCCACGACATCCCGAATCACGGTGGCCAAATCTTCGGCGGGAGTCGACTTGGGGACGAAGCCCGAAACGCGGGCGGCGAGAGCGCGGCGCAGCACCCCGGGGCGGGCATGGCGGGTCACAATGACGACCTTCGTTGCGACGGTCGAGAGGATGCGCGTGGCCGCCTCGATGCCATCGGCCTGGGGCATTTCGAGGTCAAGCAGGCAGACATCCGGTTGCAGCTCGAGCGCTTGTTCGGCCGCGGTGACACCGTTGTCGACGCTCGCGACGACCTCGATGTCGGCTTCCAGGTTGAGCAGCGCACTCAAGGCCCCGCGAATGAGGTGTTCGTCGTCAGCGATGAGAAGGCGGATGACGCGGGGTGCTTCGCTGGCGGCACTCGCGTCCGCTACGCCAACCCCACTCGCACTCGCCGCACTGGCCCCGCTCACGCCAGTCCCGCTCACGCTGTCACCCGCGACCGCGCCGGAATCCGCACGCTCAACTCGAAGCGATCTCCGCTGTCATCAACCTCAGTGGCGAGCTCACCCCCGAGGGCAGCGACTCGGCTGTGGAGCCCGACAAGCCCGCTACCGGGAGTCTCTCCCGCCGAGGCCGAGCTTCGCAGCTCGTTATTGCTGATCACGAGAGTGCTTTCGGTGTCGCTGCTAGTGAGTCGAATCGACACGTGGCTGGCCTCGCTGTGGCGCAAGATGTTCGTGGTCGCTTCGCGCACGGCGAGCCCCAAGGCGCGCCGCACGTCGGCATCGTCCGGCATCCGGCCAATCACCAGATCGCACTGGGCGCCTGCGGCCGCGAGCACTTCGCGCGCATTCTCGAGCTCGTTGTCCAGCTCGACTTCGCGATAGCCGGCCACGAGGGAGCGGGTCTCTTCGAGGGCTTGTTTGGCGATCATCCGAGTTTCGTGAATATGTTCGCGGGCTGCTGCGGGGTCGATGGCCAGCATCCGCTCGGCCAGCTCAGATTTGAGGGCGATCACTTGCAGGTGGTGCCCCTGAATATCGTGCAGGTCAGAGGCGAAACGCAGTCGTTCCTCGGTGACAGCGAGTTCGGCGGCGCTCGAACGAAGGCGGTCGAGGGTGACGACGATGTCCCACCACCACAAACCCGTGAGCACCATCACCGGCAAGAGCAGGCCGTAGAAGAGCACGAGCCAGAAATCGCCAGTCACCCCGGCACTGACGGGGTTGCCGAAAACGGTGGTCGAGAGCACGGGATGGGCAATCGAGAGGGCAAGCCCACCGCCCAACACACTCCAGAGGTGGCGTCGCGGCAGGAGCGGTGCGATAACGCAGACGGCCATCCACAGGGGAAGCGCCGCCAAGAATCCGATCTCGGGCCTAAGCAGCCCGAGTACCCACACGGCGACGGCGGGCGCAAGAAGAGCTATGAGCCACACGCTGTTCGGGATGCCGCGCCCGCGCTCCGTGCGAAGAAACCAGCATCCGCGAACCTGGGCTGCAGCCGCTGCCACCGCCAGCGCAATGAGGGCCGCGTCAATCGGGGAGCGTGAGGCGGCGAACGCCACGAGCATGTTGAGAATCACGATCGCGTTCAGCACGATGTAGAAGAACACGATCGAGCCGAGCGTGTAATTCCAGGTGACGCGTACTCCGCGAACACCGCGAGCATGTTCGCCGTCGCGGGGTGTCACGGGCGTGGTGGATTCGAGCATGGCCTCCAGCGTAGAGCAGTGACATTTGTCACGGTCGCGGAGGCGAAAATGCACCGGATGCTGTGACGCCGCGGCACTGCCCAGCGCGGTCGGCCGCGGCGAGGATTGATTCATCGCCGGCACTCCCGGCCACCGTCAAGTCCGACGATTCACGTCATCCCTTCACGAAAGGCACACCATGTACGACACCCTCAGCTCCTTCACCGCTGGACTCCCCGAACTGCTGCAGTGGGTAGGCGTGATTCTGATCGCCGCGATTCCGTATGTGGAATCGTATGGCGGCTCGGTGATCGGAATCGTCACCGGCATTAACCCGGTGGTCGCGATCATCGCCGCGATCATCGGCAACGTGATCTCGATGCTGATCTTCGTGTTCGTAGCCCACCGGGTTCGTGCCAAGGTTGCAGCGGGCCGCGAGCCCAAGCCTGAGACGCCCCGTCGCCAGAAACTGCACCAACGTTTTGATCGCTACGGAGTTGCCGGAGTCAGCCTGCTCGGCCAAACCCTCCTGCCCAGCCAGATCACTTCGGCCGCGATGGTGTCATTCGGCGCTTCGCGCAACGCCGTCATCGTCTGGCAGATCATCTCGATCACCATCTGGGGCGTGCTGTTCGGTGTGCTCGCCACCTTCGGGGTCACTGCCCTGCGCTAAGTCGGATGCTCGGTAGGGCAGGGCGTCTTCCCGCCGAAGTTGCGTACTACGTCAGTGCGTAGCTTCGGCGGCTAGGCCTGTTCGCGGCCTTGATGCGGCTTCTTAGCTCGGTTACTGAGAATCGCACCGCCCGCAATCACTCCGCCGCCGACCCACGTGAGCGCGATGCCGAAGATCGCGGGAATCGTCCCTTGATCGAGAAAGACGATAACGGGCTCTTCGGAAGCGCTGTAGGGCGAGTACTCGCAGTTGAAGCCCAGGGGGAACAACGAGAACGATGCAACGATGCGGTATTCGCCGGCTCCGCTCAAATCGTCAGGTCGAGAAGTGTGGTCGGCGCAATTCCTCCATTGCCCCTCGTAATTGTTCGCGCCAAGGTTCAGCAGCACGCCGCCCAACACCATCATGCCGAGGGCGATGAGCACAAAGCCTTCGACCCACGTAGCCCGCTTCATGATCCCCCAACCTTTGAGCGGCAAGCGGCCGGCTCGTAGCTGAAGACTACTTCACAAACTGCGGATAGCTCACGAGTTGGGAACTCAACCAGCCTTAGGATTGGCGCATGGCGACTCGCTTGCTCACCGCATCTGATCGACCCCTTCTCCGGCAGGCAACGTTGGCCAACATGAATTGGTGCGGGCCTCGTTTCACCTTCGACGATCTCGATCAGTCCAAGGAACTCGCACACTACTATTCCGGTTTCCCTCGTGGCGACGACGTCGGGATGCTGGACGAAGCCGCCGGAGACGTCCGCGCAGTAGCGTGGCTGGTCTTCTTTCCGGCAGAGCACCCCGGCTACGGATTCGTTGAAGACGCGATCCCTGAACTGAGCATCACAACGTTCGACGGCTTCCGCGGTCAAGGAATCGGTGAACGCTTACTGCGGGGAGTAATCGCGGCGGCGGCCGAGCGAGGAATGCCCGGCATCAGTCTGAGCGTCGAGGACGGAAACCGCGCCCGTTCGCTGTACTCGCGGCTCGGCTTTCAGCCGGTGGCTCGCTCCGGAGACTCCGACACCATGCTGTTGAGGCTCTCGTCTACGCCGTAAGCTGCTCAATCCCTCCAAGATGCTGTGTGAGCTCGGCCGCTGGAGCGCGGATTGCGAGCGTCCCTTCGTGAAGAGGGGGTGTTGAGCCAAGTGAGCGTGCGACGAAGTTCGTTGCATGTCTACCGGGGATCTTGCGTGGCATGAAGCGCCTGCCGGTGAGGCCCGGCGCCCGGAGTCCGTCAAGCCGGAAGGTTCGCCAATCGTCGCGACTCTGGTCCCACGCAAGAAAGTACCAGCGGTGCCCCGAGGTGACGAGTTGGTGAGGTTGGACAATCCGTTCGCTGCTCACACCGTCTCCTCGGTGCGTCGCGCAACGCCGTGATCCTCTGGCGAATCATCTCGATACGGCCGACCTGAGAGCCTGTCGTGTTGCAACGATAGGCTCGACAGGTGCCTTCCGAGATCGAGACATGGACCGAATTGCTTCGTGAGATCTTCACCGATGAGATGCGCCATCGGTGGGGGTGGGGAAAGAAGCTTCGACCCGCACCGGGCACGACCATCGCCGCGCTAACGGGTCGTGAGAGCGCCTCTATCAACACTGACGGTCTCGATATCCCTTACTTTTGCGGTCGGATTACCGTGAACTTTGACGATCAAGAAGTTAGCTGCCACGCCTTCGACCAGAAGACACCCGCAGATGAGTACTGGACTCTATCGCCCGACCGTCATTGGTGGATGCGGGCTCAGCAGTGCGAATGGCCGTTGCGTCCAACCCCAGCTGAGCAGTGATGAAGTTGTCGCTGATCGGCGCGCAACTTTAGCTTGGTAGACGGTGCGAGGGGATCCGAAACTGTCGTGAAGCGCCTAGAAGTGCGGGGGCGCCTCTCGCATGCGGACGCCGCAGAGGCAGTTTGCTGAGTCGGCGTGAGCTAAGCCGTAAGCCGCTCAATCAGCTCGCGATACCGCGCCGCAGTCTGCTCCACGATGTCGGCGGGAAGCTCGGGCGGAACGCCCTGCTTGTCCCAGTTCCCCGAGAGCCAGTTGCGCACGATCTGCTTGTCGAAGCTTGCGAGGCGACCGGGGCCACCGGCGGCGTAGAGTTCGGCATCCCAGTAGCGGCTTGAGTCGCTCGTCAGAACTTCGTCGGCCAGCACAAGAGCGCCGGTCTCCGGGTCGGCGCCGAATTCGAACTTGGTATCAGCGAGAATCACTCCACGAGTTTCTGCAATGGCGGAGGCCCGAGCGAAGATGTCGAGCGAAGAATCCCGAAGCGCAGTCGCAACCTCAGCACCGACGAGCTCGACGGTGCGCTCAAAGCTGATGTTCTCATCGTGCTCACCCATCGGCGCTTTCCACGCCGGGGTGTAGATCGGTTCGGGCAGGCGGTCGCCATCGGTCAAACCAGCAGGCAGCGCAATGCCGCACACGCTCTGCGACTCCTGATACTCCAGCCAACCGCTGCCCGACAGGTAGCCGCGAACGACACACTCCACGGGGTACATCTCCAAGCGCTTCACGATCATCGATCGGTCAGCGAGCTCTGCGGGCGCTTCGACACCAGAGGCATCCACCAAATGATTGGGCACGTCAGGCAGCTGCTCAAACCACCACTTGCTCAGTTGCGTGAGCAGCGCGCCTTTGCTCGGGATGCCCGGCTCCAGCACATGGTCAAACGCACTCACCCGATCACTGGCGACCATGAGCACAAGCTGTGGCTCGTCGGCGCGCACATACAGGTCGCGGACTTTGCCGGAATACGTCAGCGTCCAGGCGCTCGCCGCAGCATCAGCCGAAGCAGCGCCAACGTCGCCAGCACCAGCATCCGCAGCACCGTTCACAGCGTCACTCACTGGGCGACGCGCAACGCGATGTCGGTGCGGAAGTGTGCACCTTCGAGGTGAATGTGGCCGAGCGCTTCGTAGGCACGCTCGCGGGCGACCGCAAACGTGGCTCCGGTCGCGACGACGCTCAGCACGCGTCCGCCGGTGGCCACATACTCGTCACCCTTTTTGGCGGTGGCGGCGTGGGCGATGGTGACTCCGGGAACGGCAAGTGCCGCATCCAACCCAGAAATCGGGCGACCGATCTTGGGGTTCTCGGGGTAGCCCTCGCTGGCGAGAACCACCGTGACGGTCACGTCATCGGTGAAGACAGGAGTCGCGTGGTCGGGCAGGCCGCCAGTCGCTGCCGCGTAGAGCAGCGAGCTCAACGGAGTGACGAGGCGGGGGAGTACAACCTGCGTCTCGGGGTCACCGAAGCGAGCGTTGAACTCAATAACGCGGATGCCGTCCTTCGTGACGATGAGGCCACAGTAGAGGAGGCCGATAAACGGTGTCTGCTCGTCGGCGAGCTGGCGGATCGTGGGGATTGCGATGGTGTCGATGACTTCTTGAACGAAGTTCTCGGGCAGCCAGTTGAGCGGGGAGTAGGCGCCCATTCCGCCGGTGTTGGGGCCGTTGTCGCCGTCGTAAGCGAGCTTGTAGTCCTGGGCGGGCGAGAGTGGAACAACATTGTGCCCGTCGCTGAGCAAGAAGAGGGAGACTTCTTCCCCGGCGAGGTACTCCTCGATGAGAACGCTGCCCTGACCGAGCCAGAACGTTGCGTGGTCAACGGCGGCGTTGCGGTCACCCGTCACGAGAACGCCCTTGCCAGCAGCGAGACCATCGGCCTTCACTACGTAGGGGGCGCCGAACTCGTCGAGAGCCTCGATAGCTTCGTCTAGGGAACCAGCCCGGTGGGCGCGACCGGTGGGAACGTTGGCGGCATCCATGATGCGCTTGGCAAAAGTCTTGCTGCCTTCAAGAGCGGCGGCAGCCTTGCCCGGGCCGAACACGGCAATGCCGCGGCGGCGTAGATCGTCGGCGACACCGGCCACGAGAGGAGCCTCGGGCCCGATAACAACCAACTCAATGTTGTTGTCGAGCGCATACTCGGTGACAACGTCACCACGCGTGGGATCGAGCGCCACCGTCTCAACCACCGAAGCGATGCCGGCATTGCCGGGCGCAGCGGTGATTTCGTGCGCCTCTTCCTCGCTGAGGAGAGACGTAACGATGGCGTGCTCGCGGGCACCGGAACCTAGAACAAGAATTCGCACAACGACAGCCTAACCAAGCCCACAGCCTCAGTTGTTAGCGCACAGCCCAACTTGCTAGCGTTCAGGCATGGCAAAGCTGAAAATAGCCCCCATTGCAGGCGAGGCAAGCATCCGATTGGTGCGCGACGGTCGGGCAGACCGCGACGCTATCGCCACTGCTGTGCGCTACCTCCTGCAGGTGCTCGCCAACACCGCGGAGGGCAACTCAGTTGAAGTTCGAGTGCCACCGCACGGCGCCGTTCAAGCTATCGAAGGCCCTAACCACACGCGCGGCACCCCGCCCAATGTTGTTGAGATGGATGCCGAGACCTGGATTGCGCTCGCCACGGGAACACGTCAGTGGGCCGAGGCCCTCGACTCCGGCGACATCAGCGCCTCGGGGTCGCGTGCCGACCTCAGCGAATACCTCCCAGTTGTGTGGGAGAGAATAGCTCCGTGAGTATTTCGCCAGAACACGAGCCCACGGCATCCGCCCCGCAGCAGCCTGCGCTGAAGACCACGGTCGAATCGACGGGCGTGAGCATTCGCCGTGCGCCCAAGTACGGCGCGTTCATGATTGTCGGTGGCGGGCTCGGTGCGATCGCGACGTTCATTCTCACGATGTCGTTCCCCGTTGATCCGTCAGTCGGATTCGGTGCCCTCTTCGGCTACTTCAGCCTCTTTGGTATTCCTGCCGGTGTCGCAGTCGGTGCTCTCGTTGCGCTCATCGCTGACCGCTCATCGCGCCGTCGCGCCAAGTCGGGCACAGCCGAGCACGAGATCTCGGAACCCGAAGCGTACGAGGGCACGCTCGAATAGCGAGCGCTTTGCTGGTTGTCACTAAATCGAGGGACTTTTAACAAAGAGACTCGATCTGCTGCTTTGAATGGCATACTCCACTCTATGAAGCGCACGAGGACGGCTGCGGCGGGGAAGCGCGCGGTGGCCGCAGGAACGATACTCCTCGTCGCGGTCTCACTCAGCGGCTGTTATTTTTTCAACCCGAATTGGAAGCAGGATCGTCAAGATTACCTAGACGCGACAGTAGCCGATTTTGACGCTGCGACCGTTGCTGAAGTTATCTGCGAGGGCGCGGGTGGTGAGCCAACTCCAAAGAATGGGTACACGCACTACTTCGTCTTTGTGGGAGAAGAGATCCCCGCAACGGTCGGCGCCCGACTCGAAATGCTGGAGTACACCGGGTTCACTCGGCCAAATTCTCTTAGTTACAGAAACGCTGGCGGTATCGGAGTTACTGGGTACGCATTGGACGATAGCGATGTCGCCGGTCGAATAGGAGTACGGCTTGCAGAAGACGAGTGCGAATTCCCGAGCACGGGTGCGATGTGGGTCCAGTTTCGAGAGACAGGTACGACAGAATATTCAGACTAGGCCGCCCCGCTCGCGGGCAGGGCTAAACGCTCTTGCTCAGGGGCTACGAAACTCCCCGCTGGCGTTGTGTCAATCCGCTGAAAGCAATGCGAGGATTATTTGGCAAATGGCTTCGATTGAACCCGTGAAATGGCATACTCCACTTTATGAAGCGCACGAGAATCTCAGCCGCAGGCAAGCACGCAGTTGCCGTAGGAATGGTTCTGCTCGTCGCTGGTTCGCTCAGCGGCTGCTTCTTGTTGGACCCAAATTGGAAGCAAGAGCGCCAAGATAACCTCGACGGAGCGGTAGCCGAATTTGAGGCAATTACCGTTGCTGAAGTTATTTGCGAAGGGGCCGGTGGCGAGCCCACTCCGAAGAACGGGTACACCCACTACTTCGTCTTTGTGGGAGCCGATATTCCCGCAGCGGTCGGCGCCCGACTCGAAATGCTGGAGTACACCGGGTTCACTCGGCCAGATTCTCTGAGCTACACACGGCCCGATGGAATTGAGGCCGTTGGGTATGTGATGGACGACAGTGATGAAGCCGGCCGAATTGAAGTGTGGCTGGCGGAAGACGGTTGCGAGTTCCCGAGTACCGATGCGATGTGGGTGCAATTTCAAGAGTCGCCCTAGGTGGAAGGCGCTCACCGACAGGTGTTTCGCAAGAACATGCCAATACTTTCGAGTGTTCCTAGTGCGGCTAGCCCGACTGCCTACGCTCGAGCCATTCGAGCCATTCGAGCCATTCGAGGTAGTTGGTCGTGTTGTTGCCTGAGAAACACCAGTCGTCGCTAAGCCGAGGATTTTTTAAAGAACGGACTCAATTCGTTCTTTCGACTGCGATACTTTTCTGCATGACACAGGCGAGTATGAACACGATGGGCAAGCGCGCGCTTGCTGCGGGCACGATACTGCTGCTCGCCAGTTCGCTCAGCGGCTGCTTTTTGTTGGACCCGGACTGGAAGCAAGATCGTCTGGACAACCTCAACGGTGCTGTGGCTGATTTTGAGGCAGCGACCGTTGGTGAAGCGATTTGCGAAGGGGCTGGTGGTGAGCCCACACCAAAGAACGGTTACACCCACTATTTCGTCTTCGTCGGAGATGATGCTCTGGCTGCGGTAGGCACACAACTCGAACTGCTGGGGTACACCGGCTCCACTCGGCCCGATTCTCTCAACTACAGGCGCGCGGGCGGAATCGGAGTCACTGGACATGTCATGGACGACAGCGATGAAGCTGGCCGAATTGAAGTGTGGTTGGCAGAAGACGGCTGCGACTTCCCGAGCACCGGTGCGACGTGGGTGCAGTTTCAAGAGGCGCCCACGGAGACCGACACCGACTAACGTGCCGTTCGATTTGTCACGGCCAACGCTCTCCTACAGCGGTTAGCGCCGCAGCCGCGCTAGCTCAGCTGCGTCTGCTCGAGCCAGTCGAGGTAATCGGGCGTGATGTTGCCCGAGACGTAGTCGCCCGTGAAGCAGCTCATTTCGAGCGCAGGCACGTTCGAGCCATCGGTGATGGCAGCCTGCATGTCTTCGACCTCTTGGTAGATGAGGGCGTCGGCGCCGAGTTCCATGGCAATTTCGGGGATCTTGCGACCGTGACCGATGAGCTCGGCACGGCTCGGCATGTTGATGCCATACACGTGCGGGTAGCGTACGGGCGGCGCCGCTGAAGTGAAGGTGACCTTGTTGGCGCCAGCTTCGCGCGCCATCTGAACGATCTCTTTCGAGGTCGTTCCGCGCACGATCGAGTCATCCACGATCAGAATGTTCTTGCCCTTGAATTCGGTACCCATCGCGTTCAGCTTCTGCTTCACGCTCTTCTTACGCTCGGCTTGGCCGGGCATGATGAAGGTGCGGCCCACGTAGCGGTTCTTGTAGAAACCTTCGCGGTATTCGACGCCGAGTTTCTGCGCGACCTGCATCGCGGCGGGGCGTGAGGAGTCAGGGATCGGCATGACCACGTCGATGTCACCCATGGGCGTGTACTTCGAAATGGTGTCGGCGAGCTTGTCACCCAAACGCAGGCGAGCTTCGTAAACCGAGATGCCGTTCATGATCGAGTCCGGGCGAGCCAGGTACACGTATTCAAACGAGCACGGAATCAGCACCGGTGCCTTGGCGCACTGCTTGGAGAACATTTCACCATCGGGCGTAATGAAGATCGCCTCGCCGGGCTCAACATCCCGCACCAATTCGTAACCGGCGCTTTCAAGCACGAGAGATTCGGATGCCACGATCCACTCGTTGCCGACCAGGCCAGTCTGGCGGCGGCCCAGCACGAGCGGGCGGATGCCGTAGGGATCGCGGAAGGCGAGCAAGCCGTGACCGGCAATCAGCGCGATCGCGGCGTAGGAGCCCTCAACGCGGTCGTGCACGCGGGAGATAGCGGTGAAGACCTGCTCGGGGTCGAGGTCGAGACCCGAGACCTGCTCTTGAAGTTCGTTGGCCAAGACGTTGACGAGAAGTTCGGTGTCGCTCGTGGTGTTGAGGTGACGGCGGTCGATGCGGAACAGTTCGTCGGTGAGCTGCTGCGTGTTCGTGAGGTTGCCGTTGTGAACAAGGATGATGCCGTAGGGCGCGTTCACATAGAACGGCTGCGCTTCGTTCTCATTGAAGGCATTGCCCTTGGTGGCGTAACGCACGTGGCCGAGGCCCGAGGTGCCGACGAGGTTGCGCATGTCGCGAGTGCGGTACGCCTCGCGAACCTGGCCGTTGGCCTTCTGCAGGTGCAGAGTGCTGCCGTCAGACGTGGCGATACCCGTGGAGTCCTGACCGCGGTGCTGCAGAAGCAGCAGGGCGTCATAAACCTGCTGGTTGACGGGCTGAGAAGAGACGATACCGACAATGCCGCACATGCTTTCGCGTGGCTCCCTGAGGTCGTAGAGCGCGTACCCGGTGTGAGTACGGTCTAGCTTCTCACATCCGGCCGTTCTGCTGCTGCGTGCGGCAACGCGCAGACCGGTACGCTGGAGCCGTGACCGAGAACTCTTCCTCCAGCTATGCCGCAGCCGGTGTTGACACCGCCGCTGGTGACCGTGCCGTCGAACTCATGAAGGCGGCCGTCAGCGCCACTCATGGGCCCAACGTGGTCGGAGGGTTCGGCGGCTTCGCTGGCCTCTATGACGCCTCGTTCCTCAAGGACTACACGCACCCGCTCATGGCGACATCGACGGATGGCGTGGGCACGAAGGTTGCGATCGCTCAGGCGCTCGACAAGCACGACACCATCGGCCAAGATCTCGTCGGCATGGTTGTCGACGACATCATCGTCGTGGGCGCCAAGCCCCTCTTCATGACCGACTACATCGCGTGCGGCAAGGTCGTTCCCTCACGTATCGCCGACATTGTTGCCGGTATTGCTCGTGGATGCTCGGCTACCGGCACTGCGCTGGTCGGCGGCGAAACGGCAGAACACCCCGGTCTTCTCGGTCCCGACGATTACGACGTTGCTGGTGCAGCAACCGGCGTGGTTGAAGCCGGATCTCAGCTCGGCCCGCACCTCGTGGCCGATGGTGATGTTGTCATCGCGATGGAGTCCTCGGGCATCCACTCGAACGGTTTCTCGCTCGTTCGCCACATTCTGGCTAACAACAAGGTCGGCTACAGCGACCACCTCAACGAACTCGGCGGAGTCGTCGGCGAAGTGCTCCTCGAGCCGACCCGCCTCTACACGATGCCGCTGCTGAACCTGCTCGACGCTCAGCCCGGCGCAGTGCACTCGCTCAGTCACGTCACCGGTGGTGGCATCGCCGCCAACCTTGCGCGCGTGCTGCCGGTCGGCTCGTGGGTCGAAGTTGAGCGCTCCACTTGGTCACCGCCCACCGTATTCCGTGTGCTCTCGGATCTGGCTGGTTCCAGCCTCGAAAGTGCCGAAGGAACCTGGAACCTCGGGATCGGCATGATCGCGATTGTGGCCGCGGATGCTGCCGACGCGACCATCGCCGCGCTCACGGCCGACGGCATCCCCTCGTGGGAAGTCGGTCGTGTTTCGATGGCCGCTCGTGATCTCTCTGGCTTCGAACAGGGTGCCAAGGGTGTGAACGGTGGCGCCGTTCGTCTGAGCGGTTCGTTCGCCAGCTAATTGCTGGCTACAGCACCGCGGCTGATGACTCGGCTGCGGCCGGCTGCGACCCTGCCGCGGATGCCGTGAATAGCGCCCGGATGGCACGCACTGCTGGCGCTTCTGTCATGGTCGCGCGCCAAATAAGGGTGATGGGGCGCGTGGGCACGGGCTCTCTCAGGGCGACAGCCACGACGCTGGCCGGAAGCTGCCCGCGACCGAGGCGCGGCACGAGAGCAACCGCGGCGCCCGCTTCAACGAGCGCCACTTGAGAGGCGAACTCGAGGCACCGAAAGTCGATGCGCGGCGGGTTCGGGTCCCCGCGAAACATATGGCAGAACCACTCGTAGCAAATGGTTCCGTCTGGGGTGCATGCCCAGATGCGGTCGCGCACGTCGTCGGGCGTGACGAAGGCGCTTTGCGCGAGCGGATCATCCTCGTGAACCAACACGTCGGCGACATCGCGAAAGAGTTCTTCGCTGCACAGGCTGGGTGGCAGCGACATTCCCACGCCCTCCCAGTGGTGCACGAGGGCGAGGTCGAGGGTGCCGGCGGCAACGTAGGCGGCAGCATCCCACGGCTCAAGTTCGGTGATCGTCACGCGCAATTCGGGGTAGTCGGTCGTGACTTGCCGGAGCAAGTCGGGGATCACTCCGCGCACGGCCGTAGAGAAGGCGCCCAGTTTCAAGGTGCCGGCCGGGCGGGCGCCCGCGTCATGCAGTCGTGAACGAAGCTCTTCCACGCGTTCGCGCAGCATCCCGCCTTCGTCGACAACGCGGCGGCCCGCAGCGGTCAGCACCACGCCGCGGCCTTCTCGATCGAGCAGTCGAGTGCCCAGATCGCGTTCAAGCCGCTTGATCTGTTGCGAGACCGCGGAGGGCGTAAAGCCGAGATCGTTGGCGGCGGCGTGAACCGTGCCTGTTCGTGAAATCGCGATGAGAGCGTCGATGGCAGCCAGATCGATCATGCAGCCATTATGTATCCAATGCACTGAATAACATACAAAACTGTGCGCTGGTGCTTCCGGATGGAAGCGGTGAGACTACAGAACATGCCACTTCGTTCCGCTCTCGCCGCTGTTCTCGTCGCCGTTATCTGGGGACTTAACTTCGTCATCATTGACCTCGGGCTTGAAGGAATGCCTCCGGCGCTCTTCGTTGCCCTTCGCTTCGCCGCCGTCGTGGTGCCCGCGATCTTCTTTGTGCCGCGGCCGACCGCACGGTTTCGCGACGTGCTCCTCATCGGGCTCTTCATGAGCGTGGGCCAGTTCGGGCTGCTTTACACGGCGCTCGCGATCGGGATGCCGGCAGGGCTCGCCTCGCTCGTGCTGCAAGCGCAGGTTGTCTTCACCGTGATCTTCGCGGCGCTCGCCCTCCGCGAGATGCCCACGCGGCACCAGCTCTTCGGAGTGGTGATCGGTGCCGTCGGTCTCGTGGTGGTGGGCATCGGGCGTGGGGTCGACACCCCAGCACTCGCCTTCATCGTCACGCTTGCCGCCGCGGGATCCTGGGCGCTGGGTAACGTTGTCGCTCGCCGCATCGGACGCGCCAGCACGTCATCCGCACCGCTCGCAGGGCTTTCCCTCACCGTGTGGTCGGGCCTCGTAGTACCGATTCCGATGGTGTTGCTCGCCCTCGTTCTCGACGGACCGGATACTGTCGGCTTCGCTCTGACGCACCTCACCATTCCGCAACTGCTGTCGACGGCATACACCGCGTGGTTTGCGAGCCTGGTGGGCTATGGCATCTGGAACACGCTGCTGGCCCGCCACGCGGCATCCGCAGTGGTGCCCTTCACAATGCTCGTGCCGGTCGTGGGGATGCTGACGGCCTGGTTAATCTTGGCCGAGATTCCGACCCTGGCCGAAGCGGGCGGAGGAGCGCTGCTGCTTCTGGGCGTGGCGGTCACTACGGGAATCCTTCGGCGCAGTCGCCGGCGCACCCTCGTCTCATCGCAGGAAACGACCCCTACTCCGACAGTCTTTTGACTGAGACCGGGTGCCACGAACGCGAATGGTGGTGCCGTGCGCTTGAATGGGCGCTATGGCAACTAAGCAGCCCGATAACTCGGTTGACGTCGACAGCGACGTGCAATCAGCAGAACCCGAAGATGTGTCCGCTGTGGGGGACGAGCAGCAGGTCGACGGCACGAGCGATGATGCCGCGCCGGATCTCGACAACCGCGGCGACAGTGACGGCGACGCGATCACTGTGAATGACGCGGACACCACCGAACCCGACGTCGAAGGAGCGCAGCGCCCCGAACCCCTTCTGGCGCGAGACGGGTCACCCGCCGCCGCGCTCTGGAGCCTCAACTCGCGCTGGCGTCACATCAACCACGGCTCCTACGGCGCCGTTCCGGTCTTCGCCCAGCTGCGTCGCCTCGCCTACTTGCAAGAAACTGAAGCCGCACCGCAGCGCTGGTTCGGCGCTGCAGCAGAACGTGTGGCGCAGGCCCGCGCCGACCTTGCCGATTTCATCGGAGTGGATGCCGACCGCTTCGCCTTCGTGCCGAATGCCAGCGCTGGCATGACGGCAACCATTCGCGCGCTGCAGCTCACGCCCGGCGACGAAGTTGTCATCACCGACCACGCGTACGGCGCCGTCGCCTTCTCGGCCAAGCGTGAAGCCCGCCAACGCGGAGCCAAAGTGCGCACCGTGCCGATCGACCTCGACGCAACCCCCGAGAAGATCGTCACCGTACTCGGCAAGGCGCTCGCCAAAAAGCCGGCCGGGCTCATCATCGACGCGTCGAGCTCGTCAACGGCGCGCGAGTTTCCCATCGCCGAACTCGCCACGCTCGCTGCCAAGCATGGTGTGCCTCTTCTTGTGGATGCGGCGCACGCGCCCGGCGTGCAGCACCGGCCCGCTGAGGGCGTCGCAGCATCCGCCTGGGTCGGAAACCTGCACAAGTTCGCCTGCGGTTTTCGCGGAACAGCCGTGCTCGTCGCCGAGAAGAAGTTCGCGAAAGAGCTGTACCCGGTGATCGACTCGTGGGGAATAGACGAGCCCTTCCCCGCGCGCTTCGACCAGCAGGGCACGGTGGACTACACGCCCTACCTCGCCACCGTGGATGCCATCACCGGCCTTGAAGATCGCATCGGTTGGGATGCCATCCGCAGCTATATCGAGTCACTACTCGACTACTCCACCGATGTTGTCGCGGATGCTCTCGACGCTGCATCAGGCGAGGAATCCCGGGTGGATGTCGCAGCCCCCGCCCCCGGAATGCGCCTCCTGCGCTTGCCCGGCACTCTCGCGGCAACGGGCCCGGAGGCTCAAGCTCTGCGTCAGCGCATCACCGACGAACTCGGTTTCGAAACCCAGATCACCAACTGGCGCGACACCGGCTACCTGCGTCTTGCCGCTCACGCCTACAACACAGCCGAGGATTACGAGCGGTTTGCCGAAGACGTCGTGCCCACGTTGGTGGGGTGGAGTCGCGAGAGCTAGCGAGTATCGTCGGCCCCGCAGTAATTTCACGCGCCCCACGCCCGGTCACGAGCAGCAGTCAGAGCCCTGAAGCTTCGCTTGCCGCGCGCACGCGCTCGCCGTCCACGGCAATTCCTAGCCCGGGTTCGGTGAGCGCGACGAGTCGACCAACGCTCGAATGGAGTTCGGGCGCTCCCACAAGGTCGTACAGCTCGTTGCGTGCGGGAGCGAGTTCGAACTCAGCACAGGCGTCACTTGCCAGTGAAAGAGCGAGCGACGAGGCGTACACCAGAGGGCCGGCGAAGGCGTGCGCGTTCGCTTTGACTCCGGCGGCGCTGCAGAGTTCCGCTGCGGCGCGGAAACCGCTCACGCCTTCGACTCGTCCAGGATCCATGCCTACGACATCCACGGTGCCCGTGTTCAGAATCTCTGCGACGCCGGTTACGTTCCACTCGCGCTCGCCGTAAGCAATGAGAACTCCGCGTGCGTTGTCGTGAAGCTCGCGGTACCCGTGCGGGTTACGGGCGCCCAACGGTTCTTCGAGCCAGGCAAGCCCGAGAGGCGCGAGCGCATCGATGCGGGCTTGAGCCTGCTCAATGCTCCAACCCAACCGCGGCGCGACGTCGATCATGATCTGAATGTCATCGCCTACTGCAGCGCGTAAAGCGGCCATAAAAGCGGTATCGCGATCCACGTCGACCCCTAAGCGTGAAGCGCCTGCTTTGCCAAAGGCGATCTTGATGCCGGAGGCTCCGCGACGTTCCACCCACTCCGCCATTTCTTGAGTCATCTCGCCGAGGTCTTCTACCGAAGCGTGGCACGTGATGATCGGCTCGAGGCTTGAACGAGGCGCGGCGCCCAGCAGCTCCGCAAGGTTTCGCCCTTCGCGATGGCCGATGAGATCCCAGAGCGCCATATCGATTGCAGAAACCGCAAAGTTGGCGATTCCAGCACCGCCATGCCACCAAGCGTGAGCGGCCATCGTTGTGCTCGCCGCTTCCGGGGTTGCCGTGGTGCCCGCGAGTGCCTGAGCAAAACCACGCACCAGAACAGCGGTTGCGCTTGAGGCATCAGGCATGATGGTCGCCGCCTCGCCCCAACCGACGGTTCCTGCAGCATCCTCAACGCGAACGAAGCAGCTGTAGCGCGTGCTGCCGTGATCATTCGCTTCGCGGTACGGCACAGGGTAGGCGTCAACTCGGACGATGCTCGGAATAGTCATCGGGCTACATTCCCTTCGTGTGATGCGCTGCGGTAAACAAGCTCCAACGCCTCCGCAGTGAGCGCACCGAGGGAGCCCGGTGCCGGGTTATCGCCCCGACCCAGCGCAATTTCGATCAGCGCGTGGGCGGGTCCTTCCGCTTGGTAAGCGCCATCACCGGGCGCCAAATTGAGGCGGTGTTCGCCACTGTCCGGGCGATACACCCACACTTCTTCCCGCAGCACATCGACCATTGCTTGGCCTTCGCTTCCGACTGCGCGCACGTGTAGATCGTGCTTATTGTTCCACGCACCCTCGTGAGCTGAAGCGCCCGAGAGTACCCCAATCGCGCCGCTTTCAAAGTTCAGTACCGCAGCATCGTGCAGTTCGACGGGAGTGGTCTTGGCCCCAAACATCTGAGCGGATGCTGCGACAACGCGATCAGGGAAAAGCGCGAGCGTTAGCCCCAAGGCATGGCTGAGCTGCGCCTGTCCATAGCCGCCGCCGGAGATCAGCGGGTCGGTCCACGTCGCTGCCTGCGGAGCGGAACCCTCTGCCGAATCAGGGTAGGCGCCCGTGCCGCTCAAAAGATCACGAGTCGTCGACGACATGTGCACAGTGACGTGCTCAAGCGTGCCGATACCGACTCGATTGATGAGGTCGTGAGCGTCACGGATCATCTTCATGTAGTTCCAGCCGAAGGCGATCAAAAGCTCTCGATCGTTTTCCCGAGCAATCTCTACAAGATCCCATGCTTCAGCAGAAGCAATTGTCATAGGTTTCTCGCACAGCACGTGCGCCCCCGACCGCAATGCGGCGGAGGTGTGCTCGTGGTGCCATGACGATGGGGATGCCACGATCACCGCGTCCACCCCCGGGGCCAGTACGTCGCGATAGTCGGCTGAGGCGAACTCGAAACCGAAGGTGTCGCGGATGCGCTCTGCGGCGTCCAGGTTCGACCGGCAAACGCCAACCAATTCCACATCGTCGCGTGAAGCAAGCGCGGGTAAATGGGCGGCAACTGCCCATGAACCAGCGCCAATAACGGAAACTCGGATTTTCTTCATTGAATGCCTCTGGATATCCGCTGGTTAGTTGGTTACGCGATAGCGGCTCAACGCCGATGCGAGCACGCTAAACCCTTCGACCAATTGGCCTTCATAGCCACTGGGCGTGCCATCTTTCATTCTCCAGTCAAGTCCAGACCCGAGCCCACCAAACGAGGTGTCATCCGCAATTGTGGTCGCGAGTTCTTCGAGCACTTGCGCTGACTTTTCTGTGAGGCCGACGCGGTCTAAGGCATCCACGATCACTCGCGTTCCGTGATGAGAGTATCCACCTTGCTGATAGCTACCCATCGGGAGTCCGAATACGACGCCACCGATGTCGTATTCGGGGATGCGCCAGATATTGAGAGGGATGCCGTTACGGAAGTCTGTGAGCTCGATCGAGTCCCACGCTCTCACGAGCGATTCCATCACGCCTCGGGCGGCGTCGAGCGGCAGCAGTTCCGTCATGCACGCCATTCCATTGGGCTGTGAGAAGCCGTAATCGTGAAGAGTGCCATCCTTCGACCGCCACCCCGCGATGATGCCGGTCTCGGGATTGTAGAAGGTGTCGAAGTAGTTCTTCTGGAGCGCGCTGCGGCTCTCGGAAATGCGCGTGGCGAGCTCTGACTCACCATGGGCTTCGAGCACGGGAATCCAGAGGCTCCAGGTTTCAAATGCCACGGCGTTGGCCCAGGCGTCCTTCCAACCGAACGAGAGAACATCGGCCCAGCAGGTACTCCACTGGTGGTCGCCGCTGTTTCCGATGCGCAGCGTGGACTCAATGAGACCGTCGCCGTCGACATCCCGCGCCAGCATTTCTTCAAGCTCGCGGATGAGAACAGTGCGGTTGTGAACGAACCATGTGCCAGATTCGTCCCAAGCGGCGTAGCGCGCTGCAGCGCCTAAGGTGTTTCCGCTCATGTGCACGTATTCGTCATCGAGCCGGTGAGGGCCGTGAGATGTCGTGCCGCTGCCGTAGCTGGGGGCACCGTCGAGCCAGCGTTGCAGGGAACGGCCGACCCACTCCATGGCGGGCAGATCTGGGGTCTCATCGAGCTGCTCGGCGATCACGGAGACGTCCGCGAGGGAAGTCGTGCAGTGCATCGAGGCGCCGTTGTTCGAGTACGTCGCGGTATCGCCGCGGAACGGGAGGGCAGTGAGGGTGTGGCGGTCGAGCATCCGGCGAATCGCCCCTGGGGTATCGTCGCGCAGCGTGGCGAGCGATGGGGTTTCGACCACGAGTTCGATGTCAGCAGTGTGGTGGCCGGCGGGCAAGATGTAGTCGCCGAATTCGGTGGCGATCTCGCCCACCTTGAGTTCCAGAGTGTTGGTGTCGAGGGGGCGCACGGAGTCACTGCGCCACTGAGCGCTTTCGCTCGCGGTGATGTTGAGGGTTCCATGCCGTGGGAAGTGCCAGGCAACGGGCCCGTCGAGGATGCCCGTTTCGCCGCGGAAGGTCAGGGGTCCGAGGGCGCACGACGGTGTGACACGGTTATTCGTGGCGACGTGCCATGCCGAGCTGGTCCACGCGCGACGTTCGATGTCACTGTGACGTTCGACATGCATCCGGAGGCGATCGGCTTCGACCGTAAATTCGAGAACGTAGCGTTGCGAGGCCGCTTCACTGACGAACTCGTAGCGAACCGTAGAGCCCCGGACAGTCGTGGTTCCGACGTAGTCAGTGTGGAGGAACCCGAGCGGCATCAAGCCGGTCATCGAGGTGAAGCGAGGGCCTTGCGCAAGGTACTCGGCGTTTTGATCGCGAAGAACCGGGTAGACCCCCGAGGGGTAGACGCCGCTGCGCACGATATCCATGGAGCGTGGCATTTGCAGCAAATTGAAGTGCGTGTTTCCGTCGCCATCAGCGTCGAGGGCGAGGTAAGACCAGGCAGGGGAGGTGAGTCGGAATCCCACTTGCAAGTGATCGCTTGTGAATCGAACTTCGGTCTGGGTTGCCCGTGCGGTCACCCCAGTCGACTGGCCCTCAAGATCGAGATCCTCGACGGTGAGGCTGCCTTCGTTATCTGGCTCCCACTCGTTGTCGGTTCGCCCCTCGAGCACCATGCCGGTGGAGGCGAGATTCCAGCCTGGCCACCATTCGTCGGTGGCAGCGCGTCGCACTTGCGCAACGAGGGAACTCGCTTCGAGGCCTCCGAGGTCGAGGCTGGCGCCGCGGGATAGCACCTCCTCGGCGGTGGAACGCAAGTGGCCTACTTCGCGCCACTCGTTTTCGCCCTCGGCGGTGAAGACCACTACGTCAAGCGCGGCGTCGATTTCTTGCCCGCTGGCGCACTTGTGGTAACCCGGAGCTTGAGCCACCGAGAGCCGACTGAAGGTGGCAGGTTTGTTCGTAAAAATGGCCCGTTGGTGAATGATTCGCTGGTCAGGAGCGCCCTCTTCATGCTCGGCCGGGGCGCTCCATAATGAGCGCGTGTGGAGCCGCATCGGGGCAGCTTGTTCCATCTCCCACGACGGTGTGGCGAGAGGATGCGAGAAGAGGTTCATAAAAACCGGTAACCTTTCCAGAAACGTTGACAGGACGAATGTAACCAACTTACGCTCTCAACGAAAGCCCCATCGAGACCTCCCGAGGAAATGAAGAATGGCAGCAACGAAGCGCCCACGTTCGAAAGTGGCCAGTCCTGGCCAAGCTTTCGTCTTGCCCCAGCTCCTGCTGATTCTGGCATTCATTTTTTGGCCACTCTGCGCCGTGTTTTATTATTCGACCACTCAGTACGACGGGCTCTCCGAGCCGATCAATGTTGGCCTCGACAACTTCATCTTTCTCGCTACGTGGCCAGATTTTTACCGCATTCTGTTCAATAACCTTCTCCTCATCGGTGGAGTATTCGTCTGGGTGTTGGTGCCCTTCGTGATGGCTATCGCGGTTTTTCCTATGAAAGCGGCCTCCACCATCCGTGCGATTCTCTACATTCCGGCCATGCTGCCGCCCATCATCGTCGGTGGTGTCTTTCGCATCGTGCTCGCTGATGAGGGTCCGGTCAACGCCGGACTCCGCGCGGCGGGGCTTGGGTTTCTGGCTCCGGGCTGGTTTACCGATCCCAACTTCGTGCTCATTACGGTCGTCGTAGTCATCGGCTGGGCGACCCTCGGCAGTGGCGTTCTCTTTTACTCAACCGGGCTCGCCGCTATCTCGCCGAGCTTCATCGAGGCAGCTCAACTCGACGGCGTGAATCGCTGGCAGATGATCTGGCATATTTACCGACCAGCGCTTCGCCCCATTACGAGGTTTTGGATCCTGCTGCTCACGATCTCGACCGTCACTGGTTTCTTCCCGTGGATCTATGGGCTCACTCAAGGTGGCCCCGGCGTCGCCTCGACCACGCTCGACTACGCCGTGTACGCCACCCTCAACCAGGGCTCGACGCTTGGGCGCGGTGCCGCTATCGCAGTAGTGAGCCTCGTCTTCATTGCTCTCATCGTGCTAATTCAGGCGGGAATGCGAAGAATTCGCAAAGCGGAGGAATGGAACTAGTCATGAAAAAGAAGAACTGGTTTGAGACCGTTATTGTGGCCCTTGCCCTCGTCATCGTGCTCGGCCCGATTCTGTGGGTGGTTCGAGTAGCGCTCAAACCCACAGAAGAATACGTGGGCGAGCCAGCTAACTTTGGCGGCACGTGGACGTTGGAGAACATCAGCACGGTGTGGGTCACGGGCGGTATGGCTCAAGCGATCCTCCACTCCAGCATCACCGTCGGAGTGGGGGCAACGCTCGCGGTCGCACTAGCGGCATGCACGGGCTTTGCGCTTGCTCGCTATCAATTCATGGGGCGTCGCCTCACCATCGCGCTGACGACCTCGGCCATGTTCTTGCCGGCGGCGGCCCTCGTCATTCCCATGTTTGAGTTGCTTCAAGTGTGGGGGATGCTCGACTCGCTTGTCTGGCTTGGTGTCGTCTATGGCGTCATGTTCTCGGCCTGGGCAACGGTATTCATGCGCTCGTTCTTCTCCCAATTGCCTTCAGAGGTGTTTGAAGCCGGGGACGTGGACGGAGCTGGCCCGATTCGACAGTTCGTCTCCATTGCTCTGCCCATGGCAAAGCCCGCGCTCGCCACCGCGTTCATCCTGACGTGCTTCTTGCAGTGGAGCGAGCTGTTGCTCGCGCTGTTGCTGCTCCCCTCGGGAGACACTCCCACTGTCGCCGTCGCTATCGCGCAGTTCTCGTCACAATTCCGCACCGGGGGACCGCTCACGGCGGCCGCCATGCTCGTCGGCACAGCTCCGGTGTTATTGCTCTTTGTTTTCGGACAGAGATGGCTGCAAGCAGGAGCCATATCGGGGGCGGTCAAGGACTGAATCTCAGACCACCCCCTACCCCCAGGGCTGATCGCAAGACCATCCCCGCACGACCCCAAGGTGGGCAAGGAAGCACATCACAATCACACTATGGAGGTAACACCAGTGTCACAGATATTCACGAAACGACGTGGACTCTCGATTGCTGCCGCAATCGGAGTTGGCGCACTGTTGGCAGGCTGCGCCGGTGGCGACAGCTCAGGTTCCGCCGATGCCCCGATTACCCTGTTGACCAGCGGCGACGCTGACACCACGCAGGGCCAGGGCAAAGCGATGAACGATGTCATTGCCCTCTTCACAGAAGAGACCGGAGTCGAAGCAGAACAAGATCGCGTTCCGTTCGATCAGTTCTTGGCATCCGCAACAACGAAGGCTCGGGCGGGAGCGCTCGGCGACGTTGTCGAGATGCTGCCGGGAGCCAATTTTGAATCTCTCTTCAGTTCAGTAGCTGACCTGACCAAAGACCAGTTTGCTGACGCTGATCTCCTCAGCGGTTGGTCCGCCACCGTGAAGGATGTCGCTGATGACTCCGTCTTCGCCGGCGTTCCCGTCGGCGCGCAAGGTGTGGTCTGGTACTACAACAAGGCGCTCTTTGAGCGAGTGGGTCTCGACCCCGAAACCCCGCCTGCTACCTGGGATGAGATGCTCGCAACGTGTGACGCCTTCAACGCAGAAGGTATCTCACCGATTGGTATGTCGGGAAGCGACTCGTTCATTCTCTGGTGGGCTTGGTCATCCTTGTCGCCTCAGTTCTTCTCCACCGATGACGTCAACGCCGTTCGCTCGGGAGACATTGCACTCAACGATGAGCGCTTCATGGACTCATTGCAGCCGTTGCTTGACTCCTATAACGCTGACTGCTGGAACTCAGACTTCGCCGGTAAGAAGTTCACGGATGTCGAAGCAGACTTCGCCGCGGGTGAGGTAGCTATGGTGCCGGGTCTCGTATCGAACGCAATCAACTGGAAGGTCTGGGACGACAAGCTCGGCACCGATGCATATGGAGTATTCAACGCTCCGAAGGTTTCGGGAACAACCCTTCAGGGCCAGTTCTTCAACCCCGTACTCATGTACGGCGTCAGCGCTGAGTCGGAGAACCCAGACGCTGCCATGAAGCTGATTGAGACGATGGCGTCGGCAGAGGGCCAGACCATCCTCCTCAAAGAAGCGAGCCAGTTCCCGAACCGCACCGACGTCGACGTAGTGGGCGTTACCGGAAGCACGGGTGCCGGCCAGATTCTCGAGATCGTTGACGCTGTCGGCGGAGTTGATGTAGCGCAGAACCAGTTCAACGGTGCTGCCCAGTCGGCTTCATGGACGAACCTCACGCAGACGATGATCTCGGGAAATATCACCGCATTCCTCGACGACCTCGAGAAGCAACAGCGCGGCTAACGCCGATCGCGACGAGTCCGAGCCACCACCCTCGCCACACGCTTGGTGAAAGAAAAATGGAGTTCAAAGAACATGCATGATCAACGAGTTCACGCTGAACGCGATCCGCTGGATCCACAAGCGCACGGTCTGACGATTACCCGCATTGAGACGATCCCTATGGTCGCACCGCTTGCGCGAGAGTTTCGTGGTAGCCACTACCACATGACTCATCGCGCGACGATTGTGACCAGGGTCCACACTGATGCCGGAATCATTGGGGAGGCATATACCGGAGATGAGCACGAGACGATGTTTGACATCGATCGGATCATTCACGAAGAGCTCGCTCCCACACTGATTGGCCAGGATGCGATGGCCATCGAGCGCCTGTGGGATTCTGGGTACAAAGTGACGTTCGACATTCTCCGTGACCGCAGGCTCGGTCTCGTCGCCCTCGCGGCAGTGAACACTGCTATTTGGGATGCAGTGGGCAAGGCCCTCAAAACACCGCTCTGGAAATTGTGGGGCGGCTACCGCAATGAGCTACCGATGATCGCTATCGGTGGCTACTACGGTGAACCTCTCGGCAGCATTGCTGACGAGATGCATCACTACCAAGAGCTTGGCCTGGCTGGGGTTAAGTTCAAAGTCGGTGGGCTCAGCGCCGCGGAAGATGCCGCGCGCATCACCGCGGCCCGCGAAGCCGCTGGCGACGACTTCATCATCTGCATTGACGCGAATCAGGGCTACAAGCCCGCCGTGGCTGTCGACCTGAGTCGGCGTATCGCCGATCTCAACATCCGCTGGTTCGAAGAGCCTGTCGAGTGGCACAACGATAAGCGGTCGATGCGCGACGTTCGCTATCAGGGCTCCGTTCCCGTCTGCGCAGGGCAAACCGAATTCAGTGCGAGCGGATGTCGTGACCTCATGGAGACTGGGGCGATCGACGTCTGTAATTTCGATTCCTCGTGGTCGGGCGGGCCGACCGCCTGGTTGCGAACCGCCGCCATCGCAACCTCCTACGACGTTCAAATGGGGCACCATGAGGAACCGCAGGTGTCGACGCACTTGCTTGCGAGCCAGCCGCACGGCACACTCGCTGAGTGTTTCCATCCCGATCGTGACCCGTTCTGGTGGAACATGATCACTAACAGACCAGAACTCAACAACGGCACCCTGACCCTGAGCGACCGCCCGGGGCTGGGGTGGGATCTGAACTGGGACTACATCGACCAGTATCGGGTTTCGAAAGATTAGGTGACAAGAACATGAGCGATCTCTCTGGAAGCCGGCGGGGCATGAACGAGCGTCGATCGGCGCCGCCCCTTCGCCGGGCAGGAATGCGGGAAGTGGCCGAGCGTGCTGGCGTCGCTATCTCGTCGGTTTCTCGAGTGATCTCCGATCATCCGGATGTCAGCGACAAGATGCGCGAGCGCGTTCTGGCCGCGATTGACGAGTTGGGGTTTCAGCCGGATGCGCTGGCTCAGAGCTTGCGCACCGGCGAAAGCTTCACCATCGGGTTTGTCGCGGCTGACATCGGGAACCCTTTGCTCGCTCAAATTGCGATGGGCGCGGAACGAGTGCTGCGTCAGCGCGGCTACTCCATGCTTGTGGCCAACTCCTTCAATGAGCCAGGCCTGGCGCTCGAGCAAGTGCGCTCAATGGAGCAGCGTCGCATCGACGGTCTTCTGATTTCGGTCAGCGACGAAACAGACGAGGCGTTGAACAAGGCGCTCGGCTCGGCGCATTATCCGATCACGCTCATCGACCGCGAGATCAACGCCACAGCGGCATCGGCCGTGCTGAGCGATCATGCAACAGGAATCCGCGCTGCCGTTGAACATCTCATCTCGCTCGGACATCAGTCCATTGCTCTCGTAAACGGCAGCTCGCAAGTGCGGCCATCTCGTGAGCGAGCGGAGACGTTAACTGAGGTTGCCAGCGAGCACCCGAACGTGACCTCTGTTATCCGCATGGGCGATTTCAGTGCCGAGCATGGCTATACGGCCACGATCGAACTCATGTCGGGAGCGGGCGCTCCAACCGCACTCATCGCAGGTAGCAATCAGATTCTCGTAGGCGTCATGCGTGCGCTGCGCGAGCTCGCGCTCACGATCCCCGACGATGTGAGTCTCGTCACGTGCGACGACGTGGCGCTGTCGGAGTTCCTCACTCCCGCGATCAGCACAATCTCTCGTGACCCCGCGCTTCTCGGCCGTACCGCTGCTGAGCTCGTGCTCACTCAACTTGCTGGAAAGGACGCCCCTGAGGCGCATCTCCCCACCGGCTTCAGAACCACCGACAGTTGCGGCGCCCCGCGACAAAAGTAGGAAGTGTAACTCAATGACCTATCACTCCGTGAGCCGTACGCTCGCTGATCCGCTCCCCGCGGATGCTCTCGACCTGCTGCGGTCGATGTATGAAATCCGTTTCTTTGAAGACGAAATCATGGGCCTCTTTAGCCAGAACCTTGTGCGGGGAAGTACGCACCTGTGCCAGGGCCAGGAAGCGGTGACCGTCGGAGTCTGTAGTGCCCTGAGCAAAGGCGACACCATGACGTGCACCTATCGCGGGCACGGCGCAGTGCTGGCGATGGGGGCGCCTCTTGACCGCGCCTTCGGAGAGATCCTGGGTCGTGCGGGCGGGTTGTGTGGAGGCAAAGGCGGCTCAATGCACCTTGCCGATGTGTCCGTCGGAGCGCTGGGCTCAAACGCGATCGTAGGCGGACACCTTCCCACCACGGTCGGCGCAGCGTTGGCCTCGAACTATCGGGGCACCTCCGAAGTGAGCGTTGCATTCTTCGGAGACGGGTCAACGAATATCGGAACGTTCCATGAATCGCTCAATATGGCATCCATCTGGAAGCTGCCGGCGATCTTCGTCATCGAGAACAACCAGTACGGCGAGTATTCGACACTGGCTTCGACGACCCCCATCGAAAGACTGAGCGACCGGGCGGCGTCGTACGGAATGCCCGGTGTTTTTGTTGACGGCAACGATGTGATCGGGATGCGCGCGGTCACCGAAGAAGCCGTAGCCCGAGCGCGCGCTGGTGAAGGGCCCACTTTGATCGAGGCTGACACCTACCGTCACAGCGGGCACTCACGCAGCGATCCCGCGAAGTACCGCCCTGAAGAAGAAGTGAAGTCGTGGTTTGCCCGCGACCCCATCGTGAAACTTCGCGAAGCCATCGAGGCTGTCGGTGGTGCGGATGCCGCCGCAGAGGTCGAGCGCAACGCCCACGCTGACGTCGTTGCTGCTCGCGATCTGGCGCTCACGTGGCCCGAACCTGAACTCACTGCCGGAATGGATCACATCTACTCATGACTGACACCCTCAACTATCGCCAAGTAATTGCGCGCGCCATTGCGGATGAGATGCGCGAAGACCCCGATGTCTTCATGATCGGTGAAGACATCGGAGCAGCCGGTGGAGCGTTCAAGACGGCAGCGGGACTCTTCGAGGAGTTCGGCCCGCGTCGCGTTCGCGATACACCGATCTCGGAGCAAGCCATTGTTGGCGCCGCCTTGGGCGCTGCCATCATGGGGCTGCGCCCGATCGCCGAGATCATGTTCGCTGACTTCGCCGGCGTCTGTTACGACCAAATCGTGAACCAGGTGGCGAAGCATCGCTACATGACCGGTGGCCAAGTGACAGTGCCGCTGACGATTCGCATGGCAAACGGTGCCGGAACCGGCTTCGCGGCTCAGCACTCTCAGGCCGGCGAAAACTGGTTCCTGAATGTGCCCGGTCTCAAGATTGTGGTTCCCGCGACAGTCGAAGACCTCTATGGGCTCATGCGAGGCGCGATTCGCGATAACGACCCCGTTCTGTTCTTTGAACACAAAGGACTCTTCTCGCTCAAGGGCGAAGTGCCCACGGGAGATGCCGCAGTGCTGCCTCTCGGCGTCGCGTCCATCGTGAGAGAAGGCAGCGACATCACGATCGTTGCCACTCAGCAGATGCGTCACCGCGCGGTTGAAGCCGCCGAGACGCTCGCTGCAGGTGGAGTGCAGGCCGAGGTGATCGACCCTCGCACACTAGTGCCGTTCGACGACGATGCCGTTGCCCGCTCCCTGGCCAAGACTTCGCGGCTTTTGGTCGTGCAGGAGTCGCCGCAAGACGGCAGCTGGGGCTCATCACTCGTCTCGCGAATGACCACTCACCATTTCACGCTGCTGGATGCTCCGCCGTCGTTGCTCTCAAGTCCAGACTCGCCTGTTCCTTACGCTGGGGTTCTCGAAGAAGCTTGGTTGCCGTCAATCGACGCAATCGTTGCGAAAGCCCGCGAGCTGGTGGCTTTCTAGGGCACAGTACTTAATGAGAAAGGCGAGCATCCGGCCCCGAGGGGCTAGATGCTCGCCTTTTTCATAAAACGTTGCGGTGAAGATGGCTTATTAGGCGCTACGAGTTTCTTCCTCGTCGTCTTCATCGTCTTCGGTGTCGTACTTATCGCTGTACGAATCACCAGCGGAGTACTCCGGCCATTTCTCACTGTCTTCGGAAACCGGGACAGTGTTCTCTGAACCGCCCAACTCTCGAGCGAGCGCACCGTAGTTAGTATCTGGGCTGAAGTACTTCAAATCCCGAGCAACCTTGGTGTGCTTTGCCTTTTGACGGCCGCGTCCCATGCGAGACCCCCTCATACGTCTGTCCCGGTGCGCTGACGGTGGCCAGCGAACGAGCGAACAGGGATGGATGAAAACTAACCTGAAGTTTAGCACGCGAGACAGAATGGTCTTGGCTGGCGGTGCACAGGTGGGGTTAGGGCGGGTAACGTTAGCGCGTGACATCCACTACCGAAACCGACACCTCCGTTGTCGTTATTGGTGCTGGCCAAGCAGGCCTCTCTGTTGCCTACTATCTGCGGCGACTCGGTCTCGACCCCGGCAATGACTTTGTGCTGCTTGATCGCGGCCCGGGAACAGGCGGTGCCTGGCAGCATCGGTGGGAAGCCTTGCGCATCGGTTCGGCGCACCGCATCAACGATCTGCCGGGTCTTGACGAGCTCGGGCTGAGTTTCGAAACCGCCGACCGTCATATGCCGGCCAAGAAAGTCGTGGCCGACTACTACCGTGCCTACGAAGATCACTACGACTTTCAAGTTGTTCGCAATGCGGATGTCGTGGCCGTTGATAACTTCGGCGAGCATTTGAATGTGACCTTCTCGCTCGATGGCGAAGAGATGAAAACCGTCAGCACAATGCTGGTGATCAATGCCACAGGCACCTGGGGCGCACCGTTCATTCCCTGGTACCCGGGTCTCAAATCGTTCGAGGGCCGCCACCTGCACACGAGTGAGTACCGCAGTGCCCGCGAATTCACCGACCAGAGCGTTGTCGTTGTGGGCGGCGGAACCTCCGCCATCGGCTTCCTTCTCGAACTCGAAAACCTTGCCTCGAACCTCACGTGGGTCAGTCGCCGGCCGATCGACTTTCTCGAAGACGGCCCCCTCAACCTTGAAGCGCGCAAAGAAGCGGTGCTCATCCAGGACGAAGCGGCGCGTGCCGGGCGCGTGCTGCCCAGCATTG
This sequence comes from Salinibacterium sp. AL4.1, assembly GCF_059767305.1. Taxonomy (NCBI): domain Bacteria; kingdom Bacillati; phylum Actinomycetota; class Actinomycetes; order Micrococcales; family Microbacteriaceae; genus Salinibacterium; species Salinibacterium sp. AL4.1. The sequence goes on along the minus strand of NZ_JBSOQK010000001.1, from coordinate 1,366,695 downwards.
TTAGCGGCACGGGCGTACCGCGTACCCGCCGCATCCAAGCCGGAATCGAACGGGGCGTTCTAACGCCACGCCCCATGTTCTCGAGCATCGAACCGAACGGGGTGCGCTGGCAAGACGGTGCCTTCCAGCAGGCGGATGCCATCATCTGGTCCACAGGATTCAGGCCAGAACTGCGCCACCTCGCTCCGTTGAAGCTGCGCGAAAAAGAGGGCGGCGTTGCTGTGGGGCAGGGTGTTGCGTGGCGAGACACTCGCATCTTCTTTGCCGGGTACGGCCCGCAGGCATCCACGATCGGTGCCAATCGGGCGGGACGGATGATCGCCCGTCAGGCCATCGCCACCCTCAGCAAGATTCAAGCCATGAAGAACGGGCGCTAGAGAGCGCTGTTGTGGCCGCCCACGCTAGCCAGCGGACGCCACCTCACGAATGAGCTCGCGCAGGGCAGTTAGCTGGGGGCGGTTGTCGCTCGCGCGCCACTGCATCTCGAGCGCAAGCGTCGCGGGTTGCGCGAGCGGAATCGCGATGAGGTCTTCGGGCAGATGGCCGACGAGCGCTGCCGATACGAGCGAGAAAGCGCGGGCTTCTGACAGTAAGTACAGCCGCGACCCCACGATACGGGGCGGGCTCACGAGCAGCAGCGGGGTAAGCCCGCGCGAGGTGCAGATCTCGAGCAGGTAATCGAAGTAGGCGGGGTTTTGTTCGCGAGGCCACAGCAACAGTGGCAGGTCACCGAGTTCGGGGAGTTCGAGGTGGGCGGCCTCCGCTAGCGGGTGCTTGCGGCTGAGCGCGACAAAGACTTGTTCGCGCACGATCACTTCGCTTTCGTAGCCCTCCCTGGCATCCAGGAAGCGGCCAAGGCCGATATCGGCGTGCTCGCTCACGAGGCGCGCAGTGACGCCGCCCGTGTCGACGAGCACGTCTTCGATGCGCACTGACGAAAGGCTTTGCTCGGCCCGACTGATCACAGCGGGGAGGAGGCGGTTGACCACGCTGGGGGAGGCCACGATGCGGGCGGTGCGGATGCGGCTCGGCTCGTAGAGCTGCACTTCCCGGACCACCTGATTGGCGTGGGTGAGCAATTGGCGACCCTCGGTCGCCATCGCTTCGCCCGCTTGCGTGAGCTTTGCCGAACGGCCGGAGCGGTCGAGCAGGGCGACCCCGAGCGCGCGTTCGAGGCGACTCACTTCTTGGCTCACGGTTGGTTGCGAGATCTCCAGCGCCTCGGCGGCTCGTCCGAAGTGACCGGCATCGGCCACGGCGACGAAAATCTCCACCTGACGAAGCGTAATTTTCATAGGCTAAGGCTATCTAAACCGCAGCCACTCTTTCTGGTTTCTTTGTAATTGACTGGCTACGGTTGAAGTAACGGCACGCCTCCGGCGAAGCCTCAGCGACGAGCACCAGCGAAGAAAGAGATTGACCATGTCTACACCCGTCATTCACGTCTCCCCAGAAGTCCAAGATGCAGTTCGCGAGAACCGCCCCGTGGTCGCCCTCGAATCGACCATCTTCACTCACGGTCTTCCTCGCCCGCGCAACCTCGATGTTGCCCTCGAAGCGGAAGCTGGGCTGCGCGCGCAGGGCGTCACGCCCGCCACGATCGGTGTGTTCAACGGTGTGCCGACAGTCGGCCTCAGCACCGAGCAGATCACTGAGCTTTCCAACACCGACAACATCGCCAAGGCCAGCCTGCGCGACCTTCCCGTCGTGCGTGCCCTTGGCATCCACGGTGGCACCACGGTTGCCGCCACTGCATTCCTCGCGCACCACGCTGGCGTGAAGGTCTTCTCGACCGGTGGCCTCGGCGGCGTTCACCACGGAGCCTCCGAAACCTTCGACGAGTCGGCCGACATGACCACGCTCGCTCAGATCCCGATTCTCGTGATCAGCGCCGGAGTGAAGTCGATTCTCGACATCCCCGCCACCCTCGAGCGCTTCGAGACCCTCAACATCCCGGTCATCGGTTACGGCACCACCAAGTACCCGGGCTTCTACGTCACCGACTCCGGCTTCAGCATCGGCTACTCAGTAGATACCCCCGAAGAAGCAGCCGCGGTCGTGAACGCGCGCGACGAGCTCGGTCTGCCGCAGTCCGTATTGCTGGCTAACCCCGTTGCCGCCGACAAGCAGCTTCCTCCGGAGCAGCTCGACGACATCCTCACTCGCGCCTGGGCCGAAGCCGACAAGCAGGGCATCAGCGGAAACGCCTCGACCCCGTTCTTGCTCGACTTCATCCAGAAGGACACCAAGGGGCTGAGCCTCGACGTCAACGTTGAGGTTTACCGCGGCAACGTTGCGCTCGGTGGACTCGTCGCCACGGCGCTCACCCGCTAGCGGCCAGCCGCTTATGCTCGGAATCATTGGCGACCTCGTTGAAGACGTCGTCGTCTGGCTGGCTGAACCGCTCAGGCATGGCACCGATACCGCTGCGGAAATCTTTCACACCCGCGGCGGTAGCGGTGCGAACGTCGCGAGCTTTGCCGGCCGACTCGGCCCCACGCGTTTCATCGGCTGTGTGGGCAACGACCACCTCGGCACCCTGCTCGTTCAGGGTCTCGAGGTGGAAGGTGTTGACGTGCGCGTGCAGCGCAAACACGTCACCGGCACCGTCATCATCCTGATCGACCAAGACGGCGAACGCAGCATGGTGCCCAACCGGGCGGCTGCAACGATGCTCGACGAGGTTCCGGATGAGTGGCTTGACGGTCTCGAGCTGCTACACGTTTCGGCCTACTCGTTCAACGGAGCGCCGGTCGGGGAAACCGTGATCGACGTCATCCGTCGCGCTAAGAAGCGAGGCATTCTGGTGTCGATCGACGTCTCGTCCACGGGCATGCTCGCGCAGTACGGCGTCGAACGCTTCCTTGATCTCATGGCTGACCTCAGCCCCGACTTCTTGATCGGCAACGCCAGTGAGATGGACTGTCTCGGAGTCGTCGTCGACGGGCAGCCGGGTGCTGTCGCTGCGAGACTCGCCCAGACCATCATCGTGACGAAGGCGGGAGCGGATCCCACCCTCGTTCACGAACCCGGTCAGGCGCCGCTAACGGTGGCGGTGCCCCCGGTTCCCGAAGTGCGCGACCTCACCGGCGCGGGCGATGCTTTCGCTGCGGGATTCCTGACGTCGTACTTGGCCAGCCGCGATCTGCAGAAGGCGTGCGTGGGCGGTCACGCCTCCGCGGCCCTCGTGCTGGCATCGCCGGGCGCGTCATCCGGAGCAGCGTCGAAGTGACTCGCCTCTTTGTGAAAATTTGTGGCATCAGTACGCCGGATGCCGCCCTGGCGGTAGCGGAGGCGGGCGCCGATGCAATCGGGTTTGTCTTCGCTCCCGGCAGCCCGCGTCTCGTCACTGACGATCAGGCACTCTCGCTCACGCAGGGGCTGCCTTCGGAGATTGAGACCGTCGGAGTTTTTCGCAACCAGCCGATTGACGAGGTGCTCGCGATCGCTCGCCGTGCCGGCGTCGCGACCGTGCAGTTGCACGGCGATGAAAGCGACGCCGACTTCGACCGGTTGCGCACCGAAGGTTTCGGCACCATTCGGGCTATCTCGGTGGAGGACTATCGCCGCCGCAGTCTCGCCGGGCAGTTGCGAGCGGATGATCGGCTCCTGATCGATGCCGTCGAGCCCGGTGCTGGCGCTACCTTCGATCCCGCGCTTCTGGGGGGCACTGCGCTGCCGGAGTCATGGATTCTTGCTGGTGGGCTCACACCCGACAACGTCGCCGAACTCGTGCGCACGCTGCAGCCCGGCGGGGTGGATGTCTCGAGCGGCGTCGAAGCGAGTCGCGGCGTGAAAGACGTGACGCGCATCCGCGACTTTATTGCCGCTGCTCGCGCGGTCTAAGACGCGAGTGCGATCAACCCGAAGTAGGTGGCGGCTGCGACGCCAATGCCGACGACGAGGTTGGCGAGCACGCTGATGACGGCGACTCGCATCCGCTTCATAGTGACGTTCTGCATCGTCTCCACGCTCAAGGTGCTGAATGTGGTGAGACCGCCGCACAGCCCGGTAAGCAGAATGATTTCGAGGTTCGCGTCGATGGTGCCCACGTGGGCTAGCCCGGCGAGCGTGCCACCGAGCGCCGATCCGACAACGTTCACCACGAGCACTGCCCAGGGGAAGCCGGTGTACGACGAGAACGCGCGTGCCGTCAGGTAACGCAGTACTGCCCCGGCGGCTCCGGCCCCGAGGATCGCAAAGACAACGCCGGCGGTCATTCGTTCACCAGATCGGGTTGGCTCCGACGGGCAAGCCCGGCGCGCAGTCCGAGCGCGGCGGCAGCGAGCCCGAGAACCACCGTGGCGGCGACGTAGATAAGGGCGGGGAGCCACTGATCAACGCCAATGAGATGCACGGCGGCAACCGCGAGAGCGGAGAACGTAGTGAACGATCCGAGGAGTCCGGCCCCCAAACCGGCGCGTGCCCACGCGGGGGATGGCGCCCACAGTTCGGCGACGACAAGAGCGAGAACGAAGCTGCCCACAATGTTGGCGATCAGGGTGGAGATGGGAAAGAGCCCGTCATCCGTAGTGAAGGCAAGATCGAGAGCAAAACGCATTCCGGTGCCGAGTGCGCCGCCGACCGCGACAGCAGCTATTTCACGAATCATGTGCTGCCTTTCGTGTGCCAATGCTCAAGCGGGTGCTGTCTACACGATCACCCTAGGGTAAGCGGCAGCCGTGCTGTGTCATCCACCCCGCACGAGGCTTTCTCGGCGTTGCCGGCCGGTTCGGCGGCACCCCGCGCAGTCCTAGACTGAAGCCATGACCCGAACTGCTGCGCGCCGCCGTCGTTGGCCGTGGATTGTGCTCATTGTTGTTGTGGTGTTGCTCGTGCCGATCGCCATTATCGTCGTGCCGATCCTCACCCATGAGAGTTCGGGGCAGTCGAGCCAGCAGCTCGTCGACGGAGAATGGCCGCTCTCGGTCACTGCCGAAGGAGATGATGGTCGCACTCGCACGTTGACTCTCGCCGGAGAAAATGGTGAACCGATCGACACCGAGGCACTCGTTCGTGGCGAACGGGTAGTCGTGACGGGAACTGGCTACGACGGAACTCAAGGTGTGTACGTTGCCGTGTGCGTCATCCCGGAGACGTCGGCTGACAAGCCGGGGCCGTGCATCGGTGGCGTGCCGAGCCAGCAGCAAGAGAACGTGGCCGAGGGCACTGTGCAGTGGGCTCCAAGCAACTGGATCAACGCCGACTGGGCTTGGCGACTCTTTGGCGCTCGCAGCTATGATGACACCGCCACGGGCACCTTTACCGCGTATCTCGAGCTGGGCGACCCGCTCGGCGAAGACGCCGATTGCATCACCAACGAGTGCGGCATCTTCACGCGCAACGACCACACGGCGCTCAATGACCGGGTTCAGGATGTCTACGTTCCGGTGCAGTTCACCGAATAGAGCATCGCCGGATCGCCCGCGCCCCGCAGTCGCACTAGTGCTGAGACAAGCACTCGCTTGACATTGACGTAACGTCAACCTCTACCGTCGAGGTATGGCACACGACAGCACCGCACCCACCGAGCGCTCCATCAACGACGTCGCCCGCATCACGGGCACCACGTCGCGCACGCTGCGGCACTACGACGAGATCGGGCTCCTCAGCCCGAGCCGCGTCGGGGCCAATGGCTACCGCTATTACAACGCGGATGCTCTCGCCCGCCTTCAGCGCATTCTGCTGTTGCGCGAACTCGGGCTCGGCCTTGAGGCCATTGCTGAGATTCTCGCCGGACACCGCGATGATCTGAAAGCGCTGAGTGACCACGTGCGCCTGCTGAAAAGCGAGAAGCTGCGCATCGATCGCCTCATTGCGTCGGTGACCAGCACCATCCACAAGATTGAAGAAGGAGAGCCCCTCATGGCTGAAGAAATGTTTGACGGATTCGACCACACCGCCCATAAGGACGAAGTGAAGCAGCGCTGGGGGTCCGACTCCTCCGCGGCGAGCGACAGCTGGTGGAAGGCGATGAGCGCCGCCGACCGAACAACGTTCGTCGCGGCACAGAAACAGCTCGCGGCCGACTGGGCCACCGCTGCCGAGCGCGGTGACGACCCCGAAAGCGACGACGCTCAGGCGCTCGCGCAGCGACAGTTCGACGGCCTCGTCGGAATCCCCGGTACCCCGAGCGAAGGCAAGGCGGGGCCGCCGCGCGAGTACTACCTCGGCCTGGCCGACCTGTACGTCGCCGACCCGCGCTTCGCTCGCAACTACGGCGGGCAGGCCGGCGCCGAGTTCGTGCGCGCGGCCATGGTCGCGTTCTCGGCCACGCACTGGGGCTAATTCACCGGCGTCGGCACATTCTCGGTCGAGACGGCGGCGGGCACCATCAAGCGCGGAATCGTGAAGTGCACGATGGGCCCGATGAGCAGCGCGAACGCAAGCGTGCCCCAGCCGAGGTTTCCGCCCAGAATCGCACCGATCGTCAGCACCACGAGTTCGATGCTGCTGCGCACGATCCAGATCTTGCCGCCGTAGCGGTGGTGGATGCCCGTCATCAGGCCATCGCGCGGTCCGGGCCCGAAGCGCGCCCCGAGGTAGAGCCCTGTAGCGATGCCGAGCAAGAGCAGCCCTGCGACGAAAACAAGGATGCGCAGACCGAGCCCCTCGATTTCGGGCAGCATCCAGAGCCCTACTTGAGCACTGGGCCCCACAAGGGCCACGTTGAACACGGTGCCAATTCCCGGTTTCTGGCGGATCGGGATCCACAGCAACAGCACGATGAGGCCAATGATGTTGGTGACAAAGCCAAAGGGGATGCCGGTACTGAGCGAAACGCCCTGCCCGAGCACGTCCCAGGGGGCCACACCAATTTCCGCGCGAATCATAAGCGCAATGGCGAAGCCGTAGAAGAACAGGCCGATGCCGAGCTGCGCGATGCGCCGGGTCATGGTGAGGCGGGGAGTCATAAAAGCATCCAATTACGAAATTGGACTCCTAACAAGAGGCCAATCGGGCTATGGTGGCCTCATGAATAGCCTTTCGGCCCGCGCATTGGTCGTCATGATGGGCGAATGGCGTGCCGCAGGGTCCAATGCGGCGTATCTCGCCGTCTCCGACCGCATCCGCCTTCTCATCATGGATGGCCGCATCCTGACGTCAACCCGGCTGCCGGCTGAACGCGAGCTGGCGCTGGCCCTCGGCATCAGTCGCACCACGGTGTCGGCGGCCTATGCGGCGCTGCGCGAGGGCGGTTATGTGGAGAGCACGCGAGGCTCGGGCAGTGTTGCCCAGCTGCCGCATCGGGCGAGCCTGATTCCTGATCCTGCTGCCCCGCAAATGCTCGACTTCAGCAAGTCAACAATCGCGGCCGCTCCCGAAGTCATCGAGGCCTCTCGCCGAGCAGCCGAACAGCTGCCGGCCTATCTGGGGGAGTCGGGCTTCGACCCGGTGGGTATCCCCGCGCTGCGCGAGGCCATTGCCCAGCGCTACGCCGACCGCGGTCTGCCCACGAGCCCCGACCAGATCATGGTGACGCTCGGCGCCCAGCACGCCATCGCGCTCATCTCGCGCACGCTCATGTCGCGTGGTGACCGTGCCCTCATGGAGAACCCCAGCTACCCGCACGCGCTCGATGCGCTTCGGGCGGCCGGCGCTCGCCTTGTGCCGGTCGGGGTCTCGACCGAGACCGGCTGGGATGCCATCGCCGTCGAGCAGGCCATCCAGCGCACGAGCCCGTCGCTTGCCTATCTCATGCCCGACTTTCACAACCCGACCGGTCAGTCGATGCCCGACGAGTTGCGCGAGAAGGTGCTGTCGCTCGCAGCGCGACACGGTACCGCCGTGATTGCCGACGAGACGATGGCCGAACTCGATCTCGATGGTGCGGGCAGCAGATTGCCTTTCGCCGCGCACGGCAACGCCATCTCAGTCGGCTCGGTCGGCAAAACAGTCTGGGGCGGTTTGCGCACCGGCTGGATTCGCGCCGACCACGCCACTATTCGCCAACTCGTGCGCGCTCGCTCCGCTGGTGACCTCGGCACCCCGCTGCTCGAACAGCTCGTCGTCACCAACATTCTTGAGAGCTATCCGGCGATTCTGGATGCTCGGCGCACGTCTCTGCGGGCCGGCCGCGAGCACCTCTCCTCCCTCCTCGCCGAGCAACTGCCGTCCTGGCAGGTGCCGCACACCCCGGGAGGAATGACGGCATGGATCGGTCTCGGCCAACCCGTGAGTTCGCAACTCGTGCTCGCCGCCCGCAACGAAGGCCTCGTCATTGCGGCCGGACCGCGCTTCGGCATGGATGGCGCGTTCGAGCGCTTTTTGCGCATTCCGTTCAGCGTGGGCTCTGCCGAATTGGAACAGGGCGTCTCGGCGCTCGCCGCAGCCTGGTCGACCGTGATGCGGCATCCGTTCTCGCCGGCCAGCAGTGAGTTCGCGAACGTCGTCTAACGCGAAGCGCGCCAGAGGGCGGGCATTCGCCTGTCTGCGAGGCCGCCAATCCCCGGCAGGTTTAACGCAGATGTAATCTCGCGAGAGTACGCGGAATACTGAGGGTGCTGAGAGAATTGATCTAACCAAGAAGTGGTTTTGAGACCGCGCCCGCGTTTAACAGCAACGAAAGTTCCCCGTGCATCTGCTCTCCGTTTTCTCTTTGCGTAACCGCGCTCTGATCGCGCTCGTCACCATCGTCATCGGAATTTTCGGTGGCGTCGCGCTCACGTCGCTCAAGCAAGAACTCATTCCGTCACTGTCGTTGCCGCAGATTTTCATCGTTTCGACCTACCCGGGCGCATCGCCCGAGGTCGTCGATAAGGACCTCGCGGGGCCGCTCGAAGCAGCCATCCAGGGCGTAGAAGGGCTTGAGTCTACGACCGCAACGTCGAACTCGAACTTCGCCAACATCTCGGCATCATTTGAGTACGGCACCAACATCGCTACCGCCGAACAGAAGATTCAGCTCGCTATCAACCGCATCTCGGGCCAGCTCCCTGACTCGGCCGATACCCAAGTTTTCACCTTCAACTTCACCGACCTCCCGGTTGTGCAGATCGCCGTCTCGAGCGACCTCGACCCTCTCGAGCTTTCGAACAAGCTCGAAGCCTCCACCCTTGTTGAGCTCAATAAGTTGGAGGGCGTCAGCGATGCGAGTCTGCTCGGAACCGCCACGCAGCGACTGGTCATCACTCCCGACCAAGACGAACTCTTCATCAATGGTCTGAGCAACCAAGACATTCTGTCTGCGCTCGATGACAATGGCGTGCTGCTGCCCGCCGGTGAAATCACCGAAGACGGCCAGACGCTCACGGTGCAGGCTGGCCAGCGCATCACTACGGCCGATGGAATCGCAGAACTGCCGCTGCTGGGCGGCTCGAACACCGATGTCGTCACCATCTCTGACGTGGCCACCGTGGATGTCATCGACGATCCCGCGACGGGCATCTCGCGCGTCAACGGCGAGCCCGCACTGACGATCGCGATCACCAAGAGCCCTGCGGGCAACACGGTTTCCGTCTCCGAAGCCGTTCTCGAAGCAATCCCCGAGCTCGAAAGCGCGCTCGGTAGCAACACCCAGTTCACCGTTGTCTTCGACCAGGCTCCCTTCATCCAGGAGTCCATCGATAGCCTCACGACCGAAGGTCTGCTCGGCCTCGTCTTCGCCGTGATTGTGATTCTGGTGTTCCTGCTGTCGATTCGTTCGACGCTGGTGACAGCGATCTCCATTCCGGCATCCGTTCTCATCACCTTCATCGGTATGCAGGTCTCGGGTTACACGCTCAACATCATCACTCTCGGAGCGCTCACGATCTCGATTGGTCGAGTGGTGGATGACTCGATTGTCGTTATCGAGAACATCAAGCGTCATGTCTCCATGGGAGAGCCGAAGCTTCAGGCCATTCAGAACGCGGTGAAGGAAGTTGCGGGAGCCATCACCGCATCCACAGTGACGACTATCGCGGTGTTCTTGCCGCTCGCTCTCGTCGGCGACATCACGGGAGAACTGTTCCGTCCGTTTGCGCTGACGACCGCGATCGCGCTTGCGGCGTCGCTCTTCGTATCCCTCACAATCGTGCCGGTATTGGCGTACTGGTTCCTCGGTAACAAGGCCGCACCTCGTCACACGGAGGCTGCCGTCGAGCACGCCCACGCTGCTGGCCTGCCGCAGGAAGAGAAGACCAACGCCCTGCAGCGCGGCTACCTGCCCGTGATTAAGTGGACGCTTAAGCGCCCCCTGGCTACGCTGCTCGCCGCTGTTCTGCTGCTGGGCGGCACCGTCGCTCTCATCCCGTTCATGAAGACGAACTTCATTGGCGACAGTGGCCAGAACACGTTGACGGTCAACCAGACCCTTCCTCTGGGGGCGAGCCTCGAAGCGCGAGACGAAGCCGCCATGAAGGTGGAAGAGGTTCTCCTCGATCTCGACGGCATCGACACAGTGCAGCTCTCGATCGGTTCCAGTGGTGGCTCACTCGCTGCCGCATTCTCTGGTGGCGGTTCGAACGCGTTCTCGCTCACGACCGACCCCGATCTCGACCAAACTCAGCTGCAAGAAGATGTGCGCGAGGCTGTCGCTGATATCGAGGATGCCGGCGAGATTACCCTTGCCGCCGCATCGAGTGGCTTCGCTTCGAGCGACATCGAGATCAACATCACGGCCACGAGCGACTCCGAACTGCGCGAAGCGTCGGATGCTCTGCTTGAGCAAGTGCGCGACCTCGACGTCGTCGCCGAGGCCACCAGCAACCTCTCGGAACAGCAGCCCTTCATCTCGATCGTGGTTGACCGCGACAAGGCCGCCAAGCTCGGACTCAGTGAAATCGCGGTGGGCGGAATCGTCACGGGCGCGATGAACCCGAACGCGGTCGGTAGCGCCGTGATCGACGAATCGACGCTCTCGATCTACATTCTCAACGACCTCGCCCCCACCACGATCGAAGAGTTGCAAGACTTCGAGATCCCCAGTGCGACCGGGCTCGTTCCGCTGACGGACGTGGCAACTGTCTCGGTCGAAGACGGCCCCGCGAGCATCACCTCGGTGAAGGGTGTGCGTAGCGCCACTCTGAGCGTGACTCCAGGTAGCGACGACGTAGGTACGGCATCCGCTCTGGTCGCTGCTGCTGTGGATGAAGCAGAGTTGCCTGCTGGAGCCTCAGCCGAACTCGGTGGTGTTGCCACCGAACAGACCGATGCATTCCAGCAACTCGGCCTTGCCCTGCTCGTCGCAATTTTGATCGTCTACGTCGTCATGGTCGCGACCTTCAAGAGCCTGCGCCAGCCGCTGCTCTTGCTCGTCTCGGTGCCGTTTGCAGCCACGGGAGCGATTGCGCTCCAGGTGATCTCCGGCATCCCGCTCGGGGTTGCTTCGCTCATCGGTGTACTCATGCTCATCGGTATCGTCGTGACAAACGCGATCGTGCTTGTTGACCTCATCAACCAGTACCGGGTCAAGGGCATGCGTGCGCACGACGCCATCATCGAGGGCGCGTCACGTCGACTCCGCCCGATTCTGATGACGGCCGCTGCGACGATCTTCGCGCTTCTCCCGCTCGGCATCGGTGTCACCGGTCAGGGTGGCTTCATTTCGCAGCCGCTCGCCATCATCGTGATCGGCGGACTGCTCTCCTCGACCGTTCTGACGCTCGTGGTTCTTCCGGTTCTCTACTACGTCGTTGAAGGCGCCAAGGAGCGACGCGAAGACAAGAAGGCTGCGGGCACGGATCGCAAGAGCCGGCGCGCCGCCAAAAAGGCCGGTCGCCAGACTCCGGAAGTTTCTCCGGCCGAATAACGCGATACTGCCCTCGCTCACGACGGCGAACCTCATTGTTCGACTCCATTTCCCTCAGATGCCTTAAGCTGGTCTGGGGGAAATGGAGATTATTTCATGAACAATGCTGGGGGAAACAGCGCACTGGGGCAACGAATTCCAGTGCCAACGGTGCGCGCGGAGACGTTCGGCTGGGCGCAGAAATTGTGGGCATCGAGTCCCGCAGTCTGGCCGAAGGCGCCCCCGAAGGTGGCGCCGTTGACTCTCGCAACCCACCTACTTTTCGCTCTGTTTCTCATTGCGGCGCTGGTCGGTGCCACCGTTTACTTTCTCGAGTACGTGGCGACGAGTGCATCCGAGATGAATCGTCAGCTCATCGTTGGAGTGATTGCCGCCGAACTCGTGATCGCTGTCGTCGCGGTGACGCTCGCCCGGTTCAACCTCGCAGTGGGAGCCGCGCGTTTCTTCTTCCTCTTCTTCGTTGTCTCTGCGGCATTGGCAGTACTCGGCACAGTGCTCGCCATTCTGTTTGATCAAGAACTGGCATTTGCCTATTCGACGATTCCGCAGCTCGCCAACTTGCCGTCCCTTGCCGTCGCCGCGGTGTTCGTTGCCCTCTCGATCGTGGTCTGGGTCAAAATAACCACTCAGGTCAGCAGCTTCGCGCACTGGCGCTCGAACGTGCTTACCGCGATGCGAACAGTCTTTCCGAACGGTCAGCGTGAGCGTCACTTTGCCGGTGAGCCCGTCATGATTGACGAGAACTCGGGGGAGCTCGAGCGCCGGCTAGCTGTCGCCGAGCGGTTGACGGCACCACTGCTCGAGCAGCTCATCCGTATGCCCGGCGTCACGATCGTTCAGGGCGTCGAAGTTCCGGGGTCGCGAACGGCCCACGTCGGGCACGCAGTTATCGCGGGCAACCAGATCGCGTTCATTGATTCCTTGCTCTGGGCACCGGGTGGCTATGTTCTGGATGCCTGGGGTCGAGTGGTGCGCGATGGCAAGATCGACGAACACATCAACGTCACCACCGCGATCGCCGCGCAACGTTTGGCTGCCGATCGACCTCAATTGGTGACCAAGTCGTGGGCTGTCGTGCATCGACTGGCGGATGCTCCGCTCACGATCGCGAGCGACCCGAATAATGCGGTGCGGCTCGTTAGCCCAGAGGAACTCATCCGCGAGGTCGGTGACTGGCTCGCCCCCGTCGGAGAGCAGCTCGACGTCTTCGCGCTGCAGTTCGCGGTCAACTCCCGCCTCAAATAGAGGATGCGCATCCGACTCGCTCTCGCTATCGAGTGCTTGATGCAGTAAAGTAGCTAAGTCGGCTCAAGACAGCGCGAAATCTCGCGTATGGGTTTGTAAGTCTTGCGGGCCGGTTTGCCAGTCCATCCAACTGGTGACAATCACACGAATGTATGTGACGGCCTCGGTCAAAGACTGCCCGGGTTCAGTAGTGCAGCGTACGAACACTCAAATCAATTGATGGCTAGCTAGTCAATCTTTAGCTAATTACATCGGCGAGTGTTGGCGTGCGCGCGTGCTCCACGCACTAGATGTGTTCCATCTAAGAACAACCCGGAAAGAACAATGCCTAAATTCAATAAGCCTGCCACCGGACGTGGCAACAAAGACTTCAACTCTGGCGCTCCTAAGCGCGGCGGTTCACGCAGCGAAGGTCACCGCGGCTACCGCGCCGACGAAGGCGATGCTCCTAAGCGTCGCTGGAGCGCGGATGACCGTGCCGCTCGCACCGGCGACCGTCGACCTGGGTCGGCGCGCCCCAACCGCGGCGACAGCCGTCCCGACTGGACTCCTCGTGAGAAGCCTGCCCGTGGCGGACGCCCCGAGTACGGCGACCGCAACGAGCGCCCCTCGTACGGCGACCGTCCCCAGCGCAACGAACGTGGCGCCTACGGTGACCGTAGCCAGCGCGACTCGCGCCCCGAGCGTGGCGGACGCCCTTCATACGGTGACCGTCCCGACCGCAACGATCGCGGTGCTTCTGCTGGTCGCGGTGAGCGTCCCTCGTATGGCGATCGTCCTGACCGTGGTGGTCGTCCTGAGCGTGGCGGTTACGCCGGTCGCAACGAGCGTCCCTCGTACAACGACCGTAATGACCGTGGTGCTTCTGCTGGTCGTAGCGAGCGTCCCTCGTATGGCGATCGTCCTGACCGTGGTGGTCGTCCTGAGCGTGGCGGTTACGCCGGTCGCAACGAGCGTCCGTCGTACAGCGACCGCAACGATCGTGGAGCTTCTGCTGGTCGTAGCGAGCGTCCTTCGTACGGTGACCGCCCCGAGCGTGGTGGCCGTCCCTCGTACGGCGACCGCAACGAGCGCCCGCAGCGCACCGAGCGTCCCTCGTACAGCGACCGCAATGACCGTGGCGCACGCCCCGAACGCTCAGAGCGCCCGTCGTACAACGATCGCGCCCAGCGCACCGAGCGTCCTTCGTATGGTGACCGCGGTGCATCCGCTGGTCGCACCGAACGCCCCTCGTACAACGACCGTGCCCAGCGTACGGAACGCCCTTCCTACAACGACCGCGCTCAGCGTTCAGAGCGTCCCGCTTACGGTGACCGTCCCGAGCGTGGTGGCCGTCCCTCGTACGCGGACCGCAACGAGCGCCCGCAGCGCACCGAACGTCGCGAAAGCTCCTACTACCCCAACCGTGATGAGAACTCGTCACACGAGCTGCAAGAAGATGTTGTTCTTGAGCGTCTCGAAGCCAAGGTAGTCACCGCCAGCGAGGTTGAAGGCAAGTCCTTCATCGACCTCGGTATCGGTTCGAACATCTCGCGTCAGCTCGCATCCATGGGTGCAGAATCGCCGTTCCCCATTCAGGCAGCCACCATCCCCGACGTTCTCGCCGGCAAGGATGTTCTTGGCCGTGGAAAGACCGGATCGGGAAAGACCATCGCTTTTGGCGCACCTCTCGTTGAGCGCCTGATGGAAAACAATGGCGGCAAGGACCGTCAGATGGGCCGCAAGCCGCGCGCCCTCATCCTTGCTCCGACCCGCGAGCTCGCTCAGCAAATCGACCGCACCGTGCAGCCCATCGCTCGCAGCGTTGGTCTGTTCACGACGACCATCGTCGGTGGCGTTCCCCAGTACAAGCAGGTTGCTGCGCTTCAGCGCGGTGTCGATGTCATCATCGCGACCCCCGGTCGTGTTGAAGACCTCGTACAGCAGGGTCGTCTCGACCTCAGCCAGGTGAAGGTCACTGTTCTCGACGAGGCAGACCACATGTGCGACCTCGGCTTCCTCGAGCCCGTGCAGCGCATCCTGCGCGAGACCAGCGATGGCGGCCAGAAGCTGCTGTTCTCTGCGACCCTCGACAAGGGTGTTGCCACGCTCGTCAACGAGTTCCTCGTTGACCCGGCCGTGCACGAGGTTGCGGGCGAAGACCAGGCTTCCTCCACGATCGACCACAAGGTTCTGCTCATCGAGCAGCGCGAAAAGCGTGCCATCATCCGCCAGCTTGCTGGTGGCGACGGCAAGACTCTCGTCTTCACTCGTACGCGTGCGTTCGCTGAAGAAATGGCTGACTACTTGGAGGACGCCGGAATTCCGGCCACGAGCCTTCACGGTGACCTCAACCAGTCGCGTCGTACCCGCAACCTGCAGCAGCTCACGAGCGGCCGAGTCAACGTGCTCGTCGCCACTGACGTTGCAGCCCGCGGCATCCACGTGGATGACATCAGCCTCGTTATTCAGGCTGACGCTCCCGAGGAGTACAAGACGTACCTGCACCGCGCCGGCCGTACCGGTCGCGCCGGCAAGGTCGGAACCGTTGTCACGCTCATCCCGCGCAACCGTCGTCGCAAGATGGAAGAACTCCTCGGCCGCGCTGAGATCGACGCAGAGTCGGTCGACGTAGCGCCCGGTGACAAGTTCATCGACACGCTGGCTGCGCTGTAACAAGCGCCCCGCTCGCTTGAGCATAAGAAGCCCCGGATGCCCCACTTACGTGGTCGGCAGCCGGGGCTTTTTGCGTGTCACTATGGCGAAGATCGTTGGCGCGGAGCGACGGCTGTCAATACAGCGGCCAGTCGGGCGGCGAAGTTGTCTGGCACCGCGGCGGGCAGCGCGGTGGTGGGGAACCAGCGAACGTCTTCGCTTTCGTCGCTTACCGCGATCTCGACATCCGGGGTGGCGAGGGCGACGAAACCGACATCCCAGTGAGCAGCGCACGAGAAGCCGCCGTGCAACTCGTGACGATCGAGATCGACGATTGCCTCGGAGCGCAGCGTGAGGTTCGCGATGCCGGACTCTTCCCGCGCTTCGCGCAGGGCGGCATCCGCGACGGAGGCATCCTGGGGCTCGAGGTGGCCGCCGAACTGCACCCAGAATTGTCCCTTGCGGTGAAAGCACAGCAGCACGCGCTCGAAGTCGGGCGAGAAAACGAAGCAGGATGCCGTTACATGCTCGGGGCCTCCCTCACGCTTGAACGCATTCACCCCGCCAGCAGTGGCGAAAGTTAGGTAGGAGTCGCGGCTGAGCGACGCAGGGAGGGAGTTAAGGTCGGCCAAGAACTCATCGACGATCACTCAGCCATTATCGGTTGTTGCCGGTGCTGTCTTGTGTCGTTGCGAGTTGCGGAGTTTTGTCAGGGTCCGGCCGTACTGTTCGAACATGACTTCTCATGACAAAACTCAAGACGAGCCGATGATGGATGGCGCTACCGAAGCTTCGGCGAGCGAAAAGCAGCAGGGAAAGACCGAGCAAATGGAGGCTGACGCAGTCCGAAACGGCGCTCTCGACGATGGTGCGCTCGAAGACGCCGCGCTCGAGGACAGCGTTCGCAGTGTGCGTGCGGTCGGCGAAGACCGAACAGCAGAGAGCGCAGAGAACGAGTAACACCGCGAATAGCGGGCGGTGGGCATTCCCTGTGCACTCGCGCTTACCCGGGCGCCCAATCAGGGCCAGTGAACACCGACAAGAACATAAGTGTGGCGGTCGTCGCAAAAGTGCAATAGGGTATCGGCATGTCGGATACCCACAGCGAGCGTGCCTTAGAAGACGAGATTGTCACCGACTTTAGTAAGCGGATGTCGTACGGCTCGTATCTGGAGCTCGACACGCTGCTGAGCGCGCAGACTCCGCAAAGCAAACCCGAGCATCACGATGAGATGTTGTTCATCATCCAGCATCAGACCACTGAGCTGTGGCTCAAGCTCGTGATTCACGAACTCATCTCCGCCCGTGCGCTCATCGCGAGCGACAACCTCTCGATGGCCCTCAAACACATAGCGCGCGTCAAGCACATTCAGCGCACCCTCACTGAACAGTGGTCGGTGCTCGCGACGCTGACCCCGAGCGAGTACTCGCAGTTTCGCGACTACCTGGGCAGCTCATCCGGATTCCAGTCGTACCAGTACCGCGCGGTCGAGTTTCTGCTGGGCAACAAGAACGCGGGCATGCTGAAAGTCTTCGAAGCGCATCCCGAAGCGCATGCTCTGTTGAGCAAGTTGCTGGCCGACCCGAGCGTCTACGACGAGTTCTTGCGCTACCTCAGCCGCCACGGCTACGAGGTTCCCGAGGCTGTACTCAACCGCGATGTCACGCGCGGCTACGAGCAAAACGACGAACTCATCGAGACCTTCCGTCACATTTACGACAATGAGAGCGAACACTGGCTCGCCTACGAAGCGTGCGAAGAATTCGTCGACCTCGAAGACAACTTCCAACTCTGGCGCTTCCGTCACATGAAGACAGTCATGCGCATCATCGGCATGAAGCGTGGCACCGGCGGCTCCAGCGGCGTCGGGTTCTTGCAGAAAGCACTCGACCTCACCTTCTTCCCCGAGTTGTTCTCCGTGCGCACCGAGATCGGCCGTTCGTGACCGCAGAACCAGAGTCAACACCAGAACCCGCACCTGCACCCGCGGCGCAGCCACACGCGGCGACCGGCCCGACCTCCGATCCTGCCCTCAGCGTCGACTACGCCGTCGACGCCTACTGGCTGCGGGGGTGGCATGGCCCCGCCACTGTGCGGGTGAGCCCCCACGGCATCCGCCCAATTTCGGATGCCGCGACCCCCACCGCAGTGCGTCTTCCGGGAGTGCTGCTTCCGGGCTTTCGCGACGCGCACGTGCACCTCGGATTGACCGAGCCGCGCGCTCTCGTGGCCGGCGGTCTCGCTGCCGTCGACGACTTGGGTGGGCATCCCGATCGCCTACGTGAGTGGGCTCACGACGATGCGGTGTCGGCACTGCGCTATGCGGGCGCATTCATTACGGCTCCCGGTGGGTATCCGAGCAAGCGAGCGTGGGCGGTATCGCTCGCGGTCGCCGAAGTCTCCACGGGCGAGGAGGCGATGGCGGCGGTCTCCCGGCAGCTCGCTGATGGCGCCACGTTCATCAAGGTCGCCCTCAACTCTGAAGATGGCCCGGTTCTCGATGACGACACCGTGAGCGCACTTGTGGAATACGCGCACAGCCGAGGTGTTGAAGTGGTGGCACACGTGCAGGGCGTCGGCCAGGCGAAACGTGCCTTCGCTGTCGGAGCCGATCGCCTCGCGCACACCCCGTGGACCGAGAAACTGAGCGACGCCCTGATTGAGGAGATGGCGCAACCGAACTCCCGCTTTCTTGCCGGTCGCCACTCGTGGATCAGCACTCTCGACATCCACGGTTATGGTCAGCGTGGCCGCGATTTCGCGACCGCAAGCGACAACCTGCGCCGCTTCCACGCCGCCGGTGGCACCGTTCGCTACGGCACCGATATGGGCAACGGCGACCTCCCGCCCGGGCTGAACGAGCGCGAATTGACAGCGCTGCAGGATGCCGGCGTGCGCTACGACGCTCTCTTGCGAGCGCTGTGCTTGCCCGGTTTTGGCAGCACCGTCAGTTACTTGCCGACTGTGCCGAGCGCGGATGCGAACCTTGCGGCGTGGCTCATGACCGCCACCGTGGTGACCGCCCGCGAACTGCTTCACCCCGAATTTGCTGCCAGCGCAGTGCGCATGGCCGCCGACAACCGCGGCGGCGACGATGCCGTTTCCGCCGTTACAACCCCCATCCCGACTACATGGAGGATCGACCTATGACCGACACGCACGCACCCCTCGACACGAGCGCCGCGGCTGCAGCAGAGCTAGATGCCTCCGATCCGCTCCAGCAGTATCCCGCCAAGTTCGTGCGCTCGGCTGAAGTGCGTGCGTACCTCGATGGCAACTCGCTCGGGCGACCCACGACCGCGAGTGCGGCCCGCTTGGCCGAGTTCGTTGACGAGCAGTGGGGCGGCCGCCTCATCCGTGGTTGGGATGAAGCGTGGTACGAACTGCCTCTCACCCTGGGTGACCGCCTCGGTGCCGCCACTCTCGGTGCTGCCCCCGGCCAGACCTTCATCGGCGACTCGACCACGGTGGTGCTCTACAAGCTGATCCGCGCTGGCCTCAGTGCCCGCCCCGAGCGCAGCGAAATCGTCATCGACACCGGCAACTTTCCGACCGACCGCTACCTGGTCGAGGGCATCGCGGCCGAACTCGGCAAGACGCTGCGCTGGATCGATCCCGCGAGCGATGGGGGAGTCACTGCCGACGAAGTGAAGGCCGTGCTCAACGAGAACACGGCTCTCGTCGTGATCAGTCACGTCGCCTACCGCTCGGGTCACCTCGCCGATATGCCCGGCATCACTGCCCTCGCCCACGAGGCCGGAGCACTCGTGCTCTGGGATCTCTGCCACTCTGCCGGCGTTGTCGAAACCGAACTCGATGCGTGGGGCGTCGACCTCGCCGCCGGCTGCACCTACAAGTACCTCAACGGCGGCCCCGGTTCCCCCGCCTTCGGCTACGTGCGCGCCGAGCACATCGAAGCGATGACGCAGCCGATCCAGGGCTGGATGGGCAGCAACAACCCCTTCGAAATGGGCCCCGGCTATGCACCGCATCAGGGCATCCGACGCTTCATCAGCGGTACGCCCTCAGTCGTCGGTTCGCTCGCGATGCAAGACATGCTCGGGCTCAT
The DNA here is from genome assembly GCF_059767305.1 of Salinibacterium sp. AL4.1. NCBI lineage: Bacteria > Bacillati > Actinomycetota > Actinomycetes > Micrococcales > Microbacteriaceae > Salinibacterium > Salinibacterium sp. AL4.1. The sequence continues at coordinate 1,347,015 of NZ_JBSOQK010000001.1, read as the reverse complement.
CGAAGCGGCGGGCATCCCTGCGATCCGCGCCAAGTCGATCGCGCTCACCGAGTACGCTCTCGCGCTCGTTGACGAACTGCTCGTGCCGCTCGGCGTCACCGTCAGTTCGCCGCGGGATGCCGCCGAACGAGGTAGCCACATCACGATCGACCACGAGAGCTTCGCCGTCGTGAATGCGGAACTGTGGAAGCAGGGGATCATTCCTGACTTCCGTCGGCCCCACGGCATCCGCCTCGGTTTATCACCGCTCAGCACGACCTTCGCCGAGGTGCAGCTGGGCATCGAGGCCATTCACGAGCAGCTCACCAAGTAGCCGCGCGTGATTCTGGATGACTTCGACTCCCGCCCTGGGAGTGCGACCTCACTGCTGCGCACCTTTGTAGGCTCGCAGCTACGTCAGCTGGGTGGCTGGATCGCGTCGGCGCATCTCGTGCGCATCTTGGAGGCGTTAGGGGTGCCCGCGAACGGCGCTCGCAGTGCGATTGCGCGCGTGAAATCCAAGGGCCTTCTTCTGCCCGAAATGGTGAATGGCCAACAGGGTTACCGCGTCAACCTCGAAGCCGTGCCGATGCTCGAGAGCGGGGATCGCCGCATCTTCAGCTTCCGCCAGCAGCGCGAAGATGACCCGTGGTGTCTGATCTCGTTTTCGATTCCGGAGGCGCGCCGTGATGCCCGCCACCAGTTGCGGCGTCGCCTCGGCTGGATCGGCTGCGGCACCGTTGCAACGGGGCTTTGGATTTGCCCGGCTCATCTCAAAGCAGAGGTGTTGGGTATCCTCGACGATCTCGATCTCAGCGACTGCGCGACCCTCTTCATTGCGGGGCGCCCCGAAGCGAATCGATCGTTCGCGGATGCCGCGGCCGAATGGTGGGACTTAGACCGCTTGCGCGAATTACACGAACGCTTTCTCGCGCAGCACTCCGCTCTCGTCGGCCCGGCGTCGAGCGACGCCGAAGCCTTCGCGAGCTACATCCACGCTCTCGACCAGTGGAGGGTCATTCCGTACCTCGACCCTGGGCTGCCCAATTCGGCTCTGCCGGCGGACTGGCCGGGGCAAGCGAGCCTCGATCTCTTCGGTCGCATCTCGCGCTCCTTAGCGGCGCGGGCTCACGCTTTCGCGCGCGCCAGCAGCAAGTCACAGCCGGGAGCAGGGGTTCTCACGCGCGCACAATAACAACGGGTTACGCGCACATGAGCAATCCGTTTAAAACCTTGGAATGAGCTGTGGGCAGGGCTATCGTCTCAGATACCCCTGTTATGGGGTAGACCGTAGATTTCACAATTCATAAGGGGACTGCCCGCTATGTATCCACGAAGCAGCAGGCCAACGCGGCTGACGATCGGGGCTCTTGCCACGTCGTGCGCTATTGCGTTGACTACGATTACCGCTCCGGCCGCCCTAGCCGCCGAAGCCACCGCAACAATCGCCGACGTTCAAGGCACTTCAGCCGCGAGCACTATGGTCGGCGACACCGTCACCGTTGAGGGTGTTGTCACCGCTGACTACCGGGGGGCCTCTGGCTACCGCGGCATTGTCATCCAGACTCCCGGATCGGGTGGGGCAGACGACGCTACGCCCGGCGCCTCCGACGGAATCTTTGTCTACCTCGGCAGCGCGAACCCCGCCGTTTCCCTGGGGGACAAGGTCACCGCGACCGGCGCGGTCGATGAATACTTCGGATTGACCCAGCTCGGTTCGGGGGTGAGCGTTGAACTGGTGACCGCCGCCGCCGACCTCGATCCGGCTGACGCTGTAGAGCCATCCGCCCTTGACGCGAGTGTTGTCGGCACCGACCGTGAATCCCTCGAGTCGATGCTCGTCACCCCCACCGGCGACTACCTCGTCAGCTCGAGCCACCAGCTCTACAACTTCGGTACCCTCTGGCTCAGCCCAGAAGAGCTCGCCGTCAAGAGCACCGAGACGACGGATGCTGGAGCCGACGCCGCCGCGATCGCCGCCGCTAACCGTGCCAGCCGCATCCTTCTCGATGACGGCTACAGCATCCAAATATCTAACGGAGCTCACCCCGGTGAGCAGCCCTACTTCTCGGCCGACTCCGTTGTGCGCAACGGCGACACCGTCGAGTTTCCGGCCAACCCCTACGTTCTGAGCTACGGCTTCGACGACTGGCGTTTGCAGCCGACCGTCGCGATCAACGACGCGAGCCCGGCGGAATACCTGCCCACGTTCGAGTCCACGAACCCGCGTGAAGAGTCGGCTCCTGTTGTGGGTGGAGACCTCAAGGTTTCGGCGTTCAACGTCTACAACTACTTCACGACGCTCACGAGCGAAGATGCGGATGCGCGTGGCGCAGACACCGCTGAAGAGTTCGCCATTCAGCAGTCGAAGATCGTTGCGGCGATCAACTCGCTCGATGCGGATGTTGTTGGTCTCATGGAGATCGAGAACTCCATCAAGCTGGGTGGAGACCTCGACGAAGCGCTCATCGATCTCGTTGGTGCGCTCAATGCCGCCGCCGGCGCCGGAACGTGGGACTACGTTCGCACGCCCGCAGCGCTCGATGATGCAGCCATCACCGACTTCATTACGAACGCGATCATCTTCAAGCCGGCCGCTGTTACTCCCGTGGGCGACAGCTTCACGCAGGTTGATGAGACCGTGTGGGACATCGCGCGCGAGCCGATCGCTCAAACGTTCGAGTCCAACGGTGAACTGGTCACCGTGGTTGCGAACCACTTCAAGTCAAAGAGTGGATCGGGAACCGAGCCGAGCGACGGTCAGGGCTTCTTCAACACGGAGCGTGTTGAGCAGGCCAACGCCGTCAAGGAGCTCGTTGACTCGATTTCCGCTGACGACGCCAAGAGCGACAAGGTAGTTCTTGTTGGAGACTTCAACGCCTACTCCGAAGAAGACCCCATTCAGGTCTTCACCGAGGCGGGCTACGTCGACACTCTCGCCGCCGAAGGCGACAACGAGTACACCTACACCTTCGATGGTGAACTGGGATCGCTCGACCACATCATCGTCTCGCCCTCGCTTGCTGAGCACGTGACCGATGCTGCCGTCTGGAACATCAACTCGCCTGAGTGGTCCGACCGTGGCTATGCCTTTGGTGCGGCCGAAGCGGGAACAGTTTTCCGTTCGAGCGACCACGACCCGATCAGCATTGGCCTCAGCACTGAGGCTGCGCCGGTCGAGATCGAGATTCTCACCACGAACGACTTCCACGGTCGTATTGAAGCGGGCAGCGGCATCCCCGGCGCAGCAATGCTCGCGGGCATGGTTCGCTCGTGGGAGTCGCAGAACCCCAACACCACCTTCGTGGGTGCGGGTGACTTCGTTGGCGCAACGACGTTCACGTCGTTCATCCAGAACGACCAGCCCACGATCGACGTGTTGAACGAGATCGGGCTCGACACGAGCGCTTTCGGCAACCACGAGTTCGATCAGGGTCGTGCCGATGTTGACGACCGCATCCTGGATGCCGCCGACTGGCCCTACCTCGCAGCAAACCTCTACGACCGGGACACCAACATGCCCGCGTATGACGAGTACTTCCTGCAGGACTTCGAGGGCGTCAAGGTTGGATTCATCGGCGCTATCACCGAAGACCTCAACGAGTTGGTCAGCCCCGAAGGAATCGCCTCTCTCGAGATTCGCGGAGTGGTCGAAGAAGTGAACCGCGTTGCGGATTACCTCACTGACGGAAGCGACGCCAACGGTGAAGCTGACGTTCTCGTTCTGCTCATCCACGAAGGCGCGGCATCCACCGATATCGCTGCCTCCATGGATGACTCGGCGTTCGGTCAGATCGTCATGAACGTGAGCCCGGAGATCCAGGCCATCGTTTCGGGTCACACCCATCTCGCCTACGACCACGAGATTGCGGTTGATGGCATGGACGACCCACGTCTGGTGATTTCTGCCGGTCAGTACGGCTCGTACTACGGTCACTTCGACCTCAACGTCGACCCGGCAACGAAGGAGATTATTGACTTCGAGGCTGAGGTTCTGCCGATTGAGGGCTTCGAGCCGGATGCTGCAGTGCAGGCAATTGTCGACGACGCTACGGCCGCTGCCGCTGAGCTCGGCAACGCTACCGTCGGAGAGATCTCCGAGAGCATGTACCGCGCGGTGCAGTCTCCGACCGACGCAGCAGAGTTCCCCGAGAACCGCGGTGGAGAATCGACCCTCGGCAACTTCGTGGCGGATGTTCAGCTCTGGGCAGTATCCGATTCAGGTGCCGAGATCGCCTTCATGAACCCCGGTGGTTTGCGCACCGACTTGGTTTACGAAGCATCGGGTGCTGGCGACGCCGACGGCGAAGTCACATACCGCGAGGCTGCGAACGTGCAGCCATTCGGTAACACCCTCACGACGATGTCGTTGACCGGTGCTCAGGTCAAGTCAGTGCTCGAAGAGCAGTGGCAGCCCGAGGGTGCCCAGCGACCGTTCCTCAAGCTTGGCGTTTCGGAAGGGTTGACGTACTCGTACGACCCCACCGCTGCCCAAGGCGAGCGAGTGACCGCGATGTACCTCAATGGCAGTCCGGTTGACCTCACGGCCAGCTACACGGTGGTTGCTAACTCCTTCCTCGCGGCCGGTGGCGACAACTTCGCTACTCTCGCCGAGGGAACCGACCGTGCCGATAGTGGCCGCGTCGACCTGCAGTCCATGGTCGAGTGGTTCGAAGAGAACACGATCGCTGACCCGCCGCTAGAACAGCGCGCCATTGGCGCTGTTGTTTCGGCTCCGGATGCTGACGGCTACAACCCCGGGGACGACGTCACGCTCGACCTCTCGTCGCTCACCTTCAGCCGCGGCGGCTCAGACGCCACCACCGTTGAGGTTTCGGTTGATGGAGACGTGCTCGGTTCGGCAACGATCGACCGCACCATCGTCGACACCACGGATGAACAGGGTCGCGCAAGCGTGACCGTCACGATCCCCGCTGGCGTACCTTCGGGCACGCTCGCGCTGACCGTCACGGTTCCGGGAACGGATACCGCTGTTGTGGTTCCGATCGACGTCGCGACCACTGCTGAGGTCATCGAGAACACGAAGGCGCCGGGCATCCAGGGCAACGTGCAGGTCGGCAAGACGGTCAAGGCCACGAACGGAAACTGGAGCGTGAAGTCACCTGACTACAGCTACCAGTGGCTGCGCGATGGTCAGCCGATCGCTGATGCGACCGACAGCCGCTATCGCATCACGACCGACGACATCGGAACCGAACTGAGCGTGCAGGTCACGGCCAGCAAGGACGGTTACTCGGATGGCGTGGCTGTGTCCGACGCACAATCGGTGGAGAAGATCTCGTCGAGTGTTAGCTCGAGCCTCTCCTCGTGGTTCGTGTGGGGCAGCCGCTCCGTCACGGCGGATGCCACAGTCACAGTTGGTAAGGATGGCACGACCGCGGGCGAGGTGACCTTCTATGACGGTCGCGACGCCGTCGGCACGAGCACGGTAGACGAGCGCGGCGCTGCGTCGCTGACGCTTCCGAAGCTCAGCCGCGGTATCCACTTCATTTGGGCCGAATACTCCGGTAACGACACGGTGGAGTCGAGCTCAAGCTGGCCGCGACTGGTGTTTGTCTTCTAGATAACACCGGGCCACTAGCCCACTAATGCGAAGAGGGTCCCGCGCTGCGGGGCCCTCTTTCGCGTGTTGACCGTTACAGATTTATCCAGCTTGATGAAATAAATTTGGCGCGCTGATTGCTACTAACTATGGTGAGCAAGCTCCCATCGATCTCCGACCCACGAAGGAACCTCTGAATCATGGCTAGTCGTATCTACAAAAACATCACCGAACTTGTCGGTAACACTCCTCTCGTTCAGCTGAACGCAGTAACAGAGGGTGCTGGCGCTACGGTGCTCGCGAAGCTTGAATTCCAGAACCCTTCGGCCAGTGTGAAGGACCGCATCGGTGTTGCGATCATCGACGCCGCTGAGAAGGCCGGGGCGTTGAAGCCCGGCGGAACCATCGTGGAGGGAACCAGCGGAAACACCGGTATTGCGCTCGCCATGGTCGGTGCTGCTCGCGGTTACCGCGTTGTTCTTACGATGCCCGAGAGCATGAGCAAGGAACGCCGCATGTTGCTGCGCGCGTTCGGCGCCGAGCTTGTATTGACCCCTGCCGGCGAAGGTATGCGCGGCGCAGTCGAGAAGGCTGCCGAGATCGTTGCTAACACTGAGGGCGCTGTCGCCGCTCAGCAGTTCGCTAACGCTGCCAACCCCGCCATTCACCGTGCCACCACGGGCCCCGAGATCTGGAACGACACCGACGGAACGGTCGACATTTTCGTCGCTGGCATCGGAACCGGCGGAACCATCACTGGTGCTGGTGGGTTCCTCAAAGAGCAGAACCCCGAGATTAAGGTTGTTGCGGTTGAGCCCGAAGAGTCGGCCATCCTTAACGGTGGAGCTCCTGGCCCCCACAAGATTCAGGGAATCGGCGCCAACTTCGTGCCCGAGATTCTTGATCGCGATGTGTACGACGAGGTTCTCGACGTCAACATCACGCAGTCCGTCACCATGGCTCGCCGCCTTGCTGCCGAAGAGGGCATCCTCGCCGGTATCTCCTCGGGAGCCACCGTTCACGCGGCCCTCGAGCTGGCCAAGCGCCCCGAGAACGCCGGCAAGACCATCGTCGTTATTGTTGCGAGCTTCGGCGAGCGCTACCTGTCGACTCTTCTCTACGAAGACCTCGTCGACTAGTCGCTACTAAACCACCAGCACAACGCCGCTAACCACCACTAACGACGGATCTCCCTATTGTTTGCTCGAACTCGTGAAGATATTGCTGCTGTGCGCCGGCGCGACCCGGCTGCCCGCGGCTCTTTCGAGATTTGGCTCACCTATTCGGGAATGCACGCCGTGTGGGGTTACCGGTTCGCGCACTGGTTGTGGACCGCGCGGGCACACTTTCTTGCCCGCGTGGTCTCCCAGTACGTACGTTTCTTGACGGGCGTAGAGATTCACCCCGCCGCCCAACTCGGTCGTCGCGTCATCATCGATCACGGTTCGGGTGTCGTCATCGGCGAGACCGCCATCGTCGGCGACGACGTTCTCATCTATCACGGCGTCACTCTCGGCGGCACGAGTTCTGAGGGCGGCAAGCGCCACCCCACGCTCGGTAGCGACATTGTTGTGGGTGCCGGCGCCGCCATCCTGGGCGATATCACCATCGGTTCTGGCTCCGTTGTGGGCGCCGGTGCGGTTGTCGTTGCGGATGCTCCCGCCGATTCTCTTCTCGTCGGAGCCCCCGCTGTAGCGCGACCCAAGCGTGGCACCAAGGCCCCTCTCGATGACTTCGGCTATACCGATCCCGCGATTTACATCTAGCTCTCTCCTCGCAACGGGACCGCAATGTCTCATTCGTGTTGCGGTAGACAACTCTGTAGCGCAAGCGCTTGCATAACCTTGCGGTCGTCGTTTAGCGTAAGTCGTGAACACGCTCTCTCGCGCCGCGCGCGGTGAGCACGTTCAGAGCTGCAGTTGTTCCCCCGCACGCTGCTCGGCCTGCGGGCAAACCTCGACGAGGAGGATTTGTATGATTTCTCACAACTTTCGACGGGCCCTGCTGCCCATCGCCACGCTCGGCGTCGCCAGCATGGTTCTCACGGGCTGCGCATCGGGCTCTGGCGGCACAGGTGGCCCCGGCGACGCCGGTGACGCGGACGGCGTAGTCACTATCTACGGCACCATTGCTGACACTGAAGCGGAACTTCTCGAAGAATCCTGGGCGGACTGGGAAGAAGCGAATGACATCGACATTCAGTACGAATCGAGCAAAGAGTTCGAAGCGCAGATCAGCATCCGTGCTCAGGGCGGAAACGCTCCGGACATTGCAATCTTCCCGCAGCCTGGACTTCTCGCTGACCTAGCGTCGCGAGACTACATCCAGCCGGCGCCTGAAGGCGTCGCCTCCAACGTCGCAGAGTACTGGTCAGAAGACTGGGCTGCGTACGGCACAACCGGTGACACTCTCTACGGCGCACCGCTCATGGCCAGCGTCAAGGGCTTCGTCTGGTATTCGCCTTCGCAGTTCGCCGAGTGGGGTGTCGAAGTCCCCGAGACTTGGGACGAACTGCTCGCACTCACCCAAACGATCGCTGACGAGACCGGATCCGCACCGTGGTGTGCTGGCTTCGGTTCGGATGCCGCAACGGGCTGGCCCGGAACCGACTGGGTAGAAGACCTCGTGCTTCGCGAAGCTGGTCCCGACGTCTACGACCAGTGGGTTTCTCACGAGATTCCGTTCTCCGACCCCGCGATTGTCTCTGCGTTTGATTCCGTGGGCGAGATTCTCTTGAACCCCGACTATGTGAACGCCGGATTCGGTGACGTGAAGTCGATCAACTCCACGCCATTCGGCGACCCGGCTCGTGCCCTCGGCGACGGTTCGTGCGCGCTGCACCACCAAGCATCCTTCTTCGACGGGTTCATTCAGGACCCCAAGAACGGAAACGCCACGGTCGGACCGGATGCTGACATCTGGGCCTTCGTAACGCCGTCCGTTGAAGCCGGTGGCAACGCTGTTACCGGTGGTGGCGAGATCGTCGGAGCCTTCTCTAACGACGAAGACACCATCGCAGTACAGGAATACCTGTCGAGCGCCGAGTGGGCGAACTCTCGTGTAGCACTCGGCGGAGTCATCAGCGCCAACAACGGCCTCGACCCCGCCAACGCGAGCAGCCCCATCCTGCAGGAAGCCATCACGATTCTGCAGAACCCCGACACCACGTTCCGCTTTGACGCCTCCGACCTGATGCCGGGTGTTGTGGGTGCTGGATCGTTCTGGACCGGAATGGTCGACTGGATCAACGGCAAGTCAACAGAAGAAGTGCTCTCGACCATCGACGCGTCATGGCCGTCTGAGTAACATCGTCCAACGGTGAGCGTGGGCGGGATGGTATTGCCTCCCGCCCACGCTTTCTTTTCTCCCCCCTCGTGACGATTCCTCGGTAGAGTCGACACAGCAGAACTGCCAGTGAAGTGAAGAGTCCAGAGATGCACTCGAAAGGTCGCTAATGTCAGCTTTTCTCGCGTGGATAGCCACGCTTCCCGCGCTCGCTCAGATTCCACTGGTGCTGCTGGCGTTTTTCGCAGTCATCGCGCTGTTGATCTTCTTCATTGAGATTGCGCCCCGCAGCGGCCGCAAGTACACGATCATCCGGGCCGTGGCCTGCGTGCTTTTCCCAACCCTCATCTTCTTAGCGCTCGGCTCGGTCTACTGGGCCGCTGGCGCAGCAGCCGTGTTTGGCGGGCTGTTCTTCCTCCTGGACTACCGCTCGAAGCAAGGCGCCGGCTACCTCTTCCAGCTTGTGGGCTTCATGAGCCCGGCGATCTTCTTGCTCGCCATCGGACTCATCTACCCGACGATCCAAACCACGATCCAGGCGTTCATGAATAGCCGCGGAACACGATTCGTGGGCCTCGAAAACTTCATCTGGATCTTCACGCAAGACACCGGCATCCGCACCGTTCTCAACACTGTTGTGTGGGTGCTGATCGTGCCAACGGTCTCCACCATTTTCGGCCTCGCCTATGCCGTCTTCATCGATAAGTCGCGCGGCGAAAAGATCTTCAAGATTCTCGTATTCATGCCGATGGCAATCTCGTTCGTGGGAGCGAGCATCATCTGGCGCTTCGTCTACGCGGTGCGCCCGGCCGATCAAGAGCAGATCGGTCTCCTCAACCAGATTGTGGTTTGGATGGGCGGGCAACCGGTGGACTGGATCTCCAATTCACCGTGGAACACCTTCTTTCTCATCGTCGTGCTCATCTGGATTCAGACCGGTTTCGCCATGGTGATCCTTTCGGCTGCCATCAAGGGCGTTCCCGCCGAACAGCTTGAGGCTGCGGAGCTCGACGGAACCAACGCCTGGCAGCGCTTCATCAACGTCACCGTGCCGGGCATCCGAAGCTCGCTCGTCGTGGTGCTGACGACCATCTCCATTGCCTCGTTGAAAGTCTTCGACATTGTGCGCACCATGACGGCCGGTGCCAACGAGACGAGCGTTATTGCCAACGAAATGTATTCGCAGTGGCAAGGCTTTGAAGTGGGTAGGTCTGCGGCCTTCGCGGTCGTGCTGTTCATCATGGTGCTGCCGATTGTTGTGTACAACGCGAGACAGATTGCTAAGCAGAGGGAGATCCGATGACCGCGACAGTGCCCGCGAAGCTTCCACTGAACAAGAAGACGAAGAAGCAACTGGCCCGTGGTGAAAACGGTGCAGCCAAGCGCACCAAGAAGCGCCTCACGAGCCGCGGTGCGACGATTGCCGCGCTAGTGATCGCGGTGCTGTGGACGACGCCGACGTTCGGGTTGTTCGTCTCCTCGCTTCGCCCGCCCGAGGAGATTCTGCGCAACGGCTGGTGGACGATCTTCCAAAACCCCGGCTTCACTCTCAACAACTACACCGAGGTGTTGGCGGCCGGAAACAGTCAGCTCAATCTGGCTGGCGCCTTTATTAACTCGATCGCCATCACGTTGCCGGCCACGATCTTCCCGCTCGTGATCGCGAGTCTCGCGGCCTACGCCTTTGCGTGGATCAAGTTCCCCGGCCGCAACTGGATCTTTATTGGGGTCTTTGCGCTGCAAATCGTGCCGCTGCAAATGGCGCTCGTTCCGCTGCTCAGCCTGTTCTCTCGTGGGCTGTCGATCGGCGACATCGAAATTTTCTCGAGCCTCAACGCCTCGAACTCTTATTCGCAGGTCTGGATCGCTCACACGATCTTCGCGCTGCCGCTAGCGATCTTCTTGCTCCACAACTTCGTGTCGGAGATCCCTTCCGAGCTCATTGAGGCAGCGAGAGTGGATGGCGCTGGCCACGGCCAGGTCTTCTTCCGCATCGTTCTTCCGCTCACGATGCCGGCCATCGCCTCGTTCGCGATCTTCCAGTTCCTGTGGGTGTGGAACGACCTCCTGGTGGCGTTGGTCTTCGCCGACGGCCGAGTCGCGCCGATGACGAAACTGTTGGCGGAGATCACCGGTAGCCGTGGTCAGGATTGGAACCTGCTCACCGCCGGTGCCTTCATCTCGATCCTCGTGCCGCTCATCGTGTTCTTCGCGCTGCAGCGTTACTTCGTGCGCGGACTGCTCGCGGGCTCAACGAAGGGGTAGGCAGCAGAAAGTTGCGCGCTAGCCGCCCACCACGAGCAGCACGCTCGCGGTAATGCCGAGAGCGATGCCGACATACTGCAGCGGTGCAACACGTTCGCGCAACACAATCGCAGCCAGCAGCACTGTGCCGGCGGGATAGAGCGCAGTGAGCACCGCAATGACCGAAAGGTCGCCGATGCGCACGCCCGTGATGATCGCCATATTGGCGATCACGTCGAGAGTGCCGCCGATCATGGCGAAGTAGAGCCCGCGACGCCAGAGGGACGATCGGGCGGGAGCGGGCGCTCCGGCGCGTTTGCGCTTAGCCAGCCCTGCCAGTGCAAAGAACAACGAGAACATGAGCAGCGCATTGACGACGCGGTTTCCGACAACGGGGATGATGCCGGAGTCGTCGGGAGCGGCATCCAGAATCACAAAGAACAGACCGATCGACGCACCCGCGCCCACTGCCATGATCAGTGCTTTGGCGCTCGGTCGCACGGCGTCTTTCTCGGGAACGAAGCCGACGAGAACCACCGCGATGAGTGCAATCGGGATCGCAACGAGACCGAAGGCGCCGAGCGACTCTCCACGCAGTAAGCCGACGGTCACCGGCACGATCGCCGACATCACCGCGGTCACGGGGGAGAGGATGCTCATGGGGCCGATCGCGAGGCAGGCGTAGAGCAAACCGATCGCGACCGCGCTATTGACGCCTGCAATCGCTCCGTAAAGAACAGCTTCGGTCGACCACACGGCGGGAACGAACGGGAAGATCAGTACGAGGGCGGCGAGGCCAGCAAGGGCTCCGACAGCGGTGGCCAAAATGGGGCTAATTCGCTTGGCAGCAATACCGCCGAAGAAGTCAGCGGCGCCGAAGGTGAGCGCGCTCGAGAGCCCAAGAAATACGGTGAACATGGCGCCTGTCGCTATGGGGACGAATCAAGCCAATGGTAGTGGCTGCGCCTAGACTTCTCGGCATGGTGTCTGCCCAGTCTGTTCTTGAGTCCACGTTCGGTTACGACTCGTTCCGGGGGCAGCAGGGCGAGATTATCGACACGATTGTGCGCGGTGGCGATGCGCTGGTTCTCATGCCCACCGGTGGCGGTAAGTCGCTGTGTTATCAAATCCCCGCACTTGTTCGTGAGGGCACCGGCGTTGTTATATCCCCGCTGATTGCTTTGATGCAAGATCAAGTGGATGCTCTCGCCGCCGTGGGCGCGCGTGCCGAGTTTCTCAACTCCACCCAGTCCGCCGAAGAGCGCACTCGCGTCGAAAACGCGTACCGGGCTGGCGAGCTGGATTTGCTTTACCTCGCGCCTGAGCGCCTCCGCGTCTCGTCCACGGTGGCACTTCTCAAGCAGGGGCAGATCGGGCTCTTCGCCATTGACGAAGCGCACTGTGTATCGCAGTGGGGGCACGACTTTCGTCCCGATTATCTGCAGCTCGATGTGTTGCATGACCTGTGGCCGAGCGTCCCACGCATCGCGCTCACCGCGACCGCGACCGAAGCCACGCGCAAAGAGATCGCCCAGCGCCTGAAGCTCACTGACGCTACGCAGTTCGTCTCTAGTTTCGACCGGCCCAACATCCAGTACCGCATTGAAGCGAAGGCCCAGCCGCTGCAGCAATTGCTCACGCTGCTGAACACGGAACACTCGGGCGACGCCGGCATTGTGTACTGCCTCTCGCGGGCCTCGGTCGAGAAGACGGCGCAGTTCTTGGTCGAGAATGGCATCCCCGCGCTGCCGTATCACGCGGGGCTCGATGCGCGCGTGCGGGCCAGCAACCAGAGCCGCTTCTTGCGCGAAGAAGGCATGGTGATGGTCGCGACGATTGCCTTCGGCATGGGCATCGACAAGCCCGACGTGCGTTTCGTGGCGCACCTCGACTTGCCCAAGAGCGTTGAGGGCTACTACCAAGAAACAGGTCGTGCCGGTCGTGATGGCCTGCCTGCGACAGCGTGGTTGGCTTACGGCCTGCAGGATGTCATGCAGCAGCGCCGCATGATCGATCAGTCGGGTGGCGACCTGGCTCACCGTCGCAACCTGAGCGCGCACCTCGATGCGATGCTCGCGCTCTGCGAAACCGTGGAGTGCCGCCGCGTGCAGCTGCTCGGCTACTTCGGTCAAGAGTCCACGGCGTGCGGCAACTGTGACACCTGCCTGTCTCCGCCCGAGTCGTGGGATGGCACTGTCGCGGCCCAGAAGCTGATGTCCACGATCGTGCGACTGGAGCGCGAGCGCAACCAGAAGTTTGGTGCTGGCCACTTGGTCGACATCCTCATCGGCAAGACGACACCGCGGGTGACGCAGCAGCGTCACGACGATCTGGCGACATTCGGTATCGGTTCGGATGTCTCGGAGCAGGACTGGCGCTCGGTTGTGCGGCAGCTGCTCGCGCAGTCATTGTTGACGGTGCAGGGGGAGTACGGCACCCTCGCGATCACGCCCGAAAGCGCGTCGGTTTTGAGCGGCGGGCGCACGGTGAAGCTGCGCAAGGAAGCGCCGCGCAAGGCTCGCGGTTCGGGTTCAGGCGGAGGTGCCGCCAAGCGCAAGGTCATGACCGATCTGCCCGCCTCGGCGACCGACCTCTTCGAGAGTCTGCGCTCGTGGCGGGCCGGTGTCGCTCGCGACAACGGCGTTCCCGCCTACGTCGTGTTTGCGGATGCCACCCTGCGCGGCATTGCCGTAACCAAACCAGAGTCGCTGGCCGAACTCTCGGAAATCAGCGGTGTTGGCCAGAAGAAGCTCGACACCTATGGCGCTGCGGTGCTTGCGGTTGTCGCGGGCGGATCGGGTGAGACTGAAGCGGGAAGCGGTGCGGCTGCCGGTGCAGTGCCTGCGTTCGCGGCAGCGGCTCCCGCAGCTCCGGCGCGTCAATCGCGACCGGCGACTGCACGTCCGGCGGCTTCGCGCCCGGCCGCGTCACGCCCGGCTCCGGCCACAGCAACCCCGGTGCCCGGTGACGAAGACGACATCCCGTTCTACTCGGATGACGACGCTCCCTACGATGGTCCGCCTGAGTTCTAGAGGGGGGCTCGGCTTGCCCTCGCGCCCTCGACAGGCTCCGCTAGGTCACGACTTGGCAAATTGTTTCCTCTCGTTGTATCCGAATGCGGCTCGTTCACTTACTCTTAGCTGAGAAATAATCCACATCAATTAAGGGGCATCCTTGTCACACTCGGCGGCGCAAAGAACACGGTTAGTCGGCATCGGTCTGATCGCAATGATCGCTCTTAGCGCGTGCACAAGCGCCAGCGAGCCGCAGGTGACTTCGGCGCCTAGTGAAACACCCACCCCTGCTCCGGCCTTTCCTGTCACCCTCGTGCATTCCCAGGGTGAAACCACCATTGAGGCGCTGCCGGAACGCATAGCTTCGCTTGGCGCGCAGCACACCGATGCACTCCTCGCCCTCGGTGCCGTTCCAGTTGTGACCACTTACCCGCTGACGGCCCCGATTTATGAAGAGACCCTGACCCAGCTTGGTGCTGCGGCGCCAGAAGTCTTGACCCAAAACGAAGAAGTTGACGGCACTCTCAGTGCTCTCGCTGAGTTCGCCCCTGATGTGATTCTTGCCCCACGCCAAATTTCCCCTCTCAACGGCAACATAGTGCTCAGCGAGGGATATCTGCGGTTGACGGAGGTCGCCCCGACTGTCTATCCGACTGCTGAGGCGTTGGACTCAGAAGGCTATGAATCTGCGACAAGTTGGCGTGAAGCTCTCGTGCAAGTGGGCGCGGTGCTCGGCAAAAGTGCGGATGCCGCAGCCCAGCTCGAGTCGTTCGATGCCACCGTGGCCGCCTTGGCGGCGGAGCATCCTGAGTTCTCGGGCAAAACAATAGCTGTGACACGACCTGGCTCAGGCGGCCCCGTACTCGTGACGGCGACGTCTCCGGTGGCGCTCATCCTTGAGGCGCTCGGCTTCGCAGTCTTCGATCCCACGACGATCGAGAGTGACGCAAGTGGTGATGTGGTGTTTTTCGAGCCTGATCAAGCAGCGCTCCTCGACGTCGATGTTCTGATCGTGAGCGACGATGAGGGTGGGCAAACAGACACTATTCGCGGGTACGGCGACAGCCCCACCTACGCCAATGGAACAGTGGTCCATTTTGGGCAGATGGATCAAGCCACGCAGAGCGCGCTCGCCGCGCCCACGGCGCTCACCGCTCCCGCAAGTATCGAGGCCTTCGTGAGCCAGCTAGCTGCGGCGCTCAAGTAGCAACCTCTCGCGTTCACGCGCGACAAAGGCCCCGCCGACGTATGCGTCGGCGGGGCCTTTGTGTCTGCGCCCCGGACTCGCTGGCGCCTCGCTTTCGCGGAGCAAACGCGATCGAAAACTGCAGAAGAGCCGCGAAATCTAAACTGTTCGTCTCAGGTTAGGTATGCCATACTTAGGCAATGCTTACCTTAGAGCGCGAGATTGCGAAGGATGCCCGACCGGGCTATCGACCATTCGCCGCCCGCGTTGAGCGCATCCGCGAGCTTTCGCCCCACTTTAGGCGCGTCACTTTCACGGGCGCTGAGTTCGAGACCTTCGGCACGGACGGCTTCGACCAGCGCATCAAGATCGTGTTCCCGTTGCCGGGCATCGGCCTGAGCGACGTTGGCGCTCACGATCCACAGACCATCGCGGAGGGCACCTGGTACGCCCGCTGGCGTGCGCTGCCCGACGAGGCGCGCAACCCGTTCCGCACCTACACAATCCGTGCCGTGCGACCAGAGCTCCGCGAGCTCGATGTTGACATGGTCTTCCACGGCGCCAATGGTCCCGCTGGCCGATGGCTCGAAAGTGCAGCGGTCGGCGACGAGGTCATCATCGTCGGGCCCGACGCCGCGAGCATCCACTCGGGCATCGGCATCGACTGGCACCCCGGCCCCGCCCGCACCGTTCTTCTCGCCGGCGACGAGACCTCTGCGCCCGCCATCTGCAGCATCCTCGAGCACCTCGACGCCAGCGTGCAAGCTCACGCATTCATCGAGATTCCGGATGCCGCAGACCAGCCGCCGCTGAACCTCCCCAGCAATTGCCACGTCACGTGGCTACCGCGGGGAACGCAGCCCGCAGGCTCCGCGCTCGACCCCGCCGTTCGGGCGTGGACGAAGGCCAACGCCTCGCTGGTGTTGCCCGCACTCTCGCCGGCCGCGCAACCGCTCGGTGACATCGATGTGGACACCGAGCTTCTCTGGGATTCGCCGGGCGAAGCATCCGGAACACACTTCTACGCGTGGCTCGCTGCCGAGGCCTGCGTCATCAAGATGCTGCGTCGTTTTTTGGTGAGCGAGACGGGCGTTGACCGCAAGCAGGTGGCGTTCATGGGGTACTGGCGTCTTGGCAAGTCCGAAGCACAGTAGCTCGCACCGCCACCCCCGACTATGACCCAGACTGCCCCGGCTTCGCGCGTACGGCTGAGCCTGCGCACCCAACGCTGGATCACTCTCGGCTCGGCCCTCGGTTTGCTCGCGATTGTGCTCGTGCTGAGTCTTGCGCTCGGCGCGCGTGGCGTCGAGTTTTCGCAAATCTGGCAAGCGCTCTTCGATCCCGAGGCAGGCAACAATGACCAGCTAGTGATTCGCGAACTGCGGTTGCCGCGCACGATAGTCGGCTTGCTCGCGGGGCTCTCTCTCGGAGTCGCCGGGGCTGTCATGCAGGGCGTCACTCGCAACCCGCTCGCCGACCCGGGACTGCTCGGCGTCAACGCCGGGGCCTCGCTCGCCGTGGTCTTCGCGATCAGCGTGCTCTCGATCACCAACCCCACCGGCTACATCTGGTTCGCCTTCGCCGGAGCCGCGGGCGCTGCCGCCATCGTCTATGCGATCGGCTCCCTCGGCAGGGAAGGAGCAACGCCGGTCAAGCTCGTGCTTGCCGGAACAGCGGTCACCGCCGGCATCACCTCCGTGATCTCTCTCGTGCTCATCTCCGACACTGACACCCTGAACACCTTCCGCTTCTGGTCAGTCGGATCGCTCGCCAGCCGTGACCTAGAGGCCGTGCGCCTCACGATCGGGTTCGTCATCGTTGGTGCACTCCTCGCGATTATGTCGGGGCGGATGCTCAACCTCGTCGCCCTCGGAGATGACCTCGCTCGCGGCCTCGGCCAGCGGGTCTACGTTGCACGTGCGGTCGCCGCCGGAGCCGTCGTTCTACTCTGCGGATCCGCCACCGCGCTCGCCGGTCCCATCGTGTTTGTAGGCCTCGTGGTTCCGCACATCGTGCGCCCGTTCATGGGCCCCGACTATCGCTGGATCATCGCCGTCTCCGCCATCGTCGGCCCGAGTCTGCTGCTCATCGCGGACATCGTGGGCCGTCTCATCGTCGCGCCGTCTGAACTCGAGGCCGGCCTCGTGGTAGCCATCATCGGTGCTCCGGTCATGATCGCGCTCGTTCGCCGAGTGAAGTTGGCCGGGCTGTGACCCGTACGCGGCGCATCTCTGGCGTCCTCATCCTTGTTGCCTTAGCGCTTGCTCTCGCCAGTATTGCGGTCGGGGCATACACGCTCACGCTGCCCGACCTGCTCGTGACTCTTTTCGGCGGCGGCACCTCCTCTGACCAGTTCATCGTGTTCAAGCTGCGCCTGCCGCGGGTGCTTCTCGCAATTCTCGTGGCGGTCGCATTCGGTCTCGCTGGTGCTCTCTTCCAAAGCCTGTTGCGCAATGCCCTCGCTAGCCCTGACATCATCGGAATCAGTGGGGGAGCCAGCGTCGCGGCCGTCCTCAGCCTGCTCGTATTCGGCGCGACCGGCCTGATCGTCTCGCTCTCCGCCCTCGTCGGCGCTCTGCTCGTGGCATTCACGATCTACCTGCTGTCGTGGCGTTCGGGAATGAACGGCATGCGTTTCGTGCTCATCGGCGTCGGCATCGCGTTCATGGCGCAGTCAGTGATCGGTTATCTCATCACCCGCGGCGACGTGCGCGATGCTCAACAAGCCCTCGTGTGGATGGTCGGCGGGCTCGGCGGTGCGAGCTGGGACGACATCCTCATCATGGCCGTCAGTCTCGCGATCTTGCTTCCCGCGGTTTTCATGCTCTCCCCGAAGCTCCGGATGCTGCAGCTCGGCGACGATCTTGCTGCAGGACTCGGGGTCTCCGTGCAACGATCGCGGCTCGCCCTCATCGTCGTGGCCGTCGCCCTCGTCGCCATAGCTACAGCACTCGTGGGGCCGCTCGCCTTTGTGGCGTTCGTTTCTGCCCCGATCGCGCGACGTCTGGTGCGCGGGGGAGGCCTCGCCCTGGTGCCGAGTGCGCTCGTCGCGATCGTGCTCGTGCTCGGCGCCGACTTCGTTGCTCAACACCTGCTCACGGCGGGAACCCAGGTGCCGACGGGAATAGTCACCGGCATCGTGGGCGCTCCGTACTTGCTGTGGCTCATCTCCACCACTAACCGCGAAGGACGTGCATCGTGATCCAGACTGACGCAGGCCAGGCTGACGCACCCCGGAACCGCCCGACCCACGCGCTGTGTGCCGAGAATGTCACCCTCAACTACGGTGGCCGCGACATCGTGTCGAACTTGAGTGTCGAGATTCCCGACGGCAAGGTCACCGTGATTGTGGGCGCCAATGCCTGTGGCAAGTCGACACTGCTGCGCGGACTGTCGCGGTTGCTGCGACCGGCATCGGGCCACGTGACGCTCGACGGCCGCGACATTCATTCGGTGCCGTCGAAAGAAATCGCGCAAGTGGTCGGCATCTTGCCGCAGTCGCCGATCGCACCGGAGGGCATCACGGTCCGCGACCTTGTGGCTCGCGGACGCTACCCGCATCAGGGCTGGTTTCAGCAGTGGTCGGCAGCGGATGAGGCAGCCGTCGAGCACGCGCTCGAAGCGACCGACACCGCCCAGTTGGCATCGCGGCGCATCGAGGAGCTCTCAGGTGGGCAGCGTCAGCGGGTCTGGATAGCGATGGCGCTCAGCCAGGATCCCGACATTCTGCTGCTCGACGAGCCCACGACGTTCTTGGATGTGCGCCACCAGCTTGATGCCCTCGATGTGCTTGCTGACCTCAATCGCGAACGCGGCACGACGATTGTCATGGTGTTGCATGAGCTCAGCTTGGCTGCCCGCTACGCCGACCACATGATCCTCCTGTGCGAGGGCCGCATCATCGCGCAGGGCACGCCAGCTGAGGTGGTTACTGCCGAACGGATGCTCGAAGCCTTCGGGCTCGAAGCCCGCATCATCGACGACCCGGTGTCGGGATCGCCCATGGTAATTCCGCTGGGCCGGCGCTAGCACGCGCTCGAGTCCCAACCCCGCTTGCGTAATTTCCTTAGGCAAGCCTATCCTTACTCTGCACCTACTGTTCGATCGAGGAGATCAATGTCACGCCGACCCCGCCTTGCCGCATTCGCTGCAGCAACCGCCGCTCTTATCGCGCTGAGCGGTTGCGCCGCCTCAACGCCCGAAGGCGAAACGGACGCGCCCGCAGCATCCGACGCGTTCCCCGTCACGATCGAGCACGCTTTCGGCGAGACCGTAATCGAGAGCGAACCGCAGCGCGTACTCACCCTGGGTTGGGGTAGCGGCGACGCCGTTCTGGCCCTCGGCGTCGTGCCCGTCGGCATGGAAGCGCAGAACTACGGTGGTGACGAGAACGGCGTTCTTCCGTGGGCGGCGGATGCTCTCACCGAGATGGGCGCAGAGACCCCGCTCATCTTCCCCGCCACCACGGATGCTCCCGCCTACGAGCAGATCGCGGAAGCCGCTCCCGACCTGATCCTCGCAACCTACTCGGGAATCACCGAAGAGCAGTACGACCTGCTCAGCGAGATCGCGCCCGTTGTCGCTTACCCCGAGCTGCCGTGGTCGACTCCGTGGCGCGATGTCATCAGCATCACAGGTACCGCCCTCGGCCAGTCGGCTGCGGCGGATGAAGTGCTCGCAGACATCGACGCTCTCGTCGCTGAGAAGGCGGCCGAGCATCCTGAATTCGAAGGCAAGACCGTTGCGGCCACCTTCGACGTGGGCGGAACCTTCTACGTCTACAAGCCCGCCGACCCCCGCGTGGAGTTCTTGCTCGACCTTGGTCTCGAGAACGCGCCCGCCGTTGACGCCCTCTCCAACGGTGACTCCACCTTCTTCTACACGCTCAGCTACGAGAAGCTCGATGAACTCGACAGCGATCTGCTGATTGCCTACGCCGAGACTGAAGAAGTCGGCGACATTTTCGCCGCGCAGCCTTACGCCCAGAGCATCCCGGCCGTCGCCAACGGTGGCCTCGTCGCCGTCAATGGCGCATCGCTCGTCGCCTCGGTATCGCCTCCCACGGCGCTCTCGCTGCCCTGGGGAATCGACAGCTTCGTGGATGCGATTGCTGGCGCTCTGAACTAACGCATCACCACGCACAATCTCTTGCATAGAGGCCACTGACAGAAACGTCAGTGGCCTCTTGTGCGTTGCTCGCGGTGCTGGTGGCGGATGCTTGGCGAACAGTTGATAACGATCAGGCCGCAGCGCAAATATGGTCACCAAAAACGATATCGGTGACATAACCTCAGATCACAACTCATCCATTTCTATCGGGGGAACCACTCATGGCTGTGCGCCGCGCAAAAAGCATCACTCTCGTCTCGGTAGGTCTCGCGTGCTCGTTGCTGCTCGCCGGCTGCACACCGGCCTCGGATCCAGAGGCCCAACCATCAAGTGTGCCGAGCGCTACCGAGGTTCCGGCCTTCCCGACAACTCTTGTCTTCGAGGGCGGCGAGGTAACTCTCGATTTACTGCCTGAGCGCGTGGTCACGATCGGCGCCGAGCAAACAGATGCTGTGCTTGCGCTCGGAAGTTCGCCGGTCGGGATCGAGAAAGCCTTCGTTGCTCCCTGGCGCGAAGAAGCGGTCGCCGGTGTGGGTGGGGAAGCCCCGGTCATTCTGACTCCGAATAGTTACTCCGGTGATATCGCGGGCAGTGCTCCTGCGGATGTCGAAGCGTTGGCTCCCGATCTCATTCTCGCCGGGTTGATGTATTGCGTCTATGACTGCGATCCGGAGCCCACGGCGGAGTTCTACTCTTCCCTTGACGACGTTGCGCCCACTGTTCGTCCGACCACCGCCGCAATCGCTCCCGAAGGCTACAGCTCGGCAACGGCCTGGCGCGAAGCATTGATGCAGGCTGGTCAGGCTCTGGGGCAGACCAACGAGGCACAAGCGCTACTCGATTCGATCGACGCGTCGCTCGCCGCGGCAGCAGCGGCCCACCCTGAATTCTCGGGGAAGACGATTGCAACAGTCGGTGCGGCGGAAGGCGGATACTACGTGCGCACCGCTTCCTCTCCGTTCTCTGCGCTCTTGGCAGACTTGGGATTTAGCCCCCTCGATGTGTCGACGATCGAATTCGACGCTGTCGATGAGTCAGGGGCAGCCGTTTTGCTGACCTACGACCAGGTAGCGCTGCTCGACGTTGACATCATTGTGATCGGGGCAAATGAGGCGGCGGATTCCGCCGTGTCGAAGAGTCCTACCGCCGCAAATGGCGTTGTTTTTTACGCGGGTAACGCTGAACCCTCCTACTGGGGTGTGGCGCAACCAACTGCGCTTTCGGTGCCGTGGGCCTTGGATACTTTCGTCCAGAACCTCGCTGGCGCTCTCGCAAGCTAGGCAATTCGACCACCCCTGGATAACGATCAGGCCAAACTTTGTAACCAGAAAGGGAGGTAGATAAGCCAGTCGCTACGGTGAAGTGAGAAATCGCTCACTTATTGGATTGGGGACTCTGGTGTCTACTGCTTTCAGAAGAACAACGTCCGTCGCTGCGCTGGGGGTCGCTATGGCTGTCTTGCTCGGCGCTTGCGGCCCGCCCGCAGAGCCCGAACCCACCGCGGCACCAGCGGGAGGGCCTGCTCCCACCGAGACTGCTGCACCCCCATTTCCCAAAACAGTCGTGCACTCCGGGGGCGAAACCACGCTCGAGACAGCTCCAGGTCACATTTTCACCTTCGGTGCTGAGCAGACGGACTCTCTCTTAGCCTTGGGGATCGCGCCAGCAGCCTCAGAGCGTTCGTATGAGGGTGATTGGCGCGACGAGGCGATTGCCTCGCTCGGTATCGCGGCAATTCCGACGATCGAGCCACTGGAGGGAGACGATCTTGCGGACGTGAGTGCTGTGTCGCCTGATCTCATCGTTACGGGGTTGCCTTTCCACCCGATTGACATGGATCCCACATCGTGGATCGCGTTTTACGATTCTCTCCCTGACGTGGCGCCCACGATCCGTCCGTCACTTTCGGCCCTGGACTCTCCAGAGTTCAGCTCGTCGAACTCGTGGCGCGAAACCCTGCTCCAGATGGGGCAGATTGTTGGGCAGACGCCTGCGGCTGAGGCTCACTTAGCGTCAATCGACGAGTCGCTGGCCGCGCAGGCTGCGGCGCATCCGGAGTTCGCAGGAAAGACCATTGCGGTTGTCTCGCCGCAAGGGGGCTCTGTCGCCTACAGCAAATCGAACACGGCGATTGCTGCTCTGCTTGAGCAACTTGGGTTTACCTATGCCGATGACTCCGGTGTCGCGTACAACTCAGAATCAGCAAACGGCAAGGTGTATTACTTGTGGGCTGAGGACATCGTGCAGCTTGACCCTGATGTGCTGATTTATTTAGGGGACACGGTAGCCGCGCCCTATTGGGTGACGTTCGTCGAGGATAGTGTCACGGGAGCGGAAGGGACGATTCACTATCCCGGCTCCCTCGACGGGGCAACCCTGGGCATGATCGCACCCACTGTGCTCTCCGTGCCGTGGTCTATCGATGCCTTCGTGGCAGATCTCGCTGCGTCGTTCGGCGCTCCATAGACAGGCGCAATTCGCGCAAACAAAGGCCCCGCCGACATGACGTCGGCGGGGCCTTTGTGGTCTGCGGTGGTGCTACCGGTTAGTGCGAGTGCTCCGTGGGAGCTTCGCCAGCTTCGGCGGCAGCCTGCTGGGCAGCAACCTGCTTGTGAACCTCGACCATGTCGAGGTTCTTGGCTCCTTCAATGACCTGCTCGAGAGCAGGTGCGGGAAGGGCGCCAGGTTGCGAGAAGACGAGTACGCCTTCGCGGAAAACCATGAGCGTCGGAATCGAGGTGATTCCTGCAGCGCCCGCGAGTTCCTGCTGGTCTTCGGTGTCTACCTTGCCGAACGTGATGTCCGGGTGGGCTTCGCTTGCGGCTTCAAAGATGGGCCCGAACTGCTTACAGGGACCGCACCATTCAGCCCAGAAATCTACAAGCGTGATTCCGTCTTTAGTGACCGCCTGGCCAAAGTCTTCTGAGGTGAGAGTGATTGTCGACATAGTTACATCCTTTCACGGAGCCCAACAACGGCAACTGAATAATGATTCCCACAACGCTATGGCGGCTGTTTTGCGTTTATGCACAAAAGGATGTGGTGGGTCTGGCATCCACTTGGTTGACCGTGAACGAGACACTTTGCGGCCACGGGCAACGCTCGTAACGTGACGATTACCGAACTTTCACGAATCGAGATAGCCATGACCCAGGTTCACGACCACACGGCGACCGACGAGGCGCCGCAGTCATCCACCGCAGCCCCTGACGCCGCACCTTCCCCCGCCGCGACGACAGACGCAGCCCCCGCCATCAATGTTGAGTGGTTGGGCGAATACCTGTTGGGTAAGTGGGCGAAGGAGCGCAAAGAGTCGCGCACCCTGATGTCGAACCCCGAGTTCCACCGCGTCGACGGTCTCTCTATGGAAGACCACCGCGAGCGTGTGCTGCACCAGCTCTCGCTTCTCGTCGAGAACAAAGCCGTTCACCGCGCGTTCCCGATTGAGCTCGGCGGCGACGACAACCACGGCGGAAACATCGCCGCGTTCGAGGAAACCGTTCTGGCCGACCCGTCACTGCAGATCAAGTCGGGCGTGCAGTGGGGCCTCTTTGGTTCTGCTGTCGTGCACCTCGGCACGAAAGAGCATCACGACAAGTGGCTGCCCGACATCATGAGCCTCAAGACCCCCGGCGCCTTCGCGATGACCGAGATTGGTCACGGCTCGGATGTCGCGAGTATCGCTACTACCGCGACCTACGATGCCGACACCGATGAGTTCGTCATCAACACCCCGTTCCGCGCCGCGTGGAAGGAATACCTCGGCAACGCGGCGCTCCACGGCAAGGCAGCGACGGTCTTCGCCCAGCTCATCACCAAGGACGTCAACCACGGCGTTCACGCGTTCTACGTTCCGCTACGCGACGACAACGGCCCGCTCCCCGGAGTCTCGACCGAAGACGACGGCCTCAAGGGTGGTCTGAACGGCATCGACAACGGTCGTCTTCACTTCGACCACGTTAGCGTTCCTCGCACCAACCTCCTCAACCGCTACGGCAACGTCGACGAGAACGGTGACTACACCTCCGACATCGACAGCCCCGGTCGTCGCTTCTTCACGATGCTCGGCACACTTGTTCAGGGCCGGGTTTCGCTCGATGGCGCCGCGGTGCTCGCGAGCAAGCTGGCCTTGAACATCGCCATCAAGTACGGCTCGGAACGCCGACAGTTCACGGCATCCAGCAACACCAACGAAGAAGTGATTCTGGACTATCAGCGTCACCAACGCCGACTGCTGCCGCGCTTGGCTCAGACCTACGCGATGTCCTTCGCGCACGAGGAGTTCCTCGACAAGTTCGACGGAGTTTTCTCGGGCCGCACCGACACCGATGCTGACCGCCAAGACCTCGAAACGATCGCCGCTGCGCTCAAGCCGCTCAGCACGTGGGCCGCGCTCGACACCCTGCAAGAGGCCCGCGAGGCCTGCGGTGGCTCCGGCTTCATGGCCGAAAACCGCCTCACGCAGATGCGCGCCGACCTCGACATCTACGCCACCTTCGAGGGCGACAACAACGTGCTGCTCCAGCTCGTCGCTAAGCGACTGCTCACCGACTACTCGCGCAAGTTTGCGGGGGCGGATGCGGGTGCGATGGCTCACTACGTTGCCGACCAGGTCAATGAGGCTGCCGTCAACCGCACGGGTCTTCGCCGCTTCGCTCAGAACGTGGTCGACTTCGGTTCTACCGCCCGCTCGATCGGCTACGTTCGCGACACTGACTCCCAGCGTCAGCTGCTCACCGATCGGGTCGAAACAATGGTGGCGGATGTCGCGGGCAAGTTGCGACCGGCCAGCAAGCTTCCGCAGGCCGAGGCTGCCGCTCTCTTCAACAGTCACCAGAACCAGCTCATCCTGACCGCGTACGCGCACGGTGAGCTGCTGCAGTGGGAGGCGTTCACTCGCGCCATCGAGAAGATCGAAGACAAGGAAACCGCTCAGGTCATGACCTGGCTGCGCGACCTCTTCGGCTTCACTCTGATCGAGAAGAACCTCGCGTGGTACCTCATGCACGGTCGCATCTCCACGAACCGCGCGCAGGCCATCACCGACTACATCGACGACCGCCTGCTGCCGCGCTTGCGTCCGCAGGCTCTGGATCTCGTGGCCGCTTTCGGTCTGACCGACGAGTTGGTGCGCGCACCGATTGCCTCGGGTATCGAAGCGAAGCGCCAGAACGAGGCTCGCGACTATTACGCCACGCGCCGTGCCTCGGGCGAAGAGCCCGTGCACGAAAAGGATCTCAAGCAGAAGAAGCGCCGCTAAGCGTCGGCACTAAAAGAGGCTGGTCCCCCGCATTGTGCGGGGAACCAGCCTCTTTTGTGTCGGAGTGGCTCGAGCTGACTGCTAGCTAGCCTTCTGTCGAGGGGGCGACTTGCGGGGGCGGGCCCGTTGCTACGGTTCGCTCGTAGTCGTAGTGGAGCCCGCTTCTGTGGCGGAGCCCTCGGCGTCGTCATCGCCGCGACGTCCGCTGTCGAGGCGCAGGCTCGCGAGGAACCCGAACGCCAAGAATCCAGCAGCCGCGAGCGCGGAATACCGTGTCGAGTCGGTGAAGGCTTGACGGGCGTCGGCTGCGGCATCCGGCGACTGAGCATCAAGCGCGCTGATTCCGGTGCCCGCAGAGTCGACCACGAGGTCGACGATCTGACTGCGGGCTTCGGCGGGAATGTCGGCGCGCTCGGCGAGCTTGGCGTCGAGCCCGGTGCCGAGGCTCGCGAAGAGCACGGTGCCGAGAATGGCGATTCCGAGCGCGGAGCCGACCTGACGGGCCGTGCTTTGCGTTCCGGAACCTTGGCCCGACTGGCTGAGGGGCACATCCTTGAGCACCACGCTCGTGAGCTGGGCGGTAGCGAGGCCGACTCCGAAGCCGTAGATGAAGAGGCCGGGCGCGATGTGCCACCACTGCGCATCCGGGCTCAGGGCGAATGCCACGATCAGGATGCCGACAATCTCGGCTGCGATGCCGACCCGCACGATCGTGACGGGCGTGACCTTGTTGCCGAATGCACCCGCGAAACCGCTCGCGACGAACGAACCAATCGCGAGAGCGAGGATGACGAACCCGGTCTGCAGTGCGTCATAACCGAGCACGTTCTGCAGCCACAACGGCAGCGACAGGATGATGCCGAACTCACCGAGCGAGACGATCATCGCGGCGATGTTGCCGTTGCGGAACGACGGAATTTTCAGCAGTCCGAACGCGAGCATCGTTGACTTGCCGGCGCGCTCGCGGGCGAAGCCCCAGCGCACAAACACTATGCCGCTCACCAGAGCCAGGGCGAACGCGAATGGGATCGGGGAGATGTTCCACGTCCAGAACGCGGGAGGGGTGTCGCTGAAGAACCAGCCGTAGCTGCGGCCCTCAATGAGAGCGAAGACCAGCGACGCGAACAGCACTACGGAGAGAACTGCGCCCACGATATCCACTCGTCGTTGGGCGGAGGGTTCCTTCGATTCAATCGTGAAGACCAGGATGCCGATCACGATGATGACACCCAGTGGCACGTTGATGCCGAAGGCCCAGCGCCACGAGTAGTACGTCGTGAGCCAGCCGCCGAGGAGCGGGCCTACCGCAGCCATTCCGCCGATGGTGGAACCCCAGACAGCGAACGCGATGGCGCGCTCGCGGCCGCGGAAGGTGGCGTTGATTGTGGAGAGCGAGGAGGGGAGAATCATCGCGCCGCCGATGCCCTGCACGAGGCGGGAGGCGATGAGCAGGTCTCCGCTTGCCGCGGTCGCGGCGAGAATCGACGAAAGCGCGAAGACGACGACACCGATGAGGAGAACGCGGCGTCGGCCATAGCGATCAGCCAGCGTGCCGAACACGAGCAGCAGCGCGGCGAAAACAAGCGTGTAGCTCTCTTGAACCCACTGCACCTGCGTGGAGTTGAGATCGAGATCTTCGACGACAGAGGGGATCGCCACGTTGACGATTGTCGAATCGACGATGATCAGCGCCACGGCGATGCTGATGAAGAGAAGCCCCCACCACCGTCGCCGTGACGGTGCGGCGTCGTTCATTAGGCCTTCTGTTCAGCACGCAGTTGAGCGACGGCGAAGACAGCCGCGCTCGTCAGGACCGCAGCGACAGCGATGATGGCAGCGATCGCAGTGGGCTGTGAAATGAGGTCCCCCGTAAGGCGGGCGACCGCAAGCCACGCGAGTCCCCAGCTGAGCGAAAGAGCCGGGGCGAAGTGGGCGCGACCGCGAGCGGCGAGCGCGATTCCCGCAGCGCCGGCTACAGCAACAACAACAATGCCCCAGACATCTTGCGAGATTCCCCAGCCGTCAAAGCCGATGGCGTTCAACCACGCTGCGATGTTCGCGGCGGTGGCAACGCATACCCAACCGAGGTAGAGGCCGATGGTGCCGTCGGTGATGATGGCATCCACCGCACCCGCCGCCGGTAGCTTTACGGTGATCAGGTAGGCCCGAATGAGCACGAGCAGCAGAAGAATGATGACGGGCACGCTCAGCGCGAGCATGTCGAACTGGATCGAGAGGATCCACGCGGCATTGAGCACGAGCGAGGCGGCCACCCAGTAGCCGACGCGGCGGTGCAGTTCGGTGTTGGTCTGTTTGGGAAGCATCTGCCAGACGGCATAGGCCACGAGCCCAAAGTAGATGACGCTCCAGATAGTGAAAGCGGAACCGGCGGGTGCGATCACGGTGGCATCAGCACTGAGTGCTCCGCCGGCAACTTCTTGAACGGGAGTTCCCCCATACGCTCCGGAACCGACGAAGGCTCCGATGAGGGCGAAGGTCGCGCTCGCCGCAACCGTGATCTGCCGGACTACATCTCTGGATTCGCGCATTACGTTCTCCTTAGGTTGAGTGCCAGCCTAGAACTCCCTGAGTGGACTTAACCTAAGAATTGCTGAGATGCGGGTGTCGCTCAGGTACAGAAGTGAGCACGGTGGAGCTGCGCGTAGTGAAATCGGCACGCTCGGGCGAGGAGATCGACCGTGCGGCGTAGTAGTGCGCTTGTTAGGCGAACCCACCGAGAATGCTCGGCACTGCAAGGTTCACAAGCAAAATGACACCCGTGAGGATGACGATCGCGCCAATAACAACGAGAACAGCCTTGCCCAGAACGGTGACGACGGAGATGAAGTTCATGGCTCAAGAGTACCGGAGCGGATAGCGGAGCGGGCGCGGGATCTGGCGTAGCAGCGTTGGGCCGCTGGCGTTGCGCGAGTTGTTGTCGATTGCGCGGGTCTACGGCTAGCTAGAGCGCCACCGTGCGAAACCCCGCGTTGCCCATCGACGAGTCTGGCGTGTTCTGTGAGCGGGCCGAGTTGCGGTACCGATTGCAGTACGAGATGTGGCACAGGTAGCTGCCGCCGCGCAGCACGCGAACCGTTCCGTCACGCGGGCCGCCGGGGTTCGCAGTGGGGGAGTCAGTAGGGAGCGTCGCGTAGTAGTTGGCGTCGTACCAGTCGGCGCACCACTCCCACACATTGCCCACGGTTTGGAAGAGTCCGAAGCCGTTGGGCTCGAAGCTTCGCACGGGCGCGGTGGTGAGATAGCCGTCGTCGAGAGTGTTGGTGCGGGGAAACTCACCCTGGAAGATGTTGGTGCGCCAGCCGCCGGCATCCATCTCCTCGTTGCCCCACGGATACTTGGTCTGGTCGAGGCCGCCGCGCGAGGCGTACTCCCACTCGGCTTCGGTGGGCAGGCGCCGGCCCGCCCACGCGCAATAGGCTTGCGCGTCGTTGAAGCTGATGTGCACCACCGGATGATCGCCCAAGCCTTCGAGGGATGAGTTGCGTCCACCGGGGTGCTTCCAGTCGGCACCGTTCACTCCGAGCCACCATGGAGCTCCCGCTGCACGCCCCATGATGTCTTCTTCGGGGGCATCGACAGCGAGATGGAACACCGCTGAATTGCCAAAGGTCTCGGCCTCGGTGAGGTAGCCCGTGGCCTCTACGAATTGTGCAAAGTCGTCGTTAGTGACACTCGTGACATCGATTGAGAAAGCGCTCAGGGCGACCGGATGCTGCGGCAGTTCGCCATCGGCGGCGTTGTGATCGCCCGAGGAGTCGCCCATCACGAAGGTGCCGGCGGGTATTCCGGACTGCTCGATGAGGTGGTTTCCGGAACCGGGCGCAAAGGTCGCTGATTCGGCGCGTGCAGAAGACCTGGGAGGTGTGGAGAGTGGCAGGCCGAGGGGCGCCGCCGCGCTGCGCTGCGGTGAGCAGGTGCAGGAGTCTCCGCAGCTCGAGTTCGTAGCGTCATCCATCGTTCCAGCATATTCCTGCCCGGGATGGCCCAAAACCGGGCTGCTCACTGCGAGAACAAAGCGGCTAAACAGCGGATGCCGGGCATAAATTCAGTCTGTGACTTTCAACGACAATACTCGAATCAATCCCGACCGGGTCTCGCGCCGCGGGCGGCCCCTTCTATTGCCCGCCCGACGAGACGATCTACGTTGACACTGCGTTCTATGACGACCTGCGCACGCGCTTCGGTTCCACCGGCGGTCCCCTGGCCGAAATGTACGTGATTGCTCACGAGTGGTGCCCTCAGCGCAGCTTCTGCGGTCGGCAACGATCGCATCCAGGAGTCAACACGGGGTCAAGTAATTCCCGAGACGTGGACGCACGGCTCAAGCGATAAGCGTCAGCAGTGGTTCACGACCGGGCTCGAGGGCGGGCCCAACGCCTGCAACCTGTTCGAGGTCGCGACTCTGTAAGCGACGCGGCGAGTCTTACTCTCGTGACGGCACCGTCGCGAACTTCGTGCCGCGTCGGTCACGATCTATCTCCGCGGGGTCTCTAGGGGCGCGCTTCGGGAGCGCGCGAAGGCGGCGTGAGCTGAAACACGGCGTACGCCGCGATCGCGGTGAGAAGGATGTTGGCCCAGTCAGCGTTGAACGAATCGTTGGGCAGATACTGCTCTAGGAACGCGGACAAGCTGCGGATGGCGATGCTCCAGATGCTGAGGGTGAGAAACGCTCTGCGCGCCCATCCTTGGCCACGCTTCAGCAGGATCAGCAGGCCGAAGTTGAAGATGCCAGCCATGACGAGCGAGACACTTGCGTCGGACGCGGGGAACAAGCTCCACACCACCGCAATAGATTGTGCGACGATCGCAATGGTGAGCCAGGGAAAGTCTGGCTGGTCGTCAATAACCGGTTCAGTGCTCGCTTCGGCGTTCTGTTCAGTCACTCTCAAATCTTTCCACGAGAACTCGCGATCGCTAGCTCGCGAAGATGCCCCAAGTTGAGGGTCGCGGCAGCAGTGGCAGCGGCATTGGCATTCGCGAGCTGGGGAAATTTCGCTGGCTCAGCGAGGTGATGGGGTGTTGTCGGGAGTGCGCTGCGGCTCAGGGAAAAGCAACGCAAAGACTTCGCTGGTGAGGTACTTAGGAAAAGCCAACGCTAAATCGCCAGCACCCGTCGAAACTGTGAAGTGCGCCGAGTCTGCCCACCCTGGGGTGGTGCCGAAGCGGGGATCCCCGTCAATCGGCTTTAAAGCGAGCACGGCAACCGTGCGATTGCCAACAATTCCCGTAGTTGGCGAGAACTTCAGCTGACGGTCGGCGATCTCACTCACGCCAAAGCTCCACTCGGTTCCGATGTTGAGAACGCGGCCATCCAGCGCTCGAATCGCGCACATCACTTTCTGGGCCTCAAGAAGTCGACGATCACGCGTTCGGTGGTTCATCGGGTTCACCGGTAGCCACGCGGCGAAGAGTAGAACCAGAAACTCGAGGAGTGCGCTCACTGCGTAGGGGCTCCTCACGCTGGTCTGTGCGGCGAGCGTTTTCGCTTCCGTGGGAACAGAGCGTACTCAGATTTCGCCTGTAAAGGTACGTTGCTCAATCCTGCCTTCGAAAACTCAGGAGATTGGCGAACGCCTGCATGCAGATCTCAGAAGAAACCTGGGCTTGTTGGGCGCTCGTTCCGGGATCTCCTGAATTTCCGTAGCGGTCACATCGAAAGGCAGAAGGCCGGCCAGCGTTCGATGGAAATGCAGGGCCGAGCCCGAGTCGGGCGCGGAAGCCCACGTGGGCAAAAAAATGACCCTCGCCCGGTAGAAGCCCGGGAAAGGGTCAAGTGGCTCCGACGGGCGTCGATCCCGTGACCTCACGATTTTCAGTCGTGCGCTCTACCAACTGAGCTACAGAGCCGTAAGAGTTTCCTCCTACGCGCAAGAGTTGCCCCTTGCTACAGAAAAAGCCCCTCCTTGCGAAGAGGCTTTCTGTTTTGCGACCCTGACCGGACTTGAACCGGCGACCTCCGCCGTGACAGGGCGGCGCGCTAACCAACTGCGCTACAGGGCCAAGCTATTAAATTCTGTGTGTGTCTGGTGACCCCAACGGGATTCGAACCCGTGCTGCCGCCGTGAAAGGGCGGTGTCCTAGGCCACTAAACGATGGGGCCTCGAAGTCACAGAACTTCTTAGCTACCGAGGGAAAAGCATACGGTGCGTTTCGTGATTTACCAAACTGAGAAGCAAACTGCCTGATATTTCTCGAAGCGCTTTTTCCAACAGGCTTAAATGTACCCGACTTTTGAGGCGCCTGATACTACGTTCAGTAAGTGGTTGAGACTTTTGCGCCGAGGGGAATAATGAAGGTCATGCATTCGAGTAGCGGAACCACGGCAACCAGAGCCCGCCGCCCCCTGACTTTTCGCGTGATTGGCTTCGCCGCAGCCCTCAGCCTCGTGGTCGGAGTGAGCGTTGTGGCCGGCACAAGCCAGGCCGCCTTCGCCGACGACTACCCCACGTGGAGCGACGTCACCGAAGCCCGCAACGATGAAGCCGCGACCAAGAAGGTCGTCGAGCGCATCGAGGCTGCTCTTGTTCAGCTTGAGGCTGACGCCGCGGCCGCTCAGAAGAATGCCGAAGAAAAGGGCAACATCTGGCAAGAGGCTGATACCAAGTACCAGGCCAAGGCCACCCAGACTGAAACTTTGCAAGAACAAGCGGATGCCGCGAGCGTCGAAGCGGACGAAGCCGAGACACGCATCGGTGAGCTTGCATCGCGGCTCGTGCGTGCCGGCGGTGGCGACGTAACTACCAGCCTTCTGGCCAACTCGCAGGACGCCGACGCGTTGCTCTACAACCTCGGTATGTCGGCGAAGATTTCGCAGCAGACATCCGCCCTCTTTGAGAGCGCCGTTCAGGCTCGCAATACGGCGCAGTCACTGACCGATGCTGCTGAGGTCGCTCGCGCTGAGCTGGAGATCCTCAAGATCGCCGCTGAAGAAGCGTTCGCCGAGGCTCAGGCTGCGGCTCAAGCCGCCGAAGAAGCTCTCGCCGAGCAGCAAGAGCGCAAGATCGAGTTTGACGCTCAGCTCGCAGCCTTGACGTCTGCTCGTGAAGCAACTGAAGCGAGCTACCTTGAGGGCGTGCGGGAACGTGAGGCCGCTCGTGCGGCCGAAGAGGCGGCGGCACAGGTGCCGAACTTGGATGCTGGTGAGATCAGCCTGAGCGGTTGGGCGCGGCCGGCTGGCGGCTACATCACTTCCGTTTACGGGTACAGCTCGAATTATGGTTCCAGCTTCCACAAGGGCACCGATATCGGTGCGAGTTGTGGCGCCGGCATTTACGCGGCGTCGAGTGGAACCGTGGTCTACGCCGGTTATGGCTGGAACGGTGGCTACGGAAACTACATCATCCTCGAGCACGCTGGCGGATTGCGCACCGCGTACGGTCACATCGTCGACGGTGGTATCGAGGTTTCTTATGGCCAGAGCGTGGCCGTGGGCACAAGGATCGCCAGCGTGGGTACAACCGGAAACTCCACCGGATGCCACCTTCACTTTGAGGTGCGCCCCAACGGGTGGGATACGACCGACCCCGTTCCGTTCATGGCGGGCCAAGGCATTCAACTCGGCTAACGCCTCAGCGAGTGCGGGCCGAGAAGCTGTACTTCGGCATCTACGGCGACAAGTGCCCCGTCATGTCGCAATTGCATTCAATAAAAGGTTGAGACTTTTGGGTCGCATGTTGTTAGTGTGGTCAATGTTATTCGTGTGACTAATGGCCATTAGTCGGCGCTCAACAATGTTTAGGGGAACAATTGAAGGTCATGCATGCGCGTCGGGGGACCGCAGCAAAGCCCAGGCTTCGCTCACAATCTTTTCGAGTTATCGGTTTCGTCGCGGCGCTCAGCCTTGTCGTCGGGGTCAGTGTTGTCGCGGGAAACAGCCAGGCTGCTTTCGCCGATGACTACCCGACATGGAGTGAAGTCACCGAAGCCCGCAACAACGAAGCGGCGACTCAGCAGGTAGTCGACCGCATCAAGGCCGCGCTGGTCGAGCTCGAGAATCAAGCCGTTGCCGCTCAAAAGGATTCCGAAGAAAAGGGAAACGTGTGGCAAGAGGCCGACACGAAGTACCAGGCCAAATCCGCGCAGACGGAAGCTTTGCAAGAGCAGGCGGATGACGCCAGCGCCGAAGCCGATGACGCTGAACAGCGCATCGGCGAGCTGGCCGCGCGCCTCGTGCGCGCCGGCGGCGGAGACGTCACCACCAGCCTTCTTGCCAACTCTCAGGATGCCGACGCACTGCTGTACAACTTGGGAATGTCTTCGAAGATTTCCCAGCAGACTTCAGCTCTCTTCGATAACGCAGTCCAAGCGCGCAACACCGCCCAGTCGCTTTCGGATGCTGCAGAAGTGGCCCGCGCTGAGCTGGAAGTGTTGAAGATCGCCGCTGAGGAAGCGTTTGAGGAAGCTCAAGCAGCAGCAGCAGCGGCAGAGTCCGCCGTCGCGGAACAGCAAGAGCGCAAGGACGAGTTCGAAGCGCAGCTTGCCGCTCTCACCGCAGAGCGCGTAATCACCGAAGCTGACTATCAGGCTGGGGTGCAGAAACGCGAAGAAGAACGCATCGCCGCTGAGAAGGCGGCTGCTGCTGCGGCAGCCGCGGCTGCCGCTGCCGCCGCCGCTCAAAACGGTGGCTCTAGTGGTGGTTCAGGCTCCTCGAGCGCCAACGGTTGGACTAAGCCCGCCTATGGCTACATCACGTCGGTGTACGGCTATAGCTCGAACTACGGTTCCAGCTTCCACAAGGGAACTGACATTGGCGCCAGCTGTGGCTCACCGATCTACGCCGCATCAAGCGGAACCGTCGTTTACGCCGGTTATGGCTGGAACGGCGGCTACGGCAACTACATCATCATCGAACACGCTGGTGGAGTGCGCACTGCCTACGGTCACATTATTGATGGCGGCATCAAGGTGTCGTACGGCCAGAGTGTGTCCGTCGGACAAAAAATCGCCGAGGTCGGAACCACCGGAAACTCCACCGGCTGCCACCTCCACTTTGAAGTTCGTCCCAACGGCTGGGACACTACGAACCCCGTCACATTCATGTCCGGTAAGGGCGTTAGCCTCGGCTAACGTCTGAGCACACGCGTGAGGCAACGAGGTCTCTCGTAGAGGGAGCACGGCATGCACTCAGTCGCCGAGCGCATCCGCACCGAAGTCGGAACATTACACGTGCTCATCAACAACGCGGGCATCGTGCGCAGCGGCTACTTCTGGGAGCACGACGCGGCGCGCGGCATCCAAGTGGGCCATGATTGGCTGGAGCGGTTCGCTGCGGCTCGAGCTGACCAAGGCGAGCGCTGAGCCGCTCTCGCCGCTTAAACGCCAATGGCGAATGCCGAAGCATCCGCCATTGATCGTGCAGCGCGGTGTGCGCTGAGAGCTGCCTAGTGGCCTTCGGCCTTGAGCTTCTCGAAGCCAGCCTGAACGATTGCTTCCGCTTCAGCAGCGTCGCCCCAACCGTCGATCTTGACCCACTTGCCGGGCTCGAGGTCTTTGTAGTGCTCGAAGAAGTGCTCGATTTCCTTGCGCGTGAACTCAGGAACGTCGTTCAGGTCCTGAATGTGCGACCAGCGCGGGTCCTTGGCCTGAACACAGATGACCTTGGAGTCGATGCCGCCATCGTCGCTCATGTTGAGCACGGCGACCGGGCGAACCGAGACGCCCACACCGGGGAAGGTGGGGGCGTCGAGCAGAATCAGCGCGTCAACCGGGTCACCGTCGAGGCCGAGAGTGTTCTCGAAGAAGCCGTAGTCGGTGGGGTAGGCGAAGGTGGTGAAGAGAAAACGGTCGAGAAATACGCGACCGGTTTCGTGGTCGACTTCGTACTTGTTCCGGCTTCCGCGCGGAATCTCAACGACAACGTCGTATGCGGCCATGTAGCTGCTCCTAAGAAAAATGTGGGGTTGCTGCAATAACGTTACTGGATGCACTCCGAACGGCGCCCCCGTCTGACCCCCGCAATTGCTGATGTTCGGCGTGCAGTGCGCACTGCACTCAGTTCCTTGCCGGTGCCCGAAGGTTTATCGGCAGGCGCTGTCAAAGAGCAGCCGCTCGTTCTCGTCGCCCTCAGCGGCGGCCCCGACTCCCTCGCGCTGGCAGCCGCGACAGCCTTCGAAGCGTCCAAGGCTGGCCTGCGCGCCGGTGCCGTCATCGTGAACCACAACCTTCAAGACGGGTCAGCGGATGTCGCCGCCGCCGCCGCGCAGCAGGCGCACGACCTCGGGCTCGACCCCGTCGACATCCGCTCGGTACTCGTCGGTGACGCCGGAGGCCCCGAGTCTGCCGCCCGGGACGCGCGCTACGCGGCGCTCGCCGCTGCCGCCGCCGAGCATGGCGCGATCCGTGTGCTGCTCGGCCACACCCTCGACGACCAGGCTGAAACCGTGTTGCTCGGCCTTGCCCGCGGCAGCGGGGCCGGCAGCCTCAAGGGGATGGCAACGGACACCGGCCAGTACCTGCGGCCGCTGCTGGCTGTGCCGCGAACCACGACCGTTCAGTGCTGCGAAGACTCCGGCATCGTGGCGTGGAATGACCCGCACAACCTCGATACCGCGTACACGCGAGTGCGGGTGCGGCAGACTATTTTGCCGCTGCTGGAAAGCGAACTGGGGCCCGGCATCCGCGACGCTTTGGTGCGTACGGCCGACCAAGCGCGCGAAGATGCCGACGCTCTCGATCATTTTGCCGAAGAAATGGCCGAAGATTTGGCCGAGATTTCGGAGGCCGGAATCTCGTTGCCGGTGCGTGCGCTCGCTGCGAATCCTGCCGCGCTACGCCAGCGTTTGATTAGGTTGGCGGTGGCCAGCGAGTTCCATGTGTCGCTCAGTCGAACGCACACTCTGGAGATCGCGAGGCTCGTCACCGACTGGAGGGGGCAGGGGCCGATCGACGTTCCCGGCGTTAGGGTTGAACGACGAGAGAACCTACTCCACTTTTCGGCCCACAGTGAGGAACGCGATGCAGTTTAGCGATGTCGAAGGAGACCTCAGCGAGGTCCTTCTGACCCAAGAAGAGATCCACGAGAAGATCGCCGTGATGGCGCGTCAGATCGAGATCGACTACGCCGGCGAGAAGGTGCTGCTGGTTGGCGTGCTTCGCGGTGCCGTCATGGTGATGGCCGACCTGGCTCGCGAATTGGCTCTGCCCATCGAGATGGACTGGATGGCCGTCTCCTCGTACGGCGCCGGCACGCAGTCCTCGGGTGTCGTTCGCATCCTCAAAGACCTCGACAGCGACCTCGAGGGCCGCAAGGTTCTCATCGTGGAAGACATCATCGACTCGGGCCTCACGCTCTCGTGGCTGCTCGGCAACCTGCGCAGCCGTGGCGCTGCCTCGGTAGAAATTTGCACCCTGCTGCGTAAGCCGGATGCCGCCAAGGTCGAGGTTGACGTCAAGTACGTCGGTTTCGACATCCCGAACGCGTTCGTGGTCGGTTATGGCCTCGACTTCGCCGAGAAGTACCGCAACCTTCGCGGTATTGCAGTACTCGCGCCCCACGTATACGCGTAGGGCCGGCTGAATGCGGGCGAAGGCAGTAATTGATCAGGCGTCCAGCGAGATCGTTGGGTTGTTCGAGAATCGGGTAGCCGAGCAGAAGGCCCCAGCATCGTTCTTCGCGGTCTTCGGACCCGACGGCATCGTGCTGGAGGGTGGCTACGGCGAGAAAGTTCTCGGCGAGGGCAACGTTCCCGATCGTGACACGGTGTTCCGTATCGCGTCGTGCACGAAGAGTTTCACGTGCACGATGCTGCTGATGCTGCGCGATCGTGGCCAGCTCAACCTCGATGCGCCGATCACTGACTTCGTTCCCGCCTTCACCGCTCTCGAGCCCGCGGCGGCTCCCGTGACTCCGAGTGTGCGTCAGCTCATGACGATGTCGGCGGGGTTCCCGACCGATAACCCGTGGGGCGACCGCGTAGAGGAGATGACGCGGGCCGAGCTCGACGAGTTCATGGCGGCGGGCATCCGCTATTCCAGCTTGCCCGGCACTCGCTTTGAGTACTCGAACCTCGGCTACGCCCTGCTCGGTGAAGTCATTGCCGAGATCACGGGTCGCCCGTACATCGAAGCAATCGCCGCCGAAATTCTCGAGCCGCTTGGTCTCACCTCGACGACCTTTGCCGAAGATCCGGATGCCGATACCGCCCTCGGTTACCGACTCGCGAATGGGCAGTGGCAGGTTCAGCCGTTCACCGGGCCCGGAGTCTTCTCGGCCATGGGTGGTTTGTTTTCCAGCGCGACCGACCTTGTTCGTTGGTCGCTGTGGCTCGCGGGTGCCCTCGATCCGGAGGACACTTCAGACGGACCCCTGTCTGCCGCTAGCCGCCGTGAACTTCAGCAGATTCAGCGTGCGGTGCCCACGGGCATGTCGAAGGTCGCCGAGTTCTCCGAGCCGACCGCGCACGGTTATGGCTACGGCCTGTTCATCGATGAGGGTACGACGAAAATCGTGTCGCACTCGGGCGGTTACCCCGGCGTGAGTGCCCACATGCGCTGGCACGCGCCGACGGGGCTCGGCATCGTGGCGTTCGAGAATGGCACCTTTGCAGCATCCTCGATTCCGGCGACGCAGGCTCTGCAGGCCGCCCTCACCGCCTATGGCGAGTTGACGACGCCTGCTCCGGCGTGGCCCGAAACTTGTGCAGCGCGCGAGGTGTTCGACGGGCTTGTTCGTCAGTGGGATACCCCTACCGCCGACGAGCTCGCCGCCGTGAACCTGGCGCTCGATGTTCCGTGGACAGAACGCATCGCAGGGATCGCACAAGCCATCGCCGAAGTGGGGCCGCTCACGAGCGCTCCGCTCACGGAATTGCCGCGCACCCTCAGCGATACTCCGGCTGCGACGAACTGGACGATCGCGGGAGAGCGCGGACGACTCAAGTGCCACATCTTGATGAGTCCAGAGCTTCCGCCGCGCGTTCAGACCTTCACCGTTACAGCCGAAAACGAGTAGCACAGCAGACATCAGCGCTCGCCGCGACCGTGGCTGCGTCCTGAGTAACCACAACGGGGCCCAGCACGCATTACGCCGAGGGCAAACACGCAGTGGTCTTGCAGCGCGATACCGGTAACCTTGCAGCACGTTTCTTCAGAGAGAGGCACTGGGTCACCCGACTCGGAACATCATGGATTTTAAGCGCATTTTTCGCGGCCCGGTCCCGTACATCATCATCGGTATCGCCGCCGTCTCGATCGCCGCGAGCTTGCTCCTAGGCGAGGGCTACAAAGAGATCTCCACTCAAGAGGGCCTCGACCTTCTTCAGGGATCGACGGTGTCCTCAGCCACCATCATTGACGGTGAGCAGCGCGTTGACCTCGAGCTCTCCAAAGCTGACGGCGACAACGGCACGAAGGTGCAGTTCTACTACGTAGCGCCGCGTGGCACCGAGATCGTTTCTGCGGTCAACGGCGCCGACGTGAAGGAATTCAACGACCAGGTTCCTCAGGAGAACTTCTTCGTTTCGTTCCTCTCGATCATGCTGCCGTTCCTGATCATCGGCATCATCTTCTTCTTCATCTTCAGCCGCATGCAGGGTGGCGGCGGCAAGGTCATGCAGTTCGGCAAGTCGAAGGCCAAGCTCGTGGGTAAAGACACCCCGCAGGCAACGTTCGCGGATGTCGCTGGTGCTGACGAGGCCATCGAAGAGCTGGAAGAAATCAAAGACTTCCTGAAGGAGCCGGCCAAGTTCTTGGCTGTTGGTGCTCGCATTCCGAAGGGCGTACTGCTGTACGGCCCTCCCGGAACCGGTAAGACCCTGTTGGCCAAGGCCACCGCGGGTGAAGCTGGCGTGCCCTTCTACACAATCTCCGGTTCTGACTTCGTCGAAATGTTCGTGGGTGTCGGTGCAAGCCGTGTTCGTGACCTCTTCGAGCAGGCCAAGCAGAACGCTCCCGCGATCATCTTCATCGACGAGATCGATGCTGTCGGTCGCCACCGTGGTGCCGGAATCGGTGGCGGTAACGATGAGCGCGAGCAGACCCTCAACCAGCTGCTGGTTGAAATGGACGGCTTTGACGCCACCGCCAACGTGATCTTGATCGCTGCTACCAACCGCCCCGACGTTCTCGACCCCGCGCTGCTGCGCCCGGGTCGCTTCGATCGCCAGATCGGTGTGGATGCTCCCGACAAGGGCGGCCGCAAGCAGATTCTCGAAGTGCACGCCAAGGGCAAGCCCATGGCCGAAGGTGTCGATCTGGAAGTTCTTGCTCGCAAGACACCCGGATTCACCGGTGCAGACCTTGCCAACGTGCTCAACGAAGCAGCCCTGTTGACCGCTCGCTCCAACGCGCAGCTCATCGACAACCGTGCTCTCGACGAGGCCGTCGACCGCGTTATGGCCGGGCCGCAGCGTCGTTCGCGCCTCATGAACGAGAAAGAAAAGCTCGTGACGGCCTACCACGAAGGTGGTCACGCCGTGGCTGCCGCTTCGATGCGCAATAGCGACCCTGTCACTAAGATCACGATCCTTCCTCGCGGTCGTGCGCTCGGCTACACGATGGTTATGCCGCTCGAGGATAAGTACTCCGTATCGCGTAACGAACTGCTCGATCAGCTCGCCTACGCGATGGGTGGCCGCGTCGCGGAAGAAATCGTGTTCCACGACCCGACTACCGGCGCCTCCAACGACATTGAAAAGGCAACCTCGATTGCTCGTCGCATGGTCACCGAGTACGGCATGAGTGCTCGTGTCGGTTCGGTCAAGCTCGGCTCCGGCTCTAGCGAACCGTTCATGGGGCGCGACATGGGTTCGAGCCGCGAATACTCCGACGACATGGCCAAGCTCATCGACGACGAGGTGCGGTTGCTCATCGAGCAGGCCCACGACGAGGCCTGGCAGATGCTCAACGAGAACCGCAAGGTGCTCGACAAGCTTGCCCGCGAACTCATGGAGAAAGAGACGCTCGACCACGTTGAGCTCGACAAGATCTTCAAGGGAATGGCCAAGTTGCCCGAGCGCCCCCAGTGGCTTTCGAGTGACGCCCGCCCCGTTTCGCAACTGCCTCCCATCAAGATTCCTAAGAAAAAGGTTGTTGACGCAGACTCTGAAGCAACGGATGACGACACCACGCCATCGAAGCCGGCACGCACTCCACGGCCACGCAAGTCGCCGGGTGTAGCACCGGCCTAGGGGCAGCATGTCGATCGACCTCGCACGCATCGAAGCTGCGGTAGCCGAGATTTTGGATGCCGTAGGAGAGGACCCGAAACGGGCTGGCCTGACTGCCACCCCGCGTCGGGTTGCCGAGGCGTACGCCGAGTTCTTTGCGGGCAACGAGATCGACCCGCTCACGCACCTGTCAGACAGTATCGAGTTCACCGCGAAGGCAGACCAAACCGGTGAACTCGTGCTGCTGCGCGACATCGAGTTCCGCTCGATGTGCGAGCACCACTTGCTGCCATTTTTGGGCGTCGCCCACGTCGCGTACATTCCGGATGAGCGCATCATCGGGCTCGGCAACATCGCCCGGGTGGTCGAGACGATCGCCGCTCGTGCACAACTGCAGGAGCGACTGACTGAAGAGA
Organism: Salinibacterium sp. AL4.1; assembly: GCF_059767305.1. Taxonomy (NCBI): domain Bacteria; kingdom Bacillati; phylum Actinomycetota; class Actinomycetes; order Micrococcales; family Microbacteriaceae; genus Salinibacterium; species Salinibacterium sp. AL4.1. The sequence goes on along the minus strand of NZ_JBSOQK010000001.1, from coordinate 1,305,834 downwards.
TTGCCGACGCTTTCGATGAAGGGCTTTCCCCTCGCGGAGTGCTCGTGGTCGTGGATGCCGTGCACGGTTGTGTGTCAGCCCGCGGCCCGCGCCAAACGGCAAGCTCGACCGTGACCCTCGCCTCGCGCGGCGCATTGAGCGATCCCGTGGAGCGTGCCGAAGTGATGGCGCTCATCGGTCGAGGGCGCGATGCGTAGAGCACCCCGCGTGACCGTTCCCCAGATCATGGGCATTCTCAACGTCACGCCCGATTCCTTTAGCGACGGCGGACAGTTCGAGCACGTTGACGCCGCCATCGCGCGCGGAATCGAGCTGCGCAACAACGGCGCGGATGTCGTCGATGTCGGCGGAGAATCGACCCGCCCTGGCGCCGAACGGGTGTCGCCCGCGCTTGAGCAGCAGCGGGTAATCCCGGTGATTGAGGCGCTCACGGCAGAGGGCGTAACCGTGAGCATCGACACGATGAATGCCGAAACTGCACTCGCTGCGGCGAAGGCGGGAGCATCCATCATCAACGATGTCTCAGGCGGGTTAGCCGACCCCGAGATGTATCGGATCGTGGCCGAAACAGACTTGATTTACATTGCCATGCACTGGCGAGGGCACAGCACCGAGATGGACCAACTGACGCAGTATGACGACGTGGTCGCCGACGTGCGCAGCGAGCTGAAGGCGCGGTTGGCCGAGATGATGGTGTGGGGAGTGAAGCCCAATCGGGTGGTGCTCGACCCGGGTCTCGGCTTCGCGAAGAAGTCGCGTCACAACTGGGCGCTGTTGGGGCGGATCGACGAGCTGACGTCTTTGGGGCATCCGGTGCTCATTGGGGCTTCACGCAAAAGATTTCTCGCGTCGATGTTGCCGACCGATGCGCCGCCCGCCGATCGAGATTTGGCCACCGCTGTCATCAGCAATGTTGCGGCCGAAGCAGGAGTGTGGGCCGTTCGTGTGCATGACGTTCCCTCGACCCAGATCGCACTCTCCGTGTATCGCGCCATGCAGAAGGGCAAGAAACGATGAATCCCGCACTGGACGAAATCACCCTCACCGGCCTGCGCGCCACCGCCTTCCACGGCGTCTTCGACCACGAACGTCGCGACGGTCAAACCTTCGTGATTGACGCGACCGTGTACCTCGACTTTGCCGCCGCCGCCAGCACCGATGACCTGGCCCGCACCATCCACTACGGCGAACTGGCCGAAGAGATCGTTGCCGCGGTCGAAAGCAACCCCGTTGACCTCATCGAAACGGTGGCCGAGCGCATCGCCGCCGTCGTGCTCGCCCACGACGCCGCCGTGAGTACCAAGATCACCCTGCACAAGCCCGAAGCGCCCATCACCGTACCCTTCGCCGATGTGGCCGTCACGATCACGCGCCACCGTGCAGCTCGCGCGCAGACCGCGGGCTTTAGCGCAGCGCCGCAGCCGCTCTCATGATTCGCCAACAACGACTGCGCGTCGAACTTCCCGTGATGCTCGCGCTCGGCAGCAATCTCGGCGACCGCGAAACTACCCTGCGCGACGCCGTTCATGCGATCAACGCCACCGAGGGCGTGACCGTGGATGCCGCCTCGAGCATCGTGCAGACGCCGGCGTTGAAACTGTCCGGCATCGACCACTCGGCCCCGGCATATCTCAACGCGGTCGTGTCTGCCCGCAGCGCGCTGGAGCCCCACGCCCTGCTCACTGAACTGCAGCGCATCGAAGCCGACAACGGTCGCGTGCGCGACGAGCGCTGGGGCGACCGCACCCTCGACATCGACATCATCTCGTTCGCTCATCTCCAGGTGGATGACGAACTGCTGACGATCCCGCATCCGCGTGCCGCTGAGCGCGCCTTCGTTCTTGTGCCCCTGCTGCAACTCGACCCGCAGGCGAATCTCGCCGGAGTCGGAGCTGCTGCCGAATGCTTGAGCGCGATCGAGAACGATGCCACTGAGTTTGAGGCGGCACCTCTGTGGTAGCCCGCACCTCTGCGTTGCATCTGGTGACGATTGCGGCCGCGGGCGCCGCCGTCGGCTGGCTGCTTGAAGTTCTGCTCACGGCATCCGGAAACCCGATCGTGTTGCCGTCGATTGCGCTGGCCGTTTCGCTCTTTCTTATCGCCGTGATCGTCGTGGTGTTGGCGGTGCCGATCTATCGTTCTTCGCGCGGCCTGCGCAAAGAACGCGTGAATCCCTTCTTCGCTCTCCGGGTCGTGGTGCTCGCAAAAGCGTCGAGCTTCGCGGGTGCGCTCTTGGGCGGGGCCACTCTCGCGATCGCGTTCTACCTGCTGAGCCGCACTATTACACCGAGCAGCGGAACCGTGGCCACAAGCTTCGTAGTTTCGGGCGGCGCGGTAGTCTTGCTGATCGCAGGGCTGGTCGCGGAACGTTTGTGCACCCTGCCGCCTGACGATGACGACCCGTCATCGCAGCGTGCGACGGACCCCCAAGGAGTAGCGTGACTGAGCGACTCGATCTTCCCGACGCCGAGTGGCGCGGAGTGTCCCGCAAGTACGCCTTCGTCGAGGTAGGCGGGCTGCTCATCATAGGCGTCGTTCTCACTGTCGGCCTCTCGGTTCTGATCTATTTCATCGATAGCAGCTGGCTGGCGCCCATTCCTGTATCGCTGGGCATCATCTTCGTCATCAACATCCTCCTTACGCCCCGTCGAGTGCGCGCGATCGGCTACATACTGCGAGAGGATGACCTCGTCTTTCGTCGCGGATTGATGTTCCGCCGCGTGGTTGCTGTGCCCTATGGCCGCATGCAGCTCGTGGACATCAACCGCGGACCCCTCGATCGCGCCGTCGGCCTCAGCGAACTCAAGTTTGTGACGGCAGCGGCATCCACCGGAGTCGTTATTCCTGGCCTGCTCGAGCAGGATGCTGAGGAGTTGAGAGACACGCTCGTCGCCCTGGCCGAAAGCCGTAGGGCCGGACTGTGAGCGATCCACGCGAACCCGGCGATGCCGTCGAGCCCGTCCTTCCGCCTGAGCCCGCTGCCCCTCTTCAACCCCCGAGTGTTGTCGAACCGGCGAGCGTGAACGTCGCCGATTCTGTTGACGAGCCCGCCCCCGCCCCCGCCGTGGCACTGACGGTTCCCGAGAGCACTCGTCGTCTTGCCGATGGCGAGTGGCACCGGCTGCACCCGGCGACGCCGTTCTTGCGCGGCGGCATCGCGTTCGTGGCGATCATCGGTGTCATCGTTGTGAACGCCCGAGACGTTTTTCTCGACACCATCTTCGGTGGCGGTAGCCGGGAACTGCAGTTCCTTGAACGGTTCGCCGAGTCAAGCCTCGTGCTCTTGGCGATTCTCGCCGTCGTCGTCATTCTGCTGCTGAGCGTCGGCGGCTTCTACCTGTCGTGGCGGATGCACACCTTCCGCATCACCGATGAACTCGTTGAGGTGCGCAGCGGCATCGTGTTCCGCACCAACCGTCGCGGACGTCTCGACCGCATCCAGGGCATCAACATCTCGCGCCCGTTCCTGGCTCGACTCTTCGGCGCCGCCAAGCTCGAAGTCAACGTGGCCGGTCAAGACGCGAATGTTGAACTGGCTTATCTGGGATCGACTGGCGCGGATGACTTGCGCATCGCCATCCTGCAGCTTGCCTCGGGCACGCGGGCAGCGGAAGCGGCCGCAGCGACATCCGCCCAGCCGGCTGGCCTTGCGGGCGTCGGCGGGCTCGTCGAATCCCGGGTCAACGAACTTTTGGCCCCCGAGCTCGACCCGAACACGGCACCGCCCGAGTCGATCGTGCGCATCAGTATTCCGCGATTGATCGGATCGCTACTGCTGAGCGGACCGACAGTGTTTGCCGTTCTGGCGGCCATCGGCATCGTCACCACGGTCGTGACTACGGGCGATTTTGGGTGGATCTTCATTATTCTTCCCGGTTTCCTGGGGCTCGCCGGTTACCTCGGCTCTAGGCTCACGCGGTCGCTTCGGTACTCCATCGCATCAACGGCTGACGGCATCCGAGTCGGCTACGGCCTGTTGTCGACAACTAACGAGACGCTGCCGCCCGGCCGTATTCACGCCGTCGAGGTGTCGCAACCGCTGTTGTGGCGCGCTGCCGGTTGGTGGGAAATCAAGATCAACACCGCCTCCCAAGCGGCGAGTTCGAGCGCTGCGACCGCCAAGACAACACTCTTGCCCGTGGGCGACATGAACGATGTGCACCGGGTGTTGCAGCTGGTGCTGCCGAGTCTCGCCGATGAAAAGTCGCGAGAGCTGCTCGAGTGCGGTCTTGCTGCCGGAGCCCACGACGATGCCTACGTCACCTCGCCCAAGCGCGCGGCCATCCTGCGCTGGTTCTCATGGCGTCGCAACGGCTTCGTCCTGATTTCGGATGCTGTGGCGCTGCGCAAGGGGGCAATCTGGCGTTCGCTCGTGCTGGTGCCGCAAGCGCGCATGCAGAGCGTCAGCATGAACGAGGGCCCATTGCTGCGTCGTTTGCGCCTCGCGGAGCTGCGTATTCACACCGTCGCTGGCCCTATTTCAGCCACGATCGGTGCCATGGATCGCACCGATGTTGTGCGCTTCTTCGACGAGGTTGCGCACGCTGCGGTCAACGCGGCCGGTGTCGACACGAGCCACCGCTGGCGCAGCGCTGCAGCCGTATCTGACGGCGCCTCAGTGACCGAAACGCCTGAAGCCGGGACCCCGCCTGAGACCCAGGCAGCGGCCGAGGTGCACCCGGCGACTGCGACTCCAGCGACTCCCACAGCTCTCGAGAACCTTGCACCCCCGGAGGACCCCGCGTAATGGCTCATCCAGCAGGCCGGCTCGGCATCGGCATTATTGGCGCGGGTAAAGTGGGCCCGATTCTGGGCGCTGCGCTCGCGGGTGCCGGCCATGCGATTGTCGGTATCGCCGCCACGTCGGAACGAAACTTGGAGCGGGCGAGCGCGATTCTTCCTGAGGTTCCCGTGCTCGACATTCCGACTCTCGTCGAGCGCAGCGAACTCGTGATTCTGGCGATTCCCGAGAGCGAAATTGAATCCTTCGCGCAGGGCCTCGCCGACGCTGGGGTCTGGCAGCCGGGGCAACTCGTGCTGCACACCGCACCCGGGCTCGGTTTTGAAGCCTTGACGCCCGCGCTGAAAGCCGGGGCAATTCCGCTCGCCGTGTATCCGGCCATGGTGTTTACGGGAACGAGCCTCGACCTCACCCGCCTGCACGAAACCTATTGCGCCGTCAGCGCGCCCACCCCGGTGTTGCCGATCGCCCAAGCGCTTGTCGTCGAGATGGGCGCCGAGCCGCTCGTGATCGCCGAAAGCGAGCGCGCGGCGTGGGCCGAAGCGGTGAGCACCGCGACGAGCTTCTCGGCGGCCATCGTCGGTCAATCCATAGATTTGCTCGCTAGCGTGGGGGTGGATGCTCCCTCTCGCGTTTTGGGACCGCTACTGCGCTCCTCGGTAGAGAGTGCGCTCGCGCGTGCCACAGCGACTAGCATCGATGTTTCCTTGCTCGACCCCGAGCCGAGGCCCCATTCACAGGAGGACCCCTCGTGAGTTCACACCCCCGCCCGCAAGTTATTGAGACCGTCGCGGGAATGCGCGATGTGGTGGCGCACGAGCGCGCCGCAGGCCGCACCATTGCTTTGACGCCCACGCTGGGCGCTCTTCACCAGGGTCACCTCGCTCACGTTGAGCGCGCCGCCGAACTCGCCGATGTGCGCATCGTTTCGATCTTCGTGAACCCCACGCAGTTCGGCGCTAGCGAAGACCTCGACAAGTATCCGCGCACGATGGATGAAGATCTCGACATGCTCGGCGAGATGGGTGTCCCGTATGTTTTCGCGCCCAGTGTGGAGGAGATGTACCCGAAGGGGCCGACCTCCACCACGATTGCTGCCGGCCAGATCGGAACGATGTTCGAGGGCAAGACGCGCCCCGGCCACTTCGACGGTGTGCTCACGGTTGTCGCCAAACTGCTCGCCATCACGAGCCCGCAGTTCGTCACCTTCGGCCAGAAGGATGCCCAGCAGCTCTTTCTCGTTCGCCGCATGATCACCGACCTCAACATCCCGGTGCAACTCGAGATCATCGAAACCGTGCGCGAAGAAGACGGCCTCGCCCTCTCGAGCCGCAACCAGTTCTTGGATGCCCCCCAGCGCGAAGCGGCATCCATTCTGTCGACCGCATTGAATGCGGCGACCTCGGCCGCCGACAGTGGCCTCGATGCCGTGATCGCCGCCGCACAGGGTGCGCTCATGGGGGAGTCGGGCGTCGAGCTCGACTACTTCACCGTCGTCGATACCGACACCTTCATGCCGGTACCCGATGGCTACCGTGGGCCGGCTGTTGCCCTCGTCGCCGCACGCGTGGGGGAGACCCGTTTGATCGACAACGCGACCCTGTACGTCGGCTAGTCCAAGCGTTTCGCCAACACCTGAACGTCAGCATTCTCATACCCGAGCCGATCGTAGAACGCGGTCACCTGTTCGTTGCTCGAGCGAACCATGAGCTGCACCTTTACGGCACCGCGCTCGCGGAGCCAGTGCTCTGCCGCCTCCATAAGCTGCCGCCCGAGTCCTAAGCCGCGGTGCGAATCGGCGACAGTGAGGTAGTAAACCCAGCCCCGGTGACCGTCGTGACCGGTCATCACGGTGCCGATGAGTTTGTTGTCGACGAGGTCGGCGTCTTCGAATCCGCCGAGCACCGTAGACGTCGGCCCGTCGAAAGCTCGCTGGAGGTCAGCTTGCGGGGGATTCCAAGGCCGTGTCAGCCCGGCGGAGTCCCATAGATTGGCGGCCGCCTCGGAGTCAGCAGAGTCAAGCTCACGAATCTTCATGCTCTCATTCTGGCGGACGCGAGGTGCGGATGGGGCGCGAGCTGAGGGGCGGATGAGGCGAGCACCTGACCGGCCCCCAGCGCGCGGCTATCCCGGCTACGATTGAGGGCGTGAATGACGCTGCTAACGCCCCCGAGCCCACTGAGGCTGAAGTTTCTGAGCAAAAAGCCGTTCGGTTAGAGAAGCGTCAGCGACTCATCGATTCGGGCGCTGAGGCGTACCCGGTTGGCGTCGCTATCACCACGAGCATTCCGGCCGTGCGCGAGAAGTACCCGTCGCTTGAAGCGGATGAGACCACCGGCGACGTTGTCGGCCTCGCGGGTCGCATCGTGCACCTGCGCAACACCGGCAAGCTGTGCTTCGCCTCGCTGCAGTCCGGCGACGGCCAGCGTATTCAGGTCATGGTTTCTCTCGGCGAAGTGGGCGACGAGTCGCTCGCGCTGTGGAAAGAACTTGTTGACCTCGGTGACCACCTGTTCGTGAGTGGCGAAATTATCTCCAGCCGCCGTGGCGAGCTTTCTGTCATGGTCAAGGACTGGAAGATTGCGTCGAAGGCCGTTCTTCCCCTGCCCAACCTGCATTCCGAGCTGAGCGACGAACAGCGTGTTCGTAGCCGCTACCTCGACCTCATCGTTCGCGACCAGGCCCGTTTCACGGTGCGCGCTCGCGCCAAGGTCAACGCGAGCCTGCGCGCCACGTTCGCCGCGCACGACTATCTCGAAGTCGAAACGCCGATGCTGCAGACGATGCACGGTGGAGCATCCGCTCGCCCCTTCGTCACGCACTCGAACGCGTTCGACACCGAGTTGTACCTGCGCATTGCGCCTGAACTGTTCTTGAAGCGTGCCGTCGTCGGTGGCATCGAGCGTGCCTTCGAGATCAACCGCAACTTCCGCAACGAGGGTGCTGACTCTACGCATTCGCCCGAATTCGCGATGGTCGAGGCGTACCAGGCTTACGGTGACTACAACCAGATGGCTGACCTCACGCAGGAGCTCGTTCAGAACTCCGCCGTGGCTGTCACCGGCTCGACGCTCGTCACGCTCTCGGACGGCACCGAGTACGACCTCGGCGGCGAGTGGGCTCGTATCTCAATGTATGACTCCCTCAACGAAGCAGCCGGCCTCAGCGTCACGCCGCAGACGTCCGCCGACGAACTGAAGGTGCTGGCGGATGCCGTCGGCATCGAGGTCACTCAGCCCACCCACGGCAAGTACGTCGAAGAGCTGTGGGAGCACTACGTGAAGCCGGGCCTCGACCGCCCGACGTTCGTCATGGACTTCCCCGTCGACACGAGCCCGCTCGTGCGTGACCACCGCACCATCGACGGTGTCGTTGAAAAGTGGGACCTCTACGTTCGCGGCTTCGAACTGGCCACCGGCTACTCCGAGCTCGTTGACCCCGTTATTCAGCGCGAACGCTTCGTGGAGCAGGCTCTCCTCGCGAGCCAGGGCGATGTCGAAGCCATGCGCCTCGACGAAGACTTCATCCGCGCTCTCGAGCACGGCATGCCCCCGACCGGTGGAATCGGTGTCGGTGTCGACCGTTTGCTGATGGCCATCACGGGCCTCGGCATCCGCGAGACCATCCTCTTCCCGCTGGTTAAGTAAGCACGACAATGACTGACCCAGTGCCCGACGAGACTCCGGATGCGGCTGAGACGCCGGATGCGACTGAGGCTCCGAAGAAGTCGACGATCACCCCCATGCGCATCGCGCTCTGGGTACTCGTGGCGGGCGCTGGACTCTTCATGGTTCTTACCGGCCTCGTTGGCGTATTAGTAAAGGCTCAGTAGTGGATCGCAAATCATCGCGTCTCATCATGACTGTGACTCTCGTGGGACTTGTCGTACTCATCGCCATTGTCACCCTGGTCAACGGTTAGGCTAGAAGCGTGCCTCAAGAATTCTGGTCGAACGCGATTTTCTCTGTCATCCCGACGATCGCTGTTGGCGTGATTTTCTGGTTCGTCATGGCAGCGATTATTCGCTCTGACCGTACCGAGCGCAGCAGCTACGCCAAGATCGAGGCCGAAGAGCGCGCCAAGATGGCCGCTAAGTCAGAACTTTAGGCTGAGCCCCGAAGCTTGATCTCGGTCGGCAGGATGCGACCGGGGGTTTCTGGCGTTACGCCATTGACGAGCTCGAGGACCATCGAGGCCGCTTCGCGCCCCAAGAGATCGGCCGGTTGACGCACGGTCGATAACTGCGGCTGGCAACGCAGTGCCCAATCGCTATCGTCGAAACCGACAATGCCGACGTCACCGGGAACGGAACGCCCCTGCTCACGCAGCACGTCCATAGCGCCGGCAGCCAAGGCATCGGATGCCGCGAAAACTCCATCAATGTCGCCTGCGCGTTCGAGAAGGGCCTTCATGCCCTGAACGCCGCTGTCGCGCGAGTAGAGCGGAAAGTCGACAACCAGGTTCTCGTCGAACTGGTCGCCCAGGGCATCCCGAAAGCCGGCAAGGCGTTCGCTACCGGAGTCGCGGTCGAGCGCGGCGGCGATCATGCCGATCTTCTTGCGGCCAGTGGCGAGAAGTTCGCGAGTGATGTCGCGAGCGGCACCGCGGTTGTCGATGCCGACGTAGGGCATATCGGGGGCGCTCATGGGGTGACCGACGAAGACGGCGGGGAGCCCGATGTGAGTGATCGCATCGGCGATGGGGTCGTGCTCGCGGGCGGAGACGATCACGGCGCCGTCGACGAAGCCGCCGCGGAGGTAGTCGGCAATGCGCGCGCTGTCACGGTCGGAACCGATGATCAAGCACACGAGTTGGTAGTCGGCTTCGGAGAGGCGCTCGTTGGTGCCGAGCAGAATGGCACCGATGTTGGGGTCTTCGAGAAAGACGGAGTGTGGCTCGTGCACGATGAGCGCGATGGCCTTGGAGCGCTGAGTGGCAAGGTTGCGGGCCGCCATGTTGCGCACGTACCCGACCTTGGCGATGGCCTTCTCGATGGCTTCGCGCGCGGAATCTGAAACATATGGTTCACCGTTGAGCATGCGCGAGACGGTGCCGCGAGAGACATTCGCTTCGGCGGCGACATCGAAAATTGTCGCGCGGCGCGGTCGTGCCCCAGAGGTTGCCATGACCCCATGCTAGCGCTCCCACCGGCTTCGCACTTCCCCATGTTCGCGGGACTGTTCACGTTCACAGACACGCCGAATGCTTGACACGTGGAACGATGCTCGCTTAGTGTGTGAACGCTCCCAGAAACCCCTTCAGGTTTTCGCCGAACGAAATCTGTGCACGCTCACAGAAATCGAACACATGTGAGTGGAACTGCTGCTCGTCAGCCCATCCATTGCCAAAGGAGGCACGCGTGACCACACCCCGCGCAGATCGCGTCGCGAGCTGGTCACCCGATTCCCTCGTGCTGGGTTGTGACTACAACCCCGAGCAGTGGTCCGAAGAAGTGTGGCAGCAGGATGTTGCCCTCATGCGGGAGGCCGGGGTCACCCTCGTTGCCATCAACATCTTCGGCTGGGCAGAGATTGAGCCGCGAGCGGGACAGTACGCCTTCGATCGCCTCGACGCCATCATGGATCTACTGCACTCTGCTGGCATCCGTGTGAACCTCGGCACCGGCACCTCATCGCCGCCCGCGTGGCTCACCACCGCGCACCCTGACATTCTGCCCACCGCCGCCGACGGCACCCGCCGCTGGCAAGGTGGCCGCCAAGCATGGTGCCCGAGCTCTGTCGAGTTCCGCACTGCTGCACTCGGTCTCGTTGCGAAGGTCGCCGAACGCTACAGCGAGCACCCCGCCCTCGCGATGTGGCACGTCTCGAACGAACTCGGATGCCACAACGCGCACTGCTACTGCGACACCTCTGCGGCCGCCTTCCGCGACTGGCTTGAAGCACGCTACGGCACGGTCGACGCTCTCAACGCCGCCTGGGGCACCACATTCTGGAGCCAGCGCTACAGCGAGTGGAACGAAATTCTTCCTCCCCGCGCCACGCTCTCCTCGGCCAACCCGGCACAGCGCCTCGATTTCAATCGGTTCAGCTCTGACGAGCTGCTCAGCTACTACCGCGCCGAAGCGGCCCTGCTGCGCGAAGTGAGCCCGATCCCGGTCACGACAAACTTCATGGTCACCGCCCACATTCGCAGCCAGAACTATTGGCAGTGGGCGAGCGACATGGATGTCATTGCCAACGATCACTACCTCGATCACCGGTTGCCGCATCCGAGCAAAGAACTGTCATTCGCCGCCGACCTCACGCGCGGTCTCGCGCAGGGTTCACCGTGGATGCTCATGGAGCAGGCCAGCAGCGCTGTGAGCTGGCAGCCCCACAACCTGGCCAAGCAGCCGGGTGAAATGCTTCGCAACACGTTGACGCACGTTGCTCGGGGAGCAGACACCGTCTGCTTCTTCCAGTGGCGTGCGTCGCGACAGGGTGCCGAGAAGTTCCATTCGGCCCTGCTTCCTCACGCCGGTACTGACACTGCTGTGTGGCGAGAGACCCTCGACCTGGGTGTGAAACTCCACTCCCTCGAGCCTCTCGCGGGCACCCGGGTCGAGGCGTCCGTCGCTCTCGTCTTCAGCTGGGAGTCGTGGTGGGCTGCCGAAGGCGACTCACAGCCGTCGTCGGCCGTGCGCTACCTCGAACAGGTGCACGCCGCCTACAACGCTGCCAGCGCGAACGGCGTAACGGTCGACATTGTCGCTCCCGGTGCAGCACTCGCCGAATATGCACTCGTCATCGTTCCTAGCCTCTACCTCGTGGACGACGCGAGCGCGGCCGTCATCGCCGGCTACGTTGCGGGCGGTGGCAACGCGGTTGTCACCTTCTTCTCGGGCATCGTCGACGAGACCGATGGCATCCGCCTCGACTCAACGGGCGAGACCCCTCCCGGTGCGTTCAGCGACATGTTGGGTGTCTGGACCGAACAGTTCATGCCCGTGAAGCCCGAAACGCGCCTCATGCTCAACGACGGTGGCCAAGCCAGCATCTGGGCCGAGCACGTTCGCCCCACCACAGCGGATGTCGTAGCCGAGTTCGCGACCGGCCCCATTCCTGGTGGGCCGGCCGTCACGCGCAACCGCTTCGGTTCGGGAACGGCGTGGTACGTGGCTACCGCGCTCAACGCCCCGAGTTTTGCCGACTTGATGGGCCGCGCGCTCAACGAGGCTGGCGTCGAAGCGATCGAGCTGCCCGAGGGGGTCGAGGTCGTCACGCGATCGAACGACACGGATCGCTTCCGCTTTGTGATCAACCACAGCGCGCATGAAATTTCTTTCCCCGCCGACGGCGCAGAATTGTTGACGGAAACCACGGTCACAGGTTCGGTGACTGTTCCTGCTGGTGGCGTTCGCGTCATCCGCCTGACTGTCGAAGAAGGAGCAACGCGATGACTACAGACATTGCCAAGCCCAGTACCCCCACCAAGGCGGTGACGAAGAAGGTTCGCCGTGCAACTAAGGCCACGAAGAACCGTGGAGCGGTGCTGTTCTTTATCGCCCCGTTCTCGATACTGTTTGCCCTGTTCTACATCGTGCCGATCCTGGTCGCGATCTATCAGTCGCTGCTGACGGTTGAACGTGAAGGAACGTTCGGTAAGCCCACGGAGGTGTTTGGTGGCTTCGTGCAGTACGCACGAGTGTTCCAAGACGACGCTTTCTGGTCATCCATTCTTCGAGTTCTCGGTTTTGGTGTCGTGCAGGTGCCGGTTATGCTCGGCCTCGCGCTGCTGTTGGCATTGCTGTTGGACTCGCCGCTCGTCAAGGGCAAGCGCTTCTTCCGCCTCGCGTTCTTTGCGCCCTACGCCGTGCCCGGTGTTATCGCTGCGGTCATGTGGGGCTTCCTCTACTCGCCGAACCTCTCGCCGTTCACGGCGATCACCAAGGAGATCAACTTCTTGGGGGCCGACCTCGTGCTGTGGTCGATCGCCAACGTCGTCACGTGGGTGTTCGTGGGCTACAACATGATCATCATCTACTCGGCTCTGCTGGCGATTCCGAGTGAAATCTACGAAGCCGCTCGTCTCGACGGGGCATCGCAGGCTCGCATCGCGTGGTCGATCAAGATTCCGTTGATCACCCCCGCCATTACACTCACCGCTATCTTCTCGATCATCGGAACGCTGCAGCTGCTCGCCGAACCTCAAGTCTTCAAGAGCTTCACTTCGGCCGTAACCAGCACGTTCACCCCCAACCTGCTCATCTATTCGACAGCGTCGGTGCCGAACGTGAACCTCGCCGCCGCCTTCTCGGTCGTGCTCGCGCTCTTCACCTTTGCGCTCTCGTTCACCGTGCTCAAGTTCACCCAGCGAAAGGCTGACTGATGAGTGCCACGACAACTCGCGTCAAGAAAAACCACGGCCCTCGCGAAAGCCTGTTCTCTCGCTCGGGTGCCATGCTCGTCATGGCCATCTGCACCTTCTACTTCTTAGTGCCAATCTGGTGGCTCTTCGTTGCGGCGACGAAAGACCGCAGCGACTTCACCACGAGTGCACCGCTGTGGTTCGCCGACTTCAACCTCATCGAAAATATCGTCAACCTGGCGAACTACCGTGAGGGCCTGTTCTTCCAGTGGATGCTCAACAGCATTCTTTACGCCGGAGCCGGTGCCGCGGTTGCAACGCTGTTCGCCACGATGATGGGCTACGCCCTAGCGAAGTACGACTTCCGTGGCCGCGAAACTCTTTTCAACGTTGTGCTCGGTGGCGTGCTTGTGCCAGCAACGGCTCTCGCGCTTCCGCTCTTCTTGGTCTTCAGCCAAGTGGGAGCCACCAACACCTTCTGGTCAGTGTTCCTACCGAGCATCGTGAGCCCGTTTGGTGTCTACCTGGCCCGCATCTACGCGACCTCGAGTGTGCCCGATGAGCTCGTCGAAGCCGCCCGCATCGACGGTTCAGGCGAAGTGCGCACCTTCTTCACGGTGGCCACCCGACTCATGACGCCGGCGATGGTCACCATCTTCCTCTTCCAGTTCGTCACGATCTGGAACAACTTCTTCTTGCCGTTGATCATGCTGCGCGACGAGAAGCTGTTCCCCGTGACCCTCGGTTTGTACATCTGGAACAGCCAGGTCAACCAGATCCCTGAAATCCGGGCGTACGTGATCATCGGCGCACTGCTGTCGATCATCCCGCTCATTATTGCTTTCCTCAGCCTGCAGCGCTTCTGGCGCAGCGGGCTGGGAACGGGCGCGCTCAAATAGTCGCCCACCCGGCCACTCGGCTTGCCCCGAGGGAAACCCCGCACCACAATCACAATCTAGAAAGGTAATCGCATGGCTAATCGCATAGCTCGCGCTGGAGGAGCATTGGTGCTCGTCTCCGCGCTCGCACTCTCAGCATGCTCAACCGGCGCCAGCACAGACGGCGGCACCGATGCCGCTGACGCGTGCACCCCGTCAGACGGACCCGTAACGCTCAGCTTCACGACCTGGCTGCCCGGCATGGAAGATGCCGCAGCAATCTGGAACGAGCAGAACCCCGATATCCAAGTTGAGGTTCAGACGGGACCCAACGGTCTTGGTGGAACGTACAACAACTTCTTCAACCAGATCGAAGCCGGCAACGCGCCCGACCTTGGTCAGATCGAATACGACGCCCTGCCCAACTTCCGCGTACAGGACGGCGTTGTCAACATCGCCTCGTGTGAGGGAGTAATGGACGCTCAGGACGAGTTCATCGACTGGACCTGGAGCCAGGTCACCTTCGGTGAAGAAGACTCGGTCTACGCAATTCCGCAGGACACCGGCCCCGAGGCTCTGTTCTACCGTGCCGACCTGTTCGAAGCCGCTGGCATCGACATCCCCACCACGTGGGACGAATACGCAGAGGCTGCCGCGCAGATTCGTGAAGAGGGTGGCTACATCACCAACTTCTCGCAGAGCGACATCAACGCCTTCGCCGGACTCGTCTGGCAGGCAGATGGCCAGTGGTTCGAAAACGACGGCGAAGCCTGGGACGTAACCCTTGACTCGCCCGAGTCGCTCATGGTTGCTGACTACTGGCAGGGACTGCTTGACGATGACCTCGTTGCAACCCTCCCAGCCTGGACCGACGAGTGGAACAACGGCTACAACTCTGGTGAGGTCTGGAGCTGGGTTTCCGCAGTGTGGGGTGCTAACTCCATCACGAGTGGCGCACCTGACACCGCAGGCAACTGGGCTGTCGCACCGATGCCGCAGTGGAACGAAGGCGACTCTGCAGCCGGCAACTGGGGCGGATCGAGCACTGCTGTTCTCAAGGGAAGCGAACACCCCTACGAGGCAGCACAGTTCGCTCTCTGGTTGAACACTGACCCCGAGGCACTCGCCAGCATGAACGCAACGGCGAACATCTACCCCGCAACGAAGACCGGTGGCGACCTGCCGGCCTTCTCCGAAGGTCTCGACTTCTTCGGCGGACAGAACATCTACGACGTCTTCGCCGCTGCCGGCGCAGAAGTTAACCCTGACTTCACGTGGGGCCCGACTATGACGCAGGTGTACACGGATGTTGCTGACGGATTCTCTGGCGCCATCTCTGGCTCAGGCACCCTCACGGATGCGTTGACCACCGGTCAGCAGAAGACAATCGACGCCATGAAGGCTGCCGCGATTGCCGTCAACGAATAACACGAACGACATCGTTCACCTCCGTGCCGCGGGCACCAGCTTCGTGCTGGATGCTCGCGGCATGGGCGTGCCGTCGATCACGCACTGGGGTGCAGACCTCGGAGAACTCGACCGCGACCAGCTCGCGGCGCTCGCGGATTCGCGCCAGCGTGCCCTCGGGCCGAGTTCCATCGACGAACCCTTCCGGCTGAGCATTGTTCCCTTGCTCGCCGATGGCTGGAGCGGCCTGCCCGGGCTGGAAGGCCGCCACGATCAGCGAGCGGATGCTAGCGGTGCGAATGTTGGCGGTGGCCGAGTGCGCCGCCCCGCACTGCGCACCGAGAGCATCGAGCATCCGGAGCCTCGCGTTGCTCGCGTCGTGCTCGTCGACGCTACCGGCCCGTCTGGTACCGCCGCTGAGGACGCGGATGCCGCTGTCGCGCTGCGCCTCACGATCACTTTCGAACTCACTACTGCCGGAGTGCTGCGCAGCCGTTCGCACCTCACCAACACCGCCACCGAGACCTTCGAGCTCTCGTCGCTGGCCACCATTCTTCCGCTCGCGCCGGTCGCGCGCGAGCGACTCGACTTCAGCGGAATCTGGGCAGCCGAACGGCAGCCCCAGCGCTCCGCCATCGACTACGGAACCTGGTTGCGCGAATCGCGTCACGGTCGCCGCGGTCACGACGACTCCTACCTCACCGTGGCGGGCACACCCGGCTTTGGCTTTCGCCACGGTGAGGTCTGGGCGATGCACCTCGGCACGAGTGGCGACACCCGGGCCTGGATTGACCGCTCGGCCTTGGGCATCACGACCGTCGGTGCCGCTGAGCTTCTCGCGCCCGGCGAGATTCGTCTTGCCACGGGCGATTCGTACGAAACCCCATGGGCCTACGCTGCATGGTCGGATTCCGGCCTCGACGGCCTGAGCGACCGTTTCCATTCCTGGTTCCGTGGCCTGCCCGCGCACCCGTCGACACCGCGACCGCTCACCCTCAACACGTGGGAAGCTGTTTACTTCGACCACAACTTCGAGCAGCTGGCTGCGCTCGCCGACGCAGCCGCCGATGCCGGCGTCGAACGCTTCGTGCTCGATGACGGCTGGATGAAAAACCGCACAGACGACAAGTGGGCTCTCGGCGATTGGACTGTCGACGCCACCTCCTGGCCCGACGGGCTCTCTCCCCTTGTCGACCGCGTGACTGCCAGCGGGATGCAGTTTGGCCTCTGGGTCGAGCCCGAGATGGTGTCTCTTGACTCGGATCTTGCGCGCGAGCATCCGGAGTGGATCCTTCGTGACGATGATCGGCCGTTGCCGAAGTCGTGGCGCAACCAGTTTGTGCTCGACCTCGACAACCCTGCTGCTTTCGCGCACGTACTCGATGCGATCAGCGCCCTGCTCGACGAGTATGCGATTAGCTACCTGAAGTGGGATATGAACCGCGACCTACTTGGCGGCTCGGTTCACCGGCACGTCGCGGCCACCTACCGCCTGATGGATGAGCTGCGTGTGCGGTACCCGCACGTGGAGATTGAGTCGTGCGCCTCGGGCGGTGCCCGGGTGGATGCCGGAGTGCTCGAGCGCGTGCAGCGAGTGTGGCCATCCGACACCAACGATGCTCACGACCGTTTCTCGATCATGCGCTGGACCAACCTGCTCGTGCCGTTCGAATATTTGGGCTCGCACGTTGGATCATCGCCCGCGCACACCTCGGGGCGTTCGCTGTCTCTCGGCTTCCGGCTCGCGACCGCCCTCATGGGGCACTCCGGTATTGAGTGGGATCTCACAGCAACGACCGCCGACGAGCGCGCTGCTCTACCAGTGTGGGCGGCGGCATACCGTTCGCTGCGGGGCCTTATCCATTCGGGTCGCGTCGTTCGCGGCGAGCTCGAAACCACTCAACCCATCGTCACGGGGATTGTGGAGGACGATGCTACCGGCGTTGCCGACGCCGTCTTCTGGGTGACGTGCCTCGACACTCCCTCCGATGCTGTTCCGACGTCCCGGCGTTTGCCCGGGCTTGACCCGCACCGCGAATACCGCATCAGCCCCGTAGATGTGGGTGCGGCAGCGGCAACCTACCCGGGCACTGCGCCAGCGTGGTGGCTCGCCGGCGAGCTCACGCTGTCGGGCGCAGCGCTCGGGTCGGTTGGTCTCACTCTGCCGATTCTGCATCCTGATGAGGCGCTCGTATTGCGGGTGACTGCGGTCTAGCGCACGGTCGCTTTTCTGAGCAGCCTGACGCCGTAACGCAGTCCGAGCGCGACAACGAACACGCTTCCGGAGAGGATGGCGATCGTGCCGCCCGCGCTGATGTTGGCTGCGCGCGAGAGCAGCACTCCGCCCACGGCCACCGCAGCTCCGAGCGCCGGCGCGAGAACGATCATCCCGACCCACGAGCGGGTGAGGAGACCCGCTGTCGCTGGCGGACCCGCAATGAGGGCGATCGCCAAGAGAGACCCGGTGGCCGGGATGGCGACGATGGTGGTGAGCGCGACCAGCAGGAGGGCGGCGCCCTCCATCACCCATTCGCGACCACCGCTCGCGCGAAATCCGTCGGGGTCAAACGTAGAAAAGAGTAGAGGGCGACGCAGGGCGACCAGCATCCCGAAAGCGACGACCAGGGCAACGAGGACGACCGCGATATCGCTCGCTGTTACAAAGAGAATGTTGCCGATGAGGACGGTCTCGGGTCGGAGTGGAATCTGCGGGTTGAGTGCTTGCAGCACCGCTCCGAGCGCGAACCCGGCAGTGAGAACAACGCCGGTTGCAACCTGCATTCCTTGGCGCGGTATCCGCCCGAGCAGCACCATCACACCGAGGAGGATGAGCGCGGAGAGGCCAGCACCGAACAGCATGTTGACCCCGGCGACGGCGGCGAGAATTGCGCCGGGGAAGGTGGCGTGGGAGAGTGCTTGGGCGAAAAACACACGCCCACGTACAACCGTGACGGTCCCGACGAGGCCCGTAAGTACGCCGACGAGGGCGCCGAAGAGTAGCGCGCGTTCGAAGTACCCCATTAGCGCTGCCCCAATCGCGGGCGGCTGCGGGCTGCATCTCCAGCGACCCGCACGGCTGCCACGGCGAGGTAGGCAAGCACCATCACGAGCACCGTGGTGGCACCGCCGGGAAGGTGCGTGGCGCCGGAGACAGAGAGCGCGAAGGCTGCTGCGAGCCCGAGCCACGCCGCGAGGGCACCAAACAGGGTCGCGACGGTAACTCCAACGGAGAGTGGGCCGCCGACAAGTCGTGCGACTGCGCCCGGGATGATGATGACGGCGAGCACGAGCAGGTTTCCCACCGCAGCGGACGCGGCCACGACTGTGAGGGCGATCGCGATGTTAAGAGCGAGGTCAGTCAGGAGCGGGCGCGCCCCCGCTGCGGTTGCGCCGGCGCGGTCGAAAGCAACGTAAACCTGCCGGCGCCAGGTCGCCGTGACCAGTGCCAGAGCAACGGCCAGCCCGACGGCGAGAGGGACAAGCTCGCTGGGGGCGATCGTGAAGATCCGCCCGAACAGTAGCTGTTGCAGCTGGCCGGCATAGTCCGACTGTTGGCTGACCACGATCACTCCAACGCCGAATGCGGAGGTGAGGACGATGGCGATAGTTGGCCCGGAGGCGACACCGCTGCGGGCGATGAGAGTAAGGGTGGCGGCGGCGACTATCGCGGCAACCAGGGACCCTACGTAGAGGCCGGGCACGGCCGCGACGACGTAGCCGATCACGATGCCGGGAAACACCGCGTGGATGATTCCTTCGCTCAAAAACTCGAGCCCACGCAGGCTCACCAGAGTAGAAATCGGGCCGACGGCAACGGCGATGAGCAGCAGGGCTGTGAGAGCGGTCGCCATGAAGGGGAGCCCGAAGGCGGTGAATAGCATCCGCTCAGACGCCGGCGGGTCGCGAGTGCGGGTCGTCGTGGAGGCTCGTGTGCAATTGCTGGTCGTGGAGGATGCGTTCGACATCGCCGAAGGCAACTACACGGCCGTCGAGCAAGAGCGCGCGATCACACACATCCCGGGCAAGGGTCACGTCGTGGGTGGACACGACTACGGCGACGCCTTCGGTGGTAAGCGCAGTGATGGTGCTGAGGAGTTGCTCGCGGCTGGGCTGGTCGAGTCCGTTGAAGGGTTCATCAAGCAACAACAGCTGCGGACCGGTGGTGAGTGCGCGGGCGAGAAGCGCGCGTTGCCGTTGCCCTCCCGAGAGATCCCCGAAACGTCGTCGGGCAAGTGCCGTGAGACCAACGCGATCGATGGCGTCGTCGACGGCGATGCGGTCGGCGCGACGCAGCGGGCGAAGCCATCCTCGCTCCTGGTAGCGCCCCATGGTGACGGCCTGGCGCACGGTGAGGGGAAAGTCGGGGTCGATGCGGTGCGTTTGAGGCAAGTAACCGGTGCGCGGGTGACCGCCAACGGTGCCGGAAAGAGGGGGAAGGATGCCGAGTAGCCCTTTGAGGAGCGTGGACTTTCCGGCACCGTTGCGACCGATCAGCGCGACAGCTTCTCCGCGAGAGATCTCAAGATCTACGTGAGCGAGGGCGACGCGGCCTCCGTATCCGAAGGCCGCGTCGCGGAGCTGAATGAGGGAGCGCCCCGCGGGGCCGGGCTCGCTCAGGGTGCAGGAATCAGTTGGCATCCGACACGAACGGTGCCAGTGAGTCAGGCACAGTGAGGGTCGTCACGCCCCACGACTCGACGATCAGGTCGGTGTTGTGCACCATGCTCGCAACGTAGGTCGCTCCCGAGGATCCGGCAACGCCAAGCGAGTCGGCATAGAGCGCTTCATCGCCTGAGTAGACAGTGATGCCCGCCTCAGCGGCGATGGTCTCGGCTGCCGCGGGGTTGACCGACGATTCGGCGAACACCGCTCGCGCACCGGTCTGCTCGATCAGCGAGATGAGTTCGTCGATCTCGGCCGCGCTTGCTTCAGCGCTGTCGTCCAGGCTGGGGATAACCGCTCCCACGAACTCGAGGTCGTACGCATCGATGTAGTACCCGAAAGCGTCGTGGCTCGTCACAAGGAATCGATCGGCGGCGTCGACTTGTTCGACGCTGTCGGTGATCCATGCGTCAAGGTCGCTTAACGCAGAGAGAAAGCCGGATGCGTTAGCGGTGTATTCGTCGGCATTGCTGGGGTCGGCTTCGACGAGCGCATCAAGGATGGTGTTCACCATGATCTGGGCGTTCGCGGCCGATTGCCACACGTGCGGGTCGTACTCGCCGTGGTCGTGGTCATCCTCGTCGGAGTGCTCCTCGTCATCGGAGTGCTCTTCCTCGTCGTGCTCGTCGTCACTGTGCTCGTCTTCGTCACTGTGTTCGTCATCGTTCGCCAGGAGGTAGGCCTCGTCTGAAGCATCTACGACGGTGGCTGTCGATCCGGATGCCGCGACGGCATCCGGGAGCCACGACTCCAGTTCCTGCCCATTTTCGACAATGATGTCGGCGCTTCCGAGTGCAAGGAGATCGGCGGCGCTGGGGTCGTAGGCGTGGGGGCTCGAGCCGGCTTGGAGCAACTGGTCTACCCGAACGTCGGCGGTGTCGCCCACAATCTGGTTGACGAAGTCGCCGACCTGAGTCGTGGTGGCGACGATGTGGAATTCGGATTCGTCAGAACTGGCGGGGCTGCAGCCGGTGAGGGCAGCGGCCGAAAGGCCGCCGATGGCGATGAGGGCGGCCAGGGTGCGGGGCGTGGTCACAGGAAAAACTTTCTAAAGGCATTGGCGGGGTAAGCGCTCGGAGGGAGCACTATCCTAATGATAACGATTCTCAACAAGAGTGCGAATCGGCACCCGTCGCCCTGCTATCCGCTATCTCGCCGCCGCGCTGTCCCGGCTGCTGCGGCGTCCGGTCAGCAGCAGCCGTCAGAGCAGTCAGTGTCGACGCGCTGGACCATGGCGGTCCACGCTGCTCCGTCGTGCCAACGAATAATTCCAGCGTTGCTCGGGTCGGGATACCATCCCGGCTCCTGTTGGACCTTTACTCCGAAAGCACTCCGACTCACTGGTTCTCCTCGCTCGCGACTGATTCGCCTCACTATTTATTGAGGACGATTCTCAATAGTAGGCACATTCTGTGAGTAGCGCCAAGCGGGTGGTTCGAGTGCGGCTAGCTGCTACAGGCGCGGCGTGAGCCTGACTGTGGGCATTTCTGGGGCGGGCAGCGGATGCCCATCACCGCTGGCCACGGTGCCGAAGCGTCCAACGGGGTTGCCGCCCTTAATCACGTCGGCCTGCCATTGTGCACGGAACTTCACGATCTCGTCGTGACTGCGCCCAATAAAGTTCCACCACATGACGATGGCCTCATCGAGCGGTTCGCCGCCCAGGAGCAGGAGACAGGCATCCGTCGTTGCCGTGATCGTCAGTTCGGTGAGGCCGGGAGCGAGATACGCCAGGTGATCGGTGGGGGCCGCAACGTTTGCGATAGTCACGTCGCCGGCATCCACGAGCACGCCGTGTTCGAAGCTAGCGTCGAGAGCGAGCGTGAAGCTGGTGCCGGCGGGCACGTCGAGCTGGGCGCCAAGGAGGGGTGAGAAAACGCGCGCTGGTGAGGAGACGCCGGCGAGTTCACCGATGAAGACGCTCACGGTCGCGCTCTGATGCTCGAACGGCGTCGGTACGTAATTCTCGAACTCGGGAGCGGTGTCGCGGTGGGCGTTCGGCAGGGCGACCCACAGTTGCGCACCGTGCAGCGGCGTCGGCTCGACGGGGGAGACCTCGGAGTGCGAAATGCCGCGACCGGCCGTCATGAGATTCAGTTCTCCCGGCCGCACGGTCGCGAGACTGCCGACGCTATCGCGGTGCTCGATATCGCCAGCGAAGAGCCAGCTTACGGTTTGCAATCCGGTATGCGGATGCGGCGGCACGTGCATCCGCGTCGTCTCAGGGCCGTAGTGATCGACGAAGCACCACCCGCCGATGAGTGAGCGGGACCGCTGCGGCAGAGTGCGCCGCACGGTCATCGCGCGAGGGCCTCCGAGCGGAACCTCGCGCGGAGTAAGTAACTGAACGCCAGCGCCCTGCTGCGTTTCGCACAGCACTTCGGCGGGGGTCTTCTCGGTGTTACTCACGGCGGCTCCTCACCTCAGTGAGTGCTAGCGTGCCACAAAAATGACGCCGCGATAAGCGGGGTCGCCGAACGCCACCATCTGGTCGAGCACCGCGATCGAGACGGGCAGATCGTGGGAGTCGACCCACGTCTCGCCCTGCTCGGCCGTGATCCACGGATCGTTGAGCAGAACCGTGTCGCCCTTCACCGCGTGCGCCACGACCCAGTGCGGGGTCGAAGCATCGTGCATGGGCTCTTCTTCGATCAACAGGATCGCGAGTTCGCCACCGGCCACGCGTTCGGTGATCTGCTCAATCGACAGCGGGGCCGTGTGCTGCTGGATGCCGCGGCTCGCCGCTTCGGCCCGAGACTGCTCTTGCAGCTGCTCACGGAACGTGCGCTCTTCGCCCTCGTAGGTCTCGAGGAGCGTCGGCTCGGTTGTATCGAGGTGCAGTTCAAGACTGATGGCGGATGCCGACTGCGCGATCACATCGTGAACGGCGACGGCGAGACCGAGGGGCTCGCACGCGGGAAAGTTGGTGGCGGAGCGCCAGAAGGCGAGTTCGCGCTCGCGGGCATCCTCGTCTTCCGTGTCGGCGAAGGGTTCGAGGCCAAGGTGGCTGAGAGCCGTCATGGCGGCAACCGCACCACACGTGAACAGCGTGGTTTGGCCGTAGTAGCGCAGCTGCTCGTGCGGCCAGCCGCCGTGCCACAGCACGAAGCCGCGAACGCCTTGCGTGCCATCAGCCGAGGAGATGGGGGTGCGCAGTTCGGTGAAGCCGAGGTCGGCGGCGAAAGCGGGAAGCTCAGCGTCGAGCGGGAGTTGCCACTTGAGGGCGGCATCGCCACGATCCGCGGAGGCTGCGATCAGTTCGCCGAGAAGACTCTGGGCGGCAGCATCGCTGTCGGCCCAGAGATCAACGAGCTTCGTGTAGCGCGTATTCGGGCGCCCCGAGGTGAGGGCGGCGGCGTTGCCGGTCGGCGAGTCGAGCATCCACACCTGCGGGTTGTAGGGCTCGCGATTACGTTGCCAATCGGCGGCGCGGTCGGCACCGAGCGCCTCGATGAGGCGCGTGGGAAGCTCAGCGGGCGAGAGCTGAACGAAAGCAGAGCCGGTCGTGTTCGAGGCGGCAGAGTCAGCAGGAGTGGAGGTGTCCACGGGGTCCTTTCGGGGCGAGTCGGGCGCTTGTGGCGCCGAGCTCAGTGAGTGGGTGCTTCGTGAATCGACGCCGCAACGAGCGCCTGAGTGTAGGGATGAGTTGGGGCGTTGAGCACGTCGTGGCACGGGCCAGATTCAACGACGTCTCCGTGGCGCAGCACGTAGA
Source organism: Salinibacterium sp. AL4.1 (assembly GCF_059767305.1). Lineage (NCBI taxonomy): Bacteria > Bacillati > Actinomycetota > Actinomycetes > Micrococcales > Microbacteriaceae > Salinibacterium > Salinibacterium sp. AL4.1. Next base: position 1,282,127 of record NZ_JBSOQK010000001.1, on the reverse strand, counting down.
CGCGGTCGGCGAGCTGGCGCACCACGGCGAGGTCGTGCGAGATGAACAGGATCGAGAGGCCGAGGTCGACACGCAGTTTCGCGAGTAGATCGAGAATCTGCTTCTGCACCGACACATCGAGCGCCGACACCGATTCGTCGCAGATCAGCAACTCGGGCTGCACGGCCAGAGCGCGCGCGATGGCCACGCGCTGACGCTGACCGCCCGAGAGCTCGGCCGGTCGTTTGCGAGCGAACTCGAGCGGCAACTCCACCAGGTGCAGCAAACCATTCAGGTCGGATGCCGGACGACCCGCCACGCGCAGCGCTAACTTCAGCGACCGCCCGACACTGATCATCGGGTTGAGCGACGAGTACGGATCTTGGAACACGATCTGCATCTGCTTGGGCGTGCGCGAAGCCCGCCCGGGAGCAAGCGCAACGCCGTCGAAGGTGATGACGCCGCTCGACTCGTGCTCGAGCCCGGCGATGCAGCGCGCGATCGTGGTCTTGCCTGAGCCGCTCTCGCCGACGATGCCGACTGTCTCACCGCGGCCGACCGTAACGCTCACGCCGTGCAATACGGACTTGTCGCCAAAGCTCTTCGTGACGTCGGCGGCAACAACAAGGTCGCCAACGCCGGTCGCCCCGTCGCCGCCCGCACTGGCACCGGATGCCGTACGCACGACCCCGGCGGAGCGATCGGTGAGCGAGGGGTCGGCTTCGATGAGCGCCCGAGTGTAGGGGTGGCTTGGCGCATTGAGCACGGAGCTCGTGACACCGCGCTCCACGATCTCGCCGTGGCGCATGACGAGCACGTGCTCGGCTCGTCCGCGCACCATGCCGAGGTCGTGCGAGATAAGCAGGGCGGCCATGCCGCGCTTCTCTTGCAGGCCCCGAAGGAGGTCGAGAATCTCACCCTGGTTGCTCGCGTCGAGAGCCGTAGTCGGCTCGTCAGCGATGAGGAGTTCGGGGTCGGTGGCGAGGGCCGCAGCGATGGCAACCCGTTGGCGCATTCCGCCGGAGAGTTCGTGCGGGTAGGCGCGGGCGACATCCGCGGGCAGGTTCACTTCGGCCAGACGCTGAGTAACGAGTTCGGCGCACTCGGCCTTGCTGAGGCGGGCGGCGCTCGCGGCCTGAATCGTCATCGCGATTTGGGTTCCACAACGGTGCACGGGGCTCAAGCTCGTGAAGGGGTCTTGCAGCAGCAACGAGATGCGGCGACCGCGGGTAGCCCGCCAGACGGTATCCGTAGCAGGCAGTTCGATCGTGGCGCTCGCGAGCTCGATGTTGCCGCGCGCGGTGAAGCCGGCAGGCAACAGCCCGGCGATGGCTTTCGCCGAGAGGGTCTTGCCGGAGCCCGATTCGCCGATGAGCGCGAGGGTTTCGCCCGGCGCGATCGAGAAGTCGAATGGCTCGACAATAACTCCGGCGGGGCCATCAACGGTGAGGCCGGTCACGGTTACTTGCGCGGTCGCGGGGGTGTTCGCAGGGGTGCCAGCGGCGGGAGCATTGGCGGCGTTGGGCTGGGTCATGAGCGTCCCGTTCGGGTCAAGATTTGGCCGAGCCAGTCGCCCACAAGGTTTGCGGCAGAGGCGACGCCGATGATGAGCAGAGCCGGAATGAGAACAGCAGCAGGATTGTCGATCATGATCGCGCGACCGTCGGTGAGCTGGCGGCCCCAGTCGGCCGTGCCGGGGGCAACGCCGACGCCCAAGAACGACAGCGACGAGAACGCCACGAGGGCGAAGGCTACGTTGAGCATCGAATTAGTGATGATGAGCGACGAGACGTTCGGCAATACCTGCGTGAACATGATGCGGGCCTTGGAGAGCGACAGCATTTGGGCTGCCTCCACGAACGGCCGCGCGGCCTGCTCCATAACCCCGGCGCGCACAATGCGGATGTCCGAGGGCGAGAACAGCAAGATCAGCAGCAGCACGGTCATCCAATAGCCAGCGCCGAAAACGCCCGCGACCACAATCGCGGCCAGCAGCAGGGGCAGTGAGAACAGCAGGTCGGTCCAGCGGCCAATGATGAAGTCGATCGGCCCACGAAGGTAGCCCGACACCGTGCCGAGCAGAATGCCGAGAAGCATCGACCCGAGAGCAACACACACCGGACCAACGAGGGCGGATGATGCTCCCGCGATCGTCAGCGCGAGCACGTCACGGCCGAGTTCGTCGGTGCCGAGAAGGTGACCGGGGCTGCCCGGGGGCAGCAAGGAATCGAGAATCGACTGGGCGGTGGCATCCGGAGCAATGAGGTTGCCGAAAATAGCCAAGAAGGTCACGAGACCCAGCAGGGCAATGGAGACCCAGACGGCGACCGGATGACGGCGACGCGACCGGGGTGTTTTAGCTAAGACGATAGCTTCGGTGCTGCTCACTGTGCACCCTCCTTAGCGCGGATGCGGGGGTCGAGGAAGATGTAGGCGAGGTCGGCCAACAGCGCGATGGTTGCGATCGTCACGGCCACCAGCAGGGTGAGCGCTTGCACGACGGCGATGTCTTTGAACAGCACGGAGCCTTGCAGCAGGGTGCCGAGTCCGGGTAGTGCAAAGGTCGTTTCGGCGAGCACGGTGCCGCCGACCAGGAAGGTCAGTACGAGGCTGGCGCCGGTCACGATCGGAATGGCGGCGTTGCGCAGCGCGATCATATGCACTTGGCGGTCGGGCAAGCCCCGCGCGCGACCAAAGGTCACATAGTCACTGTCGAGTTCGCGCAGCATGGCGGTGCGGGTGAGCTTGAGGATGATCGCGCCAAGTCCTAAGGCCAGAGTGATGGCCGGCAGCACGAGGTGCCAGAGGGTGTCGAGGCCACCGTCGCCCGCTCCGTACACCGGGAAGATCGGTAGGTAGAACGCGAACGTATAGAGAAGGAGGAGGCCGACGGCGAAAGTGGGGGCGCTGAGACCCACGATGCCGAAGCCGGTCGCGAAGCGGTCGATCCAGCTTCCCGAACGAACGGCGCTCTGAACGCCGAGGGGGATCGCGACAATGAGAGCGAGCACGAAGGCGAGTCCGCTGAGAGCAGCGGTAATTCCGAGGCGTGCGCCGATGACGTTGGAGACCGAGTCTTGCAGCCGAATGGACTGCCCGAAGTCTCCCGTGAGGGCGTTGCCCAACCAGATCAGGTACTGCATGTAGAGCGGCTGATCAAGGTTGTATTGAGCGCGGATGGCGGCCACCACTTCAGGAGAGGATGGCCGATTGCCGAGCAGGTTCTTGACGATATCGCCGGGGGCGAGATGCAGCATCGAGAACACGATGATGGAGAGCACCAACAGAATTCCGAGGGTGCCGAGCACGCGCACCGCGAGCATGCGGCCCAGAGGCCGAGCTCGTGATGCGCGTGCAATCGGGGTAGTTGTCACAGATTATCCAGCAGGAGTAAGCAGGGTCGGCCACGCGGAGATGAAGGCGAACGAGCTATAGCTGCTCATGTCGATGTCCTTCGAGAACGCGGTGGCGGATTGTCCCCACCAGAGTGGAACGCTGATGACGTCTTCTGCCTGCAGTGTTTCGGCCTCGATGAGGAGGTCGATGCGGGCGCTCGGGTCGGTCTCGGCGCCGACACGCTCGAACAGGGAGAGAACTTCGGGGTTCTCGTAGTTCGAGATGTTGTAGTCACCGAGCATGTAGGTCGAAACCTCGGCGGGGTCACCCAGCGTGGAGAAGTACCACATGAGGCCAACGCCGTAGCTGCTGTCTTGCTCGAGGCTGGCGAGCCATTCCTCGATCGGAACTTCACGCACATTCAGCGTGATGCCGATCTTGGAGAGGTTCTCGGCGAGCGACTGCGCGGCGGTGCCGAGCTGCGGTCCCGTGGAGGGGAACAGTATGTCGGTCTCGAAACCATCCGGGTGATCGGAGGCCGCGAGGGCTGCCGCTGCAGCGTCAAGGTCGAAGTCGTACTGCGGGATGCTTGCAAGCAGGTCGCGAGCGTCATCAGCGCTGTAGACGCTACCGAGGGATTCGGGCGTGGCAATCGCGGTGGCAACTTCGCCGTGGCCGCGCAGCAGCTTGTCGACGATCGTGGTGCGGTCAACGCTGTGGGCGAAGGCTTCACGCACCTTCGGGTCGTTGAACGGCTCGAGGGCGGTGTTGAAGTACATGCCGACATAGGAGAGGTCGTTCACGTAGTCGACGCGCATGTTGTCGAGGTCTTCCCACTGGGTCGACTGCGCCAAGGGAACGTTGAAAGCCACGTCGATGTCGCCGGACTGGGCAGCAAGAAGACGAGTACCCTCATCCGGAATGAACTGAACGTTGATGTTCTGCACTTCGGGAAGGTCGCCCCACCAGCTGTCAACGCGTTCGAAGTTCACGTGCGAGTCGGGCACGAACTCGGTGACCTTGTACGGGCCCGAGCCGAGAAGCAGGCTGCTGCTCGTGCCCACTTCGCCGTTGTTTTCTTCCCAGAACTTCTGCGACGTGATGAAGGCGGCGCCGCCCGTGCTCATGTTGGCGGCGAAGGCCGAGTCGGGAGCGGAGAGGGTGATGGTGACCTCAAGGTCGCCGGTCTTCTCGACGGTGTCAACGCCACCCAAGTAGTAAGAGAGCCCAGGCGAGCTGGTCTCGTCGCGCGCCTGCTCGAGGCTGAACACGACGTCGTCGGCGGTGACCGGGGTGCCGTCTTGGAACATGGCATCATCGCGCAGTTCGTAGACGTAAGTCACGTCATCCGGCTGGTCCCATGATTCGGCGAGGCCGGGCTGCAGGGCGCCGTCGGCGTCGATCGAGACGAGACCTTCTTGAGTGATGGAGGCGATGTAGTAGTTGAGAATGCCGCTCTCGGCGCCGACATACAGGCTCGAGAGTGATCCGGGCAGCGCCACCGTAATGGTGTCGATGTTGCCGTCGCCGGTGGGGGTGCTCGACGTGGCGCAGCCAGCGAGCAGCAGGGCGGAGGCGGCCACGGCGACGGTTGACGCTCGAGCCCCCTTAGCCAGGGTGGAGTTAGTCGATCTCATGCGAAGTTCGTGCCTTTCGGTGAGCGTTACAGGAGGTGTAAAAGGAGAGGATGCAAATTTCGCGCGTTGGAGGTGCGAGTGCTGTGACAGTGCCGCGCGATCACTGCTGGTTTTCCGGGCCACCTCGCGCATGGCCAGCAGCCGGAGGGCCACTGCGATGCTGGGGGTGTCGGCGGAGTCGTCGAGCGTTGTCGCATAGATGCGTCGACGAAGTTTGGGCTGCAACTCGAGGGCGACGACGCCGTCGGGGAGCGTAGTGGTGGCGATGGCTAGTTCTGACAGGAACGTCACGCCGATTCCGGATGCCACGAGCGCGAGTGCCGCGTCGGTCTTGGTCACATCGTGCCGCAGCGTGGGCTTCTCGCCAAGGGCGGTCGCGACGGCAACAAGCTGCTCGGTGCAGGTAGCCGGGCCGCCGATCCACGTAAAGGGAAGAAGCCCCGCGACGCTCGCGGTGGTGCCGAGCTGGTCAGCAATTGCGCGCGGAACGATCACGAGCACGTTTTCGGAGAGTAAGAAGCGCGAGCGAAGACCGTCGGCGCTCGTGTGCGAGCTGGATGCCACCGAGTGGTCGCTCGTGTAGCGATAGTCGAGAGCGATGTCGGCACGGCCATCGGCGACGGCGGCGAGAGCGGCATCCGGTTCGGCTTCGCTGAATTCAACATGGATGCCCGGAAACTCACGATCGAGGCGCGACAGCAGTGGCGCGATGATGCTGGCGACGGCGGCCGGGAACGCGGCGAGACGAACGGAACCACGGTCGAGGCCGAGGTGAGCGGTGAGGTCGCTCGCTGCTGCGGTGACGGCGGCGTCGATGCGGGGAGCGTGGCGGGCGAGCAGGGCGCCCGCTTCTGTGAGCTCCATGCCGCGCGGGGTGCGTGCAACGAGGGCGATGTTCAGCCGGGCTTCACTGCGCTTGAGGTGCTGCGTGATGGCGGGCTGGCTGAAACCCAGCCGCCGAGCGGCAGCAGAAACGCTGCCCGTTTCTTGAATGGCAACGAGGATGCGCAGCATGTGAAGGTCAAGAGCGCGCGTGAGTTCGTCAAGGGTGGCGGATTCGTGCGGTGCGTCCTGCATAACGACACCTTATGGCCAAACACCACCGGCATAACGTTACGGAATGATTAACTTTGGCTATGGGGCGCGCCGCGACCCTTTCGGGGGCGTGCCGAATCGCGACCAGAAAAGTACTCTTAAATCATGACAAGTTCTCGACGCCTGCCCGCACTCACGGCGGGCGCCGTGGCTCTTTCCCTCGTTTTGGGCGGCTGTTCACTCGTCGATCAAGGGTCCGAACTTGTGACTTCGGCGGGTAAGGATGTGCTTGCACACGCCGCGATCGCTTCATTGGTGTCAGATCTTGAAGGGCTCGGTGGCGTGGTGGCGGCGAGCTACGAACTCGAGACAGATACACCCCTCGGCGATCTCGGTCGCATTGTGGTTACCGCCGCGTCGACAATTGATCACAGCCAACTGGAGCGGCTTTCGGACGCTCTGCGCGATGGCTTCAGCGCAATCGAACAAGTTGCGGTGAAACCTCACGCCAGTATGAACCTTTCGGGTGAAGCCGCGGGCCGTTTTGACTTGTGGGCAATCCCTGACACGAACGACTCCTTTGTCGAGAACGTCGAATTTTGGCGGGCTGCAGCTACCGCCGTTGAGACGGAGCTGTGGGTCGAACTTCTGGCGGATGGAGCGGGAGCGGTGGGAATGCGTTCGATCGCGATCCCCTCAGAGTCAGATCTGGATGATGCAACTGATCTCGTGATCGAGAACTATGCCGCCCTCCAGGCCGTAGCAGTTGTCGATGATGACATTCCGAACCACTGGCAAGTAGCCGGCATTCAGTCTTCGGAGGAGCTTGCACCGGCGACGTTCGTCGAGCTAGTTAGTGACTTGCGTAAAATCATGCCCCTCTTCTTTTACCCGGCGGAGTCAGATTCCATTGCGGGCGATTCGGATTTTCCGGAAGGGTTCCAAGTTTCTTGGATGCCATCCGGCGCGGACCAAGGCTTTGGGTCGGTTTTCGTCTCGAGCAATGAATACACCGATGACTCGCGGAGTGAGACCATCCGCGCTGCAATTCGCACGAGCGAAATCGAGGGAGTCAATTTTCAATTCGCCACGGGTGATCGGGTTTTTTGGATGCACACTTCCGCCTGCAAGGGCTCGGTAGAGGCCACTGCCGACGATGACCTTTTCTTCGAGGATGTCGCGTCCTCCGGCACCAAACTGCTCGATGGTGCAGGCCCCGGAGCGTGCTTTCCGAATTAGCCGCTACGTTCCTTAGCGTTCAGCAGTCACGAGAAGCTCGCCAACTTCACACTCCAGCGCTTCGCACACCGCAAACAGCGTTGAGAATCGGATGGCGCGGGCCCGGTCGTTCTTCAGAATTGACAGGTTCACGACGCTCACGTTCACAATTTCGCTCAACCGTGTGAGCGTCATCCCTCGTTGCTCAAGTAGTTCATCGAGCCGACAGTGGATGCCGGTGACGTCGTTCTCGTCTGCCGGCGCCATCAGACGAGGCCGTCGGTTTCGCGCTGCAAGCGCGCGCCGATCTGAAAGAAGTAAACAAGGACGCTGAGTCCGAGGAGCGCGAGCCACGGCGCGGGTGAGAATGCGGCGAGCACGTTGTTGTAGCTGTACTCGCTCAGGGTCGCGAAAGCCCCGTTGGTGCCCATCGTGCGAAACAGCAGCCCCAAGGCCCACCCGGTAAGGGCTGCGGCAAGTTGACCGTTAACTAGACGGAGATTGTGCGCGCTGAACACCCGGCCAGTCAGCAAGTTTCGAATCATAAAACACCCGAGAACGATCATGGTGATCGTGGCAAGCGCGGGGATAGCGTCGGCCAGCGCGAGTGAGATGAGTGTGATGGGCGGCATCCCGGTCACATGGATGATGGCGGAATCGACTTCGACAAGGACTTCGGCTCCATCGGGGCCGATCGGCAAGCTCGCCATCTCGTTGGAGAATGGGGCGACGACAGGGACGTCGACATTGGGAACGATTTCAATGATGCGTTGGATTAACAAAATGAGTAGCGCCACTGCTGCGGCGAGCCCAAAGGCCATGGTGGCGAAGAAACCGTAACGGTCACTTCGAGAGGTTGCTGTAGCCGGGGAGGTTGTGGACATTATTGATTCCTAACGATTATCGATACTAACGATAATCGTTAACATACCGATCCAGCTCCGTAGGCGCAACTGACGTGCCGGCAACCAGGGTGGTCCTCCTTTGTGCCCCACCGGCGGAAACGTAAGCTTGAGTCATGAAGTTTCCTCGGCGAGCCCTCAGGGTGGTTGCCGCCGCCATCGCACTCACGGTGGCACTCGGTGGCTGTACTCCGGGTGGCGGCGAAGCATCCGAGCTTCTTGTCGAAGGATTCTCCCCGTCAGAGCAGCGCGACTTCATAGAAAGCCTTGCCGAACTCAGAGCGATTCCCGGGGTGAGCGAGGTGTCGTGGGTAGCGACGCCGAACTCATACGGGGAGAGCTTCGCAACGATCGAGGTCGGAGTGAGCGAAGCTTTCGCCGAGGAGCAACTGAGCGCGGTCGCGGCCACAATGAGCCGGTATGACGGCAACGGCCAGAGCCCCGGATTGCCCGTGTCGTTCAGTATCCGACTGCACGAGGATGAGCATGCCGGGTTTGCGGTTCAGGGGCTCAGCACTTCTCCCGACATTGTGGTGCAGAACTACCGCTATTGGCGAGAAATCTCGGCCGCAATGGAGTTCGACGTAATGATGGATGTCCAGTCCAGATTTCCTGGCCGCGATGGATACATGCGTGTCATCTCGGCGCCGGCCGAAACGCATCCGCTGCAGCCGTTGCGTCACATGATCGACCACTACGACGCGCTCGCGGCCATTACTGGCCCTGAAGGGGATCCCGCTGGCGCGCTATCCGTGGCTGGAAGCGGAGTAGTTGAGTTCTGGTCTATCCCCGGCGTGCAATTGTCGGGTTCCCTTCCGCCCCGCGAAGTGGTGAATCTCGCCGACAGGCTCAGCAGCTTCTTCCCGCTGCGCACCAACGACTGGCTTACCGCGGAGCCGGAAGGTGGCGAGAGCTTCTCCGAGGGAGTTAGCGTTCGTTGGGCGAGCGACTCGATGCTGCAGCAGGGCCGCCAGGTTTCCCTTTCCTTCCCGGAGTACCAAGAGGCGGACTGGCCAGCGATAGTGGCTGCTGCAGCAGCCACTTCTCAGCTGGCTGGGTTCGACTTCCGATACTTCTCTCTCGACCGAGACTTTTCCTTTCACACCTCGACGTGCGAGGGAACTATCGAGAAGACAGCTGACGATCAAGAACTCTTTGACGCGATCCAAGCGAGCGGCGTCACACTGTTGGATGGCGCAGCACCGGGGCAGTGCATCCCCGAGTTTTATGAGTGAGCGAGTGACATCCGTGCATCGGCTTGCGGGCCCCGGCGCGTGCATTCCTGAGCGCTAACCCAGCACAGTCACGCCTAGGGCGAACAGGCACGTATTTCGCGATTTCTCTCGTTAGTCTCTTTACATCGGTACCGAATCTGTAGCGGTATCTAAGGAGTGAAGAGATGTTTGAGAGATTTACCGACCGCGCCCGTCGTGTAGTCGTTTTGGCCCAAGAAGAGGCCAAAATGCTCAACCACAACTACATCGGCACCGAGCACATTCTGCTCGGCCTCATCCACGAGGGTGAAGGTGTTGCCGCTAAGGCGCTTGAGTCGCTGGGTATTTCACTCGACTCCGTGCGCGAGCAAGTGCAAGACATTATCGGCCAGGGTCAGCAGCAGCCGACCGGCCACATCCCCTTTACGCCACGTGCCAAAAAGGTACTTGAACTGAGCCTGCGCGAAGCGCTGCAGCTCGGTCACAACTACATCGGCACCGAGCACATCCTGTTGGGCCTCATCCGCGAGGGTGAAGGTGTTGCCGCTCAGGTGCTCGTGAAGCTCGGCGCTGACCTCAACAAGGTTCGCCAGCAGGTTATCCAGCTGCTCGGTAGCTTCCAGGGCAAGGAAGCCGTTGCCGTTGGTGGCAACGAGTCTGCGCCCGACAAGGGATCGCAGGTTCTTGACCAGTTCGGCCGCAACCTCACTCAGGCGGCTCGCGATGGCAAGCTCGACCCCGTTATTGGTCGCGAGAAGGAGATGGAACGCGTTATGCAGATCCTCTCCCGCCGTACCAAGAACAACCCCGTCCTCATCGGTGAACCCGGTGTCGGTAAAACGGCTGTTGTTGAGGGCCTCGCCAACGCGATCGTTGCTGGCGACGTTCCCGAGACGCTGAAAGACAAGCAGCTTTACTCGCTCGACCTCGGAAGCCTCATTGCCGGTAGCCGTTACCGCGGTGACTTCGAAGAGCGCCTCAAGAAGGTCACCAAAGAGATCCGCACCCGCGGCGACATCATCGTCTTCATCGACGAGATCCACAGCCTCGTGGGCGCCGGTGCTGCTGAAGGTGCCATTGACGCAGCTTCCATCCTCAAGCCGCTTCTGGCTCGTGGCGAGCTCCAGACCATTGGTGCGACGACCCTCGACGAATACCGCAAGCACTTTGAGAAGGATGCCGCGCTCGAGCGCCGCTTCCAGTCCGTGCAGGTGCACGAACCTAACCTGCCGCACACCATCAACATCCTTAAGGGACTGCGCGACAAGTACGAGTCGTTCCACAAGGTGTCCATCACCGACGGCGCCATTGTTGCCGCAGCGAACCTCGCCGACCGTTACGTCGCCGACCGCTTCCTGCCTGACAAGGCCATCGACCTGCTCGACGAAGCTGGCGCACGCCTGCGTCTGTCGATCCTGTCGGCACCCCCTGAGCTGCGCGAATTCGACGACAAGATCGCCGACGTTCGTTCGCGCAAGGAAGGCGCCATCGAAGACCAAGACTTCGAGAAGGCTGCAAGCCTGCGCGACGAAGAGAAGAAACTGCTCGGAGAGCGCCTGCGCCTTGAGAAGCAGTGGAAGTCGGGCGACGTCGGCGCGAGCGGAATCGTGGATGAAGGTCTGATTGCCGAAGTTCTGGCAGCAGCAACCGGCATCCCCGTCTTCAAGCTCACCGAAGAAGAGTCCAGCCGCCTTATCTTCATGGAGAAGGCACTGCACATGCGCGTCATCGGTCAAGAGGAAGCCATCTCGGTTCTCTCCAAGACCATCCGCCGCACGCGTGCTGGCCTCAAGGACCCCAACCGTCCGAGTGGTTCGTTCATCTTCGCCGGTCCGACCGGTGTCGGTAAGACGGAGCTCGCGAAGGCTCTTGCCGAGTTTTTGTTCGACGACGAGTCAGCCATGATCTCGCTCGACATGAGTGAGTACGGCGAGAAGCACACCGTCTCGCGCCTGTTCGGTGCCCCTCCCGGATTCGTAGGATTCGAAGAGGGCGGCCAGCTTACCGAGAAGGTGCGCCGCAAGCCATTCAGCGTTGTGCTCTTCGACGAGATCGAGAAGGCTCACCCCGACATCTTCAACTCGCTCCTGCAGATCCTCGAAGAGGGTCGCTTGACCGACGGCCAGGGTCGCGTGGTGGACTTCAAGAACACCGTCATCATCATGACCACCAACCTCGGTACCAAGGACATCACCGCTGGCCCCATGGGCTTCCAGGTGGAAGGCGACTCGTCGACAAGCTACGACCGCATGCGCGGCAAGGTTGTCGAAGAGTTGAAGAAGCACTTCAAGCCGGAGTTCCTCAACCGTGTTGACGAGACCATCGTCTTCCCGCAGCTCAGCAAGGCAGAGCTGCTGCAGATCGTTGACCTCTTCATCAAGCGACTCTCTGAGCGCATGATGGATCGCGACCTCACCGTCGAGATCACTGTTCCTGCCAAGGAGCGTCTCATCGAAGTCGGGTTCGACCCCGCCCTCGGTGCCCGACCGCTTCGCCGCGCAGTGCAGCACGAAGTGGAAGATGCGCTCAGCGAGAAGATCCTCCACGGCGAGCTCAACGCGGGTGACCACGTGCACGTTGACTTTGTTGACAACAAGTTCGTGTTCGTCACGAGCCGCCAGCCCGGTCTCCCCGAAAAGGAGCCGGCCGAGGTCGAGGCCTAAGCCTCTGACCTTGCCCCCGCGGCACTAGCCACACGACAGCGGCTGCACGACACCTCCGGGTGTTGGGCAGCCGCTGTCGTTGTTAAGGGCGCTCTGGGCGGTACCGTTATGGCGTGACCACCTTCAGCATCCGCCCGGCACGAACGCACGACGTGCGGGCGATCCAGGGCCTCATCGAGCCATTGGTAAACGAGCGCATTCTGCTCGGTAAAGACCTTGTGGTGTTTTACGAGGCCGTGCAGGAGTTTCGCGTCGCCGTTGCCCCCGATGGTTCAGTCATCGGATGTGGTGCCCTGCACGTGATGTGGCAAGACTTGGCCGAGGTGCGCACCCTTGCTGTCGCCTCAGAGTGGCTCGGCACAGGTGTCGGCCACGCGCTGCTCGATCAGATCGAAGCGGATGCGCGTGCGCTGGGGCTTGAGCGACTGTTCTGTCTTACGTTCGAAACCGCGTTCTTTCAACGGCACGGCTTTGAGCCGGTGAGCGAAGAAATTGTTGATCCGACAGTATTTGCCCAGTTGGCGCTCTCTCCTGACGAGGGTGTGGCCGAATTTCTGGATCTTTCCCGTGTAAAACCCAATACCCTCGGCAACACGCGCATGCTGAAGCACCTTTAGCGGCCTCAGACGTTTAGCCTTGCGGTATGTCGACGTTTAGGAATCCGGTCGGCCCGCAGTCAAGCAGCGTCTACTGGCGCCGGCGCTTGATCGTCGGGCTAGGGGTCCTTGCTGTGATCGCGATCGTCCTGCTGATCATCTTCGGCCCGAAGGCATCGACGGACCCTGCTGCCACTTCAGCGAGCACGGAGCCATCGGCTGCGGCATCCAGCTCTCCCGCGGCTACGGATGCCTCCGGATCAGCAATCTGTGACCCGGCCAAGCTCAGCCTCGAAGCGGTTACCGATTCCTCGAGCTACGACGAGGGCCAGAACCCTCAACTGTCGTTCTCGCTCAAGAGCACCATGACGGAACCCTGCGTAGTTGAGGCAGGCAGCGACATCCAAGAGTTCGTAATCACCAGCGGTGACGACGAGATCTGGAACTCACAGCACTGCCAGACTGAAGGCGAGTCGGCAACGGTCGTGCTCCAGCCCGGTGTGCCCGTGCAATCGAGCTCCATCGAGTGGGATCGCACCCGCTCGGCAACAGACACGTGTGAGTCAGACCGCCCCGTCGTGACGGCCGGTGGTGCCAGTTACCACCTCGAAGTTTCGGTCGGCGACATCAGCTCTAAGAGCACCAAACAGTTCTTGTTGAACTAACCCGGATAGGTCATGGCTTCTTCAACCTCCGCGGCGCAGAGCGCCGAATTCAGTTCCCCTATGCTCGCGCAGGCTCTTGAAGCTGGTGACCCTATGTCGGTCGCCCTCGCGCTGCGCAACGACCGCGTCATGGTGCCGATGCTCGTCGACGTCAGTGGCGGTGGCGGTGAGGATGCTGCGGAGGGCGCTGAGCCTCAAGTGCGCGTGTTCCGACGGGGCGAGGCTGACAAATACATGCTTCTGCTGTTCTCCTCGGTCGATACCTATGTCGCGATGCTTCCCGAAGAAACCGACCATCAGGTCGTGGCGTACCGTGCGGATGACCTGCGTGCCTTTTTGGAGACCAACAAGGGCGTTTTGGAGTCGGTGTGGTTCGACGTCGCGGGCCCGCACACCATGCAGGCGTCCCCCGATGACATCCTGGATGCCCTCACGCTTTCGTGACGAGCGTCGCCAAATGCTCGTTCTGCCGTAATTTCCCCCATACTCGTTTGGTGGGGTTGCTGACCCAGTTCAGGGGACAAAGAAGCCAAATTAGACCATTTTGGGCCTTTTTCGGCACTCTTTAGGGTTACATCCAGACTCGCGCGAACATCAATGTTATAAACAGGCCTTTCTATCCCCCGTCTGTGCCAGTTACTCTGTTCCACGTGGAAGACAACAGTTTCGGTGTGCCAGCGGGATGGTACCCAGACCCTCTTGGGTTGCCCCAGTTGCGCTGGTGGGACGCCCAAGCTTGGACTGAGCACACCTCAGATGCCCGTGCCCCTATCGTTGTTCAGCCGTCAGCGACCAAGCTGGCCTTCGCGGATGACGACGATGAAGACGACTTCAACGATGACATCGGCGGGTACCCTTCCCGACGTGCGCAGCGCGATAGTGAGCGCGACAGTTCCGCTGACTTCTTGGTCACCGAGACTCGTAGCGAGCCGGAGCCGGAGACCGCACCCGTTCACGACGAGCTAAGCGCGCAGCCGCTGCTCGCGATGACACTGCGCGAGCTCGAAGCTCCCGTTGATGAAACTCGTGAGGCCGAAGAGCCTCAACTGCTCCCCAAGTCGGCCACCGCTCACGCGAACACGATGCCTGGTGCATCCACGCTGAGCGCCTACGCCGAAGAAGAAGAAGCTCCCGAGCGCGAGATTCGCCAACACCGTACCTACAATGCGGCTGTCTGGCTCATTGCCATCCTGCCCCTCGTGCAGCTGTTGAGCGCCATGTTCCTCATCGCGGGTGCGGGCCTCGGTAACAACCTGCCGCTGCTGCTCGTGGTGTGGGTCGCTCCGTACATCGTTGTTCTCGGTCTAGCCGCCTACGACAACCTCTTGCTTCAGGTGTGGGGCCACGAACGCCCCGCGAATGCAGCGTGGGCATTCTTGACGGCACCGGTCTACCTCGTGATGCGCGGCATCCGCACAATGCGCGAGACCGGTAAGGGCATCGCCCCGATCGCTACCTGGTCGGCAACTCTTGTCTCGCTCGTGGTTGGAATGCTGATCCTTCCGGGTCTGATCATTTCGCTCATCCCGCAGACCTTCAGCACTCAGATCGAAGATTCGATTCAGGCTCAGGCGGCAACGCTCGGCGCCAATATTGAACTTGAATGCCCGGCGACTCCGCCGGTTCTTATCGGTGACACCTTCACGTGTCGCGCAGTGAAGCCAGACAATGGTCAGCGCGACTCGATCCTGGTGAGCTTGCAGCGCGAAAACGGCTGGATTAGCTGGCGCGTAGAGGACTGGGGTCTCTGGACTCTGTTCGGCTAGCCACTCGGTTTCCACAGCTTCAGTCGCAACGGCGGCTCGTCTTCGGACGAGTCGCCGTTGCTTCGTTAAGCGCGGCTGGCGGTGCCGTGCGGTCTAGAACTCGGGGATCTGCACGCGCTCGTCGGTCGCGCCAGCGAAAGCGAGGCGCAGTGCTTCACGCACGTGAGCGGCATCCGAATCGATCACGGTGCTGAAGCCCAGACGGGTGGCCTCTGCGCGGCGCTGTTTCGACGACGACGCGGGGCGAATCTCACCAGCAAGACTAATCTCGCCGACGACAGCCATCGTGGCTGAGTACGCTTTGTCTTTGTAGGCGCTGGCGATGGCGAGAGCAATGGCGAGGTCGGCGCCAGGCTCAGTGACCCGGATGCCGCCCACCGTCGAGACGTAAACGTCGAACGTGGAGAGCGGGATTCCCGCTCGCCGCTCGAGCACCGCCAGCAACATGGCCACGCGCGAGGCGTCAACGCCATTCACGACGCGCCGCGGCTGCGGGGCTTGGGATTTTACGATGAGTGCCTGAACCTCCACGGGGAGGGCACGTCTGCCTTCCAGCGCGATCGTGACGCAGGTGCCGCTGACGGGCTGACGTGCGTGCGAGAGGAACAGGCCACTGGGGTCAGAGACTTCGGCGATGCCTTCGCCGGTCATCTCAAAGCATCCGACCTCTTCGGTGGAGCCGAAACGGTTCTTGTGCGCGCGCACGAAGCGCAGCGCGGTCTGGCGGTCGCCTTCGAACTGCAGCACGACATCCACGAGGTGCTCGAGCAATCGGGGGCCGGCGATGTTGCCATCTTTGGTGACGTGGCCGACGAGCAAGATGGGCAAATTCTGGTCTTTGCTCACGCGAATGAGCGTGGAAGCCACTTCGCGCACTTGCGACGGACCGCCGGCAATGCCTTCGGTCGCAGCGGAGGCGACGGTCTGCACCGAGTCCACGATCACGAGCTGGGGTTTAACGTGGTCGATCTGGCCGAGGATGGTGCCGAGATCAGTTTCGGCCGCGAGAAAGAGTGAGGGGTGCAGGGCGTTGGTGCGCTCGGCCCGCAGCCGCACTTGGCTCACGGACTCCTCGGCGGTCACATAAAGCACGCGCTGGCCGGATGCTGCTGCGCGCGAGGCGACTTCAAGAAGCAGGGTGGACTTACCCACGCCGGGCTCGCCGCTCAACAGAATGGCGGCTCCGGGAACAACGCCGCCGCCGAGCACACGGTCAAACTCGGCAATGCCGCTCGGCCAGTGCGCGACGGACTCCGCGCCAATCTCGGTAATGGAGCGTGCGCCGCTGGTCTCAGAGACCGCGACGGTCGAGACCCGCTTGGTGATGCCGGTGGCCGCACCAGCATCGGTCACGGTGCCCCACTGCTGGCATTCGCCACAGCGGCCTACCCATTTGATGGAGGTCCAGCCGCACTCAGTGCAGCGAAAATTAGTTACAGCTCGGGCCATAGTTCAACAGTAGGCGGCACGACTGACACCGCTACGCGAGCGTCAGGAAGAGCTTCTCAATGTCGTCTTTCGTCATGCCGTCGTGGCTGCCCTGGCCATCGGCGTCTTCCGTTGAGCACGACTGCAGAGCATTGGCGATGATCATGAAACCGGCACGGTCGAGGGCCTTGCTCACCGCCGAGAGCTGCGTCACGACATCTTTGCAATTCGAGTCGGCGCCCATCGATTCGATGAGGGCGCGAAGTTGTCCTTCGGCACGCTTGAGGCGATTCATGATCTTGCGCATGGCCTCGGGATCGTGGCCAGCCTCGGCAACGACTGCCGTGGCATCCGCGGTGCTCGTGGCTGCAGCATCCGTCGTCATGATCAGTTGCCCTTCGTGATGGGCAGCCCAGCGTTACGCCACGCTGACGTTCCGCCCTCGACGTTGATGGCGTCGAAGCCCTGAGTGTTGAGCCATTCGACGGCCTGTGCGCTGCGGCCGCCGCTCTCGCAGATGACGTACACGGTGTCGTCGCGATCGAGTTCTTCGACCCGGGCAACGAGTTCTCCGAGCGGAATACTGGCGGCCACGGGTGCATGCCCCGACACGTATTCAGCGGGTTCGCGCACGTCGATGACGACGGGGTTGGTGAGTTCGGCGAGTGTCTGCGTGGTGATGGTGTTCATGAAATTCCTTGCGAGTGATGAAGTGGACGAGGCGGGCGAATGGGAAAACGGGGGAGCGAGAGCCGCGGGTTACGCGGTGGCCGCGCTCCAGGTGCGGTAGCCGCCGTCGAGGTTCACGGCGTCGAAACCATTCTGAGCGAGGATGCGCACGGCGGTGTGACCGCGCTGGCCGACCTGGCAGTGCACGATGACGCGGCGCTCACCGAGTTCGGCGAGACGCTCGCGCAGCTCGTCGAGCGGAATGTTGACGGCGTGCGGGATGGCGCCGCGTTCGAATTCGGCGACGGTGCGAACATCCACCAACAGGGTCCCTGCCGCGAGTTCGGCGTCGATCTCGTGCCACTGAATCGAAGCGCTGAGGTTGTCGCGCAGGTTCTTCGCAACGTAGCCAAGGTGGTTGATCGGGTCTTTGGCTGAGCCGTACTGCGGGGCGTAGGCGAGCTCAAGGTCGGCGAGAGCGCTCGCGGTGATGCCGAAGCTCGTGGCGGTGGCCAGCACATCCATCCGCTTGTCGACGCCCTCTTTGCCAACGGCCTGAGCGCCCAGAATGAGGTCGGTTGAGGCGTCAACGATGAGCTTGAGCGAGAGCGACTGAGCACCGGGGTAGTAGCCGGCGTGCGACACGGGGTGGGTATGGACGACGCGGATGGTGCGTCCCGCAGCCCGCAGCGCGCGCTCGGTGGAGCCGAGGCTCGCGACGGTCAGCTCGAAGACGCCGACGATCGCGGTGCCGAGGGCCGGCTTCGATGCCACTTCGTCGCCGGCGAGCGTGTCAGCGAGGTAGCGGCCATCGCGGTTGGCGGGCCCTGCGAGGGCGACGAGTTCGTGTTCACCACTGATAGCACCGACCTTTTCAGCGACGTCACCGACGGCATAGATGTGCGGTTCGCTGGTCTGGTAGCCAGCGTTGACCCGGATGCCGCCAGCGGCTCCGGTTGCCAGCCCAGCGTGCACGGCGAGGGCATTGTCGGGGCGCACGCCGATTGCTGCGACAACAACGTCTGCCGCGACGCTCGAGCCGTCACTGAGTTGCACGGCGGAGTCATCCACCGCAATCGCCTCGGTGCCGAGGCGAAGGTCAACGCCATGGGCACGCAAGTGGGCTTCGACGGGCGTGACCATTTCGGCGTCAAGCGTGCCGAGGATGTGAGCGGGGCGCTGCACGAGGGTGACGTTGAGGCCCCGCTTGGCGAGGTTCTCGGCCATTTCGACGCCGATATAGCCGGCACCGAGTACGACGACGTTTGCGGTCGTGGGGTCTAGATCGCCGAGGGAGGCGTGGAGGGCGTCGACGTCTTCGATGTTGCGGAGTACGAGCATCCGCTCGCTGCCGGCGATGGCCGGGATGGCGGCGCTCGCGCCGGTAGCAATAACGAGCTCGTCGAAGTGCTCGGTGCTTGTCGAGCCGTCGCTGCGGTTGTGCACCGTGATGCTGTGGCCTGCGGGGTCGATCGCGGTGACTTCGTGGTTGACGCGAACGTCGAGGCCGAAGCGGCGGCCGAGGCTCGCGGGAGTCTGGAGCAGTAGTTCGTCGCGCTCGGTGATAACGCCGCCGAGGTAGTAGGCGAGGCCGCAGTTGGCGAAAGAGACATGGCCGCTGCGCTCGAACACCACGATCTCGGCGCGCTCATCGCGACGGCGCATGCGGGTGGCGAAGGACATTCCGGCGGCTACTCCACCGATAACGAGGATGCGGCGGGGGCGTGGTGTGGTGGCGGAGCTCATTGTTCGAGCATACCCCTAGGGGTATGCCGCGAGCCAGTTGTTCTCGCCGAGCGAAACCCACTCCATGACAATTGCTGAGGAATGCGCGATTTCAGCGCGATCGTGTTTACGATGGGATACCGAACAAGGGAGCATCGCAGTGGCCGACAAGACCTTCGATCCGCGGTTCGACCCCGCCTTCCAACGGGGATACGCGGAAGGGGAGCACGGCGAGCGAGCGGAGGCATCCGCGCCGCCCATTGTTCCACCCGAAAGTACTTTGGAACCCGCTCTCTGGGCGTCGACAGAGCACGGTACTCCTGACCCGCAGTCGCAGTACGTGGATGACACGGGAGCGACAGCCGGAGCGATAGCGGGCGACGTCGCGACCGCTGCGCCCGCAAGTCTCGCGCGCAACCCCTGGCTCTACGTGTTGTGGGCGCTCGGTGTTGTGGGGCTCGTTACGACGGTGTCAGCGCTCTGGTGGGCGAACTCGATCCTCTACGGCAACGCAAATGGCGCGATCGAGAGCTACGCGATTGTCTCCAGCGTGCAGTCGTTGGCTCCCGGCGGTTTCATTCTGGGCTCTGTTTCTCTGGTGGGAGCCGTGCTCCTCCACGGCCTGAGTTGGATGCGTAAAAATCAGTGAACGCACGTCGTCAATATCTGTACTAAACTCTCTCCCGGTACCGTGTCCGAGCGGCCGAAGGTGCAACTCTCGAAAAGTTGTGTGTGTGAAAGCGCACCGTGGGTTCAAATCCCACCGGTACCGCCAAAGAAAAGCCCCGCATTCCTGGTGAATGCGGGGCTTTTTTGTGCGCTTGACGTGTTGCCGGTTTTATAGTCGTGACTTATTGCTGGGTCGATCAGGATCATCCTCGCGAAATGGCAGCGCGGCAACGACGAGCGCGGGGATTAGGAACCCCATGGCGAATGACAGCCAGAAAAACGAGCCGAAAGCTCGGTCCTTGCGCTTTGCTGCCATCGCGACAAGGAACGAAACGAGCACGTTGACGAGGGCGACCCCGCCTATCACCAACGAGTAAGCGAGGTCATAAGCTGCCGGAAGTAATGGGTTCACGAGGCCACCCTATCGAGGTTGCTCAGCGTTCGCAGCGATGCCGGAGCACGCCTCACGCCAGTGGGACAAGGCCGTGCTCGAGCCCCTGCTGCGGACTGATCGTCCCCGCAATGGGGGACTGTGCGGTGAGAAGCGGTCGCGTAGCCTACACAGCATGGGGAAAACCGGGGGGTTTTCAACGCGTCGTCTATTCGCGCGTTGGATTAGTGCTATCGCAATTGCGGCTGTCTTGGCATCGGGGGCGGTGTTTACAAGTCCAACGCCGGCGACTGCTGCTGGCGAGAACACCATTCTCGCTCTCGTCAATGAGGCGCGTGCTGCCGAAGGTCTGGGGCCGTTGAAGATCAACTCTTCGATGAACACAGTCGCGTCTGACTGGGCTAAGAAGATGGCCGCCAATGGCACCATGTCCCACAACCCGAGCTACTCGACTCAGATTCCGAGCGGCTGGACACGAGCTGGCGAGAACGTCGCCCGCGGCTGGCCGTCGGTCACCGCAGTCCACGATGCGTGGATGGATTCTCCGGGGCATCGCGCGAACATCATGGGTGATTTCACCGACATCGGTATTGCCTTCTTGACTATCAACGGCACCACGTGGGCCGTCCAGAACTTTGCAAAGTACGGCGCGAGCGTTCCTGCTCCCGCAGCAACCCCGAGCGATGTTGAGCGCCTCTCAGGCTCCGACCGCTATTCGACGGCGGTCGCAATCTCACAGGAGTTCGACCCGGGAGTCAGCGTTGTCTACGTCGCAACCGGCGAGAACTATCCTGACGCTCTCAGCGCTGCTCCTGCCGCAGCCAAACAGGGCGGTCCGCTTCTGCTGACACCACCAACAGGGTTGCCGACCGTGGTGAAGAACGAGATCAAACGGCTTGATCCGGATCTCATCGTTGTCGTAGGCGGAACCGGTGTGCTGTCAAGTTCTATCTACAAGCAGCTCGCAGCATTGGCGCCCAAGATTCGACGTGATGGTGGCGCAAGCCGTTATGAGACGTCACGCATCGTGACCGAACGAGCATTCCCCGATGGATCGAACACCGCATTCTTTGCCACTGGTGCCAACTACCCAGACGCTCTGAGCGCCAGCGCTGCAGCAGGGAACACGGGAAGCCCGGTCATCCTGATCGACGGCACCGGTAGCGGCGTCAACTCAGCAACCGCCAAGCTCATCGATCGTCTCGATATTTCGAAGATCATGATCGCTGGAGGCACCGGTGTGGTCTCCAGCAAGGTTTTCAAGGCTCTAGATGCGCAGCCTGGGGTCACGAAGGTCACTCGGTACTCCGGCGCTGACCGCTACGAGACTTCGGAGGCGATCAATAGCGCAAGCTTCGACACCGCTCCGCGGGCCTTCTTTGCTGTCGGAACCGGATTCGCGGATGCGCTCGCTGGCGCCGCGCTCGCTGGTGGCACATCGGCCCCCTTGTACGTGGTGCCGGGAAACTGTGTCCCGAAGGGGGTCGTGAGCAACCTGAATGACTTCGACACTTCCAGTCGAGTTCTGCTTGGCGGAGCGGGAGCTCTCGGCAGCGGAGTCGCACAGCTGACGGTCTGCAAATAGCTGCGACCGACAAAGCCCCGCATTCTCAACGAATGCGGGGCTTTGTTGCGGGTGCAGAGTGCGACCTGCGGAACCTCTAGACGGTCGGTTTGTTGCTGGGGTTGCGAGCGTCTTCGTTGATCCTTAGCGACACGTCGAGCATGTCCTCGAGGGTTTCCCGCACGAGAGCGTCGCGGGTCTCGCGACTGCGAAAGTTGACGAGTTGGTACGCAGAGGTGGCATCTACGAGCGCGAAGAGCACGAGCGCTGCCCGCTCGGGGCTCACCGGCGCGAACTGGCCCGCATCCTGACCTGCGCGGATAATGCCGATGGCGAGAGCATGCCAAGAATCCATTGACTGACGGGCGGCTTCGGCCAGTGGCTCGTTGCGTCGGCCGAGGCTCCACGCGTCGGTCCAGACCTCGCCGACGTTGTCTCGCGCGGGATCGGCGATGGCCTCAATGAGTGCGCGAATCTGATCGAGCGGCTTATCTGGTGCGAGAGCGAAACGTTCGACCTCGGCAATTTCCTTCTCGGCAATCGATGCGAAGGTCGAAGCCACGAGGGCTTCCATGCTGGGCTCGTAGTGTGCAATGAGGGGCGCGGTGACTCCGCAGTGGGCGGCGAGGTTGCGCAACGAGATTGCGGCGAGACCACGAGTCAGTGCGATCTGTTGAGCCGCGTCGCGGATTTCGGATGCTCGCTCAGTGGCGTTTCGTCGTCGAGTTGTGCCTGCTGCCATCCTCGCAGTGTAGCCGTTCTTGACTCTTATTGAACAGGTGGTAAATAATGGTGAGCATGAATACCATTAACCGCGACGTCGTCATCGTCGGAGCCGGCGCTACCGGCCTCACCGCGGCGAGAGCCCTCGTTCGCGAAGGTCACAGCGTGATCGTGCTCGAAGCGCGCGACCGCATTGGTGGTCGCCTCTTGACCGATTCGATCGACGGCCAAATGTTTGAGGTCGGTGGCCAGTGGGTTTCTCCCGACCAGACCGCACTTATCGACATGCTTGCCGAGCTGGGCCTCGAAACCTACTCGCGCTACCGCGAAGGCGAGAGCGTCTACGTCTCGAAAGATGGCGTGGCTCGCCGCTTTACGGGAGACATCTTTCCGGCGGGGGCTGCGACCGAAGCGGAGATC
This sequence comes from Salinibacterium sp. AL4.1, assembly GCF_059767305.1. Taxonomy (NCBI): domain Bacteria; kingdom Bacillati; phylum Actinomycetota; class Actinomycetes; order Micrococcales; family Microbacteriaceae; genus Salinibacterium; species Salinibacterium sp. AL4.1. The sequence goes on along the minus strand of NZ_JBSOQK010000001.1, from coordinate 1,259,527 downwards.
ACTCGGCTCATTGCAGTGCTCGACGAGCTCGTCGCTGAGCTTGACCTTGAGGCTCCATGGGAGCATCCGCGGGCCGCAGAATTCGACCGCGTCTCGTACCGCGCGTGGCTAGAGAGCCAGAGCACGGATGCCGAAGCAATCGACAACATTGCTTTGTTCGTTGCCGAGGCGATGCTCACCAAGCCCGCCCACGCGTTCTCGCTGTTGCAGGCGTTGCTCATGGCAGCCAGCGCGGGAAGCTTCAGCAACCTCGTTGACTCCGACTTCATTCTCGACAAGCGTGTGGTGGGTGGTCTGCAGCAGGTTCCGCTCGTGATGGCTGAGGCATTGGGCACCGACGTCGTTCGACTCTCGCAGCCGGTTCGCCGCATTGAGCGGAACGCCGCTGGCGCGACCGTCACGAGCGACGAGCTCACGGTCACGGCGAAACACGTCATCGTTGCAGTGCCGCCGAACCTCTACGATCGCATCGACTATGTTCCGGCCCTGCCGCGAATGCGTCAACAGATGCAGCAACACTCGTCGCTCGGGCTTGTGATCAAGGTGCATGCTACTTATGCGACCCCGTTCTGGCGCGCGGCGGGCCTCTCGGGAACCGCGTTCAGCCCCTACCAACTGGTTCACGAAGCGTACGACAACACCAACCACGGTGAAGTGCGCGGCACCCTCGTGGGCTTCGTGTCGGGGGAGAAGGCCGACGAACTGTTCGCGCTTGATCCGGCCGACCGCAAGCAGCGCATCCTCGAATCGCTCGCCACCTATTACGGCGACGAAGCACTCACCCCGGCCGTGTACTACGAAAGCGACTGGGCTTCCGAAGAGTGGACTCGCGGCGCGTATGCGGCGAGCTTCGACCTCGGTGGCCTGACGCGCTACGGCGCTCTGCAGCTCGAGCCGGTCGGGCCGATCCAGTTCGGTTCGAGCGACCTCGCGGCGGTCGGCTATCAGCATGTTGATGGTGCTATTCGGGTGGGACAGCGGTTGGCATCCACCATCATTGAAGCGACGAAAGGCTAGCCATGAGTTGGAGAATGCCATCGGAAACAGCCGCCCACGAGCGCACTTGGATGGCATTCCCGCGCGTCGGGGAAACACTCGGCGCGACTGACTCCGAACGGGAACTCGGCTATGCAGCCTGGGCTGACGTGGCCAACGTCGTCGCCCAGTTCGAGCCGGTCTCGATGGTCGTCGATCCGACTGAAATGTTCCGTGCTCGGCGGATGCTCGACAGCAGCATCGAGCTGCTCGAAGCACCGCTCGATGAGTTCTGGATGCGCGACATCGGGCCCACCTTCGTGCTCGACGATGAGCGCCCCGGCATTCTCGGCGCGGTCGACTGGATCTTCAACGGCTGGGGTGCTCCGGCCTGGGCCGAGTGGGAACAGTCGGCGAAGATTGCGCGCGTGGTGGCTGAGGCTGCTGGTGCCGAGATCGTCAGCTCACTCCTCGTCGCTGAAGGGGGCGGACTTCACGTCGATGGGGAAGGCACTGTTCTGCTCACCGACACCGTTCAGCTCGACCCGCGCCGCAATCCGCTTGCTGATCGCGCCCGCGTTGAGCAGGAAATGCGGCGCACGATTGGCGCGACTCACGCGGTCTGGCTGCCGTGCGGCCTCACCCGCGACTACGACGACTTCGGCACCAACGGTCACGTCGACATCGTTGCAACAATCGCCTCGCCGGGGCGCGTGCTGCTGCACGCTCAACCCAACCCCGAGCATCCCGACCACCAGGTGATGGCCGAGATTCGGGCCAGCCTCGAGAGCCAGCGGGATGCCGCCGGGCGTTCATTCGAGATCGTGGAGCTGCCTGCGCCCGCCCTGCTGCGCGACGATCACGGTTTCGTCGACTACAGCTACGTCAACCACCTCGTCGTCAACAGGGGAGTCATCGGTTGCGGCTTCAACGACGAGACGGCGGATGCCCGAGCCACCGCCATCCTCGCCGACGCCTATCCCGGCCGAGAGGTGCGCATGGTCGACTCCCGCGAGATCTTTGCGCGCGGAGGCGGCATCCACTGCATCACTCAACAGCAGCCTCAACTGCCCGGCCTCAGCGACGATGCTGCTGCCGCGCAAGAACCGGGAGCGATCGTATGAGCGCCTTCGATGTCGTCGAAGCGTCCATCGCCGAATTGCAAGAAGCGCTCGCCTCGCGCACCCTCACGAGTGAGGCGCTCGTCACCGCCTATCTGGCGCGCATCGATCGCTACGACCGCACCGGGCCCACGCTCAACGCCGTCGTTGTTCCCAACGCCGAAGCGCTCGCCGAAGCGCGCGAGTCTGATGCGCGCCGGGCTGCCGGTCAACTGCGGGGGCCGCTCGACGGCATCCCGTACACGGCCAAAGACAGCTACCTGCACCGAGGGCTCACGGCAGCAGCGGGCAGCCCCGCCTTCGCCGACCTGATGGCGATGCGGGATGCCGCCACGATTGGTGCCCTGCGCGACGGCGGAGCGATCTGCCTCGGCCTCACCAACATGCCCCCGATGGCCAACGGCGGAATGCAGCCCGGCGTCTACGGCCGTGCCGAAAGCCCATACAACGCCGAGTACCTCACCGCCGCCTACGGTTCGGGATCGTCAAACGGATCGGGCACCGCAACGGCCGCAAGTTTTGCCGCCTTCGGCCTCGGTGAAGAGACCTGGTCGAGCGGCCGGGCCCCGGCCTCCAACAACGCCCTCTGCGCTTACACGCCCTCGCGCGGCGTGATCTCTGTGCGCGGCAACTGGCCCCTCGTGCCCACAATGGATGTCGTCGTGCCGCACACCCGCACCATGGCCGACCTGCTCGCCGTGCTCGACGTGATCGTGTTCGACGATGCGGATACTCGGGGCGACTTTTGGCGCTCGCAGCCGTGGGTGGAGATTCCGGCGGCGTCGAGTGTGCGGCCGGAGACGTACTTGTCCCTCGTGCCCGACTCTGCGGAGCTGCCGCTGGCGGGCAAGCGCTTCGGCGTTCCCCGGATGTACATCAACCGCGATACAGAGGCGGGCTCGGGTACGCGCGGAGTCGGCGGTCCGACAGGAACCGCGATCGACACCCGCCCGAGCATCCTGGCCCTGTTTGACCAGGCGCGCCGCGACCTTGAAGCTGCCGGTGCCACCGTCGTCGAGGTCGACTTTCCGGTGGTCTCGAACTACGAAGCCGACCGCGCCGGTGCCCCCACCATCGCAACCCGCGGTTTGGTGAGCCCCGAGTTTCTCAAGCGCGAAATCGTCGACCTCTCGGCGTGGGCCTGGGAAGATTTTCTCCACGCCAACGGCGACCCGAACTTCTCCACGATCATCGGTGTCGACGGCAGCACGATTTTCCCGGTTACGCCGGGCACTCCGCACGATCGCTACGACGGCTTCGAAGACGACATCGCCGTGTACCCGACCCAGGTGCGCGACCACCCGTACGGCCACTTCACCGACATCCCCGAGCTCGAAGCGGGCGTGCGCGGCCTCGAAGAAACCCGCCGCATCGACCTTGAAGAATGGATGCGCGCCAACGAACTTGACGCCGTAGCCTTTCCCGCGGTCGCCGACGTGGGCGCTGCCGATATGGGCACAAACCCCGCCACGGCAGAAGCAGGATGGCGAAACGGTGTCTGGGTCGCCAACGGCAACCTCGCGATTCGGCACTTGGGCATTCCGACCGTGACGGTTCCCATGGGACTCATGGACGACATCCGGATGCCCGTGGGAATCACCTTCGCCGGTGCCGCGTATTCCGACCTCGACCTGCTGCGCATCGGCATCGCCTACGAGGCGGTGTCGCAGCGTCGGGTGGCGCCGCCGCTTACTCCGCCGCTGGTCGACTAGGCGGCAGCCAGCACGCCGGCGACCGCTGACGCTCGCGCACACGGACGAACCCGCTGCCCCGCTGACCGCTAGAGCTGCTTGATCATCTCGAGTTCGCGCCGGGACTTGTCGAGAACGTACGGCACCGAGTGCCGCGTGAGTGTGTAACCGCGACGCTCGTAGGCGGCTCGCGCTCGGGCGTTGTCTTCGTGCACGCCGAGGGTGAGGGTGCTGCCGTAAGTGGCCGCCCACTCCTCGATGGTGGCGAGCAGGGCATCCGTCACCCCAGCCTCACGACCGCGAAAGTCGGGCGTGACGTAGACGCCGACCAGCAGTGGGCCGGTCTTCGCGTCGGGAACGTAGCCGCCCATGGTGCCCACCCAGCGACCGTCCGTCGTAATGGCGGCGAGAGAAATGCCGCGTGGATTCTGACCGCGCACGGCCCGCGAACGCCAGTCCGCTTCCGTGGCCGTGCGGGCGCTATCGAGTCGCTCTGCGAACCCCATCGGGGTATCGGCCAGCATCTCGAGCCGCAGTGTGCGCACCTCACGCCAGTCATCGACGGTGGTTCGACGGATCGTAAACTCTGGCGCGCGCATGATCTGGAGTTTAGTTGTGCGCGGGGGGTGTGGGCTGCCGTACCGTAGCGGGTATGGTTCACGCTCCCATCACCGCCGCCGTCATCACCGTGTCTGACCGCAGCTTTCGCGGAGAGCGCGCGGACATCTCGGGACCGCGTGCGGTTGAACTACTTGCGGAGCAGGGCTATGCGGTGTCGTTGACAGTGATTCCGGATGGCGCGGAATCAGTCACTGCTGGCATCCGTGCCGCGCTCGCCGATGGTGCCCGCATCGTCATCACGAGTGGCGGAACCGGAGTGGCACCGCGGGATCTCACGCCCGAAGGAACCCGCCCCGTACTCACGCGAGAGATTCCCGGTATTGCCGAAGAGTTGCGCCGCGAAGGCGCACGCCACACGAAGATGGCGGTGCTGAGTCGCGGGCTGGTTGGCATCGCGGGCACAGCGCTCGTGGTGAATCTGCCCGGGTCAACCAAAGCGGTCGACGAGGGGCTTGCGGTAGTTGCGCCGCTGATCGGCCACATTCTGGAACAGCTCGACGGCGGAGACCACTAGCGAGCGATCGCTATGTGGGGCCGCTTCGAGCCGACCTCTTTAGGCCGGCCGACGCCAATCGCCCGAGCGGCCGCCGGACTTCGCGAGCAACCGCACGTTCTCAATCTGCACGGTCTTATCCATGCCCTTGACCATGTCGACGATCGCGAGCGCCGCCACCGACACCGCGGTCATGGCTTCCATTTCGACCCCCGTGCGGTCGGCGGTGCGCACGGTCGCGGTGACAGCGACTCCCTCATCCGTCACGTCAAGGTCAACTGTGGCGCCGTGCACGCCAATGATGTGAGCGAGCGGCAACAGCTCGGCAGTGCGCTTCGCAGCCTGGATGCCGGCGATGCGAGCGACCGCGAGAACGTCACCCTTGGGAGCGTTGCCCGAGCGTAGCGCGTCGATGATCACGGGGGAGCAGCGAACGAAACCCTCCGCCGTCGCTTCGCGCACGGTCGGAGTCTTGGCGGTGACATCCACCATCCGGGCTTGGCCAGCAGAGTTGAGGTGCGTGAAAGGCTGATCGCTCATGACACCAGTGTGACAGCCAGCAGGTCACCTTCGCGCACCTCAGTCACATCTTCAGGAACGAAGGCCAGCGCGTTGGCTCCGGCCAGGCTCGCGACGAGATAGGACCCGGCACCGCCCGCACTCGCGGGCCGCACGGATGCTGCACCCGCCTCATCCTGTTCGACGACGGCCGGCATAGATTGCGCCCGCCCCGCGGGGCTGCGCCAGCCCGTCGCGACGGTGGCGGTGATCGTCGGACGCATGTGTGCAGAGCGCCCGGCCATCGCGAGCAGCGCGGGGCGCACAAACGCCTCGAACGAGACGAAAACGCTCACGGGGTTGCCCGGCAGGGCGAAGATCAGAGGGCCTGTGGTATCACTGACTGGGAACCGGCCGAACCCTTGGGGCTTGCCCGGCTGCATCCGCACGGGTCCGAACCAGACGCCGAGCGGGGCGAGCACTGCCTTCACAACGTCGTATGCACCGACGCTCACGCCGCCCGAGGTGACAAAGGCATCCACGTCGCCTGCATGCTTCTCAAGCATCTCGCGCAGAGCGTCATCGTCGTCGACAACCGAGCCAAGTTGAACGGGGATGCCGCCGCACTCGGTAATCATCGCCGCCAGCAGTAGCGAGTTCGAGTCGTGAATCTGGCCACGCTTCAGCGGCTCTCCGGGCTTGCGCAGTTCAGTGCCGGTCGAGAGCACACCGACGCGCGGTGCGGGGTGCACCGTCAGGGCGCTGACTCCGGATGCCGCGGCGGCAGCCAGGTCGCGGGCGCCGAGCACGCGCCCTGCCGTCAGCACCGGGTCGCCCGCGCGCACATCAGTACCCGTGCGCCGGATGTGGGCGGCGGGACTCGGGGCGCTAAAAATGAGGACGGTATCGGTTCCCTCATCGGTGTCTTCGATCGGCACGATGCAGTCTGCATCAGTGGGAACCGCGGCACCGGTCATTATTCGGGCGGCCTCGCCGGGCTGCAACGGCGGATTCTCGGCGGAGCCCGCAGGGAGATCGGCGACCACACGGAGCACTCTCGGTGCCTCTGCTGTGGCAGAGGCGGCATCCGCTCCGCGGAGCGCATAACCGTCCATCGCGGAGTTGTCGAAACCGGGAACATCGACCGCGGCGTGCACGTCGTCGGCGAGCGTGAGCCCCAACGCCTGCGCAATCGGGATGCTGACAACCGGCAAGGGTGTGACGTTCCCCAGAATGTTCGCGCGGTGCTGTTCGATGCTGATCGACGCGGGGGAGGCCGCCATCATTCTGCTGCGCCTGACTGTGCGGAGCCGGATGGTGGCAAGTCCGACGACGACGCAGCAGCAGGCTGCGCGGCATCGCTTGCGGCGGCAAGGGCAGCTCGTGAGAGTGCGTCCGCGCTCCGGATGGCCGAGGACGGATCGGTACCGGCGGCGGCAGCCAGACCCGCCGCGTAGCCGACAAGGAACGTCGTCACGGGAGCCGCGGGCCGGATCACCGAATGCGCGGCGACCCCGGCGAGATCCAGAATTCCATCGACATCCATCGCGGCACGAAACTCATCGCTGGCGATACCCAGCTCGCTGCTGAGGTGTGCGGCCCAGTCGTCGAGGCGTTGGCGTTCTTCGGAGTTCATTGTGCGGCTTCTTTCGTTTCTGCAGTCGGATCAGTGGCGCCGAGGCGAGCTGCGTCTTCCCACGTATCAACATCGTTGGTGGCTCCGGGCACAGCCACCAGAGGCATCAGGTTCAACGGCTCAATCAGTTGTTTCATTGAGAGCCCGGGCAGGCCGTCGGCGTCGAACCGCGCGATGGCCTTGATCAGGGCGCGGCTGCGATACAGGCAGGCAAGCGGCTGACGGTGACCAGTCGCATCGACGGAAATCACGCCATCCACTTCGGTGGGGGCAGAGGTGAGGGCGTCAACGAGAGCTGGCACCTGGGCAGCAATGCCCGGCATGTCACAGGCGAGAACAAGGATGGCGTCGCTCTCGCTGGTGCCGTTGGTTGAGAGATGATGAGCGCCGGCGGCAAGCGCAGCAGCGGGCCCCGAAAAGGGCGGATCCTCGCGCGTAATGAACACCGTAGTGTCCACGAGGTCGGGATCAATGGGGCCGACCACGATGCAGGTACGCGCCACACTGGATGCCGCAGAGAGCGCGTGGTCGAGCAGGCTGCGGCCTTGTACACGGAGCGTTGCTTTCGCCACAGATCCCAATCGGGACGAGCGACCTCCGGCGAGCACCGCCGCATCGATCAGCATGCAGCCACTCTAAGTGACGGTGCAATCAGCGTCACTATCCGGCGCGAGTTGTGGTCGCTGCTGCCGCAGTCGCCACCGCCGGGATAGTCTCGATTGAGGAGCGGCGCAGAACCCGCGGCGCTCCGGAGGAGGCAGGCAGCGTGAGCAGAATCACGGCACGGCGCAAGATCACCCGAGTGACTATCGGTTCGCCTCCGGCACCCCGGGAGGACGTGCTTGCGGTGGAGGAGCCGCTGGAGATGCGCGTCAATGGGCGCTCGCTTGCCGTGACAATGCGCACCCCCGGTGATGACTTCGATCTTGTGGCAGGGTTTCTTGTTTCCGAGGGAATCATTACCTCGGGCGAGCACTTTTTTGCCGCACGCTACTGCGCCGGTGCCACCGTCGACGGAGTGAACACCTATAACGTCGTTGACGTCACCCTGGCGCCGGGCGTGCCTGCACCCGATCCCAGCCTGGAGCGATCGTTTCTTACGACCAGTTCCTGTGGACTGTGCGGCAAGGCAAGCATCGACGCCGTGCGCACCAAATCGGCGTTCTCTGTAGCCGAGGATGCCGCGCGAATCGACGCCGAGCTGCTGACCACGTTCCCCGAGAAGCTGCGCGAGGCGCAAAACGTATTCGAGAAGACGGGCGGATTGCACGCGGCGGCGCTGTTCGATGGTGCGACGGGCGAGATGCTGGTGGCGCGCGAGGATGTTGGCCGGCACAACGCGGTCGACAAAGTTATCGGATGGGCTGTGAAACAGAACTTCTTGCCATTGTCGGGGACCGTGCTCATGGTGTCGAGCAGAGCGAGCTTCGAGCTCGCGCAGAAGGCCATGATGGCGGGCATTCCGGTTTTGGCTGCGGTGTCGGCGCCGTCGTCGCTGGCCGCGGAATTCGCTGCCGAGGTCGGTATGACGCTCGTCGGCTTCCTCCGCGGACAGTCGATGGTGCTCTACGCCGGACACGAGCGCATCACACAGAATGAGTCGGTCGACGCGAACTAGCCGGCTGGCCCCGCACTAGCTCAGCTGCGGCGTCTCGTCCTCCACCGCCGGGATAAACCGCACCGCCATCGCCTTATATCCTGGCGTGTTCGACTCGCGTGCAACGAGTTCGCGGTGCACGAGGTTGTTCGCTTCCGGGAAGTAGGCTGCCGCGCATCCCCGCGGGGTCGGGTAGAAAACAAGGCGGAACTTGTCTGCCCGGCGCTCTTGGCCCTGGAAGGTGCTGATGACGTCTACGAGAGCGCGATCGGCGAACCCCATGTCGGCGGCATCGTCCTTGTTGATGAGGATGACGCGGCGGCCGCCCGAGACGCCACGGTAGCGGTCATCCAGACCGTAATACGTGGTGTTGTACTGGTCGTGGCTGCGCATCGTCTGCAGAATCAGGTGCCCCGGTGGGGGTGTCAGATACTCCAGCGGGCTCACCGTGAAGCGGGCCAGACCGATGTCGGTGGCGAAGCTGCGAGAGTCGCGCGGCGGGTTAGGCAGCACGAATCCGTTCTTCGTCCGCAGGCGGGTGTTGAAATCGGCGAAGCCCGGCAGCACCCGAGAGATGTGGTCGCGAATGACGTCATAGTCCTCGGCCATCGCTTTCCAGTCCACCGGGTGATCCTCGCCCAGAGTGGCGGTGGCCATGCGGGCGATGATCACGGGTTCCGCGAGCAAGTGATCTGACACGGGCTTGAGCCGGCCTTGAGTGGTGCGCACTACCGACATGGAGTCTTCGACCGACAGCACTTGGCGGCCGCCCGGATGCTTGTCGTCGGTGTCGGTGCGACCTAGCGTGGGCAAAATCAACGAGGTGAGCCCGTGAACGACATGCGAGCGGTTGGGCTTGGTTGAGACGTGAACGGTCAGGCCCACCCGCTGCAATGCGTTACCGAGCGCTTCGGTGTCCGAGGCAGCGAGCGCAAAGTTTCCGCCCATCGAGACGAACACGTCGACGTTGTCGTTCTCGAACGCCTCAACGGTGTCGACCGAGTCGAAGCCGTGCTCGCGGGGCGAAGCGATTCCGAATTCCTTGTCGAGGGCATCCAGCATCCACTCATGTGGTTTCTCCCACACGCCCATCGTGCGGTCGCCCTGCACATTCGAGTGGCCGCGCACGGGGCACGCACCGGCGCCGGGCTTGCCGAAGTTGCCCTGCAGGAGGAGCAGGTTGATGATCTCCTTGAGCGTGTTCACGGAGTGAGGCTGTTGCGTGAGACCGAGTGCCCAACAGATGATCGTGGCCTTCGACTCGACCATCATCTGAGCAACCTTGGCGATCTCGAGGCGAGAGAGGCCGGTCGCTGTTTCGGTCTCGTCCCAGTCGATCGTCTTGCGCGCGGCCCGGTAGGCATCGATGCCGTCGGTGTTCGCTGCGATGAACTCGTGGTCAACAACGGAGCCCGGAACCCGCTCTTCCTCCTCCAGCAGCAGGTGGCCGAGAGCCTGGAACAGCGCGAGGTCGGCACCGACCTTGATCTGGAGGAATTCGTCGGCGAGGTTTGTGCCGCCCCCGACGACTCCCTTGGGCGTCTGCGGGTCTTTGAAGTTGAAGAGCCCGGCTTCGGGGAGTGGGTTGACGGCGACGATCTTGCCACCGTTGTCTTTACATTCGGCCAGGGCCGACAGCATCCGCGGGTGGTTCGTGCCGGGGTTCTGGCCAATCACAAAGATGAGCTCAGCCTCATGGATGTCTTCGAGCGAGACGGTGCCTTTACCGATGCCAATCGTGGGGTTCAGGGCGGAACCGGATGATTCGTGGCACATGTTCGAGCAGTCCGGCAGGTTATTGGTGCCGATCGAGCGCGCGAAGAGCTGGTACAGAAAAGCCGACTCATTGGCCGTGCGGCCGGAGGTGTAAAAGACGGTGCGCTCGGGAGTGGTGGCGCGGATCTTCTCGCCGATGAGCTCGAAGGCATCGTTCCAGGAGATCTGCGAGTAGTGGGTGTCGCCGGGACGGATGACGACCGGATGCGTGATGCGGCCCTGGTTGCCGAGCCAGTACTCGGTTTTCTCCGACAGCTCTTCGATCGAGTGTTCTGCCCAAAACTCTGGGGTGACGGTGCGCAGCGTGCTTTCTTCGGCAACGGCCTTGGCGCCGTTTTCGCAGAACTCCGCCACCTTGCGGTGGCCTTGTGACTCTGGCCAGGCGCAGCCGGGGCAGTCTGTACCGTCGCGCTGGTTCAGTCGCAACAGTGAGCGTGCGGTGCGGGTCACGCCCGCCTGCGCGATTCCCCGATCCAACGCCACGAGCACGGCTTCAACGCCGGCCGCCGACTTCTTCGGTTTCTTGACGAGCAGGTCGTCTTCATTGATGTCGTCAACCGGGGCTCCACGTGTCATGGTTCCATCCTGCCCGCAATCAATGAGAATTTGTGCACAATCCTGGTCAGATTCCTAAAGATTGATCAGTTAATTGCTAGCCTGTGGTTCGCGGCCAATTTGCCGACAGCAGCGTTGCTGTTTGACACGCTTAGTGCGACGAGGGGACCATCCATGAGCTGGCTTGACCGAGAACACACCATTGCCCCTCCCGGTTTCAATCGCTGGCTTGTTCCGCCGGCCGCGCTGGCGGTGCATCTGAGTATCGGTCAGGCCTACGCCACGAGCGTGTACAAGACGGCTCTGGTCGAACATTTCGATGCGAGCCTCACCCAGATTGGCGTGATCTTCTCGATCGCCATCGTCATGCTCGGGCTGTCGGCTGCGATCATGGGAACGTGGGTAGACCGCAGCGGCCCGCGCAAGGCGATGTTTGTCGCCGCGCTGTTCTGGTCGAGCGGATTCTTGATCGGTTCGCTTGGCGTTTTCTCCAACCAACTGTGGTTGGTTTACGTGGGCTACGGCTTCATTGGCGGTATTGGTCTGGGCATCGGCTACATCTCCCCGGTGTCGACCTTGATCAAATGGTTTCCCGACCGTCCCGGCCTCGCCACCGGCATGGCCATCATGGGATTTGGCGGTGGCGCACTCATTGCTAGCCCCGTCTCTACGGCACTCTTGGGGTTCTACGATCCCAACTTCGGCGCTGAAGGCTGGGTGGCCAGCGGGGATGCGGTGGGCAAGCTGTTCCTCACGCTCGGCATCGTCTACCTCGCGTACATGATGTTCGGCGCGCTCACGATTCGAGTGCCTGCCGAGGGCTGGACGCCAGCCGGCTTCGACCCGTCGAAGGTCAAGGCGAAGGCACTCGTCACCAGCAACCACGTCTCAGCGAACAACGCGATCAAGACCCGCCAGTTCTGGCTCGTGTGGATCGTGCTCTTCTGTAACGTCACGGCAGGCATCGGCATCCTCGAGCAAGCGGCGCCCATGATTCAGGACTTCTTCCGTCAAGCCGACGGGCAATCCTTGGTTACCGCCGCGGTCGCCGGCGGGTTCGTCGGCCTCCTCTCGATCGCTAACATGGGCGGTCGGTTCGTGTGGTCATCCACCTCAGACATCACGGGGCGCAAGAACATTTACATGATCTACCTCGGCGTGGGCGCGGTTCTCTACATATTGCTGGCACTCGTTGGATCCAACACGACGGCGCTGTACGTGGCGCTCGCTTTCGTGATCATCTCGTTCTACGGTGGCGGTTTCGCCACAGTTCCGGCGTATCTACGCGACCTCTTCGGCACGTTCCAAGTGGGAGCGATTCACGGTCGCCTGCTGACCGCGTGGTCGGCGGCTGGTATCGCTGGGCCGCTCATCGTGAACTCCTTCTTAGACGCCCAGGGTGCGCCGGGAGAACTGACCGCCGCGGCGTACCAGCCGGCACTGCTGACCATGGTCGGGCTACTGGTCGTCGGGTTCATAGCGAACATGATGGTGCGGCCGGTGAATCCGGTCTTTCACGAGCCGGCCAAGTCCGGATCAAAGAACGTCACGATTTCAGCGGAGGCCTGACATGAAGAAAGCACAACTCGCAGCTGTCTGGGCGCTCGTTGGCATCCCGTTGCTCTACGGCGTGTTTCAAACCGTGACTAAAGCTTCGGCGCTATTTGGCTGAGTAAGCGGCTAGTGAGCCCCAAAACGTCCGCAGATGCGGTGTTACGCTATAAATCATGGCGCAATATCGGATTAGTGAGGCGGCGGGGCTCCTCGGAGTCAGCGACGACACGGTACGACGCTGGATCGCGACCGACGGTCTGCCCGTAGCGCTCGACGACGCCGGTCGCCAAGTGGTCGACGGCGCGCATCTTGCTCAGCGCGCTCAAGAGCGGGCGCAGCAAGCCCAGCAGGCGGCAGCGGCATCCGAGACAACGAGCAGCGCGCGCAACCGCATGGTCGGGCTCGTCACAGGCATCCTGAGCGACACCGTTATGTCGCAGGTCGAGCTGCAATGCGGCCCGCATCGCATTGTGTCGCTCATGTCGACCGAAGCGGTGCGCGACTTGAAGCTCGAAATTGGGTCGCTCGCGGTCGCTGTCGTGAAAGCGACGATGGTCGTGGTTGAGGCACCGAAAGACGGCTCGTAGTGTCGGGCGGTGCGCGGCGGCTGTTCGCGGCGGTTGCGATAGCAACGACGGTAGGGCTTTCCGGATGCTCGGCAGCAGACCCGGCACCGGCATCCACATCTTCTGACGGCGCACTGCAGGGTGAGCTCACGATTTTTGCGGCGGCTTCCTTGACTGCGTCGTTTACCGAGCTGGCCGAGGCATTCAGCGCCGAGAACCCCGGAGTCGCAATCGCACCGATCTCGTTCGATGGCTCCTCTACTCTCGCCACTCAGATCAACGAGGGTGCCCCGGCCGATGTCTTCGCCTCCGCGGATGATGCCACGATGCAGCAGGTCAGCGCCGAGCTGGCAGCTGCTCCCGTTGCGTTCGCCAGCAACGAACTGCAGATTGCGGTGCAGCCCGGCAACCCGCTGGACATCACGGCGCTGAGTGATCTAGCGGAGCCCGGCGTGCAGGTTGCCGTGTGCGCTCCCGCGGTTCCGTGTGGTGCGGCAGCGCGCATCCTGCTCGATGCCGCAGCGGTCGACCTTACGCCCGTGACAGAAGAGCAGAACGTGAAAGCGGTGCTGACCAAGGTCGAGCTGGGCGAGGTGGATGCCGGGCTCATCTATGTCACCGATGTTCAGGATGCGGCGGGTGCGGTCGACGGAGTCGCGATTGAGGGTGCCGACGCGGCCCGCAACAGCTACCCGATCGCCGTGCTGAACGAGGCCGCGCACCCGGCCATCGCAGCGGCCTTCGTGGAATTCGTGCTTTCGGCACCGGGGCAGGCCATTCTCGCGAGCCACGGATTCGTGAAGCCATGAGTGCCGCCTCGCGCACGACTGCAACCGCCGGCTCCGGCATCCCGCGCCTGCTGTACCTGCCCGCGGCCCTCGGCTTCGCGCTGCTGATTTTGCCTCTCGTCGGGCTGTTTCTGCGTGCCGACTGGCCGAGCGTTCCGGCCGCGATCGTCTCTGAGGAGGCGCAGTCGGCGCTCTGGCTATCGCTGCAGACGGCGCTCGCCGCAACGGTGCTGTGCCTCATCGTTGGCATTCCGCTCGCGCTCGTGATCGCGCGCTCGGGCAACCGTCTGGCGGGCCTGCTGCGCGCGCTCACCACGCTCCCGCTCGTGATGCCGCCCCTCGTCGGCGGCATCGCGCTGCTGTACCTTCTCGGACGCAACGGGCTCGTCGGCAGCGTGCTCGAACTGTGGTTTGGCATCAGCATTCCGTTCACGACGGGAGCGGTCGTGATCGCGCAATCGTTCGTAGCGCTGCCGTTCCTGGTGATCTCCGTCGAGGGCGCGCTGCGCACCGCGGGCACCCGCTACGAGCTGGTCGCGGCCACTCTCGGCGCCGGGCGCTGGACAGTGTTTCGTCGCGTCACGCTGCCGCTCATCATGCCGGGCGTCATTGCCGGAACCGTGCTCTGCTTCGCTCGCGCCCTCGGCGAATTCGGTGCCACCGCCCTCTTCGCTGGTAACGCCGCCGGAACGACCCGCACCATGCCCCTCGCCATCTACACCGCGTTCAACGGCGCCGGCGTGAGCCAAGATTCGGCCATCGCCCTGTCGCTGCTGCTCGTCGTGGTGGGCATCGTCATCCTCCTTCTGCTGCGCAGCTGGCGCACGACCCCGGAGCTCTGAGCCATGACATTGGATGCCACCATTCGGGTGAGCCGCGGATCGTTCACCCTTGACGCGAGCGTCTCGGTCGCGCCCGGAGAAGCTCTCGCCCTGCTGGGCCCGAATGGCTCGGGAAAGTCGACCCTGCTCGCGGTCATTGCCGGGCTGCTCGTGCCCGAGCGTGGCACGGTGTCGGTCGACGGTCGAGTACTGACCGAGGTGCCGCACGCCCATGATCGCGCCGCCGAGCGGGCTGGCCGCGGGCGTGCTGGTGGCGAGCGCACTGGGGCCGGTCGCATGACCCTGGTGCCCGCCCATCGTCGCCGCATCGGTTTGCTCGGGCAAGACCCGCTACTGTTCCCGCACCTGAGTACTCTCGAGAATGTTGCCTTCGGGCTGCGCGCACACGGTATGAGAACGGACGAAGCGCGCGAGCGAGCATCCGAATGGCTGGATGCCGTCGAGATGACAGAGTTCGCTGCCCGCACACCTGCCGAGCTCTCGGGCGGCCAGCAACAGCGTGTGGCAATCGCCCGCGTGCTGGCGACAGAGCCGGACGTGCTGCTCTTCGACGAGCCGATGGCTGCCCTCGATGTGCAGAACGCCTCGCTCGTGCGAACCCTGCTGCGTGAGTGTCTGGCGGCCCGCGTCTCCGCAGCCCACACCGGAATCGGTGGCCACCCGCCGAAGGCACCCGCCACGATCGTTGTGACCCACGATGTGGTGGATGCCCTGGTGCTGGCCGACCGCGTCGCCATCATGGATGCCGGCCGCATCATCGACAGCGGCGCCGTTGCCCGCGTGTTGGGCGAGCCCATCAACCAGTTTGCCGCCTCGCTCGTCGGCCTTAACGTGCTGCAGGGAATCGTTGAAAACCGTGAACTCGTGCGACTTGCGGATGGGCGTGGTCTCGCCGTCGACGGCGTCGTACCGGCTGTCGGTGCGGACGTGTCGATCGCGTTCCCGCCGTCTGCGGTGACGCTGCGCCGGGAGTCGCCGGGTGCCGCTCTGGCCGACGACGCTGCGACCGCCACACCTGCGACATCCGCCCCGTTCGAACAGCACGAATGGCCCGCCACCGTCGATCTGCTCGAGCCCGGACTTCAGGGCATCCGAGTGGTACTCCTTGGCGATACTGTCGTGGCCGAAGCTTCGGCTGCCGACCTGCTTGCGCACGACATTGCGCCGGGGGACCGCATCGTGGCATCCGTTGATCCCGCTCACATCACGGCCTATCCGCGCCGCTAAGATTTGCTCATGCGCGTGACGAGTCTCAGGGTGTATCCAGTGAAGTCTTTTGCCGGCGAGGACGTCGAATCTGCCGCGGTGAATCCGTGGGGCCTCGACCAGGATCGCCGCTGGGCCATCGTCGATAGCGCTGGCGACACCCTCACCGCTCGCCGCCACAATCATCTGCTCGGCCTCTCGGCGCATGCCCTGAGCGAGACGGCAGTGCAGCTCTCTGACCGCGACGGTTCCAGCGTGACCGTCGACATGGCGGATGGCGGCGACACGATTGAAGTGAGCCACGACGGACAGGGTACTGCGCTTGCCGCTCGCGGAGACGTCAACCAGTGGTTGAGCGAACGAGTCGGCCTCGACGCGCGCCTGGTCTGGCAGTCCGACCCGACCGTGCGTGCGATTGACCCCGAAGATGGCGGTCAGCCCGGAGACGTTGTCTCGCTCGCCGATGGTGGCCCGCTGCTGCTGGCGAGCGAAGCGTCACTGCGGCAGCTTGATGAGTGGACCGATGAGAACGACGAGCCGCTCGACATGATCCGGTTCCGCCCCAACGTCGTCATTGACGATCTCGAGCCCTTCGTCGAAGAGACCTGGTCGCACGTCACGATCGGTGACGTGCGATTCCGCGTCACCATGATTTGTGACCGCTGCGTGATGACCACGATCGAACCCTCCACCCTCGAGCGCGGCAAGGAACCGATTCGAACTTTGGCGCAGCACCGCCAGCGCGACCACAAAACGTGGTTCGGCATCCGCCTCACTCCACTTGATGGCGGGCGCATTCAGGTGGGCGATGCGGTCGAGGCGACGGCCTCGGAGGTTTCGCCATCAGCCGCGGGATAGTGTGACGGGGTGAGTTCTTCCGCGATGCTGCCCCCTGAGGCGAACGCGCAGGCGAACGCGCTCGCAGACTCGTCGGCTGACTCCCTCGTGGATACCCTCGGCCGGCCGCTGCACGACATCCGTTTCTCGGTCACCGACCGGTGCAATTTTCGGTGCGTGTACTGCATGCCCAAGGAAGTTTTCGGCGCCGACTACGCCTTCATGCCGCGCGACGAGCTCTTGAGTTTTGAAGAGATCACGCGGTTGGCGCGCATCGCCGCGCTGCACGGCGTGGAGAAGATCCGCCTCACCGGGGGCGAACCACTGCTGCGCAAAGGACTCCCAGAACTGGTCGGGATGCTGTCGAAGCTCACCACTCCGGCGGGCAAGCCCCTCGACCTCGCGGTCACGACCAACGGCTCCGCGCTCGGCCACCTTGCGGTCGCGCTGAAGGAAGCCGGGCTTAAGCGCGTCACGGTGTCGCTCGACTCCCTCGACGACGCGACCTTCCAAGCCATGAACGACGTGAAGTTCCCCGTCGCGAAAATTCTGGCCGGCCTCGATGCTGCCCACGCTGCCGGGCTGGGGCCCATCAAGATCAACATGGTCGTGAAGAAAGGGCACAACGACAAGGACATCGTCGCGATGGCCCGCCACTTTAAAGACACCCCGTTCATCCTGCGCTTCATCGAGTACATGGATGTCGGCACCACCAACGGCTGGCAGCTCGGCGAGGTCGTGCCGTCGGCCGAAGTCGTGGCGCGCATCAACGCCGAACTTCCGCTCGAAGAGGTAGCCCCGAACTACAGTGGCGAAACCTCGCAGCGCTGGCGCTACCGGGATGGCGGAAACGAAATCGGCGTGATCTCAAGCGTCACGCAGTCGTTCTGTCACACGTGTTCCCGCGCCCGTATTTCGGTTGACGGCAAGCTCTACACCTGCCTCTTCGCGAGTTCGGGCCACGACCTGCGCGCGCTCATGCGCGACGGTTGCACCGACGACCAGCTTTCGGATGCCATGGCGAGCCTGTGGCGAAAGCGCACCGACCGCTACTCAGAGTTGCGCTCGCTCAACACCCCGCGCCCTGCCGGAGTCGACGGCACCACGCCCGGCGCCAAGAGGATTGAGATGTCGTACATTGGCGGCTGACATGACCACACACATTCGCTATTTCGCTGCGGCGGCCGAGGCCGCCGGGCGCGACGAAGAGCACCTCGAGATCGAGGCCGGAGCCACCCTGAGCACGCTCAAGGCCGTGCTCATCGAACGCTATGGCGCCCTCATGCAGCGCGTCGTGGAGTCGGGGTCGTTCCTGATCGACGGCGTTGTTCGCCGCGATCCCGCGCACGCGGTGGGTGCTCGCGTCGACGTGCTGCCGCCGTTCGCCGGCGGCTAAGGCCAGACTCGACCCGCCCGCAGTGCCGCCTCGGCAAGGCGACTCAGCGAGGCTCGACCCGAGGCCGCGCGGTGCGATTCGTTACAGCCCGACCCATTCGGTGGCGCCGCCCGCGAGCTGCTGGCGTTTCCAGATCGGCACTGTCTGCTTGATGCGCTCGACGAGCAGTTCGCACGCCTCGAAGGCTTCGCGACGATGGGCAGCGGAGACGGCTGCCGAGAGGGCGATGTCCCCAATCTGGAGCAGGCCAACGCGGTGCGCTGCGGCAATCGCGAGACCCGTTTCGGCCGCCACCTCGGCGCAGCACTGAGCAAGCAGCGCTTCGGCTTCGGGATGCGCCTGGTACTCGAGCGACCACACTTCATTGCCGCCGTCGTGATTGCGAACCACGCCCGAGAACACGACGACCGCGCCCGACGCGGGGGACTCCACCGCGCGACGGATCGCGGCTTCATCAATGGCAGCATCCGAAATGATGGCGAAGCTGGCCGGGGTCTGATCGTTCACTTTTAGTACCTCGCGAGCGCAGGATCAATGACCTGCGAGTAGTCGTCGATGCCGCCAACCAAGTGGCGGATGTTGGTGAAGCCGGCGCTCTGCAACAGGCGCAGGGCGCGTTCGCTGCGGATTCCGTGATGACAATATACGACGACCGGAATATCCGCGCGGATGTCGGCAAGCCGGTCTCCGAGACCACCCAGCGGAATCAGCTCGGCCGTCTCGATCGCGGCGATCGCGAACTCGAAGGGCTCCCGAATATCGACCAGCTGCAGCGCAGCCTCCGTGGAGAGCAGGGCCGCAAGTTCGCGCGAATCAATCTCGTCGCTCACGCTGGCCGCAGTGTCGCTTTCGCTCGTCGCGCTGAGTTCGGGGGTGCCGCCGCTGGCGCTTGTGTCGTTGGCGCCGGTCGCGCGGCTCGAAACAGGCGTCAGGCCGCAGAACGCGTCGTAGTCAATGAGCTCGGTTACGGCATCCACTTCGTCGCTCGTGGCGTATTCGAGTTCGCGAAAGCGCCCGCTGAGTGCGTCGTAGGTGGTGACTCGGCCGAGGAGTGGTTCGCCGATTCCGGTGAGGAGCTTGACGGTTTCGGAGCACATGATGCCGCCGACGATCGCGCACACGGTCGGCAGCACTCCGCCTTCGGCGCACGACGGCACGGTGCCGGGCGCGGGAGGAACGGGAAAGAGGTCGCGGTAGGTGGGGCCGTGGCCCGCCCACGCCACACCGGCTTGGCCGCCGTAGCGGAGGATCGCGCCCCACACGAGCGGAATGCCCGACAGCACGGCGGCGTCATTGACGAGGTAGCGCGTGACGAAGTTGTCGCTGCCATCGAGCACGAGGTCGTAGGTGGCGAAAAGTTCGAGGGCGTTGCTGGAATCGAGCCACACGTCATGGGCGACAAACTCGATCTCGGGATCGATCTGCGCGACCGTGTCCGCCATGGAATCGAGCTTGCTGCGCCCGATGTCGGCGAGCCCGTGGGCGAGCTGGCGGTGCAGATTGGAGCGTTCAACCGCATCCGTATCGATCACGCCGATAGTGCCAACACCCATCGCGGCGAGGGCGGGAATGGTGGCGCTGCCCAGGCCGCCCGCGCCCACGACCAGCACTCGTGCGTGAGCGAGGCGACGTTGCGCGATCTCACCAAAGTCAGGATTGGCTAGCTGGCGGGAGTAACGAATCAGACGTTCGGAGGTGAGCGGTGCGCCCGGCTCGACGAGCGGCTGGCGGTCAGACTGAGCAGGCAATGTCACGGGGCGATCCTTACCGCGCCGAAAGTGGCACGGCTACGATTCTATCGTTTCGGATGCTGCGAGACCGGGCTTCATCGCAGCGTCGTTGCCTACCGATAGGGTGTGTGCGGGCCGGAGATCTCGGCTCACCACCCGATCTAAGGAGTACTCCATGGAAGCCGCCGTAATCGCCGCCTGGACATTCGTTTCTGAAGCCCCGATTCCCGAAGACGTCATGCCAATGCTCCTGCCGGGCGAACAGCCCATCGCCGCGTACAAGACGTTCCGCGACAGCGCCGTGTTCACCAACAAGCGCCTCATCGTGCGTGACGCTCAGGGCATCACGGGCAAGAAAGTAGAGCTCTACTCGCTGCCCTACTCGAACGTGCTCATGTGGTCTTCCGAGAACGCGGGAACGCTCGACTTCAATGCCGAGCTCGAACTGTGGACCCGCGCCGGCCACATCAAGATCAAGGTCGGCAAGGCCATCGACGTGCGCAAGCTCGACATGCTCATCGCCAACGTCGTGATCGGCGCGAGCTAACAACACGAACCAATGCACAGCGGGGTGGGGCAATGAAAACAGACTTCAAGAAGACGCTCGACGCGTATAAAGCGCGCCACAACGAGTTCAGAATTCTGGATGTCCCACCCCAGCAGTACCTCATGGTCGACGGCCAAGGGGCGCCCGGCGAAGGCAGCGACTACACGACCGCGATTGCCGCTCTGTATCCCGTGGCCTACACGCTGAAATTCGCGAGCAAAGCGCTCGACCGTGACTATGTCGTGCCGCCGCTTGAAGCACTCTGGTGGGCCGACGATATGGCGGCGTTCACGACCGCCCGCGATAAGTCGCAGTGGCATTGGACCGCGATGATCCTTGCGCCCGAGTGGATTACCTCCCAGATGTTTCAGGATGCCGTGGCCGTGGTCACGGCCAAAACTCCGAACCGCGACACCCTGCCCGCCAGCCTCGGCAAGGTGCGGCTCGAGACCCTTCACGAGGGGCTGTGCGTGCAAACACTCCACCTCGGGCCCTATGACGACGAGGCCGAGATTCTGGCGCGGATGCACACCGAGTTCATTCCCGAGCAGGGGCTGCGGATGACCGGTAAGCACCACGAGATCTACTTCAACGACTTTCGTAAGGTCGAGGCATCCAAGCTTCGCACCCTGCTGCGGCAGCCTGTTGAGAGAGCCTAGCGAGCACCCCGCTGTCGCTTAGGCTTGCGGGATGCACAATGACGAGGTCACGAGCAATCTGGTTGCTCCCCGACGCGAATGGCGCTACGCCTTTCGCCGCGCATATCACGGCTTCATGCTGCACCGCGGAATCGACTCCGCCGCCACTCTCGCCTTCTTCTCGGCGCTCGCCACTCTGCCCGCCGCGCTGAGCGTCGTCTCCGTGTTGGCGATCGCCGAAGGCAAAGACCAGGCCGCCGACACTGTGATTGATCTCGCGACCGAAGTGCTCAAGCCGAGCACCGTCGAAGTCCTGAAAGAACCACTCACGCAGCTGTTTTCCATCGGCAGCCCCGGAGTCGCGCTCGCCGTCGGGCTCCTGCTGAGTGTGTGGTCGCTGTCGAGCTACGCCACCGCTTTCGGTCGTGCCGCGAACAGCGTCTACGAGATTCAAGAGGGTCGCCGTTTTCTGAAGTTCCGCGGGCTCATGCTTGTGCTCTCCACGTTCTTGCTCGCCGCGTTCGCCGCCGTAGTCGTGCTGCTGCTCACTACCCGCAACGTTGCAACAGCGGTTGCCGACGCCCTCGGTGTTGGCGAACCCTGGATCACCGTCTGGTCGGTGGGCCGCTGGCCAGTTCTCGCCGTCATCCTCACCATGATCATTGCGGTGCTCTACTACTACACCCCTAATGTTCGTCACGAACGGATGCGGTGGGTTAGCACCGGCGCGATCTTCGCGATCGTCACGTGGGGCCTTGCGACCGCGGGCTTCGGTTTTTACGCCTCCAACTTCGCCAGCTACGACCGTGTGTACGGCTGGCTCGGGGGAGCGCTCGCGCTGCTCATCTGGCTCTACATCAGCAACCTCGCGTTCGTTGCTGGCCTCGAAGTGGATGCCGAATTCACGCGCCTACGTCAGCTGTTGGCCGGCGTCCCCGCCGAAAACACCGTGCAGCTGCCTCTGCGCTCGACCTTCCGCAATCTCGTTCTCGCCCGCCGTCAGGCGGAGGACGAGGCGCGGGGGATAGCGATTCGCGACCGCAAGTAGCGTTCGCGTTGCTCCCAGAGGTCCACTCTTCTTGCAGCAGTCGAGCTTGTGCGGATAGGCTCGACTCCACGGTCTGGAATCGTTACCAAGTCCGGGGGAGTGTCATGTCAAGCAAAGTTGCTGTCGTCACAGGTGGAGCACGCGGTCTCGGCGCTGCCATCAGCCGTGCCTTGGTCGAGGACGGCTACCGCGTCGCGGCATTCGATCTCTCGGGATCGGGAGACACTCACGATGGCATTCTCAGCATCCAGTGTGATGTCTCGGACGAGGCCGCAGTGGATTCGGCCATTGCGACGGTCGAACAGCAACTGGGAACGCCCTCAGTGCTCGTCAACAACGCGGGCATCTTGGCCCCCGGTCGCATCGATGACACCACTCTTGAGGTGTGGAATCGCACCCTCGCCGTCAACCTCACCAGCGCGTTCTTGCTGAGCAAACGCGTCTTGCCCGGAATGCGCGCCGCCGAGTACGGCCGCATCATCAACGTTGGATCATCTGCGGGCAAGAACGGCGGCTTCAGCACGGGAGGCGCCTACGCTGCCTCAAAAGCCGCCATGATGTGCCTGGCCAAATCGATCGCGAACGCGGAGCGCGCAAATGGCATCACTTCCAATGCGGTGGCCCCGAGCATGATCGAAACCGACATGATGGGTGCCCTTCCTTCCAAGGCCATGATCGACCGTGTACCCGTTGGCCGCATGGGAACGCCGGATGAAGTTGCTCACGTCGTGCGTTTTCTTGCCTCCGAAGGTGCGGCGTTCGTCAACGGTGAAGTTATCGACGTTGACGGTGGCCTCTTCATCGACTGACCCGACCCCGCCCCCTCGAGCGCAGCGTTGCGCTAGATCAAGGACTCTCTCGTGAACGATATCCCCTTCATCGACACCCACGTGCACTTCTACGACCTAGGGCATCCCGAGTTGCAGTATTCGTGGCTTGCCCCCGAGCTCGACCACCCGGTGATCGGCACGATCGACGCAGTGAAGTCGCGCCAGTATCGCCCCGAGGATTTTGTGGCGGAGTCACGTTTTAACCACGTGAGCAAGGTGATCCATGTGCAGGCTGCGCTGGGTAGTCCCGACCCTGTCGTCGAAACTCGGTGGCTAAGCGAGGGTTTTGAACGCACCGGCATTCCGCACGGCATCATCGCCCATTCAGACCTGATGGCAGACGATCTGGATGCCGAACTTGACCGCCACTCTGAGTTCTCGGGTTTTCGGGGCATCCGCGACTTTTCACACGGCGACTATCTCGTCGACGAGCGTTATCGGCGGGGCATCCGAACGTTGGGTAGTCGAGGGCTTGTTGCCTCGATCGACTGCGTGCCGGAAACCTATGCCAAAGTCGCCGAGCTCGCAGCGGCCACCCCTGACACCTCGATTTGTGTCGACCACTGCGGGTTTCCAAGGCAACGAGACGCAGAGTACTTCGCGTTCTGGAAACGGGGTATGGCCCACATCGCTGAGCAGCCCAATACCTTCTTGAAGGTGTCGGGGCTGGGGATGGTTGATCAACGCTGGACGGTTGAGTCCTTGCACCCCTGGGTCGAGACGTCGATCGAGTTGTTCGGCACCGAGCGCATCGTTTTTGGTTCCAACTGGCCTCTCGACCGTCTCTTTAGTTCCTACACGGATCTCATTCAGGCCTATCGCACGCTGATTTCGGGATACGCCCCCCACGAGCAAGTCGCGATGTTTTCAGCCAACGCTGAACGCGTGTTCGAGGTGTGATCCGGTGGCGGAGCTCGGGGCCCTGCACCACATCGGCGTGACGGTGGCAGATCTTGATCGCGCTGTCGCGTTCTGGGGCGGGCTCCTCGACAGTGAACCTCTGTGGCGACGGATGCTCGATGCCCCCTATTTGAGCGAAGTGACGGGATATGCGGATTGCCGTATCGAGGTCGCGATGTTCCTGCTTGCGGAGGAGACCCGGTTAGAACTCTTGCACTACGTCGAACAGGGGCAGCCGCACTCGCCCGAGACGGCGCGGCCCGGCAACGTTCACATTGCTTTCCGGGTCAGCGACATCGGGGCGGTGTGGCAGCGCGCGTTGGGCCTCGGCGCGACGGCGACGTCACGCGCGCCCATTCGGGTCACCTCCGGCGCGAACGAGGGGGCGCTTGCCGGCTATCTTCGCGACCCCGATGGGGTGACGATCGAGCTAATCGAGCCAGCCGCTGGAGCGCAGGCGGCTGAAACTCAGGCGACTGAAACTCAGGCGACTGAAACTCAGGCGGCTGTCGCTAGCGCGGCGGGCGCTAAGGCGACTCGCGCTTCGCGCGCACGCTCGACTTGAATCCACGCAACCGCAGGCTGTTCGTCACAACGAACACCGACGAGAACGCCATCGCCGCCCCCGCGATGAGCGGGTTAAGTAGACCAAGCATCGCGATGGGCAGGGCCGCCACGTTGTAGGCGAAGGCCCAGAACAGGTTGCCGCGGATGATCCCGAGCGTGCGCCGGGCGAGCCGCACCGCATCGGCGACGACCATGAGGTCCCCGCTCACGACGGTGATGTCACTGGCAGCGATCGCGGCATCCGTTCCGCCACCCATAGCAATGCCGAGGTCGGCGGCGGCGAGGGCGGCAGAGTCGTTTACTCCATCGCCGACCATCGCGACGACGCGGCCTTCGGCCTGCAGCTGGCGGATGACGTCGAGCTTTCCCTGCGGAGTAATCCCGGCGTGTACATCGGTGATTCCGACCACGCCAGCGACGGATGCCGCAGCGCCGGCGTTGTCACCGGTGAGGAGCACAGGGCGCAAGCCGAGCCGCGTGAACTCGGCGATGGCGTCCGCACTGCTTGTCTTCACGGTGTCGCCGACAACCAGCACGCCTCGCGCCTGACCGGCCCACGCGATGACCATGGCGGTCGACCCGGCAGCTTCGGCTTTCTCGACCAAGGTGAGGGCGGCATCCGACACCGTCTGCTGGTGGTCGGTGGTAAGCCACGACGGCTTGCCGACGAACACGACGGTGCCATCGATGGTGGCCTGAACGCCGGTGCCCGCATGGGCGGCGAAGTCGGTGACGGCCGGAAGGTCGCTGCCGCGGTCGTCAGCTGCGGCAACGACGGCACGGCCAACCGGATGCTCGGAGCCAGCCTCGACGGCGGCGGCGCGAGCCAGCACGAGCTCCTCGTTTTCGCCGTCAAGCACCTCGATCGAGCTGAGGCGCATTTCGCCGGTCGTGACGGTGCCGGTCTTGTCGAGCACGATGGTGTCAACGGTGCGGGTCTGTTCAAGAACCTGCGGTCCGCTGATGAGGATGCCGAGCTGCGATCCGCGACCGGTGCCCACCAGCAGAGCGGTGGGCGTTGCGAGGCCGAGGGCACAGGGGCACGCGATGACGAGCGTGGTGACAGCGGCCGTGAAGGCGAGTTCGATGGGCCCGCCAGCGATCATCCAACCGACGAAGGCAACCACGGCAAGCACGAGCACAACCGGAACGAAGATCGCCGAAACGCGATCCGCGAGACGTTGGATGTCGGCTTTGCCGGTCTGAGCGTCTTCGACCATGCGACCGAGGCGGGCCAGTTCGGTGTCGCGGCCAACGCGGGTGATTTCGATGACGAGTCGTCCACCGACGTTGAGCGTGGCGCCCGTGACGCGATCGTCGGGGCCGACTTCGACGGGCACGGATTCGCCGGTGAGCATGCTGGCATCGACAGCAGAGTTGCCTTCGATGACGAGTCCGTCGCTGGCGATCTTCTCGCCGGGGCGCACGACAACGTGGTCGCCGACGACGAGCGAGGAGACGGCAACGCGCTGTTCCGCGCCGCCGCGGAGGACAGCCGCATCCTTCGCGCCAAGTTCGAGCAGAGCGCGAAGAGCGGCACCGGACTCGCGGCTAGCGCGGGCCTCGATGTATTTGCCGAGCAGGATGAAGACGGTGACGGCTGCGGCAACTTCAAGATAGATCTCGCTCGAGCCACCGTGGGGTGTTCCGAAGAACGTCATCGTCATGTGCATGCCGGCCTCGCCAGCACCACCGAAGAAGAGGGCGTAGAGCGACCAGCCGAACGCAGCAATGATGCCGAGACTGATGAGGGTATCCATGGTGGCGGCACCGTGGCGGAGGTTGACGGCCGCAGCGCGGTGGAACGGCCACGCACCCCAGACGACAACCGGGGCAGTGAGGGTCAGAGCCATCCACTGCCAGTAGGTGAACTGCAGTGCCGGGATCATCGACATCAGCACGACCGGCACGGCCAGTGCGGTCGAGACGAGCAGACGGTGCAGCAACTGCGAAGCCCAGTCGTCATCGCTGCTCTTAGGGCTCGCGTTGTCGTTCTCGTCGCGTTCCTGAATGGGCGCCGGGATGACGGCGCTATACCCGGCAGCCTTCACGGTTTCTAGAAGCTGCTCCGGATCGGTGCCCTCGGGCGCGCGAACCCGAGCCTTCTCGGTGGCGTAGTTCACGCTCGCCTCGACGCCGGGCAGCTTGTTGAGCTTGCGCTCGATGCGGCCCGCGCAGGAGGCGCAGGTCATTCCGGTGATGTCGAGTTCGACATCCAGAAGGTTGACGTCGCCGGCGGCGAGGGGTTCGGAGGCCATCAGAGGCTCGTGACGAGCGTGTAGCCGGCCTCCTCGATTGCGGCGCTGACGGTGGCGTCGTCGAGGGGTGATTCCGACGTGACAGAAACGGTGGAGGGCAGGCCCGAGGCGAGGTCGACGGTGACGGCGGTCACGCCATCCACTTCGTTGAGTTCTTCGGTGACACTGCTCACGCAGTGGCTGCAGGTCATTCCTTCGACCAGGTAATCGGCGGTGTGGGTCATGATTCTCCTTCGATTGCCGCCGGCGCTCAGCGCGGGCGGAAGTTGCAGCGGAAAGCGAGTATTAGGAACGAACGAGGCGCGCGATCGCGGCATTCGCTTCGCGCAGTTTTTCGTCGGCAACGGGGCCACCCTCGCGGGCGGCTTCGGCAACGCAGTGGCTGAGGTGATCGTCGAGCAGGGCGAGCGCGACAGACTCGAGAGCCTTCGTCGCAGCCGACACTTGCGTGAGAACGTCGATGCAGTACGTGTCTTCTTCGATCATCCGGTGGATGCCGCGAACCTGACCTTCCGCGCGACGCAGACGTTTGAGCAGCTGCTCTTTGTTGTCGTCGTAGCCGGGCATGAAGACCTCCGCGTGTGCGCTTGGATTGATACCCCTTGGGGGTATCTCCATTAGACGCCTGTGCGGGCGGAAAGTCAACCGTGCTCCGGAGGATCTCTGCTCAGCCTCCGGCAGCGTCAGGTTTCGGACTTCACTCGGCGCGGGAGGGTGAGAAGGGCCGCCATGCCTCTAACGGAGGCGTCGGACGGCGGCGCCACGTGCGCTCGGCTAGCCGCTCGGCACGCAGTTCCATGCTCGCGTTGTCGGTGTGCTCGGCAACGTGAACGAGGGCGTTCGCGAGGTGGATCGCTCCGGCTCGACGTGCCGCGTCGTCGTCAGCGATGAGCTCGACGAGAAGTGCAGTTGCCCGCAGCAACTGGGTGCCGGCCCGCGAAGACGGCAGACAGGCACGATTGAGTTCTGCGAGACGCAACGCGAGGTAATGGCGACCGCGCAGGTGTGCTTGTTCGTGCGCAATAACGGCTCTCAACTGTGGAGGGGTGAGAAGAGACCTCATCCCGCTAGAAATGACGACAGCCTGTTCCCGCCCCGGGATGGCGCACGCGAAAGCCTCGTGGGTGTTGCAGGTGCGAAGGGCTGTGCGTCGATCGAGGTGTTCGCTGGTGTGAGGAAGCGCGAGTACCTCATAGAAGGAGTGTTTCCCTGCGCTGCCGACCTTATCCGCGCCCACGCCAAGCACGAGCAGTAGGGCTCCGAGCGCGGTGAGTGCGCCCCATCCTGCGAGCGTTTGGATAACGCCGATCACGACGTCCGAGGTGTGGGTAGTGGTGAGAGCCAATGACACCGCGATAACAATTGACGTAAGCAGGGCGAGCAGTCCGATCGCTAGCGCGCAGTGCCAGAGCGCTAGCGCCAATCGAGGGAGTCGAATCTGCCAGCGACCGATGGTGAGCACGCGTGGTCCCAGCCACCATGCGCCTACCGCGATCACAAGGCAGAGCCCAACGATGATCATTAGAGGGGGCGCTTTTTTGAGAGTGCCGCGCGCAGCATTGCTACATCGTCGGCATCAAGATCTCCGGCAAAGTGCAGCAAAGCTGCACGGCGGTCATCCGTTTTTTCAAGCGCCCGGCGCATCGAGTCGCTTGCATTTTCAGCCGCCGAGAGCCGTGCACTGAAGCGCACTTTTCGTGGGGACATGGCATGGCGCGTCACTTCGCCCTTGTCGATCAAACGGTCGAGTGTGGTGAGGATCGTTGTGTAAGCAGGAGTGGGTTCGGGAATGGATGCTTGGATGTCCGCGGTGCCGACAGGCACAGAATGGGCGCGCAGAATCGCAAGAACTTCACTCTCCAGCTCGCCGCGTGCACGGTTTCTCGTTCCCGTCATCAACTAGCTCCGCTCATCGGGTGGCTTTCAGGTCACGTTCGAGGGTGGCATAAAAGTCACGCGCGAGGGCGGTTAGTTCGGAACCAGCGGTTGTGGGTGTTCCGGTGCCGAACGGTGGCTGGGGTGCGTACTCGGCGCTCAGCTCAAGGAATCGTGCATAATCGTCGCCCCGCAGCCGGGCCACGATGCGCAGGGCAAGATCCATTCCCGAGGTGACGCCCGCGGCAGTCATGAGAGTGCCATCGACAACAACGCGGTCGTCGATGGGCTCGGCACCGTAGCCCGCTAAGAGGTGATGCACCGACCAGTGGGTCGTCGCGCGGCGACCTTCAAGCACTCCTGCTTTACCGAGCGCTATCGCGCCGGTGCAGACACTCGCCACAATGTGTGCGCCGCCAGAAATCCGTTTGATGGCCGCCATGGCCTTCTCGTCTTCAAGCAGAACCTTGGTGTCGCCACCGGGTACCAGGAGCACGGCGGGTGATGTCGGAGCTTCATCCAGAGTGATTGTGGGAGTGAGCGCTAAGCCTCCGGCGCTGGTGACGGGCTCGTCAGCCGCACCCGTTGTCGCGAGGTGAACGGTGGCGCCGAGCATCGATGCCAG
Organism: Salinibacterium sp. AL4.1; assembly: GCF_059767305.1. Classification (NCBI taxonomy): domain Bacteria; kingdom Bacillati; phylum Actinomycetota; class Actinomycetes; order Micrococcales; family Microbacteriaceae; genus Salinibacterium; species Salinibacterium sp. AL4.1. The sequence goes on along the minus strand of NZ_JBSOQK010000001.1, from coordinate 1,230,357 downwards.
AAAGTAGTGCGGCCCCACAACATCAAGCGTGTCGAAGCCGGGATGCACGACGATAACAACGCTCTCGTGCGCAACGAAGGTAACTCCCGGGCGAGCGGCGAGGGCATCGTGTGCTGCCACCGAACGGTCCCAGGCGCGGCGAGCATCGGGGTCGGTCGGTGCGAGGAGTTCGTGACCTGCTGCCTCCCACGAATGTTCGCTGCCGGTCTGGGTGTCATCGTCGCCGCTGTTATTTGCCATCGTCGGATGTTCCATTCTGATTGTCGTACACCAGTTGCAGTCGGCCGGTGAGGGGATTTATCACTCCCATTGCGCGAACGCCGAACACGTCGCTAAGAAGTTCTGGTGTGAGAACGTCGTCGGGCGTTCCGGTTGCCACCACCGTTCCCTCCGAAAGCACGACGATTCGGTCGCAGTAGGCGGCCGCCAAGTTAAGGTCATGGAGGGTGATGAGCGTAGTCACGTCCAGTGAACGCACCAGTGCCATCAGCTCAAGTTGGTAGCGGATATCGAGGTGATTAGTTGGTTCATCGAGAACGAGGATGCGCGGCTCTTGAGCGAGGGCACGCGCAAGGTGCACGCGCTGACGTTCGCCGCCCGAGAGCGAGTTCATGTCGCGTTCGGCGAAAGTGCTGACCCCGGCCTGTGCCATTGCGGAAGCGATTGCTTCCGCGTCATCGCGCGTGTCGCCGCCCCCGAAAAGATTTCCATGGGCGATGCGGCCGGTGGAAACGCACTCCGCTACCGTGAGCTCGAGCTCGGTCGGACCATCTTGGACCATCGCAGCCGTCACCCGTGCAGCCTCGCGCGCGCTGGAGTTCCAGACATCGCGGTCTGCGGCCTGCACCGTTCCGCTTGCGGGGCGCAGCATGCGGTATGCCGTGCGCAGTATCGTCGATTTTCCGCTGCCATTTGGCCCAATAAGCCCAACGATTTCTCCCGCCGCCACGAGGGAAACGTCGTCGACAATGCGGCGGCCCGCAATGTCGACTGTCACGCCGTCGAGGCGTAACGCGGAGGGGTTCGAGGGGCTGTTGTCTGGGGTACTCATGCGGGCTCCTTGCTGGAGCGGCGCAGCATCCACAGAAAGAAGGGAGCGCCGATCACGGCCGTCAGGAGCCCCACAGGGAACTCCGAGGGGGCGATGACCAGCCGGGCGACGATATCAACAACAACGAGAAGAAGACCGCCGGCGAGGGCAGAGATGGGGAGCACCCAACGGTTATCCGATCCCACGACCATGCGAACGGCATGGGGAACGACCAAGCCTACGAAGCCAATTGCTCCGCTGACAGAGACCGCGACCCCGACCAGCAATGAGGTGATAACGAACATACCGAGCCGGAAGCGTCCCACATCGACGCCGAGGCTCGACGCTGTTTCGTCTCCGATGAGCAGAGCGTTGAGAGTGCGGGCGAGAAGCATGAGTGTGGCGGTGGTGGCGACGAGAACTATTGAGGGAAGGCCGAGATCGCTCCAGTCGGCGGCGGCGAGGCTGCCGGAGAGCCACGACAACACTTGAGCGACTCCCTCTCCTGGCCCGCTCGCGCGAAGCACTAGATAGCTCGTGATCGAACTCAGCAAGTACGACATAGCGACGCCGGCCAGCACCAGTCGCCCTGGAGTTACCCGTCCCCGCTGCTGGGCGAGCGCGAACACGATGATTGTCGTCGCGAGCGCGCCGCCGAACGCGGCGACCGGAACCGAAAGCGAGCTCAAGAACCCGGCCGACAGAGTGAGCGTCGCCACGGCTGCGACCGACGCTCCGGATGAGATTCCAAAGACAAAGGGGTCAGCAAGCGGATTGCGCACCACCGCTTGCAGCACGGCACCCGCGACAGCGAGCGACGCACCAACCACGAGCCCGAGGAGTGCACGGGGGAGGCGGAACTCCCAAATGATGCGAACGTCGACTTCCGTGGCGGTGGTGGCCACGGGCCACGGAAGCACGTGGTCAGCGATCACGGAGAGAACGCGATCGGGGGCTATCGCTACCGATCCCACCGCCACCGACAGCACGACGGCAGCGCAGCAGGCGAGGACTAATACCCCCGCCGTGATGCGCCGCCGTCGGGTTTTTGCTGCCGTCGGCGTCGAGCGTGATGTCGACGCGGTGGTCACGAAGTGGGGACCGCGAGTTTCAGTTCGGGGTGAATGGCGTTTGCGATCTGGGTGAGCCCGCGCATTACTGAGATTGACGCATCGATGTCGGCAACGGGAATCTCGACCATCTGATCGCTCTGCACTGCTGGCAGGTCAGGGAACGTGCTGACGAGATAGTCACGAAGCGTGTCAAATTCTTGACCCTCGAAAGTGCCAACCAAGATGACGTCAGCGTCGGACGCCGCAAACTCTTCCTTGCTCACGTACACCGAGTCAGCAGGGAAGACATTCTCGCCGCCCGCGGTGGCAATGGCATCGTCGTAGATGCCTCCCGCGAGGACGATCAGTGGGCCATCGCCACCGTTAAAGAATGCGACTTTAGTGGATGGAAGTTCGTCAACGGCGTCGACAACGATCTGTTTTTCGGCAGCCAATTGTGCAACGATCTCATCGGCGCGGTCTTGTACGTCAAAGATCGCGCCCAGATCGGTGATCGTCTCGGAGGGGGTTTCTAGCGTCATGTTGAGTGCGTCTTCTGCGCTGCAGAGATTGGCTCCATACACGTCGATTCCGCTTTCTTCGAGCTGCTCGACCGAGGCGTACCCCTGGGCTGTGTCGAAGGCGAAGCCCTCAAGTGCCTGCCCTAAGACAAGGTCGGGATCTTCGCTCAAGACAACTTCTCGTGACGGCCAGCTCATGGAGTCGCCAATAGAGGTCAACTCGGCGGCCTCCTCGGCGATGCTTTCGGGGTATGGCGCGTAGTTTCCTGCCACCGCAGTGAGTCGGTCTCCCAGGCCCAGCGCCAGCATCATTTCTGTGGGGGCTTGCCACAAGCTCACTACGTGCTCGGGGGCGGCATCGAAGCTCACCTCGCGTTGGCAGTTCTGTAGCGTCACCGGGTACCCCGCTGTTATCGCCACGGATTCTTCGGACGAGGGAGTGTTGGTGCTGCTGGCACACGAGGTGGCGACGAGCGCGATAGCTGCGATGCCGATCGGCACAGCGAACTTTCGGGAGGCGGGCATGCGCATGGAGGGGAGCCTTTCGAAAGGGAAGTGAAATTACTCTACATGTAGTAGAGAAATTCCTCATCTCTGTTGCGGATTACCGTCAACTGGCTCTTCCCGCTCATGGCTGTCATCACCTTCACGATGTCGTGGGTGTTCAGTCTCCTCAGACACTGACTGACGTAGTGAGTGCCGACTCAAACTCTGAGACCGAGCCGCCCACGGCATCCAACTCCGTGCTGTGCAGAACGGTGCTGATGCTGCCGTCGTCGTGATGGGCGATCACCACAGGGAGCCCCGTGCTAGCGACGTGCCTCATTTCGGCCCGCGTGATTTCGTTGCGGTGGCGCACGTCGAGGGGTACTCCGAGGCGGCGGACCATCGCATCCCACTCCGGTTTGCGGCGAACCGGCGAGTGCGTGATGTCGCAGAGCGAGCAGGCTGCGGTGCCGAGCATGTGGCCGATGACGTAGCGGGTTTCGCCCCAGACGCCGCCATCAGCGTTGTAGATGCCGGTGTAACGGATGATCGCCATGATGTCTGCCCTGCCCACTCGCACTCGCACTCGTCCGGCACGGTGCCGGAACTCCTGTGTGCAGAGTTATTCGGAGACGTCGGGTATCGCGGATGGGTGCGATCGAGCAGGCGGGCATCCTGCAGTCGGATCAGTCCCGGGCCGCGACTACTTTTCGGCGATGGTGTGGGCTCGGGTTGCCCGTGCTTTTTTCCACACGATGACCACAGAGATTACTGCCACGAGGGCGATGGTGACGACGATGAGTGTCACATTGGCGTCGATCCAGCCGCTGAAGAAGCGCGCGAAGCCTGAGCCGAGGATGCCGCCGGTACCGCCGTCGTAGAGGTAGGTCAGGAACAGGCTGTAGGGGTAGCTGATGGCGGCGGCGATGATCATGGTGACGATGCCGATACCGGTTGCGGCAGCGAATCCTCGGCCGGTGACGGGCGATCGCCCTGATCCGCGAGCGAAGAGGTCGAACGCAATGAGGATGGCGAAAGGCGAGGTAGCGGCGCCCGTGGTCGGAGAGTTGAGCCCGAAGACGGCCGCGAGGATGGCGGCGATAGGGATAGTGAGGAGGGCGACGAGGATGCCGCGGCGGTACCGGTAGGGCTCGTCAGGCTGCTGGATGATGTTGCCGCGGCCGTGCTCAGCCGCGGCGATTTGCGCTTCGACTTCGAATACGCGCCCCTGAGCGTGGGCATAGTTGCCAGGGCTGGGGTTTTGGTACATCTCTGACACTGTGATCACCTCGTGCGGTGCGGCGGGATTTTCTCGCCGGGCACCAGCTTGCTAACTCTCAGGGTAGCTAGGTATTTCTCTCCAAGGGAGCCCTGTGGCTCGTGGATGATGGCGACGCAACGGTCGCGGAGGTATTCCATGGTGATGCCTATCGTCCGGTGCGGAGACCCGACCACGCGGTGACTGCCTTGCGAGCGAGTTCGCTCAACCGCGACGCGAACCCCGTCGGGATTTCTTGTTCGCCGAGTGGTTTGCCGTTGAGGATGATGCCGGGGGATGACGCATTGATGGTCATGACGTGATTGGCGAACTTGTTGGCTGCATTCGCCGAGTTGGCGGCGGAGGACGACAGGGCTTGGCGCGACGTTTCGAAGCGGTTGGTCGCGGTGGTTACAGCAGCATTGGCTTTCGCCATGAGGTTATCGCGGTGCGCCGCAACTGCTTTGGCGGCGTACATGACCACCACGAGGACGGCTAGAACAGCGGTGACGATGAACGGAACGGCGATTTGTTCGGCCTGCGTGGGGAAAGGAAACTCAGTGCGCCCGGTGAGGACGTCCTCGATGATGCCGGTCGTGCCGCCGTTAGAGATGTAGGTGTTGAAGAGCCCGGAGAGCAGTCCGGCGACGGCTCCGAGAGCGGTGGCGATCGATCCAACAATGAGGGCGAACAGAAAATCTCGCCCGCGGGTAACGGTCTGGCGCGAGCCCACGGCAAAAAGTTGAAAGGCGGTGAGCATCCCGACCGCTCCGAAGGTGGCTCCGATTCCAAAGCCCAGCAGGCCAACAAGGATCGCAGCGGCGAGGGCGAGGGGAATCGCGAAGAGGGAGAGGAATGCTCCGAGGGCGAAGTTGTAGGGCGTGGTGTCGGCGGGAAGGGTGCCGCCGGGAACAGTGCCGCCGTTGATATTCGCGGCGGAGATCATGGTGCCGGAGTGCCGTTGGAGCGAGCTCGCGTGATTGGTGGGGCTCTGATTCGTGGAGAGACCTGACATGATCGCGACCTCCGATCGCACCGCAACGGCTACGTTGTTCGAGCCACCAGAGTAGCTTTCTTGCCGGTGAAGCGGCAGGGAGAGTGCGAAATCTTCTAGCGGCGCGGATGTACTCTGCCGCGTTTAGTGCGCAAAAATCGCGATCGATCGGTCCCCGAGGGATTCGCGGCCTGCGGTTACCCCCGCAGGGCAAGCGCGAACGGAAGCACGGCATCCGCCCCGGCAGCGCGGAGCGCTTTCGCGGCGATCGTGAGGGTCCAGCGCGAGTCGACGAGGTCATCCACGAGCAGGATGGGGCCCTGGGGCAGTTCGCCGCCAGCCCACTCGAACTGCTGCCACACACTCGCAAGTCGGTAGGCGCTGTTGCCGCCGGTCTCACCCTGCGGTCCCTCACCGGTGAGCGAGAGCGACCCGAGGTAGGGCAGCTTGCCGGCGCTGGCGAGCGCTTCGGCGACGGATGCCACGAGTTGCGGGCGGCGGCGTGACGGCATCGAGACCACGGCGATGGGTCGCTCATCCCACCCCCAGTCGGCAAGTACGCGCACGCAGGCGGCAACGAGCGCGGGGCTTGCTGGTGCGTCGGGGGTGCCGGGGGCGAAGAGGGTGCGCAGGGTGCCGCCCCAGCCGAGGTCGGTGAGGCGTGCGAGGGCGCGGCCTTCGAGGGAGCGTTGGTCGGGGTTGATGCGTCCGCGCACCGGGACGCCCACTTTGTCTGCTCCGGTGGGCCATTGGGCGCGGGGTTCGATGGGTACGCCGACTTTGTCGAGGGTGGCGGTGGCGCGGCTGGTGGCATCCGTGGTGATGTCGGTGGGGTACCAGATGCCGGCGCAGTTGTCGCAGCGGCCGCAGGGGGTGGCGGTGTTGTCGTCGAGGGCGCGTTGCAGAAATTCCATGCGGCAGCCTTCGGTGCCAGCGGGGAGTTGTTCGTAGTCGAGCATGTTCTGTTGTTCGGCACGGCGGGCGGCGGTGACTCCGGCGTAGCGTTCGGCGTCGTAGCTCCAGGGCTGGCCGGTGGCGGTCCAGCCGCCTTGCACGCGGGCGACGGCACCGTCGACATCCAACACTTTGAGCAGCAGTTCGAGGGGGCTGCGGCGCAGGTTCACGCGCGCTTCGAGCGCGGGCGTGGAGACGGGCCCGGCGCCGGAGTCGGCGGCGGCAGTGAGCTCAGAAATCACGAGTTCGGCGTTGGCTTGGTCGGGCATGGATGAGGTGGCGAAGTATTCCCAGATGTCGCGGTCTTCGGCCCCGGGCATCAGCAGCACGTCGGCGTTGTCGGTGGCACGCCCGGCACGCCCGACCTGCTGGTAGTAGGCGACGGGGGAGGAGGGAGCGCCGAGGTGGATGACGAAGCCGAGGTCGGGCTTGTCGAACCCCATGCCGAGCGCGCTGGTCGCAACGAGTGCTTTGACGGTGTTGTTCTTGAGTGCCTGTTCGGACTCTTCGCGTTCTTGCGGGTCGGTTTTGCCGGTGTAGGCGCGCACGTCCATGCCGCTGTCGCGCAGCAGTCGCGCGGTGTCTTCGGCGGCCGACACGGTGAGCGTGTAGATGATGCCGCTGCCGGGCAGCTCGGCGAGGTGGCTCAGCAGCCAGCCGAGGCGGGCGCGGGCATCCGGCAATTTCAGTACGCCCAGGCGCAGGGATGCTCGCGCGAGGGGTCCGCGGATGGTGACGACTTCGGTGCCTGCCGCAGCTGTGTTTTCGGCGGCGCTCGTGGTGCCTGCGGGGTTTTCGACGCCAGCGGTGCCGTCGGTACCGCCGCTTGCCCCACCTTCGAGCTGGGCGGCGATGTCGGCGACGACGCGAGAGTTGGCGGTGGCGGTCGTGGCGAGCACGGGTACGCCGGCGGGCATGGTGGCGATGAGTTCGCGCAGGCGGCGGTAGTCGGGGCGAAAGTCGTGGCCCCAGTCGCTGATGCAGTGCGCTTCGTCGACGACGAGCATCCCGATGCGGTTGATCAGGGCGGGCAGTTGGTTGTCGCGAAAGCTGGGGTTGTTGAGGCGTTCGGGCGAGACGAGCAGCACGTCGACTTCATCGTTGGCGAGCTGCTGCTGAACCTCAGCCCACTCGTGCGGGTTGGTGGAGTTGATGGCGACGGCTCGAACTCCGGCGCGGGATGCCGCGGCAATCTGGTCTCGCATCAGCGCCAGCAGCGGCGACACGAGCACGGTAGGGCCCGCACCTCGCCGGCGCATGAGCAGCGTGGAGACGAAGTAGACGGCGGACTTTCCCCAGCCGGTGCGCTGCACCACGAGCGCACGGCGGCGCCCATCGACGAGCGTCTCGATCGCCTCAAACTGCCCCTCATGAAAATCGGCAGTCTCATTGCCGACAAGCGTGCGAAGAACGGTCAGGGCCTCAGTGCGGGTATCTGTCACGTGGCTAGTGTGTCAGGGGGTGCTGACTTTTCGGTCCGGGCAGTGAGCAGGCGGGCGCCGAGCCGCCGTTAATCCGTCAAGTTCGTGTGGAAATAGTCGAAGAGGCCGGCCGGGATTGGCTTTTCGAATCGCAAGTGCATCCGAACCACGGATAGCTCTTTGCCTGACGCGCTCGGCATCGTGGTTTGCTCTGCATCCTGCGCGGTTGCCTGACCGAGGTAGTAATGACCTGGGCCGTCTGCATCGCTCTTTTTCGAGAACACATGGATGTCGACTGCCCCGTCGAGAATCTTGCGGACTTCGGGGGTCTCCAGATTGGTTCTGCTGCGCGTGTACCAAAGCATCGTGTGGGAGTCGAGCAGCTCATCTTCGTAAGCGGTGCTTTCGGAGACTTCGTCGGACTTGTGAAGCGTCACGAAAATAGGACAGGTTCTTGTGTCGGTATCGACTTTGTATCCGTAGATAGTCGAGTACATGTTGCTTCGCCAGTTGAGAAGGCGGCTCGCATCCTTGCGTGAATACTGACTGCCCGGAGTGAACGGGCTGGCGAGCGAGTAGCGGTCTGTCGTGAGTTGCAGGCCGCTGTCGATCACATCGTCAAGGTGGGCTCGAAACGGGGCCTGTGTTCGGTACGCGTCTGCGAATTCTGGGCTTAGCTCCGCAACTCCGTGGTCGTTCGTGATCGCCGGGCCCGACGTCTTGAACATGGCAACTTCGGATGCAGTATTGAACTCAAGAGTGAGGCTGCGGAGGACAGCTTTGACGGTGGTGTTGTCGACGGATAGCCCCGCGGACGCGAGCGCCGCCGCCGCGGACTCTTCGTCTAAGCGCCCGCTGGAGAGCAGCGCGCGCAGTAGCAGTAGCTCATGCGGTCGTTTGGCCGTCAGTAGTTCTTTCGAGACCACCGTGAGCGCTCGTGATTCCTGCTCGGAAAGCTCGTTCTCGGCCACCTTGACCTTGGCGAGCAGCGCGGGATAGTTCCCCATCTTTGTCGCGAGAACAACAGGGTCGACTGACTCGAACTTCAAAAAGTCCGAGAGCAGCGGAACTCGACCGACGCGTCTCCGCACACTTTCGATCGCGCTCTTGAGGTTCTGAAAGCTATCCAATTTGACGGTTGCAAGCGATTCAAGAACGCGCTTTTGAGAGATGCGGTCAAAGCGCACACTAGAGAGGCCAGCGAGAACTCCGACCTCCTCGGCCGCGATGAGGTTCTTGCGAATCGACTCCTTGTTGAGCGAGTCATCACCAAATAACGCGATCGGGATGAGGAAGTTGTTCGCGTAGTTTCCGATGAAGTCGATGACGACGAGGTAATCCTTGCCCTGGACCTTTCTAAGGCCTCGACCGAGCTGCTGAACAAAAACGATGCTCGACTTAGTGTGGCGCAGCATGATGATCTGGTTCACGGTGGGGATGTCGACACCCTCGTTGAAGATGTCTACTGTGAGCACGTAATCGAGTTCGCCCGCTTCAAGGCGTTCAACTACAGCCTCGCGCGCTTCGATCGAATCCTGGCCGGTGAGCGCGACTGTGCGCAGCTGCCTTCCGCGAAGATGCCGCTTGTTGAGCTCACCAGAGAGGGCGTGCGCTTCCTCTTTGCGGCTGCAGAAGATCAGGCCGCGCGGGCTTGCTCCTGCTTGACCGTAGGTCTCGATGGACTTCAGGATCAGGTCGATACGTTCTCGAGTTACAAGCCGTGAAAGCGAAGTTGTTTCGGTCGTGGTGAAGCCGTCGTCAAATGTGATGTCAGCGACCCCGTAGTAGTGGAACGGGGCGAGCATCTCCAGTTCGAGAGCGGTGTTCAATCTGATTTCGTACGGGACGTTGTAGTCGAACAACTCGAAGATATTCTCGCCGTCAGTGCGCTCGGGCGTAGCTGTCATCCCCAGAAGGAACTTCGGTTGAAAGTGGTCGAGGACTCTCGTGAAGCTCTTGGCGCCGGCACGATGTACTTCGTCGATCAGGATGTAGTCGAAGGTGGTGGGGTCCAAGCTGTCGAGTACGTGCTGCTGCGAGAGAGTTTGCACAGTGGCGAAAACATAGCGCATGTCGGGCTCACGCTCGTTGCCGGTGATCTTTCCAAAGTCTGCTCTGGGCGCAGCGAGCACTTTCTGGAACTCGGTGATGGCTCTGTCGAGGATCTGCTCCCGGTGGGCGACGAAGAGTAGGCGTTGCGGATTGACAGCGCGAACATCCAAAGCCGAAAGAATTGTCTTTCCTGTGCCGGTCGCGGAGATAACGAGGGCTCGGTCCTTCTGAGCCGCACGCACTGTAGCTATGGCGCTGAGGGCATCGACCTGCATTACATTCGGAGTGATCGACCCGACTGTCTCTGGCTCTTCGAGCGCTGGGGTGGACCGCCGTCCGCCTCGTGGGCGCAGCGCCGGAGGTCGGTAGTGGGCGGCATAGTCATCGATCCAGTCTTGTGTGAGAGGCGTCGAGTTGAAAAGCTCATCGTCAAGAAGGTTGGTGAATTGTTCGGCGAGGTCACTATCGCGGGTAGCTGAGACCCGGAGGTTCCATTCGTGGTTCTTCGCTAGAGCGGTCTCAGTCAGGTTCGAACTACCGAGAATCGCAGTGACGCCACTGGGCTGTTGAAAGACATAGCCCTTCGGATGGAACGCGGTCTCGTTGTGGATGCGAACATCGATCCCGAGCTCTTTGAGATTGAGCAGTTCCGAAAATGCGTGAGGCGAGTTGAAGCCGAGATAGTCGGAGGTGATGATTCGCCCGACGCCTTCGAAATCGATCAGTTCCTGTTTGAGCAATGCGATTGCACGAGGCGAGACGAAAGCCACCGAAAACGTGAAAGAGGTGGCTCGCTGCAGCTCAGTTCGCAGCGCCCGCAGCATCGAATCGTTCTCTGTGTTGAGAACCAGATGAGGATGAAGTCTTCGCGGAGCGTGAACGGTCTTGTCGACGTACCCAAATTCGACATCTCGGCCAAAGGGCTCGAGTTCGCGAAGATCGGTTACCACTAGGCGCTCGCCGCCTTCTGGATTAGCTCGACCGCCGGGATGTCGGCAGGTGCCCACTCAAGCGAGCTCAGTTCTGCGGGCGAGAGCCAAACAACTTCAGCGTGCTCAGTCAGCACTGGCGTTCCGGAGAGCAGCTCGCAGTAGAAGGTCGTCAGCACGACGATCCCGAAGTCGTACTCGTAAGTCGTGGTGGTGATCAGCTCGCCCACCGACACTTCGCACTCAAGCTCTTCGGTGATCTCGCGCGCGAGGGCATCGCGGGGAGTCTCGCCAGCTTCGATCTTGCCGCCGGGGAACTCCCACATGCCAGGCAAAGCGCCGCCCGAGCCACGTTGCGCGCCGAGGACCAGACCTTCGCGAACGATGACGGCACCGACGACGTTGATCTGTTTCTTCACGGATAATCTCTCTCGGCGACTTCTCGAAGGGTGAGCGTTAGCACCGTGCTGCAGGCCAGCGCTATTCGCCCCAGCCTATTGGCGAGACCAGGCCGCGCGGAGTACGACACTGCCCACGGCCGAGCGACATTACTTCTGGCAGCTCGGGCACCACCACATGTAGCGGGTGTCGGTGGGGCCGGTGCCGAGTTGATCCGACTCGATGCGGGTGCCGCAGCGCAGGCACGGTTCGCCGCGCCGCCCGTGCACCCAGTAGCGGGGCTTGCCGCGCGGCAGGCCCGTGAGATTGCGGATCGGGCGGTCCTTGTTCACCATGATCGCCTTGTAGCCGAGCGCGACAAGGCGTTTCGGATCGGCGATCTCGCCGATGGGGGTGTGCGGGCGCACGCCGCGCAGAAAGCTCAACTCGTTCGCGAACACATTGCCGATGCCGGCGAGGTTCCGCTGATCGAGTAGCGCGAGCGCTACCGGGCGCGCTGGGTCTGACAGCAGGTTCGCCAACGCGAGTTCGGCATCCCAATCGGGGCCGAGAAGGTCAGGGCCCAGATGCCCCACAATGCTGTCTTCGGATGCCGTGGGCACCACCTCAAGCAGCCCCAGTTCAAAACCTACCGCGGTCTTCGTTGCCGTACTCAGCACTCCGCGAGCCAGGTAGGAGGGCTTGCGCCACCGTTCCCCGGCGCCGTAAATCTGCCACACGCCCTCCATCTTGAGGTGGCTGTGGATGGTGAGGCCGGCGCTCGGTTCGCCCGCTCTGGCTGCGCCCGCCGAAGCCACGGCGGCGGAGCCCGGCGCAACCCGAATCAGCAGGTGCTTGCCGCGCGGCACGACACTCGTGACGGTCTGGCCGCTGAGGTCGAGGGTCGCAAAAGCAGGCACGCGAAAATCGGTGCGCGTGAGAACTTGGCCGTCGAGAGCCGCCCGCAATTTGGCAGCTGCCTTATAGACGGAATCACCCTCAGGCACGGAGCCTCAACCCCTGCGGAGTGGCCACAAACCCGGCCTCGACGAGGGCCTTGCCCACGGGGGTGCCGACGGCGAAGTCGCCATTCACCTTCTCGATGCGCAGCTTCGGCAGCGTTCCGCGCAGGGTGCTCGTGAGCGAGCGGGTCGCGGCATCAACGACAGCTGGTTCCAAATCGAAGGCCAGCAGCGACTTGCCGCCGCGCTCTAGGTAGAGCGCAAGATGCCCATCGACCATCACGACGATCGCACCCGCCTTGCGGCCGGGGCGATGCTTCTTGGGGGTGTCAGCGGCGGACTTCGCGGATGAACTCGCGGATGCCGAGGTTGCGGCCCACGCATCTGAGCCTTCGTCGCCAGCCGGCCCAGCGCCAGAACCGGCCATGCCAGCGCTGCCAGCGCTGCCAGCAGCAGAAGCGTCGCCGCTCTCAGCCCCAGCATCCTCGCCGCCAACCACCGGCCACCCCAGAGCAGCCCCGTAGGGGTTCGCGGGGTCGGTCGCGGCGAGAGTGATCGCTAGAAGTTGGGGCGCAGCATCCGGATCCCGAGTGAAACCACGAAGGCGGTCAACGGTGGCTCCTGTCGCAAACTGGGCGGCACCGAGCCCCTCGATGAAGTAGCCGCGACGAGCGCGACCGGTCTCTTCGAAGCCGCTCAGTACGCGGTACGTCAAGGCGAAGCCGCCACGGATGCCCTCGCTCACGACAGCACCGCGCGTCACGACCGCGTGCCGTTCGAGCATCAATTCGGCGGTCGACTTGGCGCGCACGGTCGTGTCACCTTCGGCGGTTTCGAGGAGCGCCCAGCGGCCGGACGCACTCGGCGGCCCCGCCTGCGCCACCGTCGAAACGCGACCGCGATAGGCCCGAGCCCGCGCCGGTCGCGGAGCCCGCGTTGCCCGCTGCGTCCCTCCGAGATGCGCGCGCAACGGCGCAAAACTGTCATTGGTGATGAGCGACCGCCACACCAAATCCCAGAGTTCCTTCAGCAGCACCTTGTCATCCGTGCTGCCCACCTGATTCGAGAGTTGCCTGAAGAAGAACGCACCGCCACCGGCCAGAGCCTCGAGAATGTTCTGCTGTAACTCGCTTAGCCCATCGCGATCCGGCTCGGGCAACGTCAGCGCTGCGGTCGCCGCCGGGTGCAGACTAATCCAGCCATCACTGCCCGCCAGCGCACCCTGCCCGGCCCACACCACTTCGCCCGAGGTCGTCAGTTCATCGAGCCACGCGGGCGAATAGTCACGCACGCGCGCACTCAGAATGAAGTTCTCCCACGCGGATGCCGGGGCCGAGTAACCAGCAAGTTGGTCGATGGTCTGCGCCAGCCCATCAATTCCGCGCAGTGAGTCACCGGCAGCGGAGACGTGTTGCCAGGCGGGCAGGAACCGACCTAACGTCGCGTGGGACACCGGTTCGACCTCTTGCCGCAGCGCCGCGAGGGATCGGCTGCGCAGGCGTCGCAGCACATCCACCGAGCACCACTCGGTGCCGCTCGCGCCGGGGCGAAACTCGCCATCAACAACACGGCGGTCGGCCGCGAGACGGCGCAGGGTGTCCTGCACAACGGCGGTTCCGAGCCCGAAGCGGGCTGCGGCATCCGCGAGTGTGAAGGGTCCGTGAGTGCGGGCGTAGCGACTGACAAGGTCGCCGACGGGATCATCAACGGGCTCGATGAACGCGGCGGGCACACCAATGGGCAGCGGAACCCCAAGCGCATCCCGCAGTCGTGCGGAGTCTTCGATGCCGGCCCAGCGACGTTCGCCCGCAATGGTCACTTCGAGCACGCGGTTCGCTTTCGCGAGCCCGGCCAAGTCGGTGGCGAGGGCGGTGCCGGTCACGAGCGAGCGCGCTTCGATCTCGGCAACGGTCTGTGGGCCAAGCACGCGCAGCAGATCGACGATGCCCTCGGCATCCCGGGCATGGCGCTCTGGCACCAGTCGCTGCAGCTCGTTCTCGGTCTGGGCGATCACGTCGGGGTCGAGCAGTTCGCGCAGTTCGGCACGGCCCAGAAGCTCGGCGAGCAGTGCCGGGTCGAGCGAGAGCGCGGCCGCGCGACGCTCGGCCAGCGGCGAATCACCCTCGTAGACGAAAGCGGCCATATAGCCGAACAGCAGGCTGCGCGCGAACGGCGAAGGCACATCCGTTTCGGTCTCCATGACGCGGATGCCGCGGCTGGCGATGCGCTTCGTCAGCGCCGTGAGCGCCGGCAGGTCGTACACGTCTTGCAGCACTTCGCGCACCGTCTCGAGCACGATCGGGAAGCTCGGGTACTTTCGCGCCACATCCAGCAGTTGCGAGGCCCGCTGGCGTTGCTGCCACAGCGGCGAACGCTTGCCGGGGTCCCGGCGCGGCAGCAGCAGGGCGCGAGCAGCGCACTCCCTAAAGCGTGCGGCGAACAGCGCCGAGCCGCCCACTTCTTCTGTGACAATCTGTTCGAGCTCGTCAGCGTCGAACACGAAGAGGTCGGCACCGGGCGGCGCGGCATCGGTGTCCGGGATGCGCACGACGATGCCGTCGTCACCGGCCATGGCCGCGCCATCCACGCCCAACTGTTCGCGGATGCGCGCCGTAATCGCCAACGCCCAGGGCGCGTGCACGGGCATGCCGTACGGGGAATGCAAGATCACGCGCCAGTCGCCCAGCTCGTCGCGGAACCGCTCCACCACGAGGGTGGTGTCGCTCGGCACGTGACCGGTGGATGCCTTCTGCTCGGTCACGAGAGCGATCAAGTTCGTGACGGCGTGCTCATCGAGCCCGATCGACTCCGCCCGAGCGCGTGCATCGTCAGCGGATGCCGTAGCAATTTCTTTAGTGAATGCCCCGATGGCTTCGCCCAGTTCAGCCGGGCGGCCGAGGCCATCGCCCTTCCAGAACGGAACGCGGCCGGGTTGCCCGAAGGCGGGGGAGACGAGCACTTGGTCGTGGGTGATGTCTTCAATGCGCCAGCTCGTGGTGCCGAGGGCGAAGACGTCGCCGACGCGCGATTCGTAGACCATCTCTTCGTCGAGTTCACCGACGCGACGGCCGGGGGCTCCGGCTTCGCCGCCGATCATGAACACGCCGAAGAGGCCGCGGTCGGGGATGGTGCCGCCCGAGGTGACGGCCAAGCGTTGGGAGCCGGGGCGACCGCTGATGGTGCCGGCAACCCGATCCCACACCACGCGCGGGCGCAGCTCAGAGAATTCGTCGCTCGGGTAGAGGCCACTCAGCAGGTCGAGGGTCGCGTCGAAGGCGCTGCGCGGCAGGGTCGAGAATGGCGCGCTGCGGCGCACGGTGTCGAACCACTCTTCGATGTCGATCTCGTCGAGAGCCACGGCGGCAACGGTCTGCTGCGCGAGTACGTCAAGCGGGTTTGTCGGAACCGAGAGGGCTTCGATCTGCCCACTGCGCATCCGCTCCACGGCGACAGACGTGTGGATGAGGTCGGTGCGGTGCTTCGGAAACAGCACACCCTTGGAGATTTCCCCAACCTGATGCCCGGCTCGTCCAATGCGCTGAAGCCCGCTCGCGACCGACGGCGGTGACTCCACCTGAATGACAAGGTCGACGGCACCCATGTCGATACCGAGTTCGAGCGAACTCGTCGCAACCACGCAGCGCAGCACTCCCGTTTTGAGGTCGTCTTCGATGATCGCGCGCTGGTCTTTGCTGACCGAGCCGTGGTGTGCACGCGCGAGCAGCGGAGCAGCGCCCATGGTGGATCCGCCCTGCGCCATCATCTGAGCGGGTGGCTTCCACGGTTGCTGCGGGGCGGCGTAGGCGGCGGCATCCGCGCTGGCTTGGGAACGTTCGAGAACGGCGGCGGCATTACCGGTTCCACTGTCTGCGCCGTCGCCAACTCCGCCAGTGCCGTCGCCACCACCACCACCGCCGGCGTTATTGCTACCGGCGCCATCGACGCTGCTGTCGTTCAGTCGTTCGTCGTAAATCTCGTTGAGACGGGCGGTGAGCCGTTCAGCCAACCGCCGCGAGTTGGCAAACACAATCGTCGAGCGGTGCTCGAGAATCGCGTCAACAATGCGCTCTTCGACGTGCGGCCACAGGGATGCCGCCGACTCGGGCGTTGCCTCATCGTCGGCACCGTCGCCGCCGCTGGCTTTGCCGCGCGCCGAAGCAACCGTGCCGGGAATCGTCATGTCGGGAACGGGCACAACAACGCTCAACTCGAACGTCTTGGTCGACGGCGGATGCACGATCGCGACCGGGGCGCGTCCGCCCAAGAAACGAGCGACTTCGTCGATCGGTCGCACGGTAGCGGAGAGGCCGATGCGCTGTACGGGTTTCGCGAGCAGAGCATCCAATCGCTCCAACGACAGCGCAAGGTGGGCGCCGCGCTTGGTGGCGGCGACGGCGTGCACTTCGTCGATGATGACGGTGTCGACGTTCTTGAGGGTCTCGCGGGCTGCCGAGGTGAGCATCAAATACAGCGACTCGGGGGTCGTGATGAGGATGTCGGGTGGGGTGCGCGCCAGCAGCCGGCGGTCTTGAGCGGTGGTGTCTCCCGAGCGAACGCCCACGGTGATGTCGGTTTCGCCAAGCCCGAGCCGGCGAGCGGTTTGAGTGACGCCGACTAGTGGCGCGCGCAGGTTGCGTTCGACGTCAACGCCGAGCGCTTTGAGCGGCGAGATGTAGAGAACGCGAGTGCGCTGCTTGGGATTGGCCGGGGGAGGACTCGAGGCGAGCTGGTCGATCGCCCACAGGAACGCGGCAAGCGTCTTACCGGAACCGGTCGGGGCAACGACGAGCGCGTTAGCTCCGGAGGAGACAGCATCCCACGCACCGAGTTGGGCCGGGGTGGCAGCATCGAACGCGCCCTGGAACCACTCTCGGGTGGCGGGCGAAAATTTGCCGAGCACGTCGCTCATGTCTCTATCTTCGTCGCAACCCCTGACAGTGCCCTACGGATTTCGCCGAAGGCGTGCGGCGGGGCTGTCGACGGCGGCGCCTACGCACCACACGCGACCGCCGCTCACTCGCGGTCGCACCGCGAACCGCACCGGGAACCGCACCGCGAACCGCGCCGCGAACCGCACGCGAACCGCACGCGAACCGCTAGGAGTGCGTGTGCAAGAAGCTCACAAAATCGTTGAGCTCATCGGTCGAGATCGCGTGCGCAAGCCCCTCATAGATACGGGTCTCAGCGTGCGTGTGATCAACAAGCCACTCCTCGGTGCGCGCGATCGCCGCCGCGGGAATCACGGGATCATCCGTGCCGCGACCCCAAAATACGGGCGGGCGGATGGCCGTGAGCGCCGCATCTCCGGGGTGCTCGGCACTGGCCACGAACCCGGAGAGTGCGACGGCACTCGTGAAGCGTTCCGGGGCGAGCCGCAATAGTTGGAGCGACATGGCTGCCCCTTGCGAGAAACCGAGGAGGCTCACACTCGTGAACTGCTGGGCATCGAGCCATTCGAGTACGGCGTTGGCTGCGTCATCCACGCCAGAAACCCGGGGGAGCCCGCCACCGCTGAGATCGATCGGGAACCACGAGAACCCGCCGCTTTCGGGGATAGGCGCACGCAGCGAGGCGATCACCGGGCCGAGCGGCAGGGCGGGAGCGAGCGAGAACAGATCGCCCTCGTGGGAGCCGTAGCCGTGCAACAGCACGATGAGCGGGCGGCCGGCCCGTTCGCGTTCAGGGGCCGACCAGAGCACTGCGGAGGAATCGATCTGCATGCCCAAAGCCTACGCGGCGCGGCTAGGGGCCGACGGTGACCGCGAGTCCCGTCGAGAAGAAGTCGAATTTCTCGCCGAACGTCGGGATCGTTGCGGTCTCGCACGTCAACATTGCGACGAGAGCACCGCCAGAGTCCGGCATAGACCGGGCGACAATTTCAGTGCTCATGGCTACCTCGTCAGCGTTTCTCTGGCTGATAGTTGCTGAGGCGAAGTCGATCGATGACCCGCTTCCGGCACCAGCGATCGGAATGTCGGTCGCTGCTCCGGCATTGAGCACCAACGCTTCAGAATTGCCGGCGGTCAATGCTTTGATCTCCTGAGTAAGAAGATCGGGGGAGAGCACGGCGTCTCCAGCATTCTCGGTGTCGGGTGCCGCGAGGCTTTGCGAGGCGATTAGTTCGCAGCCAGTGGCATCGTCCTGAAACACGGTAATGCCGACCAGATCGAGATCGAGCTCCTGCCACGTCGGTTCGAGCGTCAGCGCCCACACCGGCAGCCCATCGAATACCGCGTTTCCCGCGAGTGGAATGCGCTCGCCTGCAGTGGCGCTTCCGCTCGCGGAACTCGTCGATTCGGATCGTGCCTTCGTTGTGGCGCCTTCGGTGCACCCGTCGAGCTCACCGAACTCATCGCACTCGTACGAGGTGGCAGAAGCGAGCCCCGAGGCCACGATGATCGTGGTCGTAGCGGCGGACGCAAGAAACACGATGATCGTGACCGCAATTAGCGCCCACGCCCATCCGGGCAGCGGAAGGCGGGCAGGCTTGGGTGCCGCCTCAGCCGATGCCGGTGTTGCCATTATCGGTGCCGCGCGTTCCCTGTCGCTCTCATGCGACGGCTCTGAAGAGGAGGGGCTGTTCTCGGTCATGGGTTCCCTTTCGCGTGACAGGCGAGTGCCTGAGAGAGGAACGCTAATTCGGGGGCTGATGCCTCCGGCCCGAGGCTGCGCTAGCTGTGCACTGCGCGAGCGAAAGCGAGATTGTGAGCGACTAGTGGCGAGCCCGGCCGAGCCCGCCGCGGCATCCGCTCGACGACATCGTGCACGCCAAGCCCGCGCGATAGGTGACAATGGAGCATGAGCTCCGTCGGCACACCAGACCCCAACTCGTCTTGGCTTTCAGATGAAGAGCTTGCGGAGACCCGCAGGCGACTGCCGCTGCTCTATGTCGAGGCTGTTCCTGTGCGCGTGGATGGGCTGGGTCGCGTCATTGAGGTCGGCACCCTGGTGCGCGGCAACAGTGGTGAGATCACCCGAACCCTCGTCTCGGGCCGTGTCATGTTTGGCGAGACATTGCGCGATGCTCTGTTCCGTCATCTGGAAAAGGACCTGGGCCCCATGGCCTTCCCGCTGCTGCCGGCAAGCCCGACCCCGTTCATGGTCGCCGAATACTTCCCGTGGCCCGGCGACAGCCAGTTCACGGATCCCCGCCAGCACGCCGTCTCGATGGCCTACGTCGTTCCCGTCACGGGGACGTGCGAACCGCGTCAGGATGCGCTTGAGCTCACCTGGTTGAGCCCCGCCGCAGCGGTATCCGACGACGTCACCGCTGACATGGAGGGTGGTCGCGGAGCGCTACTGCGCGCCGCCCTTGCTTCCGTCGGCGTACTGCCGTAACTGCGAGCTAGCTCCTGCCCGCCAGTCTGCTGAGGGCAAGCTTTGGAAATTCAGGAAATCCGTTCGCCCGTTCGCGCACGGTCACGCAAAATGCCGAGAACTCTGCGGGAGCAATGTCGTACACGCGGTTGGGTCAACAGAGTTTCCTGAGTTTCCTGAATTTCCGCAAGGCAGTGCTGTCGTGCTCGTTCAGCGTGACCGCGGTTGCGGCCGAAGAGTCGTTGTGCGCCGGCCGCCAGTAGTTGGGTGCTGTGCTGTGCTGCGCATTGCGCGCCCGCTGCTCGTACTGGAGCTGTACAACGTTGGAAATTCAGGAAATCTGATGCGCGCGCCTGGGCTGCCTGTTTGGATGCCCCGAAATCCGGGCACGTTGGGGCCCGTGAACGCGCGTCGAAACAGAATTTCCTGAATTTCCAAAGGTTGATCAGGCTGTCTGGCCGGCAGGTTACCCGAACAGCGAGCTGCCGAGTTAGCCGCCCAGCACCCCGCACCCAGCGCCTAGCGTCCAGTCAGCGAGAGCGCCCTTAAACGCCGAAGGGCGACGAACCCCACCCCCAGCGCTGCTGGAGGGGATTCGCCGCCCTCGACGGTGAAACTGTGGCACGCCTACGCGTGCCCGGCAGCACGCTTCCGCGCGCTCGCCGGCACGCCTGCGCGAGCTCGGCAGCGCGCCTACGCGTGCCCGGCGGCACACTTCCGCGAGCACGGCAGCGCGCTCACGCGCACCAGAAAGAGCTAGAGCTTAGCGCCCGCTGCTCGATGCGCGACGGTTGGGTCGAACGACCTGGCCGACGCGAACCGGTCCACCGTTGCCGGCCTGAGCGCGACCCTTGCCACCGCGCGGACGCGAGGGGGCTTCGGACTGCTGCTGGCGAGGCTGGTGAGTCGAACGCTGTTCGCTTGCACCGGAACCGGCTACAACGGCGCCACGGCCGGAGCCCTGACGATCGTTACGCTGCTGACCACCGCGGGCGCCGCCACGAGGAGCACCCTCGCGAGCACCGTCACGGGCGCCATCGCGGGCTGCACCGTTACGGCCGCCACGAGCGCCACCGCCACCGTTGCCACCACGACCACCGGCGCCACCACGGCCACCCTCACGGGCACCATCGCGTTCGCCTTCGTAGAATCCGCCTTCGCCACCGCGACGGGCACGCTTGCGCTGGGCGTTTGCACCCTGCGAGCGTCCACCCTGCGACTGGCCACGGGCGGGAGCTGCCGCACGAGGAGCAGGCTTTACGTATTCGGCTACCTCGCCGGTCAGGGCCACAACGGCTTCTGACTTAGCGTTCACGTGCTGC
The DNA here is from genome assembly GCF_059767305.1 of Salinibacterium sp. AL4.1. Taxonomy (NCBI): domain Bacteria; kingdom Bacillati; phylum Actinomycetota; class Actinomycetes; order Micrococcales; family Microbacteriaceae; genus Salinibacterium; species Salinibacterium sp. AL4.1. The sequence continues at coordinate 1,209,681 of NZ_JBSOQK010000001.1, read as the reverse complement.
GGGGTCACCGTGATGGCGGCCTTACGCAGCAGTGCTGCAGTATCTTTGCGCTGGGCGGGAAGAACGATCGTGACAACGTCGCCCTCTTCACCAGCACGAGCGGTACGGCCGCTGCGGTGCAGGTATGCCTTGTGCTCGGCGGGCGGGTCAACGTGGATGACCAGCTCAATGTTGTCGACGTGCACGCCTCGCGCTGCAACGTCAGTAGCAACAAGCACCTTCACGTCGCCAGCGGAGAACGCGGCGAGGTTGCGGTCACGGGCAACCTGCGAGAGGTTTCCGTGCAGGTCAACGGCGGGGATTCCGGCATCCGTCAACTGGCGTGCCAGCTTCTTGGCGTGGTGCTTGGTGCGCATGAAGAGGATGCGGCGGCCGGTGCCCGAAGCAAGCTTTTCGATGAGAACGCGCTTGGATTCGACGCTTTCGGTCTCGAACACGTGGTGAGTCATGGCGGAGACGTGCGAGGTCGCTTCGTCAACCGAGTGAAGAACCTCGTTGTGGAGGAAGCGGCGAACCAGCTTGTCTACACCGTTGTCGAGGGTGGCGCTGAACAGCATGCGCTGTCCGTTGCTGGGAGTCTTGTCGAGGATGCGGGTTACGACGGGCAAGAAGCCAAGGTCGGCCATGTGGTCGGCCTCGTCAAGCACGGTGATCTCGATTGCGTCGAGGCTCACGAAGCCCTGCTTCATGAGGTCTTCGAGGCGACCGGGGCAGGCAACGACAATGTCGACGCCGGCTTTGAGGGCCGCAACCTGGCGGTTCTGGCTGACGCCACCGAAGATCGTGGTGGTGTTGAGGCCGTAAGCCGCAGCGAGAGGTTCGATCACGGCAGAGATCTGCGTGGCGAGCTCACGGGTCGGTGCGAGTACGAGACCCAGAGGGCGACCCGAGCGGCGCTTGCCGCCCGAGAGCGTGCCGCCGAGGCGAGCAACCATGGGAAGCGAGAAGGCGAGGGTCTTGCCCGAGCCCGTCTTTCCGCGACCGAGTACGTCGCGGCCATTGAGGGTGTCGGGAAGGGTGTCGAGCTGGATGGGGAACGGCGTGGTCTTGCCATCGGCTGCAAGTGCAGCAACGAGAGGGGCGGGTACGCCAAGCGAGCTAAAAGTGTGTTCAGTCAAAACGGTGGTGCCTTTCGGGCATAAGTAACAGATGGGCGTTACACCGGAGGCGCACACACCGTTCGAGTTGAACGTGGCAGTGCTGATCTACACCGACCCAATCAGGAGTTTCGCACGGATGCGGCACACAGGTCAGATCTCGAACTTTCGTTCGGCGCGGATTACTCCAGTTCGCCGGAGAAAGTTATCTACGAGCCTCACGTTTCTGATTGACGTGGGCGAGAAGAGGGAAGCGTTCTACGACGCAGGGAAACATAATTGTTTCGCAAGTACCCCCACTGTATCAGGCAGCGACCCCGTAGCGCTCGCCTGCCGGCACTTGCACAGCCAGAGTGTTGCCGCCCTGCGCGAGCGGGCAGGCCCAGGCGGGGTCGTAGGCGCACGAAGGGTTGTACGCAAAGTTGAAGTCGAGCACGAGCGACTCGGGCGTGCTGCCCGGCCCCAGATCGGCACCCTTCACGGTGTCGAGAAGGTAGCGGCCACCACCGTAGGTGCCGCCTTTCACGCGAGAGAGGGCATCCTTCACGGGAATGAAAATTCCGCCGCCATACGACGCCAAGCGCCACACATCGAGCGAGCCAACCGAGTCGATCTCGACCGTGCCGAGCAGGTCGAACGGCACAACGCCATCCGTTCCTGTCTCCACGTTCATGCGGCGACCGTCGCCCGGAACAATGGATGCTTCGAAGCGCCAGTCGGGATTGTACGACTCAAACGGCAGCCCCTTGAAGCCGCGCAGGTCCTCCGGCAATAGCGGCGAAGCTGGATGCGTGGCGAACATCTCATCTCGTCCCGCACGCCAGTCGGCGTGGGCGCTCGCGGCATCCGGGTTCTCGCGGATGGCGGCGTAGAGAGCAAAGTTGCGGCGGCGCCAGTCGGCTACTTCAAGAGCGGTCATGAGTTCAGGCTAACCCGCGCTGCCGACAGCGAGCTTGGTGTCGGCCACTACGTGTCGCGCGAGAGCAGCGCCCGCACTTCACTTTCGGCCGAGGCGAGCCGCTGTGGGTTGATTGTCTCCCCGGCAGAAAACAGGTCAACGATGCGCGGGTCAACGTAGCTCTTCTTGGCGATCGCGGGGGTATTGCCGAGCACGTCGGCAGCCGCTTCCATCGCCTCACGAATAGCGCGCGATCGTGCCCGTTGGCTGAGTTTCTTCACTGCTACATCAGCGGTGGCGGCGCTCACCGCCAGGCTCGATGCCGCCGCGATCGTGCCGCGCAACGTGCGAAAGTCCTTGGCGGTGAAGTCACCACCCGTTCGTTCGCGAACGTAGTCGTTGATATCCGCTGCGGTGAGGGAGCGGCGCTCGCGGCCTTCCCGCCAGGAGAGAACCGAAGCGTCGGGAGCACTGCGCAGACGGCGTCGAATGAACTCGGCGAGGTCGGCATCCACAATTTCGCTCTCCCACTGTTGACCGCTCTTGGCGGGAAAGCAGAGTTGCACGCGATCGCCGACCACGGTGACGTGATCGCACAGGAGGGTGGAGAGGCCGTGGCTGCCGTGTTCTTCGGCGTAACGTTCGCTGCCGACGCGCAATGAGCCGGTGTCGAGCATCCGAAAGGCTGCGGCAAGAGTGCGCTCACGAGCGTCTTCGCTCGAGCGCAGAGTGCGGGTGACGACGCCGCGAGCGCCGGGCAACACGGCAGCAAGTTCGAGAGCGCGGTCGAACTTCACGCGGTCTTGACGTTCGCGCCAGGCCGGGTGGTAGATGTACTGGCGGCGGCCCGCTTCGTCGAAGCCAGTGGCGAGAACGTGGCCGTTCTCGTAGGGGCAGATCCAGACTTCGGTCCAGGCCGGAGGAATGCCGAGCGACGCAAACCGCGACTTGAGGTCGGCATCGGTGACCGTCGCGCCGGCAGGGTCGCTGTAGCTAAAGCCCTTGCCTGACCGCTTGCGCGAGTAGCCGCGCCCTGATGTATTGCTCCGCCGCAGTCGAGGCACCGCGTGTTCCTTTCGCCCCTGCGATTCGGCTCAGAGCCGACGGCTGAAGCCAGAACGGTCAACCTAAAGGTTGAGATTACTTCTTCTTGTTGTGCCCCAACTCCATGATGGGGCGAGGCGTCGCAGAGCTGCACCGCGCCACTGCCAAAATGCCCAGTAGAGAGGCCACAGGAGGGGAGTGAGAACTCCCGCACTGAAGATGAGTTGGTCGCGGTAGAGGGTTTTGCCTCCGGGCGCGGCGCTGATCGCCATGGAGTGTTCCCACTGTGTGATGAGAGCGAGAGGACCACTGAGCCCGCGCCCGCTGTCACGCATGATGCGAACGCCGTCAGGGGCATCCGGGAATGACACATCGATCACTTGCTGGCCCACCGGGAACAGCCCGGCGGCAGCCATGCGCACGGGATGCTCGCCCGCCTGCCACAGCTCAGGAAAGCCGCCGATCTCCAGCGAAGTGAAGGTCGAGAGCGGTGCCGAGACCTCTTGAAAAACGTGCGGGCTGCGGATGGCGCGCCAAGCATCGTCGGGGGCACAATCGAGTTCGAGTTTTAGAAACACGCGCATGCCTCTAGTGTCCTCCTGTCTGATTCAGGAATCCAGAGTGGAACCCCAAGCACCCCGAAAATCGGCCCGAACCCTACACTGGATGCACCGATTCGGCAGGAGCCCCGATGTCTATTCCTCCGCACACCAGCCCGAGCCCCACACCCTCCATTCCCGAGACGATGACCGCGGTAACGTCGCGGCGCTATGGCGACACCGACGTTCTCGCGATCGAGACGCTCCCGACGCCCACGGCAGGCTCCGGCATGCTGCTCGTGCAGGTCTTGGGCTCCTCGGCCAATGCGCTCGACTGGCGTCTGCTCAGTGGCACCCCGCTGTTTGTGCGACTTGTCATGGGGTTGCGTAGGCCCAAGCGGCTCACTCCGGGGGCGGATGTCGCGGGGCGCGTCGTTGCCGTCGGTAACGGGGTTACCGGCTTTGCGATCGGAGACGCTGTGTTTGGCGAGGCAAACGGCGGAGCCTTCGCCGAGTATGCCGCCGTCACGGCCAAGCACTTCGTCACCCTGCCGCCCGGCATCGACTTCGTGGCAGCGGGAGCAACTCCGGTCGCAGCTCTCACCGCGCTTCAGGGGTTACGGACTAAGGGGACGGTTCAGCCCGGCGATCGCGTGCTCATCAACGGGGCCGCGGGTGGGGTCGGCACTTTCGCGGTTCAGCTGGCGCGCATCCTCGGTGCCAGTGACATCACCGCCGTCTGCAGCGGCCGCAACGCCGAACAGTCGCTCGCTCTCGGCGCGACCCGAGTCGTTGATTACGAAACCGAGGACTACATCGAAGTCGGTGGCCAGTACGACGTCGTCTTCGACCTCATGGGCAACCGAACCGCCGACGACATGCGCACCATCTTGGCTCCCGGCGCGCGCTTCGTGGGCGTTAGCGGTCCCATGAGCAACCGGTGGGTCGGCCCCGTCTTCCACCTCATGCGCATGGCCCGCGCCTTCAAGAAGTCGGATGTTAAGTTCCACCAGTTCACCGCCGCGCCGACGCCCCACGACCTCAGCTACCTCGCCGCGCTGCTCGCTTCCGGCGAGCTTGTACCCGCAATCGAACGAGTCGTGGGGCTCAACGGAGTCGTCGACGCCATCGACCAGATTGCGTCCAGCCACGGACGGGGCAAGGTCGCGATCGTGCCAGGCAGGTAGCCTCCTGTCACATTTAGTAACCGAAGATGACGCGCGCGCACCTGCGCTTTAGCCTCAAGAAGTGAACGATCCCCGCACCCAACCCCAGTACCAGGTCCGCTTTGGCTTCGGTCGCGCTCAAGCGCACGAGCTGAGCGACGGCGCCGACGTTGTTGTGTGGGCGGATGCTCTAGCCGACGGTTCCACGCCCGCCCCCGAGCTGCCCGGCGAACTTTCGGTGCTCAGCGCCGGCACTGGGGCAGCCACGGCCGTCGCCGCGTGGGTTATCGCGCAACAAGAACTCAAAGGTGACCGCTTCACCGTCGCCGTCATCGCTGCCGGAAACGCGGACGGCGGATTCGCCGTCGACGACCTCCTCGCGGCGGGTGCGATCGTAGATGCTCTCGCCGATGCCGGCATTGACTACATTTCTCCGGAAGCGGCATCCGCTGTCGCTGCTTTCACGGGCCTCAAGTCTGCTCACAACCACTTGTTGTCGGCGAGTACCGCTGGCCAGCAGCTGATTCAGGATGCCGGACGCGGCGCCCTCGATGCCGCCATTGCCAGCAATTCCGCAGCCAGTTTTGCCATCGTTCAGCACAGTCGGCAACTCGTTCGGGAATGACCCTCGCGCTGTGAGCGTTGAACCGGATAGTCACTGACTGAGCTATCTGTCATTGACTCACGACATCGACTCAACGGAGGACAGTATGAAGGCAGTAATCGGCGACACCGTGATCGCAGAAGCACCCAAGGAAGATCTCCTCAAGATCGAGGGCAACTGGTACTTCCCGCCGGCCAGCGTGAACCACGAACTGCTCGAGAAGAGCCCCACCCCGTACCACTGCCCGTGGAAGGGTGACTGCCAGTACTTCGTTGTCAGCGCCAACGGCCAGCAGTACCAGGACCGTGCGTTCAGCTACCCGAACATTCTCCCGGGTGCAGCAGAACGCGTCGGCAAGGACTTCTCCAACTACGTCACCTTCTGGAAAGAGGTTCAGTTCGTCGACTAATCGACGACTGATGGTGCCCCGCTAGAGAGCGCCGCGTGAGCCAATAGGGTTCACGCGCACATCCTCGCCTGCGGGCACCTCTTAAGTGCGCAGCTAGCGTGCCGCATTGCGAGCACGATGGCTGCGCACTTTTGCGCGGTTGCCGCAGCGCTGCATCGAGCACCAGCGGCGGTTGTTTGAGCGTGATTCGTCGTAAAAGACGAGGGCACAGTCGTCAGCAGCGCATTCACGAATGCGTTCGTGCTGGTCGTCGCCAAAGAGGAAGACGGCTTCGCGCGCCATCGTCGCGAGCGCCTGACCGGTGCGAACGCGGGTGCGACCGGCCTGCAGGCTTCCGCCAGCCAACCGGGGTGGAACATCCGGAGTCGCAGCAAAGAGGTTGATGATGTCGACCTGGCGGGAATCGGGAGTGCCGTTCACGCTGAGCGCCGTGGCAATCGTCGCAATAGCTTCGCGTAAACCCTTTGCGTCGGTGAGATCGCGATCGGTGACCGTGCCATCGCACGCCTCGAAGCGGCCCTCGAGCCACGTCGCCAAATCGACCGGAGTGTTCAGGCGTTCCCATGCGGGGTCGTTGCCCATGGCGCCCGTGTACGCGAAGTCGAGCGCACGCGCACCTGAATCGAACCACCACTGACGTGAGGTGCGAGACGAGAACCACTGGCCAGTTGCGCCACCGGCGTTGTCAGCCGGGGGAGTGCTGGCGGGCGTGGCGGCGGGCAGAGTTGCGGGCGTGCCAATAGGGGAAGCGGTTTCGGGATAATGCACCTAACCATTATCGCCGGTTACGAGACACCCCGGTTACCGGCTGCGCTCGCGGCTCGACTCGAGGGCGTGCGACGTGCGCGCTCTGCGACGAAGCGCGAAGCACGTGACAACCTAACCGCGCGGCCGCGACACCACCCGGTGCACCCAGTGGATGCGATTGGCCGTGCTGAACTTGCGGGAGCACAGCCCGCACGCGAGAACGCGCGTGGGCTTGCGATACCGATGATGCTTGTGGCCGGCGGGGCAGGTGCCGACCCAGGGCGCAAACTCATCTGCAATCGCGCCGCCGTGCAGCCGCTTGCCCTCATAGCCGAGCTCTTTCGCAACGGCCTTCCACTGCGCTCCGTGCCCGGCACCGGGGCCCGCCATTGCATGGGCGATCTCATGCAGCAAGATCTGATGAATCTCGTCATCCTCGTACCGGGCAGCCAAATACCGCGACACCGAAATGCGCTTATGCGTGTAATTGCAGAGCCCGGCTCGGGTCTTGGCGTTGTCGAAGGTGAACTGCCAACTGTCATCCAAGTGCAATCGGATGAGGGCATCAGCCCACACGCGCACTCGGGAAAGTTCAGCCACCTGTCGAGGCTAATCGATGATGGGCTAGCCCAACCGCACGCGATTGTCGGCCGGCTCGACGGCATCCCCGGAAGCCGCTGCTTCGATGGATGCTGCGCGCTCGGCTTCACGCTGAGCGCGAGCCCGACGACGCTTGCGTTTGCGGGCGCCCGAGATGATTCCGCTGGTGATCATGAATCCGGCGTACACGAACAGGGCGATGGCGATGATGGGAACAAGCCACGCTTTGGCGCTGCCGTTGACGAAGTTGCTCACGTAGCCGATCCACGGAACGCTGTACCAGAGCTTGCCCTGCACCTGAACGGGCAGTACTTGCAGCTCGTCGGCGACATCATTGTTGTCGCCCTTCAACGTGAAGGTGCGGCTACCGTCGCTGGAGTTGGTGATGCCGGTGACGCGGTGAGTGATCACGCCGGCTTTACCGGATTCGATTTGGTACGTGATGACGTCGCCCACGGCGATCTCGTCGGTTTCGATGGGCTTGACCACGATGAGCGTGCCGGGAGGTAGCCCGGGCTCCATCGAACTGGTCAGCACAGTAAGGGGTAGTGCGCCGGCAACGTTGGGAACGATGATGACGAGCGCACCCACAAGCAGCACGAGAGCAAAGAGACCGCCGCTGATCCCCATGCCGAGGTAGTAAAGAATTCCGCGGGACTTTTCTTCGTCTGTGTTGGCGGAGTCGCGAGCGGCTGCACGAGTTGTCAGGTTAGACATTGTCGGCGTCCTTTCGTGTGCGACGGCCAGCGATCCACGAGATGCCAGCGCCGACCAGTGCGGCCAAGAACAGAATGAGTACAAGATACTCCTGATAAAGCCGCCAAGAGTTGGGGTCGAGTGTGAATCCCGTGGGGAAAGTGGGAGCGAGGCCAGAGGCCGTATCGGTGCTGTCGTCAGTCATCGCGGGGCTCGGGCTCGGTGTGGGAACCGGCAGCGCCGACGCGGTTCCGACTCCGTTGGCGGTGGTGTCTTTCGTCGTCGCCGTGGAGCCTGGAACGCCCGGCACAAGCGGAACCGTCGACCCGCTGTTGCCGCAGTGCGTTGCGGGCACGCTGCCGGGGGTGGTGTCCGAGAGCGTGAAGCGAAGCGAAATGGATGCCGTAGCGCCTTGACCTTGAGTGCCGGTCAAGTTGCCGAGAGTCAGGTTTGCCGTCACGGGCACGGTCTGGCCGGCTGCGACGAGCACTCCTTCGGTGGTGACGAGGCAGGGCGAGGCGCCGCTGATCGCCTGGGCGGCGCCGGCGTTGCTCGGAGTGCTGGTCGTCACGGTGAGGGCATCGGCATAGTGAGCGTCTGAGAACGACACGTCGCGCATGGTGATGCGGAGGTAGCCCGCCGCGGTGCCTGTGTTGCGCACGTAGATGGTTTCGGTTTGGCTGTCGCCAGGGCTCAGCAGCGCGATGTTATCGAAGACCGCACCGGGGTAGGTGCGGGCGAAGCTCACGCCGTCATCGCTCAGCTCAACGACGCCAACACCGGTCGCAGCGCTTGCGGGCGTTGCGCCGAGTACGAGGCTCAGAAGTGCTGCGGTGGCGATGCCGGATGCCCGGCGAAGTCCTAGCCGCATGAGAGACCCGATCCTTGACCCCACCAGTTGTACGAGCGCGGTTCGAGCGCAATTCCGGGGGAGTCGGCCGATTCGGTGCCGTCCACGGCAACGGCGCGGATGGTGACCGTTCCGCTGACGCCGCTTCCGGTGAGTCCGACCGTGGTGTCGGCGACGTTACCGATGAGCGAGCCGTTGTAGTAGATGTTGTAGCCGCCGTTGGGGGCTACAAAGCCGGATGGCGTCGACCACGCAATGGTCACGCTCGAGCTGGTGGAACCGTTGGTGCACTGCATGTTGGTTGGTGCGTTCGGTGCCGTGCTGATGAAGATGGACTGGGTGAAGGATCGGCCCGCTGCTGCGACAGCATCCGTGGCGTTCCAGTTTGTTCCCGCACTTGAGTTGAGGGCGAACGTCACATCAGTCGTGCGGCCGGCCTGAGTAACCAAGTTGCCCGTGAAAGTCGTGGAAGCGCACAGGATCGCACTGCCCGTAGACGCGAGGGTGATGTTGAGCGTGCTCAGTGAGACGGTGCCACCGGCAAGTGTCGACGAGACCACGGGGGTCGTAGCGGCGCAGGCGGAGCTCGTGCCCACCCAGAACTTCACGGCAACTTGGTTGCCCGCGAGGGTTCCGCTGCGAGAAATGGTGACGCTCGTGACCGACGCTTCGACGCTACCGGTGTTGCGCACGGTGATGGGCTTCGTCAGGGTCTGATTGGTGGCCGTGTAGGTGTAAGGACCGAGGGCGCTGATTGTGGAGGCGCCACTGGTGGTCGCCGTCGTCAACGCAACCGCGCCGGTGGCGGCGGTGGCGGTCTTGGTGGATGACGCAGTCCAGGCGGCGAAGCTCACACCAGAGACGAGTGTGAGGAATACGGCAACGCCGGCGATCATCGAGACGCGAGTGGACCGTTTCATGCCGCGGTAGCCCTGAGCGGTCGTGCGCTCTCCGGTGCGGCTCACGGCTGTACTCCAGAGATTGTGGCGGTGATGGCGACGTTTGTCGACTGGGCGTTTGACGGCGCATTGGCCGGAAGAGTGACGACGAGGCAGGCACTCGTGGATGCGCCAGCGGCGAGCGTGCTGTTCAGGGTTCCCGAGGGAACTCCCGAGCTGGGGCAGGCGCCGTTGGCTACAGAGATGGTGAACGGGTTCGTGGTTGATGAACCGGTTGCCGTCGCAGCGATGGCTGAGGAAAGTACGAGGGGCACGTCGCCCGTGTTGGTGATGGTGAAAGTGCCGGTGACTGACTTGCCTGGGGCAAGAGCGGTCCAGTTGAGTGACTGGTTGCCGACGGTCAGAGCGGCGGTGCCGGCGCTGATCGTGGAGCCGGGCGTCGCGGTAACGGACGAGTTCAAGAAGGCGTAAGTTCCACCGGTGCCGACGAGGCCGATCGAAACGGCGATGGCGAGAACGGCCATTGCCTTGACAATGCCGAGGGTTCCTCCACCGAAGGCGGTGAGAAGCGATGCTGCGCGGCGCTGGTGACGGCCGTTAATCATGTCAAGGCGGTGCGATCCGCGAACTGTCGAGGAGTTCATGGTGCACCGCCTTTCTATGAGAGAAAACTGCTACGAAACGTGAAGAGGATTGCCGGGTGTGCGTCCCCCCAGACCGCACACCCAGCGGGGTAAAACTAGTTTTGCGTGAGCGTGATGGTGAAGTCGCTCAGCGATACGGCACCAAGCTTCGAAGTGTTCTCGGCTCCGGCGGTGGTGCTCTTCGGGTACGTGATGGTGACGCTGACAACAACGGGCTGCGTTCCATTGGCGGGGCTCACGGTCGAGGTCGATGCACCGTTGACGGTGAACGTTGCCGACTTGGTGAGTGCTGCGGCGAGCGCGGTGTCAGCTGCATTGCTCGAGCTGGCTGCCGTGATGGCGAGCGTGCCGAGGGCCGCGGTTGCGGTCAGGTTGTCGCCGGTTGCGGTGACGTTGAAGGTCTTCGTGTATGTGACGGTGTCACCGGGAACGATCTTGAAGTTGGCAGGCGACGCGACAGTCGCTGCGTTGCCGAGCTTCCAGCCATCGGTGGTGTTGGTTGCGGCGGCGATGCTCAGCGTTCCTGCCGAGATGGTGCCCGGTGCGCTGACCGTTGCTACGGAGTTCCAGGTAGCGAGCGTTCCTGCACCACCGAGGAGAAGAGCGATTCCTGCTGCACCTGCGATGGAGCCTTTAACGAGCTTGTTCATGATTTCCTTTCGCGGCGCAGCAAAAACAGGCCGGAATGTGTGTGGTTCGGGTTATCGGGATCAGAAGCTGTCTGCTGGTTTCGGGTTCCTGCATCTCGGGATGAGTAGTTGCGAGGTTCGGGCCTCGCTCTCAACTTCCTAAAAGCGAATCTATATGTCCTCCCTAAGGAGGACAGTCCCCAGTAATGGGGGGCACCCTATGTCCGCACCATGGGGGACTAGACGTGGCGGTTTGGGGGACGAAATACCCCGATTTTATGCGGATGTCACCGAAAACACGCGAAAGGGGTACATGCTTTGTACCCCGAAAGTCTCAGAAAAACCGGGGTACAAGGGGACAGATCTGTCTATCCTCTACCCGGTTTGACCTGAAAAATATTTTTGGATGGGGGTGGAGATTTCACCGCTGTGGCGTCTGTGACCACCGGTGAGCTCCCAATAAAGTCCAAAAGTTCGACACCGGCGACCACTTTTGAGGGGTGTGGCCCACCAGCAAGTAGCCGCGGCATCCAGTGCAAGGGGAGAGCCGACGGTGAACCGACAAGCACGATGTTGCCAAAACGGCGTCCCTTGAGAATTTGGGTCTCGGCGAGAGCGGCCACGTGGCCGACCGTGTGCTTGAGAGTCGCGGCTTGGCTGCGTGCAAAAGCGAGCCCAGGGCCGTCGGCAACGTTCACGACGACAACGCCCTCGGGCGCGAGGAGCGTCATCGCTTCCTCGTAGAACTCGACGCTGGTGACGTGAGCGGGAGTGCGGGCGCCGCTAAAGACATCAACGACGAGAAGATCCACAGCGCCGCGCATCCCGGCCGGGAACTTTGCCAGCACCTCGCGAGCGTCACCGTGACGAACGCGGATGGATGCCCGCTTCGACCACGGAAGCTCCGCGCGAACGAAGTCCACGAGATCCGACTCCAGCTCGACGACCTGTTGGCGTGAGCCGGGGCGCGTGGCCTCAACGTAGCGGGGAAGGGTCAGCGCGCCACCGCCGAGGTGAATGGCGGTGATGGGTGCGCCGGGCTCCGAGAGTTGGTCAATGACGTGGCCCATGCGCTGCACGTACTCGAAGAACAGCTGGCTCGGATCGTCCATGTTGACGTGCGATTGAGGCGTGCCGTCCACGGTGAGGGTGAAGGCGCCATCCTGCCAACGGTCAGGGGCGATCTCGGCAAAGTGGCCGCTCAATTTCAGGGTAGTGCTGGGATGCTCGGCCATGGCATTGACTTTGCCACACTCCGTGCAGACATGCAGCCGCGCTCGCGGGCGCCAGAACCGCTGAGCGGTACGGTGAGGCATGGCTGATGCGAACCGCGAACTTCCTCCCCACCTCAAGGCGCAATTGAACGCCCAGTCCTATGTGGGGCCGGCAACCTTCGGAATGCGGCCGATGCTGAGCGAGCCGGAGCAGCTTGATTCGTGGCAGCCAGATGTCGCGGTCGTTGGTGCTCCCTGGGACGACAGCACCACCAACCGCCCGGGCGCTCGCTTCGGCCCGCGTGCGTTGCGCGCCAGCGCCTACGACCCCGGCACGTATCACCTCGACCTCGGCGTCGAAATCTTCGATCACCTCGACGTCGTCGACTATGGGGATGCCGTCACGAGTCACGGAATGTGGGAGCTATCGAAGGCAGCGATTCACGAGCGCGTCTCGCAGGTCGCCAGCCGCGGCATCGTTCCGGTCATTATTGGTGGCGACCACTCGATCACGTGGCCGGCCGCAACGGCGGTCGCTGAGCACCACGGTTTCGGCAACGTGGTCATGATTCATTTCGATGCGCACGCTGACACCGCGAACATTCTCGAGGGCAACCTGGCCAGCCACGGAACTCCGATGCGTCGCCTCATCGAGTCGGGCGCCATCCCGGGTCCCAACTTCTTGCAGGTTGGCTTGCGCGGTTATTGGCCGGGAGAAGAAGACCAGAAGTGGATGCGCGATAACGGTCTCAAGCACTTCATGATGCAGGAGTTTTGGGAGCGCGGCGTCAAAGAGATGATCCCCGAGATCATCGCGGCGGCGAAGGCGCGAGCATCCAAGGTTTACATCTCGATCGACATCGATGTGCTCGACCCCGGTTTCGCGCCGGCAACCGGAACGCCTGAGCCCGGCGGCTTCGCACCCATTGATTTACTGCGCATCGTTCGCCAGATTGTGCTCGAAACGGATGTCGTGGGCTTCGATGTCATGGAGGTTGCGCCGGCCTATGACCACGCCGACATCACGGTAAACAACGCCCATCGGCTCATCTGGGAGGCCTTCGGAGCCATGGCTGCCAAGAAGCGCGCGGCGGGACTCACAGCAAACCCCTAGTCGAATTCTTGATTTAGGTCAAGAATCGGGTGGACACGGCGCGGCATAGCGGCTTATAGTAGATCCTTGCGCTCCCAGACAAATTAAGCAGTCATATTGCGGACAGCTGGGTGCCCCGAGTATAGCGGCGGGGTGATTCTGGTGAGCATTTCATTACCGACCGTCAATCATCTTGACAGACGAACCCGACGGGGTTCACGGAGGTTGTTCCTTGGCTGCTGCGCGCGATGCGTCCACCAATAAGTCCCCAAAGAATGGCCGCGCAGCTTCGCGGCTTTCTTTCGCTAAAATTACTGACACACTCACGGTTCCCGATCTGCTTGCATTGCAGACCGAGAGCTTTGACTGGCTCGTCGGCAACGACAGCTGGAAAACGCGTGTAACGGATGGTGTTGCCGCTGGCCGCACCGACCTGCCTACACGCAGTGGTCTCGACGAAATCTTTGAAGAGATCTCGCCGATCGAAGACCTCGGTGAGACGATGCAACTGTCGTTCACCGATCCTGAGCTCGAAGAGCCGAAGTACTCCATTGACGAGTGCAAGGAGCGCGGCAAGACTTTCGCTGCGCCTCTGTACGTCAACGCTGAGTTCATGAACCACCTCACCGGTGAGATCAAGACTCAGACCGTCTTCATGGGTGACTTCCCGCTTATGACGGCTCGCGGTACCTTCATCATCAACGGAACCGAGCGTGTTGTTGTTTCTCAGCTCGTTCGTTCGCCTGGTGTGTACTTCGACCGCCAGCCCGAGAAGCTCTCCGACAAGGACATCTACTCGGCTCGCATTATCCCGAGCCGTGGTGCTTGGCTTGAGTTCGAGATCGACAAGCGCGATCAGGTCGGTGTTCGCATCGACCGTAAGCGCAAGCAGTCGGTCACGGTCTTCCTGAAGGCCCTCGGCCTGTCCAGCGAAGAGATCCTCGAGGAGTTCAAGGGCTTCCCGTCGATCGAGGCCACCTTGGAGAAGGACAACATCCTCACCAAGGAAGAGGCGCTCAAGGACATCTACCGCAAGCTGCGTCCGGGCGAGCAGGTAGCTGCAGAAGCCGCACGCGCGCTTCTCGACAACTTCTACTTCAACTCGAAGCGTTACGACCTCGCGAAGGTTGGTCGCTACAAGATCAACCGCAAGCTTGGTCTCGACACCGACATTAAAGAGTCGGTCCTCACCGTTGAAGACATCATTGCCACCATCAAGTACATGGTGTCGCTCCACGACACCACTGCTCCCAACGTCGCGGTTAGCGACAGCGGTGCAGCCAGCATCAAGGGTGTTCGCGATGGCAAGAAGGTTGACATCCGTCTCGACGTAGACGACATCGACCACTTCGGTAACCGTCGTATCCGCGCCGTGGGTGAGCTCATTCAGAACCAGGTTCGTACCGGTCTCAGCCGTATGGAACGTGTTGTTCGCGAGCGCATGACCACGCAGGACATCGAAGCCATCACCCCGCAGACTCTGATCAACGTGCGCCCCGTCGTCGCCGCGATCAAGGAGTTCTTCGGTACGTCGCAGCTCTCGCAGTTCATGGACCAGAACAACCCGCTCGCGGGTCTGACCCACAAGCGTCGCCTTTCGGCGCTGGGCCCTGGTGGTCTGAGCCGTGAGCGCGCTGGCGTTGAGGTTCGAGACGTTCACCCCTCTCACTACGGCCGTATGTGCCCGATTGAGACTCCTGAAGGCCCCAACATTGGTCTGATTGGTTCGCTCGCATCGTTCGCTCGCATCAACGCATTCGGTTTCATCGAGACCCCGTACCGTCGTTTGATCGACGGCGTTGTTTCGACGACCATCGACTACCTGACTGCAAGCGATGAAGACGACTTCATCGTTGCGCAGGCAAACGCGCCTCTTACCAAGGACATGCGGTTCGCTGAGCCCCGCGTTCTTGCTCGTAAGAAGGGTGGCGAGGTTGACCTCGTTCCCGTAGAAGACATTGCCTACATGGATGTCTCGCCGCGCCAGATGGTGTCGGTAGCGACCTCGATCATCCCCTTCCTCGAGCACGACGATGCAAACCGCGCACTCATGGGTGCCAACATGCAGCGTCAAGCTGTCCCGCTGCTGCGCAGCGAAAGCCCGCTCGTGGGAACCGGTATGGAAGCCTTCGCCGCCATTGACTCTGGTGACGTTGTCACCACGCTCAAGGCTGGTGTTGTCTCTGAGGTTTCAGCAGACGTCGTTGTTGTTCAGCTCGATGAGGGCGGAACGCAGGAATACTTCCTGCGCAAGTTCGACCGCTCCAACCAGGGCACGAGCTACAACCACCGCGTTATCGTCAGCGCCGGAGAGCGCGTCGAAGTTGGTCAGGTCATCGCTGATGGTCCCGCAACGGAGAACGGCGAGCTCGCCCTCGGAAAGAACCTCCTCGTGGCATTCATGCCGTGGGAGGGTCACAACTTCGAGGACGCGATCATCCTGAGCCAGAACCTGGTCAAGGATGACGTACTGTCGTCGATCCACATCGAAGAATACGAAGTGGATGCTCGCGACACCAAGCTCGGTAAGGAAGAGATCACGCGCGATCTGCCGAACGTTAGCCCAGAACTCTTGGCTGACCTCGACGAGCGTGGAATCATCCGCATCGGTGCAGAGGTTCGCCCCGGCGACATCCTCGTCGGCAAAGTCACGCCTAAGGGTGAGACTGAGCTTTCGGCTGAAGAGCGCTTGCTCCGTGCCATCTTCAACGAGAAGAGCCGCGAAGTTCGCGACACCTCGCTGAAGGTTCCCCACGGTGAGCAGGGCACGATCATTGCTGTCAAGGAATTCTCCGCAGACAACGATGACGAGCTTGGTTCGGGCGTCAACCAGCGTGTTGTTGTGTACATCGCCCAGAAGCGCAAGATCACCGAAGGTGACAAGCTCGCTGGTCGTCACGGCAACAAGGGTGTTATCTCCAAGATCCTGCCTGTCGAAGACATGCCGTTCTTGGCCGATGGAACCCCGGTTGACATCATCCTGAACCCCCTCGGTATCCCCGGTCGAATGAACTTCGGTCAGGTCCTCGAAACCCACCTCGGTTGGGTTGCAAAGCAGGGCTGGGAAGTTGAAGGCAAGCCGGAGTGGGCGAAGAACCTCCCGGAGGAAGCGTTCAGCGCTGCCCCCGGAACCAAGGTTGCTACCCCTGTATTCGACGGTGCGTACGAAGAGGAAATCGCGGGTCTTCTTGACTCCACGACTCCTACTCGTGACGGCGACCGCCTCATCGACCACACGGGTAAGACCCGTCTGTTCGATGGTCGTTCGGGAGAGCCGTTCCCGGCTCCCGTTTCGGTCGGTTACATGTACATCCTCAAGCTGCACCACCTCGTTGACGACAAGATCCACGCTCGTTCAACCGGTCCGTACTCCATGATTACTCAGCAGCCACTCGGTGGTAAGGCTCAGTTCGGTGGACAGCGCTTCGGTGAGATGGAAGTGTGGGCGCTCGAGGCCTATGGTGCCGCATACGCACTGCAGGAGCTTCTGACGATCAAGTCGGACGACATCCTCGGCCGCGTCAAGGTATACGAAGCCATCGTTAAGGGCGAGAACATCCAGGAGCCGGGTATTCCCGAAAGCTTCAAGGTGCTCATCAAGGAAATGCAGTCGCTGTGCCTCAACGTCGAAGTTCTTTCGGCAGACGGTTCAACGGTCAACCTGCGCGACTCGGACGATGAAGCGTTCCGTGCCGCTGAAGAGTTGGGCATCAACATTTCCGCGCGGTTCGAATCCTCGTCTGTTGACGAGATCTAACCCGACCGATTACGACTGCAGAACTTTCGAAGAGAGAAGATAAATTGCTCGACGTTCACGCGTTTGATGAAATCAAAATCGGTCTCGCTACCGCCGACGACATTCGTCGCTGGTCGCACGGTGAGGTAAAGAAGCCAGAGACCATTAACTACCGCACACTCAAGCCGGAGAAAGACGGTCTGTTCGGCGAACAGATCTTCGGACCTTCGCGCGACTGGGAGTGCTCCTGTGGCAAGTACAAGCGAGTCCGCTTTAAGGGCATCGTTTGTGAGCGCTGTGGTGTTGAAGTAACCAAGTCGGCTGTGCGCCGTGAGCGCATGGGCCACATCGAGCTCGCCGCTCCGGTTACCCACATCTGGTACTTCAAGGGTGTTCCGAGCCGTCTCGGTTACCTGCTTGACATGGCACCGAAGGACCTCGAAAAGGTCATCTACTTCGCTGCATACATGATCATTTCGGTTGACGAAGAAGGCCGTCACGCTGACCTCCCCGCGCTTGAGAACGAGATCCGTCTCGAAATCAAGACGCTCGAGGGCCAGCGCGATTCCCGCATCGCCGACCGCTTGACCAAGTTCGAGGAAGACCTCGCCGCTCTTGAAGAAGAGGGAGCGAAGGCCGACCAGAAGCGCCGCGTCAAGGATGCTGCTGAGAAGGAAATGTCTCAGCTGCGCAAGTCGATCGATGAGCAGATTGCTCAGCTTGAGCGCGTGTGGGAAGACTTCCGCACCCTCAAGATCGGTGACCTGAAGCCTGAAGACTCTGTCTTCCAGGAACTGCAGGACCGTTTCGGTAGCTACTTCGAAGCATTCATGGGTGCCGAAGCGATCAAGAAGCGTCTTGAGTCCTTCGACCTCGCGCTCGAGAGCGTTGAACTTCACGACCAGATCGCTAACGGCAAGGGTCAGAAGAAGATCCGCGCCATCAAGCGCCTGCGTGTAGTCAACTCGTTCCTGCAGACCGGCAACTCGCCGGCCGCGATGGTTCTCGATGTTGTTCCGGTTATTCCTCCGGAGCTTCGCCCGATGGTTCAGTTGGATGGTGGCCGCTTCGCGACTTCCGACCTCAACGACCTCTACCGTCGTGTGATCAACCGCAACAACCGTCTGCGTCGTCTCCTTGACCTCGGTGCACCCGAGATCATCGTCAACAACGAGAAGCGCATGCTTCAGGAAGCCGTTGACGCACTGTTCGACAACGGTCGTCGTGGCCGTCCCGTCACGGGTACTGGTAACCGCGCCCTCAAGTCCTTGAGCGACATGCTCAAGGGTAAGCAGGGTCGTTTCCGCCAGAACCTGCTCGGAAAGCGCGTTGACTACTCCGGTCGTTCGGTGATCATCGTCGGACCGCAGCTCAAGCTGCACCAGTGTGGTCTTCCCAAGCAGATGGCTCTCGAGCTGTTCAAGCCGTTTGTTATCAAGCGCCTGATCGACTTGAGCCACGCACAGAACATCAAGAGCGCCAAGCGCATGGTTGAGCGTGCACGTCCGCAGGTCTGGGACGTACTCGAAGAGATCATTCGTGAGCGCCCCGTGCTGCTGAACCGTGCACCAACCCTGCACCGTTTGGGCATCCAGGCATTCGAACCTCAGCTCGTTGAGGGTAAGGCTATCCAGCTTCACCCCCTCGTCTGTGCTGCATTCAACGCTGACTTCGATGGTGACCAGATGGCTGTTCACCTTCCGTTGTCGGTCGAGGCACAGGCTGAAGCTCGCGTTCTTATGCTCGCCAGCAACAACATCCTCAAGCCGTCTGACGGTCGCCCGGTGACTCTGCCCACACAGGACATGATCATCGGTCTGCACCACCTGACCACGCTCACGGAGGGTGCTGTCGGCGAAGGCCGTGCGTTCTCGTCGGTCGCTGAAGCGATCTTCGCGTTCGACCAGCACTCGCTCGACCTCAATGCCAAGATTCGTTTGCGTCTCGATGGTGTCTACCTCGCTGAGGAAGATGCTCCCGAGGGCTTCGTTCAGGGACAGTCCAAGCTCATGGAAACGACCCTCGGTCGCGCACTCTTCAACGAGGCGCTCCCGAAGGACTACCCGTACATCGAGGCACTCGCTGACAAGGGCCAGATCTCGGCCATCGTCAACGACCTCGCTGAGCGGTACGTGAAGGTGGATGTTGCAGCAGCTCTTGACGCGATCAAGGACGCGGGATTCCACTGGGCTACCCGCTCTGGTGTAACCGTTGCGCTGTCTGACATCGTGACCCCGCCGACCAAGCCGGAAATCATCGGCCGCTACGAGAAGATCGCAGCGAAGGTTCAGGGCCAGTACGAGAAGGGACTCACGACCGACGCCGAGCGTCGTCAGGAGCTCATCGAGATCTGGAACAAGGCAACCGCAGAAGTGGCGACTGCCATGCAGTCCAACTTCCGCACTGACAACAACATCAACCGCATGGTGTCGTCTGGTGCTCGTGGTAACTGGATGCAGGTTCGTCAGATCGCCGGTATGCGTGGTCTCGTATCGAACCCGAAGGGTGAGATCATCCCTCGCCCGATCGTTCACTCCTACAAGGAAGGCCTGACCGTAGCCGAGTACTTCATCTCGACTCACGGTGCTCGTAAGGGACTGGCCGACACCGCACTGCGTACTGCAGACTCCGGATACCTCACGCGTCGACTCGTTGACGTGTCGCAGGATGTCATCATTCGTGAAAACGACTGTGGCACCCGCAAGGGACTGGACATGCCCATCGCAGCGCAGAACGCTGATGGCAAGTGGATCCTCGACGACAACGTTGAGAACTCGGTCTACGCTCGTAGCCTCGCTGCGGATGCCAGCAACGACAAGGGCGACGTAGTCGCTGCTGCTGGTGCAGACGTCGGAGACGTTCTGCTCGAGAAGCTCGTTGCCGCCGGTGTTCACAGCATCAAGGTTCGTTCGGTACTCACGTGTGAGTCCGCTGTTGGTGTGTGTGCAGTCTGCTATGGCCGCTCGCTCGCAACCGGCCTTCTCGTTGACATCGGTGAGGCTGTCGGAATTATCGCCGCACAGTCGATCGGTGAGCCCGGTACCCAGCTGACTATGCGTACCTTCCACACCGGTGGTGTTGCTTCGGCAGACGACATTACGCAGGGTCTTCCCCGCGTTACGGAACTCTTCGAAGCTCGTACCCCTAAGGGTGCAAGCCCCATCGCAGAAGCCGCTGGTCGCGTCACTATCGAAGACACCGACCGCAGCCGCAAGCTGATCCTCACGCCAGACAATGGCGACGAGCCCATCGCTTACCCGGTACTGCGTCGTGCAACCCTCCTCATTGAGGATGGCGAGCACGTTGAGCTCGGACAGCAGCTTCACGTCGGAAACGTTGACCCGAAGGAAGTTCTTCGTGTTCGCGGTGTCCGTGCCGTGCAGCAGCACCTCGTTGATGGTGTCCAGGGCGTTTACCGCTCGCAGGGTGTACCGATTCACGATAAGCACATTGAGGTCATCGTTCGCCAGATGCTCCGCAAGGTGACTGTTGTTGACCACGGTGACACTGGGCTCCTCCCGGGTGAGCTGGTCGACCGTTCGAAGTACAACGAGCTCAACCGCGGTGTTCTCACCGAGGGCAAGGCAACGGCATCCGCTCGTCAAGAGATCTTGGGTATCACCAAGGCTTCGCTGGCGACCGAGTCGTGGCTGTCGGCTGCGTCGTTCCAGGAGACCACCCGCGTACTTACGCAGGCGGCCATGGAAGGCAAGTCAGACCCGCTCATGGGACTCAAGGAGAACGTCATCATCGGTAAGCTCATCCCGGCTGGTACGGGATTGGCTCGCTACCGCGATGTATCGGTCGAGGCAACGGAAGAGGCGAAAGCCGAACGTTACCCCAACCGCATCTTCGCTGATGATGCAAGCCTCACTGAGAGCGACTTGAGCTTCGTCGACTTCGACAGCTTCAGCTCGAATGACTCCACGCCGGGAACCTACAACTAAGTAGTCTCGGCATCACCTCCGGGTGATACCACGAAGGGCCCTCGTCACTGCGACGGGGGTCCTTCGTCGTTAAGGCCAAGCGCTAAGGCGAGGCGCTAAGGCGAGGCGCGGTAAGGCGGCTACGGCGTAGGGATCTCGATGCGCGAGTAGTCTTCGTCATCCGTGACCATCGTGGCCAGCAGCGCGCGCCCAGCGGGCAGCAAGCGGATGGTGACAGCCCCCTCGGCGGTCTCGTCGAGAATGCGCACGGCAGCGTCGGTGACGGTGGAGAGAGCGCCGATGGGCAGCGGTAGCGGATAGCGGTCGTCAAGCAGCACGACAGCGATGCCGCGGCGTCGAGCGCGTTGCACCGCCGCCACAATTTCGGGGAGGTCGAGCTGGCGCGCGCGAAGGCTATCGCGCAGACGTGCTTCAGCAATCAAGAGTTCCGCGCGGTCGTCATCGGTGAGTTCGTCGCCATCAGCGATGCGCTGAAGTTGCACGCCAACGGCCGCATCGAGGCCTGCGAGCCGCCGCGAGCGTTCCGCCGTGCGAGCGAGGGCAGCAGCTTCGGCCGCGGCGCGTGCGGTCTCCACGCTGTGGATGCCGTCCAGTCGTTGGCGAGTGCGTCTCATGCCGAGAGAGAAAAGGGAGCCGACAAGCACGAACGGCGCCTGACGTGCCACGAGAAGGATTGCCTCGAGAAGCCGATCCTCGGTGGAGAGCCCCCACAGAATTACGACACCACCGATCGCGGCGAAGCCGAGCCACGCTAAGAGGTTTCGCCGGCGAAGGCTGAGGTAGAACATGGCCAGCGCGCCTGCGCCCACGTACCACTGAGAGAATCCCCCGACCGTGGCATTGGGTGACGAGATGGCGGCTACCACGACGCTCGCGACGATGACGTAGGTGCTCACTCCTACTCCCACGCGGGGTTGAGTGTCGTGGGTGAGCACAAACCAGATACTGGCGAACAGTGCGATCGAGATGTAGACGGGAATGGCGGATTCAACGTCATCGAGCGAGAGCAGGGCCAGAGCCGAAATCGTCACAAAGTAGATCCAGATTAATGCGTGCGCTCCGCGGCCCGTGATCTGAGGCAGGTCCAGTCGTGTTCGCGGCGTTAGCTCATGAATCATTCGGACCACCCGACCGTCACACGAGTGCCTCGATTGGGCTCGGACCACACCGTTGCGCGGGCGCAGGGGAATGCGTTCACGCGCCCCAGAATGCTCACCACGATGCCCAGACGGTTCGCTGGAACCGCGGCAGGGTCGAAGCCTTGGCCGTCGTCGCTGATGGTGATTTCGACACCATTCTGACGAAGGTAGAGGCGAACCTCACGGGTAACCGAGGCGGCGTGGTTTCCGGCATGCACCACGCTATTACGGAGCGCCTCGACGGTTGCTTCGATGAGCGCGCTCGCGATCGAGGAAGGCAAGGGGGCTTCACGCGAGCCTTCCACAGTGAGTTCAGCGGCATCCGTTGTTTCCGTAATGGAAGACGCGAGCCCCTGCACAAAGTAGTCAACGTGGACGAGCTCGGGAACGCTTGCGGCTGCGCCGCTGAGTTCGCTGAGCCGAGCGATTGTTCGCGCGGCTTGTGCTCGGGTCGATGCCGAGTCGCTGCGCCCGGCGCCGGCAGCCGCGAAGATCGTCGCGATGACTTCGTCGTGCACGAGAGCATCGAGGTGGGCCTGCTCTTCGCCGCGGGCGGTGAGTGCTGCTGCGCGCATTGACGAGGTGCGTGCGGCAGCCGCAGCGGCATCCACTTCACGGCCAGCGGCCATTGCGACCGTGGCGACGGCAGTGAAAGCGGCGCAGACGGTGATCGTGAAGAAGGCGAACTGCACGGCCAAGGATACATCGGCGCCTCCATCGGCGATGATGCGAATGGGGGCGATCACAAATGATGCTGCCAGTAGATACGTCCACGCAACCACCGGACGCCAAGCGATCGCGGCAGGGGTAGTGCCCAGCGCCGTGAGCCCGACCACCCAGGGCGCGGTTTCGGGAGGCATCGGACCATTGACGAATGCGGGCACCCAACTCAGAACGGCGACGGCGAAAATCACCGCATATGCCCCGTGCAGAATGCGAAGCTGCCGCAGTGAAATCCACGGTGACGCTGCGGCAATAATCAGTGGTGTACCGAACACAGCGATACCGGCCACCAATTCCCAAAGCGGTAATACGTAGGGGGCTTCGTCAAAGAATGACCCTACCGAGAGCCCCAGAAACATCATCGAGGCGGCAGCGAGCACGAACGTCATCGTGCGCACGACTCCGAGTTCGGCGCCCCCTTCCACGCGAGGCGGAGCGGCGGTACTGCCCACAATCGCGCCGATGCTCATGAGTGCGGGGGAGGAAGAATGCCGTCTTCAACTGCACGCTTGTACAGGTCGACTTTCGTTGCAGCTGGCCGTCCCGCCATCGCGTACTTGTGACGGATACGACGAACATACTCAGCGACGGTGCTGGCAGAGAGGCCAGCTCGGTGAGCCACCGCGACCGACTTATCGCCCGAGGCGTAGTGGGCGAGCACCTCCTGCTCCTTGGGGCTCAGCCCCGCCGCTGCAAGTTCCGGGTCGGAGTCCAACGCGGCGGCCCAGTCGGTAGTCACCACCGGGTTGCCGAGCGCTGCTTCGCGCACAGCATCAACAATCACATCGCGTGACTCTGACTTGCGCACAATCCCGAGTACGCCCGCACGGGATGCCGCACGCACTTCGGAGGCGTTGTCCGCTGCGGTGAATACCAAGACGTTGAGGCCACGCTCCCGCAACCAAGCGACATTCTCGTCGACCGTGCTGCCGTCCGAGAGGCGCACATCGAGAACAACAAGGTCGAGGTCGTCGGCGACCGTTTCGAGGTCGCGCACGCTCGCGACCGAGGCGTGAAGAGAAATGTCAGCGCAGTGCCCCAGGAGCGACGCGAAACCGAGCTGTACAGTTTCGTGATCATCCACGTGCCCTATGCGGTAGGTGCGTGGCGGTTCGTCGTGCGGTTTCAATCGTGTCCCCGTTCGGATCAGGGTAAGCGTATGGCCCGCATGGTTTGCAGCCCCCTACGACAAATCTACCGGAACTTTCTGTCTGTCCCCCAAACGGGTGTCATTGATAGTGACGACTGCCGCGAACACTGCCGCGGTGCGACCATCAGTAGGTCAGATGATCATCTTTCGGGGGAGGGGGCTTATGAATCGTCACGCGGTTAACGACCTCATCGACTGCTCTCTTCAGCGCTGGTATCGCCTCGTTTCGGAATGGCGACAGCCAGCTGCCGGAACCGAGGCCGGCTGCGTGGTCTGCCGCGATTCCGATTTCTCTGCCTTCGACCGCGTCGGGCATTGGCCGCACGATCTCTTCCACGCTTTCGTGGAGACTCTGGAACTCGTAACTTTTCAGCTTGCCGTCGCGCTCCACGAAGAGCGGCACTGCCGGGGTGAAGATGCGCGATCAACTCGACCGTGCTCACCCTGCCTCTCGGCCGCGCGATCCACGGTGCAAGCCTGTGCTCACCGTCACGCCCAGGATATTTCCGACGTCATCACCGAATGCGCCCTGCCACGCCTCGAGGTTTACGTCGAAAAGAACATCAATTTGGCACTCAATGCTGCGACTCGCGGCGAATGGGCTTCCTGAAACGTCCTGACTACCCCTCACAAGTGGGGCTAGTGGTGCAGATGTGAGTCGATTAGCGTTGGACTCCGCTAGGACCTTGGGGGGAGGCACGCGTGACCACACTTGCTGAAGTACTGATTCTTCGCGGAATGATGCCGATTGAGAGCATCGATTCTGTAGGAACTTCTCACACCGACGAGGAAGCACTCGTCCGAAACTTACTCGACAGCGGAACCATTTCGCCGGCACAGCTCGCTTCTGCGCGCGCCGCCCAGGCTGGAGTCCCGTTCGTTGAGCTCGTCGACTTCGCCGTCGACCACCAGGCCGTTGCCCTCGCACCGGCCGCGATTTGCCGTCGTCACGAGGTTTTGCCGATCGCGTTCAGCGAGGGATACCTCGTGTTGGCCATGGTCGATCCCGGCAACATCTTCGCCCTCGATGACGTTCGTTCGGCAACGGGGCGCCAGATCCGTGTAGTCGTTGCTGAGCGCAGCGACCTCCAGACTGCACTTGACCGCTTCCACCGCGCAGACGGCGAGCTTTCCAGCCTGAGCAACGAGCTCGAGCAAGAAGCAACAACCACGGACGTCGCTCTCGCGGCGAACAACAACGAGCCGACCGAAGACGATGCACCTATTGTTCGCTTCGTGAACCTGCTCATCAGCCAGGGCATCCAAGACAAGGCCTCGGATATTCACATCGAGCCCGGCGAGCACGACCTCGGCGTTCGATACCGCATTGACGGTGTGCTTCACGAGATGCAGCGCGCTCCTCGCCAGATTCAGAACGGCGTTATCTCTCGCCTGAAGATCATGGCCGAAATGGATATCGCTGAGCGTCGTAAGCCTCAGGATGGCCGTATCTCAGTCATCCACGGTCAAAAGAAAATCGACCTTCGTGTTGCCACGTTGCCGACCGTGTACGGCGAAAAAGTCGTCATGCGTATTCTCGACAACTCGAACACGACGCTCGACTTGAGCCAGCTGTACCTGCTCGAGCACAACGCCAAGATTTACAAAGAGGCGTACACCAAGCCTTACGGCATGATCCTCGTCACCGGGCCTACGGGTTCCGGTAAGTCGACCACGCTCTACACAACCCTGAACGCCGTTGCTCGCCCGGAGATCAACGTCATTACGGTTGAAGACCCGGTGGAATACCGCATGGCGGGAATCAACCAGGTTCAAGTCAACCCGAAGGCCGGACTCACATTTGCGAGCGCGCTGCGTTCAATTTTGCGATCTGACCCGGATGTCGTGCTGATTGGTGAGATCCGAGACCAGGAAACGGCGCAGATTGCGATCGAAGCCGCGCTTACTGGCCACCTCGTGTTGAGCACCCTGCACACCAACGACGCTCCCGCCGCCATCACGCGACTCATCGAGATGGACATCGAGCCCTTCTTGGTCGGTTCGGCTATTGACTGCGTTGTGGCTCAACGACTTGCGCGTCGCCTCTGCGACCGCTGCAAGCAGCCTGCGACTCACAACCCGCAGGATCTCGTGAACTTGAAGGTTGGCTTCAACCCAGAAGGTCCGATGCCGCCTCTCTACGCACCCGTCGGGTGCACCGTGTGTTCCAAGACGGGATACCGCGGTCGAATTGCACTGCACGAAGTTATGGCAGTGACTGAAGAGATTGAACGTCTCGCTGTTGCACGCTCCTCGAGCGCGGAAATCAGCCGAGTCGCCGTCGAGCAGGGAATGCGCACGCTGCGCATGGACGGTTGGGCGAAAGCTCAACTCGGCTTGACGTCAGTCGAAGAGATTTTGCGCGTCGTCGCATAAGACGAAGTATCTGGGGGAATTATGGCTAAGCGGATTTACGACATCCCGTCGCAATCGGTAGACGAGAGTTTGTTCACGCCGAAGGGACAAAGCGCGCCCTCGGGGCAAAGCGTTCCGACGGATGCGCCACCGCCCACGCCGGGAACAAGCGTTCCTGGCGTTGGCACGCCGCAGGCAGCATCTGCCTCGGCGTTCCCCGAGTGGGCACAGACGGGCGCCGCACCTTCGGCATCGGCCGCCACAGTGCCGGCATCGCCGCTACCGACGATTCCGCCGCCCTCTGGCTCGATTAAGAGCACGGATACCTCTGGCGTTACGCCCCCGGCCGCGCCTCCTGCGCCACCAGCTGCGGCTGCACCTGCTGCTCAGGCTGAGCCCGCTGCTGCGCCTCAGGCTGAAGCGCCGCAGGGCGAAGCAGCCGCTGAGGGCGGGCGTCGCGCTCGCCGCATGGCAACAGAACCGGTCACCTCGATCGATTCTCTCGATGAACTTTTCCGTCAGGCTGCCGCCGGCGCTATGTCTCAGACCTCGGCCGCAACGTCGGCCGCTGGGGCGTCGCTTCCTGTTCCGGAAGCAGCTGCGCCCGAGGTTCCTGCGCCAGTGGCTGCTGCACCCGCCGCGAGTGCGGCGCCCGTCGCTGACGCACCTCCAACTCCGTCACCGACCGCAGCCGAAGTGCCCTACTTCACAGAAGACGCCCCCACCCAGATCATGGATGAGGTCCCGGCAGACGCACCGACGCTCAAGTTCCCGTCGCAGCCCGCTGCCGACGGTGGACTTCTTGACCTGCCTGACATCGCCCCCGCTGCCGAGGGCGAACTGAACTTCCCGCCGCCCGGAGTCGACGAGGGGCTCTTGAGCTTCACGAGCGGGTTCGGTGCTGCCGATCCCAAACCCAGCCGCGAGTCCCAACTGCTGTCCGTGCCGGAGATCGTCGAGGAGGAGCGCGAAGCTCGTCCAGAGATGCAGCTCACGGCCCGCGAGGGATCAAACCCTGAGCTGCTGGATGCTTTGAAAGAGGTCGTCTACACCGGCGCCTCGGACCTTCACATCGCTTCCGGCGCTGTGCCCATGATCCGCATCGACGGTGGACTTCAGCCGCTCAAGGGTGTTGCCATCTGGGACAAGGACCGCACGCGCGACGCGCTATTCAGCATCCTCGACCAGAAGCAAGAAGAGCAGTTCTTGGAAGTCCTCGAACTCGACTTCGCATTTGAGCTTTCCGAAGCTGCTCGTTTCCGAGTGAACTTCTACATGGACCGCGGCAACTTGGGCGCTGCCTTCCGTATCATCCCGACCGAGATCAAGCAGTTGAAAGACCTCGGTATCCAGGAGTCGGTATCGCAGTTCGCTACTCTGCCGCGTGGGCTCGTGCTCGTGACCGGGCCAACCGGTTCCGGTAAGTCCACCACCTTGGCCGCGCTCATTGACTTGGTCAACCGCACCCGCGCCGACCACATCGTGACCGTCGAAGACCCGATCGAGTTCTTGCACGGCAACCAGAAGTCGCTGGTCAACCAGCGTGAGGTTGGTCGTGACACCCACTCGTTCACCGCGGCGCTTAAGCACGTTCTGCGTCAAGACCCCGACGTCATTCTGATCGGTGAGCTTCGAGACCTCGAAACCATCTCGATCGCTTTGACCGCTGCAGAGACTGGTCACCTTGTGTTTGCCACCCTGCACACTCAGGATGCTGCGCAAACCGTTGACCGCATCATCGACGTTTTCCCGCCGCACCAGCAGGGGCAGGTTCGTACCCAGCTCGCTGCCGTGCTGCAGGGCATCATCTGTCAGACACTTGTTCGCCGGTCATCCGGAAAGGGCCGTGTCGTGGCTACAGAAGTGCTCACGATGAACCCGGCTATCGGAAACCTCATCCGCGAAGGAAAGATTTACCAGATTCCGTCCGCCATGCAGGCCGGTCGTGGCGCTGGCATGCACACCATGGACCAGCATCTTGCTGGATTGGCGAAATCGGGTGCGATTACCGAAGAAGCTGCTCTGGCCAAGTCGCATGACCCCGAGGGCATGCACCGATTGATGAGCGATAACTCAACGGGAGTACCGAGATAATGGCCGCGACTACCTCAGCTACGAAGTCCTTCGAGTACAAGGCCCGCGATCAGTCGGGCAAGGTTGTTAAGGGACGCATCGACGCATCGAGCGAGAACGCCGTCCTCGCGCGCCTCCGTGCCATGGAGATCAGCCCGATCTCGGTTACCGAAGCGGGTGCCGGCACTGGCCTCAACAAAGAGATCAACATCTCCTTCTTGCAGAAAGGCGTTGGCCTCGATGACCTCGCGGTGATGAGCCGCCAGATGTCGACCATGATCTCGTCGGGACTGTCGCTCATCCGTGCGCTGGTCATCCTCTCGGAGCAGACGGAAAACCCCACGCTTGCGAAAGCTCTCGGGGAGATCCGTCAGGATGTCGAAACCGGTGGAACGCTGTCCGATGCGTTCGCTAAGCACGGCACCGTCTTCCCTCCCATCATGATCCACCTGGTTCGTGCGGGTGAGACGGGCGGATTCCTCGATAACGCGCTCGAGTCGATCGCGAACAACTTTGAGGGCGAAGTAAAGCTCCGCGGAACGATTAAGTCTGCGCTGACTTACCCCGTCGTCGTTCTCATTATGGCGATCGCTGCGGTGGTCGGAATGTTGCTCTTCATCGTGCCGGTGTTCGAAGAAATGTTCTCGGACCTCGGAGGCGAGCTGCCGCTGCTCACCCAGATGCTGGTGTGGATGTCTGATGGAATGACCATCATTGCGCCGATCCTGGTCGTTGGCGGCATTATCTTCAGCGTGTGGTGGGGCAAGAACAAGCACACAGAGAAGGTCCGTAAGGCTGTTGACCCCTGGAAGCTGCGGGCGCCCGTCTTTGGTCCTCTTTTCCGGAAGGTATCGATCTCGCGCTTCACGCGTAACTTTGGCACCATGCTCGGCGCTGGTGTGCCGATTCTTCACGCGCTTTCGATTGTGGGAGAGACGTCGGGAAACTTCGTGATCGAGGAAGCCCTGCGCCGCGTGGCTGATTCGGTTCGGTCGGGGCAGTCGGTTTCGGTTCCCTTGGCCAAAGAGCCAGTCTTCCCGTCGATGGTGACCCAGATGGTTGCCGTCGGTGAAGACGCCGGTTCTATGGAGGTCATGCTTTCGAAGATTGCTGACTTCTACGACGACGAGGTGCAAAAGACTACTGAGCAGCTCACGGCACTCATCGAGCCGCTCATGATCGGTGTCATTGGCGCGATCGTTGGCGTGATGGTTATCGCGCTCTACATGCCGATCTTTGCCATCTTCGACCAGATCAAATAGTACAGAGGCACCTAGCAGCCCCAGGCGGGGGCATCGCGACCCGAGTCGCGATGCCCCCGTTTGGCCGTTAACGTGCATCTCGGTCCGAGGGAGCAGCGCAGCGGAGAGCGTGCGTTCCGGCAGTCGCGGGCCGGTGGTCCTCACGAGTGCCGGCGAAATTTACCCCTGAACTAGGCGCAAAAACCGCCACGACTCGCACCTCACCCCTCAGACTGGGGGCGTGATTCGGGCGGTTCACCCCCGTTTGTGGGATTCTCAGCTAGCCCACATGTTGAGAGTATTTTTTGTGGGGGGCTGAGAAGCTGATTTTTTCTGGGGGCCCCTGTCCAAGATCCGAACAATAGACAGGAACATCAGAATGATTGCACGTTTGAATGAAGCACTGCGCAGCAAGCGCTCAGACCTCGAGAACGACCAGAAGGGCTTCACCCTTGTTGAGCTCCTCGTTGTTGTTCTGATCATCGGCATCCTTGCCGCGATCGCTATCCCGTTCTTCCTCAACCAGCGCCAGGGCGCTTGGGAATCGCAGGTTAAGTCGGACATCGCTAACGCTGTTATCGCTGCCGAGACCTTCGCCGTTGGCAACAACGGTTCGTTCACCGGTCTTTCCGACACCGGCCTCTCGGACAACGGTTACAAGGCAACGCCTTCCGTAACGCTCGCCGTTACGCCTGCTGCTGACGGAAACAGCTACACCTTCGCTGTAACTCACTCCGAGTACACGACCAAGGCGTGGGCTTACGACAGCAACACCGGAATCACCACCGACACGGCAGTCACGCCGTAGTAGGTAAGTAGTACGAGAACGGGGCGTCGCCAAGCGGCGGCGCCCCGTTTTCACACTTTGAGAGTGATCGCTCTCGCAGGGGAAAACCCATCTCCGCCGCACGACTTGCACACCCTTAGACCCGCACGAAAGGGCTCATCATGTATAAGGTTCTACAGCGTCTTCGTAGCTCCGATTCAGGATTGAGCCTTCTTGAGGTTCTCGTCGCGATGATGATCTTCGCAATCGTCTCCCTCGGCGTACTCCAGTCACTGGCGACTGTTCTGGCTATCACGCGCGACAATCGCGCCCGCGTTGTAGCGACAAACCTCGCCGCTCAAGAAATCGACCTCGCTCGCGCCGCCAGCGACGTTTTCACGCTTTTCGACGATACCTACACCAAGACGCTCAATGGCGACGTCTTTACGGTGACGCGGACAACCGCGTGGGTGCCATCGAGCAACACCGCAGCGTCCTGTGGTTCCGGTGGTGGAACCTTGCAGTACAAGCGCATCAATATCGAAGTTACTTGGCCCAATATGCGTGCGGGCACTGAGCCAGTGCAATTTGACAGCCTCTTGGCTCCGGATGACCGCATCAACGACCCCGCCCTCGGCACGATCCTGGTTTCCGTCATCGGCGGCTCCGGTGAAGGCGTGGCGGGCGTGAGTGTAGGGGCGAGCCCCGCTTCGCCCTCCGCGGGCGCTCAGAGCCTGTCAACTTCGCCCGCAGCGACTGACACTGACGGATGCTCCTTCATTCTCAAGGTCGCGCCCGGCAATTACAACGTCAGCGTTTCGCGCTCCGGTTACATCACGGATGATGGCCAAACCAGCTCACCCAGCCAGCTCACGCAGGTCGTAGCGGGAACCGCGAGTTCGGTCTCGTTCAACTATGACCAAGCCGCACGCTTCGACGCCAAGTACGTAGCAAGCCCGGCGCCGGCGAACGTCCAGATCCCGACGAACATGGATACCGCTTTTATCAGCACCTACGGCGTCCACACCGAGTCGAGCAGCTCGTCGAGTCTTTCGCGCAGTATCAACCTTTTCCCGTGGCGTTCGGGATATGTGGGGGTAGCGGGAACGTACATCCCGAAGCCCGAAGACCCGGCCAGCACCGCTGACTATTGCGCCTCGCCCAACCCCGCGCTGTGGCCGGAAGAAGACATCGCCGGGGTAACATACCGTTCTCCGGATGCGGTAGCGGTCGCCGCCGACCCGGGCGGAAGCGTCGATATGACGGTTCCTATGGGACTCGTCGATGTATCCGCGCTGGCGGGTGATCGTATTCGTGTGACCTCAACGACTCCCGTCGCAGGTAGTGCCGACCCTGGCTGCACCGAGTCGGTGACCCTGGCCTTTGATCGCCTAGATTCGGCAACTCAGTTCATCGCGTTGCCCTATGGCACCTGGGAAATTGAGCGTCGCACGGGTGCGCTGTGGCTTCCTGTTGGGCTGGGCAGCGTCCTCGCCCCGATCGTTGGAGGAACTGCGACAGTTCCTGGCGTGGTCACCGTCGACCCTCGGGTGGCTTCCTGATGACTACGTTGCGAAGTGTTCTTTTCTCTCGCGTCTCACGACTGCGGCGCGATGAAGCCGGCGTCACCCTGAGCGAGCTCATCGTGACGATGGCGCTCATGGGAATGTTGCTCGCGATGGTCATGACGATTTTCGTCACGTTCACGCGCACTTTTGCCGACGAGCGCTCCGCAAGCGCTAACACGTCCGCGGCCACAATTGCGATGAACGAGCTGACGCGTGTAATTCGCTCCGGAACCGAGAACCCTGTCGCGAACGTTGCGCTCAACGAGCCAGTGTTCAGCGTCGCGAGCCCCGAGAACGTCGTTTTGCAGGCGTATCTCGACACCGACGCGCTCGATCCGGAGCCCGTGAAAATACAGTTCCAAATAACGGGCGACCGCACACTGGTCGAAACCCGTTGGGATGCCCGGGCGCTCTCATCGGGATACTTCACGTTCGATACCACCGCTGCATCGCAGCGCACTGTCGTACGCCAGATTGCGACCGGGGGTTCTCCGGTGTTCCAGTTCTACACCAAAGACAACGTTGAGTTGACGATGCCTTCAGGTGGCTCTCTTTCTGAAGCTGATCGACGCCTCATCGCCGCGGTCAAAGTCACCATGACGGTACAAACAGACCCTTCGGGTGAGGCAAAAACTGCGACTCTCGAAAACACCGTAGGTATCCCGAACCTAGGGCTCTCCAGGATTGGAATCGACCGATGATCCGTTTTCTTCGCGCCCGTATTGGCGGCGAGCAAGGGGCAGCCTTGCCCATGGTGATTGGCATCACCGTAGTGTTGGGGCTTCTCGTCACGACGGCAGTGGCATACGCCACTGGCGGGTTCCGGCAGGCTGCCGCGACTCAAGAGTGGTCGGCGTCACTGGCGGCAGCCTATGCCGGTGTCGAGGACTATCAAAGCCGACTCTCAGAAGACACGTCGTACGTGCAATACGGAAACCCCGCAGCCGATTTCTCCTCGACGAGCGATGTACGACTGCCGACAGGCGCCAACGTTAACGATGCCTTCAACACCTTGGCATCAGAGCCGTGGGTCAAAGTTCCGGGCAGCGACGACAACTCGTTCTTCCGCTATGAGGTCGACAACTCCAACTACCAGAGCAGCGGAACCATTCGCGTGCGCGCCACAGGAAAAGTTGGCACCGAAACCCGCACCATCGTGGCAGACCTTCGTCAATCCGGATTCATCGACTTCCTCTACTTCACCGACTACGAGATCATGGACCCTTCGTTCAGCGGCGCGAGCAACAGCTGCGTGAAGTATTGGTGGGACGGGCGCAGCAGTATCTCGGGCAACTGCGGTGAGATTGCATTCTCGGGCGGCGACACCATCGATGGTCCCGTGCACTCAAACGACACAATTCGCATCTGCAGCGCTAGCTTCCTCGGCGCGGTTACAACGAGTTACAACCCCTCGAGCGGAGTAAGTTACAACCCTCGCGACTCGAACGGCAACTACTGCAACGGCCAGAACTTCGCGGTTCCAGGCGCGCCGAACTATAGCCCGGTTATCGGCATGCCGGCAACGAACTCTCAGCATCTGCGTGAGACCCGTTCAGACCTTGTGACTGACGGTGTCCCGCGTCCCGGTTGCCTCTACACGGGGCCGACCGAAATCACGTTGAACGCGAATGGCACCATCACCGTGTACTCGCCCTGGACTAAGAAGACTCAGATCACGGGATCGCCTGCAACCGGCGGCAGCACTCCAGCGATGTGCGGAAGTATCTCCCAGCTACACAGCACTTCCGGAGCAACTTTCACAATGCCGGCGAGCAACGTCATCTACGTTCAGAACGTGCCGAGCGTTCCGAGTGACCCTAACTACTGGTCGAGCTCAAGTCGTCCTAGCGGCTTGAGCTGCGTCGGCGCAACGGGTAGCACTGACAGCAACGGAAATGGCAATGGAATCGGCTATCCGATTCGTTACGAAAATGCTCCGAGCGGAAGCTATGGCTGCCGTAACGGCGACCTCTTCGTCAAGGGAACCGTCAGCGGTCAAGCAACGCTGTCTGCCGAGCACTACGTCTACGTGACCGGAGACATCAAGTACAACGATCCGCAGGAAGACGTACTGGGGCTCGTCGGCAATGACGCAGTCTGGGTGTGGAATCCGACGACCGGATCGAACAGTAGCTACCACCGCACGCTTTTAGGCGACTACAACCGTCGTATCGACGCAGCGATCCTTTCTGTCGGTCACACTTTCGCGGTTCAGAACCCAAACATTGGAAGCGGTCGAGGCACTCTCACGGTCAACGGCGCCATTGCACAAAAGTTCCGTGGAATTGTGCGCAGCGGTAGCGGAGGCTACGTAAAGAACTACGTTTATGACGTGCGCCTCAAATACGTTGCTCCTCCCAAGTTCCTCTCTCCCGTGACAACTACGTACGGCGTGAACGTCTGGATTGAGGTCGAGCCTGCGTTCGATGCCTCGGGTGCTGCTCTATGACAGCAACTGCCCTATTAGTCGTCTTCGCTGTCGTCCTTGGACTCGCTGTCGGTTCGTTCCTGAATGTGGTGGTGTGGCGGTTGCCGCGCGGCGAGAACCTCACGTCACCGCCGAGCGCGTGCCCCAAGTGTGAACACCGCATCCGCTGGTACGACAATGTTCCGGTTGTTGGTTGGCTAGTCCTTCGTGGCCGTTGCCGCGATTGTTCCGAGCCGATCTCGGCGCGGTATCCGCTGGTCGAAGCAGCAACTGCCGTGGCGTTTGGGCTCACTGCCGCCTTCATCGGAGCTGAGACCAGTCTCATCTGGGCGCTCCCTGCCTTCTTGTACCTGGCAGCGATCTCGATCGCTCTCACGCTGATCGACCTCGATACGCAAACTTTGCCGAACCGCATCGTGCTGCCATCGATCGTCGTGGGTGCGGTGTTGCTTGCTGTAGCCAGCGCCGGCACTGGAAACTGGGGAGCTCTTCTCGGTGCTCTCGCCGGTGGCGCAGCGCTCTTCGTCTTTTACTTCATCATCGCAATTGTCCAGCCTCGTGGCATGGGCATGGGCGACGTCAAGCTCGCGGCCGTCCTTGGCCTCTATCTGGGGTGGCTCGGATGGGGGGTCGTCGCAGTGGGTGCCTTTGCGGCATTCTTGCTCGGGGGCGTATTTGCAATCGCATTGCTCATCATTCGGCGGGCAGGCCGGCGCACAGCTATCCCATTCGGACCGTGGATGATCGCGGGCGCGTGGGTTGGCATCGCTTTCGGTTCACAACTGTGGAATGGATATATGGTGGCCGCCGGTCTCGTCTGACCGTGGCCCGGGGGGAACTATGGGAAAGAAATTAGTGGGGCTGGATATCGGCTCAACAGCAATTCGTGCTGTTGAAGTTGAGAACCCGCACCTTCAGAAGCCAACGGTGCTTCGCTTCGGCGAAGTGCCCTTGCCCGAGGGCGCCGTGCGCGCGGGCGAAGTCATCGACTCCGCCACTGTTACGGCATCCATCAAAAAGCTGTGGTCGGCCAACGGCTTCCGCACTCGCGATGTTGTCATCGGCTTTGGTAACTCCAAAGTCGTTGCCCGCGACGTGACGGTTCCGCGTCTGCCGTTGAACCAGGTTCGCGAATCGCTGCCTTTTCAGGTGCAAGATCTGCTGCCTGTTCCTGCATCGGATGCACTTCTCGACTTCTACCCTGCCGCCGAGGCTGAGGGGGAGACCGGTCCCATGCTCCAAGGCATGCTGGTTGCAGCGATTAAGGCTCCGGTGCTCGTGAACGTTAACGCGGCATCCGCCGGTGGAGTGACACCCGTCAACGTTGATCTCTCTCCCTTTGCTTTGACGCGACTGTTCTCGACTCCGGAGCTCGGTTCCACGACCACGCTGCTGGTCGATATCGGTGCGTCGACAACGACTCTTGTTGCGCTTGAGGGGCACGTTCCTCACTTCATTCGATTCCTCCCTACCGGTGGTGGCGACATCACTAAGGGAATCTCGCAGCGACTCGACATCTCTTCGCGTGATGCCGAAGCTATCAAGCGTTCTGTCGGCGTCATTGCGGCTCGGGCGACAGCGGAGCAACGCCCCGCTCTTGAGGTTTCCTTCGAGTTGGTCAACGAAACGCTGATGGCAATCCGTGCCACCATTCAGTATTTCCAGAACGCCCGCAATAACCGTGCGATTGATCGCATTGTGATGACGGGTGGAGGCTCGCATTTGTTAGGCCTCGTAGAAACAGTGTCAGAGTTCACTAAGACACCGGCATCCTTGCCCGACCCGTTCACCATGACTGCCGTTTCACGTCAGCTCAAGGGAACAGGTTCTCCGTTCGATATGTCGGTAGCACTCGGACTGGTAACGGGGGTCTCCGCATGAGCGACGACAAGAGCAAAGCTCCTAAGGCCCGCAAGGAACTGAAAGTTCCCACCGCGTACCCGCCGTATGTAAATCTTCTTCCACCAGAGGTAGGCCAGAAGAAGCAAGCCGCCGCCGCGCGCCGTCGTGCGATCTTCGTTGCGATCGTCGCAATCGCAGTCGTCGTTCTGGCGTCGGTCGGCATGAACCTGTACGCGCTCCAGCGCTACTTGGCGCTCGAGAACGCTCGTGCGCTCACTCAGACCCTCATCACCCAACAGGGCGAATACAACGACGTGCGTGTCGCTGGCCAGATGGTGCAATCGGCCACGAGCGCTCGTATCTTCGCGACCTCGACTGAGATTTCAGTGAAGGACATGTTTAACGCTCTGGGCAAGAAGCTCCCCGCCGGGGCTGTAGTGGTCTCTTACAGCTTCGAGACGGCAACTCCGCTTCTGGAATTCGGCGCTGCGACATCAGTCGTCGAACCGCAGCGGAACGCGCAGTTTGCGATGGAGATCAACTTCGCCGATGTCGCGGCCTCAGACAAGTGGCTTCGATCGGTCCCCAGCATCGACGGAGTGAGCGACGCAACCCTGGTCGCTGCAAGCTACCAAGACGACGGAACCTACACGGTGGATGTCGTTGTCTACCTGGATGAGAATGCTCTGGTTCACCGCTTCGACGGTGTCGAACCTGTGCCCGCGGCCGAAGAGCCCGAGGCAGAGCCAGCGCCAACTCCGACACCCACAGCGACTGAAACGCCGAGTCCAAGTGACACTCCTGAGGCGACTGAAGAAGGGAGCGGATCATGACCTTGACACGCTTATGGACACTTATCGGCGTGGTTGCAGTGATCGTCATTCTCGCTGCCGGTTGGGCAGTGGGAGTCGGGCCAGCGCTCAGCGCCGCGAATGAATCCGACACGCAGCTCGCTGATGTCGAGATCCAGAATCAGGTTAAGGCTGCAGAACTTGCTCGTCTCAAGGCTCTCGATGAAGATTCTGCAGCGCTGTTCGCGGAGCTGGAAGACCTTCAACGAGCGATTCCTGCAGTGCATAACACGTCAGTCTTCTCAGCCCAGATTGACGCGCTAGCGTCGAAAGCTGGCGTGCTCCTGCTTGGCACGAGTTACCTCAGCGTTGAAGAAGCGCTGCCGCCCGAAACTGATGCGCCGGTTGCCGCTCCCGTCGAGGGCGAAGAAGGCGACACTGCTGAGGTACCCGCCGCGGAGGGCGAAGCTAGCTCACCTGCAGACGTGCAAGCGGTGCCCTCGGTGCCTGGTCTTGTTGCAGTTGCCGTGACGATTCGTGTGGCGGGGGAGCCTGCCGCGTTGCACTCGTTCTTGGAGACCGCTCAAACCGGCGTACGTGTGTTGAGCATGTCCTCGATTATTTACGATCCCGCAACTGATGGCGGCGAGTTCGAGATGAAGATCGATGGCTACGTTTACGTGCTTCCCGGTACCGATGTCTCAACGCTCAACGTGGATGCTGGTGCTGACGGAACAACGGTCAACTAGCAAAATCACAGCGTGAAGAAGAACGCCACGACCTCTTGGTCGTGGCGTTCTTCTCGTTTCCGAGAGTTGCTTCAGTACACTGAGAGCATCAGTCGCTGGCACGAGGAGGCAACAGTCATGACCGATCCATCTGTAGAGCGTGGTTTTTCACCGAAGAACGACGACAACATTGAGGATGCTGTAGTGGTCGACGAGACGGTTGCAGCTGCTGACGAGTCGCCGGCTGCCACATCCCTCGTGGAGCCCATTGCTGAGCCCGCTTCTCCTGCAGATGCCACGGTGTACGACGATTCCACGCTGGAGGCAGAGGTCGAGCCCATGGCGGAGCCTGCTGGAGCGGCTGAGCCAGAGATCGTCGCCGAGCCCGAGATCGTTGCCGACCCGGAGCCTGCCGTCACCACCGCCGCAGCAGCGGGAACGGCATCCGCCGAGCCGCGCGTTGTGTACGTCACCGCACCGACTCCTCCCAAGGTCTCCGGAAACCGTGGCTTCGGGGTGTTTATTGCACTCGCCTCCACTCTGGTCTTTGCTCTGGTGTTCGCACTCGCGGTCGCAATCATCAGCGCAGCCGCAACGGGCCGCGTTGCGCTCGCTTTCGTGCAGGCGCCCTCGTTCTACGTGCCCGTCGCCTTCTTCGCACTGGGCGCGATCGTCATCGCGCTCATCGTGAACCGTGCTGGTTGGGCTGCGCACGTGTTCTCGAGCATCATCGTCGGTCTCGTGGTGTACTTCGGCACGATCGGTGCGCTCTTGCTGATCAATGGCGTCATTCAGAACACGCCGGAACAGGCCCAGGCCATGTTCGCTGGAGCTTTGGTCGATCCGCTCATCATCGCCGCCGGCCTTATCGGTCGTGAGGTTTCGCTCTGGACGGGTGCGCTCGTGGCAAAGCGCGGCCGCAAGGTCACTCAGCGCAACAGCGAATCCCGGGCGAAATGGGAAGCTGAGCTCGCAGAGAAAACTGCCGCTCAGCGCTAAGCGCGTGTGCACTATCGCGTGCCCTGTTCTGGAGCCTGCGTGTGCGCTGTGATCATTTGACCCCGGTACGCCCGGGGGGCTATTCTTTCTGAGGTGTGCGCTTTGCCGTGCGCTTGAACTATGCCTCTTGTAGGTCACCGCACTAGCGGAGTTTGGGTGCAAGCAACTCCACATCACAGGGTTCAACCTTCTGGTTGACCCCCACGGCATATCCATAAACCATCCGCATAGTTCGTTCATTCGACTTGTGCGGCGGGGCGTGGGTCCAGATGAACTCGGTGTTCTGCAAAGAACAGCGAATGCTAACCATCATGACGCTGTCACCGTGCAGCAAAATCAAGGAGTAATTTAGTGCCCACCATTCAGCAGTTGGTGCGTAAGGGACGCTCGCCGAAGGTCGTCAAGACCAAGGCTCCCGCCCTTAAGTCCAACCCGCAGCAGCGCGGCGTTTGCACGCGCGTCTACACAACAACTCCGAAGAAGC
Source organism: Salinibacterium sp. AL4.1 (assembly GCF_059767305.1). Classification (NCBI taxonomy): domain Bacteria; kingdom Bacillati; phylum Actinomycetota; class Actinomycetes; order Micrococcales; family Microbacteriaceae; genus Salinibacterium; species Salinibacterium sp. AL4.1. The sequence goes on along the minus strand of NZ_JBSOQK010000001.1, from coordinate 1,170,582 downwards.
CGAACTCGGCTCTTCGCAAGGTTGCTCGTGTCAAGCTTTCAAACGGTACCGAGGTCACGGCCTACATTCCCGGAGAAGGTCACAACCTTCAAGAGCACTCGATGGTGCTCATCCGCGGTGGTCGTGTAAAGGACCTCCCCGGTGTCCGCTACAAGATCGTTCGCGGAGCGCTCGACACCCAGGCCGTTAAGAACCGTAAGCAGGCTCGTAGCCTCTACGGAGCGAAGAAGGACAAGAAGTAATGCCTCGTAAAGGACCAGCACCAAAGCGTCCCGTAGTCGCGGATCCCGTTTACGGCGCACCCATCGTCAGCCAGCTCGTCAACAAGATTCTTCTTGATGGCAAGAAGGGCCTCGCTGAGCGCATCGTCTACGGAGCACTCGCAGGCGTGGCAGAGAAGACCGGCCAAGACGCCGTAGTCACTCTCAAGAAGGCTCTCGACAACGTACGCCCGACCCTCGAGGTCAAGTCGCGTCGTGTCGGTGGATCGACTTACCAGGTTCCCGTCGAAGTCAAGTCGCACCGAGCAAACACGCTCGCACTGCGCTGGCTCACGAGCTACGCAAAGGGTCGTCGTGAAAAGACGATGACTGAGCGTCTCACCAACGAGATCTTGGACGCATCGAATGGACTTGGCGCCGCTGTAAAGCGTCGTGAAGACACCCACAAGATGGCCGAGTCGAACAAGGCATTCGCTCACTACCGCTGGTAGTCAGCACCTCGCAGTGAGGCGAGTCGGGCGTTGTCTGACTCGCTTCACTCTTGAGATTCTCGCTTCACCAACATACTTCGGAGGAACCTGTGGCACAGGACGTGCTCACCGACCTGACTAAGGTCCGCAACATTGGCATCATGGCTCACATCGATGCCGGCAAGACCACTACGACTGAGCGCATCCTGTTCTACACGGGTGTGAACCACAAAATTGGTGAAACTCACGATGGTGCGTCGACTACTGACTGGATGGAGCAGGAGCAAGAACGTGGCATCACGATCACGTCTGCTGCTGTTACGTGTTACTGGAACAAAAACCAGATCAACATCATCGACACCCCCGGCCACGTTGACTTCACGGTTGAGGTGGAGCGCTCGCTCCGCGTTCTCGACGGTGCTGTCGCTGTGTTCGACGGTAAAGAGGGTGTGGAGCCGCAGTCGGAGACTGTATGGCGCCAGGCCGACAAGTACGACGTCCCCCGCATCTGCTTCGTCAACAAGATGGACAAGATGGGCGCGGACTTCTACTACACGGTAGACACCATCGTTAACCGCCTCGGCGCTCGTCCGTTGGTTCTTCAGCTCCCGATCGGCCTCGAGTCTGAGTTCGAGGGTGTTGTAGACCTCGTCGAGATGCGTGCACTCACGTGGCGTGGAGACGCCAAGGGTGACGTTCAGATGGGCTCGAAGTACGCCATCGAAGAGATCCCCGAAGACCTCAAGGAAAAGGCTGCGGAATACCGCACCGCTCTCCTCGAAGTTGTTGCTGAGACTGACGACGCCATCATGGAGCGTTACTTCGGCGGCGAAGAGATCACGGTTGCAGAGATCAAGGCTGCAATTCGTAAGCTCACCGTCAATAGCGAGATCTACCCCGTTCTCTGCGGTTCTGCATTCAAGAACCGTGGCGTTCAGCCGATGCTCGATGCTGTTATCGACTACCTTCCTTCGCCGGTTGACGTGCCTCCCATGGAAGCAACCGACCCGCGCGATGAAGAGAAGATCATCATCCGCAAGCCTGACTCCGCTGAGCCGTTCTCGGCTCTCGCGTTCAAGGTTGCAGTGCACCCCTTCTTCGGTCGCCTCACGTACATTCGCGTGTACTCGGGACACCTTGACTCAGGTGGAGCTGTTGCTAACTCCACCAAGGGCAAGAAGGAGCGCATCGGAAAGATCTTCCAGATGGCTGCCAACAAGGAGATCCCTGTCGACAGCGTCACTGCTGGACACATCTACGCCGTTATCGGACTCAAGGACACCACGACTGGTGACACGCTGTGTGACCCGAACGACCAGGTCGTTCTCGAGTCGATGACGTTCCCTGAGCCCGTTATTGAGGTAGCGATCGAGCCGAAGACGAAGGCTGACCAAGAAAAGCTTGGTGTTGCCATCCAGAAGCTCGCTGAAGAAGACCCCACGTTCCGTACCGAACAGAACCAGGAAACTGGCCAGACGGTTATCAAGGGAATGGGTGAACTTCACCTCGACATCCTCGTCGACCGCATGAAGCGCGAATTCAACGTTGAAGCCAACGTTGGTAAGCCGCAGGTTGCGTACCGCGAGACCATCCGACGCGTTGTGGACAAGCACGACTACACCCACAAGAAGCAGACCGGTGGTTCGGGACAGTTCGCTAAGGTCCAGATCTCGCTTGAGCCCATGGAGGTTGAAGGCGACAACATTTACGAATTCGTAAATAAGGTCACCGGTGGCCGTATTCCTCGCGAATACATTGGCTCGATCGATCAGGGTTTCCAGGCCTCGATGAACGTCGGAATCCTCGCAGGATTCCCGATGGTCGGCGTCCGAGGAATCATCCTCGATGGTGCTGCTCACGATGTTGACTCGTCAGAAATGGCGTTCAAGATCGCGGGAACCATGGCATTCAAGGAAGCAGCTCGCAAGGCTGACCCAGTTCTCCTCGAGCCGCTCATGGCGGTCGAGGTTCGTACTCCCGAGGAGTACATGGGAGATGTCATCGGTGACCTCAACAGTCGCCGCGGACAGATCCAGTCCATGGAGGACGCGACCGGCGTAAAGGTCGTTCGCGCCCACGTACCGCTGTCGGAAATGTTCGGCTATGTCGGTGACTTGAGGTCCAAGACTTCGGGTCGCGCGGTGTACTCGATGACGTTCGACAGTTACTCTGAGGTTCCCCGCGCGGTAGCTGACGAGATTGTTGCAAAGAACAAGGGCGAGTAATCGCCGCACTACCAGCGCGCAACTAACATAGATACACACCAACTTGCAGAACATTCGGCAGTGATAAGTCGTCGGATGCGAAGCAACCGAGTCCTGAGGAGGACCCACAGTGGCTAAGGCCAAGTTCGAGCGGACCAAGCCGCACGTAAACATCGGAACCATCGGTCACGTTGACCACGGAAAGACCACGCTCACGGCAGCGATCTCGAAGGTACTTGCAGACAAGTTCCCTTCGGCAACCAACGTCCAGCGTGACTTCTCGTCGATTGACTCGGCTCCGGAAGAGCGTCAGCGCGGAATTACCATCAACATCTCGCACGTTGAGTACGAGACGACCAAGCGCCACTACGCACACGTAGACGCTCCCGGTCACGCTGACTACATCAAGAACATGATCACCGGTGCTGCTCAGATGGACGGTGCAATCCTCGTGGTTGCAGCGACCGACGGCCCGATGGCTCAGACTCGCGAGCACGTTCTGCTCGCGAAGCAGGTTGGTGTTCCTTACCTGCTCGTAGCACTCAACAAGTCCGACATGGTTGACGACGAAGAGATCCTTGAGCTCGTTGAGCTCGAGGTTCGCGAACTCCTGGGCAGCCAGGGCTTCGACGGCGACAACGCACCTGTCGTTCGCGTTTCGGGCCTCAAGGCTCTCGAAGGCGACGAGAAGTGGGTTCAGTCGATTCTGGACCTCATGGATGCAGTTGACGAGAACGTTCCTGACCCCGTACGCGACAAGGACAAGCCGTTCTTGATGCCCGTTGAGGACGTCTTCACGATCACTGGTCGTGGAACCGTTGTTACCGGCCGCGCCGAGCGTGGAACGCTTACGATCAACTCTGACGTTGAGATTGTTGGAATCCGTCCGACCCAGAAGACCACGGTCACTGGTATCGAGATGTTCCACAAGCAGCTCGACGAAGCATGGGCTGGCGAGAACTGTGGTCTGCTTCTTCGTGGAACCAAGCGTGAAGATGTAGAGCGTGGACAGGTTGTTGTTAAGCCTGGTTCCGTTACTCCTCACACGAACTTCGAGGGAACCGCATACATCCTTTCCAAGGATGAGGGTGGGCGTCACAACCCGTTCTACGCGAACTACCGTCCGCAGTTCTACTTCCGTACCACCGACGTCACCGGCGTCATCACGTTGCCTGAGGGCACCGAGATGGTTATGCCTGGCGACACCACTGACATGACCGTTGAGCTCATTCAGCCCATCGCCATGGAAGAGGGCCTCGGCTTCGCCATCCGTGAGGGTGGACGTACCGTAGGTGCCGGTAAGGTAACCAAGGTTCTGGCGTAAGCTCAGTAACTAATTACGACGAGGGTCGGGCCGAAAGGCTCGGCCCTTCGTCGTTTAACGAACACTTTCGCTCCCGCAACGCAGTCGTCGCCTGCGGCTTAGCGGTCAGGTCAGTTCGACCGTCCCGTAAGTCGGCCGGTGAGGGCGCGCGCAGCTGCCACCGTCGCGGCGCCGAGCGCATCCCAGTGCTCGCCCACCGCATCCGTGCGGAAGGTCAGCCCAATCGCTGCTGTGGGGTAGTCGTTGCGGTCGAGCGCCGCGGCACCGACCGACGAGTAATCGGCGGTGACGTCGCCAATCTCGCTCGCCCAGCCCCATGCGCGGGCGGAATCCAGCATCCGATCAAGTTCGGCCAGGGTTTGGGGCCCAGCGGTTTGCCGGCGGGTGAGAGACGCTCGAGTCGGATACAGAGCGCGGACTTGGGGTGCGGTGAGCCGCGCGAGCATGGCACGGCCGGTGGCGGTGAGATGGGCGGGCAGGCGCACACCGACGGCCGAGACGGTAGTGGGAGCGCGGGTTCCCTGCACGCGTGCCGCGTAGCTCACATCCGCGCCGCTCAGTACCGCTAGGTGAGCGACGACCGGGATGGGTGATTCGCGAGCGAGGCTGCGCATCAGCGGTGACGCGAGAGCAGAGAGCCGTTCGCTGCGCAGCGCTGAAGTGCCAATCTCGGAGACGAGGGCACTGAGCCCGTAGGTGCGATCCTCGGGATAGTGCACAACGAAGCCCTCGTCGATCATGACGGCGAGCAGTTGGTAGACGGATGATCGGGGCAGTTCAAGCTCGCGGGCCAATGCCGAGGCGGGCACCGGTCCTTTACGAGACGCGAGATGGCGCAGCACCGCCATAGTGTTGCGCGCTGCCGGAATGCTGGGCACGTTTCCCCTGTCTGATATTTCAGACACCATATCGCGGATCGCTATCGCAGCAGAAGGACGATCAGCGTTCACTGGGATCATGAATCCCGAAACTTCGCAGACTGTTTCTCTTGGCGTTGGCCCCGTCAGCATCGCCGAGGTCGTGGCTGTTGCGCGCCACCATGCGCGTGTGTCGATTACGCCTGAAGCTATCGCCGAGATCGAGGCGTCGCGCGCCGTCATCGAGGCTCTCGCGAACGACGTTCGGCCGCATTACGGGGTGTCGACAGGTTTTGGCGCCCTCGCCACGAAACACATCGCTCTTGAGCAGCGTGTGCAATTGCAGCGGTCTCTGGTGCGCAGCCACGCCGCCAGCTCCGGTGCCGAGATCGATGCTGAGGTGGTGCGGGCGACCATGCTTCTACGCCTCTCCACGATGACAACCGGCCGTACCGGCGTGCGCCCCGTAGTCGCCGAAACCTACGCCGCACTGCTTAATGCCGACATCACTCCGATCGTGGGGGAGTACGGCAGCTTGGGCTGCTCGGGCGACCTCGCTCCGCTGGCGCATTGCGCGCTGGCGGCAATGGGCGAAGGCGACGTACGCGTCGCGGGGGAGTTGATGCCCGCCTCCGCCGCTCTCACGACTGCCGGTATTGAGCCGCTCGTTCTGCACGAAAAGGAAGGCCTAGCGCTCATCAATGGCACGGATGGGATGCTCGGCATGCTGTCGATGGCCATCACCGATCTCAGCGCGTTGCTCACCGCCGCCGACCTGTCCGCTGCTCTCAGCGTCGAGGGTCTCGCCGGAACAGATCGCGTCTTCGCCGAAGATCTTCACGCCCTCCGACCGCACCCCGGCCAGCAGGTGTCTGCCGCTAACATGCGCGCGGTGTTGCGCGATTCGGGAACGATCGCCGCCCACGCTACCAACGGCTTCACCCGAGTGCAGGATGCCTATTCCTTGCGTTGCGCTCCGCAGGTGCACGGTGCGGCTCGCGACACGGTCGATCACACAAGACGCGTTGCCGAGCGCGAGTTGCAGAGCGCAATTGATAATCCTGTCGTCACCCTCGATGGGCGCTTGGAGTCGAACGGAAACTTCCACGGGGCGCCTGTGGGCTATGCGCTCGACTTCCTTGCGATTGTGGCGGCCGACGTCGCAAGCATGAGCGAACGTCGCACCGACCGCTTCCTCGACGGCAACCGCAATGGTGGCTTGAACGCGTTCCTCGCCGCGGATCCCGGAGTCGACTCGGGCCACATGATCGCGCAGTACACCCAGGCAGGCATCGTCAGCGAGTTGAAGCGGTTGGCGGCTCCGGCATCCGTTGACTCGATTCCGACCAGCGCCATGCAAGAGGATCACGTGTCGATGGGCTGGAGTGCCGGTCTCAAGCTTCGTCGCAGCATCGACGGTCTCTCGCGCGTTCTGGCCATCGAGCTGTTGACCTCCGCGCGCGGCATTGAGATGCGCGGCGAAAAGCCGTCCCCGGTATCGGCCGCCGTGATCGACACCTTGCGCGAGCGGGTTCCGGGCGCAGGCCCCGACCGTTATCTGGCCCCTGACATCGCCGCGAGCGTTGAGCTCGTGCAGTCAGGCGCCCTTGTTGCAGCAGCACGTTCCGTCACCGAACTTCACTAGGAGCAGTCATGATTCAGGCACAGCGTGGTTCCACCCTCACTACTCTCGGCTGGCAGCAGGAAGGTGCTCTGCGCATGCTGCAGAACAACCTCGACCCGGAGGTTGCCGAGCATCCCGAAGATCTCGTCGTTTACGGCGGCACGGGCAAGGCCGCCCGCGACTGGCCCAGCTACCATGCGATCGTGCGTTCGCTCACGACGCTCAAGGGCGACGAGACGCTGCTCGTGCAGTCGGGCAAACCCGTCGGTGTGATGCAGACGCACGAGTGGGCGCCCCGCGTGCTGCTTGCCAACTCCAACCTCGTGGGCGACTGGGCGAACTGGAATGAGTTCCGTCGGCTCGAGCAGTTGGGTCTCACGATGTACGGCCAGATGACGGCCGGATCGTGGATCTACATTGGCACGCAAGGCATTCTGCAAGGCACCTACGAAACTTTCTCTGCGGTCGCGGCGAAACGATTCGGTGGCACGCTGGCGGGCACGATCACGCTCACGGCCGGCCTCGGAGGCATGGGCGGGGCTCAGCCTCTCGCTGTAACCATGAACGATGGTGTTGCGATCTGTATCGATGTTGATCAGAGCCGAATCACTCGTCGTATCGATCACGGCTACCTCGACGTCGAGGCGAAGTCGCTGGCGCACGCCGTCGAGCTCGCCGTTGCGGCACGCGATGCGAAGAAGGCGCTATCGATCGGCGTCCTTGCAAACGCGGCTGCAGCCGTGCCTGAGTTGTTGGCGATGGGCGCGCCGATCGATATCGTCACCGACCAGACCAGCGCGCACGACCCTCTGGCGTACTTGCCGCTCGGCGTTGACTTCCACGATTGGGAGAGCGCTCGTAGCCACCCCGACTTCGCCCAGCGCGCTCGCGAGTCAATGGCGATCCACGTCGAAGCGATGGTGGGCTTCCAACGTCAGGGTGCCGAGGTCTTCGATTATGGCAACAACATCCGCACCGAAGCGCGTGCAGCGGGGTACGCGGATGCGTTTGCGTTCCCGGGATTCGTGCCGGCGTACATCCGTCCGCTGTTTGCGGAGGGCAAGGGGCCGTTCCGGTGGGCTGCCCTCAGCGGCGAGGCCAGCGACATCCACAAGACAGACAAGGCGATTCTCGAGTTGTTCCCCGAGAACGAATCGCTCGCGCGTTGGATCAAGCTCGCAGGGGAGCGGGTGCATTTCCAAGGTCTGCCCGCGCGCATCTGTTGGCTCGGCTATGGCGAACGCGACAAGGCAGGCCTCAGGTTCAACGAGATGGTCGCCTCGGGCGAGTTAGCTGCCCCGCTGGCGATTGGCCGCGATCATCTCGATAGCGGGTCGGTGGCGTCGCCGTACCGCGAGACCGAAGCGATGAAAGATGGTTCGGATGCGATTGCCGACTGGCCCTTGCTCAACGCGCTGGTCAACACGTCGTCGGGAGCAACGTGGGTGTCGATCCATCACGGCGGCGGCGTCGGCATCGGCCGTTCCATCCACGCCGGTCAGGTGACGGTCGCCGACGGAACCGAGCTCGCCGCGCAAAAACTAGAGCGCGTGCTCACGAACGATCCAGGAATGGGCGTGATCCGTCACGTCGATGCTGGTTACGATGAAGCGATTGCGGTCGCTGACGATCTCGGCGTTCGCATCCCCATGAACGAGGCTCCGCTCACGAAGGGTGACCATGCTCAACGCTGATCCGCTCTGGCCGCGCGCGGGAGACTGGCCCGCGCCGGTCGCCGACGAGTGGGCGGATGTCGCCCTTATCGGTATGCCGACGTCGCGTACGTCGCTCTCGCCGACTCAAGCGCACACTACGCCTCAGGCGGTGCGGGAGGCTCTGCGGCGTTATTCCGCGCTGTCTGATCTGCGGATCGTGGACGCTGGCAATGTGCGCGAGCCCGACTTGAACGAAGCAGATGCGATCGAGGCGGTCGCAGAGCTCCGGGCCGAGCTTGTAGTCGCCTTGGGCGGCGATAACGCCGCAACGGTACCCACTGCTCTCGGACGCTGGGGATCGCAGATCGCCACGGCTGGCCTCATCACGCTCGATGCCCACCACGACTTACGCGACGGAACGAGTAATGGTTCGCCCGTTCGCCGGCTTCTCGAGGCAGGCCTCGACGGCAGCCGCGTGGTGCAAATCGGTATCGAGCCGCTGGCGAACTCGCTGGCCTACGCCGAGCGCGCCCGTGCGGCCGGAATCACCGTCATCACTCGCGACGAACTGCGCTCGAGGTCGATGGACGATGTCATGGCGCAGGCTCTGGAGATTGCTGGTGCCGCTGGTGGTCCCATCCACGTCGACCTGGATGTCGATGTCTGCGACCGCGGGGTTGCCCCCGGTTGCCCCGCGTCGGTGCCGGGTGGCATTGCGGCGATTGAACTGCGCGCTGCCGCACGGCTTGCTGCCGCGCATCCGGCCGTCTGCTCACTTGACCTTGTTGAAGTGGATACCGCTGCAGATTCTGCGGACGAACGCACGGTGCGCCTCGTAGCGCTTTGTGTTCTTGAAGCGATCTCCGGAGTGGCCCTGCGATGACGAATGCCGCGAACACGACCGCCGCGAGCATGAGCGCGGCGAAGACGAGCACCGCGAACGCCAGCACCGTGATCACGAATATCGGGCTCCTCCTTACTCACGACAACGAGCAGCCAGAGATCGAGAATGCCGCAATTGTTTTCGACGGCGGCCGCGTGGCGTGGTGGGGTCCGACCGAGCAAGCCCCCGCTGGCGACGATCACGTGGATGCCGCTGGTCGCTGCGTGCTCCCGGGTTTTGTTGATAGCCACAGCCACCTTCTCTTCGCGGGCGACCGTTCGGAGGAGTTCGAAGCGCGCATGGCGGGTCATCGCTATGAGGCGGGCGGCATCCGGCGCACCGTCGCACTTTCGCGGGAGGCAACCGACGATGAATTGCTCACCAACGCCACGGCGCTCGTCGCAGAGATGCGCCGCCAAGGAACGACCACGATCGAGATCAAGAGCGGCTACGGGCTGAGCGTTCACGATGAGGCGCGAATGCTCCGCCTCGCCTCAGAGCTCACCAACGAGACCACGTTCCTCGGCGCCCACGTCGTGCCGGCCGAGTACGCCGAAGACCGTGCCGCTTACGTCTCGCTCGTCATGGGGGAGATGCTCGAAGCCTGCGCCCCGTTCTCGCGTTGGATTGATGTGTTCTGCGATAACGGTGCCTTTACCGAAGACGAAACGCGCTCCATCATCACTGCCGGCCAGGCCCGCGGCTTGGGCGCTCGTCTTCACGGGGCGCAGTTGGGGGAGTCGGGCGCTGTGCAGCTCGCGGTCGAGCTCGGCGCTGCGAGCGTCGACCACTGCACCTATCTCTCGCACGACGACGTAGACGCGCTCGCCGCCAGCACTACAAGCGTCGGCCTCTTGCCCGGCGTCGAGTTCTCGACCAAACATCCGTTCGTGGATGCCCGGCGCCTGCTCGACGCGGGAGTAGCCGTTGCGCTCGCCAGCGACTGCAATCCCGGCTCCAGTTTCACGTCATCCCTTCCGTTCTGCATCGCGCTGGCAGTGCGCGAGATGGGAATGACGTCGGCCGAAGCTGTGGCGGCAGCAACCCTCGGGGGAGCGCGCTCACTGCGGCGGGATGATGTGGGCCATCTGCGGGTCGGCGCGCGAGCACATGCCCAGATTCTGGATGCTCCGCACTACCGTCATCTGGCCTACCGGCCAGGGGTTCCCCTGGTCTCCAGCGTCTTTTTGGATGGCGTCCACGAGCGTGTGCGTCCGCTCGACTGAGAGCCAGCTAAACCCCGCCATATCGGCACCTAGAAGTACTGAAATAGACTGATCTGGATGCCGCACTTTCGGCGTCGAGAAGTAGCCTGAAAATCCGACACGCCCGGGTTGCAGCAAATGCCCGGATGTGACAGACTCTTCTAGTTCAACATTTCGCCGCCATGTGCGCGCGGATCACTCCCAGTCAGTGCATAGTTCCACAACGTGTGGGTCACGCCGAGCGTGAATCACACAGTGTGTAGCAGCTAGGCCGCGGGGAGAAGAACCAAGCTTAACCAACTCCCCAAATAATCACTCGAAAGAGTTATTGCTGCGGGAGACGCGTGTGCTGGCTCGCCAGCATGTGCTCCTCGCGGCCTCGCGGGTTGGTATCACAAGCAGTGACAGCAAGAACTTGACAGATAAATAGTGGTGCGAAAGCAGAAGTGCTGAGCGTCTTCGGGTGGCAACATTCGGCGTCGAACAGCCCAGGTGCACGCAGTGCCTCAACAGTACTAAGGGAAGAGAGCCAGTCATGGCGGGACAGAAGATCCGCATCCGACTCAAGTCGTACGACCACGAGGTCATCGACTCATCGGCACGCAAGATCGTTGACACGGTTACCCGCGCGGGTGCCACGGTAGTAGGCCCAGTGCCGCTGCCCACTGAGAAGAACGTGGTTGCGGTTATCCGCTCACCTCACAAGTACAAGGACAGCCGCGAGCACTTCGAAAAGCGCACCCACAAGCGGCTCATCGACATCATCGACCCGACGCCCAAGGCTGTGGATTCGCTCATGCGTCTCGACCTGCCGGCCGACGTCAACATCGAGATCAAGCTTTAGCTCGCGCAGTTATTGAGCGACTGAGCCGATAAGGAAAATAATGTCTACAACTAAGACGACCAAGGGTCTGCTGGGCAAGAAGCTCGGCATGACGCAGGTTTGGGACGAGAACAACAAGCTCGTTCCCGTGACCGTTGTCGAAATCACCCCGAATGTTGTTACGCAGCTGCGTAGCCCCGAGGTTGATGGATACAGCGCTGTCCAGATCGCGTACGGCCAGATTGACCCTCGTAAGGTCAACAAGCCGCTTACCGGTCACTTCGACAAGGCAGGTGTAACGCCTCGCCGTCACCTCACCGAGATTCGCACCCCCGACGCCGCGGAGTACACCGTTGGCCAGGAGCTGGCAGTCGACATCTTCACCCCCGGCTCGAAGGTCGACGTCGTCGGCACGAGCAAGGGTAAGGGTTTCGCCGGTGTTATGAAGCGTCACAACTTCAAGGGTGTATCTGCAAGCCACGGTGCACACCGTAACCACCGCAAGCCTGGTTCCATTGGTGCCTCGTCGACCCCCAGCCGTGTCTTCAAGGGCATGCGCATGGCCGGTCGTATGGGTGGTGACCGTGTAACGGTCATGAACCTCGCCGTCCACTCGATCGACCTCGAGAAGGGACTCGTGCTCATCAAGGGCGCTGTTCCCGGTGCTCGCGGCCGTATCGTCTTCGTCCGCAACGCAGTGAAGGGGGCGTAGTACACATGGCTACCTCCATCGACGTCATCGACGCCAAGGGCAAGAAGGTTGACTCTGTCGAACTTCCCGCCGAGATCTTCGACGTGCAGACCAACGTTCCCCTCATCCACCAGGTTGTAGTTGCACAGCGTGCAGCTGCACGTCAGGGTACGCACAACACCCTGCGCCGCGGTGAAGTTTCGGGTGCTGGTCGCAAGCCGTTCAAGCAGAAGGGAACCGGTCGCGCTCGTCAGGGCTCGATCCGTGCTCCTCAGATGAAGGGTGGTGGCATCGTTCACGGTCCACACCCGCGTGACTACTCACAGCGCACCCCCAAGAAGATGATTGCTGCTGCACTGCGCGGCACGTTGTCCGACCGGGCTCGCGGCGAGCGTATTCACGTCATCGACGCTCTGGCCGTTGACAACAAGCCTTCGACGAAGACTGTCTCCGCGTTGCTCACGAGCATCGCACCAAGCAAGAACGTTCTCGTCGTGCTTCAGCGCGAAGATGCGATCAGCTTGAAGAGCATTCGCAACCTCGACGGCGTTCACGTTCTGTCATACGACCAGCTCAACGCCTACGACGTCGTCGTCAGCGACGACATCGTGTTCAGCAAGGGCGCCTTCGACGCGTTCGTTGCCTTCAACACCAAGTCTTCGAACAAGGAAGAGGTCAGCGCATGACCGTCACGTACAAGGACCCACGCGACATCATCATCGCTCCCGTGGTTTCCGAGAAGAGCTACAACCTGATCGACATGGGAAAGTACACCTTCGAGGTTGACCCCCGTGCGAACAAGACCGAGATCAAGCTCGCTATTGAGAAGATCTTCAGCGTCAAGGTCGATTCGGTCAACACGTTGAACCGCACGGGCAAGACCCGTCGCACTCGTTTCGGTATGGGTAAGCGCAAGGACACCAAGCGCGCCATCGTCACGCTCAAGTCCGGTTCTATCGACATCTTCACCGCTGTCGGTTAAGGACCAAGGAGAAACTAATGGCTATTCGCAAGTACAAGCCCACGACGCCTGGTCGCCGTGGTTCCTCGGTTGCAGACTTTGCTGAGATCACCCGCTCGACGCCAGAGAAGTCGCTTCTGCGCCCTCTGCCCAAGACCGGTGGCCGCAACAACGCAGGTCGCATCACGAGCCGTCACGTTGGTGGTGGCCACAAGCGCCAGTACCGCGTAATCGACTTCAAGCGCAGCGACAAAGACGGCGTAAACGCCCGCGTTGCCGAGATCGAGTACGACCCCAACCGCACCGCACGTATCGCTCTCCTTCACTTCGTTGATGGAACCAAGCGCTACATCGTTGCTCCCAACAAGCTCAAGCAGGGCGACATTGTTGAGTCGGGTGCCGGCGCTGACATCAAGCCCGGTAACAACCTCCCGATGAAGAACATCCCCGTCGGTACGGTTATCCACATGATTGAGCTTCGCCCCGGTGGCGGCGCCAAGATGGCCCGTTCCGCTGGAGCTTCCGTTCGACTCGTTGCAAAGGAAGGCCCCTACGCCCAGCTGCGTTTGCCCTCCGGAGAAATCCGCAACGTTGACGTTCGTTGCCGTGCAACGATCGGCGAGGTCGGCAACGCCGAGCAGTCGAACATCAACTGGGGTAAGGCCGGCCGTATGCGCTGGAAGGGCGTTCGCCCGACCGTCCGTGGTGTTGCCATGAACCCTGTCGACCACCCTCACGGTGGTGGAGAAGGTAAGACGTCCGGTGGACGTCACCCCGTTTCCCCTTGGGGCCAGGCAGAAGGCCGCACTCGTAAGCGCAAACTGCCCAGTGACCAGCTCATCGTTCGCCGCCGCAATGTCGGCAAGAAGCGCAAGTAGTAGGAGAGTCAGAAGATGCCACGCAGTCTGAAGAAGGGCCCCTTCGTCGACGACCACCTCCTACAAAAGGTTGTCAAGGCGAATGAGGCCAAGAGCAAGAACGTAATCAAGACCTGGTCGCGCCGCTCAATGATCGTTCCAGCAATGCTGGGTCACACGATCGCGGTGCACGATGGTCGCAAGCACATTCCGGTGTTCATCACCGAAACCATGGTTGGGCACAAGCTCGGCGAGTTCTCGCCCACCCGTACCTTCCGTGGACACGTGAAGGATGACAAGAAGGGTCGCCGCCGCTAACGCGGTGGTGTAGGAGGTAGAGAAATGGTGGAGTCGATCGCACGCGTGCGTCACATCCGCGTGACCCCCATGAAGGCTCGTCGCGTCATCAACATGATCCGCGGCAAGCAAGCACAGGAAGCACTGGCAATTTTGAAGTTCGCACCTCAGGGCGCGAGCGAGCCGGTCTACAAGTTGGTTGCATCTGCAATCGCCAATGCGCGAGTCAAGGCAGACGCTTCGAACACGTTCCTGGACGAACAGGATCTGATCATCTCGAAGGCTTATGTCGACGACGGTGCAACGCTCAAGCGTTTCCAGCCGCGTGCCCAGGGCCGCGCGTTCCAGATCCTGAAGCGCACAAGCCACATCACGGTCGTGCTGGCCACGCCAGACCACGTCGTTGAAGCCGAGGCCGACAAGGCAGGGAAGAAGTAATGGGACAGAAGGTAAACCCCTACGGTTTCCGTCTGGGAATCACCACCGACCACGTGTCGCGTTGGTTCTCTGACAGCACCAAGCCGGGTCAGCGTTACAGCGACTACGTTGCAGAGGATGTAAAAATCCGCAACCTGCTCAAGTCGAACCTCGACCGTGCAGGCGTTGCTCGCATTGAGATCGAGCGCACCCGTGACCGCGTTCGCGTAGACATTCACACTGCCCGTCCGGGTATCGTGATTGGTCGCCGTGGCGCCGAAGCAGAGCGCATCCGTGGAGAGCTCGAAAAGCTCTCCGGCAAGCAGATTCAGCTCAACATCCTCGAGGTCAAGAATCCTGAGGCTGAAGCTCAGCTCGTTGCTCAGGGAATCGCAGAGCAGCTCGCTGCTCGTGTCGCTTTCCGTCGTGCAATGCGTAAGGGCCTTCAGGGTGCTCAGCGCGCCGGCGCCAAGGGTGTTCGCATCCAGGTTTCGGGTCGTTTGGGTGGCGCAGAAATGAGCCGCTCGGAGTACTACCGTGAGGGTCGCGTTCCGCTGCACACGCTGCGCGCAAACATCGACTACGGCTTCTACGAGGCCAAGACCACGTTCGGTCGTATCGGTGTCAAGGTGTGGGTCTACAAGGGCGACATCACCAACAAGGAGCTCGCTCGCGAGCAGGCTAACCAGAAGTCGTCGCGCCCTGAGCGTCGCGATGGTGGAGACCGTGGCCGCCGCACCGGCGGTGGACCGTCGTCCGCACCGAAATCTGACGCACCCAAGGCTGAAGCCCCCAAGGCAGAAGCTAAGGCTGCAGCAGGAGTTGAGGCATAACAATGTTGATTCCCCGTAAGGTCAAGTACCGCAAGCAGCACCACCCCTCCCGTAGCGGCCACGCTACCGGTGGAACCACGGTGTCGTTTGGCGAGTACGGTATTCAGGCTCTGACGCCCGCATACGTTACGAACCGCCAGATTGAGGCAGCTCGTATCGCCATGACGCGTCACATCAAGCGTGGCGGAAAGGTGTGGATCAACATCTACCCCGACCGTCCGCTCACCAAAAAGCCCGCCGAAACCCGCATGGGTTCCGGTAAGGGTTCGCCCGAGTGGTGGGTCGCCAACGTCAAGCCAGGTCGCGTGCTCTTCGAGCTCAGCGGTGTGGACGAGACGACTGCGCGCGAAGCACTCACTCGTGCTATTCACAAGCTGCCCCTCAAGGCACGCATCATCAAGCGCGAGGAGGGCGACGCATAATGGCGATCGGATCCAAGGAGCTAGCCCCTGTCGAGCTAGACACTTTTGAAGACGAACGACTCGTTGACGAGCTGAAGAAGGCGAAGGAAGAACTCTTCAACCTTCGTTTCCAGGCCGCAACCGGTCAACTGGAAAGCCACGGACGTATTCGCGCTGTCAAGCGCGACATCGCTCGCATCTACACGGTTATCCGTGAGCGCGAGCTGGGCATCCGTGCGACCCCTGCTGCTGTCGAGGCTCCTGCAAAGGAAACCAAGAAGCGCAGCACCAAGAAGGCAGACGCAGCGGCAGAGCCCGCAGCAGACGCCACTGACGAGACGAAGGAGGCGTAGTCATGGCCAAGGTTGAAGACAAGAAGACCGCGGAGACCGCCGAGGTCGCTCGTGGGTACCGCAAGACCCGCCGTGGTCTGGTAACGAGCGACAAGATGGATAAGACCATCGTTGTCATCGTTGAAGACCGCGTGAAGCACCCGTTGTACGGCAAGGTTGTTCGCCGTAACTCCAAGGTGAAGGTTCACGACGAGGCCAACACGGCCGGCGTCGGTGACTCCGTTCTAATCAGCGAGACCCGTCCGCTCAGCGCCACGAAGCGCTGGCGTCTGGTCGAGATCCTCGAAAAGGCTAAGTAATGCTTCAGCAGGAATCCCGAGTAAAGGTTGCCGATAACACCGGCGCCAAGGAGCTCCTCACGATTCGCGTTCTCGGTGGCTCAGGCCGTCGTTACGCAGGTCTCGGCGATGTCATTGTGGCAACCGTCAAAGACGCGATTCCTGGCGGAAACGTCAAGAAGGGTGAGGTCGTCAAGGCCGTCATCGTTCGCGTAATCAAGCAGACTCGTCGTCCAGACGGCTCATACATCAAGTTCGATGAGAACGCGGCTGTAATCCTCAAGTCCGATGGCGGAGACCCCCGTGGTACCCGCATCTTCGGGCCGGTCGGCCGCGAGCTTCGTGACAAGAAGTTCATGAAGATCATCTCGCTCGCACCGGAGGTGCTGTAGTTATGGCAAAGATTCGCAAGGGTGACCTCGTACAGGTCATCAGCGGCCCGACCCAGGAGCGTGGCGGAAGCCGCGGCAAGCAGGGTCGCGTCATCAGTGTTATCGCTGGAAAAGACCGCGTTGTCGTGGAGGGTGTCAACTTCGTCACCAAGCACGTCAAGGTTGGCCAGACTCAGCGTGGAACCAAGACCGGTGGCATTGAGACGATGGAGGCACCGATTCACGTGTCCAACCTCGCTCTCGTTGACCCCGAGACCAAGCTCCCGGCTCGTGTTGGCTTCACCGTCACCACCGATGACCGTGGCAAGACCACGCGCGAGCGCTTCTTCAAGAAGTCGCGCCGCGTAGAGACCAAGAAGTCGGCGGCCGCTAAGGCTGAGCCGAAGGCTTCGAAGAAGGATGCCGAGAAGGCAACCGAGAAGGACGCAGACTAATGACGACGACTGCACCTGCTGCTGGCAAAATCCAGCCGCGCCTCAAGCAGAAGTACCGCACTGAACTCGCGGAACAGCTCAAGAAGGACCTCGGTCTCTCCAACGTCAACCAGATTCCCGGCATCGTAAAGGTCGTCGTGAACACTGGTGTTGGTGAAGCTGCTCGCGACGGAAAGATCATCGATGGGGCCGTCAAGGACCTCACCGCGATCACCGGTCAGAAGCCCTACGTAACGAGCGCTCGCAAGTCGATCGCTCAGTTCAAGCTCCGTGAAGGACAGCCCATCGGCGCACACGTCACCCTCCGTGGTGACCGCGCTTGGGAGTTCCTTGACCGCTTGATCACGTTGGCGCTTCCTCGTATCCGCGACTTCCGCGGCCTCTCGGACAAGCAGTTCGACGGCAACGGTAACTACACCTTCGGCCTCACGGAACAGTCCATGTTCCACGAGATCGATCAGGACAAGATTGACCGCGTTCGTGGTTTTGACATCACCATTGTTACAACCGGTAAGAACAACGAAGAAGGTCGCGCACTGCTGAAGGCACTGGGCTTCCCCTTCCGTTCCGCTGAGAACGCATCTCACTAACCAAGTAACACCGATCGACCAGGTCGGCCTTCGTGTAACGGATGCCGAAACCAGTTGAGACAGGAAACACATAATGACAATGACAGATCCGGTCGCTGACATGCTGACCAGACTGCGCAACGCCAACTCGGCGCACCACGACAGCGTTTCAATGCCTTCGAGCAAGCTGAAGTCGCGCCTGGCAGAAATGCTCAAGGCTGAGGGATACATCCTCGGCTGGAGCAACGAAGACGCTCGTGTGGGCCAGACCCTCACGATCGAACTTAAGTACGGACCCGCCCGCGAGCGTTCCATCAAGGGAATCAAGCGTGTTTCGAAGCCTGGTCTTCGTGTATACGCCCGCTCGACCGAAATCCCCAAGGTTCTTGGCGGACTCGGTGTGGCGATTTTGTCCACCTCCTCTGGTCTGTTGACCGACAAAGAGGCGACTCAGAAGGGCGTAGGTGGGGAAGTCCTCGCCTACGTGTGGTAACCAAAAATGTCACGTATCGGAAGACTTCCAATTGATGTCCCCGCTGGTGTCACCATCACCATCAACGGCCAAGACGTCACCGTAAAGGGCCCGAAGGGTGAGCTCGCGCTCACCGTCAAGGCTCCTATCGCTGTAGCACTCGAAGAGGGTCAGGTTCTCGTAACCCGTCCCGACGACGAGCGCGAATCACGTTCGCTTCACGGCTTGACTCGTACGCTCATCGCTAACCAAATCGTCGGTGTTACCGACGGTTACACCAAGGGCCTTGAGGTCGTTGGTACCGGTTACCGTGTCACCGCAAAGGGCAGCTCAGTTGAGTTTGCTCTCGGGTACTCGCACTCGATCACCGTTGACCCGCCCGCAGGCATTAGCTTCGCGGTCGAGGGAAATAACAAACTAGTTGTCAGCGGCATCGACAAGCAGGCGGTTGGCGAAGTAGCAGCCAACATTCGTAAATTGCGCAAGCCAGAGCCCTACAAGGGCAAGGGTGTGCGCTACGCCGGCGAAGTTGTTCGTCGCAAGGCCGGAAAGAGTGGTAAGTAGACATGGCTCTCGGAACCAGAGGTAAGAGCAAGTCGGCCGCTAAGGGCCGTCGTCACGCACGTCTCCGCAAGAAGGTTGTGGGCACCGAGGTGCGCCCCCGTCTCGTGGTCACGCGCTCAGCGCGTCACGTATTCGTCCAGGTTGTCGATGACTCGAAGGGCGTAACCGTCGCTTCAGCATCGACCATGGAGTCGGACATGCGTACGTTCGACGGTGACAAGACCGCCAAGGCACGCAAGATCGGCGAAATGGTTGCCGAACGCGCGAAGCAGGCCGGTATTGAGGCCGTCGTATTTGATCGTGGTGGAAGTCGTTACGCAGGTCGCGTCGCAGCTATCGCCGACGGAGCGCGAGAGGGCGGATTGAACCTGTGAGCGACAACGTGGACAACAAGACAACAAACAAGGAGCAGGCCGTGGCCGCTGAGGCGACTAGCGCCATCTCCGTCCCTGAGGTCGTCGTAGACGCCCCAGCAACCGACGTTACGAGCGAGCCCCGCGAGGCTCGTCGTGGCGGCCGTGAGCGTGGACCCGACCGTGGTGGACGTGGCGGAAACAACAGCCGCGACAACGACAAGAACCAGTTCCTGGAGCGCGTCGTCACCATCAACCGTGTATCGAAGGTAGTCAAGGGTGGTCGTCGCTTTAGCTTCACCGCTCTCGTTGTCGTCGGTGACGGTAACGGCATGGTCGGCGTTGGATACGGCAAGGCTCGCGAAGTTCCTCTCGCGATCTCCAAGGGTGTCGAAGAGGCGAAGAAGAACTTCTTCCGCGTTCCTCGCGTCGCCGCTACGATCCCTCACTCGGTCCAGGGCGAGGCAGCTGCAGGTGTAGTCCTGCTGCGTCCCGCGTCCGCTGGTACCGGTGTTATCGCTGGTGGCCCCGTTCGCGCCGTACTCGAGTGCGCCGGTATCCACGATGTACTGAGCAAGTCGCTCGGTTCCTCGAACACGATCAACATCGTTCACGCGACGGTTGAAGCACTCAAGCAGCTCGAAGAGCCGCGCGCGGTTGCTGCTCGTCGTGGTCTCGATGCAGAACACGTAATCCCGGCTCGCTTGCTGCGCGCTGAGGCTGAAGCTAAGGCAGGTGTCTGATGGCTGGTCGCCTGAAGGTAACCCAGATCAAGTCCAAAATTAGTGAGAAGCAGAACCAACGCGACACGCTGCGCAGCCTCGGGCTCAAGCGCATCGGCTCCGTGGTTGTGCGCGAGGACAACTCGCAGAACCGTGGGTACGTCAACACGGTCGCTCACCTTGTCAAGGTCGAGGAGATTGACTAATGGCTGACGAGAAAGAAACTCCAAAGAAGGCTGCAGCCCCCAAGGCTGCTGCCGCTAAGGCACCTGCTGCCAAGAAGGCTGCGCCTGCAAAGGCCGCTGCTGACAAGGCTCCCGCTGCGAAGGCATCCACCACGAAGGCTCCTGCGAAGTCGACTGCTGCTAAGGCATCTGCTGCAAAGAAGTCCTCGAGCGACGATGTTGCAAGCCGCCCGCAGGTTCTGAAGATGCACCACCTCCGTCCCGCTGCCGGTGCCAAGAAGGACCGTATGCGTGTTGGTCGTGGTGAGGGATCCAAGGGTAAGACTGCGGGTCGTGGAACCAAGGGAACCAAGGCGCGTTACAACATGCGTCTCGGCTTCGAAGGTGGAAACATCAACTTCGTAATGCGTGCACCTAAGTTGCGCGGATTCAAGAACCCGTTCCGTGTTGAGTACCAGGTTGTAAACCTTGAGAAGCTCGCGGAACTGTACCCCAAGGGTGGCGACGTAACCGTCGCAGATCTCGTGTCGAAGGGCGCCGTTCGTAAGAACGAAAAGGTCAAGGTTCTTGGTCAGGGTGATATTACGGTTAAGCTGAACGTTGTAGTTGACAAGGTCTCCGGCTCTGCCGAGCAGAAGATCGTTGCAGCCGGCGGTTCGGTTCAGTAACTGTCACTACGACAAACGTTAGTGTCGCGTACGTCACACCGGTGACATACGCAGGCAGGTTGAGTGGGGAATCCCGCAAGGGGTTCCCCACTCGCCCGTAGTACATAGATAAATCGGAGGCCTTGTGTTTAAAGCTGTCGCGCGGATTGTCCGCACGCCTGACCTTCGCAGGAAGATCGGGTTCACGCTAGGCATCATTGCGCTGTTTAGACTTGGCTCCTTCATCCCCGCGCCGTTCGTTGACTTCGGCAACGTTCAGGCCTGTCTTGCAGCTAATGCTTCGAGTGGCGGGCTGTATGACCTCATCAACCTCTTCAGTGGTGGGGCGCTCCTTCAACTTTCCGTATTTGCGCTCGGAATCATGCCGTACATCACGGCATCGATCATCGTGCAACTACTTCGCGTGGTCATTCCGCACTTCGAAACACTTCACAAAGAGGGCCAGTCCGGCCAGGCAACGCTGACTCAGTACACGCGTTACCTCACCATCGCTCTCGCGATCCTCCAGTCCACGACTCTGATTACGGTTGCCCGAAGCGGTGCACTGTTCCAGTCGGCTGGAGTTGCTGAATGTAGCCAACTCATCACCAACGATGCCTGGTACGCAATCCTGCTGATGGTCATTACGATGACCGCCGGTACCGGCCTCATCATGTGGATGGGTGAGCTCGTCACTGAGCGCGGCATCGGTAACGGAATGTCGTTGCTGATCTTCACCTCGATCGCCGCGACGTTCCCCAGCGCACTCTGGGGCATCTACCTCAGCAACGGTGTGGAGACCTTCGTTCTCGTGCTCATCATGGGTGTTCTCATCATGGGAGCCGTCGTGTTCGTGGAGCAATCCCAACGACGCATTCCCGTTCAGTACGCCAAGCGCATGGTTGGTCGCCGAACCTATGGCGGCAACAACACCTACATCCCTATCAAGGTCAACATGGCCGGCGTGATCCCCGTGATCTTCGCTTCGTCGCTGTTGTACCTCCCCGCTTTGATCGCGCAGTTCAACCAGCCACAAGCTGGCGAGACTTCCGCAGCATGGGTCGTCTGGGTCCAGAACAACCTGGTCTCTGGCGATAGCCCGATCTACATGATCGGTTACTTCCTGCTCATCGTCGGCTTCACTTACTTCTACGTGGCGATCACGTTCAACCCTGAAGAAGTAGCCGACAACATGAAGAAGTACGGTGGCTTCATTCCGGGTATCCGCGCTGGTCGACCGACCGCCGAGTACCTTGACTACGTATTGACTCGTGTTACCTTGCCCGGCTCGTTGTATCTTGGCCTTGTGGCAATGATCCCGCTGATCGCTTTTGTGGTCATCGGGGCCAACCAAAATTTCCCATTCGGTGGAGCTAGCATCCTGATTATCGTTGGTGTCGGTCTTGAGACCGTCAAGCAAATCGATTCGCAGCTGCAGCAACGCCACTACGAAGGTTTGTTGCGTTGACACGACTTCTCTTGATTGGTCCTCCTGGTGCTGGAAAAGGCACCCAGGCCGCTCGACTCGCCGAGATCTATGGCGTTCCAGCTATCTCTACCGGTGATATTTTCCGCAGCAATGTGAAGAATGGCACCGAACTGGGCACCAAAGCGAAAGCATTTATGGATGCGGGCGACAACGTTCCCGACTCCCTCACGAACGCGCTCATCCGCGACCGCCTCGAAGAAGACGACGCTAAGAACGGCTTTCTTCTCGACGGCTATCCCCGCACGACCGACCAGGTGCGCGAACTCGACGAGTTTCTCGCGAGCCAGGGTTCAGCTCTGGATGTAGTCGTCGAACTGGAAGCCGACGCTGAAGTTGTCGTCGGTCGTTTGCGGAAGCGCGCACTTGAACAGGGTCGCAGTGACGACACGGAAGAGGTCGTTCGTCATCGCCTCGAGGTCTACAGCGAGCAAACCGCTCCGCTGATCAAGACCTATGCGGCTCGCGATGTACTCGTAACGATCGACGCTCTTGGTGAAGTGGACGCTGTCACGGCTCGAATCACCGAAGCGCTCTTCGATCGCGGAATCTCGGCGACGGACGCTGGTTCGCGCTAGTTCTCGTTCTTGAGTAGTCCCCGTTGCCTCTGGGCAGCGGGGATTTCTTGTTGTGGGCTCTTGTTGCCGGAGCCGGAGCCGGAGCGGGATCTTGAATCTGGGCCCGCGTCTGGAGAATTCCGCTAGTTAGTCTTCAATTCCGCGAACGAGCTCATCGATGAACGTCGGGAAGTCCACGGCCTTCTTGACGAGTTGTTGGACGTAGTCGCGATCCGAGAAGACTGTGACGAATTGGTCGAACACAGTTTGGAATGTGTTGCGGCCTGCAGCGCTGAACGCAATGAGCGCGATCACATTGACGCGGTTCTCGCCCCAGGGCATCGGCGTCTCGTTAATTACGATGCTGATCGCGGTGCGGTGGGCGTTCATCGTCATGGCGTGGGGGACCGCGAGCGTATCGGTGAAGGCGGTGGACGACATGCGCTCTCGCTCGATTGCACCGGTGATGTACCCGTGGTCGATCACGCCGGCGTCGATCATCCGGTGTCCGAGTGCGGCGATCATGGCCTCTTCACTAGGGGCGCTGAAATTGCGCAAGAAGAGGGCCGGGTCGAAGAATCGAAGCAGTTCATCGGTGAGTTGACGGCGCCGGCGCAGACGACGCACGCGGCCGATGGCGCGGCGGATGGCATCCACATCTGTTTCGGTAAGGAACGGTTGGATGAGCACCACGTTGTCAGCAAACGATCGCAGGTCGATTGTCGTGAGTACGAGGTCGGTGGAGAGCTCCGCGAGATCGACGTCTGTTCTCGTGATGACAATGCGCAAGTGGAGTTCGTCGCCGAGCACCGCTTCGATACGTTCTCGCAGGATGACGTGGAGGTCGTGATAATTGGGGCACACGAGAGCAGCGGTGAGCCGGACCTCTTGCTTTGCCTGACGCTCGAGGTGCGAGCCAACGTGGAGCGCAATGTAGGAAATCTCGTCATCGTGGATGATGATTCCCTCATCTCGCTGCACTTCGGCAGCGATGAAGACCGCGAGCTCATAGATCATGGGGTAGGTGGTCTTGATCGACCTCGTCATGGGGTTCCGAGAGTACGACAGGTCCTGAGCGCGCAGAATGAGATTGCGCACATGCAACGACAATCTCATGATGAAGTCGTCGTCGTCGAGGTCTATGAGGTACTCCTCGCCGACATGCTGCACAGTGCGCCGCACGCGAGTGATGAGGTCCTCAAGATCTACGTCGGCGGGCGAACTGGCCCCGGCGGAGCGAGTGATAACTCGCGTGGTGAGCAGCAACTCGATCTCGTTCACGTCATCCTGCCGCAGGTTCGCTCCAAAATGACTCGTGATGAGCGCAGCAAGATCTTTCGAGAACGCTGCAGAAGCCGACGGGGTCTCATCGGAGCTGATCGACGGTTCGTCGACACCCGCGGAACTCAATGGTCCGGTGCGGTCCGCTGCGATTGCGACGTGCAGGAGCACGTGATTGATTCCGTACTCGTTAACGAAGTACCCATGGGAATCAAGCAGGTCGAGTAACGCGGTCTTAAACGAGCGAAGGTCGGAAGATTCGAACTCGCGTTGAATGCTCTCGAGTTCAAGGAATCCCTGAGACTCTTCGTGGCGAAACATCTTGCTGAGCAAGCGGCGCAGGTTTGGCTCGGTTCCTGACAGGATCACGAGTGGTCCGCGGCGTGAAAGCGAGAGGCCTGACTCTTCAACTACGGACTTGACCTTGCGAAGGTCTGCTTCGATCGTTGACTCGCTGACAAAAAAGCTCTCGGCGAGGGCATGAATGTCTGTGCCTTCAGGGGCATCGCCTAGTCGTCGAACGAGATGGTACTGCCGGTCGCGAGGACGCTCGGACTCGCGGTTGTTCGCTCCTTTGAGAAACTCGGCGTAGTTGTCGCGATTAAGGCGGTAACCCGAGGTGGAGGACTCGATCACTTCAAGGGGGAGGGCCGACGACTTCACTGCCGTGACGTAGCTGCGCACGCTGCGGGTGGTGACACCGAGCTTGTCTGCGAGTTCGGCAGCAGTCACCCATGCCTCGGACTGGGCTAGGTGTTCTATGAGTCGCGCGTGGTTATCGAGCATGAGATAACCATTCTTGCGTATGAACCTTTCCGCAGGGGCGGAATCTTCTCTACTGGAACTCGAAGGCACTTCTCAGCGACCATAGACACCGAAGGAAGTTCGATTGAATTTCGCGAGGAGGCGATCAGGTGTCTAGTGTGCTGGTTCTATGCGGTGCAGGTGCCTCGAGCACCTTCTTGGCACACGCACTGCGCCGCCAGGCAACTGTTCGTGGGCTACCCCACACCTTCACCCCGGCGAGTGTTGCCGCACTGAGCATGCCTCTCACTTCTGTGGATGTCGTGCTCGTGAGCTCTCACGTCT
Source organism: Salinibacterium sp. AL4.1 (assembly GCF_059767305.1). Taxonomy (NCBI): domain Bacteria; kingdom Bacillati; phylum Actinomycetota; class Actinomycetes; order Micrococcales; family Microbacteriaceae; genus Salinibacterium; species Salinibacterium sp. AL4.1. The sequence continues at coordinate 1,145,477 of NZ_JBSOQK010000001.1, read as the reverse complement.
CAGACTTCTTTGACCAGGCCGAAACAGCGGCTGCAGTAATTGGCGCCCGCGCGGTACAGCTTCCGGTGATCAATTTCAACGCCGCTGGGGCAGACATTGCTCTCGACCTTCTCAATGCCCTCCCTCAGGCAACAACAGAAAGCAGCAACAATGGCTGAACAAACTATTCGAGTGGCGTCATCGCACGGCCTTCATGCTCGTCCCGCGTCACTCTTCACTCAGGCGGCAGCCGCTTCTGGTCTCGACGTCACGATTGCTAAGGGCGACAAGTCCGTAAATGCGTCGAGCATCCTCAGTGTTATTTCACTGGGAGTCAGCCACGGCGACGAGGTGACGATCTCCGCAGTAGGAGACGGCGCCGACGCTGTAATCGCAGAGCTGACCGAAATTCTCAGTACCGATCACGACGAAAACTAGTCGAGATCGCTCGCTTCCCTCGCAGTATCCCAACATCACAGATATCGGAGTAAAAAAATGACAACGTCGTCTACGACCGCCAAATCAGGCGGTGCGCGCGTAGGGGTCCAAAAATTTGGAACCTTCGTCAGCGGAATGGTGATGCCGAATATTGCGGCATTCATCGCCTGGGGCTTTATAACCGCCCTGTTCATCCAGACCGGTTGGTTGCCGCTGCTCGGCATCGACGCGGTGTGGGTTCAGCAGCTCGGTGGCTGGAGCCTCGATCCTGAGGTCACCAACACGGGTCTCGTCGGGCCTATGATCACGTACTTGCTTCCCTTGCTGATTGCGAACACCGCAGGACGCATGGTCTACGGAACGCGCGGTGGCGTCGTCGCCACGATCGCGACCGTGGGTGTCATCATCGGTGCGGGTATTCCGATGTTCCTCGGCGCAATGATCGTTGGTCCCAGCTCTGCGTGGGTCATGAAGAAAATTGATGCTCTCTGGGCCGGCAAGATTCGTCCCGGCTTCGAGATGCTCGTCGACAACTTCTCCGCCGGAATCGTAGCCATGGTGCTTGCGATCGCTTCGTTCTTCTTGATCGCACCGATTGTTACCGCGATCAGCAACGGCCTCGAAGCGGTTATTGCGTTCCTCGTTGATAACAGCCTGCTGCCTTTAGCAAGCGTGTTCGTTGAGCCCGGCAAGATCCTCTTCCTCAACAACGCCATCAACCACGGTGTCTTCACGCCGCTGGGAACGGCTGAGTCGATCGAAAAGGGACAGTCGATCTTGTTCCTCATCGAAGCAAACCCTGGCCCTGGCCTCGGCATCTTGCTCGCGTTCTTGGTATTCGGTGTAGGCCTGCTGCGCGCAAGTGCACCCGGCGCCATCCTGATTCACTTCGTCGGCGGTATTCACGAGATCTACTTCCCCTACGTATTGGCTAAGCCGCTTCTCGTTGTCGCTGCAATCGCTGGTGGAGCAACTGGTGTTCTCACGAACGTCATCTTCCAGTCAGGTCTGCGTGCTCCGGCATCGCCCGGGTCGATCATTGCGGTCCTCGCCCAGACTCCTCCCGGAAGCATCATCGGCGTTCTGCTGTCAGTGGTGTTCTCGGCCGCTGTTTCGTTCCTCGTTGCTTCGATCATCATCCGTGCCGGCCGTAAGCGCGACCTTGAAGCTATGGCAAATGGCGACGATGCTCTCGCAACGGCTATCGCTAAAAACGAAGCCAACAAGGGCAAGGGCAGCTCGGTAGGCGACCTGCTCGGAACCGGTGCTGCTGCTGGTGCAACCGCTGGTGCTGCCACTGCTACGAAGATCCAGAACGTTGTGTTCGCGTGTGACGCAGGCATGGGATCGAGTGCCATGGGCGCCACCGTTCTTCGGAACAAATTCGCGAAAGCTGGCGTCGAAGGCGTCAACGTAACAAACAAGGCCATTGCAAACCTTGACGGTTCGGAAGACCTGATCATTACGCAGAATCAGCTGACTGACCGTGCCACGGAGAAAGTTCCCGGCGCAATTCATGTTTCAGTTGATAACTTCATGAACAGTCCGAAATACGATGAAGTCGTAAACATGGTTGGCAAGTAACAGGAGACATCATGAGCAAGGTACTCGAGCTAGACCAAATCAAGGCCGCTGGCACCGCCCGCACCAAAGAGGATGCCATCGCTGAGGCAGCGGAAATCCTCGTTGCTGCTGGTGCAGTAACGCCCGAGTACCTTGGCTTCATGAAGGCCCGCGAAGAGTTGACGTCAACCTTCATGGGTAACTTCTTGGCCATTCCGCACGGCACGAACGAGGGCAAGGAAACAATCCTGTCGTCTGCGCTCTCGTTCGTGCGGTACGCGGATCCCATCGATTGGGATGGCAACGAGGTTCGCTTCGTTGTCGGCATCGCAGGCAAAGACGGTGGCCACATGGACACCCTCGCTGGCGTCGCCACGATCTTTAGTGACAACGATGAAGTGCAGAAGCTAGTTGACGCCGCGAGCGAAGAAGAACTGCTCGCGCTTCTGTCCGAATTGAACAACGCATGAAGGCCGTACACTTCGGAGCCGGCAACATTGGCCGTGGTTTTGTCGGTCTGATTCTGCACAAGGCCGGGTACGAGATCGTCTTCGCGGATGTCGCGGCAGAGCTCATCGATACCTTGGCCGCTGCCGATAACTACAAGGTTCACGAAGTCGGGGCCGAGCCCCGCACGTGGACGGTAGACAACTTCCGCGCTCTCAACAGTGCGAGCAACGAAGCCGGCGTGATCGATGAGATCGCGACCGCCGACATGGTGACGACGGCCGTCGGCCCGAACATCCTCAAGTTCGTTGCACCACTTATTGCTCAGGCGATCAAGAAGCGCTCAGACGAACTGCCCCCGCTTCAGGTGCTTGCGTGCGAGAACGCGCTCTACGCCACCAACAATCTTCGCGCCGAAGTTGCCGTCGCCGTCGACGCCGAAACGCTCGCCGCTAAGGCCATCTTCGCGAACACCGCTGTTGACCGCATTGTGCCGGCCCAAGACCCCGCTGCAGGGCTCGACGTCACCGTCGAGGACTTCTTCGAGTGGGCCATCGAGAGCGGTCCGTTCGGAGACAGCGTTCCCGAGATCGCTGACGTCCACTTCGTCTCAGATCTCGAGCCATACATCGAGCGCAAGCTCTTCACCGTCAACACCGGCCACGCAACGCTGGCCTATCACGGCCGCGCCCAGGGTGCCGAGACGCTCGCAGCTGCGATGGACATCGATGCTGTCGCGTCTGAGGTCGCCGCGGTGCTTGCTGAGACCAGCGCGATGTTGATCGCTAAGCACGGGTTCGATGCCAGCGAGCACGCCGAGTACGTTGCTACCTGCACCCGTCGCTTCAGCAACCCCCACCTGCCAGATACTCCTGAGCGCGTAGGGCGCAGCCCGCTGCGCAAGCTCTCGCGCAACGAACGCTTTGTGAGCCCGGCTAGCGAGCTTGCGGCATCCGGAACCACCCCCAGCGCGCTTCTGCGTGCCATGGGCGCAGCGTTGCACTTTGCGGTGCCGGAAGACCCTGAGAGTGTGCGGATGCTCGAGCTGCTGTCCTCACTATCGGCAGCCGATTTCGTCACCGAGGTTATGGGACTTCGCGAGGGCGATGCGCTCTACGCTGACGCAGTCGAAACTGTCAGCGCGCAATCTTAGACCCAACTTGGCGAAACGCCCGGGATTAGCGTAGGCTTGCTCTTTGGTGTTTCAGGCCGATTTTTTCGCGCCTTGGCTTTTCCGAAAGTCACTCACCACAATCCACGCAGACCAGCGAACCACACTTATAGCGACGAAGAGGCTATGGCCAAAAAAGACGGTGTCATTGAGATCGAAGGAGCAGTTGTCGAGGCTCTCCCCAACGCGATGTTTCGCGTTGAGTTGACGAACGGCCACGTTGTGCTCGCGCACATCTCCGGCAAAATGCGACAGAACTACATTCGAATCCTTCCGGAGGACCGTGTGGTTGTAGAGCTGAGCCCGTATGACCTGACTCGCGGCCGTATCACCTACCGCTACAAGTAAAGCGCGCTGGAAAGTAACGTCCACCCTGCCCTTGCGGGCTAGTGGAACGACGACAGCGATTCACAAGGAAAAATAATGAAGGTTAACCCCAGCGTTAAGCCCATCTGCGACCACTGCCGCGTAATTCGCCGCAACGGTCGCGTCATGATTATCTGCAAGTCGAACCCGCGTCACAAGCAGCGCCAGGGCTAAGGTTCCGCGAGCAGATCGCATGGTTGCGCGCGTGCGGCGAGTAATCGCCACACACCGCAGCACACAACTCAATACACAGAACTAGCAACACCAGATCTGACGCCTGCGAAAGTGGGCATAGGGGACACCATCGGTTGGAGGCCGGTGCACAGGTGCTGCTACAGACCTCCACTCATCAACAGGAGAAGCCACTATGGCACGTCTAGCCGGCGTCGACATCCCACGCGACAAGCGTGTAGAGGTCGCACTGACTTACATTTACGGTGTTGGCCGCACGAGTGCACTCAAAGCACTCGCCGACACCCAGATCAGCGGAGAGATCCGTGTTCAGGATCTCACCGATGACCAGCTCATCGCGCTGCGTGACTACATCGAAGGAAACTTCCAGGTAGAAGGTGACCTCCGCCGTGAGGTTGCAGCAGACATCCGCCGCAAGGTTGAAATCGGCAGCTACCAGGGTATCCGTCACCGCAAGGGACTGCCCGTTCATGGACAGCGCACGAAGACCAACGCTCGTACCCGCAAGGGCCCGAAGCGCACCGTAGCCGGCAAGAAGAAGGCCCGATAGACCCTGGGTTCAACCCCAGCGTCGTCGCCATCAACGTTTTAGGAGAAAACAATGGCAGCACCAAAATCGGCCGCTCGTAAGCCGCGTCGTAAAGAGAAGAAGAATGTTGCTGTGGGCCAGGCTCACATCAAGTCAACGTTCAACAACACCATCGTCACCATCACCGACCCGACCGGCGCAGTACTGAGCTGGTCCTCGTCAGGCGTTGTCGGCTTCAAGGGATCGCGTAAGTCGACCCCTTACGCCGCACAGATGTCGGCTGAGTCGGCTGCACGCCAGGCTCAAGAGCACGGCGTCAAGAAGGTAGACGTTTTCGTCAAGGGACCGGGTTCAGGTCGCGAAACTGCGATCCGTTCGCTGCAGGCCGCTGGCCTCGAAGTGGGTTCGATCAACGACGTAACACCGCAGACGCACAACGGTTGCCGTCCGCCCAAGCGTCGTCGCGTTTAGTTTCACGCCGTACTAACGAGGCAACTCGTTAGTGCTGGCGTCGTGTGGCGAGGGCCCAAGTGGCCCTCGCTCACAGTTCCAGCGCACAACTCAATACAACGTCGGGCCCAGCCACCCGTCGCCCACAAGTGTCATATAGCGGACACTTTGCCGAAAGGAATTACCAGTGCTCATTGCACAGCGTCCCACCCTTGCTGAGGAGAACATCTCCGAATTCCGTTCACGGTTCGTCATCGAGCCGCTTGAGCCCGGTTTCGGTTACACCCTCGGAAACTCACTTCGTCGCACCCTTCTTTCGTCGATCCCCGGAGCAGCTGTAACCAGCATCCGTATCGATGGAGTTCTTCACGAATTCAGCACCGTCGCCGGTGTCAAGGAAGACGTGACCGAGGTCATCCTGAACATCAAGAACCTCGTAGTCTCCAGCGAGCACGACGAGCCCATCACCGCTTACCTGCGCAAGCAGGGTTCGGGTGAAGTTACCGCGGCTGACATTTCTGCACCTGCCGGTGTAGAGATCCACAACCCGGAACTCGTCATTGCAACGCTCAACGACAAGGCCAAGTTTGAACTTGAGCTGACGATCGAGCGTGGCCGTGGTTACGTCACCGCAACGCAGAACCGCAGCGAGTTCAGCGAAGCCGGCCAAATTCCGGTCGACTCGATCTACTCGCCCGTACTCAAGGTCACCTACCGTGTCGAGGCAACTCGTGCCGGTGAGCGCACTGACTTTGACCGTCTCGTTGTTGACGTAGAGACCAAGTCCGCAATCACTCCTCGCGATGCAGTGGCTTCGGCCGGTCGCACGCTGACCGAACTGTTTGGACTCGCTCGCGAGCTCAACACGGCAGCAGAGGGTATCGAGATTGGTCCTGCACCGGTTGACGCCGTGCTTTCGACCGAGCTCAGCATGCCGATCGAAGATCTTGATCTTTCGGTACGCAGCTACAACTGCCTCAAGCGCGAAGGCATCAACACCGTGAGTGAACTGGTTGCTCTTTCCGAGACCCAGCTCATGAACATCCGTAACTTCGGTCAGAAGTCGGTTGATGAAGTGCGCGACAAGCTTGTTGAGATGGGACTGTCGTTGAAGGACAGCGTTCCCGGATTCGACGGAGCACACTTCTACGGCGGATACGCCGACGACGAGACCAACGCTTGAGCCACTGGCTCGAACCTTTGACACTGGAGAACTAGAAAATGCCTACACCTACTAAGGGCCCGCGTCTCGGCGGTGGACCGGCGCACGAGCGCCACATGCTCGCCAACTTGGCCGCAGCCCTGTTCACTCACAAGAGCATCAAGACAACGGAAATGCGTGCCAAGCGCCTGCGTCCCGTTGCTGAGCGCCTGATCACGTTCGCGAAGAAGGGTGACCTGCACAACCGTCGCCGCGCGCTCGGAATCATTGGCGACAAGACCGTCATTCACGAACTCTTCACGGTCATTGCACCGCAGGTAGAGAACCGCGATGGTGGTTACACCCGCATCACGAAGCTTGGTTACCGTAAGGGTGACAACGCTTCGATGGTTCAGATGGAGCTCGTTCTCGAGCCCGTAACGCCTAAGAAGAAGGCCCCGAAGGCTGCCGCTAAGGCTGAGCCCAAGGCTGCTGCAGAAGAGCCCGCCGTAGAGGAAGCTCCTGCTGAAGAAGTTGTCGCCGACGAGGTTGCAACCGAAGAGACTGCAGAAGAGAAGTAACTTTCTTCGCTTGAGAAGACCCCGGCTCCGCTTCGTGCGGGCCGGGGTTTTCTTGTTGAAATAGGGTTGAACTATGAATGAAGCGGCACCCGCCATCCCGGCGCCCGAGCCGGATGCCACCCCTTACACGCGGCTGCGCCTCGACATTGCCTACGACGGCACAAACTTCTTCGGGTGGGGAAAACAGCCGCCGCCCCTGCGCACGGTTCAAGGCACTATCGAAGACGCATTAGCAATTGTGTTTCGACGCTTCGGCGTCATCCCGCAGCTTGTCGTCGCCGGGCGAACGGATGCGGGAGTGCACGCCACCGGCCAGGTTGCGCACCTCGACCTCACCGACACCCAACTGCGTAGTCTCGACCGCCCGCGCCGCGGGAACATGGGCGGACGACGGTACGACGGGCCGGCATCTCTGGCGCGCAGGATCAACGGAATCACGGGCCTCGAGTCCGACATCTTTGTGAAGCAGTCGGTAATTGCTGCGGACGGTTTTGACGCCCGCTTCTCGCCGCTGTGGCGACGCTACGAATACCGCATCGCCGACAACCTGTCGCCGCGTGACCCTCGCCAACGCAACCACACGCTCTGGTACCCGGCCACCCTCGACGTCGATGCCATGAACGTGGCTGCAAATGAGCTGCTCGGCCTGCACGACTGGGCCGCGTACTGCAAGCCCCGCGAGGGGGCCACGACCGTGCGCACCCTCGAGCGTTTCAGTTTCCGCCGTACCGAAGAAGGCATCGTGTTGGCTGAGGTTCGTGCCGACGCCTTCTGCCACAGCATGGTGCGGTCGCTCGTGGGTGCTGGTGTTTACGTGGGCCAGGGCAAGATCGACTCTTCGCGGCCGGCCGACATTCGCGACGAACGCTCCAAGGGGAGCGAGTTCAAGGTCATGCCGGCGAAAGGGTTGTCTCTCGTTGAAGTGGGCTATCCGCCGGATGACGAACTGGGGGCACGCGCGGAACTCACCCGCTCGCGCCGCGAACTGTTCGACTAGCGAGCGCTCGTTACTCCGACGCGCGAAGGTCAGACGACCGACGAACAACAAGTTCTGGTGGCAGCACCACTTGCTGGTGGGTGTGAGCGTCATCCCTGGCTGAATGCTCGATCAGCAAGCGGGCGGCGCCCTTGCCTAGAGCCTCGATGGGCTGGCGCACAGAGGTAAGCGGAACAACCCAGTCGCGCGCGAAGTCGATGTCGTCATAACCGACAAGAGCGATGTCGTCGGGCACGACGTAGCCCGCGTCAACGAGGCCGCGGTAGACGCCGAACGCGAGCATGTCGTTTCCGCAGAAGACAGCATCCGGCACATCATCCTCGAGAAGAAGCTCGACCGCGCGGCGACCGTCTTGGATACCGATGCCCGAGACACTCACTTCGACGAGCGATTCCTCGGGATCGAGCCCTGCCGCGGTGATTGCTTCGCGGGCACCTTTGGCGCGATCGGCGAATTGGCGCAGACCGGTGGGCCCGCCGACAACGGCGATGCGGCGGTGGCCGAGCTCTACGAGGTGCTCGACAGCGAGTCGCCCGCCTGTGACGTTATCGACCGAGATGGAACAGTGCTCCGGGCCGCCGTTGTAGTCGAGCAACACTACGGGCAGGTCTCCGGGGAGTTCCTTGTACCGATCCTCGCCATCGTCGTCGTCAGCGCTGGCGGGAGCGAGCAGAGCACCGCGCACGCGCTGGGCAGCGAGCATGCCGAGCAGTCCGGCCTCGCGTGTGGTGTCGCCTTCGGAGTTGCACAGCATGACGACGTGGCCTGATTCGCGAACGGCACGCTCGATGACGTGCGCGGCCTCCATGTAGAACGGGCTCTCGACATCCAGAACAACGAGACCAATAACGTTGCTGGACGCGCCGGTGAGCACTCGTGCCTGCTGGTTGGGAACAAAGCCGAGTTCGGCGATCGCCTTTTCGACGGCAGCACGGGTGCGGGGGTGAACCGTGTCAGGGCGGTTGATGGTGTTGGAGACGGTTCCTGTGGAGACTTGCGCCAGTGCGGCGACGTCACGGATCCCGGCGGGCGACTTCGATGTCGCAGTGTCGGGGGTGCTCATGGATTGCTCAATTCTTGACTGTGCGCTTGGTGGCGCAGGCTTATCACTTTAGGGCTATCGGACGCCTCAGGCGGTTTGTAGCGGTCTAACGCCGCCGTTATCTCATCGAGACACAGCAGTTGACGTCGTGCGGTTGCAGTTCGTCTTGCTCCCAGTGTACGTTTGAACCGCTTTAAAAAATGAACCGGTTCAAATATTCTCGACCGGGCGCAATGACGCGAAAGTGCTGAGGCTTTGGGCGCTGCGTCCGCGCAACACTGCATTCACACCACAAGGAGAAAAACATGAAGCAACGTCGCTTTACAGGCCTCGCGATCGGTCTCGTAGCCATCGTCGGACTCGGCCTCGCCGGATGTTCCGCTGACGCCGACACGTCCACCGCATCGGGAGAAGACGCTTACACAATCGTCATTGTTCCCAAGGACTCGACTAACCCCTGGTTCGTTCGCATGGAAGAGGGCGTCAACAAGTTCGCCGCTGACTCCGGCAACGACGTTTACCAAAAGGGCCCCGCTGAGACGGATGCCACTCTGCAGGTGCAGGTCATCCAAGACCTCATCGCTCAGGGCGTAGACGCTATCGGCGTCGTTCCGGTTGACCCGGGCGCACTGGAGACCGTTCTGAAGCAAGCCATGGACGCCGGCATCGTTGTTGTCACCCACGAAGGTGCCAGCCAGGAAAACACGATGTACGACATCGAAGCGTTCAACAACACTCAGTACGGCGCATTCATCATGGACAACCTCGCTGAGGCAATGGGCGAAGAGGGCACCTACGCCACGATGGTTGGCCACGTAACGAACGCATCGCACAACGAATGGGCTGACGGTGCTGTTGCTCGTCAGGCTGAGGCGTACCCCAACATGACGCTGCTTGCTGCCGAGCCGCGCGTTGAGTCGCAGGACGACGGAGAGGTTGCCTACCAGGCAGCCAAGGAGCTCCTCAAGAAGTACCCCGAAGTAACCGGCATCGTCGGAACTTCGTCGTTCGACGCTCCTGGTGTCGCTCGTGCGATCGAAGAACTCGGCCTCACCGGCAAGGTCTTCGTGAGCGGAACCGGTATGCCGGCCGCAAACAAGTCGATCCTCGAAAAGGGCCTCGTCAAGACGCTGACTCTCTGGGACCCGGCCGACGCTGGTTACGCTCTCGCCTCGCTCGCTGAGCAGATCCTCGACGGTGAAGACATCTCCGACGGCGTCAACCTCGGCGTCACCGGATACGAAAACATGACCTTCGCTGAAGGTAGCGACAAGGTACTCGAAGGTAACGGCTGGGTCGTTATCGACAAGGACAACGTAGACAGCTTCGGCTTCTAAGCAGTCCCGTTTTCGCGATCAGGGCAGAGCGAACATCCGTTCTGCCCTGGTCGCACCCCACGATTTACTCATGCGCGGAAAGGACCGGACGATGGTAGATAACGTCATCGCGGTACGCGATATCGGTAAGGCCTTCGCTGGCGTTCAAGCGCTTGATGGCATCACCCTAGAGATCGCTCCCGGAGAGATTCACTGTCTCGCCGGCGAGAACGGCAGCGGCAAGTCCACGCTGATCAAGGTCATCTCCGGAGTGCACGCCCCCGATACCGGAACAATTGAACTGAACGGCAAGACGTTCTCGAAGCTGTCGCCCATAGAGGCGATCTCAAACGGCGTTCAGGTCATCTATCAAGACTTCTCGGTTTTCCCCAACCTCACGGTGATGGAGAACCTGGCACTCAATGCTGAGCTCGCTGCCCACCGCACGTTCGTGAGTTGGAAGCGGATGCGGGCTGTCGCCGAAGAGGCAATCGCCAAGATCAACTTCACGATTGACCTCGACGAAAAGGTCGGTCAACTCTCGGTCGCCCAGAAGCAACTCGTTGCTATCTCGCGGGCGCTCATGAGCGACGCCAAGCTCATCATCATGGATGAACCGACCACGGCTCTGACCAAGCGCGAGGTTGACGCACTCTTTGCTATCATCCTCGACCTCAAAGCGCGGGGGATCGCGACGCTGTTCGTGAGCCACAAGCTCGACGAGGTTTTCGAGATCAGTGAGCGCTTCACGATCATCCGTAACGGTAAGTCAGTAATCACCTGCCTGCCAGAAGAGCTCGATCACGCCACGTTCTCGCACCATATGACCGGCCGCGAATTCGATGACGACCACTTTGTTCCCGAGCACGTCTCAGAAGAGCCGATTCTCGAAACACGCGGCCTTGGCGTCGACGGGGCCTTCGCCGATGTCGATCTCACCCTCCGCAAGGGTGAGATCCTGGGCATCACCGGTCTATTGGGTTCCGGGCGAACGGAACTCGCACTCTCCCTCTTTGGCTCGAAGCCTGCTGACTCGGGCGAGATTCTGATCAACGGCGAAGCCGTCGAGGTGAGCAGCGTACGCGCCGCAATCGCTCACGGCATCGGCTACGTTCCCGAAGACCGCCTCACTGAAGGCCTCTTTTTGGAGCGCTCGATTAGCTCCAACATTGTGATCTCAGAAATCGATTCGTTCGTCTCCAAGTTCGGCGCCCTCGATCAGCGCAAGGCGGATGCCGAAGGCCAACGCTGGGTGGACGAACTCAAGATTGCGACGCCGAACGCTTCTAACGCGGTGAACACCCTCTCGGGCGGAAACCAGCAGCGAATCGTGCTCGCTAAGTGGCTCGCCACGCATCCGAAGATTCTGATTCTCAACGGGCCAACCGTGGGCGTTGATATCGGGTCGAAGCACGACATCCACCGCATTCTCCGCTCGCTTGCTAGCGAAGGTCTCGGCGTCATCATCATTTCCGATGACATTCCCGAGGTCATCCAGAACTGCAACCGGGTTATGGCAATGAATGCGGGGCGAATCGTGGCAGAGATCGACCCGCGCACCACGACCGAATCCGAACTCGCAGAGCTCATGTCGAAAGACCCGAGCACTATCGACGGGAAGGGCTGAGATGGCCAAGTTAGTGCGAAAGATCACTAAATCGAACGAGTTCTACCTGCTGCTCGTCATCATCGCGGTGAGCGTTGTCATCCAGTTGCGAAGCGGACAGTTCTTCTCCGCCAACAACCTGGTTGACCTGGCCAACGCCATGGTCGTTCCCGGCATCTTCGCGGTCGGCGCCTTCATGGTGCTGGTCGCGGGCGGAATCGATGTCTCGTTTCCGGCACTCGCCTCGCTCTCGGTCTACGCGACCACACGGGTACTGGTGGATGCCGGCTACTCCGGGGGAGTGTGGCTACCGTTCCTGATGGTCATTGTCGTCGGCGCCGTCCTCGGTGCCTTCAACGGACTCTTCACCTCGAGGTTCGTGGTTCCGGTGCTCATCATTACCCTCGGTACCGCAAGCGTGTTCTCGGGAGTTATGCAGGGTGTCTTCAAATCCGTGCAGATTCCGAACCTCCCTGCCGGGATGAGTGAGTTTGGTCGGTCGACGCTGTTCGTGGCTAAGAACTCCGAATCGGGTCTTACCTCCAACATGCCAATGGCGTTCCTCATTCTGGTCGCCGTCGTTGCTGTTGCCTTCGTCGTGATGAGATACACGACCTTTGGTCGTGGTCTCTATGCGATTGGTGGTGACGAAAGTGCCGCTGCTCGTGCCGGCTTCAAGGTGCGCAAGATCAAGTTCTGGCTCTTCGTCATCGTGGGTATCATTGCCAGCCTCGCCGGCCTCGTGCGAACAAGCATGATGGACCAAATGCATCCGACCAACCTCCTCGGCATGGAGCTCATGGTCATCGCAGCGGTCGTTCTCGGTGGCGCTTCCATTACGGGCGGCACCGGAACCCTTACCGGCACGATGCTGGGAACGCTGCTGATCGTGATTGTGCAGAACAGCATGATCTTGGTCGGCATCCCCACCTTCTGGCAGGGCTTCGCACTCGGCACCCTGATCCTCGTCGGTACCGGTATCTCCGCAGTGCAACTCACCCGTTCACGCAAACGCGCACCCGCGCTGATTCAAGGATAGGGACGGCCATGTTTGCTTCTACGACTCTTACGCCGCTTCGGGATCGCTTAACACGCGACCCTCACGTCACACGCCTCGCCGTGATTCTCGTTCTGCTCCTGACGTTCTTCATGCTCGTCAAGACCAAGAACTTCTTCGGGATTGCGACCTGGCAGTCGATGGCAGTGCAGTTCCCCGAGTTCGGTCTGATGGCCCTCGGTGTGATGCTCACCATGATTATTGGAGGTATCGACCTTTCTGTTGTTGGCGTCGCCAATATGACGGCCATCGGTAGCGCGACCCTCATGATGTCGATCGCGCCCACCGGCGCTGACAGCCCCCAGGGCTACCTCGCTGTTGCTGCGGCAATCGCGTTCTCGCTCATTGTGGGAGCGATAGCTGGCGCCTTCAACGGGTTCTTGATAGCGAAAGTGAAAATTCCCGCCATTCTGGTGACACTCGGAACGTTCGAGCTCTTCACTGGTATCGCGGTCATCATCACGGGTGGAAAGCCTGCCAGTGGCCTCCCGGCCCAGTACGGCGAGATCATGGCGCAGCGGGTCTTCGGGATCATCCCGATGCCGCTCATCATCTTCATTCTCGCCACCGTCGTGATCGCCCTAATCATGTACAAGACGGCGTTCGGTACCAAGCTCTACATGCTCGGATCGAACGAAACCGCGGCGCAGTTCAGCGGGCTAAAGACGGACAACCTCATCATCCGTACCTACATGACCTCGGGTATTTACGCCGCGGCCGCTGGTCTCGTGATGCTCGCCAACTACAACTCGGCGAAGGCCGACTATGGCTCCACCTACACACTGCTCGCAGTGCTCATCGTGGTGCTGGGTGGCGTGAACCCGAACGGTGGATCAGGCCGATTGTCTGGTGTGATCCTCGCGGTGGTTGTGCTGCAGGTTCTCTCCTCACTGCTCAACACGTTCCCGAACATCAGCAACTTCTACCGCCCGCTGATCTGGGGTGGAGTGCTGCTCCTCGTCATCGTGGTGAATCAATGGACTAAAAAGAACAGGCTCTCTCGCCTGTTCGGGTTGAAAGGAAACAAATCATGAAGCTGACCAAGGACCGCCACGTTGTTGTGGGCGCCGACTTTGCCGGGTTCCCGCTCAAAGAGGCCGTCAAGCGCCACCTGGAAGCACGTGACTGGACCGTCACTGACCTGACGCCAACCCTCGACGACATTCCGATGTACCACCGTGCGGGTTTCATGCTCGGCGCCAAGCTTGCCGAGGGCGAGTTCGAGAAGGCTCTTGCTTTCTGTGGCACGGGGATGGGCATCCACGTTGCTGCCAGCAAGGTGCCTCATGTTCACGCGGCTGTGTGCGAGAGCGCGCCAGCAGCTCTTCGTGCCGCCACCGCCAACAACTGCAACCTCATGGCCATGGGTGCTTTCTACATTGGCCCGCGCCTCGGGATGGCCATGGCGGATGCGTTCCTCGAGAACAACTTCGGTGACGGCTACGAAGACTGGGAAGGCTTCGCTGACTACCACATGGTCGGATATGAGGAATGCGAAAACTTCGACTACCAGGCCTACAAAGACAACGGTTTTGAAGTCGTCGGTGAGCGCAACGTCGCGATGGGCCCTGAGCCCCGCGGCCTCGCTTACTAACCGAACGAACAGCTACAGGGAGAGACATGGCGAAGGTATTGCTCGCAGGAGAGTCATGGTCGACGACGTCGATCCACACGAAGGGCTTTGACTCGTTTGTCACTTCCGCGTACGCCGAGGGAGCTGATGACTTCATCGCTGCTCTGAAGTCAGCGGGTAACAGTGTCGAGTTTCAGCCCAACCACGTTGCGGCGGAGCGATTCCCCACGACCGCGGAGGAGCTGAGCCAGTACGACGTTGTTGTGCTCAGTGACATTGGGGCGAACACCCTGCTGCTACCCAACGGTGTCTTTGCGAAGGGGGAGCGGATTCCGCACCGCCTCGAAGTGTTGGCCCAATGGGTGCGTGATGGCGGTTCGCTGCTCATGGTCGGTGGCTACCTCAGCTTCCAAGGAATTGAAGCCAAGGCGAACTACCGCAACACGGCGCTGGCGAGCGTTCTTCCGGTCGAGATGGAAATTGGCGACGACCGCGAAGAGACTCCGCAGGGCGTCGACGCCACCTCACTCGACAACCACGCGGCGACCGCCGGTCTGCCGACCTCGTGGCCCGCAGTGCTCGGTCATCACCGTTTGGTCGCCCGCGACGGTGCCCAGACGCTCGCGACCGTGGGAGCATTCCCGCTTCTTGTCGTGGATGCCGAAGGTGCCGGCCGTGTTGCCGCCTTTGCGAGCGACATGGGCCCGCACTGGCTGCCGACCGAGTTCTTGGAATGGGACGGGTTTGCTCCCCTGTGGAACCAACTGATCTCGTGGCTCGCTCGCGAGTCTGACTAAGCGCGGGCAAGTAGGACTGAATGGTGGGCCACGTTGTTGCTCTCGACTTTGGTGCGACTAGCGGCCGCGTAATTCTGGGCGAAGTCGGCCCCGACCAGCTGCGCACGGCAACGCACGCTCGCTTCACTAATCGTGCGGTGAGCGTACGCGGCTGCCTGCACTGGGATGTTCTCTCTCTATGGCAGGGGGCGCTCGACGGGCTCACTTCGGCGATCCGCGAAGTGCCCACGGTCTCGTCTGTCGCGACCGACACCTGGGGCGTCGACTACGGACTGCTGCGCGACGGACATTTGCTGGGCAATCCACGGCACTATCGCGATGAACGAACCGACGCCGCGATGGAACGAGTGCAGTCGCTGAGCACGCAGGCTGAGCAATATGCGGCAACCGGCATCCAGTTCATGCCGATCAATACGATCTACCAACTTGCGACCGATGCTGCGGAAACGCGGCTTGAGCTCGCCGACACCGTTTTGCTCATGCCCGACCTCTTTACGTACTGGTTGAGCGGCGCGCGCGTTGCGGAAACAACGATGGCGTCGACGACTGGGCTCCTCGACGTGCACTCGCGGCAGTGGAGTAACACCTTGCTCGACGTGGCCGGAGTGCGGCGCGAACTGCTGCCTGAACTCGTGGTCCCGGGCACTCGTGTTGGCGAACTTGACCTGGATGTCGCGCGACAAGTGCGCGCTGAGTCGCCCATTGAAGTGGTGGCGGTTGGTTCGCACGACACGGCCTCGGCAGTCACCGCAATCCCGATGCAGCCGGAGAACGCGGCGTTTATCTCGTGCGGCACGTGGGGCCTTGCCGGGGTGGAGTTGGAGAACCCGGTCGTCACCGAAGCAGCACGAACGGGCGGCTTCACGAACGAAGCTGCCGTGGACGGCCGTATCTTATTGATGCGCAACGTCATGGGCCTGTGGATCTTGAGCGAAGCTGTTCGGCAGTGGGAACGGGATGGTGACACGATTAGCCTGCCCGCGCTCATCGAGGCCGCCTCTGCAGTGACCGAAACCATGCCCGTGGTGGATGTCGACGACCCCCGCTTCTTGGCACCAGGAAATATGCCGCGCCGCATCGCAGAATGGTGCACCGAGCACGGCGTTCGCGTGCCAGCGAATCGCGCCGAAATGGCGCGCTGCATCATCGAATCGCTTGCGCAAGCGTTCGCGGATGCGGTGTTGAGTGCAAGTTCGCTCGGCGATGTGCCGGTTCGGAACATTCACATCGTGGGCGGTGGATCGCTCAATCGCCTCCTCTGCCAGCGTACGGCCGACCGCTCCGGCATCCCCGTTCTCGCGGGTCCGGTTGAGGCGACAGCGCTCGGTAGCGTTCTCGTGCAAGCCAGAGCCATGGGCCACATCTCGGGAAGCCTCGATTCGCTGCGCGACCTCGTTCAGCGCACCCATCATCCAGTGACGTACACGCCTCAATAGCGCCCCCCCATTCCGGAATTCGCCTCACCCTCGAATTCGCCCCACCCGATCTCGCCGAACAAAGGACTGAAAATGACCGCACGAATTGCCCTCGACCTCGTTAGTGACGAACTGCTGGGCCTCACCACCCGCCTCGGCCTGCCGGAACGCGACCTCGTGATCTTGGCAGAGGGGAACACCAGCGAACTCATCGCCGATGGCACGATCATCGTCAAGACCTCGGGTTCTTCGATGCAGACGGCAACCGTCGAGAATTTCGTGAGCGTTGAAATCGAGCCGCTGCTGGCCGTACTGCGCGACCCGAACGCCGACCAAGATCAATTGACAGCCGAGTTGGATGCCGGTGAGGTCGACGGCAAGCGCGTGCGGGCATCCATTGAGACCCTCATTCACGTTGCGGTGCGCGCCTATGCGCCGGTACGGTACGTCGCCCACACACACCCGACGGCTGTGGTCTCGCTGCTGGCAAGCGCTCACGCCGAAACGTCGTTCGCCGACGCGGTGTACTCAGACGAACTCATGGTGCTGGGTCGCAGCCTTTACATTCCTTACGCTCAGCCCGGGATTGAATTGGGGCAACTCTTTCTCGAGAAGCTTGGTGCTCACGTCGACGAGTTCGGCGAAGTGCCGTCGCTGATCTTGCTGGGAAACCACGGCATCGTCGCTATCGCTGACACGGCCGAAGGCGCGGAAGCAATCTCTCTCATGGCCGTCAAGAGCGCGCGAGTGCGCCTCGGAGCTCTCCAAGCGGGTGGCATCGCGAGCTTGAGCGCCGAAGTGACCGCCCACTACTTCGATCGCCCCGACTTCCGCGAACGTCGCGCTGCGCTGACGGGTACCGTCAAGTAGCAGCATCGGCGTTTGCTGCGGACGCGGAGTTCCGCTATTGTTGACCCTTG
Organism: Salinibacterium sp. AL4.1; assembly: GCF_059767305.1. Lineage (NCBI taxonomy): Bacteria > Bacillati > Actinomycetota > Actinomycetes > Micrococcales > Microbacteriaceae > Salinibacterium > Salinibacterium sp. AL4.1. The sequence continues at coordinate 1,127,897 of NZ_JBSOQK010000001.1, read as the reverse complement.
GTGTCTGCACTATAGGGTGCGGCATCCGATCATGAGCCCTCCACCGGAATTGTTTCTGTAGAAACAACCATCGGAGCGGGATTCACGAACACCTCACTCGATCAATGAAAGCAGCACTATTGTGACGCGCACATATTCGCCCAAGCCCGACGACATCTCGCGGGAATGGGTCATCATCGACGCAGCCGACATCGTTCTCGGCCGTCTCGCCAGCCACGCAGCCATCTTGCTCCGCGGAAAGCACAAGGCCACCTTTGCTCCGCACATGGACATGGGTGACTTCGTCATCATCATCAACGCTGAGAAGGTTGCCCTCACCGGTTCCAAGCTCAAGCAGAAGAAGGCTTACCGCCACTCCGGTTACCCGGGTGGGCTCACGGCCACCACGTACTCCGAGCTGTTGGAGAAGCACCCCACGCGCGCCGTTGAAAAGGCAATCCGCGGAATGCTCCCCAAGAACTCGCTCGGTCGCGCTCAGCTCTCGAAGCTGAAGGTATACGCAGGTGCTGAGCACCCGCACGCTGCCCAGCAGCCCACGCCGTACACCCTCGACCAGGTCGCTCAGTAGCGCCCGCGCTTCACGAAGCAAAGAATTAAAGGACTTATTACAGTGGCTAAGATCGAAGATTCAATCACCGAGGGTGCACCCGAGTCGTACACGACCGAGTCGGCAGCAGTTGAGGCGCCCAGCGCACCTCGCCCCGTTCTCACCGTTCCCGGCGCAGCCGTAGGGCGTCGCAAGCAGGCAATCGCCCGCGTGCGTCTCGTTCCCGGTTCGGGCACCATCACGGTCAACGGCCGTGAGCTCGCCGAGTACTTCCCCAACAAGCTTCACCAGCAGCTCATCAACGATCCGTTCAAGATCCTTGACCTGCTCGGCGGCTATGACGTTATTGCACGCATCACCGGTGGTGGCCCCTCGGGTCAGGCCGGCGCATTGCGTCTCGGCATCGCTCGTTCGCTCAACCAGATTGACGAAGAGAACAACCGTGCTGCCCTCAAGAAGGCCGGCTTCCTCACTCGTGACGCTCGCGTCAAGGAGCGTAAGAAGGCTGGACTCAAGAAGGCGCGTAAGGCTCCGCAGTTCTCGAAGCGCTAACCCGCTTCGCCTGCTAGCGGCAACGTATGGCACGACTTTTTGGTACAGATGGCGTTCGCGGACTCGCGAACAGTGATCTTACTGTCGAGCTTGCGCTCGGCTTGGCTCAGTCGGCAGCAGTCGTACTGGGCCAAGGCCGAGTTGCTGATGGTCGGCGCGCTTCAGGCCGCCGACCGGTTGCAGTTGTCGCACGCGACCCCCGCGTATCCGGCGAATTTATTTCCGCCGCAGTATCCGCGGGGCTCGCGAGCTCGGGCGTCGATGTCTTCGACGCCGGAGTAATCCCCACCCCGGCAGCAGCGTTTCTCGTTGCCGACTTTAAAGCCGACCTCGGAGTCATGATCTCCGCGTCGCACAATCCCGCCCCAGACAACGGAATTAAATTCTTCGGTCAGGGCGGCACCAAACTTCCCGATGAAGTCGAAGACCGCATCGAAGCCGCTCTCTCCGCTCCGAGCCTCGCTCCGACCGGTGTTGAGGTTGGTCGCATCCGCCGGTTCTCCGATGCTGAAGATCGTTACGTCGTGCATCTCTTGTCGACGTTGCCGAACCAGCTTGCCGGAATCCACGTCGTTCTCGACTGCGCCCATGGCGCAGCGGCAGGCGTCTCGCCCCAGGTGTTCACGGATGCCGGGGCCAAGGTCACCGTCATCGGTGCGGATCCCGACGGAATCAACATCAACGACGGCGTCGGATCAACGCATCTCGACAACCTCGCTTCTGCCGTTCTGGCCCACGGTGCCGATGTCGGAATCGCCCACGATGGCGACGCCGACCGCTGCCTTGCTGTCGATAAAGAGGGCAACGTCGTCGATGGCGACCAGATCATGGCGATCCTTGCGGTTTCCATGGCCGAACGTGGGGTGCTTCACGATCGCACTCTCGTAGCGACCGTGATGAGCAACTTGGGGCTGCGCCGTGCCATGGCCGAGCACAACATTAAGATGCTCGAGACCAAGGTGGGCGACCGCTACGTTCTCGAAGCGCTGGGCGCCCACGGACTCTCCCTCGGCGGAGAGCAGTCGGGCCACGTGATCATGACCAAGTTTGCGACTACCGGAGACGGCATCCTCACCGGACTGCACCTAGTGGCAGAGATGGCTCGTACCGGCAAGACGCTCGCGCAGCTTGCCGAGGTGATGACGGTATACCCGCAGGTTCTCGTGAACGTTCGCGGAATTGACCACCACTCGCTTGGTTCCGACACCGTAATCGCTGAGGCGGTTGCCGCTGTTGAAGCAGAGTTGGGTGATACCGGGCGCGTGCTCTTGCGGGCATCCGGAACCGAACCGATGGTTCGCGTGATGGTCGAAGCCGAACACCAAGAAGTTGCTCAGCAGATGGCAGACCGCCTCGCTGACGTCGTTCGCACTCAGCTCAGCCATTAGGCAGCTCAGCAGATAAGGCACTCAGCCACTTACCGCCTCAAGCGCTAGCCGGCTCCGCCGCACAATCGCGATACCGCACACTCTTTAGGTCTTGCGCAGCAGAACCTTTGAGACGGCGTGATTGGCATCTTTGCGCAGGATGAGGGACGCCCGTGGACGCGTGGGGCGCACGTTCTGCGTGAGGTTGGGTTCGTTAGTGCGCTTCCACACCTCGCGGGCGCGGGCGCGGGCAGCATCCTCGTCGAGGTCGGCGAAGCGGTGAAAATACGAGCGCGGGTTACTGAAAGCGCCGCGTTGCAGGCGCAAGAAGCGTTCCTCGTACCAGTGCGCGATATCGCTTGTGCGGGCATCCACATAGATGGTGAAGTCGAAGAGGTCGCTGACCGCGAGGCTCTTGCCCGCCATGGGGGGCTGGAGCACGTTGAGACCCTCGACGATAAGAACGTCGGGTTTGCGCACGGTTACCGCGGCATCCGGAATGATGTCGTACGCCAAATGCGAGTAGAACGGCGCGCGCACTTCTGGTTCGCCGGCTTTAATCTTGCTCACGAAGCGCAGCAGGGCGCGACGGTCGTAGCTCTCGGGAAAGCCTTTGCGCTCGAGAATTCCACGACGCTCGAGTTCGGCGTTAGGGTGCAGAAAGCCATCGGTCGTAATGAGTTCGACCCGGGGCGTGCCCTCCCAGCGGGAGAGCAGTTCGCGCAACAGACGCGCAATCGTTGACTTGCCGACGGCGACAGACCCGGCGACACCGATCACGAAGGGCGTGCTGGAGGTGGTGGCCCCCAAGAACTGCGTGGTGGCGGCGTGCAACCGTTGGGCGTTCTCGGCGTAGAGGTTAAGCAACCGGCTCAGGGGTAAATAGACCTCGGCCACCTCGGTGAGATCGAGCTCATCGCCCAATCCGCGCAGCTCGATAAGCTCCGCCTGGGTGAGGGGAACTTTCATTTTGGGAGCAAGTTCAGCCCAATCGCTCCGATCGATTTCGAAAAAGGGAGAGATGTGACCGTGTCCGGAGCCATGTTCGTGCATCACGTTCATCCTAACTGCGCACAGATACCCAGCTAGGGGAACTAAACTCGTCTCCATGTGTGGAATTGTCGGTTACGTCGGTAACAACAAAAGCCTTGAGGTGCTACTCAGTGGGCTCAAGCGTCTCGAATACCGGGGTTACGACTCCGCAGGTATTGCGATCATTGACGAGGATGGTGAGCTCGGAACGCGTAAGCGTGCCGGCAAGCTCCAGATGCTCGTCGATGACCTCGAAGCCACTCCGCTCAGCAACGGAGCCACCGGTATTGGACACACGCGGTGGGCAACTCACGGTGGCCCCACCGACGTCAACGCGCACCCTCACCTGGGTCGCGACTCCAAGCTCGCCCTGATTCACAACGGAATCATCGAAAACTTCTCCGAGCTTAAGAACGAGCTGCTTGCTGAAGGTGCGACCTTCGCTAGCGAGACCGACACCGAGGTTGCTGCACTCCTCGTTGGCCGCGAGTACGAAAAGAGCGGCGACCTCACCGACGCGCTGCGCGCTGTCGTTGCTCGTCTCGAGGGTGCCTTCACGCTCCTCGCCGTTCACCAGGATCAGCCCGGCGTCGTTGTCGGCGCTCGCCGCAACTCGCCCCTCGTTATCGGTTTGGGGGATGGCGAGAACTTCCTCGGCTCCGACGTCGCTGCATTCGTTGAGTTCACGCGCCGCGCTGTTGCCATCGGCCAGGACCAGATTGTGACGATCCGCCCCGACTCCGTCGACGTTATCGATTTCGATGGCAATGCCGTTGAGGTTGAAGAGTTCGACATCGCTTGGGATGCTTCGGCATCCGAAAAGGGCGGCTGGTCGAGCTTCATGGCCAAGGAAATCAGCGAAGAGCCGGATGCCGTAGCCAACACCATTCTTGGTCGCGTTCAGGATGGGCTGGTCAAGCTCACCGAATTCGAGCCTCTCGGCGACGAGATCATCGCCAACATCGACCGCATCGTCGTTATCGCGTGTGGAACTGCCGCGTACGCGGGCATGCTCGGCAAGTACGCCATTGAGGCGTGGGCTCGCGTTCCCGTTGATGTGGAACTCGCTCACGAGTTCCGCTACCGCAACCCGATCCTGACCGAGCGCACGCTCGTTATCTCGATCAGCCAGTCCGGCGAAACGATGGACACACTCATGGCGGTCAAGTTCGCGATGGAGTCGGGCGCGAAGGTTGTTTCGGTGTGCAACACGCACGGTGCAACGATTCCACGCGAATCGCACGCTGTTGTTTACACGCACGCGGGCCCCGAGGTTGCTGTGGCATCCACGAAGGCGTTCGTTGCTCAGGTCACCGCGCTCTACCTCATCGGCCTTCACATCGCGGGCGTGCGTGGCACGCTGAGCGATGACGCCATTCGCGACAACGTCGCAGAGTTGCAGGCGGTGCCGGAGAAGATTTCTGAGGTTCTGGTTACCTCGCAGTCGATCAAGCAGCTCGCTCACTGGATGACGGACACTCAGTCGGTGCTCTTCCTCGGTCGCCACGTCGGCTACCCGGTCGCGCTTGAGGGTGCGCTCAAGCTCAAGGAGCTCGCGTACATTCACGCCGAGGGCTTTGCCGCTGGCGAGCTCAAGCACGGTCCGATCGCGCTCATCGAGCCTGGCCAGGTTGTTTTCGTCATCGTTCCGAGCCCGCGCGACCCGAACTCGCTTCACAAGAAGGTCGTCTCCAACATTCAGGAGATCCGTGCTCGGGGCGCTCGCGTTATTGCGATTGCTGAGAAGGGTGACGCCGCCGTGCTTCCCTTCGCCGATGAGGTCATCCCGATTCCGCTGGCTGGTTCGTTCTTTGAGCCGCTGCTTGCTGTCATCCCGCTGCACATCTTCGGTATGGAGCTTTCTGCTGCGAAGGGACTCGACGTCGACCAGCCTCGCAACCTCGCGAAGTCTGTCACCGTCGAATAGGTTTCACCGTGATTGTGGGGATCGGTGTGGATGTCGTCGACATCGCCCGCTTCGAGCGTGCGTTGCAGCGCACACCGACTCTCACATCGCGCCTGTTCTCTGAGAGCGAACAACTCAAGGAGGGCAAGCCGCGCCCACTGCGCTCGCTCGCCGGAAGGTTCGCAGCGAAAGAGGCACTCATCAAGGCGCTCGGAGATTCGAGTGGTGTCACGTGGCACGACATGCGGGTGGTGTCGGATTCGCTGGGAAACCCCTCGCTTGAACTTCACAACTCGACGAAAGACATTGCCGATCGTCGGGGCATTACTTCGGTTCATCTCTCGATGAGCCACGACGCGGGAATCGCTATTGCCTATGTCATTGCCGAGGCCACCCCATGAATGACCTTCGAGTTGCCACGATCAGCACCGCGGCGATTAGCCACAACGTGGAGACCCTGCGGGCGCTCGTCGCACCGGTGCAGGTGATGGCCGTCGTCAAAGCGGATGGCTATGGCCACGGTGCGGTGGAAAGCGCGCGTGCTGCTCTCGCCGGCGGCGCCGACTGGCTGGGCGTCGCCGACCTCAATGAAGCATTTGCGTTGCGCGCGGCAGGAATCGACGCTCCGCTCCTGGCGTGGTTGCACCAGCCGGGCGCAGCATTTGGCGAAGCGGTGCGCGCGAAGATCGACCTCGGCGTGAGCAGCCTCGCTCAGCTGAATGAGGTCGCCGCGACATCCGACACCGCGTACGTACACCTGAAGGTTGACACCGGCCTGCACCGCAACGGCGCTTTTTTGGATGAGTGGCACCAGTTCTTTGAAGCCGCTGTCGCCCATGAGTTGGCGGGCCGCATTCGCGTCCGGGGGCTCTGGAGCCACCTGGCCAATGCCGGCGCCGAGCACGATCTCGAACAGATCGAACAGTTTTCCGCCGCGATTGCGATGGCCGAATCGGTGGGGTTACGCCCAGAACTTCGCCACCTCGCGGCATCGGAAGGCGCACTCAAGCATCCAGCGGCTCGCTTTGACCTCGTGCGCGTCGGCATCTCGAGCTATGGGCTCGCTCCTGCCACTGATGTGGATGTTGCCGCTCTTGGCCTTGTGCCAGCGATGACGCTGAGCGCTCCCGTCGTCTCGGTGAAGCGCGTCACAGCGGGTTCTGGAGTCTCGTACGGCTACGCGTACCGTTGTGAGCACGACACCACATTGGCGCTCGTGCCGGTGGGCTACGCCGATGGAATTCCGCGCCACGCGTCGAATCGCGGCCCCGTGTCGATCAATGGCGTTCTCGGTCGGGTCGCTGGCCGCGTAGCAATGGACCAGATTGTGGTCGACATGGGCGACGCGACAGTGGCGATTGGTGATCGGGCGGTGCTGTTCGGTAATCCTGCTGCTGCGGTGCCGAGTGCCGACGACTGGGCCGAAGCGGCCGACACCATCAATTACGAAATCGTGACCCGCATCGGGCCGCGAGTGACCCGCAGGTACGAATCGTGACCACTTTTACTATTGCTACGCCCGAGCGCATGGCCGAGCTCGGTGCGACGATCGCTGCCCAACTGGGCGCGGGGGATCTGGTTCTCCTCAACGGCGAGCTTGGCGCCGGTAAGACGACTCTCACGCGGGCGATCGGCGAGACGCTCGGCATCCGTGGCACGGTCACAAGCCCGACGTTCGTGCTGGCACGCACCCACCCTCGGCTGGATGACGCGGGAGTCGAATTGTCGACTGACGCTGCGGCGCCGCTCGTCCACGTTGACGCGTACCGCCTCAGTAGCGCTGTAGAACTCGACGACCTCGATATCGACTTCGAAGCATCCATCGTGATTGTGGAGTGGGGTGCCGGCCTGCTTGACGGAGTAAGCGACAGCTGGCTGACCGTCGACATCGCCCGCCCCCTCGGCGGTGTCTCCCGCGAGAACAGCGCTGACGACCTCAACGAATCACACGACGACTTCGCCGACGAGGCCATTGAGCCGCGCACGGTGACCGTGACGGGCACTGGCCCCCGATGGGCAGACATGGAGTGGCTCAATGCTGTTAGCGATTGACACGTCGGCGGGAACGACTGTCGCGGTCGTGGCGGCCGATGGTTCGGTGCGCGCGGAACGCAATTCTCTCGACACCCGTAAGCATGCCGAGGTGGTGGGCGATTTCATCCACGGTTCCCTCGCCGATGCAGGACTCGCTGTAACCGACCTGACTGGTGTCGTGGCCGGTATGGGCCCGGGCCCCTTTACTGGTCTGCGGGTCGGAATCGTGGCGGCTCGAGCGTTCGCCTTTGGTGCCGGTCTTCCCGTGCTGCCCGTCGTCACTCACGATGCTCTCGCGCTCGGCGAGACAGAACCCGTAGTGGTAGCTACCGACGCCCGCCGCAAAGAGCTGTATTGGTCGACCTACGAGGGGTCGGATGCTGCAGGCTTGCCGATTCTCGTCGCGGGCCCCGCGTTGGCTCCGGCCGCTGAGCTCGCCACGAGCGTGCCCAACTTCGAGCACTTTGCGCTGCGTGACACCGAGCCGGTGCGCGCCACACGCTTGGCACGTCTCGCGCACTTACTCCGCGAAAACGACCGTCCGTTTGCGGGCGAAGAAGCGCTCTATTTGCGCTCGCCCGACGTCACCCCCTCCGCAGGCCCGAAACGAGTCACCGCATGAGCTGGCAATTACGCCGCGCCACGATCAACGACCTCGACGCCATCATGGCGATCGAGGCGAGCGAGTTCGCCAACGACGCTTGGTCGAGCGACATGATGCGGGGCGAGCTCGGCGACAACCACGGCTACTACCTTGTGGCAACAACGCTTGAGGCACCCGCGGTGGTGAAGGCCTATGCCGGCTTGCGTGCGCCGTACCGCTCGGGGCAGGCAGACATCCAAACTATTGCGGTTGCTCCGGATGCTCGCCGCCACGGAATCGGTCGTGCATTGATGCACGCGCTCATGGTCGAGGCTCGCGATCGCGGTGCCAGCGAACTTTTTCTTGAAGTGCGCGACGATAATCCTTCGGCGCAAAAACTCTACGATTCGCTCGGATTTGAGCGCATCGCTGTGCGCCCCAACTACTACCAACCGGATGGGGTTGACGCCATCGTGATGCAACTGACGATTCCTGAGCCCAAGCTTGCTCCGGCGGTCGGCCAGTGAGCGCGTCGACGGCAGCCGCGGCCGCAGTGCCGACAGCGACGGCAGCGACCGCAGCGACCACGCCATCCGCGCCGTCGGGTGTCACGCCACTCAACACAACTGATCCGCTGGTGCTGGGCATCGAGACAAGCTGCGACGAAACCGGCATCGGCATCGTTCGGGGCAACCACCTACTGGCGAATGTCATTTCGTCATCGATGGAGGAGCACGCGCGCTACGGGGGAGTGGTTCCTGAAGTTGCGGCCCGCGCGCACCTCGAAGCGATCCAGCCGGCGCTGGAGCAGGCGCTCGCCGAAGCCGGCGTCGATCTGGCAGATCTTGACGCGATCGCCGTCACGAGCGGGCCAGGTCTTGCCGGTGCACTGATGGTCGGTGTCGCTGCGGCAAAGGCTCTGTCTGTGGCGACGGGAAAGCCGCTCTATGCCGTCAATCACCTTGTTGGTCATGTCGGTGCCGATGTTCTTCGTGATGACGGAACCGAGATCGACCTCCCCACCATCGCCTTGCTCGTGTCAGGCGGGCACACTTCGCTGCTGCACGTGCGCGATCTTGTCTCGGACGTCGAGCTGCTGGGAGAGACGATCGATGATGCCGCCGGCGAAGCATTCGATAAGGTCGCGCGCCTGCTCGGGCTTCCGTATCCCGGCGGACCGCATATCGATCGCGTTGCAGCGACGGGGGACCCCAAGGCCATCCGTTTTCCCCGCGGCTTGAGCCGCCCGAAAGACCTTGAGCGGCACCGCTACGACTTCTCCTTCTCAGGGCTGAAGACCGCGGTTGCCCGCTGGGTCGAGCGCGAGCAAGACGCCGGAACGGAGTTTTCGAAGGCGGATGTCGCCGCCAGCTTTCGCGAGGCAGTGGTCGACATTCTTCTCACCAAAGCGGTCGCGGCCTGCGTTGATCGCGATGTTCCTCGCCTGTTGCTCGGCGGCGGCGTGGTCGCGAACGCGCGCGTGCGAGAGCTCGCTGCCGAGCGTTGCGCCGCTGCAGGCATCGAGTTGCGCATCCCCCCGCTGTCGCTCTGCACTGACAATGGAGCGATGATTGCCGCACTGGGCGCCCAATTGGTGATGGCGGGTAAAAATCCCTCAACTCTGGGCTTTAGTGCTGATTCCACGCTGCCGGTGACCCAAATTCAGGCGTAACGTCGCCGTAAACTCTGAGCAACCTGCGTTGACAGGCTTCTTTCAGGCTGAGAATATGGGTGCGCCGCAATCGGCCCCATTACCTCAAAGGAGCATTTCGCTATGTCAGAACCCACCCCTTACGCTGCAGCACCTGCAGGCGCACCGGTTGCTAAGTGGAATGTTCTCTCGATCATCTCGCTGGTCACGTCCATCATCGGCCTGAGCCTCGTCGGCATCATCACTGGTCACATCGGCCTCAGCCAGATCAAGAAGACCGGTGAGCAGGGCAAGGTTCTCGCCATCATTGGCCTCATTCTTGGTTACTTGGGCTTCGTCATTGGCCTCATCGTTGTGATTACCATCATCGGTGCTGCAACGATCGGCGGCGTTAGCTCGTACTAACACGTGAAGTAACAAAAGAGGCTCGCACGGTTGTGCGGGCCTCTTTTGTTTGAGCCGCGCTTGCTAAAGTGTGCGCATGGCTACCAATAACTCAGACGGCTCCATCCCGCCGATTGCTTCACCCGGCGGATCATCCACGTCAGACACTCCGCTCGCAAAGGCGACCCCTTCGGCCAAAAAGCCCGCCGCCAAGAAATCGCCCGCCGCATCTTCGGCGAAGTCAGCGCCTGCCGCGAAGAAGCCTGCTGCGAAGGCTGCTCCTTCCAAGGCTGCAGCAGCGAAGCCGACCACGACAAAGGCTGCGACCACAAAATCCACGACGACGAAGGCTGCCGCCACGAAGGCTGCCGCAGCTAAGACGTCGGCTGCGAAGACGGCTGCCGCGAAGACTGCGGCCGCCAATGAGCCGAGCACAGCGGCTCCCGCCGCCGTTCCCGCGGCGACCGCGGATGCTGCGACGACTCCGGCAGACGCTCCCGCCGCGCCGAGTGCGGCAACGAGCATTCCGCCCGTGCCGCCGGCGCCGTCCGTTACGCCTTCGACTGCGCCCGCTGCCGACAGCACCGCTCCCGAAGCAGCGCCAGCCGCAGCACCTTCCAACCCCTACGCCTCGACCAACGGAACTCCCGTTCCCGGCTACGCGAGCGGCCCCACTCCCGGCCAGGCGGCGTACAGTCCCGTGCCGGCAGGCCCGCCCAAGGGTTTGTCAATCGCTTCGATGGCAACGGGTATTTCGAGCATCGTTCTCACGTTTATGGCGCTCGGCCTCTTGCCCGGTATCGCTGCAGTTGTCTTGGGCCACATGGCGCAGAAGAAGCAGCCCTACGCCCGTCCGTTCTGGCTCACCGGCCTCATCACCGGGTACATTTCCACCGGCCTTGGCTTGCTCACAATCGTTGGCTGGATTGTATTCTTCATCTTCGTGGCCAACGCTAGCTACAACGCGCCGTACTACGGGGGCTACTAAGCAATAGCTGCTGAGGTTTCTGTAAACGTCGTGCGCTGTGCGAGCAGCGCGCGACGTTTGCCGCCCACTCGCGTAAGAATAAGGGTGGCGCTGTTTTCACCCTTGAGTGAGAGAGACGTTCTGAAAGTCGCGGGGTCGATATCGACTCCGCGCTTTTTGATTTCCAAGGTCCCGATTTTGCGGCTGGCCAGTTCCTTTTTGAGCGAGCGCTTGTCGAGGGCGAAATCGGCCACAATCTCAAAGCACGTGGCGAACGGGGTTGCGACTGCGGCATCCGCGCTGAAATAGGCGATCGATGTGTCGAGCATGCGAGCGTTCAGCTGACGTGCCAGATCGCCAATGAGTCGCGCCCGGATGACAGAGCCGTCGGGTTCATAGAGATACTGGCCGAGTTCTCCCGCGGCTTCGTCTTCGCTGTCGGCAGCTGCCGTGAGCTCGGCGGTGCCGTGATCGCCGATTACGAGGGCGGCACGGCGGATGCCGGGGCGGGCTACCGCTCCGAACCAGAGCCCGAGTTCAACGACTTCGCGCCCGACAGATACCCACTGGGCTTCGGCATTGTCGGGGATGAGGTCGCGGTCGATGCCTGGACCGAGTTTGATGCCGGTGGGGTAGCGCTCGGCGAGGCCGAAGGCGAAGTCGAGCGACGGAGTCCAGTCGGCGGGGTTGGTGAGGCGCACGCGGGCGTCGCGGCGAGCGGGGTCGAGGTAGATGCCGTCGATGCCGGCCAGATCGGCAGATTCAGCGTCGCCGTGCACGACTTGGGCGTTGTGCCACGGAGCGAGGTTGAACGCGGCAATCGCGGCGGTTGTCTCGTCGCGTTCGACGGCGGTGACGTTGAGTTCCAGAGCGGCGATGGCGAGCGCATCCGCTCCGATGCCGCAGCCGAGGTCGGCGACCCACTTCACTCCGGCCTTCGAGAAGCGGCCGGCGTGCTGGGCGGCGACCGAGAGTCGAGTTGCCTGTTCGAGCCCGGCCTCGGTGAAGAGCATCCGCTCGGCGAAGGGTCCGAACTTGCCCGCGGCTTTTGCGCGCAGTTTCGATTGACTGAGAACAGCGGCGACGAGGCCGGGGCTGTGGCCGGCCTTGCGCAGCTCGGCGACGGTGCGCACGATCTCGTCGCTCGAATGCCAGGCTGGCAGCGAGTCCAAGAGGCGAAGCCCTTCGGCAGAAAGCAACTCGCGCAATTCGCTCTGATTCATTCTCTAACCGTATCCGCATCCGAATTGGCACTCACGTTGATCGAGTGCCAACCAAGCCGTATAGTTGATCTGGCACTCCTACAGGGAGTGTGCCAGCCCAAGCACTTTAGAAAGAGGTCAAACGTGTCGGTGTCCATTAAGCCGCTCGAGGATCGCATTGTAATCAAGCAGGTTGACGCAGAACAGACCACCGCGTCTGGGCTCGTTATTCCTGACACTGCGAAAGAGAAGCCCCAGGAAGGCGAAGTAGTCGCCGTAGGTCCCGGTCGCATCGATGACAACGGAAACCGCGTGCCGCTCGACATCGCAGTCGGTGACAAGGTCATCTACTCCAAGTACGGCGGAACCGAGGTGAAGTACGGCGGAGAAGACCTTCTCGTACTCTCGGCTCGCGACGTTCTCGCCGTAGTCGTTCGCTAACGCGATACTCATTTCTCGTCCGCCGGTAACGGCAGGACAGTTCGAAAGCCCAGGGCCTCGGCTCTGGGCTTTCGTCGTATCCGGAGGCGTCGGGCGGCACTGCTCGTCAGCATCGCGGATGGCGCTGAGCGTTCGTCGTCAGCCCTAGGATTTAGAAGTGACTTCTCCTTCGCCCGCCACCGACCGCGTCTCGCCGAGCGGTCTCGGCTTTGCTGTCTCCGCGTATGTGCTGTGGGGCGCAATGCCGATCGTGTTCTTCTCCCTCAAGGAGTCGGGCGCGATTGAAATTGTGGCCTGGCGAATCGTACTCTCGCTGGTGTTTTGCGCGATCTTGCTCGTGTTCACTCGCGGTTATCGTCGGGTTCTCGCCATCATCCGTGATCGTAAGACGTTTTGGACGCTCGGCTTGGGCGGCGCCTTCGTCGTTGTCAACTGGCTGATCTATGTGTATGCAAGCCTCAACGGTCACATTGTCGAGGCGTCACTGGGGTACTTCACGAACCCGATCGTCACGGTGCTGCTCGGTGTCGTTATCTTGCGCGAACGCTTGCGTCCGCTGCAGTGGGTGGCGCTCGGCATCAGTGCGCTCGCAGTCCTGGTGCTATCAATTGGTTATGGCAGCTTCCCGTGGATTGCCCTCGGCCTCGCGTTCAGCTTCGGTTTTTACGGTCTCGTCAAGAAGAACGTCGGCCCTAAAGCGGATGCCGTCGGCGGCTTGGCCGTCGAGACGGCATTTCTTGCGCCTATCGCGGTTGTTGTTCTGCTCGTGCTCTCGGCCGATGGGCAACTCGCTGCGGGCACCGCGGGCGCCGGTCACTTGACCTTGACGCTCTTTTTGGGTGCCATTACCGCGATCCCACTGATTTTGTTCGCCGCGGCCGCCCGGCGACTGCCCCTCACCTACATGGGCTTGGCCCAGTACTTGGCGCCGATTCTGCAGTTGATCGTCGCTGTCTTTATCTTCCATGAGGCGATGCCGCCCGAGCGTTGGTTGGGCTTTGCCATCGTGTGGCTGGCGCTGGCGATCCTCACCTTTGATCTCTTCCGTCACTCTTCTCGTACGCGGCTTGGTTCCGCCGCAGAGGCTCCGGGCGCCCCGTAGTATTCCTCTGACGGTGTGTGGTCGCCCGAGACCTGCACGCCAAGAAAGGCGAAGCAATGGCGAGCATTCAGCCGGCGAGACGTGTCATTGTCGCAGCGCTGGTGGTTGCCGCGCTCTCCGCGTGCAGCGCCCCCGTCCCTCCCGCTGCTCCGACCGCCGCCGCCGATGGGGGATCGACCCCGTCGGCAACGCCCACTCCCGCGGTGACGCCCGCGGGCGATGGCATCCTGCGCATCGGCACTATCTTTCCGACATCGGGAACCTTCTCGTTCCTCGCGGCGGCCCAGAAAGCGGGAGTGGCCGCGGCAGTAAAAGAGATTAACGCCGCCGGTGGCGTCAACGATGAGCCTGTCGAAATCGTGGCGGTCGATTCCGGCGAAGCCACAAAGACCACGCTGGAGTCGAACTTTAAGAAACTTGTCGCAGAAGACGTGGATGTCGTTATCGGCCCCTCATCGTCGGCCCTCGTGCAGCGGGCAATTCCTCTCGCGATGGATGCCCAGATTCCCCTGATTTCTCCCGCCGCCACGCTCTCGAGCCTCGACGATGTTTTCGATGACGGCTACTTCTTCCGCACGATTCCCGCCTACGATCAGCAGGGTTATGCACTGGCTGATGCGCTCCTCGGCGGCGAGACGGCGCGGAAGATCGCCTTTGTCTATATCGCGGATGAGCAGGGCACAGCACTGCACGACACCTTCGTTGAAGCGCTTGCCGAATATGACACGGAGCTTGTCGCTGACGAAGTGTTCACGACGTCGACGACTAAGTTCGACGCGATCATTGCCAGCCTGAAAGAGGCTGCACCCGATGTCGTTGTGGTGGGTTCCAACTACGACTCAGAGAAGGCAACCAAGGCAGCCATCGAGAAGATTGCCGCTGCGGGGTTCACGGGTTCAGAGCTTTGGCTCACCTCGCTCAACACTGGCGATTACTCCCAAGCGTTCAAGAACGGCACGCTTAAAGGAGTGCGCGGAGTGATCGAAGGCCACCAGCCTTCCACGGCCTTCATCGCCACGCTCAAGTCCACGAACTCCAAGCTGACCAGTTACCGCTATGCGGCCGAAACGTACGACGCGACGATGCTCGCAGTTCTCGCGGCAATCGTCGCTCAGGATGATGCGGGGGAGGCGATCGCCGGTTCGCTGTACGACGTCTCGAAGAGCGGCGTTAAGTGCCTGAGCTTCGCTGAGTGCCTTGAGGTTCTCAAGACCACCAACGACATCGACTACGACGGCGTCTCTGGCCCCGTGAACTTCACTCCTGGAGGCAACATCGAGCCCGGTTTCTGGGGTTTTTACACCTACGACGGCGAGAATAAGTTCGTCTACAACAGCGGTGCAATCTTCGGCTAATTCGAGTGTCGCCCGGATTGGGGCCACTCTTTTGCCTTCCGATTGGCTCTTCGGAGTTCGCTTTTTCAGGATTGGCCATTACCGTAACTATGCCGCTCTCTGTGTTGAGCGGTAGATAGGAGCGACTGTGATGACTTCCCTTCCCGTTGGAATGCCCGTGCCGCGCCGAGCCCGTCGTGGGTTCGCGACAGTTGCCGGCGTGCTCGCCGCCGTTCTCGTCATGAGTGGATGCTCGGTTGAAGAACCTGTCGAAGAGCGCCCTGCGCCCAAAGATTTGACTCTCACGATTGGTGCCCTCGTTCCCGAGTCGGGAGCGCTCGAAAAGTTTGGCCCGGCGGTGTCGGCAGCGATCGCTCTGGCAGCCCAAGACGTTAACGACGCCAATGCCAACCTCACCGTCAACGTTGAGACTCGTGACTCCGGAGATTCCAGTGACTCGACCGCAGAGGATGCAGCAGCGGAGCTGCTCGCGGCCCGCGCCACGGTGATTATTGGTGGTCTGTCGAACGGAATCTCCAAGAAAGTGATCGACACGATCACTGACGCGGGAGTCGTCGAGATTTCCCCAGCCAACGATTCGCCCGACTTCTCGAACTATGACGACAGTCAGCTGTACTGGCGCACGTCACCTTCCTGTGCGCTGGAGGGTTCTGCCCTCGGCGCCGAGATGGCCGACCGCGTCGATGGTTCGATCGCGATTCTTTCTGAAGACCTTCTCTGCGGCCCACTTCTTCCCCGCGCGGTGAGCGAGACATTCCTCCGCGGCGGTGGCGAGGTGATCTACCAAGAGAGCATCGACGAGAAAGCAACCGATCTCGATGACAAGATCGCCGCAGCCGTCGACGCGAAGCCGGATGCCGTAGCCATCGTTGGCTCGAAACAGGCGGAGAAGATTGCCAAGGCTTTCATCGCTGCCGGATACTCGGGCGACCAGCTGTTCTTCACCGGGCTCTCGCTCGGCGAGCGCGGCTCAGGGTTTGCGGCTGGCAGCCTCACGGGCTCCATCGTGACGCATCCGGGACTTGATGTAGAAACTATTTCGGACTTCACCGACCGGCTTCTCGAAATCAACCCGAGCCTCAAGGACTTTAGCTACGCCGCCGAGAGCTATGACGCGGTTATCCTCGCCAGCCTTGCCGCCTTGGCGTCGCAGAAGATCTC
This sequence comes from Salinibacterium sp. AL4.1, assembly GCF_059767305.1. NCBI lineage: Bacteria > Bacillati > Actinomycetota > Actinomycetes > Micrococcales > Microbacteriaceae > Salinibacterium > Salinibacterium sp. AL4.1. Next base: position 1,111,613 of record NZ_JBSOQK010000001.1, on the reverse strand, counting down.
TGGCGAAGGCATCGCCAGCAAAATGCAAGAGGTATCGGGTGGCAGCGGTGATGGTGAGGTTGCTCTCAACTTTGCGGATGCCGCGAAGATTGTGCTCGATGGCCGCACCGTAGATTACGACGGTGTTTCAGGCCCGATAACCCTCAGTGACAATGGCGACCCGCAGGGCGCCATCATTGGGATTTACCAGTACGGTAGCGACAACGTGTACACCCGGATTAGTTGATCAACACCTTCGTTTCTCAATATCTACGAATGGTAACGATTCCCAAGAGCGTTACAAGGCTGTAGTACAGACGTATTGTGCGGATGCGCCGGGTGGGCATAGCTTGACAGTGTGGCGACACGGTAGTGCCACATTTGATTCCTGAACACATTCGAAACGCAAGGAGCAACATGAGCGTATTCGCGAAGGCTACGGCCTCCCCATCACGGTCCAAGCGGACCCTGTTGAGCGGTCTCGCAATCGTCGGTGCAAGCGCACTGGTACTGGCTGGCTGTGCAACTGACAGCGGAGAAACCTCCACTGGTTCTGACGGAGGCGAACTGTCGCTGAAGCTCGGAACGGCACTGCCCGTGACCGGTAACCTCGCATTCCTCGGCCCGCCCGAGATTGCAGGAACCGAGTACGCCGCGTCCGAGGTCAACGCTGCAGACGCCGGCATTCAGATCGAACTGATTCAGGGCGACTCTGGAGACACCGACAACAAGGCATACGAGACTGAAATCCCTCGTCTGCTCGGTGAAGACGTTTCCGCAATTCTTGGTGCAGCATCCTCGGGTGTTTCGCTTCAGTTCATTGACCAGGTTGTTGGCGCTGGAGTAATCCAGTTCTCGCCGGCAAACACTTCGGCCGCATTCACGACGTACGACGACAAGGGACTGTACTTCCGTACCGCTCCTTCCGACGTGCTTCAGGGTGAGGTTCTCGGAAACCTGATCGCTGCCGATGGTCACGAGACCCTCGGCATGATCGTTCTCAATGACTCCTACGGAACCGGTCTTGCCGGCTACACGCAGGAAGCATTCGAAGCAGCTGGTGGCGAAGTTGTTGCACAGCCCACGTACAACACCGGTGACACCACGTTCGATGCTCAGATCTCCGAAGTTCTTGCTGCGGACCCTGACGCCATCGCGCTGATCACCTTCGAAGAAGTGTCGACCATGCTCCCGAGCATCGTCAGCAGCTTCCCCGCTGAGAACCTTTACTTCGTAGACGGTAACCTCGCGAACTTCGGTGACGAATTCGACGCTGGCACCCTCACCGGTGCTAAGGGAACCCTCCCCGGCCTGAGCGTAGACACGATTGCCGACTTCACGTCGTCACTTAACGAGTTCTACGTTGATTCGGGACAGCCTGAGCTCGAAGAGTTCAGCTACGCAGCAGAGTCCTTCGACTCCGTAATCCTCCTTGCTCTCGCATCGCTCGCAGCCGGTTCCACCGACTCCGCAGCAATCGCTGAGAAGCTTCAGGAAGTTTCCGGTGGTTCAGGCAACGGCGAGAAGTGCACCACTTTCGCTGACTGCGCCGAAATCATCAATGGTGGCGGCGTAGCTGACTACGACGGCATCTCTGGACCGATTACGTTCGACGAGCTCGGTGACCCCACCGAAGCAACGATCGGCGTTTACCAGTACGGTGAAGACAACACCTACAGCGCTTACTAAGCCTCACTGAGACTTAGCTTTCGCTAAGAGAAGGCCCCAACCCTCACGGGTTGGGGCCTTTTTCGTGCGCTCGTCGTCATCCACTGCGGAGTCGGAGTCGGGGTCGGGGTTGGCGGGTAGAGAGGTCAACCGAAACCCTTATTTCGCCGCTTCGCAGCCCTCAGCGGGAGCGCACGCCCCGGTGATGCGGTGCGCAGAGCGGTACTGAAAGTGATTCAGTCTCTCCACTCAGCGGCGACCGAACGTGAAACCGCATCAGGTCGCTCTGTGAGGGGTGCACATCCGCCCAGCGGGTTCACGCATGGCTCGGGACAAAATGAGCGCCCAGAACGGCACTGAGCGCCCCGCACTCACGCATCATTCGCGAAAACGGCGTGCAGAGTACCAAGGACGCCATAGTGACGCGTCCGGAGAACGGTTCGGTGGTGCAACCGGAGAGAGCTCGTGGTGGGCTCAGCAAACGCCGAAGGCCCCATCCGAACGAATCCGGATGGGGCCTTCTGTGTAGCGTATTGGCTAGGTGCCGAGCGTTCCGAGGTAGAGCCCGATGACCTTGGGGTCATTCAGCAGCTCGCGCCCAGTTCCTTCGTACGCATCGTGGCCCTGATCGAGAACGTAGCCGCGGTCACAGATTTGCAGGCAACGACGTGCGTTCTGCTCCACCATGATCGTGGTCACTCCGGCCTTGTTGATCTCCGATACGCGAATGAACGCCTCATCCTGCTTCACGGGCGAGAGCCCCGCAGACGGCTCGTCGAGAAGAAGAACGTGGGGATCCATCATGAGTGCTCGAGACATAGCGACCATTTGGCGCTCACCACCCGAGAGTGAACCCGCGCGCTGCTTGAGGCGCGACTTCAGCTCGGAGAAGATGCCGGTGACGAACTCAAGGCGCTCGTCGTAGATCTTCGGGTTCTGGTAGAGCCCCATCTGAAGGTTCTCTTCGATGGTCAGGCTCGGGAACACGTTGTTGTTCTGCGGAACAAACCCAACACCGCGCGACACGAGCTTGTTTGCCTTGAGCCCGGTGATGTCGGCGCCGTTAAGGCTGATCGAACCGCCACGCACCTGAACCTGGCCGAAGATTGCCTTCAGCAGGGTGGACTTGCCGGCACCGTTCGGTCCGATGATTCCGATTAGTTCACCGGGGTTAGCGACCAAGTTGCAGTCGTTCAGAATGTTCACGCCCGGGAGGTATCCCGCGGTGAGGTCCTTGACATGGACTACCGCGTTCTCGGTGGGGATAGCGTTCACTTGCCAGTCTCCTTGCGCTTAGCGATGTTCGCGTCGAGTTCTTTTACCTCTTCAGCGAGATCGATCGCTGCCGTATTGAGTTCGCCTTCGATGCGGCCAGTGACCACGCCGAGGTCGACATCCTGATGCGAACCGAGGTACGCATCGATGACGGCTTGATTCTTCATAACCTGATCCGGCGGACCTTCAGCGACGACCTGGCCCTCGGCCATCACAATCACCCAGTCGGCGATGTGACGCACCATGTGCATGTCGTGCTCAACGAAGAGCACTGTCATGCCCTCGTCTTTAAGGTCGAGGATGTGGTCGAGCAGCGACTGAGTCAACGCAGGGTTAACTCCAGCCATCGGCTCATCCAGCATCACCAGAGTGGGCTGGCTCATGAGGGCGCGAGCCATTTCGAGCAGCTTTCGCTGACCACCGGAAAGGCTGGCCGCGAAGTCAGCCGACTTGGCATCGAGCTTGAACTTCTTGAGCAGAACGATCGCGCGCTCTTCGATCTCGGCTTCTTGCTTACGCCAGAGGCTCGGGATCATGCCGCGGAAAATGTTCTCCCCGATCTGATCCTTTGCGCCGAGTTTCATGTTCTCGAGCACCGTGAGGAGTCCGAGAGCCTTCGTGAGCTGGAACGTGCGCACCTGGCCAAGTCGAGCAACCTTGTGCGCACCCATGCCTGCGAGGGAGTGCCCGTCGAACGTCCACTTTCCTTCGTCGGGCTTATCGAAGCCGGTCAACAGGTTGAACAGCGTCGTCTTTCCGGCACCGTTCGGGCCAATCAACGCGGTGATCGCATTGCGAGGGATTTCGACGTGATCAACATTCACGGCGGTCAGGCCGCCGAAGGTGCGACGGATGCCGTCAGCAACGATGATCGGATCGACCTTGGCAACACCAGCAACGATGTCGCCTTTGTGAAGTCCCGTTGTTTTTTCGCGTGCCACCGGCGCAGCCGGTGAGTCTTTACTTGACAAAGGTCAGCTCCTTTTTGTTGCCGAGGATGCCCTGTGGTCGGTAGATCACGAGCAACATCAGCGCCACACCCACAAGGATGAAACGCACCGTTTGCGACTGCGTTGTGGTCATGAACGGGAGGAGGCCGACGTTGACCATAGCGGGAAGCAGGTTGCTCAGGAAGGTTTGTACAGCCCAGAAGATGACCGAACCGAGAATCGGTCCGAAGATCGTGGCGGCTCCACCGAGCAGGAGTGCGGTGTACACGAAGAACGTCAGCGACGTCACATATACACCGGGGTTCACCGAGGCGGGGAGGGCGTAGATGATGCCACCCATCGCTCCGAAGACACCACCGAGCATCAGCGACTGCAGCTTGTAAGAGAACACGTTCTTGCCGAGGGCGCGCACGGCGTCTTCGTCTTCACGGATTCCCTTGATGACGCGACCCCACGGGCTGCGCATGACAGCCCAGAGAATGAACGCTGCCAGAGCCAGCACGGCGATTCCGAAGATACGAACCCACCAGCCGTTGGCGTTGTACTCCCACGGGCCGAAGCCGTAGGTGCCATCCGGAATGGGGTTGAAGGCACGGAAACTCGTGTGGTACCCGCTGAGTCCATCGGCGGAACCGGTGTACTCATCGAAGGTCGTGGTCAGGAACAACAGACGCACAACTTCCGCAGCCGCAATGGTCACAATCGCCAGATAGTCACCGCGCAAGCGCAGAGTAGGAATACCGAGGATGAGTGCGAACACCAGCGAGCCGCCGATACCGACGAGCATGCCGCCCCACCACGGGAAACCGAAGGTGAGGATTGAGATCGCGTAGCCATAGGCGCCGATTGCCATGAAGGCGGCCATACCCATGTTGAGCAAACCGGTGAAGCCGAAGTGCATGGCAAGACCGAGTGCCGCAAGGGCGTATCCGATCGTTGCCGGCGCAATCAGCGATGACCCGGTGTTGGAGAGAATTTGCAGAATATCCATGTGCGGCCCCTAACCTATTCTCTCTTTGCGACCCAGGATGCCCTGAGGTCTAAACAGCAGGATGACGATGAGTACGACGAGCGCTCCCACATACTTCAGGTCTGACGGAATGAAGAGACTCGAGGTCTCAACGAGCACGCCGACGATGATCGAGCCGACCAGCGCGCCGAAGGCAGTTCCGAGTCCACCGAGGGTGACCGCTGCGAAGACGAGCAGCAGAATCTGCGCACCCATATCCCAGCGGATGCCCGGGCGGAAGTAGGCCCAGAGAACACCGGCGAGGCCGGCCATCGCGGCGGCGAGAATCCAAACAACGCGTACGACTTGGTCGACGTCGATGCCGGATGCTGCTGCGAGCGAGGGGTTGTCGGAGACAGCTCGTGTGGCCTTACCGATCTTGGTCTTCACCAGCCACCACGCGAAGATCACGATGACGACGATGCTGACGACCATGCTGATCATGTTGGTCTGGCTGAGCGACACCGATCCAAAGAGCGGAATGTCGGGGGAGTCGGAGCCGGGCAGTTGCTCGGTTCCGCCACCACGGAAGTACTGGAATGTGTAGCGCAGTGCCAGCGAAAGTCCGATCGAGACGATCATGAGCTGAACGACGCCGACACCCTTCTTTCGTAGCGGTTTCCAGAGCCCGGCATCGAGAGACCACCCGAAGCCGGCACTGAGAAGTACGGCAAGCGGTATCGCAATCCAGACGGGCCAACCGAGGTCGACCGACACTATGAGCGCCATCACCGCACCAAACGTCACCATTTCTGCGTGCGCAAAGTTGGAGAGCCCCGTGGTTCCGTAAACGAGAGAGATGCCGATGGCGGCAAGGCCGAGCATCAGCCCGAAGTTCACGCCGTTCACAATGCGCTCGACAAACTGGTCGAAGAAGCTTGTGACGTTGCGTTCACCGCGGCCAATAAAGAAGTTCATGACGGTCGAGCCACTCGGGCCGATCATCGCTTCTTTCTCATTGGGCGTATCGTCTTCGCCCGTCTCGTCGATAACTGCAATGCCCTCGGGCAGAGTTTCTTCGATGAGGGTGACAGTAAATTCGTCACCGTCGGGAACGCCGACTTTCCATTGACCGTCAGCATCCGTGGCAACCTCAACCTCGTAGCCTCCGCCGGAGACGGTGAGAAGTACACCCTCTAGCGGCTCGCTATTGAGCTTGACGTTACCGATGATGCTGTTGTCGTATTCGTCGACGTTAACCTCGTCGGCCATGGCAGGCATGGCCATCAGAGAGAAAGCAGCGGAAAGCGCAACTATGAGTGCTACAAGCACTCCTCGTCTATTTTTCCGTCGCGTGCGGCGATAATCCGCTGTGTTCACAGGACCTCCAGGAAGGGACCCAGCCGGACTCAAGAATCCCGCGGGTTCTGATGTGCCGACGGCAATGACGACACCGGCCGATTGCGGTCCGACATACAAATGCTTGTCGGGTACAAAGCGGTGAAGCCATTATGCGGGGGAATGTTCTGGCATGAAACCCGTTAATATTGATTGGCCGGAGATTTAACACAATTCACCGGTTTCGCGCTCCTGCCGTAAGGAAGATTTAACATGGAACAGCCAGACCCCTTCGGCTTCGTCGGCCTCACCTATGACGACGTAATGCTTTTGCCCGGTCACACCGACGTAATTCCCAGCGATGCTGACACCAGTTCACGTCTTACCCGCAGGATTCGGGTGTCTTCGCCGCTGATCTCGTCTGCGATGGACACCGTCACCGAAGCTCGAATGGCCATCGCGATGGCTCGGAATGGTGGTCTGGGAGTGCTTCATCGCAACCTCTCGATCGACGACCAAGCCGCTTATGTTGACAAGGTCAAGCGCAGCGAATCCGGCATGATTACCAATCCGGTAACAACTACACAACAAGCGACCGTTGCAGAGGTAGATGCCCTCTGTGGCCAGTTCCGCGTCTCCGGTCTTCCGGTTGTAGAAGAAGACGGCACGCTCGTCGGAATCATCACGAACCGCGACATGCGCTTCATTGAGCCGGAAGACATGGACTCGGTACTCGTGCGCGACGTGATGACCACGACGCCGCTTGTTACCGCTCCGGTCGGCATTGACCGTGAGGGCGCGATTGCCATCCTCAATAAGCACAAGATCGAGAAGCTCCCTCTCGTTGACGACGAGGGCAAGCTCAGTGGACTCATTACGGTCAAAGACTTCGAGAAGACCGATCAGTACCCCAACGCTACGAAAGACGACGAGGGCCGCCTGCGTGTAGGCGCTGCGATCGGATTCTTCGGCGACGCGTGGGAGCGCGCGGAGCGCTTGCGCGATGCCGGCGTTGACCTCATCGTTGTCGACACCGCCAACGGTGAATCCGCCGGCGTTATTGACATCGTCCGCCGCCTGAAGGCTGACTCCTCGTTTGACGCCATCGACATCATTGGCGGAAACGTCGCCACCCGTGCGGGTGCTCAGGCTCTGATCGACGCCGGTGTGGATGCCGTGAAGGTTGGCGTTGGCCCGGGCTCGATCTGCACGACCCGCGTCGTTGCCGGTGTCGGAGTGCCGCAGGTAACCGCCGTGTACGAAGCGTCGCTCGCCGCACGCGAGGCCGGCATCCCGGTCATCGCCGACGGCGGACTTCAGTACTCCGGTGATATCGCTAAGGCACTCGTTGCGGGCGCGGAGACCGTCATGCTCGGTTCGTTGCTTGCGGGAACCGATGAGAGCCCTGGCGACCTCATCTTCCTCAATGGCAAGCAGTTCAAGAGCTACCGGGGAATGGGCTCGCTCGGTGCGATGCAGACGCGCGGTAAGAAGACCTCGTACTCGCGCGACCGTTACTTCCAGGCCGACGTTCCCTCGGACGACCAGTTGATCCCCGAGGGCATCGAGGGCCAGGTTCCTTACCGTGGCCCCGTTTCCACCGTCATGTACCAACTGCTCGGCGGCCTGCGCCAGTCGATGTTCTACACGGGAGCTCGCACCATCGAGGAGCTCCAGCAAAAGGGCAAGTTTGTGCGAATTACCGCCGCAGGCTTGAAGGAATCGCACCCCCACGACATCCAAATGGTTGTTGAGGCACCGAACTACCGTCGCTAACAACGGCACTCTCGCTGGCGCTTATGCCAGAGAGCGAGCAGCTTAGACATGCAGAAGGCCTGCGAGAAGCAATTGCTTTTCGCAGGCCTTCGTCGTTGCTTTAGTGTCGTTGCTGTTGCAGAAGAGTCGTGTGCGTGCGGCCTAGGCCGAGACGTCGCGGCGGCTGAAGACGTAGCCACCGACCACGAGCGCGAGGGCCGAGATGCCAAAGAGGAGGCCGAGTGCGCCTGCGTCGGCGCCGTCGCTTAGGGGCGAGTTGCCGAAGGCCCAGTGATAGGGCGACAGGGTGTGGAGCCATTCGACGTCGGCGCTCTGGTTGCCGACTGAGTTGAGCACATAGCCGAGCAGGGAGATTCCGGCTGCTGCCGCGGAGGCGTAGGCGCGGCGGCCTGTGATTGCTCCGACAGCGAGGCCGAAGCTGGCCGAGAGCACTCCCAAGCCCAAGAGCGCGGCGGTTCCGCCGACGATGTTCGCGGGCTCGAGGTCGATTCCCGAGGAATTATTAAGCGCAAGAATGAGCAGGGCCGAAACCGCGGCAAGCCAGAGGAGCCGCAGCATCACTCCGAGGCTGCGCTCGACCATGATCTGCACCCGAGACACGCCGTGAGCGAGGGTGAGTTCGAGAGAGCCCGACTCTTCATCGCCGGCGATTGCCGCGGAACTCCACAAGGTGGCAGCGATCGTGAAGAGCACGAAGCCGATGAGTCCCAAGAAAGTTGCCTGAACATAGCCCGCGCCGCTGGAGAGGTCTTCGAACCCGAGGGTGTTCGAGAACCCTTCGGGCAACGACGCGATGATCTCCTCGAAGCCCGCGCTCTCATCGGAAAAGGTCGAATAGAGCGGAACGTAGAGGAAGATGGCGCCAGCAACTCCGGCGGTCCAGCCCAGGAGGCCACGCCAAGAATCGGCGAGGTTGCGGCGGGTGAGCGGAAGGATGGTGCGGGCCGACTGGCTCATTTGCTTGCCTCTTTCGAGTAGAGATCGATGACCGAGGACTCAAGATCCTGCTCTTCGACCCGCAGGTCGACCACGTGGAAAGGCGCAATTGCCTTGACGAGGGCATCAATGTGTCCCTCGACCGTGCCGGTGATCTGAATCACCTCGCCTTCGGTGACGGTGAGGTTGTCAAGGTTCGGCAGCGCAGCCAGCGCTGACTGAATGCTCGCGGCCGAGGCATCCGCAAAGTCGACGAAGACCCGGCGCACGGCACTGGCGCGCAGGCTCGCCACATCGCCGACCTTGACGATCACTCCATTGCGCAGCACCGCAACTTTGTCGGCCGCGTTCTGGATTTCGCTGAGCACGTGAGAGCTGAGGAAGACCGTTTGGCCGTTGTGTTGGGCCTCGCGCACCATGCTCAAGAACTCTTGCTGCACGAGGGGATCGAGCCCGCTGGTGGGCTCGTCGAGCACGAGCAGCTTCGGCTCGTGCATGAACGCTTGAACGAGGCCGAGCTTTTGCTTGTTGCCCTTGGAGAGTTTGCGCACGTGGCGACTGAGGTCGAGCCCCAGACGTTCGGCGAGCTCGTCGATGCGACCGGGAGCAACGCGGCCACTGATCTCGGCGTAGTGCTTGAGCAGCGAGCGACCGGTCACGCGGCCTTCGAGAAGGAGCTCTCCAGGGAGAAAGCCGATCTCGCGGCGCAGTGCAGCACCGCCGCTGATGGGGGAGCGACCGAGAACGGTAGCGTCGCCCGAGGTGGGGCGGATGATGTCGAGCAGGAGCCGCATCGCGGTCGTTTTGCCGGCGCCGTTGGGGCCGATCATGCCGAACACGCTGCCCGTCTCGACGGCGAGATCCATGCCGTCGAGCGCAGTGTGGCGGCCGTAGCGCTTCGTAAGTGCTCGGGTTTCTATGGCAAGAGTCATGGGGGAGGCCGGGGCCTCGTCCTTTCGTGGGGTAAATCCGAGGGAAGTGACTAGGGGGTGGGGATGTCGGTAGCCATTGCCGGCGGATCGGGATCTTGCACGTGCTGGCGCATGTCCGCGGCTTCGCGAGTTGCCTCGGCGACGGCTTCGCGAGTGGCGTCAAGAGTTGAGCGATCGGTGTAGACGCCGTGCGTGTAAATCTCGACAGCAGCGTTGCCCATGCGACTCAGGCTGTCGAGGCTGAGCCGTGCGCTGTTCAGGCTGCGAGCGATGTGGCTCTGCAGGGTGAGCATCGACAGGCTATGGGTGACGAGGAGCACCGCTCGCGCGTGTTCGTCGCTGCTGGGATGCACGGCTCCGCTGGCGACGCCCTGCTCGAGCATCTCGCGCGAGAGTTCGACGAAGCGATCGAAGAGGTGGGCTCCGGCATCCGAATCATCGGTGAAGAGGCGACCAAGGTAGGTGAGCCAGGGTTCGTAGGCGTCGAGGTCGGCGTACCACTCGCTCACGGCGGCGCTCACATCGCCTTCGCCCATCCCCGCTTTGCGGTGGGTGACTTCGTTGATGATGTAGTCGTCGCACGCTGTCTTGAGGTCTCGCATGCTGCCGAAGTGGTGGATGACGAGGCCGGCGCTCACTCCGGCCTCGGTCGCGACGGCGCGGGCGCTCGTCGCGGCGAAACCGTTGCGGCCGATGAGGCGAATCGCGGCGTCGCGAATGCGGGCTTTGGTGGTGGAGTCATCCGTTCTTGAACGCATGTTTAACAAACTAAACAGTTGTTCAGCTAATGTCAATGGCGCACTGGTTCCGCCTCATCCCGCGCGCGGTAGGCTGGAGTAGTGAATGATTTCGAGATTGGCCGTGCCAAGCGCGCTCGCCGCGTCTACTCCTTTGATGACATCGCTATCGTGCCCTCGCGCCGTACGCGTGACCCCCGCGATGTCTCGGTGAACTGGACGATTGACGCTTACACCTTCGACATCCCCGTTATCGCGGCTCCCATGGACTCCGTGGTCTCGCCCGCAACCGCCATTGCGATGGGAAAGCTCGGCGGTCTCGGTGTGCTCGACCTCGAAGGTCTCTGGACCCGCTACGAGAACCCCGAGCCCGTGCTCGAGGAGATCCGCTCGCTTCCCGCCAATCAGGCGACCGCGCGTATGCAAGAGCTGTACGCCGAGCCGATCAAGCCGGCGCTCGTCACGCAGCGTCTTGCTGAGATTCGCGAAGCCGGAGTGCCCGTTGCCGGAGCGCTCAGCCCGCAGCGCACGAAAGAACTCCACCAGACCGTTGTGGATGCTGGAGTCGACCTGTTCGTCATCCGCGGCACGACCGTGAGCGCAGAGCACGTCTCCAAGACGAGCGAACCCCTCAACCTCAAGGAGTTCATCTACGAACTCGATGTTCCCGTGATCGTGGGAGGCGCCGCAACGTACACCGCAGCGCTGCACCTCATGCGTACTGGAGCCGCCGGTGTGCTCGTAGGCTTCGGCGGCGGTGCCTCAAGCACTACCCGCACTGCCCTCGGCATCCACGCTCCCATGGCCACCGCAGTAGCGGATGTCGCTGGCGCTCGCCGTGACTACATGGACGAGTCGGGCGGCCGTTACGTTCACGTCATCGCTGATGGCGGACTCGGAACGAGCGGCGACATTGTCAAGGCCATCGCGGTCGGTGCTGACGCCGTCATGCTGGGTAGCGCGCTTGCCCGGGCGACGGATGCTCCTGGTGGCGGTTACCACTGGGGTCAAGAAGCTCACCACTCCGAGCTGCCTCGCGGCAACCGGGTCGAGGTCGGGCAGCTCGCTCCTCTCGCCGAGATTCTCAACGGACCGTCCTCTCACCCCAACGGTCAGTCGAACCTCGTCGGTGCACTCCGCCGCTCGATGGCGACCACTGGATACTCCGATCTCAAAGAATTCCAACGGGTCGATGTGGTTGTCGCTCCGTACAACACGCTGTAGCTGATACCGCGCGCTGAGCACACGCTCACCGCCAGACGCTGGAGGAAAAACAATGGTCAAGCCCCGATCGATTGCCCCGACAGCACCGCTGAGTGCCGAACAGCGCGCGGCCGCAATTGCCGCGCTACGCGACACAGAACTGGACGTTCTGGTGATCGGTGGCGGCATCGTCGGTACCGGAAGTGCTCTGGATGCCGCGACGCGCGGCCTGAGCGTCGGCATGGTGGAGGCGCGTGACTGGGCCTCGGGCACGTCGAGCCGGTCCTCGAAGCTCGTGCACGGCGGCATCCGCTATCTAGAACAGCTCGATTTTCGACTCGTGCGAGAAGCGCTGAAAGAGCGCGGCTTGCTACTGCAGCGCCTGGCTCCGCATCTTGTGCGCCCCGTACGGTTCCTCTATCCCGTGACCAAGCCGGTGTTCGAACGCCTATATATCGGTGCGGGAATGTTGCTCTATGACCTCCTGAGCTACACGGGAGGGCGACCTCCCGGCGTGCCTCACCACCGTCATTTGACGCGCACGCAAATGCTGCGTGCAGCGCCCAGCCTTCGCGGCGACGCCTTCCGCGGTGGCCTCACCTACTACGACGCACAAGTAGATGACGCCCGTTACGTCTCGACGCTCGCACGCACGGCAAGCCACTACGGCGCACACGTGGCATCGCGCGTTCGCGTCGAAGACTTCATCAAAGTGGGGGAGCGCGTCGTCGGCGTGCTGGCCCATGACCGGGAGACCGGCGAGCGTTTCGAGATTCGGGCCAAGCAAGTCGTGAACGCGACCGGAGTGTGGACCGATGACACTCAGGCGATGGTGGGCGAGCGCGGCCAGTTCAAGGTTCGTGCCTCGAAAGGCGTGCACCTTGTGGTGCCGCGCGATCGTTTCCAGTCGAAGCTCGGGCTGTTGTTGCGCACCGAGAAGAGCGTGTTGTTTGTGATTCCGTGGGGCCGTCACTGGCTCATCGGCACGACCGATACTGACTGGGATCTCGACAAAGCGCATCCCGCAGCAACGGCGGCGGACATCGACTATTTGCTCGAACACGTCAATAAAGTGCTGGCGGTGCCGCTAACGCGCGACGATGTCGAAGGCGTCTATGCCGGGCTTCGGCCGCTACTGGCGGGGGAGTCTGACCTCACCTCGAAGCTCAGCCGCGAACACATCGTGGCCCACACCGTTCCCGGTCTCGTGGTCGTCGCCGGTGGCAAGTGGACGACGTACCGCATCATGGCGAAGGATGCCGTGGATGCCGCCGTCGATGCCCTCGACGGCAAGATTTCCGCGAGCATCACCGAGGATGTCGCGCTGCTCGGCGCGGAGGGCTACAAGGCCGCCTGGAACAAGCGCTCGGCTCTCGCCCGCACTTATGGCGTGCACAAGTCACGCGTCGAACACCTTCTGAATCGCTATGGCGTACTTGCCACCGAGGTGCTCGATCTGGTTCGCGAGAAGCCCGCGCTGGCTGAAGCGCTGCCCGGTGCCGACGACTACATCGCGGCCGAAGTTGTGTACGCAGCAAGCGCCGAGGGGGCGCTGCACCTTGACGATGTTCTGGCCCGCCGCACTCGTATATCGATTGAGGCATGGGATCGGGGCGTCTCCGCTGCGCCCGTCGCCGCGAAGCTGATGGCTGATGTTTTGGGTTGGGATGCCGCCCGCACCACCACCGAAGTCGAACGCTACCTGCAGCGCGTCGATGCCGAACTCGCGAGCCAACTGGAGCCTGACGATGAGTCGGCTGACAGGGTTCGCCTCGCCGCACCAGATATCGTTAGCGAGTGAGTACGAGCCCTTCCCCCCTGACTGACCCGGCTTCTGACACCGCACCGGCCACGATGTGGCAGATTGCGCGTCGGCCCCGTTGGATCGGCGCGCTCATCCTGGCTCTCGCCATCGCAGCGAGCTTTGCGGCTCTCGGGCAGTGGCAGCTCAGCCGCAGCCTTGAAGGTGGCGAGATCACCGAGCAGCAGAGCGAGACGATCGTGGCGCTCGATTCTGTCGCCACGGCTCAGGCTCCGCTCTCGTATGTGACGACCGGTCAAGTGGTGACGTTTGAGGCCGAGCTGATTTCCGGTGACTACATCGTGCTCTCCGACCGCAACAACGATGTTGAAGGGCGCGGCTACTGGGTCGTGGGCCACGCCGTTGAGCCGAGCGGTGCCAGTGTGGCGGTTGCGCTCGGCTGGGCTGCGACGTCGGATGCCGCGGCATCCGCTATTTCACAGCTTGAGGCTGCGCCACTCGCCGCCACCATCACGGGTCGCCTGCTGCCGACCGAGTCACCGCAACAGTCCGACTTCGAGCAGGGGCAACGTAGCGCTCTTGCCGTCTCCGAACTCGTGAACCTGTGGGCTGACGTGCCCGCCGGAACCTACGGCGGCTACGTGGTTAGTTTCGATGCCCCGGCTGGCCTCGAAACGATCGATTCCCCACCACCGTCGACTGAAGTTTCGCTCAACCTTCTCAACGTGTTCTACGCCGTGGAGTGGGTTGTGTTCGCTGGCTTTGCCGTGTTCCTCTGGTTCCGCCTCGTGAGGGATGTCTGGGAAGAAGAGCGCGAAGTTTCAACCCCTGACCCGGCCGTAGACTAGAACCATGGCTCTCGGTCCCCGGCTTTCAGATATCCCCAACATTCGTCGCACCCTCACGTTCTACAAGGTGTCGTCGATCATCACCGGTACCTTCCTGCTCGTGCTGTGCCTCATGATGGTGTTCCGCTACGGACTGGGCGGCGACATTGAGCTGAACGGCCCCTCCGCTTTCTTGACGCTCACGCCGAAAGAGCTCGTACAGGGCATCAACGTTTCGACGATCATCCTGATTGTTCACGGCTGGCTCTACGTGTTCTACGTGGCCGCCGATTTCATCCTCTGGCGCCTGACGCGATACTCCTTCTTGCGCTTCCTCTACATCGCCCTCGGCGGTGTCATCCCCTTCCTGTCGTTCTTCCTCGAACGTCAGGTGCCTCGACTCGTTGAGGCGAAGATCGCGACACTCGAATCCGCTGCAGCTGCGAAAGCGGCCGGCGCTGACTCCGCAAAGGCAAGTGCATGACCGACTCCACGGCCACCTCCGCAGACACGAACGCTCGCCCCGTTCTCGTCGTCGATTTTGGCGCTCAGTATGCGCAATTGATCGCACGCCGCGTGCGCGAAGCCAACGTGTACAGCGAGATTGTTCCTCACACCATCACCGCTGAAGAGATTGCGGCCAAGAACCCGGCTGGCATCGTTCTGAGCGGCGGCCCGTCGAGCGTCTACGAGCCTGGCTCGCCCGACCTCGACCCCGGCATCCTCAAGCTCGGCGTTCCAGTCTTCGGTATTTGCTACGGTTTCCAGGTGATGGCCCGCCAGCTCGGTGGCATCGTTGCTAAGACCGGACTGCGTGAATACGGCGCTACCGACATGACGGTTCAGGGGGGCGGCGGCGCGCTGCTCGCCGACCAGCCAAACGAGCAGACGGTGTGGATGAGCCACGGCGATGCTGTG
Source organism: Salinibacterium sp. AL4.1 (assembly GCF_059767305.1). Classification (NCBI taxonomy): domain Bacteria; kingdom Bacillati; phylum Actinomycetota; class Actinomycetes; order Micrococcales; family Microbacteriaceae; genus Salinibacterium; species Salinibacterium sp. AL4.1. Next base: position 1,096,363 of record NZ_JBSOQK010000001.1, on the reverse strand, counting down.
ACCGAAGCCCCGGAAGGCTTCGAGGTTCTCGCCAGCAGCGATGCGACTCCGGTTGCCGCCTTTGCGAGCAAGGAACGCGGTCTCTACGGCGTGCAGTGGCACCCCGAGGTCAAGCACTCCACTCACGGTCAAGACTTGCTCGAGAACTTCTTGCACGACGCTGCGGGCATCCCCGCCGATTGGAACAGCGGCAATGTGATCGCTGAGCAGGTTGAGCGCATCCGCGAGCAGGTCGGTTCGGCCCGCGTGATCTGTGGTCTTTCGGGTGGAGTTGACTCCGCTGTTGCTGCCGCCATCGTGCACAAGGCCGTTGGCGACCAGCTCGTCTGCATCTTTGTTGACCACGGTCTGCTGCGTCAGGATGAGCGCCGCCAGGTTGAAGAGGACTACGTCGCCTCCACCGGTGTGCGTCTCGTCACCGTCGACGCCGTTGACCAGTTCATGGATGCCCTCGCCGGAGTCACTGACCCCGAGACGAAGCGCAAGATTATCGGCCGCGAATTCATCCGCAGTTTTGAGAACGCCGCTGAGGCGCTCGTGCTCGAAGCTCAGGGCGGCGAAGACACCGTCAAGTTCTTGGTGCAGGGAACGCTCTACCCGGATGTCGTTGAAAGTGGCGGCGGAACGGGCACGGCCAACATCAAGAGCCACCACAACGTGGGCGGCCTTCCCGAAGACTTGCAGTTTGCTCTCGTGGAGCCGCTGCGCACCCTCTTCAAGGATGAGGTTCGTGCGATCGGTCGCGAGCTGGGACTGCCGGAGGTCATCGTTGGCCGCCAGCCATTCCCTGGCCCCGGCCTCGGCATCCGCATCATCGGTGAAGTCACTCACGACCGTCTCGAACTGCTGCGCAAGGCTGACGCGATTGCTCGCGCCGAGCTCACCGCTGCGGGTCTCGACGACTCGATTTGGCAGTGCCCCGTTGTTCTTCTCGCCGACGTTCGTTCGGTGGGCGTTCAGGGCGACGGCCGCACCTACGGTCACCCGATCGTGCTGCGCCCGGTGTCGTCGGAAGACGCGATGACCGCCGACTGGACTCGTTTGCCGTACGACGTTCTGGCCAAGATTTCTAACCGCATCACCAATGAGGTGGATGGGGTGAACCGCGTGGTTCTCGACGTCACGTCGAAGCCGCCGGGAACGATCGAGTGGGAATAGAGCTTTAACGACAAAGCCCCCGTCACCCGGCTAATGCCGAGGTGACGGGGGCTTCGTTGTTGCGAAACTGTGTCGTAATTACGAGGCCGACTATTCGGCGAGCACTCCCGTAACTAGTCGGAGGGCGAGCTGGCGGGCGTCGTAGCGAGAATCGTCGCTTGCTCCGATGCTGAGATTGCCGATGCCCCGCATGAGCGCGTAACCGCTCGTGAGCGTCTGGCCACCGCCCCCGCGCGGGTTCGCGTTGAGGAGGTCATCGCACACGGGAACGAGTCGGTCGATGAAGTAGGTGTGAAGGCGTGAAGCGCCGCTGCTGTCGTTGCTGAGCGCTTCGGCGAGGCCGTGCTTAGTTACGAGAAAATCGACAAAAAGTTCAACCCACTTTTCAAGAGCGACGCGGGGGCTCGAACATTCGGCACGCAGACGCGGCCCGGCTTCGGCGCACGCTTCCACTTGGTGGCGGTAGACCGCGACTACGAGTTCGGGGCGAGTAGGGAAATGGCGATAAATGGTACCGGTGCCTACGCCAGCGCGTGCCGCAATCTGTCTCACGGGTGCATTTACGCCGGATGTCACGAAGACGGCAGCGGCGGCTTCCAGAAGGCTTCTTTCGTTGCGTTGGGCATCGGCACGTTGTGGTTTCTCGGATTGAGACGTGTGTTTCACCACATCTTTCATTGTGTCCTCTCTCGCAGACCGCTTGCTAAGCGGAACATCGTTCCGTATTGTTTCTGGAACATGGTTCCGCTTACCAGTATGGCATTGCGGGGCCCCAGAGGAAAGGAAATGATCACCATGCTCGATCCCACTCTCACTCGACTCGATGCGCTTGTCGGCGAGGGAACGCCCGTAATTTCAGTGCATCCGCTCCAGCTCGAATCATTAGACCGCGCATACCCGCTGGAGGTGCGAATCACCGCGCCAATCACGGGTGCTGATCTTCCCGTCGTGGTGCTCTCACACGGCTTTGAGTCATCCGCTGATGGGTACGCACCGCTCGCCAACTTTTGGGCATCCCGAGGCTTTGTCGTCGTGCAGCCGAGTCATCTGGATTCGCATCGCTATTCGATCGCCGTGGGCGACCCGCTGTTCGCAACGATTTGGCGTGAGCGCGTGCGCGACCTCGTTCGAGTCGTGGACCACCTCGATGAACTCGAAGGCAGCGTGCCCGGGCTCACCGGGCGAATGAACAGCACGCGAGTTGCGGCAGTTGGTCATTCCTGGGGAGGACAGAGTGTGCAGTGTCTGTTAGGAGCGCGAGTGCTGGACGCCGACGGTTCTCTGGGAGAGGACCTCTCTGACCCCCGCGTCAGCGCGGGCATCCTGCTGTCGACGACCGGGACCGGAGGGGACGGATTACTTCCTTTTGCTCGCGAATACTTCTCGTTCATGAACCCGTCATTCGCTGAGCTATCGACACCGACACTCGTGATTGCTGGTGCGAATGATAAATCGCGCCTCTCGAGTCGCGGTCCTGATTGGTTCACCGATGTGTATCGCCTCAGCCCCGGAGCAACAGACTTACTCACGCTGGTCGGTGCAGAGCACTTGCTTGGCGGAATAGCCGGCGCAGGCCTGGCCGCCACTGCCGATGAGAACCCGGAGCGCGTAGCCGTCATCCAACGAGTGACGACCGCGTACTTGCGTCGGATTCTCGCCGGCCACAGTGATGGTTGGCGAGACGTGCAATCTCTGTTGGGCAGCAATGGCCGGGAAGGCGACTCTTGGGGTCGAATTGACTCGAAATAGGCAGATCGCCTCACGACAAAGCCCCCGTCACCGGCTAATGCCGAGGTGACGGGGGCTTTGTTGTTGTGCGACGGTGGCGCTAGTCGCGAAGGATCGCGAAGAAGCGCAGCAGCTCGAGGTACAGCCACACGACGGTGATCATGATGCCGAAGGTGCCCTTCCAACCGAAGGCGCGGGGTGCGCCGTTGGCGGCACCCTTCTGGATGAAGTCAAAGTCGAGCACGAGCGAGTACGCGGCCATGATAACGACGAGCACACCGAGAACGGCGCCGAACGGAATGCCAAGAATGGGGATTTCCGCGCTGCGGAGGCCGAAAGCGTCGTCGGTCGCTCCGGTGAGCATCATCACCATGTTCACGAGGGCGAAGACCATGTAACCGACCATGGCGATGAGGAAGACTTTGGTGGCCTTCTTCGATGCACGGATCTTGCCGCTCGCGAAGAGCGCGAGCGTGACGCCGACCACGACGATGGTCGCAATGACGGCCTGGGTGACGACACCGCTGTAGGCGGTCTCGTAGAAACGCGAGATGCCACCGACGAAGACACCCTCAACTGCCGAGTAAGCGAGAACAAGAGCGCCTGAGGGCTGCTTCTTGAAGATGTTGACGAGGGCGAGGACGAAGCCCACGAGTCCAGCGCCCATCCACAGCAGTGGCATGTCGGCGATCCAGCCGATGGCGGCACCGACGAGCAGAAGCGCGAAGGCTCCTACGGTCTTGGCAATCGTGTCTTCGACGGTCATGACGTCACCGGAGGCGGGAGCCGACTCGCGGTTGTACATGTCATTGAGCTGCTGGTTGGAGACCTGGTTCGCTACGGCGGTTCCGCCGCGCGAGCTAAAAGCAGCATCGCGGGAGAAAGCGGGGTTATTGAGTGCCATGATTCCTCTGGTTGGTGTGGTGCCACATGTTTGTGGCGCACAGCCAAAACTACCGGAGTTCGCTGAGAAATGCCGGACTCTCAGTGCCGTTTGGCTGCGCTCTGAGCGATCAGTTGAGCAACCCACGCTGCGGCCACCAGCACGACCGCCGAAATGGCGAGAGCCTGCGGCATATCGGAGTACTCCTGATAGAAGCGCGTCAGCACAATTCCGTTCGCGACCGGGATGATGAGCGCGAGGTAGGAGATCAGCGGTCGGTGTCGCACGATAAGCCAACAGAGCAGCGGGATAGCGAGCGTCCACATCGACATCGGGCCGGTGAGCATGATCCAGATTTGAATGACGGCAGGCAGAACCACGATCATCCGGCGCCAGCCTTGGGACGGCATGATCGACCAACCGACGACCGTGATCGTGGTGCCGATCAGCAAGATCAGGAGGGTGTAGGGGTTGGCGCCTTGCAGATGTACCGCGCCGGCAATGATGAGCGCGAGCCCTATGCCGTAACGATCGGCGTAGTTTCCCCACCTCAGAGGGAGGCGCCGAGTGGGTTCCCAGTCGCGCGCGAGCGAGAACCGCCTAGCTGACATTGGTCAGTAGCGAGTACAGCAGGATTGCCCACACGACCAACCACACGTAACCGAGAACCGTAGCGATGCGGGCCATGACCATGCCGCGTTCGCCGTTCTCTTTGATTTGTCGCATCGCAAGGTGCCCAAAGATGAGAGCGGGCGCTCCACCGAAGGCGGCGAGAATGAGCGCAAGAATCGCGATCGGGTTTGTTCGCGGCGCCGCCAGGGGAGCCGGGCGCGCAGAATCAGCCGAGGTGGGTTCTCCGCAATAGATGCAGAATTTCCACTCGGGTTGCACCGCGGCAGCGCATGACGAACATTCGGGCATGTCTCAATATTAGTAGGAGCCGGTGAAACGCCTATTCTTGACCCAATGAGCACCACCATTCGCCCGCTAGTGATCGGGCACCGCGGGGCAAGCGGCTATCGCCCAGAGCACACGAGAGCCGCCTACGAACTCGCGTTCACGTTGGGGGCGGATGCTGTCGAACCCGACATTGTGGCGACCCGCGATGGCGTGCTGGTGCTGCGCCACGAGAACGAGATTTCAGGCACGACGAACGTGGCGGAGCATCCGGAATTTGCGGATCGGCGTACCTCCAAGACGATCGATGGTGACGCGATTACGGGATGGTTCACTGAGGACTTCACGTGGGACGAGCTCTCGACATTGCGGGCCCGCGAGCGGCTGCCCGAGGTGCGTCAGGCGAGCACGACCCACAACGACGGATCGCCGATTCTGCGCTTGAGCGACCTGCTGGAAATTGTTGACCAGCATCCGGAGGCGGCGCGTCGCCCGCTGAAGATCGTCGCCGAGATCAAGCACGCGAGTTATTTTGCGTCGATCGGGCTGCCGCTCGACGAACTCTTTGCGCGCGACGTGCGGGAGTGGGCCACGGCCGACAACCTGATCATCGAATCGTTCGAGCAGAGCGTGCTGCACCGCATCCGGGATCGAGGGATTCCGGGGCAGCTCGTGTTCTTGCTCGAGTCGAGCGGTGCACCTTCTGATCTGATCGCCCAGCACGGTTCAAAGGCGCGCAGCTATGCCGATCACCTCAGCGACGAGGGGCTCGCTCAGCTCGCGCGCGAAGTCGACGGCATCAGCGTGGATAAGAAAATGCTCATGCTCAAGGATCTGGCCGGCAACCTCACGGGGACAAACGACCTGGTTGACCGTGCTCACGCCGCTGGTCTCCTCGTTTTCTGCTGGACTCTGCGCGCCGAGAATCGGTTCTTGCCGAAGAATCTGCGCTCGAGCAAACAGCCTGAACAACACGGAGACTGGCTCGCAGAGTTTCGCACCCTCATGGATTCCGGTCTCGACGGTGTCTTTGCCGACCAACCCGACCTCGCAGTCACTGCGCGCGGGTAGAGTCGAGGGGCGATGACGACAGCTCTTGACTCTCACGACCCTGGCCGCTCAGACGACGGCAATCCCGTTGGCGACCCTCTGCTCGATGGGCTGAATCCGCGCCAGCGTGAAGCCGTTGAATACCGAGGGCCCTCGCTGCTGATTGTGGCGGGTGCCGGTTCGGGCAAAACGAGCGTGCTCACGCGTCGTATCGCCGGGCTGCTGCGCTCGCGTGAAGCATGGCCGAGCCAAATTCTGGCCATCACCTTCACCAACAAGGCTGCCGCCGAAATGCGGGAGCGCGTCGGTGCCATCGTCGGTGATTCGGCCGAGGGCATGTGGATCTCCACTTTCCACTCCGCGTGTGTGCGCATTCTGCGGCGCGAAGCTGAAGCGTTTGGCTTCTCTAAGAACTTCACCATCTACGACTCGGCCGACAGCAAGGCCCTGCTTAAACGAATTCTCAAAGAGCTCGACGCCGACATGTTCGGGCTCACGGTCAGCAAGGCCGCGAACCGCATTTCGCAGCTCAAGAACGAATTAACCGACGTCGACGGTTTCGCGCGGGATGCCAATCTGAACGACCCGACGGAGAAGAAATTCCTTGAGGTCTTCCGCCGCTACACGCGCGGTCTCAGCGATGCCAACGCGTTCGACTTTGACGACCTCATCGGTCAGACGGTCTACCTGTTCCGGGCCTTCCCGCACATTGCAGCAACGTACCAGCGCCGCTTCAAGCACATTCTCGTTGACGAGTACCAGGACACCAACCACGCGCAGTACTCGCTGATTCGCGAACTGACCAAGCCGCCGGCTCCCGAGCAGTTCGAGACCTCGCCTGGCGTACTCGTGCAGGGGCAGGCCAATGAACTCGAGGCCGCGTCGCTCACGGTGGTGGGCGATAGCGATCAGTCGATCTATGCGTTCCGCGGGGCCGACATCCGCAACATCGTGGAATTTGAGCGCGACTTTCCCCGCTCGACCGTGATTCTGCTTGAGCAGAATTATCGTTCGACCCAGACGATTCTGGATGCCGCCAACGCGGTGATCTCCCACAACTTTGACCGCAAAGACAAAAAGCTCTTCACGACCGTCGGTGCTGGCGACAAGATCGTCGGCTTCACCGGATACTCGGGGCACGACGAAGCGCAGTTTGTGGCGGATGAAATTCAGAAGCTGCATGACGAAGGCGTCGCCTACAAAGACGTTGCTGTTTTCTATCGCACTAACTCGCAGACGCGTGCGCTGGAGGAGATCTTCATTCGCGCGGCTCTGCCGTATCGCGTGCTCGGGGGCACCAAGTTCTACGAGCGCGCGGAAATCAAGGATGCCTTCGGCTACCTGATTGCGGTTGCGAACCCCGCAGATCCGTTGGCGCTGCGTCGCATCATGAACACCCCGAAGCGAGGCATTGGTCCGGCGACCGAAGCGGCGTTGCAGGCGTGGGCGGATGCCCGGGAGATGACGCTGCGCGATGCGATGCGCAACGCCTCCGAACTCGGCCTCGGCCCCAAGGTGACGAAAGCGATCGTCGGTTTGGCTGAGGTGCTCGACGAAGTGATGGCGAAGGTGGAAACATCCAAGCCCGCCGACATTCTGACCGAACTGCTCGAACGTTCGGGTTACCTCGCTGCGCTGCGTGCCTCGCAAGACCCGCAGGATGAAGCGCGCGCCGAGAACGTGGACGAGCTCGTGGCCGTGACCAAGGAGTTCGGTAAGAACAACCCCGATGGCACCCTGCTCGACTTCCTCACCGAGGTATCGCTCGTGGCCGCCGCGGATGACCTTGACGACTCGAGCGGAACCGTCTCGCTCATGACGCTGCACACAGCAAAGGGCCTCGAGTACGACTCCGTGTTCCTCACCGGTGTTGAAGAAGACCTGCTGCCTCACCGTATGTCGGCCAATGAGCCCGGTGGCCCCGCTGAAGAGCGTCGCCTGTTCTATGTCGGCATCACGCGTGCCCGCAAACGGCTCTTCCTCTCGCTTGCCATGACTCGCGCGCAGTTCGGTGAGGTCAACGTGGCAATGCCGAGCCGTTACCTGCAAGAGATTCCGACCGAACTCATTGAGTGGAAGCAGTCGCCGGGAATGGCAAACTCGCGCGGTGGCACTCAGTCGAGGGCGCTCAACGCGCGCCGCGATGGCAACAGCGGTGGCGGAGGTTCGTGGTCCGGTTCGCTCCGGGCGGCGGCAGCGGGCGGATTGCCGCCGGCACCTCCACGCGCCAAGACCGAGTGGGCCAATGCGGTCACGGCGACCGTGCGCGATAACGGTGACCTCACTCTGGCGGCGGGCGACCGCATCCGTCACACTGACTTTGGTGACGGAACCGTGAATCAGGTCACGGGCGCTGGCCCTAAGAGCATTGCTGACGTTCAATTCGACACCGCAGGGCGCAAGCGCCTGCTGATCAAGATTGCTCCCATTGAGAAACTTTGATTCCGAAGGAACACCGCAGGCGGGCACGCCGCGTCACGGGGAGCCTCGGCTGGTTGTTCCGCGCGTTCGGCCGCTCGACACCGACGATGAGCTAGCGAAGGCGCTCGCGGCAGTGCGCGTTGAGCTCAAGCTGCCCACCGAATTCAGTGCTGAAGTCGAAGAAGCGGCTGCGGCTGCTGTAGCTGCATTCGAGCCGCCTGAGCTCGACCTCACCGACATTCCCTTCGTCACTATCGACCCCGAGGGCGCCACAGATCTCGATCAGGCGCTCTACCTCGAACGCACCGGCGAAACGCTGCGCGTGATGTACGCGATCGCTGAAGTGCCCGCCTTCGTGCTGCCCGGTTCCGTCGTTGATGCGGAAGCCCGCAAGCGCGGCCAAACCTTGTACGGTCCCGATGACCGGGTGCCGTTGCATCCGACGATCATCAGTGAAGATGCCGCATCGCTGCTGGCTGGTGCGACGCGACCCGCTTTTGTGTGGACTTTCGATTTGGATGCCGCGGGCTCCGTTATCGCGACAACTCTCGTGCGCGCGCAAGTGCGTAACCGTCGCCAGTACAACTATCTCGAAGTGCAAGAGCTGCTCGACAACGACCGCGCGGACGAATCGCTCTCGCTGCTGCCCGAGTTTGGGCGCCTGCGTACCGAGCTCGAACGTCAGCGCGGGGGAGCGAGCCTGAACCGGCCCGATGAAGAAGTCGCCGTTATCGACGGTCATTACGTGATCGAGCGCCGCGCGTCACTGCCGATCGAGGACTACAACGCCCACGTCTCGCTGATGACCGGCATGGAAGCCGCGCGCATCATGCTCGAAGGCAAGGTCGGCATTCTGCGCACGATGCCCGCACCCGACGACGAGACGCTTGAGCAGTTCCGCCGTCAAGTGGCGAGCCTCGGATGCCCGTGGCCCGAGAACCAGAATTATGGCGAGTACCTGCGCACTCTCGACCACTCCGACCCTCGCGCCCTCGCGGCGACCCACGCCGCCACGTCACTCTTCCGTGGAGCGGGCTACACGCCGTTCGACGGCGAACTGCCCGAAGACACCATCCAGGCTGCCGTTGCAGCGCCCTACGCTCACGCGACTGCGCCGCTGCGTCGCCTCGTCGACCGCTTCGTGCTCGTGGCGTGTGAAGCGATTGTGGCTGGCCGGGATGTTCCGAAGTGGGTTCGTGAAGCGCTCCCGCAATTGCCCAAAATTATGGGGCGCACTAGCCAGCTCGCGTCTCAGTTCGATCGCTCGTCGGTCGACGTGATCGAAGCGGCACTGTTGCGGCCGCGAGTGGGCGACAAGTTCGAGGCCACGGTGGTTTCCGAGCGCGGCGACGGTGGTGTCATCCAGATCGCTGATCCGGTGATCACGGCCCGCATCTCCGGCACGGTTTCGGCCGGAGCCACGGTGCGCGTGCGACTCGTCTCTGCCGAGATTGCTACCGGAACGATCGAGTTCGAACTCGTCTAGCTCGAATCGTCGAGGAGGAGAGAACGTCAATGAACCAGTCGATACCGCGCGAACTACGCATCGCTCTGTGGGTTATAGGCGGCGTCCTTGCCGTGCTCGCCGTCGTGAATGGGGTTCTGCTGCTGCCCGACGGATCGGACAATTGGTGGATCAGCATCAGTCTGCTGGTGTCTTCCGGAGTGTGCCTGACTATTGCCGCGGTGAACACCAAGCGATGAAAACCCGGTAGTGAATAGCCAGCAGTGAACACGGGCGCAGCTCAGCGTGAGGCGAGCGATCGCCGGAACGACGCCAGATACCGCCGCTGTACCGCGAAGCGCGCCCAGCGGGGAAGGTGCGGGTACACCGCGCGCGTGACCCGCATGATCCGGTCGAAGCGCTTTGGGTGGTGGGGGAGCGCATACGCCTCGCGCAGCTCAGCGCTTAGGAGCCCCGCGGTCAGCACGCGCACGAGCGGCATCGAGGCGCGCAACCACCACGGTCCGCCGGTTGGATGCAGCAGCTGCTGGGCAACTCGTTGGCTCGCGTCCGTGACGCGCAACGAGGCCACGCTCTCGTTCCAGTAGGCGGCGAAGGCGGCACGGTCGGCGGGCCACAGCGTGCGCGGAACGCCCAGCGCGGTCGCGATCACGGCGTAATCGGCCAGCAGGGTTTCGGCGTCCACGTCGCGCAGCGGCCCGAACACCAACTCGCGCACGCGCATCGCGGTGTCGTAAAGCGTGGCTGCCACCCACAACTGGAGCTGCGGGTCACGGGCGTCGTAGCTGTCGGCTCGCACCGGCCGGTGAGCCGCGCCCACGCGCCGGGCGACCTCGGCAGCCTCGGCGGGCGTGCCATAGACGGTGACGTAGAGATAGGTGAGGGTGCCGTTGAGACGATCCAGCGGGCGCCGCGCAAAGTCGCTGTGCTCGGCGACCGCCTGCCCCACAGCGGGGTGCGCGATTTGCAACAGAATGGCCGCCCCGCCGCCAGCCAACAGAGCGACGTCGGCAGAGACATCCGCAATTCTGAGAGGGGCAGATGCGGGCATGAAGCCAGTTTAGGAGGGCGCAAACACAAGATTTGCTGATCTTTCGCCCTGTACAGCCCGCTATCGGAAAACCCACAACGTTAGGCACGGTAAGGTTTTCTATTGGCGCGCGACTCATGGAGCCGACCAATTTGGCACCGATTCGCCGCCTTCCCCACTCACCATTACGCGCGGATTGGAATGAGCAGCGTGGATCTATATGAGTACCAGGCCAGAGATGTATTTGAGTCTTATGGCGTACCAGTACTTGCCGGCCTGATTGCCGACACCCCAGAAGAAGCCAAAGCAGCAGCCGAGAAAATCGGTGGAACCGTTGTAGTCAAGGCTCAGGTCAAGACCGGCGGTCGCGGCAAGGCGGGTGGTGTCAAGGTTGTTCACAACGCCGACGACGCTTTCGCCGCAGCCGAGCAAATCCTTGGTCTCGACATCAACGGCCACACGGTCAAGCGAGTAATGATTGCTGCCGGTGCTCGCATCGCGCAGGAGTTCTACTTCTCCGTGCTGCTCGACCGAGCAAACCGCTCCTACCTTTCGCTGTGCAGCGTTGAAGGTGGAGTGGAAATCGAGGTGCTTGCTGTTGAGCGCCCCGAGGCTCTCGCCAAGATCGAGGTCAACCCGCTCACGGGTATCGACCTCGCCAAGGCCACCGAAATTGCGACCGCTGCTGGATTCTCCGCAGAGCTCGTCGAAAAGGTTGCCCCTGTCTTCGTGAAGCTCTACGACGTGTACAAGGGCGAAGACGCCACTCTCGTTGAGGTCAACCCTCTCGTGATCACCGAAGACGGCGACATCGTTGCCCTTGACGGCAAGGTCTCGATCGACGAGAACGCAGACTTCCGTCACCCCTCGCACGCCGAGCTCGAAGATGCTGACGCTGCTGACCCCCTCGAGGCGAAGGCTAAGGCCAACGGCCTCAACTACGTCAAGCTCGACGGTGAAGTGGGTGTCATCGGTAACGGTGCCGGCCTCGTCATGTCGACGCTGGATGTTGTTGCCTACGCTGGCGAAAACCACGGCAACGTGAAGCCCGCCAACTTCCTCGACATCGGTGGCGGAGCATCCGCTGCTGTCATGGCCGCGGGCCTCGACGTCATTCTCAACGACCCTCAGGTCAAGAGCGTGTTCGTCAACGTCTTCGGTGGAATCACCGCGTGTGACGCTGTTGCTCACGGAATCGTGGGCGCGCTCGCCGAGCTCGGTGACTCCGCCAACAAGCCTCTCGTTGTTCGTCTCGACGGCAACAAGGTCGAGGAGGGTCGCGCGATTCTTGCTGAAGCGAACCACCCCCTCGTGACGCTAGCCGCCTCTATGGACGAGGGCGCCGCTAAGGCCGCCGAACTCGCCAACGCCGCGAAGTAAGGAACCGAGCATGTCAATTTTCCTCAACAAGGACTCCAAGGTCATCGTTCAGGGCATCACCGGCGGTGAGGGCACCAAGCACACCGCCCTCATGCTCGCTGCTGGTACCCAGGTCGTTGGCGGTGTCAACGCCCGCAAGGCTGGCACCACCGTCACCCACGGCGACGTTGAGCTGCCCGTGTTCGGCACGGTTGCTGAAGCAATGGAAAAGACGGGGGCGGATGTTTCGATCGCTTTTGTTCCTCCAGCCTTCACCAAGGATGCCGTTATCGAAGCTATCGACGCTGAGATGCCGCTGCTCGTCATCATCACCGAGGGTGTTCCCGTCGGCGACTCTGCCGAATTCTGGGCTTACGCGCAGGAGAAGGGCAACAAGACCCGCATCATTGGTCCGAACTGCCCCGGAATCATCACGCCCGGTGAAGCACTTGTCGGCATCACGCCCGCGAACATCACCGGCAAGGGCCCGATCGGTCTCGTCTCCAAGTCGGGAACGCTCACGTATCAGATGATGTACGAACTCCGTGACCTCGGATTCTCGACCGCTATCGGCATCGGTGGCGACCCCATCATCGGCACGACGCACATCGATGCTCTTGCCGCGTTCGAGGCCGACCCCGAGACCAAGGCAATCGTCATGATTGGTGAAATCGGTGGAGACGCTGAAGAGCGTGCCGCTGACTACATCAAGGCCAACGTTACGAAGCCCGTTGTGGGCTACGTTGCGGGCTTCACGGCTCCCGAGGGTAAGACCATGGGTCACGCCGGTGCGATCGTTTCTGGCTCTGCCGGAACCGCTCAGGCCAAGAAGGAAGCTCTCGAAGCTGCAGGCGTGAAGGTCGGCAAGACGCCGTCTGAAGCCGCCAAGCTCATGCGCGAAATTCTCGAAACTCTGTAGCTCGCACTTTCGCTACACAGAAGCGCCGCCGTCCACTGGACGGGGGCGCTTCTTTCGTTTAATCGCGTCCCCCAAAGAGCGGACAATATGTCACGTTAAGGTAACGCTGCTCGGGGGAGACCCCCTGTTGAGGGGTAGAACGCACATATAGTGGCTCGTGGTGAGTGCCCGGCCACCAGCTTCGCAAACACGCTCTGATCAGCGTGTGCACGTCAACAAGGCATATCCGATTCACAGAAGAATAGGAACATTCGTGAGCATTCGAAGAGTCATATCGGTGGTGGCAACGACAACTCTTGTCGCCACTTCCCTGGTTACCGGCGCCGCACTCGGCGCCACAGCTGCACCAGCATCCATTGGCGGCGGCGGCCAGACTGAATTTACCCCGGGGCGTTACATCGTCACGATGGTGGATCAGGCTGCTGCAACCTACGACGGCGGTGTTCGCGGTTTTGATGCGACCACCCCACCCGATGGCGAGCAGCTCGACACTCGCCGCCAAGTAGTGCAGGACTACACCGAGTATCTGGAAGAGAAACAAGACGATGTGGCGGCATCAGTCGGCGCCGATATCGATTACTCGTACACGCTCGCGACCAACGGCTTCGCGGCCGACCTGACCGCCGCCCAAGCGGTTGAGCTTTCGGCCAACAAGCTTGTTGCCTCGATCGTTCCGGATGAGTTGAAGAAGATCACCGCTGCGCAGCGGTCAACAGAATTCCTCGGCCTCGAAGGCGCAGACGGACTCTGGGCCGCGACCGGCGGAGCAGAGACTGCCGGTGAAGGAATCGTTGTCGGCGTGCTCGACACCGGATTCGCTCCCGAAAACCCGGCCTTTGCCGGTGACGCTCTCGGCAGCACGCCGGGCGCCGATCCCTATCGCGATGGCGACTCGATCGTCTTCGAGAAGTCAGACGGCCAAACCTTCACGGGTGTCTGCACCGAAGGTGACCAGTTCACCGCCGATGACTGCACGACCAAGGTCATCAGCGCTCGCTACTTCGTTGACGGCTTCGGCGCCGGCAACCTCGGCGACGCCAGCGTCGGCGAATACGTATCGCCGCGTGACGGCGACGGCCACGGCTCGCACACCGCGAGCACGGCAGCCGGAAACCTTGAAGTCGACGCTAACGTCGGTGGCAACGCTCTCGGGTACTTCTCCGGAGTTGCTCCTGCCGCCAAGATCGCGGCCTACAAGGTGTGCTGGAGCGGACCGGACCCTGTCGACACGACAGACGACGGTTGTGCATCCACTGACCTTCTCGCCGCGATCGACCAAGCCGTCGCTGACGGTGTTGACGTGATCAACTACTCGATCGGTGGAGGCGCTGCTTCCAGCACCGTTTCGCCGACCGACCAGGCCTTCCTCGGTGCTGCTGCTGCCGGCGTTTTCGTCGCTGCTTCTGCCGGAAACTCTGGCCCCGATGCGTCAACGCTCGACAACGCGGCACCGTGGATCACCACAGTCGCCGCCAGCACCATCCCGAACTACGAAGCGACTGTCACTCTCGGTGACGGCCAAGAGTTCGCTGGTGCGTCGATCACTGTCGACCTTGACCCTGCGGCAGAACCGCTGACGGGTGAGCTCGTCTACGCGGCGGATGTCGCGCTCGAGGGCGCTGTTGACCCCGACCTGTGCCTCGCTGACACTCTCGACCCGGCTCTCGTGGACGGCAAGATCGTGGTCTGCGACCGGGGTGTCATCGCTCGCGTCGACAAGTCGGCCGAGGTTGCTCGTGCTGGCGGTATCGGTGCGGTTCTCGTGAACGTGACCCCGAGCTCGATTGACCTCGACACCCACGTGATCCCGACCGTCCACTTGGACGCTCAGTACCGCGATGCGGTTCTGGCTTATGCTGCGACCGAAGGTGCGACGGCAACGTTCACTCCCGGTAACGAGACTGCGTACCAGCCGCCGACACCTCAGGTTGCGGGCTTCTCGTCCCGTGGCCCTGTCGAAGCCGACGGTAGCGACATCATCAAGCCCGACATCTCGGCGCCCGGCGTCGGAATTCTCGCGGCCAGTGCGAACGCTGAAGGAGCCGAGCCCACGTTCGCGCTGCTCTCGGGCACCTCGATGTCATCGCCGCACATTGCCGGTCTCGCCGCGCTGTACCTCGGGGAGCGCCCCAACGCGACTCCCGCCGAGATCAAGTCGGCGTTCATGACAACCGCGTACGACACCGTGGATGGCGACGGAAA
The DNA here is from genome assembly GCF_059767305.1 of Salinibacterium sp. AL4.1. Taxonomy (NCBI): domain Bacteria; kingdom Bacillati; phylum Actinomycetota; class Actinomycetes; order Micrococcales; family Microbacteriaceae; genus Salinibacterium; species Salinibacterium sp. AL4.1. The sequence goes on along the minus strand of NZ_JBSOQK010000001.1, from coordinate 1,081,251 downwards.
CCCCGTCACCGATCCCTTCACGCAGGGCTCCGGTCACGTTGACCCGACCAAGTTCTTCGAACCTGGACTGCTCTACCTGAACGACATCGGCGACTGGCTGTCCTACATCGAGGGTGCTGGTTACGACGTGCTCGACCCCGCGGTCGAAGCAATCGATCCCAGCAATCTCAACCTGGCATCCATCGGTATTGGCTCGCTGACGGCAGCCGAGACGATCACTCGCACCGTGACCTCCACTCAGGCGGGTACGTTCGAGGCATCCATCTCGGTTCCCGGCATCGATGCCACGGTGTCGCCCTCCACGCTGACCTTCGGTGCGGCAGGCGAAACTCAGAGCTTCGAAGTGACCATCAGCCGAACGGATGCTCCGCTCGACCAGTTCACCACCGGTGCTCTCACGTGGACCAGCGGCGACACCGTCGTGCACAGCCCCATCGCTGTGCGCCCCGTCACGATCCTCGCTCCCGGCACTGCCAGCGGAACCGGAACCTACGGTGCCGTCGAAGTGACCGTCACGCCCGGCGGAAACGGCGACATTCCGCTGACCTCGACCGGGCTCACCGCGGGTGTCTTCTACGAAGACCCCACGGGCACCGAAACCGACCACTCGGGATCTGGTGTGAGCGGAGACGAGTTTGAGTACGCAGCAACTGTGCCTGAGGGCACAACGTATGCGCGCTTCGATCTCGACTCGATCGATGACACCGCTGACCTCGACTTGATCGTGTACCTGCTCGATGGCAGTGGTACTCCGATCGCCGGGTGGCAGTCCGCGACGGGAGCCGCTGACGAGCGCGTCAACCTCGCTGATCCGACACCGGGTGACTACCTCGTGATCGCGTCGGTGTATGCCGCGAACCCGTCGACCGCGTTCGACGTGCGAACCTTCGCCGTCGTGCCTGGCGCGGGAGAGCCCCTTGGGCTGAATCCTGAAGTTCTCCCGGGTGTTCAAGGCGAAGCCGTGAGTTACACCGCATCGTGGGAGGGCCTCGCCCCGTTCACGAACTACCTCGGTCTCGTCAGCTATGGCGACACGGGGGCGACCACCGCAATTGAGGTTGTGACGCAGGAGGACGTTGTGCCGGGAACTCCGGTAAACACTGTTCTGCCCACGATCTCGGGCAACCCCCTGGTCGGCAAGAAGCTCACGGCTAACCCCGGCGAGTGGGATGTCGACGGACTGAAGTTCAGCTATCAGTGGCAGGCGAACGGCGAGAACATTGCCGGCGCCGACAAGAGCAAGTACACGGTCACAGAGGCTGACGAGGGCAAGGCGATCACCGTCGTTGTCACCGCCAGCAAGAAGGACCTGCCGAGCGCGAGCGCCACCTCCGAGGCTGTGATGATCAACTACAGCTCGAGCGTGAGCCTGTCGGTGAGCAAGCACATCGCGTTCTCGTGGAACACCGTGAGCGCCACCATCCGCGTCGCTACTGGCGAGGATGCTGCCGCAACCGGAACGGTCAAGATAACCGTCGATGGCAAGAAGGTCGACACCATCACGCTCGACGAGTCGGACAACGGAAAGGTGACGGTGAAGCTGCCGAAACTTGATCGTGGCCTGCACCAGGTGAAGGCCGAGTTCACTCCGGCCAGCGACAACGTCACGGGCTCAAAGAGCAGTAACGATTGGGTCTGGATCGTCTTCTAGGCGGCACTCACTCAATAATTAACCCACGACAACAACGGCTGGTCACCTCCCCACGGGTGGCCAGCCGTTGTTGTATTAAGCGCGCTGAGGGTCGGGTGTTAGTCGTCGAGTGGGCGACGCACGACGGGCGGCGGCCAGGCGGTGTAGCCGAGCTCGCGAGAGATGTTGCGCGCAGTCTCGCGGAGAACGTTCAGCACGTTGTCTTCTGGCGGCCATTCGCTTGACGGCATCACGACCGCGACGGCGGCGATGACGCTGCCATTGCGGTCGGCGATCGGTGCTGCGATAGACGATTCGCCGAGAACGGCCTCGTCTTCCTCCGTGGCAATGCCGCGCTCGGCAATCTGCGCAAACTGCAGAATGAGTTTCGAGGGGTCCGTGATGGTGTCGCCGGTGAGGCTACGCAGGGGGTTCTCGAAAAGCTGGTCTGCGGCATCCGCGTTGTAGGTCAGCAAAATTTTGCCCAAGGCCGAGGCGTGCACGGGAATCGAGAGCCCGGTTTCGGGCATTTGCTCGCTGCCATCGGGCCGGCTGTTGTGGTGGATGACGATGACTTCGTCGAATAACTCAGCACCCAGACGAACGGCGAGCCCTGTGCGCCGCGAAAGTTCTTGGGTCCAGCGCATGGCTCGCGCCCGCACATCGAGGGTGTCGAGGTACACGTTCGAGAGCTTGAGTAGGGCTGGGCCGAGCATGTAGCGGTTGCCGTTGGGCTCTTTGGCGACCAGACCGTGGGCCTGAAGCGACTTGACGATGCCGTGAACGGTCGACGGCGGGAGTCCGAGATGGCCAGCGAGTTCGGTGATTCCGAGATGGCGGGCGCCTTGGAGCGAGGAGAGCACTTGTGCTGCTCGATCAATCGATTGGATCAACGCTGCTCCCCGTCGGTAGGCCGGTATTCATTATGTCTGCCGCGGCCGTTTACTTTCGCAACATCCCCGCTTGACAAGATGATAGTGAACGTAGCATATTCGACATTATCGAATAACGTTCCGATATTACGGAATGGGGCGACACCCGGTCGCGCGAATAAATCGAGTTCAAAGGAGAACTAATGGATGAGAACAAGCAGTGGCAGAAGCTAGCTGCAGAGTTTCTAGGAACCGCTTTTCTTGTATTCGTCGGTGTCGGCTCCGTGCCCGCGACGTTCATCCTGAATGGTGACGAGCCCTTCACGATGGCGAGCCTCGGAATCATTTCCTTCGCCTTCGGACTCATCGTTGTCGTCACGGTGTACGTGTTTGGTTACATCTCGGGCAACCACATCAACCCGGCTGTCACGATCGGTCTCGCCGTCGCCGGCAAGTTCGCGTGGCGTGAAGTTCCCGGCTACCTCGTCGCTCAGCTTCTCGGTGCTACCGCCGGTGCGTTCGCGATCGTCGGCGTTCTCGGCCAGGCCGCAGTAGACGCTGGTTTGGGAGTCGCCTCCTTCAACCCGGACACGATCCCCGTTGGCCAGGCATTCTTCGCTGAGTTCATCGGAACGTTCATCCTCGTCTTCACCGTCTTCGGCGTTATCCACCGCAAGGCAGCCCCCGGCTTCGCTGGGCTCGCCATCGGTTTCGTCGTCTTCGCCGCCATCATTCCTGTTGGCCCGATCACCGGCGCCTCCATCAACCCGGCCCGCACCACGGGACCGATGCTCGTTCAGCAGATCATGGGCGGCCAAGTCGCGTGGGAGCAGCTGTGGGTTTACCTCGCCGCTGAACTGCTCGCCGGCATACTCGCAGCCCTCGCGTTCGGCTTCATCTCGAAGACCGCCGCAGACAACACCACCCTCACCGAGGCACTCACGGAAGAGAAGGCCAAATAATGAAGAAACTGATCAACACCCCCGAGTCGGTACTCGCCGACGCGCTCGCCGGAATCGACGCCGCGCATCCAGAGCTCAAGGTCGACCACGTCAACCGCGTGATCTACCGTGCAGAACCCACCCGCGCTGGCAAGGTTGCGCTGATCTCCGGCGGTGGCTCGGGCCACGAACCGCTTCACGGCGGCTTTGTAGGCATCGGGATGCTCGACGCCGCGTGTGCGGGCGAAGTGTTCACCTCGCCCACCCCCGACCAGATGCAGGAAGCCACCAAGGTCGCTGACTCTGGTGCTGGCGTACTGCACATCGTCAAGAACTACACCGGCGACGTCATGAACTTCGAGATGGCCGCCGAAATGGCGGAGGCGGAAACCGGAGTGAAGGTGGCCTCGATCGTCGTCAACGACGACGTTGCCGTTCAGGACTCGCTCTACACGGCAGGCCGCCGAGGCGTTGGCCTCACCGTTCTGCTCGAGAAGATTGTCGGCGCAGCAGCGGAAGAGGGGCAAGACCTCGACGCGGTCACCGCACTCGCACACCGCGTCAACGACTCCGGTCGCTCCATGGGAATGGCTCTCACGAGCTGCACCGTTCCCGCGGCAGGAAAGCCAACCTTCGACCTGCCCGACGACATGATGGAAATCGGCGTCGGCATCCACGGAGAACCCGGTCGCCACCGCGAGAAGCTCGCGGATGCCGCCTCGGTCGCCAAGCAACTGGTCGACCCGATCCTGGCCGACATGGACTTCACAGGCTCACCCGCCATTGTGATGATGAACGGTATGGGCGGAACCCCGCAGATCGAGCTGTACATCATGTACAACGAGGTCGCGAAGCTGCTGAAGGCTGCCGGCGTTGAGGTTGTGCGCAACCTCGTCGGTGACTACATCACGAGCCTCGATATGGCTGGCTGCTCGGTCACCATCCTTAAGGCTGACGAAGAAATGTTGAAACTATGGGATGCCCCGGTGAACACCGCCGGGCTCCGCTGGGGAGTCTAAGAACTATGTCTACAAGCACCATCACTCTTGACCAACTGATCGCCTGGCTTTCGCGTTTTCGCGATCTCGTGACCGAGAAGCAGAGCTACCTGACCGAACTCGATTCGGCCATCGGCGACGCTGACCACGGATCGAACATGACCCGCGGAATGAGCGCAGTAATCGAGAAGGTTGGTGCTGCACCCGCGACCGCCGCCGACGAACTGCTCAAGTCAGTAGGAATGACTTTGGTTACCTCTGTCGGCGGCGCGAGCGGCCCCCTCTACGGCACGCTCTTCTTGCGCATGGGCGTCAACGCTGGCCCCGTCACCGAACTCGACGGAGCAGCCTTCGGCGCCGCCCTGCGGGCCGGTCTCGAAGGCGTCGTGGCGCGCGGCAAGGCCGAAGCGGGCGACAAGACCATGTTCGACGCGCTGTCTCCGGCACTGGATGCCTGGGATGCTGCCGTCGCTGGCGGCGCCGACATCAGTGCTGCGGCATCCGCGGCTTTCGCTGCCGCCGAAAAGGGTCGTGACGCGACCGAGCCTCTCGTTGCCCGCAAGGGGCGCGCGAGCTACCTCGGAGAACGCAGCGCCGGCCACCTTGACCCCGGTGCCACCTCGAGCACGCTGTTGCTTCAGGCGCTCGCCGAAACTGTAGCGAGCTGACCGTGATCGGCATTGTGGTGGTGAGCCACAGCCCTGCGCTCGCGCGGGCCGCTGTGGATCTTGCTTTAGAAATGGTGGGGGAGACCCCGCCGCCGATCGCCATTGCGGCCGGTGCCGGTGACGGCATCATCGGTACGGATGCCGTGAAGGTCGCCGAGGCAATCGACGAGGTTGCCAGCGGAGAAGGCGTTCTCGTCTTCATGGATCTCGGGTCTGCGGTGCTCAGCGGCACCATGGCCACCGAGTTCATGACCACGAGCGACGAAGTTCGACTCACGGATGCTCCCTTCGTGGAGGGTCTCATTGCCGCGATTGTGCTGGCTAACGCTGGTGCTTCGCTCGACGAGGTCGACCGCGAAGCCCGGGGCGCTATGGGCCCGAAGCAGAGCCAGCTCGCCGATCAGGGCGGGGCTGTGCCTGCGGCAGAAAGCGAAGATTCTGCTTCGGACGCTGCGCCAGCGGTAGCCGCCGCGACATCCACTACTGACGGCTCCGCGGCGCTGACCGCGGAAGCCACTCTCGTCAACCCCGACGGGCTGCACTCTCGCCCGGCCGCCGCGATCGTTCAGACGCTTGCGAAAATCGACGCGAAAGTGACCATCCGCGACGTGACCACGGGCAAGGGCCCGGTTGGCGCAAACAGTTTGATCGGCATCATGTCGCTCGGCGCCAAGAAGGATGAGGTTGTCGCATTCTCGGCAACCGGCGCTGCAGCCCAGCAGGCGATCGACACTCTGCTGGAGATGACGCGAGACGGCTTCGGCGAACTCGCGAGCTAATAGCGTTCACGCGCTCACACACGAGAAGCCCGCCGAGATTCGTTCTCGGCGGGCTTTCTTCGTGCGGGCAATCTCCGCCGTGAGATCGCCGCTTTGCGGTAGGCCGCAGCGCGCTTGTGGGTGCTGCGGGGTACTCTCGGCAACGACATGAATCGCCAGCTCACCCTCCTCTTCGCCGCCTTCGAGGCGCTACTCGTTGTCGCTATCGGGATTGCGATTCCGCTGGTTCCGCTAACGCTGTTGTGGGGCATCCATTACGGTCTGGCGATTGACTGGACGGTATTCTGGCGCGCGGCGGTCGATATCTGGCTCGTCGGTCATGGCACCGACATCACCGTCGTCCTTGATCCGGCCGTGGCGAGTTCGGTCGGCCTTGCCGCCGCAAGCACTCCCGTCACGATCACGATGGCGCTCTTGGGCTTTGCCCTGCTCACTCTTCTCTTGGGGGTGCGCGCGGGTCGCCGCGTCGCCGAGACTTCGCATGTGCTGTTGGGCACGCTCGCGTCCCTGGCGACGTTCGGGTTGGCGTCGCTCGTGCTGACGCTGTCGGCGCTGCACCCGGTGGCGCGTCCGTCGCTGTGGCAGGGCGCTCTGTTGCCGACCCTCGTCTTTGCACTCGGCCTGCTGATCGGCAGCCAGATCGTGTCGGCAAGCAATCCCGTTTCTGGGCGCCTCCGTCGATGGATCTCTGGATGGCCGGCTCACGTGCGCACGATCGTCTCGACCTCTCTGCGCGGCGGCGCCATCGCGGCTGCCGGATTGTTTGCGGTCGCTTCGCTCATTACGACGGCGGCGATTGTCACGTCGTTTGCCGACATCATCACGCTCTACGAAGGACTCCACACCGAGGTACTGGGTGGCGTCGCGGTCACGATCGGCCAACTCGCTCTTCTCCCCAACGTCGTCATCTGGGCAGCCTCGTGGCTCGTCGGGCCCGGCTTCGCGATCGGCACCGGCTCTGCGGTCTCACCGCTTGCGACAACGCTCGGGCCCGTTCCGGCGATCCCGCTGTTGGGCGCGCTGCCCGGCGGAGATTTCGCGTTCGGTTTCGTAGGGCTGCTTGCTCCGATCGTGGTGGGTTTCTTGGTCGCTGCTGTTCTTGGCCCGCGCATCGCTGGCGAACTTCGTCGCCGCGAGCTGGCGATAGTGGCGCTCGGAATCGGTGTCACGGCCGCGATAATCGTGGCCGGATTAGCCTGGGCATCCGCTGGTTCAGCTGGTCCTGGCCGTTTAGTGGATGTCGGTCCCCAGCCCTGGATCGTCGCCGCGTGGGCTGCGCTTGAGTTCTCGGTCGCGGCGGGGCTCGGCCTGTTGGCGGCTGCTCGCCCGGAACGCGCTGACGACGGGTTCACTGAGCGCTAGGCTGGGTGCGTGCTCACACTCGTTGTCTTGATCTCCGGGGGCGGGTCTAACCTCGCTGCCCTGCTCGAAGCGGCCGAGAGTGCCGACTTTCCCGCTCGTGTCATCGCCGTCGGCGCCGACCGGGCTGCGGACGGTTTTGATCATGCCGAGCACTACGGCATCCCTACCTTCTCGGTGGCGATGTCGAACTTCGAGAACCGCGACGCCTGGGGCGATGAACTGCTCGAGCAGATTCAGTTCTGGAACGCCGACCTCGTAGTGCTGAGCGGCTTCATGAAGTTGTTGCCGCCGCGCGTTGTCGAAGCGCTCTCTCCCAACATCATCAACACGCATCCGGCGTACCTTCCCGAGTTTCCGGGAGCGCACGCGGTTCGCGATGCTCTTACGGCGGGGGCAACCCAGACCGGTGCCAGTGTTATCAAGGTCGACAACGGTGTCGATAGCGGTCCGATCATCGTGCAAGAGCGCGTTGCGATCGAGCCGGGGGATACCGAAGAACATCTGCACGCTCGCATCAAGCCGGTAGAACGGCGCTTGCTGGTGCAGACGATCGAAGACATTGCCACCAATCGCATCAACCTAAAGGAACTCTGAATCCCATGAGCGGCCCCAGTCACAATCCTGCCGATTTCCGCGAACGCAATGTCGTTCCGATCCGCCGCGCGCTTATCTCCGTGAGTGACAAGTCGCGACTTCTCGACCTGGCCGGCGCGCTCGCTGACGCGGGCGTCGAACTCGTCTCGACCGGTTCGACCGCGAAGACGATTGCTGAAGCGGGTTACGACGTCACTGAGGTATCGACGGTCACGGGTTTCCCCGAGTCGCTCGATGGTCGCGTCAAGACACTGCACCCCGCCGTGCACGCCGGTATTCTGGCTGACCTTCGCCTCGAGTCACACGAAGCTCAGCTCGCCGAGCTCGGCATCAAAGCCTTCGACCTCGTTGTCGTGAACCTTTACCCATTCGTGGAAACGGTTGCCTCTGGCGCTGCTCCCGCCGACATCGTCGAGCAGATCGACATCGGGGGGCCCGCCATGGTGCGCGCCTCCGCCAAGAACCACGCCAACGTTGCCATTGTCACGAGCCCTGAGAGCTACGACGAGATCATCGCCGCGGCAGCAGGGGAGGGCACAACCTTCGCTCAGCGTTACGCGCTGGCTTCGCAAGCCTTTGCGCACACCGCCGCCTACGACACCGCGGTGTCGCAGTGGTTCCTGACCGGTGCGCTGCTCGGTGAAACGGATGCCGCGGCATCCGCTCCCACGCTGCCTGTGCACCTCGATGTCGCCGCTGACCAGCTCGCCGTGCTTCGTTATGGCGAGAACGCCCACCAGCAGGCGGCCCTCTACGGTGTGGCCGCTCAGCCCGGAATCGCTCAGGCCACGCAGCTCGGTGGCAAAGAGATGTCGTACAACAACTACGTGGATGCCGACGCCGCTTTGCGCGCCGCTTTCGACCACGACACTCCCGCTGTTGCGGTCATCAAGCACGCTAACCCGTGCGGAATCGCCACGGCGGCCAGCATTGCGGAAGCCCACGTTTTGGCGCACGCCTGCGACCCCATCTCGGCCTACGGCGGAGTGATCGCGGCCAACGGAATCATCACGAAGGCTGCCGCAGAATCGATCGCCCCCATCTTCACCGAGGTTGTCGTTGCTCCCGGCTTCGAGCCTGAAGCGCTCGAGATCTTGACGGCCAAGAAGAACCTGCGCTTGCTGCAGCTGCCCGAGGGCTACGCCCGCGACAGCCGCGAACTCCGCCAGATTTCGGGCGGCATGCTTGTGCAAGAACTCGACGCGCACTTCTCGCCAGCGTCGGCGTGGACGCTCGCTGCGGGCGACGCCGCCGATGCCGAGACTCTCGCGGACCTTGAGTTCGCGTGGCGTGCAGTGCGCGCCGTGAAGTCGAACGCTATTTTGCTTGCCGACGGCGGAGCATCCGTGGGTGTCGGTATGGGGCAGGTGAACCGTGTTGACTCGTGCCAGCTCGCGATTTCGCGTGCCGGTGATCGGGCCAAGGGCTCGGTTGCGGCCAGCGACGCGTTCTTCCCCTTCGCCGACGGATTGCAGCTGCTGCTTGATGCCGGTGTTCGTGCCGTCGTTCAGCCTGGTGGCTCCATTCGTGATGAAGAGGTCATTGCCGCAGCGATCGAAGCGGGCGTGACGATGTACTTCACCGGAGAGCGCCACTTCTTCCACTAAGCGCGCCCTCAGCGCGACGCTCAGCGCGAGACTCGCTCGCGTTGCGGACGCTGACGCGCGGTAGAGAAGCACTTATGTGCGCTCAAGGCAAAAACATAGATTGACACAGATAGGTTTGGGCGCATGATCAGTGTGAAACGGCGTTTCGGCGCAGCTTTTATTTCAGGACTTGCCGTTGCCGGCACCGTTTACCTCGCAACCGGGTTGGCGTTCTTCACGTCAAACGGTGCTGCGGCAGAGAACCTGCCGGCGATCGGCGAATATTTCTTGCCGATGGCCCTCGTTCTGTTCCTGCTGTACTCCCTAGCGGCTGCGCTGGAGATTAATCGGTACTGGTACACCGCTGCGGTTACCGGTCTCGTGTTGGGTATCGCGTCAGCCTTCTTCGGAACTGCTCTTGGCATTATCGCGTCGGGTGCCGAGTGGAACCCTGAGGCGATGACGTTCATTCTGGCAAGCTTGCTGGGAACGAACCTCATCTTCGTCGTCGCTACCATCATCACTGCAGTCACCGTTGGCCGCCGGGTCTGGGCGGGGATTGCCCGGCCGGTTCACCAGCCGACCACCCTCACCGCTCTGGTTCGTGCGCCGTCGTCACGTATGGCCGACGGCGAGCTTACGCACCTTGACCGTGTTCCCGTCGACGCCGAACTCGCGGATGCTCAGTGGGAAGGCTATGTCGCGGCACTTCAGGCCAACGGCTTCGAGACCATTGAAGTGGCCGCCGCCGATGAGCTCGCCGACTCCGTCTTTATCGAAGACACTGTGGTGATGTTCGGCGAGGTCGCCGTGCTCACGAGCCCTGGCGCTGAAAGCCGCCAGCCCGAGATTGATGCTGTTCGCGAGAGCGTCGCTGGACTGGGCCTCGAACTCCGCGAGATCACTCAGCCGGGAACTCTCGACGGTGGTGACGTTCTCAAGGTCGGCTCCACGGTCTACGTCGGTCGTGGCGGTCGTACTAATGCTGAAGGTATCCGCCAGTTGCGCGCGATCGTGACGCCCATGGGCTACACCGTCATTGCGGTACCGGTCGAGAAGGTGCTGCACCTCAAGAGCGGTGTCACAGCGCTTCCTGACGGCACGATCATCGGTCACCCCGATCTCGTCGACAACGTCGACCTCTATGACCGTTTCTTGGCCGTGCCCGAGGCCGAAGGTGCCGCTGTTGTGGTGCTGTCGGATGACGCGGTGCTGATGTCATCGTCGGCACCGAAGACCGCGGCTCTCATCGAGAACCTTGGGTATCGCGTCGTGACTGTCGACGTGTCAGAGTTTGAGAAGATGGAGGGCTGCGTCACGTGCCTCTCTGTCCGCATCCGCTGAGTTGAGACTCTGTCAAAAAATTTGTGGATAGTGATTGTGAAAGCGCCGGGGCGGGCATATTCTAAAAGGCTGTCTGCCCCGCGCCAATCACGACGAGGAGCAGCGGTTCACGGTCGCACACGACGCGACCCGCAGTAATCGCGATCCCTGAACGCAGGGATCCCTCTCGTCAAGGATCCATGGTGTCACCACAGTCTGACCAGCCAGAACGCGTGAAAGCAGTCGGCACTTTTACGGCTATCCGCCGGCTTTACCCCTATGCAAAATCAGCCATGCCGTTCATCTACCTCGGTATGGGGGCAGCGCTCGCCGCCGGTATTGTGGCGTTGCTTATCCCACAAGTGTTGCGCTCGCTCGTGGATGGGCCGCTTCAATCGGGCGATTCAAGCCAGATTTGGCCCGCCTTCTTCATCGTCCTCGGGCTCGGCATCGTCGAGGCGATCATGATCGCGCTTCGTCGCTACTTTGTGCTGACGCCGGGAACCCATGTCGAGGCGCGCATGCGCAATAGCCTCTACATGACCTTGCAGCACCTGCCGGTGAGCTTCCACGACCGGTGGCCGAGCGGTCAGCTGCTGTCGCGGGCCGTCAGCGACCTCAACCTCATCCGTCGGTGGCTGTCGTTCGGACTCGTGTTGCTCGTGGTCAACGTGCTCACGATCATCGTGGGGCTGATCTTCCTCGTCAATATTTCTTGGATTCTTGGCGTGATCTTTATCGTCACCTCGATCCCGCTCTGGATCTACGGCTATGTCTTCGAAAAGAAGTACTCGATCGTGGCTCGCCGCAGTCAAGACCAGACCGGTGACTTGGCAACCGCCGTCGAAGAGTCGGTTCACGGCATCCGTGTTCTTAAGGCTTTCGGTCGCGGAAAGCACGCGCTCGTCGGATTCTCGGCGCAGGCCGAAAGCTTGCGCGGCACCGAGATCGAGAAAGCTCGCGCCATTGCGGGCATCTGGTTGTGGCTGTTGCTCGTACCCGATGTCATGTTCGCCCTCGGCTTGCTGGGCGGCGTCTGGCTCGTTGTCGAAGGAAACATCTCGGCCGGGGACCTCGTTGCGTTCTTCGCGACCGCGACCGTGCTGCGCTTCCCCGTGGAATCGATCGGCTTCTTGCTCTCGATGACGTTCGACGCGCGTACCGCCGCCGACCGCTTCTTCGAAGTCATGGACTCCGACAACCCGATCACGGATCCCGAGAACCCGGAGACCATCACGGAGAGCAAGGGGCACCTGCAGTTTACGAACGTGCACTTCCGCTACCCGGATTCGCCCGCGAACGTTCCCGACCTCGTCAACGGTGTCGACCTCAGCATTGAGCCGGGGGAGACGATGGCTCTTGTCGGTCTCACCGGTTCGGGCAAGTCCACGATCACGGCGCTCACGACACGGTTGTACGACGTGACCGAAGGCTCCATCAGTATCGACGGTGTCGACATCCGCAACCTCACGCTGCGGGAGCTACGTCGTCACCTGGCGATGGCGTTCGAGGATGCCACGCTGTTCTCGTCGAGTGTGCGCGAGAACGTGCTCATGGGTCGCCCCGACTCAAGCGAAGAGCAATTGCGCGAAGCGCTCAGCATTGCGCAGGCCGACTTTGTTTACGAGCTGCCGAACGGCCTCGACACTCTCGTGGGTGAAGAAGGCTTGAGCCTCTCGGGCGGTCAGCGTCAGCGCCTCGCGCTCGCTCGCGCCGTTGCCGCACGGCCCGCCGTGCTCGTGCTCGACGACCCGCTGTCTGCGCTCGACGTTGACACCGAAACTTTGGTGCAATCAGCCCTCGGCAAGGTGCTGAGCTCCACCACGGCACTCATCGTTGCTCACCGGCCGTCGACCGTGATGCTCGCCGACAGGGTTGCTCTTCTCGAAGATGGCAAGGTCACCGCGGTCGGAAAGCACTCCGACCTGCTCGCGACGAGCGACCATTACCGGTACGTCATATCCAGTCTTGAAGAGGAAGAACAGGAGGTCAGCTCATGAGCGTGATGGGAACCTCCGGCGAAGAGCGTAACGACTACACCAAGGATGAGAGCCGCCAGATTCGTCAGCGTTCGCTGCGACTGCTCGGTTCACTGATTGCGCCGCTGCGCGCCCGCGTGATTCTCACGATGGTCGTGGTTGTCGTGAGCACCGCCGCTCAAGTTGCGGGCCCCGCACTGATCGCCTTCGGTATCGACCGAGCCCTGCCTGCCCTCATCGATGGCGACGCGCTGCCCCTCGGGCTCACCGTGGGCGCATACCTGCTCACGGGCATCATCGGCGCTTCGATGATCGCCTGGTACACCGTGCTCAGCGCACGCGTGAGCCAAGCGATTCTGTTCGACCTGCGCAAGCGTGTTTTCTTACACACTCAACGGTTGAGTCTCGAATTCCACGAGAGCTACACCTCGGGCCGCATTATCGCGCGCCAGACCAGCGACCTCGATGCGATTCGCGAACTGCTCGACTCGGGCATCAACCAGCTCGTTCAGGGCGCGCTCTACATGGGGTTCATCGCGATCGCGATGTTCTCGCTCGACTGGGTGAGCGGCGTGATTCTGTTCTGCGCCCTCGTGCCGCTGGGCTTCCTTACGCGCTGGTTCCAGCTGCGGTCGCAATTGCACTTCCGTGAGACGCGCACCACCTCGGCCAAGCTGATCGTGCACTTCGTTGAGACCATGACCGGCATCCGTGCGGTCAAGGCCTTCCGCAAGGAAGAGCGCAACCGCGAACAGTTCGGTGGACTCGTCGAGAACTACCGTGATGCTAACGCCCGCGTCATCCAACTGTTCGGAATCTTCGACCCGGGCCTCGTTCTCATCGGAAACGTCGCCTTGGCAATGATCCTGCTCGTGGGTGGACTGCGGGTCTCGACCGGCGACCTTGCGATTGGTGCCCTGCTCGGTGCGCTGTTGTACGCGCGTCAGTTCTTCGCTCCGGCGCAAGAGATGGCGATGTTCTACAACTCGTACCAGTCGGCTGCGGCGGCTCTCGAGAAGATTTCGGGAGTGCTCGAAGAGCGCCCGACGGTTGCTGATCCCACGACGCCCATCGATCTGCGCAAGGCCAAGGGCACCGTGAAGTTCGACGGCGTGGAGTTTGCGTACAACTCAGAGAAAGTGATTTTGCCGAAGTTCGATCTCGAGCTGCCGGCCGGTCAGACCGTCGCGATGGTGGGAACAACGGGTGCCGGTAAATCCACACTCGCGAAGCTCATCTCGCGGTTCTACGACCCCAGCCAGGGCACGGTCTCGCTCGACGGCGTTGACCTGCGCAAGCTGCACCCGAAAGACCTGCGCCGTGCGATCGTTATGGTCACGCAAGAGGCGTATCTGTTCTCGGGCAACGTGGCCGACAACATCGCCCTCGGCAAGCCCGATGCCACCCGCGACGAAATCATCGCCGCGGCGAAGGCCGTCGGGGCGCACGAATTCATCGAAGCGCTACCCAACGGTTACGACACTGACGTGAACAAGCGTGGTGGTCGGGTGAGTGCCGGGCAGCGACAACTGCTGTCATTCGCGCGCGCATTTATCGCCGACCCCGTGGTGTTGATTTTGGATGAAGCAACCGCGTCGCTCGACATCCCGAGCGAGCGACTCGTGCAGGCCGGTCTTCAAACACTGCTCGCCGATCGCACCGCTGTCATCATTGCGCACCGTCTCTCGACGGTCGCGATTGCTGACCGCGTGCTCGTGATGGAACACGGTCGCGTGATCGAAGATGGCACCCCGCAAGAACTCATTTCGGGCTCCGGCAAGTTTGCGCAATTGCACGCGGCCTGGCGCAACTCGCTCGTTTAGGGGCGGTGCCGCGCTAGTCGCAGGTTGACGCGGTACCCGCCGTCGGGCATCCATTTCAGCGGCGTTGATTCGGCCTCGTAGTGCACGAGTGCTCGATCTTCGTGGGCCAGCGGTGGATGCCCGCCCGAACGGATGACGCGCCACCACGCCACCTCGGAGCCGTAACGCGCCATGACGGTGCCGACAGCGCGCGCGGCTCGCGAGCCGATCGTGGCAGCCACCTCGCCGTACGTCATCACGTGCCCGGGTGGGATGGATTCAACGACGTCGAGCACGCGGCTCACGAAATCGTCGCTGGGGGCGGGCATGGTGAGCGTTCAGTTAGCGAGCGTTGGGTTGGCGAGTGGGAACGCGTAAAAGGTGCAGGCGAGAGATCACACTCTAGAGCGTGTATTCGCCGAGCTTTTCGCCGTATTGGGTTTCGCCGACGACCTGAAAACCCACTTTAAGGAAGAACTGTTCTGGGCCGTCTTCGCCCTCTTCCCAAATGGCGGTAATGCGGTCGAAGCCACGGCTGCGGGCTTCTTCGGCGAGAGCCTTCACGGCGAAGCGGCCAATGCCGCCGCCCTGAGCATCACCGGCGACATTGACGCGCCAGATGCAGCTACGGAACTCTTCTTGCGAAGCATCCGCGTCGAAGTTGCCACGGATGAAGCCCACGACGGTGTCGCCATCGAGAACAACACGAGGCCACGACGTGAGCGGATCGATGTAGGCGTCCGCGATCGCGTAGGAGGGCGGCGTGACGAATTGCTCCTGCCCTCGACGTAGCGAGAGGTTGTTGGCAGCCACAATGGTGCTTGCCGATAATTCTTCAAGTCTTAGCTCACCCATGAATACAGGCTAACCCGCGGTAGACAGATGCGCCAAGGTATCTCGATGTCGAGATACTTAGGAAAAAGAGTAAGCTGGTAGAGGCCACCAACTAAGGAGCAAAGCTTGTCCAAGATCAAGGTAGAAGGCACCGTCGTCGAACTCGACGGCGACGAAATGACGCGAATCATTTGGCAGCGGATCAAGGACACCCTGATCCACCCGTACATCGACGTTAACCTCGAGTACTACGACCTCGGCATCGAAAGCCGTGACGCAACAGACGACCAGATCACCATCGATGCGGCTCACGCCATCCAAAAGCATGGTGTTGGCGTCAAGTGCGCAACCATCACCCCCGACGAAGCCCGTGTTGAAGAATTCGGCCTCAAGAAGATGTGGCGCAGCCCTAACGGCACCATCCGCAACATCCTTGGTGGCGTTATCTTCCGCGAGCCGATCATCATCTCGAACATCCCGCGTCTGGTTCCGGGCTGGAACAAGCCGATCATCATCGGCCGTCACGCCTTCGGCGACCAGTACCGCGCTACCGACTTCCTCTTCAAGGGCAAGGGAAAGCTGACCGTGGAGTTCGCTCCCGAAGACGGCTCCGAGCCCATGAAGTTTGAGGTCTACGACGCCCCCAGCGACGGAATCGCTCAGGTTCAGTACAACCTCGACGACTCGATCGTTGACTTCGCTCGCGCGAGCCTCAACTACGGTCTCTCGCGTAACTACCCCGTGTACCTCTCGACGAAGAACACGATCCTCAAGGCCTACGACGGTCGCTTCAAGGACATCTTTGAAGAGATCTTCCAGACCGAGTTCAAGGACAAGTTCGAAGCGGCTGGCCTCACCTACGAGCACCGCCTCATCGACGACATGGTCGCTTCGGCCATGAAGTGGGAGGGCGGCTACGTCTGGGCCTGCAAGAACTACGATGGCGACGTTCAGTCTGACACCGTAGCTCAGGGCTTCGGCTCGCTCGGCCTCATGACCTCCGTTCTGGCCACGCCAGATGGAAAGGTTGTTGAAGCAGAGGCCGCTCACGGCACCGTGACGCGTCACTACCGCCAGCACCAGCAGGGCAAGCCCACCTCCACTAACCCGATCGCCTCGATCTACGCGTGGACCCGTGGACTCGCTCACCGCGGACTGCTCGACAACAACCAGGAGCTCATCGAGTTCGCTTCGACCCTGGAAGATGTCGTCATCAAGTCGGTGGAGGGTGGTCACATGACCAAGGACCTCGCGCTGCTCGTCGGACCGGACCAGAAGTGGGAAACCACCGAAGAGTTCCTCGACACGCTCGACAAGAACCTCGCCGCACGCCTCGCATAATCTGCGTCTCGCGCGGTAACTGACTGGCTCACGCCACGACGTTCATGAAGGGCCTGAAAGCTTCGGCTTTCGGGCCCTTGTGCGTGGGCGCACAGGCAGGAAAACACCCAGCTCGCTCTGGCTATTCTTGAGCGGCGGGTGCTGTGCGGTGCTCGCTCATGCTGAACGAGACAGCGTGCGGCGTGGTGCATCGTGAGGAGACAATAGTGACGGTCGTCATAGCCGGATGCGGTGACCTAGGTGTCGAAGCAGGGCTCCGCTTTGCGGCGCTGGGGCATTCTGTAGTGGGCCTACGGCGCTCGATTGACAAGCTGCCGCCCGACATCGCTGGGCAAGCGGTCGACTTGTCTGCGCGGATGCCGGTTCTTCCCTCCGATACCAGCATCGTCGTCATTGCGGTGAGCCCCGATCAGCGCACGCGCGAGGGCTATCGCGCGACCTACGTCGACAGCGTGCGGAGCATCGCCGCTGCTATCGAGCGAGACTGCGCTGCTGCACCGAGAGTTATTTATGTCTCCTCGACTGCCGTCTATGGGGTTAGCGATGGCTCGTGGGTCGATGAATTGACTCCGGCGACGCCGTCAGCGGAGACAGCGACCGTGTTGCGGGAAGCTGAAGAGTTGTTGCTCGAGCGCGTGGCCAATTCGACGGTTCTTCGCTTGGCGGGAATCTACGGGCCGGGTCGCACCCGACAGATCGACCGCATCCGTGCCGGTGACGAAACGGTGGCATCCGCCCCTTACTTCACCAATCTGATCCACCGGGATGACGCTGCAGCGGCCATCGTGCACCTTGCGACGATGGCCCCCTCGCCCGCCAGCATCTATGTCGGCGTAGATGATGAGCCGGCCGATCAGCGTGAGGTCATCGAGTTTCTCGCTCGCAGTATCGAGCAACCGATTCCGCTCGAACGTGCAGGCGGTGTCACTGATGGCAGGGGCCGCGGTAAGCGCTGTCGCAATGCGCTACTGAGAAGTACAGGCTTCTCGTTTACTTATCCGAGCTACCGCGAAGGGTATGCGGCGGTGCTGGCGGGGGAAGGCACTCGTCATCGTTGACGCGTTCACCGAGTGAGCGTCTTGGTTCTCATCTAACGTTCGGCTAGCACTCGGCCAGTGTTGAGGATCGCTCCCTAGCGTCGAAGCGCAGCACAACTGCGCAACCGTCGACGAATTGGAGACACAATGTCATCTCACAGCCACGCAACAGCAGACCAGCTCGACACCATCCGCTCCATCATGAAGAGCACGCGAATCGCGATGCTGACCACGGTCGCCGCGAGCGGTGCTCTGCACAGCCACCCCATGACAGTTCAGCAGGCTGAGTTCGACGGCGACTGCTGGTTCCTTGCCTCCGACACCGCGGATGCCGTGCAGCAGCTTCAGGCCCACCCTCACGTTAACGTCTCCTACTCGGGCTCCTCGCAGTGGCTGTCGCTCGCCGGCACCGCCGAAGTCGTGCGCGATCAGGCGACGAAGTCGGAGCTGTGGGGTTCGTTTACCGACGTGTGGTTTGAGGGTGGAGAGACCGACCCCTCGGTCGTTCTGATTCACGTCAAGGGCGAATCGGCCCAGTACTGGGAGAGCCCGGGCAAGGTCGCGACTCTTGTGGGTGTCGTTGCCGCGAAGGTCACCGGAGACCAGCCTCAGACCGGATTTTCCGAGTCGGTCACGGTCTGACCCCTACGAGCGCGGCCTAGTTCAGGCCTGCTCCCGTCGGCGCGCTGCGGTTCTTTAGGGGCCGCAGCCGCGTCAACCAATGCCAGCACAACCGCACTTGCCAGAGACGAGGAACCGATGAAACGACTGCCAGTGTTACGAAACGTTGACCGCCTCGAAGAGGCCACCTCGCTCGACCCCGCGGTCGACAAGACGCGCGGTGTCGTCGATGCAGTACTTCGCCCTCGGTGGTTGCGAGATCTACTTCACGGCGTGCCAATGGGGCACCCCGTGCATCCGCTAGGGGTCCACGTTCCGTTGGGGGCGTGGATCTCAGCCGGGGTGCTCGACGCCGTGCCAGGCACTGAACAAGCATCGCGTGCCTTGGTCGGAGTCGGAGTGCTGGGCGCGAGCGGCACGGCAGTCGCTGGCTTTGCCGATTGGTCGCAGCTGGACGAAAAGCAGCAGCGCGTGGGCATCGTGCATGCCGCGGTCAATATCGTGGCCACGGGTCTTTTTGCGGCATCCTTTGTGCAGCGTTCGCGCGGAAAGCACACGAGCGGCAAAGTGCTGAGCTATGCCGGGCTTGCGATTTCCTCAGGCGGCGGCTACCTCGGTGGGCACCTGACTTATCGGCAGGCCGCGGGCGTCAGTCACGCGCCGGATGTCGAAGCCACCTTCCCGAGCGGCTGGCAGCAGCTGGCGCCGCTCACTGACTTGCCCGAGGGCGCTCTCGAGAAGCGTGTCGTTGCCGACACCGAAGTAGTAGTCTTCCGTCGGGGTGAGCGGGTCTCGGTGCTCTCTAACACGTGCAGCCACCTCGGGGCCGAGCTTCACGATGGCTACGTCGTCGAGGACGATTCCGCTCCGGGCGGCGCGTGTGTGGAATGCCCCTGGCATCAGAGTGCGTTCTCGCTCGATACAGGCGAGGTCATCCACGGTCCGGCGACGAGTCCGCAACCGCGCTTTGAGAGCCGCATCGTTGACGGCGCGGTGGAGATTCGGTTGCCGCGCTAGTCGAAGCGCGCACCCTCAGGGTCTGAACTGCGGAGGGCGAGTCCCAGCACGATGATCGCTCCCAGCGGGAAGAGGGCAAAGAACGCCCACCCTCCGGAAAGGTTCGAATCGTGGAGGCGCCGTACGATGACCGCGATTCCCGGGATCGCGGTCAGTAGAACCCAGCCTCCCACCATGAAAGCGAGAGCGACGAGCACGGGCGAATTCGCGGTCGTAGCGTCACTCCAACTCGCGATGCTCAGAGTGGGATAGACAAGCGAGCCAAAGGGGCCAAAGTTGAGCGCATCACTCAGCGGGCGACCCGCGATCATCAGCGGGGCGACGACTTGGAGGGTCGTGACCACGACGATGTTCACGAGCATCCACCACCAGTATTCGCTGCGACTGGCACGACCGCGCATCCGGAACGATCGATCGAAGAACCGCCGCATCGCCACCCTCATCGTTGCACGCGGCAGCGGGGCGCTCTCGGGGTCTAGCGTGAGCGCTGCCGCGGCGGTGGAGGTCATGCCCTCACCTTAGGTGAGTGGTTGTCGCTTTGGAAGAGGGTCGGATACCGAGGATGCCGAGGTCGGCGACGTGGGCGCGGGCGTTCCTGCTGATGCGGCCATCTGAGTTGCGTGCTCGAGCAGCACGTGCTTGAGCTGGTTCACCTGGTCGGTAAGTTCGGTTACCTCGCGACGCGTGGCAACGTGCGAGAGTTCATCTTGAGCCGCAACTCGTTCCACGATCCACGAGGCGAGCGTTGCCGTCACGACACCGAGCAGGGCAATGCCGGCCACCATTACTCCACCGGCAATAACGCGGCCGAGCGTGGTGGCGGGGTAGATATCTCCATAGCCGACCGTGGTGATTGTGACGAAAGCCCACCAGATGCCGTCGCCCAGGTTGGTGATTTGGCTGCCCGCGATACTGCGTTCGGTATCCAGGATCGCGAGCCCGGCCACGAAGACGAGCAGTAGCGAGGAACCGACGGCGTAGGTGAGAACGCCGCCGCGCACAGCGGTTCCGGCGCGACGCTGCAGAACGTTCAGGAGTGTGACTAAACGCAGCAAGCGTAGCGGGCGCAGCATGGGCAGCACGACAACAAAGAGATCGAAGATGTGCTTGCGAAACCAGAACCAGCGGTGCTCAGCGAGAACAAGGTTCACGGCGTAGTCGACCACAAAAACGACCCACGTCACGGCGATGATGATCTCGGCAATGAGCATCGGAACACCGTCGAGATTTGCGATCACTTCCCACGCATACGCAATCAAGAAAATCACTGCCGCAACGGTGAGGGGAATGTCCATGATCTGTTGCCAGCGCCGTTGAGTCATGCTGTCGAGCCTAGCGACCCGGCCCCGAAACGTGCCCCGAGCCACTGCTAAGGGGAGCCTGTGCTGGCTGGCCGGATGCCGCGAACGAGAGTAGAACGAAGGTATGGCTACTTCTCGCTCCATCACGCCGGGCTCGGCGGTGCGCCGCTATCCGCTCGTTGCACTCACAGTCGTGGTCGGCGTCGTGGGGCTGGCATTGAACTGGACTGCGGCATCCGCTGTCGTGCCCTGGCTGCTCTCGCTCTACGCGCTCGCGGTGGCGGCGCGCGAAGCGGTGTCGATGGTGCGCAAACTTCTGAAGCGCGAGTTCGGGCTCGATGTGCTGGCGGTCACGGCCATCGTCGCGACGGTAGTGGTGGGCGAGTACTGGGCGAGCATTGTGATCGTGCTGATGCTGACGGGCGGCGAAGCGCTCGAAGACTTCGCAGCGGGGCGGGCCAAGCGCGAGCTGAATGCGCTGCTGGGCCGTGTTCCGCAAACCGCGCATCAGGTGACGGTATCTGGTGACATCGTTGACGTGCCCGCCACCGAGGTAGCCGTGGGGGATCGTCTCGTCGTGCGCCCCTCGGAGATCGTGCCGGTGGATGCCGTGCTCCTCTCCGCCGCGACATCCGTCGACGAATCGTCGCTCACGGGCGAGAGCATGCCCGTGGAGAAGGTGACGGGAGACCTCCTGTTGAGCGGATCGGTGAATGGGCCAGAAGCTGCCACGGTGCAGGCGAGCGCCCGCGCGTCCGACAGCCAATACCAACGCATCGTGCAGCTCGTCTCCGAGGCGGCGGCGAGCAAGGCGCCCATCGTGCGGTTGGCTGATCGCTATGCGGTGCCCTTCACTTTCGTGTCGATAGGGCTCGCCGCAATCGCCTGGTGGATCTCTGGTGACCCCGTGCGCTTCGCCGAAGTGCTCGTGGTGGCGACGCCGTGTCCGCTGCTGATTGCGGCCCCGGTGGCGTTCATGGCGGGCATGTCGAGCGCCTCGACCTACGGAGTCGTCGTCAAAAACGCCGGCACTCTTGAGGTGCTCGCCCGCGCGAAAACTGTCGTGTTCGACAAGACCGGCACCCTGACGAGTGGGCGTCCCGTTGTCGTCGAGGTGCGGCCCGAAGGCGACCTCAGCGCCGACGAACTACTCGCCTTGGTCGCTGCTGCCGAGCAGTATTCGTCTCACGTGCTCGCGGCATCCCTTGTCGAGGCCGCGAAGCAACGCTCGCTCGATCTGCCCGAGGTGGCGGATGCCCGCGAAGTCGCCACCCATGGCGTGCAAGCCCGCGTTGGCACGCGGCTGGTGACGGTGGGCAAGCCCGCCTTCGTGGCGCAGCAGGCGCCCGCGCTGACCCGCATCACCCTCGCGAGCGGGGAAGCAGCCGTGTACGTGAGCGTCGATGACCAGTACGCCGGCGCGATTGTGCTGCGCGATGCAGTGCGGCCCGAAGCGGCGCGCACGCTCACGGAGTTGGGCGAGCTGGGCATCCAGAACACTCTGATGCTGACGGGCGATGTGGAAGAGACGGCGCGCAAGGTGGCGGACGAGCTCCACATCAGTGAAGTGCACGCCGAGTGTCTTCCCGAAGACAAAGTGCGGCTCGTGCACGCCACCTCGCCGCATCCGGTGGTGATGGTCGGCGATGGCGTGAACGATGCGCCGGTGCTGGGAGCCGCTGACGTCGGCATCGCGATGGGCGCGAAAGGCTCAACGGCGGCGAGCGAATCTGCGGATGTTGTGATTCTGGTCGACGACCTGCATCGGGTCGTCTCCGCAGTGCAAGTGAGTCAGCGCACCGTGCAGATCGCGTTGCAGAGCATTTGGATCGGTATCGCGATCAGCATCGGGCTCATGCTCTTTGCTATGACCGGAGCGCTGCCCGCAGTGGTGGGAGCTGCGCTGCAAGAAGTGGTTGACCTCGTGACGATTCTCAACGCTTTGCGGGCGCTGAATCTCAAGCGTCGTGTGCGCGGCTCACCACGCTCGACCGCGGAGCGCGTGCACGTGCCGAGCTAGTAGCCCGAGAAATAGTCGGTGTGGATGCGGCGAATGCCGTTTGCTCGCAGCGTCGACTTAAGGTCATTGACGAGCGCGGGCGGGCCCGAAAGGTAAGCCCGGCGGTCGGCCAGATCGGGCACGAGCGCGGAGAGCGCGTCGCCGTTCAGGCGCCCCTCGCTGCCGAGAACCCAGCCCGCGGGCAGGGCGTCGGCGGGTTGCGGCCCGAAGACGATGACGCGCACACCAGCCGCAGTCAGAACATCAGTGAAGGGCAGGGGTGCCGAGCTCGAGGTGGCGTAAATGACCACGATGTCGCGCTCTTCGTCATGACGGTGAGCATGCGCAACCTGGCTCGCGAAAGGCGTCATGCCGATGCCGCCGGCGACGAGCAAGAGCGGCTCGCTCGTCTTGCGGGGGAGTACAAAGTCACCCCAGATTCCCGTCGCGTTCACTTGAGAACCGCGCGGTAACGCCACGAGGGCAGCCTTGAAGCTGCTCGAGTTTTCGGCAACCGTGAACGTCACCGCTAGGGTCGCTCCGGCATCCGGTGCTGACGAGATCGTGAAGTAGCGGCGCACTCCGCGAAAGTCCGGGGAGGCGTGCGGCAGCGACAGCTCGATGTACTGGCCCGCCCGGAAGAGGATCGGGCGGTGCGGGGCAAAAGTGAGTTGCCATGTTCCGGGAGCGATCTCGTCGGTCTCGGTGAGCGACATCCGAATGGTGCGGCGCTGGGTGAACGCGAACGCCACGAGGTTACCGATGAGCAGAGCGAGCAATGGGTCGCTGTAGAAGTTGCCGATCGAGAACGGGATGGCGAAGAGCAGGGCGACGAGCACCGCGAGACTGAGGCGTTGCCAGCGTCGCGGCGGCAACGTGAGCGGTTCGCTCAGCATGAAGCCCGCGAAAAAAATCATCTGAGATGACAAGAAAGTGAAGCTGAGCGCCTCGGTCAGGTCGCCACCGTTAGCCAGCGTGAGCGCAATGCGGATGCCAGCCGCGACCACCACGAACGTGAGCCCGAGATCAAGGCGCTGAGTGCGGTACAGAATGAGGAATGCAGCGATCAGAACGACCGGCTGCAGCCAGGGTGTTCCGACCCACCACGTCGGAAAACCGAGCGGTACGAAAATGAAAACGTACGCGCCGAGTGCCGCCGGGTTGAAGATATGGCGCCCACGGAATGCGAGGAGAAACTTGGATGCCGCGGCAATCGTTGAGGCCAGTGCAATGGCGAGCAGCCCAGTCAGTTGCAGGCTTGGCGCCATGATGAAGAACACGAGCAGCCCCGTGATGAGCGATGATTCGAGGTGCGCTCGCTGACCCACGATGCGGGCTCCGAGCCAACTAGCGCCATAGCTGAACGCGACTGCGACCGGCAAGCTCGCGAGCAGCGCGAAGGGGTCAGGCGAAACGAGGCCGACGAACGCGAGCGCGATCGACACGACAGCGAGTACGGCGAGACTGCCGAGCACGAGCTTGTACATGGCGACGGCGCCGAGGGTTCGATCGAGCCAACGTTTCATAGAAATACTTCTCCGGTGAGGTGGGCCGAGTGTTCGACTCGGCCGGTCGAATGCATCCGCACCCACTGAAAGTCGAACTCGGCTTCGAGTTTCGCAGGCTCGGCAAAGAACAGCGCAGTGGCGAGGCCGTCGGCCTCGAGGGCAGTGCGGGCGATGGCCCAGGTCGCGATGATGCGGTCGGTGGGCAGTCCGGTGCGGGCGTCCAGAATGTGATGCAGTCCGGCCCAGGCTCGGCGGTTGGGGGCCGAGGCGCAGATCGCTTCGTTGCTCACCGTCACGACACCGATCGCTTTGCTGGTGTCGAGCGGATGCTCCAGCGCGACCCGCAATTCGCCAGCGCCGCGATGCAAAATGTCCCCGCTCGCATCTACCGTGCTGGTGGTGACTCCGTGCTCGGCGAGCACCTCGGCCACGAGATCGACGAGGTAGCCCTTGCCTGCGGCGCCCACGTCGAGCACCGCCGGGGTGAGCGTGGTGAGCGCACTGCCGTTCCAACTAATGGCTTCGCTCCATGCGGGAACGCGCGTGCGGGTGGAGGCAGGCTGCAGCGAGTACGTGCGGTCGTATCCGAGCTCTTCCAGAGCATGGCCCACGAGAGGACTGAGGGCACCGTTCGTTACGTCGTAGAGACGACGATAAAGCTCAAACAGTGGGGGAGCATCCGCCGGAAAAGGGTAGGTGCCGGGCGTGCGTGCAATTGCGGTGACGAGGGAGTCGTCGCGAAACCGTGAGTACGTACGGTCGAACAGCTCGATTCGGTGCGCTACGGCAGCCTCTATGTCAGAGCCGAGAGGCTCCGCAGTGTCGATCTGCCAGGGCGCACCGATGGCATCAAACTGTTTACTCGGCGAGGGCATCAGCCTTAATCGCGTCGACGGCCTTGTTGAAGCCACCGCTCGTGAGCGAGGAACCAGCTACCTTGTCGACGGAAAGCTCGTCGATGTTCTTGCCCACGACCTCGTCAGCAATTCCGTCGATGAACTCGCCTTGGAATTGGATCGAGTTGGGGTTCTCGCCGTAGCCGACGACCGTGACGTCGGTGATGGTGTTGCTCTCGAGGGTGAGCGTGACATCCACCTTCTCGGCGCCGTTGGGCGAGGTGTAATCGCCTGACTCTGTGTAGGTGCCGTCGGCGTAGTCGGCGCCGGTGCCGGCGTCGGAGGCATTAACATCGGCAGATCCGCTGTCGGCGCTCGGCGACGAGCAGGCAGAAAGTGCACCCACGAGGGTGACACCGGCAAAGAGGGCTACGGCAGTCTTGTTGTCGGTGAGGTTACGCATGGGGCTCCCAGAGGTTGGCGAGTGTTCAGTATGCCCGAGCAACCCTGACGAGAAGCTGGATTCTCAGGGATTCCAGCGCGCTCGGTGACGATTGCCAGACGCTAGTTGTCGCGCGAGCTGGTGTCGTCGGTGTCGAGAGGATCGCGAGTCGTCGGAACGTTCGTGGGCTGCGCGACGTCATCTGCGTCAGCCCCTTCTGTCTCAGCGTCGTCGAATTCGGGCGCTGCATCAATGGCCTGCTCGAGTTCGTCGACGAGCAGCGAATTGGGCGCGATGGTTCCGCCTCGGTAGCCGGCGCGGGCGATCATGTGAGCCGAAACGGGCGCGGTGATCATCTGGAAGATCAGGAGAAAGATCAACAGCAGAATCGTCGAGAGCTGACGGTTCTGCAGGGCGATGGCTAAGAGCACGAACGTGAGGCCCAGAATCTGGGGCTTGGTGGTGGCGTGCAGTCGCGCGATCGCATCGGGAAAGCGTAAGAGCCCCACCCCGGCCGCGACCGAGAGAAAGCTACCGAGCAGGAGAAAAATGCCCGTGAGAACGTCGAGGATCGAGTCGAGTGTCATGAGTTAGTCCTCCGCGACACGTAGCGGGCGACCACGACAGAACCGAGAAACGCGGTGGTGGCAAGCACGAGCATCGCTGGCAGGCTGCGGGTGTGACCGTTGTAGACCATCTCCGCGCCGAGCGCACAAATGATTGTCGTGAGCAGCATGTCGGAGGCGATCATGCGGTCAAGAATCGAGGGGCCGCGGATGATGCGGTAGAGCGCCAGAAGGGCTGCGACGAGCAGCATCAGCCCGACGGCGATGAAGACCCATTCGTTCATCGGGCGGCCTCCGTCTCGTGAATGCGGGCAAGGTCGTCTTTCGACCCGATGGCGCGAACGATGCGCGTTTCCACAACGAGCACCTTGGCGCGCATCGCTTCAACATCGGCGGCGGTAGTCGTATCGAAAGTGTGGAAATACAGGATGGCACGCTCGCGGTCGACTTCAACGACGATCGACCCGGGAACCAGCGACATCGCAATCGCGTCGAGCGTCATGACGAAGTCCGAGCGAGTGCGCAGCTGAACAGCGATAACGGATGATGTCGGAATCGGTCGTGGGTTGAGCGCTTGGAAGGCGACCATGAACGAGGCCACCGTGACATCCAGAATGAAGTGGGCCAGAAAGACGAGCGAGTACCAGATGTTCAGTCGCTCCGAGATGTCGGCCGGGGGCAGGTAGAGCACGCGAGTGACCAGAATCGCGACAATGAAACCGGTCAGGATGTTCAGCCACGAGAACTGCCCCCAGAGAACGGCCCACAGCACCACGAGACCGAGCAGCAGCGGCAGTTGCTGCCAGACCCGGCCGCGCACTTCGGAGCGCGATGCTCGGTGTTCAGCCACTGGTTGGTTCACGGGCGACGCGGTGGACGCTGCCGCGGTAGTGGGCTGGCTGTCGTGGGCGCTCATTCGAGACCTCCCGGGAAGACAGTGTTCACGTAGTAGGCCGGGCCGTCAATGTTCTCGCCGGCATTCGCGCTCAGGTCGAAGAGCGGAGTCGCGAACACGGTGAGCGCAACGCTCACGGCAACCATCGCTACCGTCGCGCCGACCATGATGCGCGGCGTCGTGCGTACGGACTCGACAGTGGCGGAGCTGCTGTTTTCGGGGGACATCGCGAGCGGGTTTTCGTAGTCGGCGACCTCTTCGGCGTCGCGCCAGAAGATCATGCTCCAGGCGCGAGCGAGGGCATACAACGTGAGTAGCGACACGGCTGCACCACAGCCGATGAGCACCCACGCGAGCGTGGAGCCGTTGTTGGCGCCTGCCTCGAACAGGGCGAGCTTGCCGAGGAATCCGGAGAACGGAGGGATGCCGCCGAGGTTCAGCAGAGGGATGAAGAACAGCACCGCTATGAGCGGACTGGCCTTGAGCATCCCGCCCAGTTTGTTGATGCCGGTCGTGCCACCCTGACGTTCCACCAGCCCGGTGGCCAAGAACAGGGTCGTCTGCACGGTGATGTGGTGCACGATGTAGTACGTTGCTGCCGCGAGCCCGGCCGCGGTATCGATGCCGATGCCGAACAGCATGTAGCCGATGTGACTAATGAGCGTGAACGACAGCAGTCGCTTGATATCGGACTGCGCTACCGCTCCCAGGATTCCGACCACCATGGTGAGCGCGGCCACAATCAGCAGCACAGTGTTGAGTTCGCCATCCGGGAAGATGATCATTTCGGTGCGGATGATCGCGTAGACGCCGACCTTGGTGAGCAACCCGGCGAAGACGGCCGTGACGGGTGCTGGCGCCATCGGGTAGGAGTCAGGCAGCCAGAAGGAGAGCGGGAACACGGCAGCCTTGATGCCGAACCCGATGAGCAACATGACGTGCAGCGTGAGTTGAACGTCGGCGGGAAGCTCGGCGAGGCGCACGGTGAGTTGGGCAATATTGACGGTGCCAGTGGCTCCGTAGATCATCGCGATCGCCGCGAGGAAAATAGCGGATGACACCAAACTGACGACGATGTACACCGTGCCAGCGCGGATGCGGGGTTCGGTGCCGCCAAGCGTGATCAGCACGTAGCTGGCCACGAGAAGAATCTCGAAGCTGACATAGAGGTTGAACAGGTCGCCCGCGACGAACGCGTTGAACACGCCGGTCGCCAAGATCAGGTAGGTCGGGTAGTAGATCGAGACGGGGGTTTCTCGGTCTCCGTCAGCAAGTCCCTGACCCACGGAGAATACGAGGACGGCCAAGAGGACGGCCGCAGAGACCACGATCATCAGCGCTGAGAGTCGATCGACCACGAGCACGATGCCGTAGGGCGCGGGCCAGCCGCCGACCTCTACCGCAATCGCGCCGTTGGTGTCGACGGCGACGAGCAGCGCGGCTCCGATCGCGAGAACGGCGGTGAGCACGCTGACGGTGATCAGCGTCTGCACTCGGGGGTGCTTTGCTTGGGTGAGAGCTGCTGCCGCACCGAGCAAGGGCAGGAGTACTACGAGAGTGGTGAGGGCGCTCATGCGTCTCTCTCCTTCTTGTCGATTTCCTGTTGTCGGCGTTCGGCAGCGAGGCTCTCTTGCTCTTCGCGTTCTTCTTGTTCTTCGAGGTCGACAGCGGTGGAGATGGCCGCGGCCGCGCGAGTACCGAATTCGGTGTCATCCCCGTCAACCGGTCGGTCGGTCGTGACCGAGGTGCGGCGGCGGCCCATCGCGAGGTCTTCCGTGTCGTCGTAGACCACGTCGGCATTGGCCAAGCGCCACGAGCGGTAGATCAGCGCAAGCAAGAACGCGGAGACGCCGAACGTGATCACGATGGCGGTCAGGATGAACGCCTGCGGTAACGGGTCGGCGGTAGCGGCATCCTCACCATAGAACGCAGCGGGGCCGGAGGGGCCCGACACGATGAGGATGAGCAGGTTGGTCGCATTGCCCACGAGCAAGAAGCCCAAAAGCACGCGGGTCATGCTGCGCTCAAGAAGAAGGTAGACGCCTACCGAGTAGAGCACGACCATGATGATCACGAGGGTGAGAGAGGCGTTCATATGGTGCTTCCGCTCTCGAGAGATTCAGAGGACTCTTCGCGCTGACGATCAATCTCGGCGCCCAGACTTCGAAGGACATCCAGCACCATTCCGATGACGACGAGGTACACCCCGATGTCGAAAATGGTGGAGGTGGAGAACTCAACGTGGCCGAGCAGGGGGATGGTCGTTTCGAAGAACGTGGAGGTCAGAGCATCCGCCCCCAGCAGCAGCGGCACGGTGGCGGTGCCCGCCGCGAGAACGAGACCGACACCTAGGATGCGCCCGGCGTCGAAGGGGGCGGCGGCGCCCAGTTCGTAGCGTCCGCCAGCAAGGTAGCGACCGGCTAGAGCGAGACCAGCAACGAGCCCCGCGGCAAAACCGCCGCCGGGGAGGTTGTGGCCGGCGAACAAGAGGTAGAGCGAAAGCACGATGAGGGGGTGGAAGAGCAAGCGAATGACAACCTCAAGCAGGATCGACCGGTTTTCGGGTGCAAGCTTGCGACCCGCGAGCAGCCACGCGTTGCGAGTGGAGGGGTCTTGGACGCCCGGTAGGTATTCGGACGACACGATTTCGCGAGACGGTTTGAGGCGGGCGCGGATCGTTCCGCGGGCACGAGCCTCTGAGACACGCGGCAGGTTGTCGGTGCGGCTGCGCAAGAACACGAGGCTCGCAACACCGGTCGCGGCGGCGACAATCACCGAGAGCTCGCCAAGGGTGTCCCAGCCGCGAATGTCGACCAGTACAACGTTCACGACGTTGCGACCGTGACCAATCTCGTACGCGAGGTCGGGCAGCGACGCCGAGATGGGGTCGGCGCTTCGGGCACCGAGCGCGACGATGGCGACGATTCCCATGAGCAGCCCCACCGAGAGGCCAACGGCAGCGCGCAGCACGCGGCGTGAACTGCCGTGGGCTTTACCGAGGCGAGCGGGCAGGCGACGAAGCACTAACACGAAGGCGATGAGAGTGACGGTCTCGACCAAAACTTGAGTGAGGGCGATATCGGGCGCACCGTGGAACGCGAAGAGTGCCCCCATTCCGTAGCCGACGACGCCGACGAGAACCGCCGCTTGGAAGCGCTTCTGGGCGGCCACAAGCGCTAGCGCGGCGACGATCATGACGGCACCGATCGCGAGCTGACCGGCGCTGTCGAAGAGTCGGATGGAGTCGGGCCAGCTGCGATTGAGCGCGAGCGTGCTGCCTACCGAACCCACCATCACGAGCAGGATCACGGTGAGGTAGAAGGGCAGCGAACCACGCTGCGTGGTCGCCGTCACGCGCAACGCGACGCGGTCGAGCGTGCGCAGCGTGGAGCGATACAACTTGTTCGAATCGACGATCGCCGGCACGAGCGACTGCAGTGCGAAGACCTTCGTGCGGGCCCAGAACAGCCCCAGGCCGACGAGCAATGTGGCGGCAGAGATGAAGAACGCGGCATCGAACCCATGCCAGAGCTTGAGCGAGTAGTCGTAGCCCTCGGAGGCGAATTGCGTTGAATAGCCTTCGAGCACGGTTCCAACGGTGCCAAAGAACGGTGCGAGAACCAGGCTGCTGGCGGCAAGAATGGCGGGTGACGACAGGAACCACACGTTCTCATGCAGCGGACGCACGGTCTCGACACCGGCTTTGCTGGCGAATGCGCCCCAGACAAAGCGGGCGCTGTAGGCGACGGTGAGGGTAGAGCCGACGGCAACACCGATGATGGCGATCCAGCCCAGTGCTGATCCCGCGCTTGCGCTCTCGACGAACCCGGCCAGCACCGACTCTTTCGCGACGAAGCCAGCGGTGAACGGGATGCCTGCCATGGATGCCGTGGCAATAACCGCAATAGTCGTGAGGAAGGGAGCTTCCCGGCCCAGCCCACTGAGCTTGGTGAGGTCGCGGGTTCCGACGCGGTGGTCGATGAGGCCAACGACCAAGAACAAGGCCGCCTTGAAGAGGGCGTGGGCAAGGAGCAACGCGACTCCGGCAAGGGCCGCGGTGCGCGTGCCAAAACTCACGACCGTGAGCAAGAACCCGAGCTGGCTGACGGTGCCATAGGCAAGCAGAAGTTTGAGGTCGACCTGCGTGAGTGCGCGCCATCCGCCCACCAGCATCGTGAACACACCCAAGCCGAGCAGCAACGGCTGCCAGCCCGGAGTCTGGGCGAAGCCGGGCGCGAGTCTAGCGATGAGGTAGATGCCGGCCTGCACCATCGCGGCCGCGTGCAGATAGGCGCTCACTGGAGTGGGCGCGGCCATCGCCGAAGGGAGCCAGAACTGGAACGGAACGATGGCCGACTTACTGAGCGCGCCGACGAGAATCAGCATGATCGCGATCGTGACGGCGGTGCCCTCGGGGGCGAGGTCGATGAGCCGCGCCAAGCTAGCAGTGCCGGTGCGCTCGGCGAGCATCACAAGACCGACCAGCATCGCGAGGCCACCGGCGGTTGTGACGATCAGGGCCTGCATCGCAGCAATGCGACTCGCGAGTCGGCCAGTGTTGTGGCCGATGAGCAGGAAGGAGAACACCGTCGTGGCTTCCCACAGGATGAAGAGCAGGTAGACGTTGTCGGCGATCACGAGGCCGTACATCGTGCCGGTGAAGGCGAGGAAGACCGCAGCGAAGCGACCAAGGCCTTCTTCGGTATCAGCGAAGTACTTGATGCAATAGAGCATCACGAGTGTACCGACGCCGGTAACAACGAGAGCAAGCAGCCACGAGAGGGTGTCTACGCGAAAGCTGAGATCGAGGTTCAACTGCGAGATCCAGGGGATGCTCTCGGTGGGCGGGGCATCCGCGAGAACAGCGGGAGTCTGCAGCAGGGTGTAAATAAATGCCGCAGCGGGAATGATGGCCGTGACAAAGAAGACACGAGTGTGCAGGCGACGCGTGAGCGCAGGGATCGCCAAGGACACGAGCGCAAACGCTGCGAGCAGCGCTATCACGGGGCTCTCCGCTTCGAGCTGGGGCTAGAACCTTGCGGATTCAGTGCAGTTCTCCCTTAGGGGTGCTCGATCTGGTGGTCGAGTGCTGCAGCGCAGCCAAGGCGAATGGCGTTGCCACAGAATGGCGAGATGGTCGGTGTCTTCGTCACACACATTCTACCGGACGGATATCTGGACAGGTCGTGAAGATTCGGACCCGAACATGAGCGGCTTAAAAAGACCACTTCAGCAATCCTCGCTCGGTCGCACCGCGTAGCTCTACAGTCGATGACATGGCAGAAGTAGTGATTGTGGAGTCGGCAGAGGCGGCGGGCGAAGTCGCCGCCGACCTCATCGAAGCGCTCGTGCGTCAGACTCCGGATGCCGTACTCGGCCTAGCAACCGGGTCGACGCCCTTAACAACGTGGGCTGCGCTCGCGGCTCGCGCCCTCGACCTCTCTGCGGTGCGGGGGTTTGCCCTCGACGAGTATGTCGGATTGCCTGCCGGGCACCCCGAAAGCTACCGCTCGGTCATCACGCGCGAAGTCGTTGAACCGCTCGGGTTGACGCCTGAACTCGTGCAGGTGCCGGCGGAGAGCGGGCCCATCGAAACGGCAGGGGATGACTATGAGCGCGCAATCGTCGCGGCCGGTGGTGTTGACCTGCAGATTCTCGGAATAGGTTCGACCGGCCACATCGGTTTCAACGAACCCGGATCCTCGTTCGCATCACTCACGCGCGTAAAAACGTTGACCCAGCAGACCCGACTCGACAACGCACGTTTCTTCGATTCACCCGACGATGTGCCCAAGCACTGCATCACGCAGGGGCTCGGCACCATCCAGCGTGCGGGGCATTTGGTGCTGCTCGCGTTCGGCGAAGCCAAGGCAGCGGCGCTCGCGGGCGCAGTGGAGGGGCCGGTGACGGCGAGCCTGCCGGGATCGGCGATTCAGTTGCACTCCACCGTCACTGTGATTGTGGACGAGGCTGCGGCATCCGAGCTGAAGTTTGCGGACTACTACCGGTATTCCTGGGAGAACCGCCTCGACTGGGAACGGCTGCGCTGAACCGGCGGAGACCGATTAGCGGAAGATGATGGTGCGTGCGCCGTCAAGCAGCACGCGGTCTTCGGCGAACCACTTCACGGCCTGCGTGAGGGTGCGGCTTTCTTCGTCTTGACCGATCGATCTGAGTTCGCTTGAGGTGCTCGCGTGATCCACGCGCACGACGTTCTGTTCGATGATCGGGCCCTCGTCGAGGTCGCTCGTCACGAAGTGGGCGGTGGCGCCGATGAGTTTGACGCCGCGCGCGTGGGCCTGCTTGTAGGGGTTCGCGCCCTTGAAGCCGGGCAAGAAGGAGTGGTGGATGTTGATGATCTTGCCGCTCAAGTGTGCGCACAGTTCGGGGGAGAGGATCTGCATGTAGCGGGCGAGCACGACGAGTTCGATGTCGTGCTCTTCGACGACCTCGAGGATGCGATCTTCGAAGGCCAGCTTCTGGCCCGGCGTCGTGACGGCGTGCGACTCGAAGGGCACCTCATAGAACTCAGCGAGCGAGCCCAGATCGGGGTGGTTGCTCATAATCAGCGGCATATCGATCGGCAGCTGGCCAGCGCGCTGGCGGTAGAGAAGGTCGTTGACGCAGTGTCCGGCCTTGGATGCGAGTACGAGCGTGCGCAGGGGCCGCCCGACAACGTCGAGTTGCCACTCCATCGCGTACCGCTCGGTCACGGGGGTTAGGGCTTGCTCGAAGACCTCGCGCGGAGCATCCGACTCCACTTGAAGGCGCATGAAGAAGCGCCCCGTGTCGTCGCTGGAGAATTGCTGCGACTCGGTGATGTTGCCGCCGGCCTCAACGATGGCGCCACTGATGGCGTGAACGATGCCGGGCTTGTCATCACAAGTGAGGGTTACGATCCAGTGCATTGAGGTGGTCACTGATTTAGCGTACCGGTGCTGACGGTAGAGTTAGTCAAACATGAGCACGTCACGCACTTCTTCGCCCGCCTCATCTCAGGCTTTTCCGTGGGCGGGCCTCTTCACTCTTTCCGCACTGATCTTCACTTCGGTCACGAGCGAATGGCTGCCCACCGGGTTGCTGCCGGAGATCGCCGTTGAACTCTCGGTCTCGGAGTCG
The DNA here is from genome assembly GCF_059767305.1 of Salinibacterium sp. AL4.1. Taxonomy (NCBI): domain Bacteria; kingdom Bacillati; phylum Actinomycetota; class Actinomycetes; order Micrococcales; family Microbacteriaceae; genus Salinibacterium; species Salinibacterium sp. AL4.1. The sequence goes on along the minus strand of NZ_JBSOQK010000001.1, from coordinate 1,047,201 downwards.
CAGGTGGGGTTGCTCATCACGATCTTCGCCGCGACTGTCGTTATTTCTACGGCTCCGCTCGCCGCGCTCACGCGTAACCAGCCTCGCAAGAAGCTCGTCATCATCGTGCTTGTCGTCTTTGTGATCGGCAACCTGCTTGCTGCCGTGGCCCCCAACTATGCGGTGCTCGTGATCGCGCGAATCATTGGTGGGTTGTCGCACGGTCTGTTCTGGGCCGTGGTCGGTGCGTACTCGGCTCACCTCGTTCCCCCTCACCAGGTTGGTCGCGCCGTTGCCGTCACGAGTGCGGGCGCAACTGCCGCCTTCGTGCTCGGAGTGCCCGTGGGCACCGCTCTCGGTCACGCCCTGGGGTGGCGACTGGCCTTTGTCGTGATCGCGATCATCATCGCGGCCCTCACGATCATGGTCGTGCGGATTCTGCCGCCTGTCGATCACCAGCAGCCCCTCGCCACGGGCGAAATCTCGATCCCGTTGCGCAAAGACCGGTCCGTTCCCGGCGTCATTTACGTGTGCATTTTGGTTGCTCTCGTGATGCTCGGCCACAACCTCTTCTACACCTACATCGTTCCGTACCTGATCGGCCCGGCCGGGATCGACACCGGTGCCGTCGCTGGGGTTCTCTTGCTTTTCGGCGCCGCCGGCGCCCTCGGGCTCGCGCTTGCCGGACTCCTGGTCGACCGCTTTCCGCGCAGCATCATCCCCGTGACGGTCGCGCTCGTCGCGATCTGTGCCGTGCTGCTCGGACTGTTCCCTGCTGAGCCCGCCATCATGTTCACGGTCATCATTGTCTGGGGAACCGCTTTCGGCGGGGTTCCCGCCATGATGCAAACGCGACTCTTGCAGCTGGCTTCCCCGCGGATGCGTGACGTCGGCTCGGCCTACCTCACGACCTCGTTCAACATCGGTATCGGCGGCGGCGCGCTCGTGGGTGGCATCCTGCTCGACAACTACGGAGTCATCTCTCTGCCGTACGTTGACGCCGCCATTCTGGGTGTTGCCGTGGTCTTCGCGATTATCGGCGGCGAACTGCTCAGGCGTCGAGCTGCTCGAACTGCGGCAATTCGCGACCAGCAGCCCACACCGCCCGCACCCTAAAGTCGGCGTCGAGCAACACGGCATCAGCGGCGAATCCGGGAGCAAGCGAGCCTAGGTCGCTCTCGCGCCCCATGGCCCGGGCCGGAACAACGGTTGCCGCGGCAACAGCCTGCGGCACGCTCAAGCCCACTTCAGTGATGGCGCGGCGCACTGCGGCATCCATCGTCAGGGTCGATCCGGCGATCGAGCCGTTCTCGCTCAAGCGGGCGACGCCATCAGTCACTGTGACGTCGAGTGAACCCAACTCGTAGTGGCCGTCTCCAGCGCAGGTTGCCGCCATGGCGTCTGTCACGAGCGCGATGCGGTCGGGCGCCGAGGCGAACAGCATTTTGACGACATCCGGATGCACGTGAACGCCGTCGTTGATGACTTCGAGCGTGACGCCGGGGGAGTGGAACGCGGCTGCTACCGGGCCAGGGGCGCGGTGGTGGATCTCGCGCATCGCGTTGAAAGCATGCGTCAGAATGCTCGCGCCGGCGTCGAACGCCGCCCGGGTCTCGGCGTAGGTGGCGGCGGTGTGCCCTACTGCCACGCGAGCTCCAGCGGTCACAAAGGTCGCGATTGCCTCGGTGCCACCGGGTAGCTCCGGCGCAAGCGTGATGTGGCGCAGCGTGCCGTCGGCGGCCGCGAGAAGATGGTCGATTTCGGCAGCGGACGGCGATCGCAGAATGGCGGGGTCGTGAGCGCCGCGAAACTCCTGATCGATGAAGGGTCCCTCAAGGTGGCTGCCCAGGATCAGAGGATCGTGCTGCGCCAGTTCTGCCACCGTTGCAAGGTTTGTCAGAAGCTTCTCGGGTGAGGCGCTGATCAGAGAGATGACGGATCGCGTCGTGCCATGGCGGCGGTGCGCATCGAGCGCCTGAGCGATCGCAGCGGGGCCATCGTCGAAGGCCGCTCCTGCCGCTCCATGCGAGTGGATATCGATGAAACCCGGAGCGAGATAGTCGCCACCAGCGTCGACAACGTCAGTCGCGGCATCCGCTCGCGAACGCCACGAGTCGCCCGTGCCGGTGGCTGCCACCGTTGCTCCGTCGAAGCCAACCCACGCATCCTGCTGTGAAACACCGTCGCTCACGAGGTTCGCGGAGTGAATCAGGCGGGTAAACATGGGGTCCGTTCGAGGGGATGGGAGCGCTCTACCGCGCACGTCTCGCGCCGCTGGTGTAGTCCAAAGTCTGACAGAAACAGGGGGATTTTCAAGGGTGCTTTAGACCACTTAGGGTGCAGACCTTCTTCCGCCCCGGCGGAAAGTTGTAGGGCATCCACTGCGCGACTCCAGCCTTCAGGCGGTATCTTGGGAGTATCCACCACCTGTCGCAAGGAGATCATCTGTGTCCTCGTTCCTTTCGCCTCTTTCTGAGGTAGACCCCGAGATCGCTGCGGTGCTCGCTCAAGAGCTCGACCGCCAGCGCAATACGCTTGAGATGATCGCGAGTGAGAACTTTGTTCCGCGCGCTGTTCTCGAAGCGCAGGGCTCGGTTCTCACCAACAAGTACGCCGAGGGTTACCCGGGGCGTCGCTACTACGGTGGATGCGAATTCGTTGACGTTGCAGAGAAGCTCGCTATCGAGCGCGCCAAGAGCCTGTTCGGTTCGGCATACGCCAACGTTCAGCCTCACTCGGGAGCATCGGCTAACGCTGCAGTGCTGTCGGCTATCGCTCAGCCCGGCGACCGCATTCTCGGCCTCTCGCTCGACCACGGTGGACACCTCACGCACGGCATGCGTTTGAACTTCTCGGGCAAGCTCTACGAAGCTCACGCCTACGGGGTAAACGAAGAGACCGGCGTTCTTGACATGGCGGATGTTCGTGCCAAGGCTCTTGAGGTCAAGCCCCACGTCATCATCGCCGGCTGGTCGGCGTACACGCGTCAGCTCGACTTTGCCGAGTTCCGTTCCATCGCCGATGAGGTTGGCGCAACCCTCTGGGTCGACATGGCGCACTTCGCCGGACTCGTTGCCGCAGGCCTGCACCCCAACCCCGTTCCCTTTGCGGATGTCGTGTCGTCGACCGTTCACAAGACCATCGGTGGTCCTCGCTCGGGCTTCATTCTCACGAACAACGTTGACATCGCGAAGAAGATCAACTCCAACGTGTTCCCCGGTCAACAGGGCGGACCCCTCATGCACGTGATCGCCGCCAAGGCGACCGCATTCATGCTCGCGGCCTCCGACGACTTCAAGGACCGCCAGGAGCGCACCCTTCGTGGCGCCAAGCTTCTCGCTGAGCGCCTCGTGCAAGACGACATGACCTCGCTTGGCGTCGACGTTCTCACGGGCGGCACCGACGTGCACCTTGTACTCGTTGACCTGCGCAAGTCGGAGATCAACGGTCAAGAGGGTGAAGATCTGCTGCACTCTGTGGGCATCACCGTGAACCGCAACTCGGTTCCCGCTGACCCCCGCCCGCCCATGACCACCTCGGGGTTGCGCATCGGTACGCCGGCGCTCGCCACTCGTGGTTTCGGCGACGTTGAGTTCACCGAGGTTGCCGACATCATCGCCGAAGCTCTCAAGCCCGATGCCGACACCGCAGCGCTCAGCGCCCGCGTTCGCGCGCTCGCCGACGCCTTCCCGCTCTACGAAGGTCTCGAAAGCCCCGGTAGCTGGGCCTAAAGAACCCAGAACCGGGCTGAAACAGCCTGAAGCTCAAGAGCCCGTCACCGTGTGAACACGGAGGTGGGCTCTTTAGCGTTTAATGGAGATGGCAGTTGTGTAGGTGGCCGATCAGCGCATGGGCCCGATTCGAACGGAAAACGATGACCGCAGTAAAGCTTGATGGTGTCGCTACGGCCACCGCCGTAAAGAACGAACTGCGCGTGCGCGTGGATGCCCTGAAGGCTCGCGGCATCACTCCGGGCCTCGGCACCCTTCTCGTGGGCGACGACCCCGGAAGCCGTTCCTACGTCGCCGGCAAGCACCGCGACTGTGCCGAAGTGGGCATCGAATCTATCCGCGTCGATCTGCCGGCCACGGCATCCGCAGACGATGTTCGGGATGCCATTGTGGCGTTGAACGAGAACCCTGCCGTTACCGGCTACATCATTCAGCTGCCGCTGCCAGCCGGTCTCGACGAGAACGCGATGCTCGAACTCATGGACCCCGCCAAGGACGCGGATGGCCTGCACCCCACCAACCTCGGCCGCCTCGTGCTGGGCGTAGGCGCGAAGCTCGATTCACCGCTGCCCTGCACCCCGGCCGGAATCGTCGAGATGCTGGAGCGCTACGACGTTCCCATTGCAGGTAAGCACGTCGTCGTCGTCGGTCGCGGCCTGACGGTCGGTCGCCCGATCGGGCTGCTTCTCACGAACAAGGGACTGGATGCCACCGTCACCCTCACCCATTCCCGCACCACCCAGCTTGAAACCCACGTTCGCCAGGCAGACATCGTGGTTGCCGCAGTCGGCTCCGCCGCGCTGATTCGCCCCGAGTGGATCAAGCCGGGCGCTGCCGTGCTCGATGTCGGAATCACTCGTGTGATTGACGAAGCAACCGGCAAGGGCCGTCTCGTCGGCGACGTCGACCCCGCTGTTGCCGAGATTGCCGGTTACCTTTCGCCGATGCCCGGTGGCGTTGGCCCCATGACGCGCGCGATGCTCGTGAAGAACGTCGTCGACGCGGCCGAGCGGCTCTAAGAGTGGCCGAGGAGTCGGCGCAGAAGCCTTCCGCGCCCAAGCTGCAGCAAGTGTCGCGACCGCAGGGTGTGCCACGTAAACCGCGCAAGCGGCGCTTTCCGTGGCCCCGCGTGTGGGTCTGGGCAGGCGTGATCGTTGGTGCTGCGTTTGCCGTTGCGCTCGTTCTGAAACTGGCCGGGTAACTTTCGCCTGCGGCCTGCGGCCTGCGGCTAGCGGTCGCGCAGTGCTCCCATCGACGGAGAAACTGCGGTGACGGTGGGCTGGCCCCACGCGTGCTCGGCAAAGGCGCCATCGAGCGCTACCCGTACCCGCGATGCCGTGTCGGTGTCGACGAGAGCGACGGCCACTCCGCTGAAGGGGCGGCCGAGCATCCGCGCGCCTAAAGCACCGGCGGCCAGAGCCGTTTCGACCGCGAGGTCAACCTCGGTGGTGGAGATGCCGTAGTCGTCGCGCAGGCTCGCGTGTGAGGCATCGAGCAGCGCGCCGAGCAGTCGAGGGGTTTCATCGCGAATGGCGAGAGCCGCGTCGCGCACCCGCTGGTTTTCGGTAACAGAGTGCAGCGTGCGGCGCACTTCGTCATCCGCTGCGGCGGTATCGAACGTGTCGGCGGTGGGAGCATCGGTATCGATAACAAGAAGCTCGAGGCCGGCGGTCTGCCAGTCGAGGGGGAGTGGCTCGGGGCGCGTTTCACCCTCAAGGCGCACGAGGGCGTGGTCGTCGAGAGCGAAGACGCTCGTGGCAACGTCGGGGTGCTCGGCGAGATGAGCGGTGTGCTCTCCGAGGTTCCAGAGGTCGCTGAGGGCGAGTGCCAGGGCCGCCTCGAGTGCGGCCGACGAGCCGAGACCCGCGCCCACCGGCACGGTGGTGTCGATGAACACATCAACGCCGGTGAGCGATGCCGCGGTGTCGGATGCCTCCAGCACCTCCTGCACGATCCCGAGCGCGATGCGACTCCAGCCCTGCACCTCGGTGGAGGCCAGTTCGTCGAGTTCGATCGTCACGAGTTCGTCCACGAGGGCGCTCGCGATGCGCACCGTGCGGTCGGAGCGAGTGGATGCGGCCAGCACCGTGCGGCGGTTGATGGCCACGGCGAGTTCGGCATCCGTCTCGGGGTTATCGGAAGTGCCGAGCAGAGTGAGGCGGCCGGGAGCCGACCAGACTCCGGCGGCGGGGTGGCCGAACACGGCCTCGAAGTCGTAAAGAACGTCATCGCGAATATCTGACATGGGTGCTTCCTTGGTTGTGGCCGGTGCGCCGCTAGGCTGGTGCGGTGAGCGCGCCTACAGGAACCCAGTACATCATCACTCGAGCCACTGAGCAGGGTGAAGCGCGAGCGACCATCACCGAACTTGCTGCCTCGTTGCGTGAATTCAGCATCGGTGGGGTCGAACTCGTGGAATCCTACGCCGAGTCTGCGATGCCACCCTTCGCTGACGGCATCGTGTTGGTGCCGTGGCCCAACCGCATCAAAGACGGAACGTGGATGCTCGACGGCGAGCCACAGACTCTCGATATCACTGAGCGCGACCGCAACAACTCGATCCACGGGCTGCTGCGCAACACCGGCTACTCGCTGATCGAGCGCACCGAAGGCTCAGTCACTCTCGGCGCGACGATCTTTCCGCAGCACGGCTACCCCTTCCACGTGCACACCACGGTGCGCTACGAACTCGTCGAGGGCGGCCTGCGCGTTAGTCACACCGCCACCAACCTGTCGGATGCCGCAGCCCCGTATGCGCTCGGAACCCACCCCTTCTTCAAGATCGGTGACACCCCCATCGCGGAGCTGACCCTCACGATGACCGCCGCCACTCGCTTCGAATCGAATGAGCGCCTCATTCCGACCGCCGAAGTTGCTGTGCCCGGAACGGACTTTGACTTGAGCGCTGGTCGCCCGGTCGGCGAACTCGACCTCGATATGGCTTTCGCCGGCGTCGAAGTTATCGACGGTGTCGCTGCTCGACTGACCGCGCCTGATGGCCGCGAAGTGCGCGTGACCGTTGACGAGAATTTCGACTTCGTTCAGTTGTTTACGCCGCGCAACTTTCCGACCCTCACGGGCATCGGCCAGGTCGTTGCCATCGAGCCGATGACGGCCGCCCCCAACGCGTTCAACACGGGCCGCGGTTTGCTGTGGCTTGAGCCCGGCGTCGAGTTCTCTGCAACCTGGGGCGTCGAGTTCTCTGCCTAAGGAGTCTGTCGTGAGTTCAACACCCCGAGCCCGCGATGTGCGGCGGTGGCGACGCTACCTCGCCGCCGAACGCGCTGAAGCGGCCGTCTATCGGGATCTGGCATCCCGCCGCACGGGCGAGGAACGCGAGATTTTGCTGGCGCTTGCCGCTGCCGAAAAGCGCCACGAAGATCACTGGTTGACGTTGCTGGGGGAGCAAGCCGGTCGCCCGCTGCCCACCGACCCGAGAACGCGGATGCTCGGCTTCTTGGCTCGACGCTTTGGCTCTGTGTTTGTGCTCGCCCTTGCCCAGCGCGCCGAGTCACGGTCGCCTTATCTGGATGACGACGATGCGACCGACACGATGGCCGCCGACGAAGCCGTGCACGAGGAGGTCGTTCGCGCGCTTGCTACTCGCGGGCGTCAACGCCTCTCGGGAACGTTCCGCGCCGCCGTGTTCGGAGCGAACGATGGGCTCGTCTCCAACCTCGCCCTCGTGCTCGGCATGAGTGCTGCCGGGCTGCCGAACGCTGTCGTTCTTCTTTCCGGTGTCGCTGGGCTTCTCGCCGGAGCCCTCTCGATGGCCGCGGGTGAATACGTGTCGGTGCGCTCGCAGCTTGAGCTTGAGAACGCGGCAGCACACGGACCAGTGGCGGTGCACTCGGTAACGCACCTCGACGTCGACGAAAACGAGCTGGCACTCGTTTACCGCGCTCGCGGCATGAGCACCCACGAAGCCGAGCTGCACGCTGCCGAAGTACTCGCAGGGCGCACGACGGAACCCGCGACCGCAACACCAGAGCACAACCCGATCGGTTCGGCTCTGGGAGCTGCGGCATCCAGTTTCTGCTTCTTTGCGTCAGGTGCGGTTATCCCCGTGCTGCCCTACCTCTTTGGTGCAGAAGGGTTCACCGCCGTCGTGATCGCTTCGGTGCTGGTGGGGATTGCTCTGCTCGTCACCGGCTCGATCGTCGGGTTGCTCTCCGGCGCCTCACCGCTCAAACGTGCGCTGCGTCAACTGGCAATCGGATACGGAGCCGCTACCGCAACGTACCTCCTAGGACTACTATTCGGGGTAAGTCTCGGCTAAAACCCGGAGGTCGCAATGGCTGCAGCACTCATTGTTGTCGATGTACAGCAAGGGTTTGATGATGTCGCCTACTGGGGGCCGCGCAATAACCCCGACTGCGAATCCAACATTGGAATGCTCATCGGGCATTGGCGGCGCGAAGGCTGGCCGATCGTCTACGTACGGCACGATTCCCACGACGAGACGTCGCCGCTGCATCCAAGCTCGCCAGGCAACGACTTCAAGGAGTTACTCTCGGGCACCCCCGACCTGCTGGTGACCAAGAGCGTGAACTCGAGTTTTCATGGCAGCCCCGACCTCAACGGGTGGCTGAAAGCTTCCGCTATCCAGTCGATTGTCATCTGCGGAATCACCACCAACCACTGCTGCGAAACCACGGCGCGCGTGGGCGGCAACCTCGGCTATGACGTGACATTTGTGATCGATGCGACGCACACCTTCGACCGGGAAGGCCCCTTCGGCGAAGAAGTGGCCGCCGATGAACTCTCGCGCATCACCGGAGTGAACGTGCACGATGAGTTCGGCACGGTCGCGTTGACCCGCGACTTGGTCGGCCCCGGATCGAGCGCTGGCTACGGCGGAGTGGTGATCTAGAGCAGCGCGCTATTGCGCCCCACGGCGAACCAAATGAGGGAGCCGATGAAGGGCGCGATGAGAATCACGATGAGCCAGAGCAGCTTGGTGTTCGTGGGCATCGTGGAGCGAAAGACCTGCGACAGCGCAACGACGATCAGCGCGAAGTAACCGACCATGGCAACGATCGCGACGACGTTCCAGAGAATCGGTTCTGGCATGACAACCTCTCGTTGGGGGCGCTAGGTGCGTGGCGTCGAAGCCAATTCTATCGAGTATCGCTCAATAATCCATTCTGCTGAGTGTGTTGCGGCGTGCGCTAAGCGACCGATTCTCAGTGGTTCCGGCTATTCTCGAAGAAGCTAACGGCATCCGTTTTCGGATGTTGGGCATTTCAGCCAGGCTCGAACATTGGGGCCACCATGATTGACCATGTTTCTTCTCCCGCTGTAGTCGGTCGCGACGATGTCGTCTTGCACGATGGGCTGCTTGTTCTCAGTAACAGCACCCTCACGCCGCGTGAAGCCGTGCGCGAAGATCTGCTGTTTGTGCGCCGCGTGCTCGACGCCGCCGATATCCCCTTTTTGATGGTGCGCGGTGAAGACGAGACTCCCGTACTTGCGATCGATACCAAGGACCGCAAGGGGCTGCGCCTCGCACTCATCGCCGCCTGCCAGAACGAGCCGTTCTATGTGAAGCCGGCTCGCATCAAGTCGAACGGCAAGCGAGTCCCGTCCGATCAAAGAGACACCCCGGTGCTGGTGGCGGATGGCGTGCTCACCCCGGTGATCAAAGCCAAGGCGTTCGTCATCTTCCGGCCTCGCGTCGAGCCTGCCGGCCGCCTGCGCTTCGACGAGCCCTTCGGCGTGCGTATCGAACTGTGGGAGTACATGCGCAACGAGGTTGTTGCTCCGAACCCCAACGCGTTGATGCGCCGCTGGCTGCCGAGCAACGAAGCCATCAGCGACACCGTTGAGTTGCACGGTGAAAGCTGGCCGACGCTTCGAGGCATGTTTGACCAGCTTGCCCACGACATCCCCTTCGAAATCGACCTCGTGTTCTCGTGGGTCGATGGCGCTGAAGTGGAATGGCAGAAGGCGCGCGCTGCCCGCATGGCCAACTTCGTGGTCGGCGAGGGTGATGATTCCGAGGCGCGTTTTAGGCAGCTCGACGAGCTCAAGTACGCCCTGCGCTCAGTGCATCAGTACGCTCCGTGGATTCGCAACATCTACATTGCCACCGACTCGCCGCGCCCCAAGTGGCTGACCGAGCACCCGCGCGTCACGCTCATGCGCAGCGAAGACTTCTTCGAGCGCCACGAAGACCTGCCCACGCACAACTCGCACGCGGTCGAAAGCCAACTGCACAACATCCCGGGAATCAGCGAGCACTTTCTGTATTCCAACGATGACATGTTCTTCGGTCGCCACGTGAGCCCCTCGATGTTCTACTCACCCGGAGGAATCTCCAAGTTCATCGAGGCACGCACGCGTATTGGTCTCGGCGAGAGCAGCCTGCAGCGTTCCGGTTTCGAAAACGCCGCTCGTGTCAATCGTCGACTGCTGCAGCAGAAGTTTGGGGCGACCATCACGCGTCACCTCGAGCACGCGGCTACCCCGCTACGCGTTTCGGTGATGCGCGAACTCGAGGCGGAGTTCCCCGACGATTTCGCGCGCACGAGTGCCAGCGCGTTCCGCCAGGCGACCGACATTTCTGTCACCAACTCGATGTACCACTACTACGCGCTGCTCAGCGGAAAAGCGATCGTGCAAACGGATGCCAAGGTGAAGTACGTCGACACGACATCCATTGAAGGGCTTCGCAAGATGCGGTCGCTGCTGCGCAAGCGTTCGAGCGACTTCTTCTGCCTGAACGATGGCAGCTTCCCCGAGATCTCGGCAGAAGATCGTGCTGCAGCAGTGCGCTCGTTTCTCGACGAGTACTACCCGATTGCGGCGCCGTGGGAGCTTCCCGAAGCGGAGTAACGCTGCGCGCGTGCCCTAAACCGACACAGTTTCGGGCACCACGTGGGGATTGGTTGGCGGCGCGATCGTAATGTTCTCTCGCTCTAAGATCGCTGCCGTCTCTTCGGGGGAAACGTACGAGAGGGCGTCGTAGTCGCCGAGCGGTACGACAGAGTGCAGAACGGTTTCGTCGTAGACGTGCACGAGGTTGAACGACTGTGCCCCGTCGCGCCCCCGAGTGCCACCGAGGGGCACGTTGAGGTCCTGGGTGTAGCAGGTGGCGGATGCCACCGAGACGGGAATGCCCGCGAAGGTGGCCGTCGTCGAATAGTGCAGGTGGCCGGCGATGATGCTGCGGATGTCGCTGCCGCGAATGACCGCCGCCAGCTCTTTCTGGGCGCGCAATTCGACCGTCACTGCTTGATCGAGCACAGTGGGAACGGGCGGGTGGTGCATTGCGAGAATGGTGCCGTGGGGCGCTGGAGTTTCAAGTACGTTGTGCAGCCACAGCAGTTGGGCATCCGTGACATGACCGTAGTGAGCACCTGGCACGGTCGAATCGAGAGAGATGATGCGCAGCCCGTTGACGTCAACGACACTGTCGATGGGGGCAGTGGTGTCGCCCACCGTACCGGCTTCGGCCGTGTTGTCGATCAGGGTGGCGTTGAACGTCGCGCGGTCATCGTGGTTGCCCATGACCCACACCACTTGGGCGCCCAATCGTTCAGCGGCTGGCTCCACGAGGTCCCGCAGAGTGCGGTAGGCCTCGGCTTCGCCCTTGTCGGCGAGATCGCCCGTGAAGATGATTGCTTCGGGGTGTGCTCCGGATGCTTCAAGTTCGGCGAACAACTGCCGCAGCTTCGCTTCGCTGTCGAGAATGTCGTACAGCCGACCGTCTCCTGCGAGGAAGTGGGTGTCGCTGAGATGCAACACAAAGTGGTCGGGGCGAGGATACTGCGACACGTAGCCGGTCATAGAAGTTACTTCAGCACTTGTAGATGGATGGGAAGTGAACATCCTGCGGCAAGTTGCGGCACGACACAAGTAGAACGGGTTGCCGCCCCGCGCGTTGTGGCCCGGTTTGGGGGCATTCTGCGCGATGCCTGTTGCGACAATCGAGCTAGCCTCGATTTGAGAGCGCTCGGGGGAGCGCTGTGGGGGAACAATGACGAACGAAGTTCACGCTACGCAGCCCGTTTCGCAGTTGAGTGTGCCGAGCGACCTGCTCGAACGGCCCGCGGCCTACTCGGTGATCGAGGAGCTGTTTCGCATTCAAGAAACGATGGAGCCGCGGAACCCGTTCCGCCGCGTTTTTGGTTTCCCGCCCGTGCATCCGGATGCCCGTAGCTGGTTTTCTGGGGCGATTGGAGAGCTTGCCGTCGGGGAGTCGCTCGCGAAACTTGGCTCGGAGTGGACGGTGCTGCATTCAGTGCCCGTGGGCACAGGCGATAGCGACATTGACCACGTAGTTATTGGGCCGGCTGGCGTATTTACTATCAACACGAAGCGGCACCCCGGCAAGAAAATTTGGGTTGGCCAACAAAGGATGATGGTGTCCGGCCAAAAAGTCGATCACCTTCGCAATTCTCGTCACGAGGCAAAGCGAGCGGCAAAACTATTAGCTCAGGCCAGTGGCGTCACTGTTGACGTGCACCCCGTCGTGGCAATCGTAGAACTGGCATCGATCGACAGTAAGCAAACCCCAGCTGATGTGAGCGTTCTGGATGCTCGCGCCGTTCGTCGCTGGCTCGAGCGCCGCACGGCGGTGCTCGAGCGGGAAGCTCAGATACGAGTAGTGACCGCCGCAGCAGACTCGCTAACGTGGCATCCCGCGGCAGAGCTTACGATCGATCCCACGTATCGGGCTCGGTTTAGGGCTCTCGAGCGAGAAGACAAACGGGCGCGCATCACGCGGGTCGCTTGGGCAAGTGCCGTCACCGTCACTCTCGCGCTGCTGGGCTACCACTTCTTGCTTCCCGCAATCAGCGCGGCAATGGTCGCCGGCGTCGGCGCTCTCTAGGCCAGGATCCGTGAGCACGCCGATTAGCGCTGCGGAAACTCCGCCAGCTCCTGCTCCCACGCGGCGACTGCCTGCCGCAGGTCACGCGGAGAGATCGTGAGATCCAGGAAGAACTCCCTCTCACTCGTCACGCTCGGAGGCTGTGACTCGAGCCAAAGGAACACACGGATGATAACCGCAGACGGCTCGAAACTCACGAGGCCGAATCCAAGGTTCGGTTCCACGAAGTCCCGCGTGGGCAGTACATCACTCTGGCCGTCCAGTTCCAGCGGCTCAACAAGCCCGCGGGCGGCACGCATCAGCCAGGTTCCTAGGCTGCGTGCCTCCTCCCCGAGCAAGCAGGGCTCAAGAAAGTTCCACTCCTCGGAGCCCCAGCGAGCACGTCCGTCGATCAGCAACCAGTTGGCGTCGTACGGATCAGTGCGCACACCTTCGAACTGGTACGCCATCGGCTCGATGCTCAGATAGTTCGTGCCGGCGGCATCCCACAACTCCATAGTCAGGAGCCTAATCGTGGGCCGGCGCGCGAGCGGAGCAATAACGCTGCGATCTGGCTTGGGCGAAGAAAAATGTGGGCCCGGCCGGGCTCGAACCGGCGACCCGCGGATTAAAAGTCCGATGCTCTACCAACTGAGCTACAGGCCCTACATGTTAAGCGTACCGTGATCTTATGGCCGAAAATTTCCATAAGCCCACGCAGTACTCGACAGACAAGTTTGACACATATGAGGGCGGGCAAGATCCTGCCCAAATAATGCGCGCCGCCCACGATACCGCCCATGCGCTCATCGAAGGTGCACGCAACACGGATGACCCTGAGGTCGTCGATCGCATCGTCGCCTACACCGACAAACACGGCATCGATGCGCTCGCCGAGTTATGGTCGCGATCGAGCCCCAGCAGCCTGCCGGGTGCACTCTGGCGCATCTATTTACTGAGGGCGGTCATCCAACAGGATGCGGTGGGCACGAGTCTGCTCTTCCAGCGCGGCATCGACACGCTTCCCACTATCGATGCCGCGGTGACGGGGGCCGTCAACCCAACCGGTCCCAACGAAATCAAGTCGTTGGCGGATGAGGTGCTGCGCGGTCTCTTCCGTGGCGACTTCGGGGTTGCTCTCGATCGCGCAGCATCGTTTAGCCGGATTCTGGCCTCAGGCGCGGGAAGCGTAGCCGACGACCAAGAACTGCTTAACCCGGAACGGGCGAGCGAGCTGACGACGCGGGCAGATCGCTACTCGCGAATGGCGACTGAGTTCACTGCCTGCGCGAAGCTGTTTCGTTCTGGCTCGCTCGACTGAGTGGTCGATGAGAGCAATGCGGCGGGCGCGGTCGCGGGCGTCTAGGGAGCGTTCTGGAGAATCCGCTGGAAGGCCGTGTTGAACGTTTGCTCTTCTGAGCTGTCGAGACCACGGAAGACGTACGAGCGAGCCAGCATGTCGTCGTCCGGAAAGATCAGGTTGTTATTGGCTAACGCTGGGTCTATCGCGGCTGCTGCTTCCTTGGCGCCCGCTACCGGGGTGATGTAATTCACATAGGCGGCAACCTCGGCCGCAACGGCAGGGTCGTAGTAGTAGTTGATGAGCTCTTCGACGTTGGACTTCGCCGGGCTGCCGATCGGCACCATGAAATTGTCATTCCAAATCGGGCCGCCCGCCTCGGGGACCGCAAAACCCCATTTGTCGCCGTGCTCCGCATTGAGTTGAACGATGTCTCCCGACCACACAATCGCCGCGAGAGTATCGCCGCTGACAAGGTCCTCGAGATATGAATTGCCCGTGATGTTGAGAATCTGGCCGCTCGACACGTGCTGGCTCAACTCTTCGGTCGCTGCCGTGAACTGGTCGACGCCCCAACTGCCTGAGATGTCGACGCCCTGGTCGAGCATGATGAGCCCCATCGTGTCGCGCATCTCTGAGAGCACCCCAACGCGCCCCTTCAAATCCGGGTTCCATAAGTCGCTCACTGATTGGAGTCCCGCAGGAAGCAGCTCTTTGTTCCACGCGATCCCAGCAAAGCCGCCCTGATACGGGATGCTCATTTCGCGCCCGGGGTCGAAGTCAACATCTCGAAGTTCTGGCAACAAATTCGAGATGTTTGGGATGTTGGCGTGGTCGAGTTTCTGAATGTAGCCGAACCGGATGAGGCGGGCCACGATCCAGTCGGTGAGGCACACGACATCGGCGCCAATGTCTTGGCCGAGCGATAGTTGGTCGTTGACCATCGCGTAGTAACTGTTGTTGTCCTCCACCGCCTCGGTGTACGCCACGTTGATGCCGGTCTGAGCCTCAAAAGCGTCAATCGTCGGGTAGTTGCCCTCATCATCGACGTCTACATAGAGAGCCCAGTTGTCCCATCGCACCGAATTGTTCGACTCGCTGGTGTCTTCCGCTGGGGTCACCCCGACGTTGCTGCCGGTAGAGCACGCGGCGAGGGCTAAGCCGGTCGCGCCAGCAGCGGTACCAGCAAGAAGAGAGCGACGACTCAACGACGATTGACGCGCGCGCCGAATAAGCGCGCGAATGGCGGGATCGGCGGGCAAAGGTTTCGGGTGCATCGCGCTCTCCTGGCGACTTCCGCGCTCGCGCGCTCAGTCTTGAGTTAGTGTCGAGATTCTCGATAGTGGCACACTTACGCTGTCTCAATGCGAAAACTCACCGAAAAAGTGAGTCATGAAACAGAATCGTCACGCGATCCGCACTTTCATCGGAGATCGGGATCGCTGAGCGCACGGGGGTGGCGCCGATCTGTCTGTGAAGTTCTCCCGTTCCGCCCTATTTTGAGCGGGCACTCAGGTGAGGTTTTGCTACACTTTTCATCGCCGGGCCACAGTAACCCCGGGCTCCAAAATTAGCCGCTTCGAGCGGCCCTGCGTCGTGAGGCGTTCTCTGTGGCCCGGCTTTTTAGCGCCCGCGGGCAGCTATTCGCATCAGCCGTACTGTACTTTCAGGCGATTCGAGCGCTCCCGCATATCTGTGCAGCTTCCGACCAAACCCTTCTCGCTAGGGCACCGAATTACCAACCAGTGAAAGCAACTGACGAAAACCATCGTCGGCCCCGCATCCACTCACTGAAGATTCGCTGCTGAACCACACGAACTGCGATGAAGGAGCACAGGAACCTGTCATGCTTGTCCTTATGTCTCGTGAAGCTGAAGTCGGCGCAACGCCCGAAGAACCGGGTGTGCCTGCCACGAGCCCGCAAGACCTATTAGAGCGTGTCGCCACTGGTGACCAAGCCGCATTTAGCGAGCTGTACGACCAACTGGCCCCTCGAGTTTTCGGACTCGTCAAGAGGCTCCTTCGCGACCATTCGCAGTCCGAAGAAGTAACGCAAGAGATCTTCTTGGAGATCTGGCAAACCGCAACCCGATTCGATTCGAATAAGGGCGCCGCGGTGAGTTGGATTCTCACCATGGCTCACCGCCGAACTGTTGACCGTGTACGTGCATCGCAGTCGTCCCGCGACCGCGACGTTCGTATCGGCATCCGTGATCACAACCCGGACTACGATCACGTCTCAGAAACCATTGAAGTCCGACTCGAACACGAAAGGGTAGAGAAGGCCATGTCCCGACTGACTGAACTCCAGCGCCAAGCTGTCTCCCTTGCGTATTACGGCGGCTATAGCCACAGTGAGGTGGCGACCATGCTCAAGGTTCCTGTCGGCACTGTCAAAACCCGACTACGTGATGGAATGATCCGCTTACGCGACGAAATGGGGGTGGCATCATGAACGACCGCAACGACGACCTCGCAGCACAGTCTGGCGCCTACGCTCTCAACGCGTTGAGCCCAGAAGAGCGCGAAGCCTTCGAGGAGCACCTAGCTGCTTCCGAAGAGACCCGCACCGAAACCACTGAACTCTCCGACACTGCAGTGGCACTCGGAATGGCCATCGATCCGGTCACTCCGCCTCCTGCCCTCAAGGCCAACCTCATGGCGATGATTGCGCAGACGCCGCAGTTGCCCCGTGAAGCAGACGCCGCTTCTGCGGCTGACGACGCTTCGAGCAGTGTGGATGCCGCATCCGCGCCGATCTCGAACGTCACGCCGCTTGCTGCCTCGGTTGCGCCCGCTGCTGACGCCTCGGCTGAGCAGTCAAGCACCGCGGCCGCTGCCCCGGCATCCTCCGCGGAGCGCAAGGCGCAAGCCCGCTGGTTCACGCGTCCGGCTACTGCTTTGGCGGCTGTCGCCGCGGCGGTGGCGCTCATCGTTGCCGGTGGCGTAGTTGCCGAATCGATCGGTCGCACGTCTCTCGAGCAGTCGACGTTCGCGTCACAGCAGGCTGACCAGCTGGCGGCGATCAATGCCGCCAGCGACTCGCAGCGTCTTGTCTCGACGGTCGCTGGGGGAGCCACCGCTACCTTCGTGTGGTCGGGCGAGCTCGCGTCTTCCGCCGTGATCGTCGATGGTCTTGAGGCTTTGCCTGCCGACCAGGTTTACGAGCTCTGGTACATCGATGAGGCGGGTGCTCGCCCGGCTGGCCTCATGAATGCCGCTGACGACGGGCCTACGTGGCGCGTGCTCGACGGCGAAATGGGTGCCGGCGATGTTGTTGGTGTCACGATCGAGCCCAAGGGCGGATCGGAAGCGCCAACCACTGATCCGATTGTGGTCTTCGAAAGCGCGTAAACTGGGGTCGAGCCTCAGCTCAGAGGCTCGATCATCTAGGGAGCAATCATGATCGGCAGGGGAACCCAAGTTCTCCGCGCATCACTGGTTGCTGCCTTCTCGGTGTTCGTTGCCGCTACCGCCCACGTTTTCGGCGGTGGCAACTCACCCAGTTGGGTCGCTCTCGTTCTTGCCTTCACGTTCGCGGCGCTCATCAGCATTCCGCTCGTCGGTAAGCGGATGTCGCTCCCGCGCGTAGCGGCGGCCGTCACGATCGCTCAAACCTTCTTCCATACCGTTTTCGCGGTGATTGGCAATCCCGCCAATATCGTGGCGCAGTCCGTTGGGCACCACGATGTCACGTTCGCTGCTGCCGCTGGTGCGATCAATCACGGAGCCCACGGCGCCGGTGCCATGACTGCCGGGCACATCATCGCGGGCATCATCACGATCGTGGCCCTGCGCCAAGGCATCACTGCTCTCGGTTCGATCGCCGCGAGTGCCGCCCGCCAGCTTCGTCGGCTGTTCTCGCCGCAGCATGTTCCTCTTGTTGCTCGCCTCACGGTGGAGGCGAGCGCGATCTGCCGTGACGAGATCACCGCAACACTTCAGTTGCTCCGTTCCGTAGTCAGCCTGAGAGGGCCACCGACCGTCAGCGCGGTCTTCTCCTAACCCCTCTCTGCAGTTCGGTGGTCTCGTGCTGCCCCTGCGCGGTTGTGCCGAGGGCGCTTACCTTCGTGGAGCGTCTCGTCTTCCGCAATGACAACGGAAAGCTGACAACTCAGATGACGTTTGTGCGTAATTGCACGCGCGTGGTCGGGGGAGTAGCTCTTGCTGCTCTTCTCGTATTCACGCTGCCACAAACGGCTTTTGCTCACGACCAAATCATTGAGCAGATGCCAAACGAGAACGAAGTGCTTGAGGTTGCCCCGAGCGAGATCACGCTCGAATTTACGGGCGAACTCATGGACATCACTCAACTCGCGATGGTGGTGGATGCCGACGGCACCGACTGGGTAAGTGGACCTCTGCAGGTGACGCAGCGAACTGCCGTGCAGCCCCTCTTGCCGGATATGCCGGAGGGCAGTTATCAGGTGCGGTGGCGAGTGGTGTCTAGCGATGGCCACCCCATTTCGGGCAGCTTTGAGTTCGCTGTGGGGCAAGAGACTCCGGGGGCCACATTTGGGCTCGACGCGGAAGCCTCGGATGAAGGCGACACCGCGACGAGCCCGTCAGGAAATTCGACGTCGAGCGTTAGCCCGCTCGTTGTCACCAGCTTTATCGGTGCCGGTATTGGCATCGCCCTTTTTGCCGGAGCTCTCGCCACGCGATGGTTCTGGATTCGACGAAAGAAGTAATACAGAAATGATCCGCACTACACGCACCAAGAACACCGTCAGCCTGATCGCGATCCTCGCGGCAGGAGCGCTTGCTCTCGCCGGATGCTCGACCACGGCATCCACTGATAGCGACACCGATGACATGGCGTCGACGGCCACCACGCTCACCACTACCGACGCCTGGGTCAAGGCGATCGACAGCGGCATGACGGCCGCGTTCGGCATGGTCGAGAACCCCACCGATCACGACATTACGATCGTGTCGGCAACCACCAGCGCCTCCGACATGACCGAGCTTCACGAGACGCTCGAAAACGAGTCGGGCGACATGATGATGCAGGAGATTGACGGCGGATTCACGATTCCGGCCGGCGGGATGCTCATGCTGGAGCCCGGCGGAAACCACATCATGATCATGGGTGTCACTGACCCGATCCTTGCAGGCGACGACGTCACCGTCACGCTGACGCTCGATGATGGCAGCACCATCGAGTTCACGGCCCCGGCCAAGGACTACTCGGGTGCCAACGAGAACTACGAGGGCGACGACGACATGGACATGGACATGGATCACGATGACATGGAGATGAACGAATAATTGTCTGAACCAATAGAGTCCGACACCTCGCGTCGGCTCTCGCGGCGGCACCTCCTTTGGGGCGGTGCCGCTGCGGCGGGCGTTGGCGCGGCAACAGCCGCCGGAGTGAGCATCGTTGGTGACACTTCGGGATCTGTCGCGCCGACGAGCACGGGTGACGGTGCCCACATCGGCGGCACTGCGGAGTTCACCCCGCAGGAAGCCTTCGAAGGGGCGGTGCCCTTTTACGGCACGCATCAGGCCGGCATCGAGACCCCGGCGCAGTCCAATGCGGTCTTCATCGCGCTCGATCTTCTCGACAGCGTCGACGCTTCCGCTCTGAAGCGCCTCATGGGCGTACTGACGGATGACGCGGCTCGCCTTACGGCAGGCCAGCCCGCGTTGGCCGACTCCGAGCCTGAGCTCGCCGTCATCCCCGCTCAACTCACCGTCACGTTCGGCTTCGGTCCTCGCGTGGTGCAGTTGGCGGGCAAAACAGCACCCGAGTGGCTGCGTCCACTTCCGGCCTTCGGCATTGACCAGCTCGACCCGGCTTATTGTGATGGCGATCTTCTCATCCAAATCGCCGCCAACGACCCGCTAACGGTTGCTCACACTGCCCGGATGCTGCTCAAAGATGCTCGCAGCTTCGCTTTGCCGCGGTGGTCGCAGTCTGGCTTCCGTCGTGCAGCGGGAGCCGAGAATCCGGCTGCCACAATGCGCAACCTCTTCGGCCAGCTCGACGGCTCGGCGAACCCTTCACCGGGAACGACCGAGTTCAACGATGCCGTCTGGAGCACCGACGTTCCCTCGTGGATGGCGGGCGGCACGGGCTTCGTGCTGCGTCGTATCTTCATGGATCTCGACGGCTGGGACAAGATCGACCGCCTTGGTCGAGAGGAAACCATCGGTCGCACTCTCGACACCGGAGCACCGCTCACCGGCAGCGTCGAAGGAGACGAGCCTGACTTGGAAGCGAAGGATCGGTTGGGCTTTCCCGTCATCCCAGCGTTCGCCCACGTTCGTCGTTCCCTCGAGCACGAGGCCACAAACAAGATGTTTCGTCGTGGCTACAACTACGACGACACGGTGCTGACGGGCTCCGAGAGTGTCTCCAATTCGGGTCTGCTGTTTGCTGCATTTCAGGCGGATATCGATAAGCAGTTTGTGCCCGTGCAGAAAGCACTCGACACTCTCGACCTGCTGAATACCTGGACCACACCGGTTGGGTCGGCGGTCTTCGCCATTCCTCCCGGGTGCCAAGAGGGCGGCTACATCGGCGAGACCCTTTTTTAGTTTCGGTGAGCGTCGCGCGACCCGCGCGCTGCTCGTTTCCGGTGCCAAAAGCATCTGAATTCACCGCAATCGCGCAATCATTACCCGTGCACGATCGCACTGAAAAGCCCCCGGCCAGTTGGCTGGGGGCTTTTCGTTTCGTTCTACAGCGACATCGTGCTCAAGGAACTCATTACCCGAACTTGCCGGAAACGTAGTCTTCGGTTGCCTGAACGCTGGGGTTCGAGAAGATCGTGGTGGTGTCGTCGTATTCGATGAGCTTGCCGGGGGCGCCGGTGCCGGCGATGTTGAAGAAGGCGGTGCGGTCGGAGACGCGCGAGGCCTGCTGCATGTTGTGGGTCACGATCACGATCGTGTATTCCTGCTTGAGTTCCTCAATGAGGTCTTCAATGGCGAGGGTCGAGATGGGGTCGAGGGCCGAGCACGGCTCATCCATCAGTACAACGTCGGGCTTGACGGCGATGGCGCGGGCGATGCAGAGTCGCTGCTGCTGTCCACCGGAAAGGCCCGATCCGGGCTTCTCGAGGCGGTCCTTAACCTCGTTCCAGAGGTTGGCGCCCACGAGTGACGATTCGACGAGGTCATCGGCATCGCTCTTGCTGATGCGGCTGTTGTTGAGCTTCACGCCGGCCAGCACGTTGTCGCGAATCGACATCGTGGGGAACGGGTTGGGGCGTTGGAACACCATGCCCACCTGGCGACGCACGTTCACGGGGTCGACGCCGGGGCCGTAGAGGTTGTTGCCGTCGATGAGAACTTCACCTTCGACGTAGGCGCCGGGGATGACCTCGTGCATGCGGTTGAGCGTGCGGAGGAACGTCGACTTGCCGCAACCGGAGGGGCCGATGAAGGCGGTAACCGTACGGGGCTCAATCGTGAGCGAGACACCTTCTACAGCGCGAAACTTGCTGTAGTAGACGTTGAGATCATTGACTTCGATGCGCTTAGACACGAATTAGGTTCCTTCGGTTATCGACCGGTTTTGGGGGCGAAGATTTTGGCGATGATGCGGGCCAGCAGGTTGAGCGCCATCACGATCAGGATGAGGGTGAGCGCTCCGGCCCACGCCCGATCGATGTACGCCTGAGCATCGGTGCCTTGGGAGATGTACGAGCTGTAGACGAATACCGGCAGGCTTTGCATCCGGTCGCTGAACAGCGAGTAGTTGAAGTTGTTGGTGAAGCCAGCAGCCACAAGAAGCGGTGCGGTCTCGCCAATGACGCGGGCGATGGAGAGCATTACACCGGTAGTGATTCCGGCGATGGATGTCGGCAGCACAACCTTCAGAATGGTCAGCCACTTGGGTACGCCGAGTGCGAATGCGGCCTCGCGTAGTTCGTTAGGTACGAGTCGCAGCATTTCTTCGCTCGAACGCACGACGACGGGGATCATCAGCACCGACAGGGCGAGGGCTCCGGCGATTCCGACACGCACGCCGGGGCCGAAGAACAGCACGATGAGGGAGTAGGCGAAGAGGCCGGCGACGATAGAGGGGATGCCGGTCATCACGTCCACGAAGAAGGTGATGGCCTGGGCGAGACGGCCGCGACCATATTCGACGAGGTAGATCGAGGTCATGAGTCCGATGGGCACCGAAATCACAGTGGCCGCCAACGTCATCTGCAACGTTCCGATGATGGCGTGAGCCGCACCACCGCCCTCTCCGACGACGTTACGCAGAGAGAGAGTGAAGAAGTCGAGATCGAAGCGAGCCGCGCCGTTGATCACGACGGTGTACAGCAGCGAGATAAGCGGCAGGAGAGCGATAACGAACGCGAGCGTCACCAAGGTCGTTACGAGGCGATCCATGGCGCGACGGTGGCCTTCAACGAGCCGTGAGACGGTGACGAGCACGACGCCGTAGAGCACGACGCCCAAGAGCACGGCAGCGACGATGTTGAATTCGCCGTCAACCTGGCCTGCCTGAATGAACAGGAAGATCAGGATGAACGTGACGACGCTGCTGATCAGGATGAGCAGGGGAGCCCAGCGAGGCAGCTGGCCGGCGGCGTACGCGTTCTGGATGGGGCGCGCTGGTGTGGTGGTAGTCATCAGTTCGCTCCCGAGAATTCCTTGCGGCGGTTGACGATGTAGCGCGCGATCGTATTGACGACCAACGTGATGGCGAAGAGGATCAGGCCGGTCGCGATGAGCACGTTCACGTTGAGGCCGTAAGCCTCAGGGAAGCTCAGCGCGATGTTGGCGGCGATGGTCGACGGGTTCGTCGAGCTGACCACGTTGAACGTGATCACGTTCGAGGCCGAGAGCACCATCGCAACGGCCATGGTCTCGCCAAGGGCGCGGCCGAGACCGAGCATGGCGCCGGAGACGATACCGGCGCGGCCGAAGGGAAGCACGGCAGTCTTGATCATTTCCCAGCGGGTAGCGCCGAGAGCGAGCGCGGCTTCTTCGTGCAGTACCGGGGTCTGCAGGAAGACTTCGCGGCAGATGGCGGTGATGATCGGCAGGATCATCACCGCGAGCACGATAGAAGCGGTGAGAATGGTGCGGCCGGTTCCCGAGGCTGGGCCGGCAAAGAGCGGGATCCAGCCAAAGTTGTCAACGAGCCAGGTGTAAAACGGCTGCACGCCAACAGCGAGTACGTTTCCGCCCCAGAGGCCGAAGACTACGGAAGGCACGGCGGCCAGCAAGTCGATGATGTACCCGAGCGTTGCGGCGAGAGGTCGCGGCGCGTAGTGCGAGATGAAGAGGGCGATACCGATGGCGATCGGCACGGCCATGAGGAGGGCCAATCCGGCCGACCAGAGGGTTCCGAACACGAGTGGGCCAACGTAGGCCCAGAAGTTCGTGCCTTCAAGAAGAGTGGTTTTCTCGGGGTCCGCGGTGATGCCGGGAACACCCTGCAACACGAGGAAGGCCGCAACAGCGGCAAGGATCGCGAGGATCAGCGCACCAGCGGTGAGGGCTGTACCTGAGAAGAGGCGGTCTCCTGGGCGCTGCTTCGCGCGGATACGGGGGGCCGCAGTCGAGGTCATGTGTCGAGTATCCCTTATCCCTGGCGTGGCTTAGTGCGTCGTGTGGTTGTCATGCTGGTTTCTGGGCGAACGAGTTCACGTGACCCAGAGGAAAGTCTGCCCGACCCCGCTGCCAGTAGCAACGGGGTCGAAGCAGACTCAAGGTGTTACTTGATGGCGTCTACTGCAGCCTGAGCCTTCTCGAACAGAGCCGAGGAGATCGGTGCTGAACCAGCGGACTCAGCGGCGGTGGCCTGTCCCTCGTCGCTGATGATGTAGCTGAGGTAGCCCTTGACCAAGTCAACGTTGTCGCTCGAGGCGTACTCGTTGCAAGCGATCAGGTAGCTGATCAGAACGACCGGGTAGACACCCGAGGCGTCGGATGCGCGGTCGAGCTCTACAGCGAAGTCGGTCTCGCCGCGGCCTTCTGCGAAGGGCGATGCGTCAACGATTGCTGCTGCAGCTTCGGGGGAGTACGGAACGTACTCGTCGCCGACCTTGACGGCGACGGTTCCGAGGTCTCCGGCACGCGATGCGTCGGCGTAACCGATGGTTCCGGTTCCGTTGGTGACGGCGTCAACGAGACCCGAGGTCTGAGGAGCACCCTCGCCACCGAACTCGATGGGCCAGGTTTCGATCGATCCGACGGTCCAGACCGAGGGAGCAGCAGCCGAGAGGTAGTCGGTGAAGTTTGCAGTCGTTCCCGAGTCGTCTGCGCGGTGTACGGCGGTGATGCCGAGGTCGGGCAGGTCTACGCCGTCGTTCTGCGAAGCGATAGCGTCGTCGCTCCAGTTGGTGATCTCGCCGGTGAAGATTCCGGCGATGGTGTCTGCGTCGAGGTTGAGCGAGTCAACACCGTCGAGGTTGAAGATGATCGCGATCGGCGAGATGTAGGCAGGGATCTCAAGGATGCCGGTGCCGGGAACGCACGATGCGAAGTTGTCTTCGTCAATTTCTTCGTTGTTGAAGGCGCGGTCAGATCCGGCGAAGAGGCTTCCGCCGCCGATGAACGTGTCGCGTCCACCACCGGAGCCGATGGGGTCGTACTCAACCGTGACGTTCTCGTTTGCGGTCTGGAATCCAGCAACCCATGCCTCTTGAGCTGACTGCTGCGACGATGCGCCGGCGCCAACGAGCGTGCCGGTGAGGTCTGAAGCGGATCCTTCATCGCTGCCGTTGTCGGCTGCTGCTGCGCACGATGAGAGGAGGATGGTGCCTGCGATAGCAATGGCACCGATGGTGCCAAGACGCTTGAAGTTCACAGTTTTCCCTTCGGGATGTTGATTTCAGGTTTCAGGTCGGTGCGACCCAAATAGAAAACTTAGGCACGGCAGGTAGCCACCTTTACCCGGTTAGGTAAACGGGAGGTAAACGACCCGTCAACACCACAAAGAGCAGTCCCGGAATCCCGGGGATGTGAGCTATTTGATCGCCGCGACGGCAGCGCGAGCCTTCTCATAGAGGGAGTCAGAGATCGGCGCCGAACCGGCAGAAGCAGCCGCGGCCTGCTGGCCCTCGGGGCTGATCACGTAGTCGAGGTAGCCACGGATGACATCCACCCGGTCGTTCGACACGTATTCGTTGCAGGCGATGAGGTAGCTGATGAGCACGACCGGGTACACGCCGCTGGCGGTGGATGCTCGGTCGATCTCTACTGCGAAGTCGGTTTCGCCGCGTCCTTCGCCGAAGGGGGAGACGTCGACGATGGCTGCTGCCGCTTCGGGGGAGTACGAGACGTAGTCGTCGCCCACCTTCACGGCGACGGTGCCGAGGTCGCCAGCGCGCGAGGCGTCGGCGTAGCCGATTGTGCCGGTTCCGTTGGTCACGGCATCCACGACACCGGAGGTCTGGGGTGCAGCCTCGCCACCGAACTCTAGGGGCCACTTCTCGATGGAGCCGACGGTCCAGGTCGAGGGGGCTGCCGCGGCGAGGTAATCGGTGAAGTTGGCGGTCGTTCCGGAGTCATCCGCGCGGTGCACAGCGGTGATGTTGCGGCTGGGCAGATCGACGGAGGGGTTCTGGTCAACGATGGCAGTGTCATCCCACTGGTCAATCTCACCCGTAAAGATGCCGGCGATCGTGTCGGCATCGAGGTTGAGCGAGGTGATGCCGTCGAGGTTGAAGATGATCGCGATCGGTGAAATGTAAGCAGGGATCTCGAGGATGCCGGTGTCGGGCACGCACGAGACAAAGTCGGCTTCGGCGATTTCCTCGACCTTATACGCGCGGTCGGAGGCGGCAAATGCGGCACCGCCACCGATGAAGGTGTCGCGCCCTCCGCCAGACCCGATGGGGTCGAATTCGACTGTCGCGGCCACGTTCGCGAGCTGGAAGCCGCGAACCCACGCCTCTTGAGCGGCCTGCTGGGAGGATGCTCCGGCACCGATAATCGTGCCGGAGGGGCCCGAGACGTCACCGACGGGAGCGGGAACGCATCCTGTGAGAGCGAGTGCGCTTGCCATCGCGAGTGCGGTGGCGGTGCCGAGGCGGGTGAACTTCACAGGGATCCCTTCGAGAAACTGACGTGCACGTCATTCTCTCGCGAATTCGGCAAGATTTCACCGACCGGCAACCTTCGCCGGTCTCAGCGCTCCTGATCCGGCATCAGGATTGGTGTGTTTCCACCGCCACTAGGCGCACTTTCTTGGTGTCGCGCGCAAAGTGCAGTACCGAAAAATCTCCCGTACTGAGCATCGCTGCAGCTCGCAAACTGGCATCCGGTGTGGTGTGCGAAGCTTCGGCGAGAGCGCCCACGATCTGCGGGAGTACGGGGCCGTGGCTGCACATCACGATTGACTGCTGCTTCTTGAGGCGCTTCGTGACGAGAGCGGTCACGGCGGTACCGTTGCTGCGGTACGCGTCTTGGCTGAGGTCATCGGTTGCTTTGATCTCAAGCTCGGTGCGTTGCGACAGCGGCGTGATCGTGGCGAGGCAGCGGGCAGCGGTGCTGCTCAGGATGCGGTCGGGGGCAAACGCAGCGATGCTGCCGGCGATCGTGGCTGCCTGGTCTGTTCCGCGGTGCATGAGCGGTCGAGTGGCATCCGGCCCGTCCCAGGTTTCTCCGGGAACGGCTTTACCGTGACGCACGGCGATCATCGCGAAGGTGCGGGCGTTGCCGGCCTCGTAGATGGCTGCAAAGCGATCGAGAATGTCGATGTCGTGCTCGTAGCTGACCTTTTTGCGGGCCTTGGAGAGTGACAACCATTCGAGCGATGAGATCTCGTTGTTGGGCGTGAACTTGGCGCGCTCCAGAATGTGGTCGTTCACTTCGGCAGCCCAGTAGTGCACGTACTTGTCGCGGCCGTTGCCGAGCGTGTAGTGAACCTTGCCGAGTGGAACTCCGAGTTCGACGCTCAGGCCGGTCTCTTCAAGAATCTCGCGTACGGCAGTCTCGGGCAGCATTTCACCGGGATCGAGTTTACCTTTGGGCAGCGAGACGTCTTTGTGCACGGTGCGGTGCACCAGCAGCACACGAGGCTTGCCATCGACTACACGCCAGCAGACGATGCCTGCGGCAAGGACCGGTGTGGTCGCCGCGGTCACCGGCGAGCTCCGCCTCGTTTGCGCTGCGTAATTCTCTTCATAAGAACATTCTGTAGGTCATTGAGTGGTTCGCCGTCTTCCGAACGGCCGTGGCGTACCCAATCGCCTTCAGAATCAAGCCACCACGAGGCAGTGGTGTCGGCAACAGCGAGGTCGAACATGTAGTCGAGTTCCTCGATGTGTTCGGGTTCCACGATGCGCACAAGGGCCTCTACTCGACGGTCGAGATTGCGGTGCATCATGTCGGAGCTGCCGATGAAAACCTGCGGGTCGCCATTGTTGTGGAACGAGAACACGCGCGAGTGCTCGAGGTAGCGACCGAGCACTGAACGCACCCGAATGTTCTCGCTGAGCCCCGGAACTCCGGCGCGCAACGAGCAAATTCCGCGCACCACGATGTCGATCGGAACGCCCGCATTGTTGGCGCGGTAGAGAGCGTCGATGATCGCCTCATCCACCATGGAGTTCAGTTTGATCCGGATGCCCGAGGGCAGGCCGGCGCGAGCGTTCTTGGCTTCGTTCGCAATCTGCTTGACGAGGCCCTTGCGCAAATGACGCGGAGCCACGAGAAGTCGCTTGAACTTTTTCTCGATGGCATAGCCAGAAAGTTCATTAAAGAGTCGGGTGAGGTCTTTTCCGACCTGGTCGTCGGCGGTCAGCAGGCCGAGGTCTTCGTATAGGCGACTGGTTTTGGGATTGTAGTTTCCCGTGCCGATGTGCGCGTAGTGGCGCAGCTTGCCCTCTTCTTGGCGCACCACGAGCGCGAGCTTGCAGTGTGTCTTGAGCCCGACGAGGCCATAGACCACGTGCACGCCGGCCTTTTCGAGCTTGCGCGCCCACGAGATGTTTGCAGTCTCATCGAAGCGTGCCTTGATTTCCACGAGCGCGAGCACGGCTTTACCAGCCTCGGCAGCGTCAATCAGAGCCTCAACGATGGGGCTGTCGCCGCTCGTGCGGTACAGCGTCTGCTTGATGGCCAATACATCCGGGTCGGCGGCAGCCTGCTCCAAGAACGCCTGCACGCTCGTCGAGAACGACTCGTAGGGGTGGTGAAGCAGGATGTCTTTGCGAGCGATAGCCCGGAAGATGTCGGCCCGCTCGTTGCCTTCGGTGGGCATGAGGCTCGGGCTTGTGATGGGAACGTGGCGCGGGTACTTGAGCGCCGGGCGATCGATGCGGGTGAGCTGGAACAGTCCGCTGAGGTTCAGCGGGGCAGGCAAGCGGTACACCTCTTGCTCGGTGATCTTGAGTTCGCGCACGAGAAGGCCGAGCGTCACCTCATCCATGTCGTCAGTGATTTCGAGACGGATGGGCGGCCCGAAGCGGCGGTTCAGAATCTGCTTTTCAAGCGACTTAATCAGGTTTTCGGACTCGTCTTCGTCGACGTTGACGTCTTCGTTGCGAGTTACGCGGAATTCGTGGTGCGCCAGAATCTCCATGCCGGGAAACAGGGCGTCCAGATGGTTGGAGATCAGGTCTTCGAGGGGGATGTAGCGCAATTGATCGCTGCCGTCATCCGGCAATTGAACGAACCGCGGCAAGACGCTCGGCACCTTCAGGCGCGCGAACTCTTCCTTCTGCGTCTTGGGGTTACGCACCCGAATCGACAGGTTGAGCGAGAGCCCCGAGATGTATGGGAACGGATGCGCGGGGTCGACCGCCAGCGGCATGAGCACGGGAAAAATCTGGCTCGAGAAGATTTCGTCAACGCGCTCGCGGTCTTCGGGGCCGAGGTCAGACCACGACTCAATGTGGATGCCCTCAGCATCGAGCGCAGGCTTGACGCTGGTGCGGAACTCGGCCGCGTGACGCTCTTGCAGTGCGTGCGCGGCAGCGCTCAACTCTTCCAGAACGTCGGCGGGAGCGCGCCCCGTGTTGGTCGGTACGGCAAGGCCAGTGTCGATGCGGCGCTTGAGGCCGGCAACGCGCACCATGAAGAATTCGTCGAGGTTGCTGGCAAAGATGGCCAGGAAGTTGGCGCGTTCCAGAAGTGGCAGCGATTCATCCTCGGCGAGTTCGAGCACGCGTTGGTTGAATGCGAGCCAGCTCAGCTCGCGGTCGAGGTAGCGGTCGTAAATCAACGTGCCATCGTCAACGCTCGACGACTCATCGATGTCGTATTCATCGAGAGAATCTGTAGCGGAGCTGGGATCGGCTATCGCGCTGTCGTTGTCCATCTGATCATCCTGCCACTCAGTGATGAACAACTGATTAACTCGGCCCACGATGGGGAGAAAATCGGTGAGAGTGTGCCTTAGACGGCGATGCTCTCGGGCATGGCGTCGGCAGCGGCACCCGATGCACTCGCAACGGGGTCAACCGCTCCAGCATTGTGGGCCTTCTCCGCCTCTTCGGCGATGTTGAAGCAGTAGCCCACGTTACGTACGGTGCCGATGAGCGATTCGAGGTCGCCGAGTTTGGCGCGCAGCCGTCGAACGTGAACGTCGACGGTGCGGGTGCCTCCGAAGTAGTCGTAGCCCCACACTTCGCTCAGTAGCTGTTCGCGAGTGAACACGTGCCCGGGGTGCGACGCCAAGAAGCGCAGCAACTCGAACTCCTTGAAGGTGAGGTCGAGCGAGCGGTCACGAGCCTTCGCTGAATAGCTTGCTTCGTCGATCACGATTCCGGATGCGCGAATCTTCGATGCCGAACTCTCACCTTCGCGGCGCGCCAGGGCCAAGCGGATGCGGGCATCCACTTCGGCGGGTCCCGCTCCAGCAACGAGGAGGTCGTCGATGTGCCACTGGTGGTTGACGGCAGCGAGACCGCCGTCGGTGACGATCACGAAGAGCGGAACCGAGATTCCACCGGAATGTAGAACGCCGCACAGCCCTTTGGCTGCGGCAAGATTGGTGGTCGCGTCGACGACGATGAGGTCGGTAGTTGGCGCGGCAACGAGGGTTGCGGGCGCGGCGACGACTACCTCCACCGTATGACTGAGCAAACCCAGGGCGGGTAATGGATCAGCGTCGGGCGCAGAGCTAAGCATCAAGATGTGTGCCATATGGCCTCCCCACTGCGTAAAAGAGATTCTACCGTGCGCCGCCGCGCGCTCATGACGGCCCCCTAATCGTTCTCTTCTCGATACGATGGAGCAATGACTTGGCAAAAGTGGAGCGTCGTGCCCGTGTGGGCCTTGAGCCTCGTAGGCGCGGTCATTATCGGCGCGGTAGCTGCGCCCGAGTCACGGGTCACGTGGTTGGCGATTGTGCTCGCGGCCTGCGTCATCTTCACGTTTGTTGTTCAACTGCTCATTCATCGCAAAGAGGGCTTCGTGGCGCGCGCAACCGCCAGCATGGTTGGCGCCCTTGTGGTTGTGTCTGCGGCCACAGCGATTTTCGCTTTCATTTAGTGCTGCTGAGCTGCACAGGGATAGGATTAGTACATGCTTCTCGCACTTGAGCTCTTCTTTGTTGGCCTTCTGGGTCTCGCGACGCTGTCGATCGGCTACGTCTCTGTCGTCGTTGTCTACAACCTCTTTCGCGGCCAGCGCTAACCGCGCGCCATGGTTATTGAGCTCGACGCCTCCGGCCCTGCTGAACTAGCGCCACTCTCGTGGCTCGTTGGACTCTGGGAGGGCACGGGCATTGTCGATTACAAGATCGGCGACGAAACGCGCAGTGTCGAGTTTGGCCAGCGCATTAGCTTCACCCACGATGGGCTTCCGCACCTCAATTACAACTCGTACACGTGGTTGCTCGATGACGAGCAAACTCCTCATGTGACCGAGACCGGATACTGGCGCCTTCGCCGTGCCGCTACTGACGGCGACCCGGGTCCTGGGCTGTTGCCGGCACTGGGGGAGCGCCCCTTCGGTTCCGCCGAAGAAGTTGAGAAACTGCGCACCCCGAACGGTGGCTTCGAGATCGAAGCGTCCATCGTGCATCCGGGGGGCATCAACGAGTTTTACATCGGCGAAGTGACGGGTCCTCGAATCGACCTGGCGACCGACGCCGTCATGCGCACGCAAGGCGCCAAGGAGTACACCGCGGCAACGCGCATGTACGGCCTCGTCGAAAACCACTTGCTCTGGGCGTGGGATATCGCCGCTCTCGGCCAAGATTTGCGCACGCACGCATCGGGACGGCTCGCTCGTGTCGAATAGTGTGTTCGCTGCACGCCCCGGTGCCATTGGTGATCCGCCCGAGCACTATGGCAACCCTTTTGGGGAACAGCGCGCGCTCGCCGAGGGGCGTTCGGTGGTGGAACTCGCCGACCGGGCCGTTCTCACCATCACGGGACCCGACCGGCTGACATGGCTCGACTCTCTCACTACACAGTCGCTCAAGGGGCTTACTCCCGGCGAGAGCGCTGAGACGCTGCTGCTCAACCCCAATGGCCGCGTTGAACATGCCAT
Organism: Salinibacterium sp. AL4.1; assembly: GCF_059767305.1. Taxonomy (NCBI): domain Bacteria; kingdom Bacillati; phylum Actinomycetota; class Actinomycetes; order Micrococcales; family Microbacteriaceae; genus Salinibacterium; species Salinibacterium sp. AL4.1. Next base: position 1,015,955 of record NZ_JBSOQK010000001.1, on the reverse strand, counting down.
GCGGCTGGTCGACGACGGCGAGACCCTCTGGCTGCTCATCGATGGCACGCAGCGCGAAGCGCTCGCGGCCTGGCTCAACCGCATGAAGTTCATGCTGCGCGTAGAGATCGCCGACCGCAGCGATGACTTTGTGACGATCGGCAGCTTGGGCGACGCGCTCGAGGTTCCCGCCGCCACGTCTCAGGATGTACCGCTCGTCTGGGGCGACCCGTGGTCGTCTGTCGTTCGCGGCGGCCATCAGTACGCCACCTCAGCCACGCATCCCGCCGCTACCTGGAACTACCGTGAAACCCTCGTCGCCGTCGATGCCGACCTTTCGGCCTTCGACGCTGCCGGCTCGCTCGCGTTCGATGCCCTGCGCATCGCTGCGTGGCGTCCCCGCTTCAGCTCTGAAGTCGATGACCGCACTATTCCCCACGAACTCGACTGGATGCGCTCCGCCGTGCACCTCAACAAGGGCTGCTACCGCGGGCAAGAGACCGTGGCAAAAGTACACAATCTCGGGCATCCGCCACGTCGCCTCGTGATGCTGCACCTTGATGGCTCCGAGGGCGCACTGCCCGAGGTCGGTGCCGAAGTTCGTCTCGGCGAAAAAACCGTCGGCACCGTCACCGCCTCCGCGCGCCACTTCGAACTTGGCCCGATTGCGCTCGCCGTAATCAAACGGGGAGTGGATGCCGCAGAAACGTTGGCGGTCACCTCCGACATCGGTGAGATTGCCGCCGCGCAAGAAGTCATCGTTCCCCCCGACGCCGGAGCCGAAGCAAACGTGCCCCGACTGCCCCGCCTCGGAGCCGTTACTCGCGGCTAGCAGCGGCATCCATTCATTCTCGGTACTCTTGAGTTATGACTCACACCCTGATTTTGTTGCGCCACGGCAACTCCGAATGGAACCAAAAGAATCTCTTCACCGGATGGGTGGATGTCGGGCTCACCGAGCAAGGTCGCGGCGAGGCCGCCCGTGCCGGCGAGATGATCGCTGCCTTCGACAAGCAGCCTGACGTTCTGTACACGTCGCTGCTCAAGCGCGCGATCCACACCGCCAACATCGCCCTCGCGGGTGCCGACCTCGACTGGCTGCCGGTCAAGCGTTCGTGGCGTCTCAACGAGCGCCACTACGGGGCGCTGCAGGGCAAAGACAAGGCCCAGACGCTCGAAGAGTTCGGCGAAGAGAAGTTCATGACCTGGCGTCGTAGCTTCGACGTGCCGCCGCCCGAGCTCGCTGATGACGCTGAATACAGCCAGGTGCACGAGCGTCGCTACGTCGGCATTGACGGTGAAGTTCCTCGCACCGAGAGCCTCAAGATCGTTATCGATCGCATGCTGCCCTACTGGGAATCCGACATCACGAAGGATCTCGCTGCAGGCAAGACCGTACTCGTTACCGCCCACGGCAACTCGCTGCGCGCGCTCGTGAAGCACCTCGATGGCATCTCGGATGACGACATCGCGAGCCTCAACATCCCCACCGGTATCCCGCTGGTGTACGAGCTCGACGACAACTTCATGCCGATCAAGCCCGCGTACTACCTCGACCCTGAAGCTGCCGCTGCCGGCGCCGCTGCGGTCGCATCGCAGGGCAAGAAGTAGCCTTCAGCCTCACGCACGCTTAACGCACAAAGCCCCGACGAGATCGAATCTCGTCGGGGCTTTGTTACGCGGTGACGGCTATTAGTCGTCGGCGGGAACCCAGTCGCCGGTAGCAAGATACTGAACCTTCTTGGCGATGGAGACCGCATGGTCTGCGAAACGCTCGTGGTAGCGCGACGCGAGAGTGGCATCCACAGTGTCGACCGCAGCGCCCTTCCAGGTCTCACCGAGCACCTTGTCGAACACGCTGAGGTGCAGCGCGTCGATCTTGTCGTCGTCGTTGCGAATCTCTTCGGCAACGCGCACATCTTCATGCTTGAGCAACTCAACAAGCTTGTTGGCGACCGCGACATCGAGTGCTCCGAGCTCTGCGAAGGTGGATCGCAGTGACTTAGGCACAACCTTGTCGGGGAAGCGGTAGCGAGCGAGCTGAGCGATGTGCTCAGCCATGTCACCCATGCGCTCGAGCGATGCACTGATGCGCAGGGCGCTCACTACAATTCTCAAGTCGCGGGCGACTGGTTGCTGACGAGCGAGGATGTTAATCGCGAGCTCGTCGAGTTCGGCTGCAGCCGCATCAATCTGGTCATCGTCCGCGATCACTGTTTCGGCCAGTGACACATCTGATTCATTGAATGCTTTTGTGGCGTTGTCTATTGAGACAGCCACCAGGCTGGCAATTTCCACGAGGCGATCTTGCACCTCGCGCAGTTCTTGTTGAAATACTTCGCGCACGCTATCTACGTCCCTTCGATACGGGCATGACGAAGCCCGCACGGCTTAGGCCACCCTGCCCGCGTTAGGTTAACAACAGGTGTTGGCGGCCTGAACTTTATCTGAAGTGAGCACTCGTCGCGAACTTGCGGCAAGCGGATGCTCCAGATGTAACTAATCTAGTCGTTATGGACTCTGCGTGGCTCGTGCCTGCCGCCCTCGCTTTTGGCGTATTTCTCGGCGGTGGCATGTCCTTCATCATTTACGCAGCCGCCAAGCGGGGTCAAAGAGCCGCCCACGTGGTCTCCTCCGCCGTGCCGGACGGCGTTGATCAGGTCATCGATGCGCTGGAATCCGCGGGTATCGTGCTCGATCCCTCGAATAACATCATGAAGGCATCGACGGGGGCGCTGACCTACGGTCTGGTGTGGAACCACGCTCTCGTGCATCCGGAACTTGTTGAATTTGTTGACCAAGTTCGTCGCACCGGCGAGCCAATTGCCCAAGAAGTGCACTTATCTCGTGGCCCTTTCGGTGATGCCAACATTTATCTTTTTGTTCGTGTTGCTCGCCTCGGCACGCGATACGTTTTGCTGTTGGCCGAAGATCGCACCGAGTCGTATCGCCTGGATGAGGTGCGTCGTGACTTCGTCGCCAACATCAGCCACGAGCTCAAAACCCCGATCGGCGCCGTTGGCTTGCTTGCTGAAGCGCTCGTCAGTGCTTCGGATGAACCGGATCAGGTGAAGCGGTTCGCTAAACGCTTGACTAAAGAGTCACACCGCCTCGCTCGCATTACCCAGGAGATCATCGAGCTTTCGCGATTGCAGTCCGCTGACGGCCTTGCGGAGGCTGCTCTGGTCGACATCGACAATGTCGTGTCTATCGCGATTGACCAAAACCGTGCCGTCGCGGAGTTCAGCAAGGTCACCCTGGCCAGCGGCGGTCTTACGGGCTTTGAGGTGTTCGGCGACGAAACCCTCCTCGTACTTGCTCTCGACAATCTCATCTCGAACGCCGTGCAGTACTCACCCGAAAACACGCGCGTGGGCATCGGAGTGCGTCACCGTGACGGCGCCATCGAGGTCTCGGTCACCGACCAGGGCGTCGGAATCCCCGACGACGAACTAGACCGCGTGTTCGAACGCTTCTACCGCAGCGACCCCGCGCGCAGCCGTCACACCGGCGGCAGTGGGCTCGGCCTCAGTATCGCCAAGCATGTGGTGCAGAACCACGGCGGCGACATTCGCGTGTGGTCGCAGCTCGGCCACGGCTCCACCTTCACGATTCGACTGCCCGAGATCGATCCCGACGTAACCAACGCAACAGGAGACAAGCAATGACCCGCATTTTGATCGTCGAAGACGAGGCGTCGTTGAGCGAGCCTCTCGCGTTCCTGCTGGAGCGCGAAGGCTACGAGACGACCATCGCCGAAGACGGCCTCGCGGGGCTTGCTGAGTTCGACCGCAATGGTGCCGACCTCATCCTGCTCGACCTCATGCTCCCCGGTCTTGCCGGCACGGAAGTATGCCGCGAAGTTCGCACCCGCTCGAACGTGCCCATCATCATGCTCACGGCCAAAGACAGCGAAGTGGATATCGTGGTCGGCCTTGAGCTGGGGGCGGATGACTACGTAACGAAGCCCTATTCCACTCGTGAGCTCTTGGCCCGCATCCGTGCAGTTATGCGTCGCCGCGCGGAAGACGTCGACGAGACCGACTCGGTGCTCGAGGCTGGGGGAGTGCGGATGGATGTTGAGCGCCACACGGTCACGGTCGATGGTGTCGATGTTGGCATGCCGCTGAAGGAATTTGAACTGCTTGAGCTTCTCTTGCGTAACGGTGGACGCGTGTTGACGCGCGGCCAGCTGATCGATCGAGTGTGGGGTGCCGACTACTTCGGAGACACCAAGACTCTCGACGTGCACATCAAGCGCATCCGCACCAAGATCGAAAAGACTCCATCGCAACCGAAGCTTCTCGTGACCGTGCGCGGGCTCGGGTATCGCTTCGAAGACTAAAACGCCGAGGGTGCACGCGGGCTAGCTCGAGTGCGCCCGGCTTCGGCGCACCAGTGGGAAGTGGGGCTATTCGCTGAGTGCGCTAGCCGGAGCAAGGTCGGCGTAAATGACGTCGTCGCTCGCCATCACGGGAACCAGCAGCTCTTGGCCGCTGTCGTTGCCGAACTGGAAGTAAATGGGGAACAACTGCCCGGCACGGATGTCTGCATCCGCGATCACGATCATGTCGCCATCGACCTCGGTCCCGTAGCTCTTGACTTCACCCGAGGTGACCGGCTTGGAGATGTCGATGCGTTCGCCCTCGGCAGATTCGTACTGCATGCGCAGGCTGCCGCTCGAGGAGCTGGTGTTGATGATGGTGACCATCAGGCTGACGGCGGACTCGTCATCGTTGCTGATGGCGAGAACGTTGCGTACCTTGACGTCGCCGACTTCGGCGCCGATACCGTCGCTGGGGTCGTAGTGGTTCAACGTCGCGGTAGGCGTAATGAACGAACAACCGGCGGTGCCCACGAGGAGGGCTCCGGCGATAAGGGCGGAGGCTGCGGCGCGTGTTGCGCGAGTGCGTACTGTCACAAAGCCATCCTAATAGATAGCCGCGCCGAGTGCTTTACTTAGGCAACCCTTACCATGCGTTTACTGTGATAAACTGGGTTTTCTTCGAGAGGACCACTATTCATGTTGTTTGAGGTCGGCGAGACTGTCGTTTATCCCCATCACGGTGCTGCAACCATCACCGAGGTTAAGAAGCGCACCATCAAGGGTGAAGAGAAAATCTATCTCAAGCTCAATGTAACTCAGGGTGATCTCACCATCGAAGTGCCCGCAGAGAACGTTGATCTCGTGGGCGTTCGCGACGTTATCGGTCGCGAGGGGCTTGACGCAGTGTTCGAGGTGCTTCGCGCGCCCTTCACTGAGGAGCCCACTAACTGGTCGCGTCGGTACAAGGCCAACCTGGAGAAGCTTGCTTCGGGTGACGTCATCAAGGTCTCTGAGGTCGTTCGTGACCTGTGGCGCCGTGACCAGGATCGCGGCCTTTCGGCTGGCGAAAAGCGCATGCTTGCGAAGGCACGTCAAATTCTTATCTCTGAGCTTGCGCTCGCTGAGAAGACTGACGAAGACAAGGCATCGCTGGTTCTCGACGAGGTTCTTGCTTCATAACCCCTCAGCGCTGACTGTGTATTCACAGGAGAGCATGGGTAGGCTAATTCGCTACGTCTTTTTGGCGGAGGAGTATTTCCTCGCCCATCGATATGGAGATACCCGCCTCATATGAGTCCACAGATTAATCCCCGCGTCGCCGTAATCCTTCTCGGCGCCGGAAATGGCACCCGCCTCGGTCGCAACGAGCCAAAAGCTTTCGTTCACCTCGCAGGTCGTCCTACCCTCAGTCGCGCGCTCGAATCCGTTTTCGGAATGGCAGAGCCGACTCAGGTAATCATCACTGTTCCGAAGTCGTATGGCCCCATCGCCAAGCAGCTTGCACGCTCGGTCCCCGGCGGCCGTGATCGGGAGCCCGTAATCATCGTGGGCGGTTCCACGCGCCAGGATTCTGTTGCTGAGGCTCTCAAATTTCTTGAACCCAGCATCGACGTAGTTCTCGTGCACGACGCGGCACGTCCGCTCACGCCGAGCCTGATCTTTGACTCGGTTGCCGCAGAAGTACGCAGCTCGAACGCTGGTGTCGTGCCCGGGCTTCCGGTTGCCGACACGATTAAGCGCACGGATGACAACAGCCAGATCGTCGAGACCGTTGACCGTTCCGTGCTCATGGCGGTGCAAACACCGCAGGGTTTTCCTCGTGACCAGCTCATAGCTGCCCATGAGGCCGCTCAAGAAGAGCACACCGACGATTCAGCCTTGGTCGCCGCTGCCGGCTACCCGGTGTCCATCATCGCGGGCGACCCCATGGCCTTCAAGATCACTACCGCGTGGGAACTGCGTCGCGCCGAGCAGCTCTTCACCGAGTCTGCCGCCACCAGCATCCGAGTTGGTACTGGCACGGATGTGCACGCGTACGACGACACTAAGGCTCTGTGGCTTGCTGGGCTGCACTGGCCCGACGAGGTCGGCCTCCGCGGTCACAGCGATGGCGATGTTGTCGCCCACGCGATTTGCGATGCCATGCTCTCGGCCGCCAAGCTGGGCGATCTGGGCAGCGTATTCGGCACGAGCGATCCCAAGTTCGAAGATGCCCATGGTGATGTCTTCTTGCGCGAAACCCTCTTTCTCGTACGGGAAGCCGGCTTCGAGGTGGGCAACGTCTCCGTTCAGCTCATTGGTAACCACCCGATGGTCTCGCGCCGTCGCGTTGAGGCTGAAGAGTTCTTGAGCGGAATTCTCGGAGCTTCGGTGAGCATCGCGGGAACGACATCTGATGCACTCGGCTTCACCGGTCGCGGCGAGGGTATGGCGGCGATCGCTACGGCGCTCGTGCATGCGCGCACGGTCGCCGAGGCCACTCACAACCGCGAGTAGTCGCGTCGGGCGGTGCCGTGCGGTCGCACGGTTGCCTCGCCCTCTCTTCTTCTCTGCACGCCGCTGCGTCTGCACGCGGGTGCGCCTGTCGCCGTGCGGTTATGTGGCGTTCCTATCGCCGCGCGCGGTACCAGAGCGAACCTGAGCAGTAATTTCTTTCGCTCCTGCCTTGGTTGATTGCTTGCGAGCCTGATATACCTGTTACTACACGACTGTGAGTCCAATACTCACAATTGTGCAAATGTAGTACCAGGGTCGATGGGGACACACACCTCTCGTCACGCCACCGGCCCTGACAGGCGCCGACAACGAAGTTGCGGCTGGAGAAAGGTGTGAGATGCAATCTGTTCTGGACACGATAATTTGGGCGGCTGATTCGCCGCCAGTACCGGCCAGCGACAACCCGATCATTCAGGCCCTCACCTGGGGTGCTACGCACTTCATCGGTCTGTTCAACGCATCGGGTGAAGCTCTTGTTGGTCTCGCAACCGGCATCCTGCCGACGCTGATCGTGCTGCTCACGTTCATGTACGCGATCACCACCTGGGTGGGCGAAGCACGCATGACCCGCGCAGTGCAGTGGTCAGCTCGTTGGGCCATCACTCGCTACACCCTCATGCCCATCATCGCGGTCATCGTCTTGACCAACCCGATGGCGTACTCCTTCGGCATCTATCTACCCGAACGACAGAAGCCGGCGTTCTACGACTCTGCAGTGTCATTCGTGCACCCTGTCACCGCTTTCTTCCCGCACGCTAACGCTGGCGAGATCTTCGTCTGGGCTGGTGTCTCGGCTGGAGTGCTCTCCATCGCTCCCGAAAAGTACCCGCTGCTCGCGCTGCTTTACTTCGGTACCGGCATCGTCGTTATCTTCATTCGCGGAATCGTCACCGAGTGGATCACCAAGCTGCTCATCCGTCGCCAAGGTCTCACGGCCGTATTCGACGAATACGACCGCGAGTTCGCCCGTGCAAGCGAGCGTTTCATCGAGGCAAAGTCGACCAAGAAAACCGGATCCTCGGTTTCCACTGAAGGGGCGGTGTGATCATGAGCGAGAACACCTACAGGAACGTATTCGTCAAGCCCGGTAACGGCGGCTGGGGCAAGGGCCTCCTCCTCGAGCCGAGCGCAGAAAAGAACGTCGTTCTCTCGGTGACTGGTGGCGGAATCCACCCGGTCGCTGCGCGGATCGCCGAGCTCACTGGTGCAGAAGCTGTTGACGGCTTCACCAACAGCATTCCCGAAGAGCGCGTTGTCGCTGTCGTGATCAACTGTGGTGGAACTGCCCGCATCGGCGTCTACCCCAAGAAGCGCATGATGACCGTCGACGTCTTCCCCGGAGAACCCTCGGGTCCCCTCGCGAAGTACATCACCGACGACGTCTTCGTTTCGGCTGTCGGCACTGACAACGTTGAGCTCGTTGACGGCGAGCACGCCTTCGCGACTCACGCCGCCGAGGCATCCGCTGCATCCGAAGCTGCTATCGGCAGCCCGGCACCCTCGGGAGCCTTCGGTACGAGCAACGTTCAGCACTTCACGGCTCAGACGACAACCGGTGGCGGCTTCATCGGCTTCTTCTCGAACATCGCGACGCGCTTCGGTTCGGTCATCGGAAACATCATCAACACGCTGCTCTCGTCTGGTCGCCAGACGGTTCAACTCGTGCTGCAGACGATCCTGCCGTTCATGGCCTACGTAAGCCTCTTGATCGGTTTCGTCACCTACTCGGGACTCTCGGATCTCATTGCGCAGGCAGTGACTCCGTTGGCCTCGAACCCGATCGGACTGATTCTGCTTGGGGTGATCACGGGTCTACCGTTCCTGTCGCCCATTCTGGGACCGGGCGCGGCTATCGCTCAGGTCGTCGGTGTACTCATGGGTACACAGATCGCCGCTGGCGCACTGCCGGTGCAGTATGCACTGCCGACGCTCTTCGCCATCAACGGTCAGGTTGGTTGTGACTTCGTTCCTGTGGGCCTCGCCCTGGGAGAAGCCAAGCCAGAGACGGTTGCAGTGGGTGTACCCGCTGTGCTCTTCTCTCGCCTGATCACGTCGCCGCTGGCAGTCTTGATCGCGTGGGGCGCAAGCTTCGCGCTGATCTAAGCACCACCGCCAGTACAACCACCACACGCAACAGCAGAGAAAAGCGAGACAGCAATGACTACCTATTACCGCAGCCAGGTCACGTCCATCGGAACGGACGCCACCGAAATGTTCGACGGAGGAGTGGTGATCTTCTTCGGAGAACCCTGCCCCGCCGAACTGGCTGAGGTAAGTGTCGTTCACACTGTCACGCACCACCACCCGCAGCGCGATCCCCAGCCGGGAGACGTGCTGCGGGTGGGGGACTCTGAAGTCACCATTACGGAGGTCGGCGAGATTGCGGCCAACAACCTCCGCACGCTCGGCCACTTCGTGGTCTATAGCGACCCAGAAGACAGCCAGAAGATTCTCCCCGGCGCCATTCACGCGAAGGGCACGCTCTCGCTGCCCGACGCCGGCGTCACCATTGAGCTCATCGAAGGTAGTTGACATGGATACCGGCTTCGCACTGCTGCTGATCGCAGCGCTCGTTCTGAGCGTTGTGTTTAGCCTGCTCCAACAGCGCACGTACTCTCGTGCCACCAAGCGTCTCGGAACAAGCTTCATCGGCGCCAAAGACCATTTCTTGGTCTCTGGCCGCGGCAAGCACTTCCTCCGCGGCGCCATCGTTCTCCTGGTCGTCGATGCCTCAACGAGCCGCATCGTGGCCGCTGAGGCCATGGTCGGCAGCACCGTTCTCGCGCGCTTCAAGCCGCGCCCCGAGCTAATCGGTGATCTCGACACCGCAACGCTACGCACCAAAGAGAAGATGATGACCGCAGCCGTGGACTACGCCACCAAGCAGTACTGGGTGACGTACAAGCGCAACGTCGCAGCGGCAGCCCGCAAGTAGCGACGTCACTCGTTCGGGTGTTTCGGCATCCGACATTGCATCGTCGTTCCCGGCGGGGCATACTAAATACACATACTTGATTAACAAGCGCACATAAGTGCATCAACGTGGTTTCAAAGGGGTAGTCATGGGTTACACAAACAAATTGCTTGCGCGTCAGCGTGAGGTCGGTCGTCCCGTTCGTATCGGTCTCGTCGGCGCAGGCCAGATGGGCTCCGGCTTCATTGCCCAGATCGCTCGCCAAGAGGGCGTCGACATCACCGCCGTCGCTGACATTGCAGTTGACCGTGCCGTGGGTGCTCTCGCCAACGCCGGCATCACCGACGTCGACCAGTCAGCAGACCTCGAGACGCTCGCCGCCACGATTGAAGCCGGCGGTCACGTTGTCGTCAACGACGCTCTCGCCCTTCCGAAGCTCCCCATCGACATGGTTATTGAGTGCTCGGGTGTTCCCGAGATCGCCGCCAAGGTCGCCCTCGCGTCGCTGCTCGGCGGCAAGGATGTCGCCCTCATGACCGTGGAAGCTGACGTTACCGTCGGTCTCCTCCTGGCTCGCATCGCCGCTCAGACCGGCAACATCTACACGGTATGCCGTGGCGATGAGCCCGTTGAGTGCCTCAAGCTCGTCGAGTACGTCGAAGACATCGGTCTCGACGTTGTTCTCGCCGGTAAGGGCAAGAACAACCCCCTCAACGAGACGGCTACCCCCAGCAGCCTCGAAGAAGAAGCAAAGACCAAGGGCATGAATCCGCGGATGCTGTGCAGCTTCGTCGACGGAACCAAGACCATGATCGAGATGGCTGCCCTCGCTAACGCGGCAGACCTCGAACTCACGAAGCGGTCGATGCACGGACCGGCCGCAACGGTGCCGACCCTGCAGGACATCTTCAAGCCCATCGAAGACGGCGGAATCCTCGACCGCAGCGGTGTTGTCGACTACGCCACTGGCCCGGTTGCTCCCGGTGTGTTCGTTGTTGCTAAGGCAACCGACCCCGTTGTGCACGAGGAGCTCAGCTACCTCAAGCTCGGTGAAGGCCCCTACTTCGCGTTCTACCGTCCGTACCACCTCGCGAGCGTCGAGGCAGTGCTCTCGATCGGTGAGGTCATGATCGACCGCCAGCCGTCGCTTGCGCCGATCGCCTGGAACGCAGACGTTTCTGCCATGGCGAAGCGCGACCTCAAGGTCGGCGAAAAGATTGACGGTATCGGTGGCGAGCACGTCTACGGTGACGCCGTTCCGGCAGCCGAGGCCAAGGCCGGTCGCGAACTGCCCATCGGTCTGGCATCGGCCGGCACGCTCATCCGCGATGTCGCCAAGGGAACTGCCGTCACGTACGACGACGTGCAGCTCGACGAAACCAAGACCATCGTGATTTTGCGCAAGCTGCAGGATGCCCTTCTGGCCGATGGCCAGTTGCAGGTTCCCGCTCTCGCTTCGCTGCTCTCCGCCTAAGAAAGGTGACAACCATGAATACGCAGATCGTTGCGAACCGCGAACTCGCGGCATCCAGCCTCGCCACCATGTGGAAGATCCGCCGCTTTGAAGAAGCAGTGGAAGACCTCTACGGCCGCGGATTGATGCACGGCACGATGCACCTCTCCATCGGTCAAGAGGCCGTACCGACCGGTGCATGCCTCGCCCTCAACAAGGACGACTACATCACCTCGACGCACCGTGGCCACGGCCACTGCATCGCTAAGGGCGCCGACATGGAGCGCATGATGGCTGAGCTTCTCGCGAAAGAGACCGGCTACTGCCGCGGTCGCGGTGGTTCAATGCACATTGCGGATACCGCAACCGGAAACCTCGGTGCTAACGGCATCGTGGCTGGTGGCGTTCCGATCGCTACCGGCGCAGCGCTGTCGGCCAAGATGCGCGGTACCAAGCAGGTTGCCGTCAGCTTCCACGGCGACGGTGCGATGGGTGAAGGTGCCTGGCACGAGGGCGTCGTGCTCGCGGCCATGTGGCAGCTTCCCGTGGTGTTCCTGTGCGAAAACAACCTCTACGGCATGTCGATGTCGTCAGAGAAGGCCTTCAACTTGGAACAGTTGTCTGACCGCGCAAAGGGCTACGGCATCCCCGGAGTGACCGTTGACGGTAACGATGTTCAGGCTGTCTACGACGCCACGAAGGAAGCGGTTGACCGCGCTCGTGCCGGTGGCGGACCGACCTTCATCGAAGCGAAGACGTACCGCTGGCGCGGACACTCGAAGTCAGACAAGAACCTGTACCGCACTCGCGACGAGATCGATGAGTGGCGCGGCAAGGACCCGATTCCGCTGTTCGAAGCTCAGGCTCTCGCCGCCGGTGGCCTCACGCAGGCGGACATCGATGCCGTTCGCGACAACGTGCGCACCGAACTGCGCAGTGCCGTTCAGCGCGCCAACGCTGCGCCGGACGCCACCGCTGACGACCTTCTTTCCGCCGTCTACGCAAGGTAACGACTATGACTATTGAGACGACCGCGGCACAGACCGCAGCGCCCGCGACGGGCGAAACCGTAACCATGACCTACTCCGAGGCTGTTCGCGACGCTATGCGTATCGCGATGGCCAAGGACCCTGCCGTCTTCATCATGGGTGAAGATGTCGGAACGTACGGAGGCGCCTTCGGCGTCACCGGCGAGCTCATCAACGAGATCGGCCCCGACCGCGTTCGCGACACCACCATCAGCGAACTCGGCATCATGGGCGCCGGCGTCGGCGCCGCCATGACGGGCATGCGCCCGATCGTCGAGATTCAGTTCTCTGACTTCACGGCTCAGGCCATGGACCAGATCGCCAACCAGGCAGCGAAGATTCACTTCATGCTCGGTGGCGCAGTGAACGTCCCGATGGTTATCCGCGCGCCGGGTGGTTCGGGAACGGGTGCTGCCGCGCAGCACTCCCAGAGCCTCGAAGCCTGGTTTGTTCACATCCCCGGTCTCAAGGTTGTTATGCCGGCAACGGCGGATGACGCCAAGGGCCTGCTGCTCTCGGCCATCGACGACCCCAACCCCGTCATGGTCATCGAGCACAAGCTGCTCTACAAGACCTCGGGCGAGGTTCGCACGGGCGACGTCCGCACGCCGCTCGGTGTCGCTGCGGTTCCCCGCGAGGGCAAGGACCTCACGATCATCGCCACCGGTGTTGAAGTGAGCCGCGCGCTCGAAGCCGCTGAGATTCTTGCCGCTGACGGTATCGAAGCCACCGTGGTTGACCCGCGCACGCTCAAGCCGCTCGACAGCGACACCATCCTGCGCACCGTCAAGGCCACCGGCCGCGTTCTGCTCGTGCAAGAAGCGGTGCGTACACTCGGCTTCATGTCTGAAGTGTCTGCCATCATCTCCGAATCGGATGCCTTCGGCTACCTCCGCGCGCCGATCAAGCGTCTTGCTGGCCTCGACATCCCGATCCCGTACGCTCCCAAGCTCGAGCGCGCTTCGGTGCCTCAGGTCGAAGACATCGTTGCGGCGGCCACTGATCTCGTTCGGAAGTGGTGACATGTCTGAGCTGCCTCTGACAATGCCCAAGATGTCCATGACCATGGAAGAGGGCACCATGGTCGCGTGGCTCAAGCAGGAGGGTGACTCGGTTCGTTCCGGGGAGCCAATCTGTGAGGTCGCGACCGACAAGGTTGACATGGAAGTGGAGTCGCCCTTCGACGGCGTACTCGCTCGCATCATCGCCCAGCCCGATGAGGTGTACGCGGTGGGAGACACCATCGCCTTCATCACGACAGAGGCCGATGACCTGCTCGGTGGACTCTTTGACGAGCCCGCCGCTGACGCTCCCGCTGCTGCTCCGGCCGCTGCGGAAGTAGCTCCGGCTGCTGTTCCCGCTCCCATCGAGACCGGGTGGATCCCCGCTGTTCCTGCCGCTCGCGGTGCCGCCGCCGAACACGGCGTCGACCTCTCGTCAGTCACGCCGACCGGGCCGGACAACACGGTTCGTTTGTCGGATGTTGAAGCAGCTGCTGCAGGAACGTCGGCAGCGCCTGCTGCTGCTCCGGCCGCGGCTCCTGCTGCACCGGCCGCGCCTGTTGCTCCAGCTGCGGTAGCGCCTGCCGCTCAGGCAGCTGCCGCTCCTGCTGCTGCCGCTGCACCGGCCAAGGCTGTTGACCCGGTCGAAGCTCGCCGCCTGCGCACCCGCAAGCAAGTTGCCAAGGTGATGACGGCATCCGCTCTCGTTCCGCAGTTCACTGCCTATGTTGACCTTGACCTGTCAGCGTTGGCCGCCGTGCGCAAAACCACGCTCGGCGGCGCAAGCTGGACCGCACTCTTTGTGCGGGCTCAAGCGATCGCTCTGGCCGAGAACGCTGCGCTCAATGGCACCTGGACTGATGAGGGAGTCGTCGCCAACGAGCACATCGGAATCGCCCTCGCGATCGATTCGCCATCGGGGCTCCTCGCCCCAGTGTTGAAGAACTCGCACGAGGGGACGCTTGCGGCCCTAGTCGCTGAGATCGCTGGTGTCGTAGACGAGACGCGCAAGGGCACTCTGCCTCCCGCACGTCTCGGCGGCGGAACAAGCGTATTCTCGAACCTGGGCGGATTCGGCGTGGAATCGTTCAACGCACTATTGACCCCACCGCAGTCGACGGCTCTGTCGTCGGGCGCCGTCAAGCCACGCATGCGCGTGTTTGATGACGAAACCTTCGGTGTGCGGTTGAGCTGCACGATCGGTCTCACCGTCGATCACCGTGTAGCGGATGGTGCTGATGCCGCACGCATGCTCGCGACCATCACGAACCTCGTCGCGAACCCGGAGCGTTTGCTCTAGAGCCGCAACCCGCCCGCGGGTTCTCCCAGCCGCGTCCCTCAAGGGGCGCAGTCCACCACGTTTCGAAACAGGTACACAATGTCAGAACGCACAGCCACAATCGTTTCCCCCTCGGGCCTCCACGCTCGCCCCGCTGCGCTCTTCACGCAGGCGGTCAGCAAGAGCGGCTTGAAGATCACCGTTGCTAAGGATGGCAAGGCTGTCAACGCCGCCAGCATCCTCGCCGTGATTTCGCTCGGAGTCGCTCAGGGCGAAACCGTCACGCTGGCTTCCGACGATGAGGGCGCTGACACTGTGCTCGACGAGCTCGCAGAACTGCTCGCTACCGTCGAATAGCAACCACTACAGAAGGCCCGCACCGATTGGTGCGGGCCTTCTGTGCGTTAAGGGGCTCGCTAAAGCGCCCTGTGCGCTGTTCTGGGCGCCGAATGTAGCCGCCAGCGGCCCGCTGGCAGTGCAGGTCATAGTTCGCGCGCCCTCGACGCGCACAAAAGCCCCGCTCCTTCCTGGGGGAGCGGGGCTTTCGGCGGCGAAGCTAGGCCTGGTTAGGCCTTAGCTGCTTCTTCGTCGGATGCTGCTGCGGCATCCGCTTCGACCTGAGCACGCACGATGTCGCGCTTCTTTTCGAGGCGGCTCACCCAGAAGGCGAATCCGAGGGAGAGCACGGCGAGGACCGCAATGGTCCAACCGCCGAGGTTTGCTACTCCGAAGAACAGACCGGTGAGGGGGTTTGCTCCGTCAACGAGCGACGAGATGAGCTGCGAACCCTGAGTGTCGCTGAAGCCCGAGGCTTCGGCGATGGCCGTGAACTGCGGCGCCGTTGCGGTCGCGATGAAGAGGCCGATCGCAATAACGATGGCACCGCCGATGACGGAGCGCACGATGTTGCCGCGGAAGATCGGAACCATCATGGCCACGATGAACGGCAGGGTGGCGAGGTCAACGAGTGGCAGCACCTGGTTGCCGAGCGGAGCGAGTGCGATAGCGATCAGCACGGTAACCGGAACCAGTACAAGCGACGTGGCGAGCACGGCGGGCTGTCCTACTGCGATCGCGGTGTCGAGACCGATGTAGAACTTGCGACCGGGGAAACGCTTCTGAACGAACTCGCGAGCGGAGTCAGAGACCGGGATGAGGCCTTCCATGAGGATCGAGACCATGCGCGGCAGAAGCAGCAGCACGGCAGCGAGGCTGATGGCGAGTACGAGGATCGCAATGGAGTCTTCGCGCGGGTTGTCGAAACCGAAACCGGCGAGACCGATGATGATTCCGAGTACGAGACCCAAGATCATCGATTCACCGAAGACGCCGAAGCGCTTCTCGATGGTCTGCGGGTCTGCCTTCAGGTTGCGGAAGCCGGGGATGCGGTCGAAGACCCAGTTGAAGGGGATCGCGAACAGAATGTACGGCGCGCTGGTTCCGTGCGGGAACGAGATGTCGGGGAAGTTGAAGTACTTCTGAATCATCGGTGCCGAGAGATCGGCGAGAGCCAGAACGATCACCATGTGCACGGCAGCCGCGGCGATACCGATCCAGAAGTTGTCCGTAACGGCTCCGACAAGAGCGCCAACGAGCGCGAAGTGCCAGAAGTTCCACAGGTCAATGTTGAACGTGCGGGTGAGGCCCGACCACAGCAGCAACATGTTGACGAGGATGCCGACAGGAATAATCACCGCCCCAATGGTGGATCCGAAGGCGATGGCCGCGCTCGCGGGCCAGCCCACATCGAGAACCGTGAGGTTCACGCCGAGATTCACGGCGAGGGCCTGAGCGGCGGGACCAACCGTGCCGGCCATGAGCCCGATCACGAGGTTGATACCGATGAAGCCAATTCCGATCAGCACACCGGCACGCAGTGCCTGGCTGAATTTTTGGCCAAGGATCATGCCGAAGATCGTGATGAGGATCGGCAGGGTAACGGAGGCTCCGAGAGCCGTGAGGTAGCTGGTGATATTTGTCAAAATATCTTCAATGATGTTCAACGCTGAACGTCCAATTCTCTGAGGTTTGTCGAGGCTGGGGAGTGAGCGCGCGGCAGTAGTGCGCGCGTGCTCGTCAAGCTGATGATGCGGCGGACCACACGCAGGGCGCGGGCCGTTCTGTGTCGCGGGTTAGGCGAACTGCTGCTCGATTTCGGCGAACACCTTGTCGAGGCCCATTCCGGTCAGGAAGGGGAGCCCGGCGATGACCGGGATGCCGACGGAATCGGGCACTTGGGTGGTGGCCACGATGAAGTCTGCGTCGAGGTTACCGCGCAGAGTGTCGGCTACTTTGCCCTGAGTGATCTTGGCATCGAGTCCTTTCGATTCGCAGAATGCACGAATCTTAGTGACGACCACAGTGGATGTCGCGACTCCAGTGCCGCAGATCACGAGGATGCGTTTTGTGGCCATTTTCAATACTCCAATGTATTCGCGGGGCGATAGCTTCGTGACAATTATGCACCTTTGATATACAAATGTGTACACGGCAACAATTTTTTGACTAACACCTGCGCCCAGAAGGACGAGAAACCATGAGTGAGACCCCCACTGCAGCACCCGTCGTGCCCCGCGCCGACCTCAGCATTGTGGGGCTCGTGGCAGGGAACAGCACCGAAGTGCTCTCCGCTTTCGCCCAGCAGGCTCTCGCCGTCGGTGCCGTGCACCCCAGTTACGAGGCAGCACTTCTCGAGCGCGAACTCGCCTTCCCCACTGGTCTACCCACGGTCATCCCGGTGGCAATTCCACACGCTGATGTCGAGCACGCCATCGAATCAGGGCTCGGAATCGCTACCCTCGCGCAGCCCGTCGAATTCGGCGAAATGGGCGGAGCCGACTCCACCGTGGCCGCTCGCGTTGCCGTGCTCATTCTGGTGACAGAGCCGCATGCGCAAGCAGAAATGCTGTCGCAACTCATCGGGGTCTTCCAGCTCGACGGCTGGCATGACACTCTGAGCGCCGCAACCACGCCAGAAGCACTCGCGGCAACCTTCGCCGACCTTCTCGCGTCCGCCGCCGAGTAGTTGGCCCGGCCTCAGCGCAGGCCGGAGTAACTCACGACGCGACACCTGCGTGCGACGCCCGGTGGGTTAGCGCTGGTTGAGCAGGGCTAGTGCAAGATCAGAGTCAACGACGAGCACGTCAAAGAGCCCGCCGATGAGCGCCGCGTGTGTGCCTTCAAGCTTGTGCGCTCCCGCAGCAACGCCCACCACGGTGGGAATGCTGCCGAGTTCGTCGAGGTCGATCGCGATCACGCGGTCGTTGACGACAGACTCCACAAGTTTTCCCTCGTGGTCGAAGAAGCGTGTGCAGCAGTCACCCACTGCTCCGGATGCGGCGAACTCGCTGCGTTCGGTGCGGCTGAGGTTCATCGACTCGATGATCGCGCTTGACGCGCCCTTGCCCACGTTTCCGACTCCGACGATCGCGATCTTCGCGCGGCGAGACGCATTGAGCACGCCCGTGATCGAGGGCTCCCGCAGAAACGCCTCGCGGGATTCAAGCGATTCCACGACGGCGGGGGCGTAGAGACGGCGGTGTTGGGCTCCGAGTTTGGTCGCCAGAAGGCGCACCAAAACGTTGCCGTCGCGAGCGGAATCGACGATCGAAAGCCCGCCCACGAGGGGGAGTACTTCGATGTTCTCGTGAGAGGTATCATCCGGAATCTCATCGACAACGGCCTGCACGCTGGAGCCCCAGGAGAGAGCGACGCCGCCATCACGAGGAAGGTTGTCAATGAGCCACTGCGCGCCGAGCGCGCCGACGCGGGAGAGTTGGTTGTCAGAGCCAGTGCTGGGAGCAACGCGACATTCGCGCAAGCCGTAGCGGGAGACGAGCTGAGCTTCGAGATCTTGGGCCCGGCCGAAGGGGTCATTGATGCGGATTTCGACGATGCCGTTCTTGCGAGCGTCGGCGAGAACGCGCGACACGTTCGATCGCGAGACGCCGATCTCTTGAGCGACTTCGGCCTGTGATTTGCCCTCGAGGTAATAGAGAGTGGCTGCCTTCACAAGCATGGCTTGATTGCGTGGACTGGGTATGGGTCCATCCCTCTCTCATGCTTCGTTGCTGATTTGCACTCATTCTACTGCCGTGTACACACTCGTGCGCGTAACTTGCAGCGTTTACAAGGATTCAGGGTTCCGTGTCGAGCGAAAAACCCAGTGGAGACACAGTTCGGAAGCGTATGTTCGGAGTAGCGGTTAACCATCGCAATCAAGAGAAAGAAGGCGCAATGACAAACATTCAGCGTGTAACTGTTCTGGGCACAGGAGTGCTCGGGTCACAGATTGCTTTCCAAACGGCGTATAGCGGCTTCGACGTCGTCGCCTACGATATTAATGACGACGCGCTCGAGAAGGCGCGTGAGCGTTTTGAAGGACTTGTCGACACCTACGTTGCTGACGGAGTAGACGGAGCCGCCGATGGCAAAGCGAAGGAAGCGCTCACTCGCGTGCGCTTCTCCGCTGACCTTGGCGATGCCGTCTCCGAGGCGGACCTCGTGATCGAAGCCATCCCCGAGATTCTCGACCTCAAGAAGTCGACCTACGCCGAGCTGGGCAAGCTCGCCCCCGAACACACGATCTTCGCCACGAACTCCTCCACTCTGTTGCCGAGCGACATGAAGGAATCGACCGGTCGCGTCGACAAGTTCTTGGCCCTTCACTTCGCCAACCAGATCTGGAAGTTCAACACTGCCGAGATCATGGGCACGAGTGACACCGATCCCGCCGTCTTTGATTCCGTCGTCGAGTTCTCGAAGGCCATCGGCATGGTGCCGATCCCGATTCACAAGGAGAAGGCCGGCTACGTTCTCAACTCGCTGCTCGTGCCGTTCCTCAACGCGGCAGCCGAGCTCGGTGCCGAGGGCTACGCAGAACCGGCTGACGTGGATAACACCTGGCGCATCGCGACTGGCGCTCCCATGGGGCCGTTCCAGATTTTCGACGTGATCGGTCTCACGACCCCGTACAACATCATGTCTCACGGCGACGAGAAGACGCAGAAGTTTGCTGAGTGGCTCAAGACCGAGTACATCGACAAGGGCTACCTCGGCATCGCATCCGGACGTGGTTTTTACACCTACGAGAAGTAATTGCCTGCAGCGCGGGGCTCACAAGCCCCGCGCCTGCCGTCAACCGTGTAATACCCAGCGGCGGTCGCTAAACTTGCTTAGTGACTATTCGCCTGTATGACACCCGTAGCGCCAGCCTCGTCGACCTTGAACCCCGCGAACCGGGCAAGGTGGGAATGTACGTGTGCGGCCCCACGGTGCAGTCGGCCCCACACATCGGTCACTTGCGCTCAGCGCTCGTCTACGACATTTGGCGCCGCTGGCTCACCTACCGCGGCCTTGATGTCACGCTCGTTCGCAACGTCACCGACATCGACGACAAAATTCTGAGCAAAGCAGCGGATGCCGCAGCCGAGGGCTCGACGGAACAGTGGTGGGCTCTGGCCTACCGCATCGAACTCGAATTCACGGCCGGCTACAACGAGTTGGGCATCCTTCCCCCGAGCTACGAGCCGCGGGCCACAGCCAACATCTCCGAAATGCGTGACCTGATCGCGCTGCTCATCGAGCGCGGTCACGCCTACGCCGCCACCGATGGCTCGGGCGATGTCTACTTCGACACCCAGTCGTGGCCCTCCTATGGTGAGCTCACCCGTCAGAAGCTCGACGATATGGTTGCTGCCGCGGATGCCGATCCGCGCGCCAAGCGCGATGCTCGCGATTTTGCGCTCTGGAAGGGCAGCAAGCCCACCGAGCCCGCTTCAGCATCCTGGTCATCGCCGTGGGGCGATGGTCGCCCCGGCTGGCACATCGAATGCTCGGCCATGTCTCGCCGCTATTTGGGCGGTGCGTTCGACATTCACGGTGGTGGGCTCGACCTGCGGTTCCCCCACCATGAGAACGAGTTGGCCCAGTCAACAGCGCTCGGCGATGAGTTTGCACGCCACTGGGTGCACAACGGAATGGTCAACGTTAACGGCCAGAAGATGTCGAAATCGCTCGGTAATTCGGTGTTCGCCCGCGACCTTCTGGATGCCGCCCGCCCCATAGTGGTGCGCTATTTGCTCGGTGCTGCACATTACCGCTCCACAATCGACTACACTGACACGTCGCTTGCAGAAGCTGAGGCCGCCTTTGAGCGTCTTGAGGTGTTCATCGAGCGGGCGTCGCGCCGACTGCGTGACACTCGCTTCGATACTGCGAACACCAACGAGGTGCCCGAGGCATTTGGCGAAGCGATGGATGACGACCTTGCGGTGCCGCAAGCGCTCGCGGTGGTGCACGAAACAATTCGTTCGGGCAATGCCGCCCTCGACGATGGGGATCTTGCAACGGTCGCTACGGCGCGTTCGCAAGTGATCGCTATGGCACAGGTTTTGGGTATCAACCCACTTGATCCACGATGGGGTTCTGATCGTTCAGAACCGGCTGTTGCTGCATTATCAGCACTGGTTGACACGCTCATTGAGGATCGTAATACGGCCCGCGCGGCGAAAGACTTCGCTGTAGCAGACCGAATCCGTGATGAACTATCAGCGGCGGGCATCACTCTAGAAGATGACTCGACCGGATCGCATTGGAGCTTGCCGTGACTGATCGGCGCTTCCGACAGGAGCAACACTCGTGAAAAACCCAGGTAACACACCCCGCGCAGGAGCGGTACGCAAGGGCCGCAAGGGCCCCCAGGTCGGCTCGGGAGGCCAGGGACGTCAGGCGCTCGAAGGCCGCAAGCCCACCCCTAAGGCAGAAGATCGTCCGTACCACCCCGCGGGTAAGCGCAAGGCTGCTGCCGAGCGCTACGAAGCAGCCGGTGGAAACCGTCGCAGTGGCGGCAAGGGATCTGAGGGTGGCCCGCAGCGTCCGAGTCAGCCCAGTCGGTCGCGCGTAGCAAAGTCTGCGGACGAGTCCGAGATGGTCACCGGTCGCAACTCGGTGCTTGAGGCGCTTCGCGCCAAGATCCCCGCTCACACTCTCTACATGGCAGCGCGCATCGAATACGATGACCGCGTTAAAGAGATTTTGAAGCTCGCTACCGCCCGCGGCATCGCGGTGCTCGAAGTGATGCGTCCAGAACTCGACCGCCTTGCCGGTTTCGACGCCGTGCATCAGGGTTTCGCCCTCAAAGTGCCGCCGTACGAATACGCGCACCCGATGGAGCTGCTCGACAAGGTCGAGTCACGTGGGCAAGTACCGCTGCTGGTTGCTCTCGACGGCATCACTGACCCCCGCAACCTCGGCGCGATCGTGCGTTCGGTTGCTGCGTTCGGTGGCCAGGGAGTCATCGTTCCGCAGCGTCGCTCGGTCGGCATGACGGCATCCGCCTGGAAGACCTCCGCTGGTGCTGCTGCTCGCACGCCTGTAGCGATGGCGAACAACCTCACGCAGATGATCAAGGAATACAAGAAGCGCGGTGTCTTCGTGCTCGGTCTCGACGGTGACGGCGACGTATCGCTTCCGTCGTTGCCGCTGGCCAAAGAGCCCGTGCTGATCGTCGTCGGTAGCGAAGGTAAGGGTCTTTCGCGGCTCGTTACCGAGAACTGCGACGCCATTGTTTCGATCCCCATCAGCGCCTCCACCGAGTCGCTGAACGCCGGTATCGCTGCTAGCGTCACGCTCTACGAAATCTCGAAGCTGCGTGCTGCTGCTCGCAAAAAGAAGTAGCACTGTCTCAAGAAGTAGCACTGTCTCGGGCCTAACCTGAGCTGCACAGACGAAGAGCCGCTGCCCCTCGGGGACAGCGGCTCTTCGCGTAAGTGCGAATGACGCTAGCTGCTGGTGACAGCGTCGAGCGCTGCCGTGATGTCGTTCATCAGGTCATCAACGTGCTCCAGGCCGACCGAGAGTCGAACAATGCCAGCGCCGGGCTTCGCCTCGGAGGCAACGGGGCGGTGCGTGAGCGATGCCGGATGCTGCACGAGAGTGTCGATGCCGCCCAGTGAGACTGCGTGGGTGATGAGCTTCACTGCCTCGGTGAACTTCGCCGCAGCGTCGTAGCCGCCGGCAAGGTCGAGCGCAATGAGTGAGCCAGCGCCAGCGGACTGAGTGCCGATGAGACCAGCGGGGTCTTGGCCAGGCAGACCGGGGTAGAGAACGCGAGCGAGTGCGGGGTGGCCGTCGAGGCGGCGAGCGAGTTCGCCGGCCGTATCCTGCTGGGCGCGCACGCGCAGGGGCAGAGTGCGCAGGCCGCGGTGCAGCAGGTACGCCGCAAAGGGGTGAAGAACACCACCGGTGAGCGCGCGAACATTGCGCAGGGCCTTGGCATGTTCTTCGCTCGTGGCGATGACGCCGCCCATGACATCCCCGTGGCCACCGAGGTACTTGGTGGCGCTGTGCAGCACCATCGCGGCGCCGAGTTCAATCGGGCGCTGCAGTACGGGGGTCGCGAAAGTGTTGTCGACAAGAACGGGCACCGCGCCAGCGGCGGCAACGACCTTCTTAATGTCGACGAGTTCGAGGGTGGGGTTAGCGGGGGACTCAATGATGATGAGGCCGGTGTTGGGCTGAATGGCGTTGACGATCGAGTCGGCATCCGCCCACGTCACGGTCGTGCCGAGCAGTCCGTTGTCGAGTACGTGGTCGGTTCCGCCGTACAGCGGGCGAACGCCCACAACGTGCGGGCGACCGGCCGATGCAATGGCAATCAGCACGGCAGAGAGCGCTGCCATTCCGCTGGCGTATGCCACGGCTGCTTCTGCGCCCTCAAGAGCGGCGAGGCCGTCTTCGAAGCGAGCAACGCCGGGCTGCCAGAGTCGCTGGTACACAGCGGAGTGACCGTCGATGATGGGGTTTCCCGTGGCGAGGTTCTCGTACGAGTCACCGCCAACTTCAACGCTGGGCAGCGGGTTTGTCGTCGAGAGGTCGATAGAGGGAACGTGGGCACCAGATTCCTGCACGCCCTCCATTCCTGCGTGAACAGCAAGGGTTTCGAGATGGATGTCGTGAGGCAGCATGACTAGATAACAACAGAAAGTGCGCTCCTAATCAACTCCGGTTGCAGCTTCTTCACGAAATGTGACTTTTTTCGCATAAGCTGCGACACAGGAGGCTCCCGTGACAGAACCCAACAGCTTGCCCATCGACTCGGTTGACCGGGCTATCCTGGCCAGTTTGGCCACCAATGCGCGCCGCTCGGGCTCCGCGCTCGCCGCCGAGGCTGGAGTGTCAGAGTCCACCGTTTCGCAGCGACTGCGTCGACTCCACGACGAAGGCTATTTGCGCGGATTCCACGCCGACATTGACGTCGCCAAGCTCGGCATGAGCGTGCAAGCGCTCATCTCCATCAAGCTCGTCAAGCACGTGCGAGAAGACGTGGATGCCTTCCGCAGTGCCGCGCCACGCTGGCCTGGTGTACTTGCCTTCTTCCACACCGGCGGCGGAGACGACTATCTCCTGCACGTCGCGGCGCGCAGCGCGGCAGAGCTCAGAGACTTCATGCTGACCTACTTGGCCAGCCATCCGGCTGTCGCCCACACCGAGACCAATCTCGTGTTCGAGCACGTGACCGGTCGCGGGTTGGAACAACTGCTGTCGGACTAACAGTCGCCGTGGCAATCGCCCGCTGGAGGCAAGCTAGACCTTGAGCCGCCAGTCTCCACCATCGTCGTCACCGTCGAGATCGCCTTCGCCAGCGCCGGGCAAGGTGATCGGCATCGTGAACGCACCCGTGGGCGGGTTGATCATGGTGGCTTCGTCGCGACGGAACTGCAGCACGTTTTCTACGTAACTGCTCACCGCCTCGGCGAGCGGGATGTCGTGGCCGGAATCCTGTGCCAGCTGACGGCGGTGGTCGAGCAACTGGTGGAAGGCCTCGGCCGGCTCGAGTTTTCCGCGCAGTTCTTTGGGGATAGCCCGGATGACCGGCTCGAACACGCGCGCTGCCCACTCGTGAGCGAGCATCTCTTCGTCCATGTCTTGCTTGTCGAACGCGGCGCGGTACGAGTCCATGTCGTTAAGCAAACGACGGGCCTGGTTCTCCTGGGCGTCGAGCCCGGTAAGGCGCAGCAGGCGGCGAGAGTGGTGTCCGGCATCCACAACCTTGGGTTGGATGCGCACGCGTGTGCCCGAGTCTTCGGTCTTGATCGCGAGTTCTTCGATGTCGAAGCCAAGCGCGTTGAGGCGTTCAACGCGCTGGTTGATGCGCCAGCGTTCGGAGTGGTCGAAGCGCTCGGAGCCCGTGAGTTCTTTCCAGAGCGTGCGGTATTGGGCGACGATTCCGTTGCTGATTTCTACGGGATCGATGTCTTCTTCGAGACGCCCGCCTGCCTGCAGGTCGAGGAGCTCGCCGGCGATATTGACGCGACCGATCTCAAGGTCGTTCTCGCGCTGGCCGTTGGAGAGCCGGTCGTAGAGCTGACCGGTTTCGGCATCCACCAGATAGGCGGCGAAGGCACCAGCATCGCGGCGGAAGAGAGTGTTGGAGAGCGACACATCGCCCCAAAAGAAGCCAACGATGTGCAGGCGCACGAGCAACACCGCGAGGGCGTCGACAAGGCGACGCGCGGTCTCGGGGCGCAAGCTCTGTGAGTACACAGCCCGGTAGGGGAGGGAGAACTTGAGGTGGCGAGTAACGAGCACAGACTTGAGCTCTTCACCGTCGGCCGCGGTGCGGTTAGTGACGATAGCGAGCGGATCGACGCACGGCACATCGAGTTTCTGCAGCGTGCGCAGCATCTCGTACTCGCGCTTAGCGAGCTCGCTGGAGGTCTCCTTGATCGCCACGACGAAGCCGCTGAGATTGGCGAAGCGCACGAGGTGGCGCGAAATGCCCTTGGGGAGAGTGGCGATTGCATCGTCGGGCCACATCTCAAGCGGCAACGACCAGGGTAGGTCGAGGAGGGCCGGATCAGCGGTCGCAGCGGTGATGTTGACGGAACCAGTCATTCACGTGTCCTTGAAAAAAGAAGGAGCCCGCCGAACATCCGAACTGGGTTCGACGTCGACGGGCTCGATCGTAAAGCGGAAGTTAGCTTGCGACTACAGGCTTCTTGGTGAGGCGGAGGCCCGACTCGGTGTCAAACACGTGAACGTGGTTGGGCTCCGGCGTCAGGAAAACCTTCTCGCCAGCGCTCGGGTGTGAGCGACCATCAACGCGAGCAACGATGTCGACGCGCTCTCCGTTGATCTCTGCGTGACCGTAGAGGTAACCGTCAGCACCGAGCTCTTCGACGAGGTCGACGTCGACCGGGAGGCCGCTGCCTGAAGTCGAAACAATAACGTCTTCGGGACGGATGCCGATGGTGACCGTCTTAGCGTCGGTTCCACCGAGCGTTTCGGAGTCAACCGCAACAACGGCGTCACCGAACTGGAGGCCGCCATCAACGATGTCAACGCTAAAGAGGTTCATGGCAGGGCTGCCGATGAAGCCAGCAACGAACACGTTCTGAGGCGATTCGTACAGGTCGCGAGGAGTACCAACCTGCTGGAGGAGGCCGTCCTTGAGAACCGCAATGCGGTCACCCATGGTGAGTGCCTCGGTCTGGTCGTGAGTCACATAAACCGTGGTGACTCCGAGTCGACGCTGCAGGCTAGCGATCTGCGTACGAGTCTGAACGCGCAGCTTGGCGTCCAAGTTCGAGAGCGGCTCATCCATGAGGAAGACCTGAGGCTGGCGAACGATAGCGCGACCCATGGCCACACGCTGGCGTTGACCACCCGAGAGAGCCTTGGGCTTGCGGTTGAGGTAGGGCTCAAGGTCGAGCAGCTTTGCTGCCTCGAGTACGCGCTCAGCACGCTCTTCTTTGTTAACGCCGGCGATCTTGAGCGCGAAGCCCATGTTCTCGGCAACCGTCATGTGTGGGTACAGCGCGTAGTTCTGGAAGACCATCGCGATGTCGCGGTCCTTCGGCGGAACGTCAGTGACGTCGCGGTCGCCGATAAGGATGCTGCCATCGTTGACCTCTTCGAGGCCGGCGAGCATGCGGAGGCTGGTGGACTTACCGCAACCCGAGGGGCCGACAAGTACGAGGAATTCGCCGTCTTCTACGTGAAGATTCAGCTTGTCTACAGCCGGGACCGTTGATCCCGGGTAGAGGCGGGTTGCATTGTCAAAAGTTACAGACGCCATTGTTCTATTTTTCTCCTTCACCGGCAGGTACGTGCCGGACGATCCGTTGTGATGGACAGCGATCGAAACCGCGTTGCGTCATTATTGCACCTTTTTGGGGGTCAGCCGACCGAGTGGTCCACCCCAAAACGGTGCCGGACTTGGGCTTCGGTTGGGCAATTCCCAGAGATTCCTCCTAAAATCGACGGGTGCGCCGTAATTTCTGGGCGCCCAACACAGCGACACATATGGCGAATGAGGTTCGATTGAGCAACGGCAACTCCGGCGATAGCCGACTCTCGAAGAATGAGCGTCGCGAAGCGGCACGAGAAAAAGCTCGCATTCAGCGTGACGAACAAAAGAAAAAAGACCGCCGCACTAAGTGGATTCTTCAGGGCAGCGTCGGTCTAGCGCTTGTTGCCATCGTCGCCGTCATCGCCCTCGTGCTGGTGAACTCCAACCAGCCAGCAGGCCCCGGCCCACAGAACTTCGCTAGTGACGGCATCCAGCTCAATCAGGGTTTCATTGCGACTCCCGCCGAGGCGCAAGCCTCCGACGCAGAGCCGACACCGAACGTTCGTGACGAAGAGTCCGGCGTTCTCGACATCCAGCTGTACGTCGATTACCTCTGCCCCATCTGTGGTGCCTTCGAGCAGACCAACGCTGAATACATCGAGAGCCTCGTCGAGAATGGCGCTGCAACTCTTGAGATTCACCCCATCACGATTCTCGACCGTCTCGCTCAGGGGCAGCGCTACTCTTCGCGTGCCGCTAACGCTGTCGCCTGCGTCGCTGACACCTCGCCCAACGACTTCTACAGCTACCACAACCTGCTGTTGTCTGAAGGTATCCAGCCGGAAGAAAACACCGCTGGCCTCAGCGACGTTGATCTGATCGAACTTCTCGATATCGCCGGGGTTGAAAACACGGACGCCATCGCTGAGTGCATCGACGACGAGACCTTCAAAACCTGGGTCAGTAACTCCACCGCACGCGCACTGACCGAAGACATCCCCAACACTGTTGACGTTGGACCCGTAACCGGAACCCCCACGGTTCTCGTGAACGGTGTGAAGTACGAGGGTGCAGTAAACGACCTCGCTAGCTTCCAGGCCTTCGTCATTCAGGTCGCCGGTGAGAACTTCAACGAGAACTCAACGCCGACCCCGACTCCCACCCCGGAGCCGTAAAGCGCGTTACTTCTTCGCGAGAAACGCCTCGTAACGAGGTTCCCCTCGTAGCGAAAGGGCCCCGATCCAATTGGATCGGGGCCCTTTGTGTTGTGCAGAGGAGTGCTGGTTAGCCGAAGGTGTACGAGTACGCTTCAACGCCCTCGCTCACGGTCACCTCCAGCGTGCCGGTCTCGATCGTGTCGCCCTTGGGGATGATCGAGTAAGAGTTCGGCGTACCCGAGACCTTGATGGTCTCCGTCTTGCCATCGCGCTTCACGGTGATCGTGCCTTCTCCACCGAGAACCATGCGAACTTCACTGGCGGTGTAGTTCAGCTTGATTGAACCCTCGCCGTTGCGGGGAGTCGCGTTCTGGAAGGTGAGCTCCCAGTCGCCCTTGAGGGCGAAGCTGTTGTCGGCAAGCTTCGACGGGAAGCTGTACGTGTTGGTGCCCGACGAGTACTTCTCGTCGCCGCCGTAGTTCACTACCTTGCCGAGGCTTAGGTACGTCTCGGGGGTCGTGGTTCCAGCCTCGGGAGTGTCATCGCTGACCTCGGTTGCCGGCGGCAACTGAACGTCAGGGTTGGCATCCACGAGCAGTTCACGAATGAGCTTCTCGGTGGTCTGGTAGCTACCTTCACCGAACTTGATGTGACGAACAACACCTTCAGCGTCGATGAGGTAATGCGCCGGCCAGAAGCGGTTGCGGTAGTTGGTCCAGGTGCTGAGGTT
The DNA here is from genome assembly GCF_059767305.1 of Salinibacterium sp. AL4.1. Classification (NCBI taxonomy): domain Bacteria; kingdom Bacillati; phylum Actinomycetota; class Actinomycetes; order Micrococcales; family Microbacteriaceae; genus Salinibacterium; species Salinibacterium sp. AL4.1. Next base: position 987,518 of record NZ_JBSOQK010000001.1, on the reverse strand, counting down.
GTTGTCGAGAGCAACCGGGTATTCGATCGCGTAGTTCTCGGCACCAGCCTTGACGTTCGCGGGAACCTTTTCAAACGCGTACTCGGGGGAGTGGACGCCAATGACGTTCAGACCGAGATCCTTGTAAGCGTCGTACCAGCTGTTGATGTGCGGAACCGCGCGCTGGCAGTTGATGCAGGAGTACGCCCAGAAGTCGATCAAAACGACTTCGCCGCGCAGTTCATCCAGAGTGATTTCTTCGTTGTTCTCGGTGTTGAACCACTCTTGGATGCCCTGAATGTCAGGAGCGATACCGCAGCTCTCGAGCTCGGTGCCACCGTTGCTGCACTGGTCGAGATCCTTGTTCTGCTCGTTGACGAGGCCACCAAGGTTAAGCTGTTCTGCGATCTGTTCTGAGTTGCTGAACTGGTCTTGCAACGCGCTTGTGTAATCAGGAACCAGACGCTGAAGTGCCTGCGGGAGGTTGAACACGAGGCCGATAGCGAGAGCGATCATGAGAACGCCACCCGTGACGCGAATCTTCTGCTGGTGCTTGCGGAAGGTCTTGACGCGCTCGGCGACGCGGCGGCCGGCGAGAGCGAAGATCAGCAGCGGAAGAGCGGCACCGATAGCGAAGGTGATCGTGAGCACGATGGTCTCGGGCCCGATGCGTCCGGTTGAGCCGGCGACCGTGATGGCCGCGAGAACTGGTCCAGCACAGGGCACGTAGACGGCACCGAGAGCCAGGCCGAGCACGAAGCCGCCTTTGTCTGTTCCGACGTTCTTCTGCGGAATCCACGAGAAGGGCTTTTCCAGAATGTGTTGGAAAGCGGGGATGATGAGGCCAAGGCCGATCAGAACGAGAACGACGATGCCGGCCCAGCGCAGGAAGTCCTGCGGGAGGTTGAGCAGCGCCAGGATGAGCGAACCGATGAGCGTGAAGACGCTGAACGCGACAACGAGGCCGGCGATAACGAAGTAGGGGCGCCACGGTGAAACCTTGGGGGCGGCATCCTTCTCAGCGGTTGCGGTTGCGGTTGCGGTTGCGGTAGCACTGTCGCTGATGGCGGCGGCATTGGATGCGGTGGGCATCGTGCGGCGAGCAAAGCGACGTTTCTTGGTTTCCCCTTCGCCGCGGGCGCTCATGGCACCACCCGACAAGAAGATGACCGGCAAGACCGGCAAGATGCACGGGGATATACCCGTGATGATGCCTCCTAGGAAGCCGATAAGGGCGAGACTGAGCATGAGGTTCCTCCACAGAACTGTGTGACGCCCGGAAGCCCGGACGGTTGCACTCAGTTCGGAACCGTGGCCCGTAAGGGTTGGTCTGAGGTTGCGCCGTCTTTACTGCTGCGCGTCTGCTGCGGGCTTCGGATGCCGTCTGAAGCGCCGCCCGAAGCGCCACGCTGCAACGCTTCCGCCGAGGGCGACAGCCAGCGCAAGAAGCGCAACGCCCAGGTATCGCCACTCTGATGCGGGGGAGTAGGGGAACGTATCTGACCAGTCGAGCCCGAGCCGCACGACGACGGCGCCCAGTATCCAACTCAGGAACACGCCGCCGAGGGTGGCGAAGACGGAGGCGGGCGTTGGTCGAGGTCGTGTCGACCCTCGCGGCGAGCGTCGCTTCGAGCCTCGACTCGCAGGTCGGGTCATGAGGGTGCTGCTTTCGGGTCGGTGTGGCAGTCGGCGGGGTGAGAACGCTCGCTGCGAGCCTACGCGTCAGAGATTTTTACCTCCCTATAGGCAAAAGCCATTTCAAAAAACTTTGAAAAAGTTCCAATCCCTTTTCGGGGGTGCCCCGAATAGTCCTGTGTAAGCCGGCAGCGAGTCGGTAAACAGGGTCCATCGGGGGCCACAAACTTTCACCAAGGAGATTCACATGCGATCCATTAAGCGCAACACCATCGCCGCCCTCACGTTCGCTGCAGTAGCAATGGTCGGCCTCGCCGGTTGTTCCACTGGAGCAGCAGACGACACCGCAGCACCTGCTCCCGAGGAGAGCACTTCATCGATGGAGATGGACTACACGACAGACCTCGTCGGCGCTGGCTGTGCTGCCTACGCCGAGACCGTTCCGGATGGAAGCGGCTCGATCGTCGGAATGGCTCAAGACCCGGTAGCAGTAGCCGCGTCGAACAACCCGCTGCTCACCACCCTCACCGCAGCAGTTTCGGGTGGCCTGAACGCAGACGTCAACCTTGTTGACACGCTCAACGGTTCAGAATTCACCGTCTTCGCTCCGGTTGACGACGCTTTCGCAGCGCTTCCGGCCGAGACCGTAGAGGCTCTCATGCAGCCCGAGAACGCTGAACTGCTCACGAGCATCCTCACGTACCACGTTGTTCCCGGCCAGATCCTTCCGGATGACATTGCTGGTGAGCTCACCACCGTCAACGGCGAAATGGTCACCGTTGCTGGTAGCGGCGACAACATCACCGTCAACGGCGCCAACGTCATCTGTGGTGGCGTTCACACGGCCAACGCGACCGTTTACCTCATCGATGGTGTACTCACCCCCGGTGCATAATTTGTAGCAAAACTCACGGGGATCCGCGCCTAGCGCGGGTCCCCGTTTTTGCGCGCCCGGACCCGGAATTCCGGGGCTGATGGAGCAAAATTGCGGGGTAGACGGGGGGCTCTAGAGCGTCGCTTGCGATGCGCTTTCGTTGCTCCATCGCTTGACTTTCTTCCCTCGACAGAGTTATTTTCTCTAAGTGAGCAATGAAGCCCTAAGCCGATTCGACGAAGCCACCTCCGTGCGTGCACAGGTGCTGACGATGCTGCGCGACCACGGGCCGCTGCCTCGCATCGAACTCGCTCGGCGTGCTCACCTCAGCCCCACGACCATCACCCGCGCCGTAGCCCAACTGGCTGACGAAGGCGTGATCGTAGAGGGCAACTCCATCTCGCCGACCAAGCTCGGCCGGCCCGCAACCGAGATCTCGATTGTGCGCGACGCGTTCGTTGTCGTCGGCGTTCAGGTGGGCGTCGGTTTCGTGCAGCTCGGCCTCATCGACCTGCTCGGCGGCACGGTGGCCTCGAGCTCGCTCAGCTACGACATCGCTACTCCCGCCGCCGACGTCATGGTCGACGCCGCTGCGGCAATCAACGAACTTATTGCGGCATCGGAATATGACCAGTCAATGGTTATTGGAGTGGGCGTCGCTGTCCCCGGCCCCGTCGACGTCGCCGGCCGCAGCATCCTTCTCCCCATCAACCTCGACTGGCGAGACGTTCCCGTCGCCGACATCCTTGAACCCCTGATCGGGCTGCCCGTCACCGTGGAGCACAACGTGCGCTCGATGGCTCTCGCCGAATCTCGCTTCGGCGCCGCGAAAGACCTCGGCAGTGTCGCCTTCATCTACCTGCGCACTGGACTCGGTGCCGGCCTCGTCGTCGAGGGCCAGCCCTTCGCCGGCGGTGTTCGCGGAGCAATTGAACTTGGCCACCTGCACGTCATCGACAATGGCATCGCCTGCGTCTGCGGCGGCAACGGATGCCTCGAAACCCTCGTGAGCGAAGGCGCCCTGCAGCGCCAGCTCGCCGAAGCCGGCCTCTCGTCTAACGGCGGGGGAGCGCTCACCGCGCTCTACGCCGCCGCCGACACAAACGACGTAGCCCGAGCATCCATCGACGCGATCATCACGCAGCTCGCCACCGCGATGTCGGCGATCGTGAACCTGCTGAACCCCGACGTGATTCTGCTCGGCGGCGCGCTCGCCGAGGTGCCCGAGGCTTTCTTCGAGCGCCTGACCGAGCAGACCCGCCAACAAGTCTTTCCGCTCATCCGCCCCCTCGTTCGTATCGAGCCCTCGTCACTCGGAATGTACGCGGGAGTGCTGGGGGGCGGAACCGCAGCCCTCGAACGCTACTTCTACATCTAAGCCATCACTTACCTACCCAAAGAAGAGGACCAGACAATGACGTCGAACAGGAACGCGACATGAGTGAACGACAGGTCGAACCAGAGGCCCTAACCATGGCAACACCGACAGCCGTCGCAGAGGACAACGAAAAGGGCGAGCGTTCTCTCAAGGGGCTGTATGTGATCACGTTCTTCCTCGGGATCGGGATCTGGACGCTGAGTGCGTTACTCTCGCGCAATGCGTTGATCCCGACCCCGATCGACGTCATCGCGAGCTTCGGAGAACTCATCGCCAACGGCACCCTCTGGGGCCACACGGTAACGAGTCTCACCCGAGTCACGACCGGCTTCCTGCTCGGAGTTGCCTTGGCCATTCCGGCCGGCTTCCTCATGGGCTGGTACTGGCTCGCTCGCGGATTGCTCGAGCCGTGGATTCAGTTCTTCCGCACGATCCCGCCGCTGGCGCTCATCCCGCTGGTCATCGTGATTCTCGGAATCGGTGAGACCGCGAAGATCTTCGTGATCTTCCTCGCCGCTTTCCTCTCATGCGTACTCGCGACCTTCCAGGGTGTGAGAAACGTGGATGTCACGCTCATCAATGCTGCGCGAGTGCTGGGTGCTAAAGACCTCACGATCTTCACTCGCGTCGTGATTCCCGCATCCACCCCGTTCATCTTCGTGGGTATGCGCGTCGCTCTGGGGGCATCGTGGGCCACCCTCGTGGCCTCGGAACTGATCGCAGCTCCCACCGGTCTTGGCCGGATGATGCAACAGGCTGCGCAGTTCCTCCAAACCGACCGCATCGTCGTCGGCATCATCATGATCGGTGCCCTCGGATTCATCATGGACCGTTTGCTTCTTCTCGCCGAACGGCGACTTACTCGCTGGCAGGAGACTCGCTAATGGCTCTCATCTCGATCAAAGACGTCACCAAGATCTACAACACGGAGCGAGGCCGCACGGTCAGCCTCGACAACGTCAGCCTTGACGTTGAACAGGGCGAGTTCATCACTCTTGTCGGCCCCAGTGGTTGCGGCAAGTCCACGATGCTGAACCTGGTGGGTGGCTTGCTTATGCCGACCTCGGGTCAAGTGCTCGTGAACGATGAGCCCGTCAAGGGCCCCGGTCCCGACCGCGGCGTTATCTTTCAGCAGTACGCCCTGTTCCCGTGGTTGACCGCTCAAGAAAACGTTGAGTTTGGGCTTCGGTTGCAGAACGTTCCTAAGAAGGAGCGCGCCGAACGGGCCATGCACTACTTGAGCCTCGTTGGTCTGCAGGACTTCGCCAACGCGCTGCCCAAGGAGCTCTCGGGCGGAATGAAGCAGCGTGCGGCAATTGCGCGGGCGTACGCCGTGCATCCATCGGTATTGCTGATGGACGAACCGTTCGGTGCCCTCGACGCCCTCACCCGAGTGCAGATGCAGGATGACCTGCTCGAGACCTGGGAAAAGGAAAAGCGCACCGTCGTCTTCATCACCCACGACGTGGACGAGGCCGTGTACCTCGCCAGCCGCGTTGTTGTGATGAGCCCTCGCCCCGGTCGCATCAGCGAAATTATCGACGTTCCCCTCGCGTACCCCCGCGGGGAGGAGATTCGGCTCTCTCCCGAGTTTGCCGAGATCCGTGCCAGAGTCTGGCGCGGAGTGCACCACCACGAATGAACCAACCACTCATCATCAATCACAGGCAAGGACGCCCCATGAAGAAGAAAATGCTCGGCGCGGCAGCAGTCGCCGCAACATTTGCTCTCGCGTTGACCGGTTGCACGACAGAATCCGGCAGCACTGACAGCAGCGGCGATGACCTCATCGCCATCAATGTTGGTTACATCGACACCAGCATCAACGGTGTTGGCATTATCGCCGTCGCCAACGACCAGGACCTCTGGACCGAGGCTGGCCTCGACGTCAACCTCGTTCCCTTCACCAATGGCCCCACGCAGATTCAGGCCATGGCCAGTGGATCGCTTGACGTCGGTTACATCGGTGGCGGCGCCATGTGGATGCCCGCTTCCGGCCAGGGCACCGTTATTACACCCAACGAGAGCACCTTCGGTGACTACCTCATCGCTTCTCCCGAGTCGGGCGCTACCGACATGGCAGACCTCAAGGGACTCAAGATTGGTGTTCCGGATGGCGGATCGGGCGAAATGATTCTCGCCCTCGCCCTGGAAGAAACCGGTCTCACCGAGGCCGACATCGAGCGCATCCCGCTGGACCCGCCAAGCGTTGTATCGGCGTTCGTTGCTGGCCAGATCGACGTTGCTGCAATCTTCTCGCCGCTGAGCGACCAGATTTTCGAGTCGGTTCCCGACGCAGAGATCATCGCCAACAACCGCGACTTCCCCGAAACCGAGTTCCTCGGAGCCTGGGTTGCCTCGAACGATGCCGCTGCTGACAAGAGCGAAGCCCTCACACGCTTCCTTGAGGTCTGGATTCAGGCCAATGACTACCGCATCTCTGACACCGAGGACACGGTTGCTCTCTCCGCCGCGCTCTCGGGTGCTCCCGCAGACCAGCTGCAGAGCCAGGCCGATGGCCTCGAGTGGTGGACGTCTGACCAGATTCTGGCCGACAACGCCGACGGCTCCACGTTTGAGCGCTTCGGTGCTTTCACGCAGCTCTTCGTTGAGGTTGGTCGACTGACCACCGACGAAGCTTCCGCACCGGAAGACTTCATCAACGTCGATCTCTTTGCCGCCGCCAAAGACAACCTCAAGTGACCGGTCGGCTAGGGACCGGTGCTCCGGTCCGCTTAGGGATCGTGGGCGCCGGGTTCGTAGCCGACTTCTACCTTCGAGCACTCGGCAGCATCCGCGGGCATGACGTAACGGTTGTTGCGGCACGCTCGGCGGAGTCGGGGGCAGCCTTTGCGGAACGCTTCGACATTCCGGTTGTCGTCTCCACTGTCGCTGAACTCGTGGAGCGCGACGATGTCGACATCGTCATCGTCGCGCTCCCTCAAGACCAACACGTTGCGGTCGTTGCCGCAGCAGCGGCCGCCGGCAAAGGCATCATTTGCACCAAGCCGCTCGGCCGCAACTCAGCGGAAGCTGCCGAATGCCTGCGCCTCGTTCGCGAAGCCAGCGTCTGGCACGCCTACGCCGAAACCGAAGTATTTGCTCCGGGCCTCGTGAAAGCGAAAGAGCTGGTGGATGCAGGGGCCGTTGGTCGAGTGACCTCGGTTCGAGCGCGCGAATCTCACGGGCATCCGCACAAGCACGCTCGCGATGTTTCGCGATCGGGTGGCGGACCGCTGCGCGCTCTCGGCTGCCACTGTGTAGCCATCGGCCGCTGGTTCATCGGTTACGACACCGCCCCCAAAGAAGTTTTCGCATGGGGTGCACGACTCTCGCGCGACGACGTCGAGACCGAAGACACCGCTGTTGCGCTCATCCGCTTTGAGGACGACCGCATGGCTCAGGTCGAAGTGAGCTGGGGCCACGTCGCCGGGTTGGATGTGCGCAACGAGATTCACGGTACCGCGGGCTGGATCGGTACCGACGAGACCGGCGAGACGGGCATCCGTGCCTTCGCTGGGAAGCCCGCCGGCTACGTCGTCGAAAAAGCCGGAGCCGCGACAGGCTGGATCACCCCGGTGCCTGACGAGCCCTGGGTGTACGGCTACCACGGAGAACTCACCCACTTCGTGGAGTGCTACCGCGCGGGCGTCGAGCCCCGCCAAACCTTTGTTGATGGCTACATCGACAACGCAATCATTGATGCCGCCTACCGCTCCATGGAGTCCGGAACCTGGGTTCCGATCGACATGTCCGCGGTCTAGAGCAACACCCTGAACGACGAAAGAACAACTATGACTGAGAACGCAAAGCGCCGCCCCAACATTGTGATGATCCTCACCGATGATCACGCCTCGCACGCCATCGGTGCATATGGGTCGGTAGTGAACCAGACTCCGCGCATCGACGAGATCGCGCAGTTGGGCTGGAAACTCGACAACTGCTTCGCGACCAACTCGCTCTGTTCGCCGAGTCGGGCATCCATTCTTACCGGGACATATAGCCACATCAATGGTGTCAGTACGCTCGTGACTCCGATCGATGCCAGCCAACCAACCTTCGTGTCGCAGCTGAAAGAAGCGGGCTACCGCACCGCTATAGTCGGCAAGTGGCATATGGGCGATGGAGGCGAAGCTGACCCGCAAAACTTTGACTACTGGGACGTACTCATCGAGCAGGGCGAGTACCACGATCCGAAATTCTTGAACCCGGATGGTCTGCGCACGGTCCCTGGTTATGCGACTGACATCATCACCGACCTGTCGCTCAAGTGGGTTGACGAGCTCGAGGGTGACGACCCGTGGTGCGTTCTGATCTATCACAAGGCTCCCCACCGGCCGTGGGAGCCCGATGAGAAGCACGCCGGAATGTACTCCGACCCCATCCCGGTGCCGGCGACGTTCACCGATGACTACGAAACGCGCACGTCGTCCGCTCGCCGGGCCGCGATGCGCATCGCTGAGAACCTCAACGAAGATGACCTCAAGCAGACACCGCCCGAGGGGCTCAGCTACGACGAACTCGCGCTGTGGAAGTACCAGCGCTTCATGGAGGACTATCTTGCCTGCGTCGCCTCGGTCGACGACAACGTTGGCCGTGTCACCGACTGGCTCACAGAGCGCGGCGACTTCGACGACACCCTGCTCATGTACAGCTCAGATCAGGGCTTCTTCTTGGGCGACCACGGCTGGTTCGACAAGCGCTTCATGTACGAAGAATCGCTGCGGATGCCGTTCGTGCTCAGCTATCCAGCTCAGTTAGCTGCAGGCAAGTCGTACGAGGGCATCGTCACCAACGTTGACCTCGCGCAGACCATCCTCGATGCGGCCGGCGTGGAGCACCATCCGCGCATGCAGGGTCGTAGCCTCTGGCCCGACCTTGTCGAAACTCCGGATGTCGAGCCCGCCGAGGGCATGTACTACCGCTACTGGGAGAATGACGATGTCTTCCATCGCGCACCCGCCCACTACGGCTACCGTACCGACCGCTACAAGTTGATCTTCTTCTATAACGACGGATTGGGCGTGCCCGGAACTGGGCCATTCTCGTATCCCTCGGAGTGGGAACTCTACGACCTCGAAACCGACCCCGACGAACTCAACAACGTCTACGGGACACCGGAATACGCCGAAGTCGAAGCCGACATGAAGGTCAAGATGTGGAAAGCGCAGGCCGCTTTCAAAGACGAACCTCACCCCAGTCAGCCGAAGCCGGTCGGTGTCTAGAAATTTTCTGAAGTTTTATGCAGCGCACGTGTCGATTCGGCACGTGCGCTGCGTCATGTCAGTGAGGGCAGGGAAATCCCCGGCCCCGAAAGGACATGATGACGCTGAACTTTCTGGCAATCGCGGTAGCGACGGTGGCAGGAATGCTCGTGGGATGGGCCTGGTTCTCGCCAGCCCTTCTGGGTAAGCCGTGGGCGGCGCGAGCCGGGATTGAGTTGAGTGCGAAGACTCCCGGGTGGGCGTATCCGCTGGCGCTGGTGGCTACGGCTATCACCGCCACAGTGTTGGCGCTGGCGGCGGCGATCGCCCACGACCAGTTGGGTGGCGCGTTTCTGGCGGTCACGCTGGCTGTGGCATCCATTGGTTGGCTCGGTTTCACCGCGTCGCGTAATGCGGTCGAGTATCTTTTTGAGAAGAAGTCCCCGTCGCTGTTCGCAATCGATATGGGTCATCAACTCGCAGTTCTCATCGTCATGTCCGTTGTCATCGGCCTCTTCGGCCACACTTCACAGATCGGCTAGGGAAACAACATGCAGTACATGATCCTGATTCATTCTGAACCCATGGACGGCCCGAACCCGGGTAAGCCCGGCTTCGACGAGATGATGGCGCCGTGGATGGCCTACAACCAGAAGCTGATTGATGGCGGCCACTATGTTGCGGCCGATCAACTTCAGGGCGTCGAGACCGCGACCACGATTCGTCGGGCGTATGGTGCCGGCGACACGATTGTTGATGGTCCCTTCGCTGAGACTAAGGAGCACTTCGGCGGCTTCTACATTGTGGAAGCCAAAGACCTGGATGAGGCGCTGGCGCTCGCCGCCGAGGTTCCGATTCCGGCTGGCTCGCTTGAGGTTCGCCCGGTGGTGCCCTCGTAGCGTGCCTGATAACTCAGAGGCGGTCACTCGCCTGGCGCGTGAGGAGAGTGGGCATGTGCTCGCTCTTCTCGCGCACCGCTTCGGGCTCGACGTTGCCGACGATGCGGTGCAGGATGCGCTTGTCGAGGCTCTGAACTGGGCCGTAGTGCCTGGCAGCCCCGCAGCCTGGCTCTACACGGTCGCGCGTAATCGCGCGGTCGACCGTGTGCGGCGCGACGCTGCTGCCAAGCGACGTCTCGCGCGGGCAGCGCCTGATCTTCTGTCCGCCGCCGAGCACAACAATGGAGGCGACGGCCCCGGCGGTAACGATGAGGAGGTGCCCGACATGATTGACGATGCTCACTATTCGGGCGACGAACACCTGCGGTTGCTGCTGCTCTGTTGTCACCCGGCGCTGAGTCGAGACACCCAAGTGGCGCTGACCCTCCGACTTGTCGGCGGTCTTACGACGGCGGAGATTGCCGCGGCATTCTTGCTGCCCGAGCAGACCCTTGCGCAACGGATCGTGCGGGCGAAGCGCAAGATCCGCGACGCGGGCATCCCGCTCGGCATCCCCGAAGACCTCACGTCGAGAGTCGATGCCCTGCTCACCGTGGTGTACCTCATCTTCAACGAGGGCTATCTCTCGCGGGGGAGCACGACCGGCGCCCGCATCGACCTCGTAGAGGAAGCGATTCGCCTCACGATCACCGCGCGCGAGCTGCTCCCCGGCAATCCCGAAGTGGAAGGCCTATTGGCACTGGAGCTCTACGCTCGCGCCCGCCACGACACTCGCTTTCGCGGTGACGAACTTGTTCTTCTCGAGCACCAGGATCGCACCCGCTGGGATGGCGAGCTTATCGAGCAAGCGAACGGGCTCCTGGGTAGTGCGCTCGCAGGCCTGCAGCCGGGGCCGTTTCAAACCCAAGCAGTCATTGCGCGCCACCATGCCACCGCGCGCACTGCCGCTGACACTGACTGGCCGGCCATCGCATCCGCTTACGCCGTGCTGCTGGCGATGACGGGTGGATCGCCCGTAGTGGCACTCAATCGTGCCGTCGCGGTGTCGATGGCCGACGGCCCTGACGCGGGTCTGCGCTTGCTCGCCGAGATCACCGGCCTCGAGAACTATCACCTGTATTGGGCTACTCACGCCGAGTTGTTGTTGCGTGTGGGTGATGCGGATGCCGCAGCGAAAGCCTTCGCCAAAGCGCGCGAACTGGCCACGAATGCCGCCGAGCAGCAGCATCTCGATCGGCGTATTGCGCAACTGCCCGGCTAGCTCCAGCGGAGTTCCGCTTGCTCGGTAGCGAGGGTAGTTAGGGCCGTTTCGCCGGAGGCTTGGGTTGCGCGTAGTGGTGCTCGCCGATCGCCCCCTTCTCCACGACATCCCGGATGCGGGCGGCGCGCACGGCTGGCGTTTTGATGCCGGTGAGCCGCGCATAGATCTGAAAGCGCTCACTCTTGGTGAGGCTGGCGTGAAATTCGGCGGAGGCCGGGTTCGCGTCGAGGGCGGCCTGTAGGTCTGGGGGAGTTGTCATGTTCTTCTGGCTATAGGCAGCATCCCAGCGACCGTCGGCCTTGGCGCGCTCGACTTCGGCGAGGCCGCCTGGCCGCATCTGGCCCTCCTCGAGGAGCCGCGCAACGTGGTCGCGATTCACTTGAGACCATGGGCTGTTCTTGCGGCGCGGAGTGAACGCTTGCAGCGTGTAGTCGTCGTCGAGGCGTGCCATCTGGCCATCGATCCATCCGAAGCACAGCGCAACGTCGAGCGCTTCGCTCCAGGTGATGCCGGGGGCCTTCGACAGCTTCTTGCGGAGCTTGAGGCGCACGCCGTCGGGCGACGGCTCGTTCTCGAGGTGGGTGGTCCACTCAGCGATGCTGACGTCGAGGATGGGTTTGTCGGCGAAACTGGCCACGGTGAAGTCCTCCTGGAGTGCGTCGCCCTCAAGCATCGCACCATCCACTGACGGCTACTCCTGCTCGCTGAACAAAGACTGATTCGTTGCGGGGCGCGAATCGGGCGTTGAATAGACCCATGCGAGCTACTTACATTTACGGCGCCGGCGATGTCCGCGTCATCACTGCCCCTGACCCGAAGCTCATCGAGAGCACTGACGCGGTCGTTCGCATTACCCGGGCCTGTGTTTGTGGCAGCGATCTGCACCCCTTCCATTCCATGCCGGCGGATGCGGATGCTCGCCCCATCGGTCACGAGTTCATCGGCGTGGTCGAAGAGCTCGGCAAAGACGTCGCCACGCTCACGGTCGGCGACTTCGTCATCGCGCCCTTCGCCTACTCTGACGGCACCTGCGAGTTCTGCCTCGAAGGGCTCCAGACCTCGTGCATCCACGGCGGCTATTGGGGCAACGGCGGCATCACGGGCGGTCAGGCCGAAGCTGTGCGCGTGCCCTTCGCCGACGGCACGCTCGTCAAGGTTCCCGGCACCGTCGACGAGTCGCAGTACGCCGGCCTCCTCACTCTTTCTGATGTCTACGCCACCGGTTGGCACGCGGCTTACAAGGCTCGCGTCGCTCCCGGCCAGACCGTTACCGTCATCGGTGACGGCGCTGTCGGCCTCCTCGCTGTGCTCTCCGCCAAGCAGATGGGTGCCGAGCGCATCATCCTCATGGGCCGCCACAAGGCGCGTACTGACCTCGGCATCCACTTCGGAGCCACGGATGTCGTAGCCGAGCGAGGCGAGGAAGGCATTGAAAAAGTCCGCGAACTTACTGGCGGTACGGGAAGCCACGCAGTCCTCGAAGCCGTTGGTTTCATGCCCGCTTACGAGCAGGCGCTCGGCGTTGTCCGTGCCGGCGGTGTAATCAGCCGTGTGGGCGTTCCGCAGTACGAGGATGCCCCAGTTGGCCGCGGCAGTCTCTTCGGAAAGAACGTCGGCCTCGTCGGCGGTGTGGCTCCCGCTCGCGCGTACATCGAGCAACTGCTTCCCGCCGTGCTCGACGGAACCGTGAATCCGGGTCTCGTCTTCGACCAGACCGTGAAACTCGAGCAGACCCCCGACGGCTATACCGCAATGGATGAGCGCACCGCTCTCAAGGTGATGGTCGACCCGACGTAGCAGTCGCACGGCATCCCGCCGGCTCGGGGACGCCTAAATTCCGCCTACCGACGACGCGGATGCCCTGCCAGAGATCGAGTATTGCCCCGTGTACTGTTGTGTCGTCAGCTGGTCGCGCGTTCACGAATCCCAGTGGAGAGCGGCCTCAGCCACAGGCTTATATTGCGAGGTAACCCTATGAAGGCAACATTTCTCTACGGCGCGGGCGACGTGCGAGTGGAAACGGTAGCGGACCCGGTTATCCAGCAGAAAACGGATGCCATTGTTCGGGTAGTTCGCGCCTGTGTGTGCGGCTCAGACCTGCACCCTTTTCACACGCGTAAGCCAGGGCCGGTCGGTGCTCCGATGGGCCACGAGATGGTCGGCGTAGTCGAAGAGATCGGCTCCGAGGTCTCCACCGTGAAGCGCGGGGACCTCGTCGTCGCCACGTTCACGTATCAAGACAACACCTGCGTCTTTTGCCAAGAGGGATTTCACACCTCCTGCCGTCACGGCGGCTTTTACAACAAGCCCGAAGTCGGCGGCTTCCAAGCGGAATACGCTCGGGTGCCGCAGGCCGACGGCAGTCTGGTGGCAGTGCCGGGTGTCGACGAGAACAGTGAACTGCTCCCGTCGCTCCTTGCCCTCTCTGATGTCTACCTCACTGGCTATCACGCCGCGCACATGGGACGAGTTGGTGCGGGCAAGACCGTGACGGTCATTGGTGACGGCGCGGTAGGGCTGTCGGCCGTACTGGCGTCAAAGCGGCTCGGTGCCGAGCGGGTCATCCTCATGGGGCGGCATCAGTCGCGCACTGATCTCGGTCGTGATTTCGGGGCAGACGAGGTCGTCGCCGAGCGCGGAGAAGAGGGAGTCGCGCGGGTGCGCGAACTCACCCGCGGCGAGGGTAGTCACGTTGTTGTCGAAGCGGTTGGCCACTTCCCGGCGTACCAGCAAGCACTGGGCTCGGTTCGAGTGGGCGGCACCATTTCGCGCGTTGGTGTTCCGCAGTATTCCGAGGCTCCCATCGGCTGGGGCTCACTCTTCAGCCGCAACATCACGCTTACGGGCGGGCCCGCTCCCGTGCGCGCGTATATCGAATCTGCGCTCGAGGACGTGCTCGATGGCGCGATCGAGCCGGGGCGCGTCTTTGACAGCGTCGTGAGTCTCGACGAGGTGCCCATGGCATATACCGCTATGGACACCCGTGAGCGCCTCAAGGTGATGATCGCCTTCTAAGGCGAGAGCTGCTGTTTCGTCAGCGAGCCCACGACTGTAGGGCGGTTATCGCTCGGTCGAGGTACTCATCGCGGACTGTCACCGCGAATCTGACGAATTGTGTGCCGCTCGGACCGTAAAACTCGCCGGGGGAGACGAGCACACCGATGTCGGCTAGCTTCATTGCGGTGTCCACTCCGCTTTCTCCCAGCGTGGCCCACAAATACAGGCCGCTCTTCGAATTTTCGATGCGGAATCCGGCAGCTTCGACAGCCGGTCGGAGACGCTCGAGTCGGGCGGTGTAGAGGGCGCGCTGTTCGACTACGTGTTCGTCATCGGAGAGGACGGCGCTGAGCACTAGCTGCACGGGAGCAGGCACAATGAGTCCCAGGTCGCGGCGCCGCGAGGTGATTTGAGCGATCAGTTGCTCGTCGCCGGCGACCATGCCGGCGCGGTATCCGGCCATGTTTGACTGCTTGCTGACCGAGTACGAGGCGAGGATGTGGGTCTTGTCGTCGCCAACCACTCTCGCGTCCAAGATGGACGGTATGCGCTCCCCGTCGACCTCATTCAACACGGCGTAGCACTCGTCGCCGACTATTACTGCACCGAGCTCACGAGCTCGAGCCACAGCACGACGCAACTCCTCAACGGTCAGGGTCTGGCCGTCAGGGTTGCGAGGAGAGTTCAGCCAAATGAGCTTGGTCGCTTCAGGCCACTTGGCGGGATCGTCCTCAGCTACGACGTCGGCGCCCACAGCAAGCGCCCCGGCTTCGTAGGCAGGATAGGCCAGTGCGGGTCGCACCACGACATCGCCGGCACCCAATCCGAGCAGGAATGGCAGCAATCCTAAGAGCTCTTTAGACCCGATCGTCGGAAGCACCTCGCCGCGAGTGAGGGTGACGCCGCGCACGCGGTCAAACCAGTTCACCATCGCCTCGCGAAGCTCGACGACTCCAATGGTGAGGGGGTACCCCGGAGCGCCACCCGCGGCGGCTAGCGCATCAATGAAGACTTGCGGCGTGGGATCAACGGGAGAGGCAGTAGCGAGGTCGGCGAACCCGCCCGGATGGGCTAGCGCGCGGCGACGAAGCTCGGCCGACACCTCCATCGGTGTCGGGCTTGTGGGAGTCGAGGACTCTGCGGCGGCGGTCACGCTACTGCTCCGAAGCGCTGAATCGAGAGAATCGATACCGCCCGGGAACGCGACGCGCGGGCTTCGGTGAGGTGAAAGAAGGAGTTCATGCCGTTTAGTAAATCAGCAATTCCTAAGAAACACATGGGGTTTGACGGTATGTGCGACGAATGCTTCACCGGTCGAAATCGTGTGGACGGCATCCCGTCGAAAGCTGCCGGTTAAATAACAATGTCGAAGGCCGTTAGGGTTAAAGCAACCCCGACGGCCCTCGACATTCTGCTGGGCCTCCTGTCGGATTCGAACCGACGACCCCCGCTTTACAAGAGCGGTGCTCTAGCCAGCTGAGCTAAGGAGGCTTGGGCCAACGCCCTATTTTAGACATGACTAGCCCTATGCTCCCAACCAGTCCTCGAAGTCGCCGTCGCGCGCTCGCCGGAATCTTCGCCGCAATCGTCGCTGGCAGTCTCGTGGCAGCCCAAAGTCGCATCAACGGCGAGCTCGCTGTTGAGCTTCACGACTCCACCCTCGCGGCGTTTATTTCCTTCGGCTCGGGCCTCGTCATCCTCACGCTTGTCGTGCCGTTCGTGCCCACCGCTCGCGCTGGATTTCGCACCCTCCGCACCGAAGTGGCCAGTAAACGACTGCCCTGGTGGTACCTCAGCGGGGGAGCCTTCGGTGCATTCTTCGTCCTGACCCAGGGTCTGGCAGCTACCGCTCTCGGCGTCGCTCTCTTCACAGTGGCGGTCGTCGCGAGCCAAACCATCAGCTCTGCCGTAATCGACCGGGTGGGCATCGGCAGCCTCCAGAAGCGACCGGTCACGGTATTGCGGGTGGCGGCATCCGCCCTCGCAGTGGGGGCAGTAATTTTTTCTGGCTTAGCCGATTTGCGCCTTGACGGACCGTTCTTGCTCGTGTTCTTGCCTCTCACCGCCGGATTCGGGATCGGGTGGCAGCAAGCCATCAACGGTCACGTCCGTCACGTGACGCGTTCGCCCCTCACCGCCACGTACGTCAATTTCGGCGTCGGCACGACGGTGTTGGCGATCGCAGCGATCTCTTACGGCTTCGCCGGCGGCTGGCAACACGACTTCCCCACCGACCCGGCGCTGTACGTCGGGGGAGCGATCGGCGTCATCTTCATCGTGGTCGCCGCAGTGCTCGTACCGATCACGGGAGTGTTGTTTTTTGCTCTCGGATCGATCGCCGGTCAACTGATCGGTGCGCTCGCGCTCGAGATTTTCTTGCCCACAGACAGCGATGGGGTGGCACCGACCACCGTAATCGGTGTGGTGCTCACCCTCATCGCCGTGGCGATCGCGTCCCTATCGAGTCAGCGACCGCCTAAGACCCTGCAGCCGAAATAGCGCTGCCGTCGAACTAGTCCTGCTCGTCGAACTCCAACGACGAAGAGTTCAAGCAGAAGCGGTCACCGGTCGGCGTCTGGTGGGCGTCATCGAAGAGATGCCCGAGGTGCGAACCACAGGTGGCGCACACCACTTCGGTGCGAACCATGCCGAGTGAGCGGTCTTCGCGCAGCTCAACGGCATCCGGGTTGATGGCTTCATAGAAGCTGGGCCATCCCGAACCGGAATCGAACTTGGTGTCGCTCTTGAACAGCTCAGCACTGCAGGCGCCACAGCGGTAGGTGCCCGCGCGCTTCTCGTCGAGAAGAGCGCCAGACCACGGGCGGTCGGTTCCGGCTTCGCGCAGCACCGAGTACTTGATTCCGAGCTCGTCGCGCCACTGCTCTTCGGTCTTGGTCACCTTGTACGTCATAGTGGTCTCCTTAAGTTGCCAGCTCTCGCTGCTCAGTACATTAAACTCGGGGATGTGCCTAATGATTCCGTGATCGCCAAGTCTTGGGGCGAATTAACAACATCCGAGCTCTACTCGATCATGAAACTGCGCACCGACGTATTTTTTGTTGAGCAAAAAGTCGATGAGACTGAACTCGACGACCGCGATCAAGAAGACACCACGCGGCATTACTGGATTACCGACGACCTCGGAGTCGCCGCCTACATCCGCGTTCTGCACAACGAAACCGCCGAATACCGTGATGGCCACTGCGTGATTGGCCGCGTAGTAGTCCGCGAAGATCGCCGCGGAGAAGGTCTTGCGCAGATCATCATGAAGCGCATCGTCAACGATTACAGCGATCAGGCGATGTTGCTCCATGCGCAGGAATACATTGTGCCGCTGTACGCCAAGTTCGGTTTCGAAGCCTTCGGTGAGCTCTACGAAGAGGCCACCATCATGCACCAGTCGATGTACCGCTCCGCACAGTAATGCGACGCCTCAATGTGTGCTTGCTGGGCCCCGCCGCGCTCGTCATCACCGCGGTTGCCATAGCGCTCACTCCGATGACAAGCAATGCCGCAGTTCCGGATGCCGCGGGCGCGAGCCTGGCGCAGGCGAATGCTGCACCCACTGACGTCGTGCTCGCCGCCGACTCAGTCGTCTGTGATGTGTCGAATGCCGCCATCACCTGGGGTGTCAAAGAGTCGCTTCGGTCGTACATCAGCGGCACAATCGCCAACGGTGAATGGGCGGTGAGCGACGGTGCCACCTACGACACCCCCAACTTCGGTTGGACGGCAGGCGCCGGCCAGCTCGACGCGGGTGAAGGCACCATCGCGTTCGACGGAACGCTTCGCTTCATGGGGCACGACGGCATTCTCGACACCACCCTCAGCGGCCTCGAGATCGTCTTCGACGCCAGCATGACAGCAACCCTTGTCTTTGACGTGTCGGGAACCACTCAAGAAGGTGTTCCCGTGGATGCCCAGAACGTCGATTTTGCCACCATTGATGTCTCAGGCATCACGGTAGAAGACGGCACCGCGCTGCTCGCAGACGCCCCCGTCACCCTCACCGAGGCCGGGTCGGAAGCATTCGGAACGTACCCGCCCGATTCCCAGTTTGACCCCATCATGGTGAGCTTCAGTGCTACGCCCGAATGCATGCCGGAACCTCGCCTGCGCGACCCCGTACTGGCCCGCAACCTCGTTGTGATGGCCTCGGTCATCGCGCTGGTCTGGGGTATCGGAGTCGTCTTCTACGTCAGCCGAC
The DNA here is from genome assembly GCF_059767305.1 of Salinibacterium sp. AL4.1. Lineage (NCBI taxonomy): Bacteria > Bacillati > Actinomycetota > Actinomycetes > Micrococcales > Microbacteriaceae > Salinibacterium > Salinibacterium sp. AL4.1. The sequence continues at coordinate 969,084 of NZ_JBSOQK010000001.1, read as the reverse complement.
GTCGCGGAACCGCACGGGCACAGGGCGCTAAGGCTAACGACGACACAGACTCGCTCGACGACTCAGCACACGACGCTGACTCGACCGACAACGCAGAGCCCGACAACGCAGGCCCCGACAACGCAGCGAAGCCCGAAAGCAGCGACAGCTAGGCGGCGCCTACGAACCCGATGTGGGTGCGTAGATTGCGCGCGCGAGCGCATCCAGCACCGTGACGGTGCGGGGGCCGAAGCTCAAAATTTCGCCGTCATCCATCTCGACAAAGCGTTGGTTGATGCCGGCTTCGGTAAGAGCCACGGCGGGGCGAGCTTCGAGCAAGCCGCTCACGCCGCCCACGCTATCGAGACCGCCGGTCATCACGAGAATGAGATCGGGGTTCGCCGCGACCATCGCTTCATCGGTCATCGGCCGCATTCCTTCGAGGCCAATCTCGGCCGCGACATCCACGCCACCCAGCGCGTTGATCAGCACATCAGAGCCTGACTCTTGGCCAAAGAGGTAGTACACGCCCGAGGTGCCTCGCAAGTAGAGGAACATCATGCGCAAGCGATCGCCGGCAGGAACAATCTCGGCGATTTCGGCGATCTTCGCCTCGATCTCCGCACTCAACTGCGCGCCCAACTCTTCGCCGGCGGCGGGCGCGCCGAGCGCGGCCGCTGTCTGGCGAGCCAGCTCAGCGACACCTTCGACTGATGACTCGGTCTCAACGAAAACCACGGGGATCCCCGCATCACGCAACTGCACGACCACATCAATCGGGCCGATCGAGCCATCGGTCAGCACCAGATCGGGCCGCAGAGCCAGAATCGCTTCACTGTTCAGCGTGTGCGCATTCGATGTAATCACCGGCAACTCGGATGCCTCATCAAACGTCGTCGAAATATCCCGCGCCACGAGTGAGTCAACCAGGCCGAGCCCCGCGATCGTTGCTGCAATCGACCCCGAGATGTCCATCGCGATGACGCGATCCGTCGATGACACAGTCACGGGAACATCGCCACTCAGATCGTGCGAGGTCACCGTAACCGGCAACGACTGTGGGGGAGCGGTCTCCGGAGCAGAAATGCCGGATGTCGGCAGCGCCGCCTGAACCAACCCGCTGTAGTCCTTCGCATCACCCAATACCGACAAGGAAGCAAGGGGAGAGGTCAAATCGGCGGTAACCGTGACCGCTGGAGCCTCCGTGATCGAAGATGCCGAGCATCCACTGGCTCCAAAAGCAACGCCAGACAACACCACAACAGCAGTGAGGAGTCGGATGCGCATAGAAACCAATCGGAGAAAACGGGTACTAAGGCAATCCTAACCTCGACCAGCCCAAAATGGGCCCGCAAGCCGAGTCGCTCGGCAAAGCCGCCCGGCCCACGCCCTAGGCTTACCTGCACAGGGGAGGTTCAGCCGTGTCAGAAAACGAAAGCGCATCGCACCCCGCTACCGGTCTGTCCGAACGCGACAAGACCATCCTCGACTTCGAACGCGAATGGACCCGCCACGTCGGCGCGAAAGAAGAGGCCATTAGCTCCCAGTTTCGAGTCTCCAGTGCGCGCTATTATCAAATGCTCAACGCGGTAATCGACACCCCTGCAGCCGTACGCTACGACCCCATGCTGGTCTCGCGACTGCGCCGCACTCGTGACAACCGCACCCGAACCGTGCGAACCACCACCAGCCTCCACGACGAAGAATTGACAGACTAAGCAATGGCGAGTTACCCGAAGGACCGATTCGACGAACTTCCCGACGACGTCGAGCGCATCGGAGCCCACCGCGGCCCCAAGCGCCGCGGACGTGGCTGGATCGGCTTCGCCTGGGCACTGCTCGCTACCGGCGTTCTCGTCTTCGGTGGTCTCTTCGCCCTGAGCCAATACCTCGATGACGACCTCGGCCTGCCGTTCTTCGCCACTCCAGAAGAACCCGTCGTCACGCCCGAGCCGACGGCAACCGTCGAACCTCTCACTGATCCGTCAACCCTCGATACCGCCCGCGGCATCACCATTGACGTGCTCAATGGAACCCCCGAAAGCGGACTCCAAACCACCATCTTCGACGACCTCACCGCCGCAGGCTGGCCCACCGGCAGCGCCGCCCCCGCTTCTGCCCGGGACATCGAAGAGACCTACATCTACTACAGCAACGAAGCAGACGAAGACGTAGCGGCGGGACTCGCCATCGCCCTCGGTCACGGAGAAATCCGCCTCGTCGAAGCGGATGTCTTCCCCGGCGCCGAAATCACCATCGTCATCGGCACCGACTACCTCGCGCCCGCAGCAGAAGCCACCGAAGAGCCCACGGAATAACGCTCGCTCGCACCAGGCCACTCCGGTCCTGCTGTGAAAACCGGGGCTGATTTGGCAACTCTGCACCGCGCTGAAAGCTCCTACCCGCTCCCCGTAATCCAACGCGGGCATTCCGCCGGTTCCCGCGCAGATCGCGGCCGAGGAGGCCCCGAGCGCTCGCCCCGAAACGCCGCACCGCACCGCCGCGAGCGTGGCCCCCGTGAGTGCGCTGGGCTGTCGTGCACTCGCCCCTATCGAGTGCGCTGGGCTGTCTTGCACTCGCCCCTATCGAGTGCTAATTTTGACCTTGGCACTCGCACAGTTCGAGTGCCAACTTATTCGCTTGTACGACGTCCGGGAGGGACGAGAAACACACATGGCAAAGATCATTGCTTTCAACGAAGAGGCCCGTCGCGGCCTCGAGCGCGGCCTGAACACTCTCGCCGACGCCGTAAAGGTCACCCTCGGCCCACGTGGCCGCAACGTAGTTCTTGAAAAGAAGTGGGGCGCCCCCACCATCACGAACGACGGTGTGTCCATCGCCAAGGAGATCGAACTCGACGACCCGTTCGAGAAGATCGGTGCAGAACTCGTCAAAGAGGTAGCAAAGAAGACGGATGACGTAGCCGGAGACGGTACGACCACTTCTGTTGTTCTCGCTCAGGCTCTCGTTCGCGAAGGTCTTCGCAACGTTGCAGCCGGTGCAGACCCCATCAGCCTCAAGCGCGGTATCGAAAAGGCAACCAACTCGGTCATCGAGGCACTGGTTGCTAGCGCCAAGGAAATCGAAACCAAGGAAGAGATCGCAGCTACCGCATCCATCTCTGCTGGTGACCCCGAGATCGGCGCACTGATCGCCGAAGCTATCGACAAGGTCGGCAAGGAAGGTGTTGTCACCGTTGAGGAGTCGAACACGTTCGGCACCGAGCTGGAGCTCACCGAAGGTATGCGCTTCGACAAGGGCTTCCTGTCGGCATACTTCGTTACCGACCAGGAGCGTCAAGAAGCGGTCTTCGAAGACCCTTACGTTCTGATCGTCAACGGCAAGATCTCGAACATCAAGGATCTTCTCCCCATCGTCGACAAGGTAATCCAGAGCGGCAAGCAGCTTCTCATCATTGCCGAAGACGTTGACGGCGAAGCACTCGCAACTCTCGTTGTGAACAAGATCCGTGGCATCTTCAAGTCGGTAGCCGTCAAGGCTCCTGGCTTCGGAGACCGTCGCAAGGCTCAGCTCGCTGACATCGCCATCCTCACCGGTGGACAGGTTATCTCTGAAGAGGTCGGCCTCAAGCTCGAAAACGCTACTCTCGAACTCCTCGGTCGCGCCCGCAAGGTCGTCATCACCAAGGACGAAACCACGATCATCGAAGGTGCTGGTGAAGAAGAGGCGATCGCAGGTCGCGTCAAGCAGATCCGTGCCGAGATCGACAACACCGACAGCGACTACGACCGCGAGAAGCTCCAGGAGCGCCTCGCGAAGCTCGCCGGTGGAGTTGCAGTCATCAAGGCTGGAGCGGCAACCGAGGTTGAGCTCAAGGAGCGCAAGCACCGCATTGAGGACGCAGTCCGCAACGCAAAGGCTGCTGTTGAAGAAGGAATCGTCGCCGGTGGTGGCGTTGCCCTGATTCAGGCTGGCAAGATCGCTTTCGACAGCCAGGCAATGGCTGACCTCGTTGGTGACGAAGCAACCGGAGCGAACATCGTTCGTGTCGCAATCGACGCACCGCTTAAGCAGATCGCGCTCAACGCCGGTCTCGAGCCTGGTGTTGTTGCTGACAAGGTTCGCAACCTCACGGTTGGTCACGGCCTCAACGCAGCTACCGGCGAATACGTCGACATGCTCGCTGCAGGAATCAACGACCCGGTTAAGGTAACCCGCTCGGCGCTGCTCAACGCATCGTCGATCGCAGGTCTCTTCCTCACGACCGAAGCCGTTGTTGCTGACAAGCCCGAGAAGAACCCTGCACCGATGGGTGACCCGTCGGGTGGAATGGACTTCTAAGTCTCACCGCTTCACACAGCTGCATAGCTGAACACAGAATGGGCGTCTCCTTCGGGAGGCGCCCATTCTTGCGTTACGTCAAGCTTCGGTGCCGGTTTCGTTGCCGAGAGCTGCCCCAGCGTGCGGTAGCAACGACGTTCTGGTCTTAGCGGGAGAAGAGGCGGGCGTTGGCCGCTTCAATTTCCGCGTACTGCTGCCCGGCCTGGCTCAGCGCCGTGTTGATGGCAGCGAGGTTTTCTTCAACCCGCTGCTGGGTGGCCTTCCAGTCGGTCACGACCGTCGAAAACGCGGTGGCCGCTTGGCCCGTCCACGACCCCTGCAGGTTCGTGAGCTGCCCATGAAGGCCAGCTACTTCGGCTTGGATGCGGCTGATGGAGTTCTGAACCGCTCCGGTGGCGCTGAGGACGGCTTCACTATCTACTTGGTATCGAGTCATAACTCGACGGTAGATTCCGGCGAGAGCCTCGCCCGGTTGCTACTTGGCTTCCGTGGCTTCTGCCGCAGCAGGCTCGCTGGGGAGGAGGGGAAGTTCAACCCGGAAGGTTGCGCCGCCACCTGGCGTCTCAAGGGCCTGCACGGTGCCCTTGTGGGCGCTGACGATGGCCGACACGATAGCGAGTCCCAGTCCACTGCCGCCAGTATCGCGGTTGCGTGAGCTGTCGGCACGCCAGAAGCGCTCGAAGACTTTGCTACGAATCTGCTCCGGGATGCCCTCGCCGTGGTCGATGACCGAGAGCACAGCCATCTGGCGCTCATGGTCGACGCCCACGCCGATCTCGACAGGCGTGTCGGTGGTGAAACGAAGTGCGTTCGTGACGAGGTTGGTGAGCACCTGACGAATCTTGTTTTCTTCGGCCATGACGACGGCGTTGAGATCTGTCGGCACGGGGGCGATCGCTTCTGTGATGCGAGCGGCGGCCTTAGCAACGGCCGCAGACTTCTTGCGCGAGGCCAGTCGTGAGAGGCGAGCTCCGGCAGCGGCGATGGGGCCAGTGGCGAGAGCGGCGACGCCACGCGACGGTGTGCTGGGGGCAGGGTCTGAGCTCTCGGGGAGCGTGATGACCTTAGTGTCGGTGTCCTCATGCTCGTTCAGGTGCGGCTTGACCACGGCATCCGAATCGATGCGGGGGTTCGTGTTGATGACCGTGACTACGCGACCGGTGGAGGCCCGAGCATCCATCGCAGCATCGTTAGCGAGGGGCAGAAGATCAACTTCGGTCAGCTGCAGAGGCTTAGTTTCGTCGATGCGGGCCAGCTCGAGGAGGTCTTCAACCAAACCACCCATGCGGATGGCTTCCTTCTCGATGCGTTCCATGGCCTGAGCGACGTCATCAGACTTAGTGATCGCGCCCATGCGGTAGAGCTCGGCGTACCCGCGCACGGTCACAAGGGGAGTGCGCAGTTCATGGCTCGCGTCACCGACGAAGCGGCGCATCTGGTCAATGGTGCGGGCGCGATCGGAAAAAGCTCGATCGATTCGGCCCAGCATGGAGTTGAGGGAGCGATTCAGGCGCCCCACCTCGGTATTGGGCGTTGCCACAGAAAGTCGTTGGTCGAAGTCACCCTCGGCGAAGCGTGCCGCGGTGGCTTCCACTTCGCGCAGCGGTGCAAAGGTTGAAGTGACCAAAAGCCGGGTCAGTGCACCGCCGACAATGACCACGGTCAAACCGAAGAAGAGAAAGATGGCGGCATAACGGGCCACGATCGCGTTGGAATCGCCGAGGTCGCGCGCGATCACGATCGTGACGAAGTCAGGGCCGATCGTGCTGATTGCGGGGTAAGCAATGACGCGCCATTGGCCTCCGATGGAGGTGCTGGGCAGCGTGAACTCGCTTGTTTGCGAGCTGGCGACCGCAATCGTGATGCCGTCGAGAACCGGGCGTGCGGCATCCTCTTCACGACTGTTGCAGCGCATGGTGCCGTCGTGGTTGAGAACGGCAAAGTAAAGGTCGTTAGGCAGGCGAGAAACGCTGCACTGAGGATCTTCTGTTGTGCCGGTGTACTGGATGGTGCCGTCGAGGTCGTCGGCCGCAGCGCTGATCTTTTCGTCAGTTTGCTGCAGCAGGTAGTCCCGCAGCACAGCAGCGGTGCCCACGCCTGCGACGAGGAGCCCCATGGTCAGCAAGAGCACCGTGACTCCGGTGACCTTCGTGCGAAGCGAGATGCGGCTCCACGCGTCGGGGATGTTCTCCTGCATGATCTGAACGGTACCTTGCGTGGCTGGGAATCGGGAACAAATATGGCCAGCTCGACACCCTAGTTGGCGTCGAGCTGGCCATCAGAGATGGTTACGGCTTAGCGGCCTTAAGCATGTAGCCGAAGCCGCGCTTGGTCTGAATGATCGGCTCTTCGGTGTGCTGATCCAGCTTGCGGCGCAGGTAGGAGATGTAGCTCTCTACGATGCCGGCGTCGCCGTTGAAATCGTACTCCCAGACGTGGTCGAGGATCTGAGCCTTCGAGAGCACGCGGTTGGGGTTGAGCATGAGGTAGCGCAGCAGTTTGAACTCGGTGGGACTGAGCTCGATCTGTTCGCTGCCGATCGACACTTCGTGAGTGTCCTGGTCCATGGTGAGGTCACCTGCGCGAATGATCGTCTCTTCGTCATCCTGCATCGTGCGGCGCAGAATCGCCTTGATGCGAGCCACGATCTCGTCGAGGCTGAACGGCTTGGTGACGTAGTCATCGCCGCCGACGGTGAGACCCATGATCTTGTCTTCGGTGTCGTCCTTAGCCGTCAAGAACAGAATGGGGGAGGTGTAGCCCGAAGCGCGAAGGCGCTTGGTCACTCCGAAACCGTTCATGTCGGGCAACATCACGTCGAGGATGATCAGGTCGGGTTCTTCTTCAAGAACTGCCGAGATGGTCTGTGCCCCGCTTCCTACCGCACGCACTGCGAAACCTGCGAAGCGCAGGCTCGTGGTGAGAAGGTCGCGAATGTTGGGTTCGTCGTCAACAATCAGAATCTTGGGTCCGTCAGCCATGAACCAAGTATCTGCATGTTTCCTGAACGCTGGCTGATAAGCGTAGGCGTGTCGGCGAGTTGTTTGCCGATTCGTTCATTGAGTATTTATTAACTTTAACCGTAGGGTGGATGAACCGAGATCAGGAACAGGGGACTACTGATGAAACGAATTTTCTTCGGAGCGCTGAGTGCATTCGGCCTGGGAGCGCTCGGCTTCGGCGCCATGGCTTTGCTGGGCACGCTCTCCCGCAGCTATGACATTCAGTGGCTCAACGGCGATGGAATGACGCCCATGTGGCCCATGACGGTTGGCTTCAGCTCAATCTGGTTGATGGCGCTCAGCCTTGCGGTGCTCATTCTGGTTTCGGCGGTTGGCCTCATTCGCGATGTGATCATCAAGCGACGTAGTCGGCTCGAGGCATAGGGCTACCAGCGCACTGAGCTCAATGCGTGAGCTCGAAAAGATAGGCAAATGCGGGCCTGGGGTGAGTAATGCCGCGGCCACTCGCGCGAACGCCTCCCGCTTCTCGCCTGCGCGCTCTCGCCGCAGCTCTTTCGCTCGCCGCTAGGCGGTCAGGTCTGCGGCATCCAGGATCGTGTAGCTGTAGCCCTGCTCGGCCAAGAACCGCTGACGGTTTTGTGCGAAGTCTTGATCGACGGTGTCGCGAGCGACGAGCGTGTAGAAGTTGGCGGGCAAACCGCTCTCCTTGGGACGCAGCAGGCGACCGAGGCGTTGCGCTTCTTCTTGACGCGAGCCGAACGAGCCGCTGACTTGGATGGCAACGGTCGCCTCGGGCAGGTCGACCGAGAAGTTGGCGACCTTGGAGACGACCAACACTTTCGTGATTCCTTCGCGAAACTCTTGGTAGAGGCGTTCACGCTCAGCAACCGGCGTGGAACCGGTGAGCTGGGGCGCGTTCAGCTGAGTGGCGAGGGTGTCGATCTGATCGAGGTACTGCCCGATGACGAGAATGCGTTCGCCCTCGTGTTTCTTCACGAGCGCGCGCACCACATCGATCTTGGCGGGCGCGGCAGCCGCGAGCCGGAACCGTTCGTCGTCAGCCGATGCGGCGTATTCGAGACGATCACTTTCAGGCAGGTCGACGCGAACTTCGTAGCAGCTCGCGGGGGAGATGAAGCCTTGAGCCTCAATCTCTTTCCACGGCGCATCGAATCGCTTGGGACCGATGAGGGAGAACACGTCGCCCTCGCGGCCGTCTTCGCGCACGAGAGTGGCGGTCAGTCCGAGGCGACGGCGTGCTTGTAAGTCGGCGGTGAGCTTGAACACGGGAGCGGGCAGCAAGTGAACCTCGTCGTACACGACAAGACCCCAGTCGAGAGCATCCAACAAAGCGAGGTGAGCGTATTCGCCCTTTCTCTTGGCCGTAAGGATTTGGTAGGTCGCAATCGTGACCGGCAGGATCTCCTTGGTCTGCCCCGAATACTCACCGACCTCCTCTTCAGTGAGGGTGGTGCGCTTCAGGATTTCGGCGCGCCACTGGCGAGCCGACACCGTATTCGTGACCAAGATCAGCGTCGTGGTCTTGCTTTGAGCCATGGCGCCCAGACCCACAAGGGTCTTTCCGGCACCACAGGGCAGAACGACAACGCCAGAACCGTGCTCGAAAAAGTTGTCGATGGCGTGCTGCTGGTACTCGCGCAGGCCCCAGCCCGCGGCATCCAGAGCAATCTCATGGGGCGTGCCGGGGGTGTAACCGGCGTTGTCTTCAGCGGGCCAGCCGAGTTTGAGCAACTCTTGCTTCAATTGGCCACGGGCCCACGCCTGCACAACGAAAGTGTGATCGCCGCGGCGTTCGAACAACAGGCTGGCGACCTTCTTGGCGCGCGTAATCTCACGCAGCACGGCGGGATCGGTAGCGGTGAGAGTGAGGGCGCCGTCCTCATCGCGGTCGATGACGAGGCGACCATAGCGGCCAACAGTCTCGGCGATATCGACGCTAACGCTCTGCGGAATCGGAAACTTTGAGTACTTTTCGAGCGTCTCCAGCATCGCCGGAGCATCGTGGCCAGCCGCGCGCGCGTTCCACAGCCCCAGGCGCGTGATGCGGTAGGTGTGAATGTGCTCGGGGGCACGCTCGAGCTCAGCGAACACCGCCAAGTCATGGCGAGCGTCTTCCGCCAAAGGGTGGGCGACCTCCAGCAGAACCGTACGGTCAGACTGCACGATCAGGGGTCCGTCGGGTGCTGCGTTCATCCGACCAACCTTACGCGCGGTTGCTTAGCGTTCGGTGGTCGCTTCCACCGAAACAATGCTCTTGAGCGGCAGCGTGCGTTCGATGTCGGCCGCACGGTCGAGCCCGCGCATCCGGCCAGCAGCAACACTCGACGGTTCGAGCGTGTATTCGACCTCGCGGTCATCCGGCATTCTGACGGTCACTCGCAGCAATAGCTTGTTGCGGATGGCGACCTCAATTTGCCGCGACAGCCAGGCTTGGTCTTCGTCGCCGATTGCCCCGCCTTGGCCGTTGCGTAGCTTGGCGAGCAACTTTTCGGGGGCGGAGTCCTGCGCCTCGTCGGGCGTGGCGGTGCTCACTTGATCGCGGCGCAGCGACAGAATCTGCCCGTCCGCGTCTTCGGCCGCCACGGGATAGCGGGCATCGCTGAGCGCCCAAAACAGCTGCTCCACGCCGAAGCGCGAGACGAGCTGGCCGTTTTCTTTGCGCAATCCGAAGGGGCCGAAATTGGGGTCAACAGCGATCGATTGCAGCGTGACAGGGTCCGGCGACGACACATAGCTACCACTGGCGCCATGCAGGCCAACGCGCACCAGGCCGTGGCGAGCTGCGGCTTCGCTGAGCAGGTACTCCACCGGCTGCGGAACACCCGTTAGTGAAATTTCGGCCAAGAAGCTGCGCATGCCCTCGAGCGTTTCGCCGAGCGTCATTGCGTGATGCAGGCTCGAGCGGGAGATGCGATAGGTGGATGCCAGAGCGCGCGTCTCCACATCGGCGATCACTCGCAGCCGGGCATCCAGTTGCGGGGCCAGCGGGCCGGGCGAGATCACGGTGAGGTCGGGCTGAACGTACACCTGGTGCACTTCGCGAGGAAAGAGCTCCGCCATCACGGCTGCAGCCTCAGTGGGTGTTCGGGTGAGCAACGCGATGCCCGCGCTGCTCGGCAACTGCTCGGCAGTGACTCCCAAGAGGTGGGCGTCACGGGCGTAGCGACGAAGTCGCTCGAGCATCGCATCGACTCCGGCGGGGAACAGCCAGCGCACGTAGTCTTCGACTCCGCTGCCCCAGAAGCTCTGCACACGGTCAGCGAGGATTGTGCGGATGTTGTCGGGCACGCCCTGGTGCCAAGCCTCGGCGAGGTGCACCCAGCGTTCAGCCGCGCCGAGGGACATCCACTCGGTGGCGGAGGCGGTGGGCATCCATTGCGCATTGTTGGTGGCGATGAGGCCAGCACGTTCGGCAATGTCGACAAGGCCAGCGATCTTCTCGAGAGGAACGGACATCGCTACGGCCAGGCGCTTGGAATCCGGAAGCGAGACGCCGCCGCGAGCCAGATCGCGCACCGGACTCGACCGCAGCTGGTTGATGAGCTCGGTGACTTCGTTGGTTGTGGCGAAGGCGTTCTCTGCCGCGATGCTGTCGGTGCTGTCGCGCTGTGACGGTTCAACCGAGGTCAGCGTTGATGGCGGTGGGGTCTCTAGCAGCTCGCCCGTAGTGGGAAGGTCATCGAAAGGCCAGCCCGCCAGATGATCGGTGACGCCGTCAGGGGCGCTGTACCGGCCGCCGCGGTGAATAAGCAGCGCGAGGCTCACGAGGCGGTCTAAGCGTCGCTGAACGGCAACCTCATCCGCGCCAAAATGTCCAAGGGCAGTGGCGACGTCAGTGGCGGAGAGAGACGTAGTGTCAGCAACAACGGCGAGCGTGGCCAAGGTGGGGCGGTCGAGCTTGCTCAGGATGCGTTCGACCGACGTGGGCTGCTGCAGGGCATCCGCGAGGTCAAAGAAATCGCTGACAGAGTTGGCACGCACGACGCGCGAGCGCAACAACTCAAGAAGGTGGTTGTCGTCTAGTGCGCGCAATTGTGCGGCGAGCAGCAGAGCGGCATCGCTAATTGTGGCCATTCCTGTACTCACGTTGGCGGCGGCGCCCGTTCAGCACCACGAGGGTGATGATGAACACCACGCCCAAAGGCAAGGCAAATTGAGGCATAGTTATCACAGCGGGCCAGACACCGTTATCGAATTCGGTTTGGCCCAGTGCGGTAGCTACGACTACGGCAACGAAGCTAAGCACGGCGAGTGCGATCGAGAAGGCGACGAGGTAGGCGAGCACACGCTCGATACGAAGGTCGCGTTCAGTTGAGTGATTTGTCACGTAGACAAGGATACGCGCCCGTTTACGTTCTAAGCTTGAGTCACGATTACAAAGGAGCATGCCCATGCCTACCGGCAAGGTTAAGTTTTACGACGACGAGAAGGGTTTTGGCTTCATCATGAGTGATGAAGGCCAAGAGGTCTTTTTGCACGCCTCAGCCTTGCCTGCGGGCACGACTGGGGTCAAGGCGGGTACTCGCCTTGAGTTCGGAATCGCTGACGGAAAGAAGGGTGCTCAGGCGCTCTCTGTTCGAGTCATGGATGCTCCTGCGAGCATGACAAAGATCAACCGCAAGCCCGCCGATGACATGGCCGTGATCATTGAAGATCTCGTCAAGCTCATGGACGGCATTGGTTCCGGCCTTAAGCGGGGTCGCTACCCCGATAAGGCGCACGGCGCCAAAATTGCCTCAATGCTGCGAAAGGTAGCGGACGAACTCGATGCCTAAGAGCCAGTACGAAAAGCTCGCTCGGGGAGCACTTCTCGAGATCACCACCGACGCAGCGATTGGCGCGCTCGTGGGTGAGCAGGTCGAGAGCGACGGCATCATTTCGGTGCTGTTCGCATCGGCCCTGCCGGGCTACCCGGGCTGGAATTGGACTGTGAGCGTCGCCCACGTCGAAGGCGAAGAGCCGACTGTTCTCGAAGCGGAACTCATGCCTGCCGAAGGCGCACTGCTTTCGCCCGATTGGGTGCCGTGGTCAGAACGTCTCGCCGAGTACAAGGCTGCCCAGGCAGCCACTGAAGCAGCGGATGCCGAAAAGGCCGCCGCCGATGAAGCTTCAGACGGCGACGAGGGAGACGACCTCGAAGACGAAGACGACGACGATGAGGATGACGATGCGTTCGGCTCTGCCGTTCTGCACGGCGGAGATCTCGACGGCGTGGACATCGACGCATCCGACGATGAATCCGACGACGACGACGATGACGAAGATGACGACGACGACGATGACGAAGATGACGACGACGAAGATGACGAAGATGACGACGACATCGATGAAGACGAAGATGACGACGACGATGATGACGACCTCGACGGCGACTCCGACGACGACGAATCGGACGACGACTACGACACCGGCGCCTTCCGCGGTGGCGACCACGAAGGTGTGAGCGTCGACGACCTCGACGAGTCAGGCGAAGACGACTAGCGAGACTGCTTTCCGCGCCTCACGTGCGTGTAGAGCAGGCCGATAAGGCCGAGTACCAACCCGGCAACAGCGGTCCACAACCACCAGAGGTTGCCGGCCTCGTTGAGCGGCTCAATAAAGATCAGCAACAGCGCGACCCCGAGCACCCACAACGCCATTCCGACGAGCATCGCCTTGCGGTCGTCGGTGTGCACCGGCTCTGGGTCGGGCCGGCGCTCTGAGTCTTTCAACCAGATACGCACGGTTTCAGATTAGTGGCTGTTCGCGATCACGTAGTCGATCGATGAGACCAACTTGCGTACGTCATCCGGTTCAATCGCAACGAAGGTTGCCACACGCAGCTGGTTGCGACCGAGCTTGCGGTACGGGTCGGTGTCGACAACTCCGTTGGCCCGCAACGTCTTAGCGATCGCGGAGGCGTCGATGGCGTCGTCGAAGTCGACCGTGACAACAACCTGCGAGCGGTGCTCCGGGTTGGAGACGAACGGTGTCGCGACGTCGCTGGCGGCAGCCCAGTCGTAGAGCACCGACGACGATTCGCGCGTGCGAGCATCCGCCCAAGCGAGCCCGCCATTGCCGTTGATCCAGTCGATCTGGTTCTCAAGTAGCAGCAGCGTGCTGAGCGCGGGAGTATTGAGGGTCTGGTTGAGGCGCGAGTTGTCGATCGCATTTTTGAGCGACAGGAACTCGGGAATGTAGCGGCCCGACGCGGCGATGCGCTCGACGCGCTCGATGGCTGCGGGGGAGAAGAGGGCGAACCAGAGGCCACCGTCTGACGCGAAGTTCTTTTGCGGGGCGAAGTAGTAGACGTCGGCCTGGTTGGCATCGAACTGGATGCCGCCGGCTGCGCTCGTCGCGTCAACAACCGTCAGAACGTTCGAGTCGGCGAAGCGGCGAACCGGAGCCATCACGCCGGTGGAAGTCTCGTTGTGTGGGTACGCAAACACGTCGGCGCCGTTGATGTCATCGAGTTCAGCGAACGACCCGCCCGGGGCGGAAACTACGTGAGGCGATTCGAGGTGAGGTGCTGCGGCCGCTTTCGCGAACTTGGAGCCGAACTCTCCAAAGGAAAGGTGCGCGCTGCGGCGCTCGATCAGGGCGAAGGCTGCGGCATCCCAGAACGCCGTTGAGCCACCATTGCCCATGACAACTTCGTAGCCTTCGGGAATCTGGAAAAGCTCGCCGAGGCCTGTACGTACGCGGCCCACGAGGTCGCGAACGGGTGCCTGACGGTGAGACGTGCCGAGGATGGTGCGCGAGGCGGACACCAAGTGTTCGACCTGTTCGGGGCGCACTTTGGAAGGTCCGCATCCGAATCGTCCGTCGGTGGGAAGGAGGTCGCTGGGAATCGTCAGGCTAGCCATACGTCCGATTCTATTGGCCAGTACGGGCTAGTCTTGTTTCATGACCGATCTCGTTGACACCACCGAGATGTACCTGCGCACGATTCTTGACCTCGAAGAAGAGAACATCGTGCCCCTGCGGGCTCGCATCTCCGAACGTCTCGGCCACTCTGGGCCGACCGTTTCGCAAACTATCGGCCGCATGGAACGTGACGGCCTTGTCGTCGTTGAAGGCGACCGCCACCTCGAATTTACTGAGGAGGGTCGCCGTCGTGCCACGCAAGTGATGCGCAAGCACCGCCTCGCCGAGCGACTGCTCGCTGACGTTATTGGCCTCGACTGGGCGCTCGTTCACGACGAAGCGTGCCGGTGGGAGCACGTCATGAGCGAGCAAGTTGAGCGCAAGCTCATCGAAATGCTCGACCACCCCACGGAGTCGCCCTACGGCAATCCGATTCCCGGACTCGAAGAGTTGGGCGGTACCGCTGCTCCCTCGTTCAGCGCGGGCATGGTGAACATTGTTGATCTCGTGGCGAACACGTCGGCTCCCGTCGTTGGCCTCATCCGTCGACTGGGCGAGCCCGTACAGTTCGAACCCGAACTGTTGCAGCAGCTCTTTAGCGCTGGTGTTATGCCCGGCAAGACGGCAACCTTTGCTGCCGCTGACTCGTACGTGGCCGTCACCGTTGAAGGTTTCGGCGAAGGTCTCGAACTGCCCAACGAGGTCGCCGTGCACATTTTCGTTGAGAAGCCCACGGCGTAGTCCTCTGAATTCTCTGTTTACCGAGGCGTAACCGTCTCGTCATCCGATTCGGCGCGCCCGCGCGCGGTCTGCTCAAAAAATTGGGTTAGCCTGTAGCCCTTGGAGTTCACGAATGAACCGGAGAATCGCATGTTAGGTAGGTGCAGCATCCAAACCGTGGATGCGCGTGCCCACTTCGACATACGACACAGCAGTACTGTGCGCGGCAGTTTTCGCGCGCTGAATCACTAGGCATCGTCTTACGACGGTGCCTTTTTGTTTTATGCCTCCCATTCGTTGAGCCTCAGGGAAGTCGATTGCCTGCAAGCCGTGCAGGCGCTTTCGAGAGGATGACAATGCGCACTTTGGTCCTGAACGCCGGCTACGAGCCGCTCGCGGTCGTGTCTTTCAAGCGAGCGATTGTGCTCGTAATGAATCAGAAAGCGACGATTGTCGCGGCCGATTCGGAACATCCCGTCTGGGGTTCCACCGGATCGTGGGAGAGACCATCGGTCATCATCCTGCGAAACTACGTGCGCATTCCGTCAACGAGACGGTTGCCGGTTTCCCGCCGCGGAGTTCTCCGTCGCGACGGTCACCGCTGCGGGTATTGCGGTGATTCCGCAAACACGATCGACCACGTTATGCCGCGATCGCGCGGGGGCGAGGACTCGTGGGAGAACCTAGTGGCGTGCTGCCTTCGCTGCAACAACATCAAGAGCAATCGAACCCCCGCCGAGATGAAATGGCGACTGCTGATCAAGCCGCGACCGCCGCACACGAGCGCGTGGCTTGTGAGGGGCATTGAAAGGGCGCTCCCAGATTGGGAAGAGTATTTGGCTCCGGCCGCGTAACTGTTATGCTGTTGTGATTATTCCCGTCGTTCGAAGGTTGCCCTAGTTTCTCTTCGAATGAGCCTCTCCTAAGGTTCCCGATTGTCTCGTATTTCTTCTGATAGCACGGATGTTTCCGGTGCGCCTTCGGTCGAACCCGCGAGCGAAGCTCCGGTTTATCTTTCGCGTCGCGAAGCGCGTGCAGCCCGCGAGGCTGCCGCTGCCGCCACGACCAGTGTTTCGGCCGAGATTGTTGTGACAGCAGAGATCGCTGTTCCGCAGATTCCGACTGCGCCGGCGGCTGTCGCTCACGAGCCTGCTCCTGTCTTGTACGTGCCCACGGCATCCGCGAGCAGTGCGGCGCCGCGCTCTCGCACAGCTCCGAAGGCTAAGGCCAAGCGTGTTCGCAAGAGCCCACTGCGTGCTGTTGCTTCAATGGCTGTCATCGGTGGCCTTTTCGCCGTCGCTGGCCTGCCGGCCTATAGCGCGACCGGGCTGGTTTCCGACGAAGGAGTCATGGTTTCCGCGGCGTCGATGGCGGATGTCGCGCCCGCGAGCGTGCAGTCGGTAACGGTGAGTTCAGAGCTCGACCTTCCCGCGCTTGAGCGCGACCAATTCGAGGCCACATCGCCTGAAGCCTTGGAGATTATTCGCCAGCAGGATGCGATCGCTTCCGCGAACTCGCTGTACCTCGCATCGGGTGCGCAAGCGCTGGGTGACGACTACCCGTGGCCGACCGCCGGTTCCACTCTGTCTCCGCTGAACTACTACTACCGCCAGTGCACCGACTTCGTGGCGTGGCGCCTCAACCGCGACGTCGGCTCATTCTCCGCACCATTCCGCTGGGCGTGGGCAGATCTCACCCCGAACGGCGGCGACGCGTACCAGTGGAAGTCGGCGTGGGAGGCACACGGCTGGACGGTGAGCGACGTACCGGTAGCGGGGTCAGTTGCCTGGTTCGGCTGGGACAACCACGTGTCCTATGTGAAGCAAGTGAATGCTGACGGTTCAGTGTTGCTTGAGGAATACAACTACGTATCTCTCTCGTACGGCCAGCGAACGCTGCAGCCGAGCGAGGTCGATTCCTTCCTCTACCCACCCGGGCAGTAGCAGCAGCCGACCTTCGCCGACTTGGCCCCAGCGTGTGACGAGGAGCGATTCGGTATAGTCGCAGGGGTGAATGAAAAAGAGTTGCTCGCGTCGTGGTCCAGTGCCCGGTTGCACATCATCGTGGCCCAGTTCGCCCCCACCTTCCTTCTAACGGTGGTAATCGTGGCGCTCTCGCTCGGCGGGGATGAATTCGGTTCGCTGCCCACCAAGATCGCGGCGGCGGGAATTTTGTTGGCATCCGGAATTTTGGGCTCAGTTGCCCAGTTCACTTCGGCAAGTGAGGCTCAGGCAATTGCGCTCGATATGCGTCGCATCAGCGATCCCTCGCTTGTCGTCACGCAGATTATTCGTACTGCGTGGTGGACTTTTATCGTCAAGTACGTCACGCCCGCAATTTTCACGCTCATTTACGCTGCCATTCTCTGGCAACTTTTCATCAGCGGCTAAAAGGCAGTGCTGGGAAGGTCCTTTTCGTCGGCGACGATAGCATCCACGATTCGTTGAGCCACGTGGTTGGGGTCCATTCCTGCCGGCATGCGCGGGGGAGTTCCGTCGATTGCTCGCGTAACCAGTCCGGTTTCGGTGTGGCCGGGCCGGGCATCCAGCAATCTCACGCCCTCACGCCGCAATTCCCGACTGGCTGCGCGCCCAAAAGCCGCGAGCGCAGCTTTTGATGCTGAATATGCTGCCATATTTGCTGTGGGGCTTTCGCTGACGATCCCGCTAATGGTGACGAAGAAGGGATTTCGCTTTGCGGTGGCGGACTCCAGCAGGGAGGGATGCGCAGCGCGGAGTAATTGCATCGGGGCGGCGGCATTAACGGCGAAAAGGGTCTCGATCGTGTCTGCGGTTACCTCGGACGCGGGGCCGAATGCAACGACCCCGGCAGCGTTAACGATGCCGTCCAGATGACCGTGGGCGCCAACGGCGGCGGCGACAAGGGCGGCAGGTGAGCCAGCATCGCGCAGGTCGGCGTAGACCACCGCCTCCGAACTGGGAGTGGGGCTACCGGATGTCGCTGATCGTGCATGAAGGGTGAGCAGGGCACCCTCTCCTGCTAAACGTTGTGCAATCGCTGAGCCTAAGACTCCGGATGATCCGACAACGAGAATAGAAGATCCGCTCAGTGAACTCATGAGCCGACGATACTGGCTGACCTTGAGAACTGGCTGTCTCTGTTATCTCCACGACGACGGCAAAGACAGGCAGGGATGCGCCCCGCCGGAGCAGCCGCCGCCGCGGACCGGTCTCGACTACACTCGAACCGCTGGCCTCTGTAGCTCAACGGAAGAGCAACTCCGTCCTAAGGAGCAGGTTGGGGGTTCGAATCCCTCCAGGGGCACTCTGATAAACACTCAGCGTTTGTCGTTAACCTGAGCGTTACCGTCGCGCTAACCGCGATGGTTAACGTGAACATCGACATGAGCGAGTTGAGATGGCGTGGCACAGCGACGGGGGAGTTTCCCCTCATCGCCTCTGTGCAAGAACACGGCATGCTCAGCGATGCTCTCGAGAGCGACGTTGCGCGTATCAACTTGCTGGTGGGAGACATCAACTCTCTCGCCGGCATGGTGGAGCGCATCCACGATGCGGGTAAGACGGCGCATGTGCACCTCGAACTTGTCGGAGGCATCAGCCGCGACGGCGCCGCGGTGCAGTTTCTCGCAGAACACGTCGGCGTCGACGGAGTCATCACCACCAAGAGCGCAGCGGTTGCTGCCGCTCGAAAACTCGGCATTGCATCGGTGCAACGCTTCTTCGCTGTCGACACCCACGCTGTCGAGAATGCGATGCGTCAAGTGCACGCCAGCCGCCCCACCGAGGTCGAAGTGATGCCCGGGCTGATGCCGCGAGTGATCCGTGATCTTCGAGCCAGCATCCAACAGCCCCTCATCGTCGGCGGGCTCATCCGCAATCCTGACGAAATCGATGCCGTTCTCGACTGCGGCGCCGACTACGTATCTACCGGAAATCCCGCACTGTGGCGGCGTCGACGGTCACGAATTCATACCCGCGTCGCCTAACCTCGACGCTTCGCGAGGCAGCACACCGCCTCACCAGAACGACCCGCATCATCCATAACTGAACACATCCCCCAGGGCAGAGTCACTAGAGAGCACCCGGAGGGTCAGCACTATCAACGCGCACGGCACCGCCGTGTGGTGCGTTGACGGTGCTGACTCCCCGGGTTTTTTTATGCCCCGAACCACACGAAAGAAGCACCCATGACCGCGTCACCTCTCATCCTCGGCCACCGAGGAGCCATGGCTTACGCCCCAGAGAACACCCTCGAAGCCTTCGAGCTGGGTGCCGATCAGGGCGCGGGCGGCATGGAGATCGACATTCATGCCACGAAGGACGGCGTGATCGTTGCCATTCACGATGACACTATCGACCGCACGTCGAACGGCACCGGCCGCGTCTCGGAACTCACCTTCGCTGAGCTGCGCCGCTTGGATTTCGGAACCGGTAACGCGGGTCACTACGCGGGGGCTCTCATCCCGACCCTTGATGAGATCTTCGATCTCGTCGAACGCCGAAGCCTCGTGCTGAACATTGAGGTCAAAGACATCTACCGCCACGATGCCACGTACGGCGAGCTCGCTCGTCGGGCCGCTGACGAGGTGCTGCGTCGCGGCCTCAACGAGCAGGTCTTCTTCTCGTCGTTCAACCACACGTCGATGGCTCAGCTCAAGATCAGCCACCCCGACGTGCGCACCGGGCTACTTCACATGATGTCGTTGCACGAAATTGGTCACTATGCCGCGACGACCCAGGCGGATGCCATTCACCCGGCCCAGCTCGCGGTCACTCCAGAAACGATGGAGCAAGCGCGCGCGGCGAATCTTCGCGTGAATGCGTGGACGATGCCAGCCCCGTTCTCGAGCCTGAGCGAAACAGAACAGATCGAGCAACTAATCTCTGCGGGCGTCGACTCGATCATCACCAACATCCCCGATGTTGCGGTGGCCCAGCGTGCGGCAGCGGCCACTGTGGGCACGGGGGTGCTCGCATGACGCTCGTGTTTGCTCGACGCGGGGCGGCCGACGTCGCTCCGGAGAATTCACTGGTCGCGATTGAGCATGCGCTGCGCGCCGGAGTAGATGGAATCGAGGTCGAAGCGCGGCTATCGCGCGATGCTGAGCTTGTAGTGATTCGTGAAGCGAGCGTTTCCGTCTCGGCTGTAGCCCGTGATGGCGCTGTGAAAGCTAACGATGGGGCCTTCGAACAGCGTGTGCTCGTTGAGCAGCTCACTCTCGCGGAGCTCAAAACCGTCGACATCGGCGGTGGCCACGGTGGGTGCAGCGGGACGCGCATTCCCACTCTGGCGGAGGTGCTCGATCTGCTCGCGGGCTCCGACGCGCACCTTGTTGTCGACGTCAAGGAAGACCCGCAGCATCGGGAGGGTGCGAGTCCTGCAGCAATCGCGGTTGCCGAGCTGGTGCGAAAACGGGACCTGCACGATCGTGTGACTCTGACCTCCACCAATCACATTTCGATGGCCGCGATTTCAGTGGCGCATCCGAAATTGCAGGTGGGGCTTCGTCACTTAGTGGTGATGGAGGAGTCCGCACAGTATGCGGCGGAGCTGGGCACCGGCTCGCTGCACCCGGTGTCGGTCGGCGCTGCCGTCGGTGATGTGAACGATGAGGAGCGCTCTGTCATGGTGTGCGCCTCCACTTTGGTCGCCGCATTCTGGCCTGTCTCCGAAGACGAGCAGCTCGAGCAACTTTTTGAGCTGGGCGTTGACGCGGTAGTCACCGACTCTTACCAGAGTGCCCTCGCTCGCCGGGGAGCATCCGCATGAGCTCCGCAGCATCCGCGAGCGGCGAGAAGGCGACGGTTGACAGTCGCATCATTGCCCACCGCGGTGCGAGCCACTACGCACCAGAGAACACCCGTGCTGCCTTCGAACTCGCGGTCGACATGGGGGCAACAAAAATTGAACTGGATGTCGACGTCACTCGTGATGGTCAGCTGATAGTGATGCACGACTCTCGTGTGGATCGCACCACCAACGGCATGGGTCGAGTGCGCGACTACACTCTGGCCGAGCTTCGCGAACTCACCGCCGACCGTGGGTGGGAGGGGCAGTTCGCCCGTTCAGAGATTCGAGTACCTACTCTCGCTGAAGTACTTGAATTCGCCGGCGCGCGAGACCTGTGGGTGAATATCGAAACCAAGGACTTCACCAACTCGTGGGGCACTGTCAACGATCTCGTTGCCGCGGAAGTCGTGGCATGTGATCGTGTCGATTCGACTCTTATCTCGTCGATCAATCACCGCGCCGTGGCAGGGTTCGCCCGCTCCTACCCACAGTTCAGTACGGCGATCGCGTTCATCGAAACATTCGCTGACTTGCCCGGCTATGCCCGCCGGTGCGGAGCGAACGTGCTGCATCCGCACTTCTCGCTGATCAACGAGCAATTCGTCGCAGAAGCACGCGAGCACGGGTTGGGCATCAACGCCTGGACCGTTGACGACGACGCTGCAGCCGACCACGTTCTCGAGTTCGACATTGATGGGCTGATGTCGAACCGCCCCGACGTCGGCACCGCCCTGAACCGCACCAACCAGCATCCATCCCACCGCTCATCTCACGTCACGGAGGTACACGCATGAGTCAGATCGAACTGCGAAACATTGGTAAGTCGTATGGCGACAAAGAGATCATCCCGAGCCTTGATCTCACGATCGAAGCCGGCAGCTTCTCTGTTCTCGTCGGGCCCTCGGGCTGCGGGAAGTCGACGACACTTCGCATGATCGCCGGGCTAGAGAAGCCCACGACCGGCACTATCTCGATCGGCGGAAAAACCGTCGACGATGTGACCCCCGGTCGGCGGGGCGTTGCCATGGTGTTCCAGAACTACGCGATCTACCCGACGATGACGGTTGAAGAGAACATCGAGTTTGGCCTTCGCAACAACAAGGTTCCGAAAGCTGAGCGACACGAGCTTGTGCACGAAATCGCCGAGACTGTGGGGCTCACTGCCCATCTGCGCAAGAACCCCGACGCACTTTCTGGCGGGGAGCGTCAACGCGTCGCCCTCGCCCGCGCCATGGTGAAGAAGCCTGCGGTCTTTCTGATGGATGAACCGCTCTCGAACCTCGACGCCAAGCTTCGTCAACACATGCGCATTGAGCTCATCGAACTCCACGAACGTCTCGGTGCCACTTTTGTCTACGTCACTCACGACCAGGTCGAAGCGATGAGCATGGGCACATCGATTGTTCTGATGGACGGGGGCCGCATCCAGCAGCAAGCCGCGCCCACCGAGCTCTACGCGAAGCCGCACAACGTGTTCACGAGCCGTTTCATCGGTACGCCGCCGATGAACGTGTTGCGTGTCGGCTCTTTCGGGGCGGATGTCGCATCGGATGCCCCCACCGGTGCCGAGTGGCTCGGCGTGCGTCCCGAACGAATTACCTTCGCTGACACGAGCCGCCCCGCAGTTCCGGGCGAAACTGAGCTCGCTGTCACGATCCTTGCGCTCGAGAATCTGGGGGCGGAGCTCGTGTATCGCGTCGAGCTTCCCGACGGATCGCGGCTCGCCATCAAGCGCTTCGATGAGATTGCGCGCCCGCTCGGTCACGCCATCGTTCGTGTCGAGAGCACCGACATCCACTGGTTCGATGCGAACGAGGAACGCATCGCTGAGCCCGCTATCCCCGGTGCCGTACGCGAGGTCGTCTCCGCATGAAGAATGCCCTGTTGAGAGATCGGCGATTGCTGCCGTACGCCTTGATTGCGCCGGCGCTTGTAATTCTCGCCGTCTTCTATCTGTATCCGATCGGCTACAACGCCGTGCTCAGCCTCTTCTCCTGGGACCTCCGCGGCCCCATGAAGTTCGTGGGCTTCGGAAACTTCGCCGAACTCTTCACCGACCCAGACTTCGGCAAGGTCATCCAGAACACTCTCGTCTACATGGGCATGGAAGTGTCTCTCGTGATGATCTTCGGCCTCATCTTGGCACTATTTCTCAACCGCCAAGGCTGGCTGAGTGAGTTCTTACAGGGCGTCAGTTTTGCGCCCAACGTGATTGCCCTCGTTTCTGTCTCGCTCATTTTTGTGTGGTTGATGGATGACGACATCGGGCTGTTCAATCAGATTTTGAACGCGGTCGGGCTGGAGCCCGTCGGCTGGCTTTCCGACCCTCAAGTGGCCCTGTTCTCTTTGGTGCTGGTTTCGGTGTGGAAGTCGGTCGGGCTCAACGCGCTGATCATCCTGTCGGCACTGCAGTCGATTCCGCGCTATCTGTTTGAAGCCGCGGACCTCGACAACGCTTCCGCCTGGACCCGCTTTCGCCGGATCACGATCCCGATGATTTCGCCCACCCTGTTCTTTCTCGTTCTCGTGAACGTCATCGGCTCCTTCCAAGCCTTCGACACGATCAACGTCATGACGCAGGGCGGGCCCCAGAGCTCGACCAACACGCTGATCTTCAGCGTCTATCGCGAAGGCTTCGAGTACTACCGGGTCGGCTATGCCGCGGCAATCGCCGTCGTGCTGATGGTTCTCGTGGGGCTCATCACTGTTCTGTACTTCCGCGCCTTCCAGAAAAGAGTGCACTACCGATGACAACGACGATCGCCCCTCCCGCGCCGCCAACGGCATCCGGTTCTCCCCACGGAGCCGCTGCGAGCCCTGTGCCGCCAACGACACCGTCCACAGCCGCGCCGAAGGTCGTTGCGTTGCTCGGGAAAGTCGTTCGAATTCTCGCGCGCATTATCGTCTCGATCCTGCTCGTGCTGGTGTTCGCTGGGCCGTTCTACTGGATGGTGCTCACGGCATTCCAGACGGCATCCGAAGCTCTGTCGATCCCTCCGCAGTTCTGGGTTGACGCCGTTCGTTGGGACAACTTCATCGCGGCGTTCGACCGGGTGAACTTTGGCCACTTCGCGTTGAACTCGGTGATCGTAACCGGCGGAACTCTCCTGGGGCAGTTTCTGATCATCGTGCCTGCGGCCTATGCCTTCGCGCGCTTTCAGTTCAAGGGTCGTGATGTTCTCTTCGGCGTTGTGCTTGCGACCATGATGATCCCCGGCCAGTTGATCTTCCTTCCCGTATTCGCGATGTACGCCAAGGTGGGGCTGCTCAACACGCACCTCTCGCTGATCCTTCCGTTTATTGCGAGTGGGTTCGGCATCTTCCTGCTGCGTCAGACCTTCATGCGGGTTCCCGACAGCCTTATCGAAGCAGCGCGCCTCGATCACGCGAGCGAGTTCACGATCATTCGACGGATCATGCTCCCCTTGGCGAAACCGACGATCGTCACGATTGGACTCATCACCTTCATTGGCACGTGGAATAACTACTTCTTCCCGCTGGTCTGGACGACGACGGATGCCGCCCGCACGCTGCCCGTCGCTGTGCCACGCCTCGAAGCGCTTGACGAGATTGCGCCCACGATCGTGATGGCGGGAAACATGCTCCTCGTCGTGCCGATCCTCATTGTTTTCCTCCTCGCACGACGACACATCATCTCGGCGTTCACCTACACCGGCGTCAAGTGATGCCCCTCAGTTTCCCTGTCCGCACTAACTCACAACGCACCACCTCATCACGCACCACCACAACCCCCTCAAAGAAAGGCACCACCATGTCCTCCACCCGTTCTTCGCGAGGTCGGGCACGCGCCGGCGTAATCGCTTCTATTGCCCTCGGCTCGGTCCTGCTCTCCGGCTGCACGGCAGCCAATGCGGATGCCGCGACCTACACGTACGAGCCCGGCGAAGAGACTGTCGAACTCGAGTTCTGGACCGCCGCAGTAGAAGACGTGAACCAGGAACTCGTTGACATGTTCAACGAGACCCGTGGTGACGAGCTCAACATCCACGTCACCG
Source organism: Salinibacterium sp. AL4.1 (assembly GCF_059767305.1). Taxonomy (NCBI): domain Bacteria; kingdom Bacillati; phylum Actinomycetota; class Actinomycetes; order Micrococcales; family Microbacteriaceae; genus Salinibacterium; species Salinibacterium sp. AL4.1. The sequence goes on along the minus strand of NZ_JBSOQK010000001.1, from coordinate 944,465 downwards.
CTAACTACCAGGGCGACTACGTTGAGACCGAACAGAAGGTCAATGCGGCAGCGCTCGCCGACACTCTCCCCAACATGTTTGTGGATGAGGTCGGGATGACCGACCGTTTCGCTCGCGCTACGACGACGCTCAACCTTGAGCCCTACATGGCTGCGGCCGGCATGGATGACGCGGACTTCCAGATGGGGGAGACCGACAACCTCTACGTTGACGACGAGATGTACGCGTTCCCGCACATGCGCAGCGTGCCTGTCATGTACGTCAACCAGGACATGATGCGGGAGCTCGGGCTCAAAGAGACTGGCCCCGAAACCTTCGACGAGTTCGAGGAATATCTTGAGGCAGCCCACGACTACGTCGGCGGCCCGGCCATGATCTTCTGCGACTACGACTTCTGGGTCATGGAAGCACTCTTCTACTCGTACGGCGGAACCGCTGTGCTGAACGAAGGCGAAACGGCATCGATGTACGACACCGAGGGCGCAATCAAAACGATCGAGTGGATCGCCGACCTCGAAGACCGTGACCTCATCAAGGTCACCGGCGCAGCAGACGTGAGCGCTTTCTTCGCTGCGGCGGGTAGTGCAGACACGGCCTTCACGTTCCTCAGCTCGGGTGGCATCCAGTCGATCCTTGGTCTCGCTGCCGGTAACGGAGTGGATGTCGGAGTCTCGCTGATTCCCGCCGGCGAGAACGGCCAGCGCGGCGTCTCGGTTGGAGGATCGAACATCTACCTCGCAAACACGGGAACCGACCAAGAGAAGGCTGCTGCTTTCGAGTTCATGAAGTGGACGAGCGATACTGAGCAGGCTGCGTACTCGTCGTCGCGTACCGGTTACCTTCCCGTTCGCCTCTCGGCACTAGAAACTGACCTGATCAAGGACCTCATGGAGACGACGCCCGGCTACGCGGTAGCTGCCGAGCAGATCACCTACGGCAAGCCCCGCCCGATGACGAAGGCCTACAGCGAGCTCGAAGACCTCATGACGGAGCGCATCCACGCGATCTACTTCGATGACCTCGACGCCTCTGAAGCGATGCCGGCGCTCGCCGAAGAAATTAACGCAGTGCTGAACCGCTAACCACGGCTCACACACGCACAGGCCGCAAGCAGGAACCTGCTTGCGGCCTGTGTCGTTTACCGAGCTGCGTGCCTATTCGTACCGCAGCGACTCCACTGGGTCAGCCTTGGCTGCACGGGCCGCGGGTAGCGTGCCCGCGAGGAACGCGATTGCCATGACGACGAGGATGATGACGCTGATCGAGAGCGGATCGAACGCGATCAGGGTGAGCCCTGGCAGGTCGGCGAGGAGTGCCCCGGCGAGTAGCGAACTGATGCCGGTTCCTACGAGCATCCCGATGCCGACACCGATCGCGCTACCGAGGAAGCCGATGAAGACGGCTTCTAGGCTGAAGAGTCCGAAGATCTTGCCGCCGCCCATGCCCATGGCTTTCATGAGGCCGATTTCGCGAGTACGTTCCTGCACCGACATGAACAGGGTGTTCACGATGCCGAAGCTGGCGGCGAGCAAGGCGATGATGGCGAAGGCGTTCAGAACGAGCACGATCGCGTCGATGATCGTCTTGAACGTTCCCAATTGGTCGGCCACGGTGGTGCCCGTGTACCCGGCATCGGTGAGGCGTTCCTTGAGGGCCGTGACATCGGCATCCGTGGCTGCAGCATCGAAACGGATGCTCGCCTGGGCGTAACGCTCCTGCTCCTCAAGCGCGATTCCGGTGTTTTGCGTCGAGTACAGTTCGTCGGTCAGCGCGTCGTTCACCACGAGTCCGCCAGTGCCCGTTGCCGCAATGCTCTCCTCGGCAACGCCCACGATGGTGGCGTCTACGAGGTGCTGAGTGCGCTGTGCATCAGTGATGGCGATCGTGAGCGTCTGGCCTACAGCGGCATTAGCGTCAGCAAAGCCGAGCGACTCCACGTAGGAGATCGGCACGTTCAGTTCGAAAGCATCCGCATCAGACGAAGGTGCCTCGCCGGCAGCGAGTTGCACGGTTTGTCCATCGACGAGTCCGCCAACGGAGGTCAAGTACTGTGCGCCATCACCCACCTGGATCCAGTCCAGCGTGATGGATTTCGTGGCTTCCACATCGAGCACACCCTCGATGTTCGCCAGAGTGTCGAGATCTTCGGGAGTAAGCGCGACGACGGTCGAACCTGGGCGGTTGAAGCCGTCACTGGCAATGGCATCGGGGTCGTACTCGGCAGGGCCAGTGCTATCGGCGAAACCGGCATTGGCGTCTTGGCTCACCGACACCGTTATGACGTCTTCGGCGCCGATCGAGGTCACGGTGTCATCGATGTAGCGGTTGATGCCGGTGCCAAGTCCATTGGTGATGGTGAGCGTAAAGGCACCCACGAAGATCGCGAGAATCGTCAGCACGGTGCGGGTCTTGGAGCGGAACGTATTGGATGCGGCAGAGCCGATCAGGTCGAGAGTGTTCATGCGGCCACCTCCGTGGTGTCGTTCACGAGAAGTCCGTCACGAATGTAGATGCGGCGATCACAGCGAGCAGCCAACTCCTCATCGTGGGTGACGACGATCAGGGTGATGCCTTTGTCGCGATTGAGCGCAAAGAGAATGTCTTCGACAACGCCGCCCGTGGTGGTGTCGAGGTTTCCGGTGGGTTCATCGGCAAAGATTATGCGCGGGTTGTTCACGAGCGCGCGGGCAATCACCGAACGCTGCTTCTGACCACCGGAGAGGTTCACGGCCTTGTTGGATGCTTTGTCATCCATTTCCAACTGCCCGAGGGCCGCGTGGGCGCGTGCTTTTCGCTCGCTGCGGCGCACGCCGGCAATCTTCATGGGCAGCATCACGTTCTCCAACACGGAGAGGTTGGCGGTGAGAAAGAACTGCTGAAATACGAACCCGAACGTCTTGTTGCGCGCGCGATTGAGTTTCTTGCCCCTTAACGTGCTGGTGTCGACCCCTTCGAGTTCCACCGTTCCTGAGGTGGGCGCATCGAGTAGTGCGAGCACGTGCATGAGGGTCGACTTTCCGGAGCCGCTCTTGCCGATAATCGCTACGCTTTCGCCCTCGTTGATGTCGAAGGTGACACCTTTGAGAGCGTCAAAGCGGTTCTGACCCTTACCGTAAGACTTGTGGACATCCTTGACGCGGATGATGGGGGTATTCATAACACTCAGTCTTGCCGATCGCGGCGCTGAGGTAGTCAGCCGAGGGGAGTCAGCGGCCTACTGCCAGAGAAGTATCTTCTGCCGTCTACTTCTTGAGCGCGGCTTGACGCTTTTGCTCAGCCGCGCGTTCGAGGCGTTCGATGCGCAAGAGGTCGAGCAGCAGCAACGCAATGGGCACAACGGAGACGATGCCCCACCATTCCTGAGTTCCGCCGGTCGTGACGTACACGATGTTGAACACGACGGCCCACGCGAGACCGCCACTGAGCCACAGAAGTCGCCACCACGGTGTCGTGAGTTGGCGGATGCGCGTCCGCAGCAGGGACGTCTTCGCTGGGGGAGTAGCGCCGTCGGGGGTGCCTGCCGAAGCTGTGTCGTCCATGCGCCAACTCTACGTTCTCTCTGTGCTCGCTGGGAAAACCTGCACGGTTTCATGAGTTTTCCACTTCTTATCGAAACGGCTTTCTAGGGTGAAAGCGGCGTTATCCCGCCTCAGAACGAACGAAAGGAAACCATGGCACACGACCAGTACACCTTCCTTGATCCTGTTACGCGCTTCGACAAGGTGGAACCGCCGAAGCAACACCAGCCCGAGCCGGGCCTCGATTCCGAACTTGACCCTCGTGCCGATCTCGGCGAAGACAGTTACCGCGGCAGCGGGCGGCTTGCTGGGCGCAAAGCGCTCATCACCGGAGCCGATTCGGGAATTGGGGCTGCGGTAGCGATTGCGTTCGCTCGAGAAGGGGCGGATATTGCCCTGTCCTACCTGCCTAGCGAACAGAGCGATGCCGAGCGCATTGCCTCTCTCGTGCGCGATGCAGGGCGAGAAGCGCACCTGTTGCCGGGTGATATCTCTACCGCAGAGGCGAGCCGCACGCTGGTCGCCTCTGCCGTCGAAAAGCTGGGCGGCCTCGACACTCTTGTGAATAACGCCGGTAAGCAGGTGTTCTGCGAAAAGCTTGAAGACCTGACGGATGAGGCCTTCGACCAGACCATGAAAACAAACGTTTATGCGATGTTCTGGATTACCAAGGCAGCGCTCCCACATCTCCCTGCTGGGTCGAGCATCATCAACACGACGTCGGTCCAGGCATACAAGCCTTCGCCCGTTTTGGTGGATTACGCCACGACGAAGGCGGCAATCAACACCTTCACTAAGGCGACGGCGGCTCAGCTGGCGGAGCGAGGCATCCGTGTCAACGCGGTCGCTCCGGGCCCAGTGTGGACGGTACTTCAGGTCACGGATGGTCAACCGCAAGAGAAGATCACGAGCTTTGGGCACGATACCGCCCTCGGTCGCGCCGGTCAGCCCGCAGAGATGGCACCGGCCTACGTATTTTTGGCCTCGGCAGAATCCAGCTATGTAGTGGGGGAGACACTAAACGCGAATGGTGGGCTGCCGACCCCTTAGGCAAACCTGACGGTAGATTCACCGAAGACCTCGGGGTTCTCGAAACGTTTCTGTAACAGTGGCGTCGCACGTTTAACGTGCGCGAAACATAACTGAGGGGTTACCGAAACGCTAAGCCGCGATGCTTTGTCGTGCGGGTCGGTGGGAGTGGAATAACCCGACACTCACCGAAATCCGCCACAGCGACACGTGTGCACCAGGCACACAAAGCGAAAGAGGTTGAGATGGATACAGTGGTTTGGGTACTCATTAGCACTGCATTAGTGCTGCTTATGACCCCCGGTTTGGCATTCTTTTACGGTGGACTCGTCAAAGAGAAGTCAGTAGTCAGCATGATGATGATGAGCTTCGGATCTCTCGGCCTCGTTGCCGTTCTCTGGATCCTCATCGGCGCAAACATGAGCTCGATTGACGGTTCCGTCTGGTCGTTCTCTGGTAACCCGTTCAGCAACTTCGGTCAAGAAGGCGTAGCCGGTTCCGACCTCCTCTTCGTTGCTTTCGGTGGAACTTTCGCCATCATCACGACCGCACTGATCTCGGGTGCCATCGCTGACCGTGCTCGCTTCGGTCCGTGGATGATCTTCACCGGTGTCTGGGCAACTCTCGTTTACTTCCCCGTCGCTGCTTGGGTCTGGGGCGGTGGCTGGATCGGTAACCTCGGTGACATCCTCGGTGGCCTTCCTGCTGTAATCGACTACGCCGGTGGTACTGCGGTTCACATCAACGCTGGTGCAGCTGCACTTGGTCTTGCTCTGGTTCTCGGAAAGCGCGTTGGCTTCAGCAAGGACATCACGCAGCCTCACAATGTGCCCCTGGTTCTTATCGGTGCTGCTCTGCTCTGGTTCGGTTGGTTCGGATTCAACGCTGGTGCCGCTAGTGACCCCGACGAAGCCGGCCTGATCGTGTTCAACACGCTCGCCGCTCCTGCAGCAGCAATCCTCGGTTGGATCGTTGTGGAGAAGCTCCGCACCGGTAAGGCCACCGCCGTCGGCGCCGTTTCGGGTGTTGTCGCTGGTCTCGTTGCCATCACTCCCGCTTGTGCAAACCTGACGCCCGGTTGGGCACTCATCCTCGGTCTGATCGCCGGTGCCGTGTGTGCTCTCGCCATCGAGCTCAAGTTCAACCTCGGCTTCGATGACTCGCTCGACGTAGTGGGCCTCCACCTCGTCGCCGGCATCATCGGAACGATCTACCTCGGCTTCTTCGCCACCGACACTGGTCTCTTCACCGGTGGAGACGCAGGCCAGCTGGTTGTTCAGACCATCAGCGTTCTCGCCGTAGCTATCTTCTCCTTCGGAGCTTCCTGGTTGATCGGAACTGCGATTCAGAAGACCATCGGATTCCGCGTTACTTCGGAAGAAGAAATCGCCGGTATCGACCTCGCCGTCCACGGCGAGTCGGGCTACGCCCTGTCGTCACAGGAGACTGTGTCGGCTAAGTAGAGCCCACAACCTCGGGAGGGGCACAACTGTTATCGCGGTTGTGTCCCTCTTTTGGTGTTAAACGAAGAACCCCGCACCGGGCAGTTTCGCCGGGGAGCGGGGTTTCGTTGCGTCTAAGGAACAGTTAGTCGCGCTTTACGGCTGCAGCCGCGGCCGGTCCCATCCGCCCGAGTCCGTGCGCGCGAATCGCACACGGTCGTGAAGGCGTGAGCTGCGACCCTGCCAGAATTCGATCGTGTGTGGCTCGACAACAAAGCCGCCCCAGTCGGCCGGGCGCGACACATCGCGCCCCTCGAACTCGGCTTCGAGCTCTGTCACCCGCTGCTCCAAGAGCGCTCGGGATGCGATGGGTTGCGATTGTTCGCTGGCGTGCGCCGCGATTTGACTACCTCGCGGTCGCGTGGCGAAGTAGGCGTCAGAAAGGGCTGCGGCAACGGGCCGAGCGGTTCCCTGCACGAGTACCTGCCGGTGGATTGAATACCACGGGAACGTCAGCGAGGCCGCTGGATTACCGAGCAGCGCGCGCCCTTTGATCGAACTGTAGCTCGTGAAGAACTCGAAGCCGGCGCTGTCAATGGCGCGCAAGAGTACGGTGCGAGCGCTGGGGGAGCCCTCGGCGTCCACTGTCGAAAGAACCATTGCGTTGGGTTCGTAAACAGCCGCCTCGCTGGCGTTGGCTAACCACAAACGGAACTGCTCGATCGGGTCAGCGAGCACATCCGAATCATTGAGCGGTAGTTGGCCGTAGTCGGTGTGTTGGCTCAGAGGGTCGGACACGGTGCATCCTTTCGGCAGTGCCTAGGTGCCGCGGCTTAGTCCTCGTCTTCGATGAGGGCCTTGTCGCGGTCGGGGATTCCATCCTCGTTCATGTCGCGCTTGCGGGCGAGACGTGAGTCCCAGCGCAGGCTGATTGCGGCGAGAACGGCAGCTAGGGCGGTGCCGATGAGAATCGCGAGTTTGGCTCCGGTGGTGTGCTCGCTGTCGGGGAACGAGAGTTCCGAAATGAGCAGTGACACGGTGAAGCCGATACCCGTGAGGAAACCGATGGGCAGCAGGTCTCGGAGCCCGATTGAGTCGGCGAGACGGAACTTGGTGACCTTCGTAATCAGGGCGGTTGTACCGAGCACACCGATGATCTTTCCCAGAACCAGTCCGACGATGATGGCGGCAACAACCGGCTGAACCAGCACGTCGCTGACGCTCTCATCGCCACCGAGCGAGACGCCCGCGGCGAAGAACGCGAAGACCGGCAGCGCGATGCCGGATGACGTGGGGCGAACAGCGTCATCGAACGCGTGGGTGCGGGTCTCTTTCTCACCGTGCACGAGCTTGGCGGGAACGGTGAAGCCGAGAACGACGCCGGCGATAGTCGCGTGAACACCGGAGTCGTGCATGAACGCCCAGGCCACAAGAGCGAGAGGGATCAGCAGCCACCAGCGAGGCTTGCGCGAGCGAACGACGAGACCGAAGAGCACGATCGCAACGAGCGAGAACAGCAGCGACAGCAGGTCGATGCTCTCGGTGTAGAACAGAGCGATGATGATGATCGCGAGCAGGTCATCCACCACGGCCATCGTGAGAAGGAAGGTGCGCAGCGCACGCGGAAGACCGCGACCGAAGATGGCGAGCACTGCGAGAGCGAACGCAATATCGGTGGCGGTGGGGATCGCCCAGCCACCGAGTGCGGTCGAGTCGCCCGAGACGAGAATGATCAGCGTGAACAGCAGGGCGGGAAAGAGCATTCCGCCGATGGCGGCGAAAACGGGAACGGCAGCTTCGCGCGGCTTGCGCAGGCTGCCGGCAACGAGCTCTTGCTTGAGCTCGACACCAACTACAAAGAAGAAGATCGCGAGCAGGCCGTCGGCCGCCCACGTGGCGAGAGAGAGGTTCAAGTGCAGTGACTCGGGGCCGATGGTGATTTCGGCAAGCGCGGCATAGCCTTCACGCCACGGGGAGTTGGCCCAAATCAACGCAATCGCTGCCGCCACCATCAGCAGAATGCCGCTGGTGGTCTCCATGGTTACCCACCGGCGTACTCGCTTACGGGGGCTCAGCTTTTTAGTGGGTGAGGTCACAAAATTCCAGACGTTGAGGTTCGTCAGCGGGGTCGCCGACACAATCGCCGACCAGACTTCCCGGCACTCCAGCCCCAATTCTACCGCCTGAGCACCTGAGCGACTGCACCACGCGCGCACAAGAACTTCGCGCTTCCTGACTGTCGCCTCACCTCTCTATGAGAGTTGCCTCACAATCGGTGCTCAGGCTTGCTGACAGCTGCTGACTACGGAATCGTGGGGGGTTCATTTCGCTGAACCTGGAAGGACGAACATATGCTCACCCTCACCGAAACAGCCACCACGGTCGTCAAAACGATCGTCGAGCAAGATCCCAACGCGGATGCCTCGGGGCTCCGCATTAACGGAGAGCCTGGAGCTCCCAACTTGACCGTCGCCGTTGTTGCGGCTCCGGAGGCTGGCGACTCTGTCGTTGAAGCCGATGGTGCGCGCGTCTTCCTCGAAGAAAACGCGTCGGTCGCTCTGAGCGACAAGACGCTCGATGCCAACGTGGGCGAGAACGGCGCAGTGAACTTCGCGGTGATCGACCAGGCCTAACGAGCCACAAGCTTCAGGGACGGTGGCGATGTATTCGTCACTGTTCCGCCACTAGTAGCGGGCGAGAGCGTCAGCATCTCGAGCATGAGTAACCGATCGGCGGATGGCGTCTAGCGCTTCGACCGGATCAGTCTCGGCTTCAGCGATCATTAACTGACGCTCCGCCTCTGCTAGTCGGGTGCGGGCACGAGCACTGGCTCCGCCCCGCCCCACAAGCTCTCGAACGACTGAGATCTGACTTCGTGCCGCCACCAGGGTTCCTTGGTAGGCGGCGCGGGCGTGTTCGAACCGCTGTTGCTGGTTTCGCGCCGTCGCGAGAGCGCTATCGAGTTCTGCCCCCGCATCATTTAGCAACTCCAGCTGCTCGAGCGGGCTGTGGCGAGTGTCCGATTCCGTTGCCGTGAGCTCCAGCGCCCGCTCGTTGGCCGCGATCGCCGCGAGAATACGCGCACCGCTCTGCGGGTCGGGGGCCGACTCCGCCGCGAGTCGAGCGTCGTTCACATCGGTGCGGGTTGCGTCGCGCAGCTGCCGCACGGCAGCATCCGCGTCGGCGAGCTCCGCAAGAGCGTGGTCAGCGGCGGCCGTCGCGCGCTGTGCTCGATGAAGCGAGTTTGCTGCGGTGCGCAGGGTGTCGGTGACCGCGTTGACGCCGGTGGGGCTGATGCTCGGCGCCGCAGCATCCAGAGCCGTCGCGGCCGCCGCAAGCTCCGTCTGGCCAGCCGCTAACTCTCGACGGGCAACCGTCAGCGCCTCGTCCACATAGATGCCTTCAGCTGTTGCTAGCTGACGAGATGCCGTAGCCACTCGCTCGCGAAGCGACTCGGCCTGCGACCGCAATTGTTGCTCGGTGGTTGCTGCCGCAGCCTCACTGTGGCGACGTGCGGCGAATGAGGCGTCGAAGTTGTCGAGACTGGCGAGCGCCTTCTCGCAGAGGGCAGTCATCTGCAGCGTCAAGCTGCGACGGCGTTGATCGGCGGCGCTCGGTGCCTCGTCCCGTTGCTGGCCGAGCCGGAACGCCTCCGTCAGCTGGCCGCGCGCTTCGGCAAGGGCGTTCGCGAAATCGCGGGTAGTCGCCGCCCCGAATTGGGCGACGGCAAACCCGAGCTCGAGATCCGCTTCGCGAACCCGGTCATCGAGAGCAACGAGCAGACCGGCGGCGCGCGACTCCAGAGCCGATTGCGATGCCGTTCCGCGGATGCCGCGGTCGCCACCGCGACGAAACAGCGCCACAAAGGCAACGACCGCCACTGCCACCACAAGCACAACAACGGTGACTATCGCGATCGTGGTGCCTCGCACCACATCCGCGGCATCGGTCGCGACGAGAAGGGGCAGCCCGACGGAGAACATGCACCGTATTCTACGGTCGTGTGCCGCATGAACTGGGGGTGCGGCCTGCCAGTGAGTCTTGCGAAACCCGTGGCGGTTACAGGCTTTATTGCGCTGGGCAGCTTAAGGTGGCGGTGTGTGGCGTGCAGATAAAGTTTCGGATGATTTCACGGGGGACCCAGAAACGGGCGGCCCCGACGTTGACGATGCCGAAAACGAGCACGCTCACGCCCACATTCAAGTGACAGCGCCTCACACGCTGAGTTTTGGTGAGCCAAACATTATGGCCGGAAACGTTGCAGAGCCCACGTGGACGCAGTGGCGTACACAGTTGTCTGAACTGGGTGGGCGTTCGCCGCTCATCCACTTTGTCGATTCGCCTCGTACGAGAGTGGATCTCTCAACCACGCATCCCGGGGGCCTTGCGCAGTTCATCACGGGTAAGCGCACGCTGCTCTCGAGCCTCATTCGTGACGATGTGGCACTGCGCTCGGCGAAGACCGCTGCGGGCGCAGTTGCGGCCAAGGGCCTTGAACTGGCAACGGCACGCGGTATCGATTCGGTGCACTTGGGAATAGGTATTGCGCGCTGGACCCATGACGATGTCGAGTTCTGTGCTCCCGTCTTGTTGCGCCCGCTCGCCATCCGTCGTCACGGTCGAGACTTCGAACTCAAGCTTCGCGGCAGCGCCTTCTTGAATCCCGCTCTTGCTCGCGCTCTCGACGAGCAGTTCAATCTGCGCCTCGATGCCGAGTCGTTTGTGGCCCTGACTGACGCCGACGGCACATTCAAGCCGAACCCCGTTATTGACCGACTTCGCGGCCTCACTTCGCACCTCGACGCATTCGGTGTCAGCCCGCGCCTCGTCGTGTCATCGTTCGCGGATGTCGCCCACGGCTTGGTCGATGACGCCGCCGATCTCAAGCACCCGATCCTTGACGCGCTCGCCGGCAACACCGCCGCAGCGTGGACTATCAAGGAGGGTTACGCTCCCGTTCCCGCTCTTTCAGCCGACGAGCGCTCGCCGCAGACTGACAACCTTCTTCTCGACGCGGATGCTGAACAAGAGAACGTCATCGCGCAGATCGAAGCGGGCAACTCGCTCGTTGTTCGCACTCTGCCCGGTACCGGTGGCACCCAAACGATCGTGAACGCGGTCGGAGCCCTCGTTGCTCAGAACAAGCGCGTTCTCGTCGTGAGCCCGCGTCGGGCCTCCCTGCAGTCGATCGCCGATCGCTTCGCCGATATTGGGCTTCCGGGTCTCTCGGTCTCCCCGCGCACGCTTCGTCGCGACATCATCCGTTCCATTTCTCGTAGCGAGAAAGCCAGCAAACCCCAGATTGAAGACGTGGATGACGCGCTGCTTCGCCTGCGCAAGATCATGCTCGACTACCGCGAGTCCATGTCGGTCACCGACGGTGTGCTTGGCGTCTCGGTTCTCGATTGCGTCTCGGAGCTCAGCCGTCTCGCACTGCTGCCCACTCCGCCTTCCACGACGGCACGTTTGTCGCGCGAAGCGGTAGAGAAGCTTGCCAAGGACCGCAGTGCTGCTACTGGCGTGATCATCGCTGCCGCCAAGCTCGGCGAGTTCAAGTACGGCCCCGGCGATTCCCCGTGGTACGGCGCACAGTTCGCTAACGGTGGCGAGGCGCTCAAGGCTCACCAGGTCGCTCAGCGGGTCAATGGCCAGCTATCTGAGCTGTTGGATGTCGCTAACCGTCTCGTCTCGAACACGCGCATGCGACCGTTCCAGAGCATCGATGAGCTCGGGGTGTACCTGCGACTGCTCGTGGATCTCCGCGAAACCCTCGACCGCTTCGTGCCTACCGTGTTCGACCGCGCGATCACCGAACTCATTGCGGCTACGGCTCCGCGCCGCGACTTCCCGGAGATGACGAGTGCTAACCGCCGTCGCCTCAAGAAGCTCGCGCTCGAATACGTGCGCCCCGGCGTTCGCGTTCCCGACATGCACGGCGCTCTCAAGCGCATCCAGAAACAGCGTGTGCTCTGGCACCGTTTTGTCGCCGAGGGGGCGAGCCCGGCAGTGCCTGTGGGTATTGGCGAAGTGCAGCGCTCGTACCAACAAGTATCGGAAGATCTCGCTCTTCTCGATATCCCCTTGGGCATCGCGGACTCGCACGTGAACCTCTCGGCGCTGCCGATCCCGTTCCTCATCGAGAAGGTCGCGTCGCTCGCAGCCGAGTCTGATGTGCTCAACAACCTGCAGGAGCGCACGGCGCTTATGGGCAGCTTGCGCGACTTGAAGCTCAACCCCCTCATCGAAGATCTGGCCGAGCGCCACGTTCCCGAAGATCAGGTTGCCGCTGAACTTGAACTGTCGTGGTGGAAGTCGGCGCTCGACTCCATGCTCGAAGTGGATCGCGCTCTGTTGAACGCCAACACGTCGGTGGTTGACCGTCTTGAAGCAGACTTCCGTCTCGTGGACGAAGCGCACGCCTCGGCCAACGCCAAGCAGTTGTCGTGGCAGATTGCCGAAAACTGGAAGATCGGTCTGGTCGACTGGCCCGACGAGGCCAGCGCCCTCAAGCGCGCGCTTGCCAAAGACCGTCTCACGTCCTTTGACGTACAAACCTCGGCACCGCACCTGTCGCGAACGATCGCGCCCGTGTGGCTTGCTTCGCCCTACGAGATCGACTCTGTGGTCGACACCATGCCGTTCGACACCGTCGTGCTCGTGGATGCCGGTGCCGTCACGGTTGCCGAAGCGGCCGGAGCTATTCGCCGCTCGAAGCAGGTTGTCGTTATTGGTGACCCCGTCATCCAGTCTCCGACACCGTTCGAGACCGCCGTGCGCGACGCTACCGGTGATCTGCCGCAGCCCATCGATGACCACACTCGCGAAGCTCTCGTTGCGGACTCGGCGTTTGCCAAGCTCAGCGGCCTGCTTCCGACCTTGACTCTCACGCGAAGCTACCGCCCCGGCGGAGAAGAGCTTGCCGAACTCGTGAACCGTCGTTTTTACGACGGCCAGATCGAGTCGTTGCCGTGGGCCGGAAGCTTCCTCGGGCACGGCAGCCTCGCGGTCAGCTATGTTGCTGACGGTGTGGGGATGCCCGACCCCGACTCGGGAGCGGTCGAAAGCCCCGACGCGGAGGTTGCACGCGTTGTCGAGCTCGTTCTCGATCACGCCACTAAGCGCCCGCAAGAGTCGCTCATGGTCATCACGGCAAGCCCCGTGCACTCCGTTCGCGTCATGCAGGCGGTATTGGATGCTGTCAGCCGCCGTCGCCCGGAACTACTCGACGTCATCATCGGCGATCGTGCTGAACCGTTCACCGTCACGACGATCGATCAGGCTGTGGCTCAAAGCCGCGACCGGGTTATCTTCTCCATCGGATACGGCCGCACGCCGCACGGTCGCGTGCTCTCCGACTTCGGTTCGCTCGGCGAGCCCGGGGGAGAGCGACTGCTGGCGGTGGCTATGACGCGCGCGCGTCGTTCGCTCGAAATCGTTACGTCGTTCCGCTCAGAAGACCTCGACGATGGTCGCATGAAGCACGGTGCTGTGGCGCTGGCTGAAGTGCTCGACGAAGTGGATGCCCGCTACGCCGAAGTTCCTGTGCCCGACGACAGCGATCCCATGCTCGTCGATCTCGCTCGTCGCCTCGAAGCTCGCGGATTGCGCGTTGCTCTCGGTCACCGCGGCAAGCTCGGACTCGTGGCTTCGCGCGGTGGACGCTGTGGCACGATCGAGACGGATGCCATGGTTCACGAGTCGAGCCTGCGCGAGTCACTGCGTTTGCGCCCGGAGCTGCTGCGCCGTCTCGGCTGGCACTACCTGCGCGTGCACGCTTTCGAACTTTTCGGCGATCCTGACCAGGTAGCCGACAAGGTGGCCCGGATGCTCGGCGCAGAGCCTGCTCCCACCACCGAGCCCATTACGATCATTCCCGCCAAGCGTCCCGAGCAGTAATGGCAGAGCGCACCAACGACGCGGATTCCGGTACGAACGTGAAGTCTTCCGCTGACACGGTGTTGGGCGCCGCGGCTGCTGCGAGCGTCGAACCGGAACCAGTCGCGGAGGCAATGCCGCGGGCGAAGCGATCCAAGAGCCGTCGGGTGATGACGGCGCCGCCAGCAGGGTCAGATCCGCATCCCACGGGCGAGCCAGAACGGCACCAGAACAACGAAAACGACGAGCGACTCAAGGGTGACAAACCTCCGCATTGGGGGTAAGTGCCTTGGCCGCTCGCCGTGAGTGCTCGAGCTTCGGGGTAGCTCGAGTGAGAGCTCAGTTTCGCTAGCTGTTTTGCTTAGCGAGCAAGTCGCGAATCTGGAGAAGCAGTTCTGCTTCGGTCGGGCCAGCTTCGGGCTCCACGACGGCAGGCTTGCGCGCGTTCGCCAGCTTGGTGGCGTAGTTCATCGGAGCAACGATGGCGAAGTACACCACGGCGGCAACGAGCACGAACTGGATAATCGCCGCGAGAACCGCGCCGAAGTAAATGGTGGCGCCGCTGGAGCCGAGTACCACAGGAAGCGCTGTCGCGAGGGACTCGGCGCTGAAGATGGCGCCGATGAGCGGGTTGAAGACCGCTTCAACAATGGTGGTGACTACGGCCGAAAAGGCCGCACCGATAACGACCGCGACGGCCAAATCGATGACGTTGCCGCGCAGGATAAATTCTTTGAAACCGGAAAGCATGAGTGCTCCTAATTGTGGGGGATACGTCAACTATGACGTGTTTTAGCCCGCAGCAGAAGTTGAAGCCGCCGACTTCGTCGCAGAAGAGCCTGACGAAGTCGACGATCCAGACGTGGATGAGGAGCCAGTCGATGACGAACTCGACGACCCCGAATCGCTCGAACCCGATCCGGATGCCTTGCTCGACGACGACTTCGAACTCGACGAGCCAGAGCTCGAATCCGTGGAGCTCGTGGTCGAGCGCGAGTCATTGCGGTAGAAGCCCGAGCCATTGAACGTGACGCCGACGGCGGAGAAAATCTTGCGCAGCTTGCCCTGGCAGGCGGGGCAGACCGTGAGCGAGTCATCGGTAAACGACTGCTGAATATCGAAAGCGTTGTCGCACTCGGTGCAGCGGTAAGAGTAGGTAGGCACGAGATCCTTAGTTGTGCTCGGTGATGGTGACAATCCCTGAGGGGGTAACAATGCCATCCACTGGTTGGTCATGAATTTCGGTGGGCACTTCTGCCACATATTCGTTGTCGAAGATCACGGCGTAGACGGGAGGCTTGGTCTCCATCGAGCCAAGCGTCTTGTCGAAGTAGCCGCGGCCCCAACCCATGCGCATTCCGGAATGATCGACGGATGCCGCCGGCACAATAATGAGGTCAACGTCGTTGATAGCGATCGGGCCAAGTACTTCGCTCGTCGGAGCGGGCATACCGATGAGGTCTTTGTCTTCTTCTTCACCGTCGTACGGAGCCCAGTCGAGCAGACCGTCAGCGCGCGAGATGGGCAGCAGCACCGTGATGTCGTGGTCGCACGCCCAGCGCAAAAAACCACGCGTTTCGGGTTCGTCGGTGGTCGACAGATAGGCGGCTATCGAGGTGGAACCGAGCCGCTGAGCAAGTTCGATGAGGTTCGCTGTTACGCCTGTGTTAAATTCTTCCCGCTCTTTAGCGGTACAGATGCGTCGGCGTTCGCGTAATTCGGCCCTAAGTGCACGTTTGTCGTGACTGACATCGTCGGTCATACAAGTATTCTACGAGACTGGCGCACTAGCATGTACCCCATGGCTACGAAGATTACTAAAGCGGTTATCCCTGCTGCAGGTCTGGGCACTCGATTCTTGCCGGCAACAAAGGCAATGCCGAAAGAAATGTTGCCGGTGGTCGACAAACCGGCCATCCAATACGTTGTTGAAGAGGCGGTGAACGCTGGCCTTACCGACGTGCTGATGATCACGGGGCGAAACAAGAACGCTCTCGAAAATCACTTCGACCGCATGACGGAGCTTGAAGCAACTCTCGAGCAAAAAGGCGACACCGATCGCCTGCACAAAGTGGAATACTCCAACGACCTCGCCGACATGCACTACGTGCGCCAGGGAGACCCGCGCGGTCTCGGCCACGCTGTGCTCCGTGCCAAGATGCACGTCGGGCAAGAACCCTTCGCTGTATTGCTCGGCGACGACCTCATTGACGAGCGCGATGTTTTGCTGTCACGCATGCTCGATGAACAGATTTCGCGCAATGCCACCGTTATCGCCCTCATGGAGGTCGACCCCGCCCAGAGCCACATGTACGGCATCGCCACGGTTGAAGCGACCGACGATGATGACGTCGTGCGCATCACGGGCCTCATAGAAAAGCCCGCTCAGGGCACTGCTCCTTCTAATCTCGCCATCATCGGCCGTTACGTGTTGCGCCCCGAAATCTTCGAGATTCTTGAGCGCACCGATCCCGGCAAGGGTGGCGAAATCCAGCTGACGGATGCTCTGCTCGAGATGGCCGAAAGCGACATCGCTGGTGGTGTCTACGGTGTCGTCTTCCGCGGCCGCCGTTACGACACGGGTGACCGTCTCGACTACATCAAGGCCATCGTTCAGCTTGCCGTAGAGCGTGACGACTTGGGCCCCGAGCTGCGCCCGTGGCTGCAGCAGTTCAGCGCAACCCTGGACTAGTCAGTGGCGTACGGCATTCCGACGCTCGGCGAGGGAAGCATCACGATTCGCGCGATCCGGGTTCGTGATGCTCGGGCATTGGAACAAGAACTCCGCGATAACCGGGGGTGGCTCCGCAAGTGGGAAGCCACAAGCCCGGTCGGCCCAGCGTCCTTTGACGTGAAGTCGAGCATCCGGGGCTTGCTGCAACAGTCCCGTGCTGGCACCGGGCTGCCCTTCGTTATTGAGTATGACGGCGAGGTTGCGGGGCAACTCAACGTGTCGTCGATCACCTATGGGTCGCTGGCGTCAGCATCCATTGGTTACTGGGTGTCGGAGCGTTTCGCGGGCAAAGGGCTCACGCCCACGGCCGTAGCGCTGGCCACCGACTACTGCTTCTTTCAGCTCGGGCTCCACCGCATGGAGATCTGCATACGCCCGGAGAACGAGCCGAGCCTGCGCGTGGTCGAGAAGCTCGGCTTTCGGTACGAGCAACTCCGCCGCCGCTACATCCACATCGACGGCGACTGGCGCGACCACTTTTGCTTCGCGCTCACCGTGGAAGAAATTCCGCAGGGCGTTTTCCGTCGCTGGCAATCCGGGCAGGCCCCCGAACAGGATGCCCACATTCCGCCCGCGGACCGCCTCAAGGCATCCCAACCCATGAACCTTCCCCGCCGGTAGAAGGCACACTCTCAGCAAGTTTTGAGATCACTGCCGCGTGCCGACGGCCTGTCGCGTGCGGATGCTCGTACCGTATAGCCATGGAACTCACCAGCATCGGCGGCGGCGTCATGATCGCGCTCGCCGCGGCGCTGTGGTTGGTGTATCTGGTTCCCAACTGGTTTAAGAATCGCGAGTACTTAGCCACCGAGCGCAATGCCGTTCGGCTGCAGCAGACGATCCGCGTGCTGGCGCAGACATCGGAAGTGCCGGATGAGGTTCGCGCTGAAGCAGTGGCGCGTCAGGCCGCCGAACTCGCCAAAGCGCAAGTAAATCAAGGGCCCGTTGCCGTTGGTCGCGCCGTGACCCCGCCGACGCGAGAAGAAGCGCTCGCGCTCTCTGCCCGTCGCCTTCGCCGTACCCGCGCTTTCACCGCCCTTGTCTTGCTCGCCAGCATCGCAGTCGTCACGGTCAACGTCGTCATGATCTTCACCGCTGGAGCAGCTCTTGCCTCCGGAACCTGGTTGATTCTCGCCGCAGCGACCATGGCCGGAATCAGCGCCACCGCAATGCTGTCGCGCCTCGCTGAGCGTTCGCGCGCCCGCCGCGACGAGAGCGCTCCCGCAACGCGCGCCGCAGCGCCCCGTCGTCGCGTCGTACTGTCGTCAGACGCTCCCGTCGAAGACGTCACCTCGAAAGTCAGCTGGACGCCCGTGCCAGTACCCAAGCCGATGTACCTCACTCGGAGCAACGCTCCCGAAGCAGCAGTCGCTGCTGCCCGTCACGCTGGGCAGATCGACAGCGAGCTGCGGGCTGCGGCGGAATCCGCCGAACAAGCCTTGCGCGCGAACACCGCCGCCATGGCCTCGGCAACGCGAGAAGCAGAGCTTGCGCGCGAAGCTAAGAACAAACCTGCCGCGCCCGCCGAAGCACCTGCCGCGGCATCCCCGCCCAGTCGCTTTGCCGGTATGGGCATTGTTGAGGTTGACGGCCGCGCGCCCGACCTCGACGCCGCGCTCGCTCGTCGCCGCGCTAGCTAGCAGCTAGCCGCCAGCACCGATCCCGGACACAACACTGGGGCGTAGCGCACGGCGGTTAGTCCGTGAGCTACGCCCCAGCGTGTTGTGGTTCTCCCTAGTGTTCGGTGGCCGCTTCCGCCCCGTGACCCGTGAGAGAACGTACGTCCATCTCGGCGGCAAGATCGGGGTCTTCCGTGCGCGATGAAGTCACGGTGCCCAACCAGCCGAGAGCAAACCCGAGCGGAATCGAAACGATTCCAGGGTTCTGAAGCGGGAAGAGTGCGAAGTCCACACCCTCGCCCAGCATCGAGGTGGGGGTGCCACTCATCACGGGCGAGAACACGATCAACAAGATCGCTGCGGAGAGCCCGCCGACCATGCTCCACACTGCGCCGCGGGTGTTGAACCGCTTCCAGTAGAGGGAATACAGAATGGTGGGCAGGTTCGCACTCGCCGCGACGGCGAAAGCGAGAGCCACGAGGAACGCGATGTTCTGGCCTTGAACGCCAATGCCTCCCGCGACGGCAAGAACTCCGATCACGACAACGGTGCGTCGCGCAATCTTGACCTCGGCATCCGGGTCGCCCTTGCCCTTCTTGATCACGTTGGAGTAAATGTCGTGAGCGAAGGATGCCGCGGCCGTGATCGTGAGCCCCGCCACCACCGCGAGAATGGTCGCAAAGGCGATCGCAGAAACGAACCCGAGCAACAGGGGGCCTCCGAGCTCGAGCGCCAAGAGCGGCGCCGCCGAGTTCACTCCGCCCGGTGCATCCAGAATCGTTGCCGAACCCACCAGGGCTGCCGCTCCGTACCCCAAGACGAGGGTAAGGATGTAGAAGCCGCCGATGAGCCAAATCGCCCAGACGACCGAGCGCCGAGCTTCTTTAGCCGTGGGCACCGTGTAGAAACGCATCAGCACGTGAGGCAGGCCCGCCGTGCCCAGCACCAGAGCGAGCGACAACGAGATGAAGTCGAGCGGGTTCGTGCCGTACTTGAGCCCCGGCGCCAAGATCGCCTCGGCGGGGGTCGCCACCGAGTTGTCTACGGCACTCTGCAGCACGCGCGACAGATCGAAGCCGTTCAGGATGAGTACCCAAATTGCCATCGCGATGGCGGCGCCCACCAAGAGGAACGCTTTCACGATCTGCACCCACGTGGTGCCCTTCATGCCACCAATGAGTACGTAGAGGATCATCAAACCACCCACGATGGCGACAACGATCGATTGCCCGACCTTGTCGTCGATGCCGAGGAGGAGTGAAACGAGTCCACCCGCTCCGGCCATCTGCGCCAGGAGATAGAAGAAGCAGACCGCGAGCGTCGTGAGTGCTGCCGCCATTCTTACTGGACGCTGCTTCAGGCGGAAGGACAAAACATCCGCCATCGTGAACTTGCCGGTGTTGCGCATGAGTTCGGCGACCAAGAGCAGAGCGACGAGCCAGGCCACCAAGAAGCCGATGGAGTACAAGAACCCGTCATAGCCGTTGATCGCGATTGCTCCCACGATACCCAAGAAAGATGCCGCCGAGAGGTAGTCGCCGGTAATGGCGAAACCATTCTGGGGGCCCGTGAACGACCGGCCGCCGGCGTAGTAATCGGCGGCCGAAGCGTTGTTGCGACTGGCCCGGATGACAATGAAGAGCGTGATGCCGACAAACGCGATGAAGATCGAGATGTTGAGAATCGGATTGCTCTGAGACTCGGCATCAACCGCCGTCGCGAGCATGCTCACCGTGAAGAGATTCATGCTGCGGACTCCTTGGCTTCGAGGTCGGCTCGCAGTTCGGCGGCGAGAGGATCAAGCCGGCGGTTCGCGAAGGAGACGTAGGTCATGGTGATGATGAACGTCGTAATGAATTGGCCAAAGCCGAGCAACAGTCCGACATTAATTACGCCGAAGACCGGCGTCGCCATGAAGTCGTGCGCATATGCCGCGAGGATCACATACGCGAAGTACCAGACCAGAAAGAAGACCGTGAGGGGAAACACGAACGAGCGGTGGCGCCGTTTGAGCTCAATAAAGGTCGGATTCTTCTCCTCGGCTCGATAGTCGAGCCCAGTGCGCGTCGGCGGCGCAGTAGCGGTCTCGCCGGGCGGGGAACTGGCTTTTGGGGTGGGGGAACTTTCATCAGACATTGGGGGCCTCCTTGCCACAAATGGTTGATACGGGGGATGGATGAAGCGGGTACGTCTTCGGGAACTAGAGCGCGCGAGTGCGGCCGGCAGCGGTGTAAATTGCGTCCAAAACTGTGACGTCCTCGATGGTCGGCGGAATGCGCACGTCTTCGCCGTCGAAGATCTGGCGAATTGTCTTGCGCAAGATTTTGCCCGAGCGGGTCTTGGGCAGTCGCTCGACCACCATGACGTCCCGGAAGGCGGCGACGGGCCCAATCACCTCGCGCACGAGCGCTACAAGCTCGATAGCGAGGGCGCCTTCGTCACGGTCCCTGCCGTGCTTCATCGTGATGAAGGCCGCGGCTCGCTGTCCCTTCAGTTCGTCGTGAAGTCCGAGAACGGCGCATTCCGCGACATCCGGATGTTGCGAAATCACTTCTTCGAACGACCCCGTCGACAGGCGGTGCCCCGCCACGTTGATGACGTCATCGGTGCGCCCCATCACGAAGAGATACCCGTCATCGTCGAAGTAACCGGCATCACCGGTGGCGTAGTAGCCGGGGAACTCGGTGAGGTAGGAGTTCTCGAACCGTTCCGTGCTTCCCCAGAGCCCGATCAGAGCGCCGGGAGGGAGGGGCAACTGGATCGCAATGTTTCCCTCGGTGCCTGGCTTTGTGACGTCATTGCCTTCGCGGTCGAGGATGCGGGGAACGAACCCGGGCATCGGCACCCCCGTTGAGCCTGCCTTCGACTCGAGCTGCTGAAGTCCGCGGGGGTTGGCACAAATGGGCCACCCCGTCTCGGTCTGCCACCAGTGGTCGACGATGGGAACACGGATGCCGTCGTTTGCCCAGTGCCACGTTTCGGTATCGAGGCGCTCGCCGGCGAGGTAGATCGCTTGCAGGCTCGAAGTGTCATATTTCTCCAGCTCATCGAGCGTGGGATCTTCGCGGCGGATCGCGCGCAGCGCGGTGGGCGCTGTGTAGAGCACGTCGACGCTGTGCTCCTGGATGATGCGCCAGAACGCTCCCGCGTCAGGGGTGCCAATCGGCTTTCCCTCGTAAAGTACCGTCGCCGCGCCGGCGAGGAGGGGGCCGTAAACGATGAAGGAATGGCCAACGACCCAGCCGACATCCGACGCTGTGAAAATCGTGCTGTCGTGGCCCACAGCGTAGATATTGGTCATGGCCCACTGCAGTGCGACGGCGTAACCGCCTGTGTCGCGCACGACGCCCTTGGGGCTACCGGTAGTTCCGGAGGTGTAGAGAATGTAGAGCGGGTCTTGAGAGCGCATCTCCACAGCGTCGGCGGGAAGAGCGCCCGTCTCGAGTGCATCCCAGTCCAACCACGCGACGTCGAGAGACCCGCCGTTAGCAGCTCCCGTGGCGTACTCGGTGATATCGCCGGCGATCTGAGGGCGGTCCTTGACGATGACATGGCGCACGCTGCCACTGCTGAGCCCAATCGCCTGATGAACGATGGGCAGGTATTCCACGTGGCGAGCGGGCTCGAGGCCTCCGGTGGCGGTCACGATGACCGAGGGAGTGGCGTCGTTGATGCGAACGGCGAGTTCGTTGGCGGCGAAGCCTCCGAATACCACCGAATGAACGGCGCCGATGCGCGCGCACGCCAGCATGGCGACCACTGCTTCGGAGATCATGGGCAGGTAGATCAAGACACGATCGCCTGCGCCGACACCCAGTTCCTGAAGGGCGCCGGCGAACTTTCTCACGCGCTCGAGGAGCTCGGCGTAGGTGAGCACGTTCTGCTCGCCGGTCATAGCGGAGTCGGTGATGAGTGCGGGGTTGCCGCCTCGGCCCGCGGCGACGTGGCGGTCGAGAACGTTGACGCTCATGTTCATGGTTCCGTCGGCAAACCAGCACCCGTGATCGGTGCCGGGCTGGTCAGCTTGTCTGGGGGAGGACAGCGTTGGTGGCGTAATCCAGTCGACGCGGCCGGCCTGCTGCAGCCAGAAGTCGTCGGGAGCACGCGTTGAATGCTCGTAGGTTTCGGCGTAAGAACCGCTCTGCTGACGTAAGCGAGCGGACGCTGTGTGAGCCGAAACTCGTTCTAGCGAAGGGGCATCTGGCATCAATTTCTCCTTTGAAATGTGAGCTGTGGATTCCCTGCGGGGGCTAAAGAATCCCGTGCTAGCCTCAGATTACGGAGGGGCGTACAGGTCGTAATACCCCCGAAAGTTGGGAATCCGCAATGGCGCAGATGTCTGAACCAAGTGACTTCGAATTGATCCAGCAAGCCACTCGAGAGATTGCCTCGAGCACCGGCTTTAGCCTGTCTTTTGGCGGGCTCACGTCGGGTATTGAGCTGACCGTCAGCGCCTTCAGCGGTGCGCGAACGGGCAATCTCGACGGCCTGAAGGTGCGAAAAGAGCGCGGGCTCGGTGGCTTAGCGATGGCTCAGCGCAGTCCCCGTTTTACGCGCAACTATGAGCGCGAGAGCGACATCACCCACGACTACGACAGCGCAGTCTTGGGTGAAGGTGTCGTGTCTCTGCTGGCAATCCCCATCATTGCCGGAGGCACATTGCGCGGGCTGATCTACGCCGGATCACATTCCCTCGTCGAGCCTGATACTGCGGCGGCTAGGCCCGCGGTCGCCATCGCTGCAGCGCTGGGTAACGAGCTCGCGATTCGGGATGAAGTGACGCGTCGCCTGGTGGCATTGCGGTCGAATCCAGGCGGGGGATTGTCGCCCGTGGCGGAGGAGCACGTGCGGGAGCAATTTGCGCAGCTGCGCCAGTTGGCGGCGACAGTCGCGGATCGCGACGTCAAGAAGAAGTTGCACGACATCGGCCGAGGGCTCACGGACGCGCTTAGCGTGGGCGACCCCGACCTGTTGCCGCGCGATCGAAGCGTGCAACTTTCGCCCCGCGAGACAGACGTGCTCTCGTGCGTCGCTCTCGGTTACAGCAATTCGCGCACGGCGGCGCTGCTGTCTCTCACCGAGCAAACGGTCAAGGGGTACCTCGGCAGTGCCATGAAGAAACTCGATGCGTCGTCGCGCTTCACGGCAGTCTCGTCCGCCCGAAAGCTGGGGCTCTTGCCCTAAGGCAGCATCCGTCTCCCAGAGTGCGGCCGGATTCGTCGTTGCCAACATTTGGCGAGTGATATTGTTGCTTCAGCAGTACGGGCCCTTGGCGCAGTTGGTAGCGCGCCTCGTTCGCATCGAGGAGGTCAGGAGTTCAAATCTCCTAGGGTCCACCAACTGCAAAGGCCGCACAGCCCGTCGCGAAACGGAATGTGCGGCCTTTCTTACGCTGTCAGCGCGTGGAGCTGCGCGCCCTAGTCAGCGATGTTCATGAGCAGGTGGCCAGACGAGACCGTTAGGCCGACTGATGCGTTGATCGATGCAACGACGCCGTCCTTGTGCGCGACGAGCGGCTGTTCCATCTTCATCGCTTCGAGAACAAGGATGAGGTCGCCCTTGACGACCTTGTCGCCCTCGGCAACCGCAACCTTCACGATCGTCGCCTGCATCGGTGCCTTGACCGAGTCACCGGTAATTGTGTTGACGCTGGATGCTGCCCGACGCTTGGGAGCGGCCGAGAGCGTTGCACCGGTCGACGTGCTCGGTACGAGCTTGGAGGGCAGGTTCACTTCGACGCGCTTGCCGTTGACCTCGACGACCACATTGTGGCGAGCGACAACGGGAGTCTCATCGGCGAGAGATCCGGTCCAGGGCTCGATGTCGTTCTCAAACTCGGTTTCGATCCAGCGCGTGTACACGCTGAAGGGGTCGCTAGTGAAAGCAGGATCGCGCACGATCTTGCGGTGGAACGGAAGCACCGTGGGAAGGCCAGCAACCTCGAACTCGTCGAGGGCGCGGCGCGAACGCTCAAGAGCATCCTCGCGGCTGGAACCGGTAACGATGAGCTTGGCGAGCAGAGAGTCAAAGGCGCCGCTGATCTCGTCGCCGGTCGTGACACCACTGTCGACACGGATGCCGGGGCCGCCGGGCACGCGCAGAACGTGAACGGGACCGGGGGAGGGCATGAAGTTCAGGCCAGCGTCTTCACCGTTGATGCGGAACTCAAAGGAGTGGCCGCGCGGGGTGGGGTCGTCGTAGTCGAGCACTCCACCTTCCGCGATGCGGAATTGTTCGCGAACGAGGTCAATGCCCGTCACTTCTTCAGAGACGGGGTGCTCGACCTGGAGGCGAGTGTTCACTTCGAGGAACGAAATCGTGCCGTCCTTGGCTACGAGGAACTCACAGGTGCCAGCACCGAGGTAACCCACTTCGCGCAGGATGGCCTTGGAGGACTCGTACAAGGCTTTGTTCTGCTCATCGCTGAGGAACGGGGCCGGTGCCTCTTCAACAAGCTTCTGGTGGCGACGCTGCAGTGAGCAGTCGCGGGTGGAAATCACGACGACATTGCCGTGAGCATCCGCGAGGCACTGGGTCTCGACGTGACGAGGCTGGTCGAGGTACTTCTCCACGAAGCACTCGCCGCGACCGAAGGCTGCAACAGCCTCGCGGGTAGCGGAGTCGAACAGCTCAGGAATTTCTTCACGAGTGCGCGCAACCTTGAGGCCGCGACCGCCGCCGCCGAATGCTGCCTTGATGGCAACCGGGAGACCGTGAAGATCAACGAAGTCGAGAACTTCCTCCGCGCCCGAGACGGGGTTGAGGGTTCCGGGGGCGAGTGGTGCGCCCACCTTCTCGGCGATGTGGCGAGCCGAAACCTTGTCGCCCAGCTTCTCAATCGCTTCGGGCGACGGGCCGATCCAGATGATGCCAGCCTCGATGACGGCACGAGCGAAGTCGGCGTTCTCTGCGAGGAAGCCGTAGCCCGGGTGGATGGCGTCGGCACCGGAACGGCGCGCGATCGACAGAATCTTGTCGATCACGAGATACGTCTCAGCGCTCGTGGAGCCCTCGAGGGCATATGCCTCATCGGCGAGCTTCACGTGCCGAGCATCCCGATCCTGGTCGGCATAAACCGCCACTGAACCGATGCCACTGTCTTTAGCCGCGCGGATAACGCGAACGGCGATCTCTCCGCGGTTGGCGATGAGTACCTTCGTAATACGAGCCATAGTGACCTAGCTTATGGGGATGATGGCCGAAGCCTTGGGCTGAAGCGCACAAAAATCTGGGACAAGCACTGTGAATGCCTACAGAGACGGGCGATCGATGTTCCAGAGATCGGTCCACTCAGCTTCGAACTCCCGCATGAGTTGGCGCACCAACGAAACCGAGAGCCCCACTACAGCGTGCGGGTCGCCTTCGATGCTCTCGATGAACGCAGCGCCGAGGCTATCAATCGTGAATGAGCCGGCTACTTTCAAGGGCTCGCCGGTTGCGACATAGGCGTCGATTTCTGCATCCGAAATATTGGCTGCAAAACTTACGCTGGCGCTCGAGACGGCACCGGTCGCGCCACGAACCCGGCCTCCGCGGTGATCGATGAGCCAGTGGCCGGAGTGCAACACGCCCGTGCGACCGCGCTGCGCGTGCCACCGCTGCCGCGCAATCTCTGGTTCATGCGGCTTTCCAAATAATTCGCCATCCAATTCAAAAGCGGAATCTCCACCCAAAATGAAGCCATCGATCGGCGCGCCAGCGACCAGCGCGCCAACCACCGCTTCGGCCTTGGCGCGCGCCAACAACTCAACAAGGGCGGGGCCATCGAGGGGGCCGGGGGCTGCGGCGGCAACAGCGTCTTCGTCAACGCCGGAGGCCAAAAGTACGGGGTCGACGCCAGCGGCACGCAGTGTTGCGAGGCGCGCGGGAGAGGTCGAAGCAAGATAAAGGCGCACAAAGGCTCCTATGCTCAAGGGATGGGTGAATTGCTTGGCCAGATGATCGAAGTAGACGTTACCAACATTGCGCACGGGGGTGTCAGTGTGGCGCGGCACGACGGCCGTGTCGTGTTTGTCTCCGACGCGATCCCGGGAGAACGGGTGCTCGCGCGCATTACCGACGACAAAAAGAAGTCGTTCTGGCGTGCGGAGACAGTAAAAGTTGTGACGCCGAGTGAACACCGCCAAGAGCACGTCTGGGCGGCCGCAGGTGTTGATCGCGATCCCGACAATCGTGCCGGCGGCGCGGAATTCGGCCACATAGAACTCAGCCACCAACGCGAGCTCAAGGCTCAAATCCTCAGCGAGTCTCTTGAGCGCATGGCCAAGGTCACGCTCGCGCCGGTTGTCGAAGCCGTTCCCGGCGACGACGAACGCCAGGGACTCGGATGGCGCACCCGCGTCAGCCTGCACGTTGACGAACATGGAAACGTGGGTCCGTTCGCGGCCCGGTCGCACCGAGTCATCTCAGTCGCTGACCTGCCGCTCGCGACTCCTGAGCTTTCGGCTGGCGCACCGCTCGATCAAAACTTCACCGGTTTCGACCGCGTTGACGTTCTCAACCCCAGCACGGGGGGAGTGCGCCTGATCATCGGTAAGCAAAAGCCTCAGGTCATCACCGAAACGGTAGGGGAGCGTGAATTCACGCTGCTCGATTCCGGTTTCTGGCAGGTTCACCATGGCGCCGCCCAAGTGCTGACCTCGGCCGTGCAAGACGCTATTAATCCCGAACTTTTTGACCCCGCGGCATCCAACTTGGATCTCTATGGTGGCGTTGGCCTCTTCGCTGCGGCAGTGGGCGACAAGTTTGGCCCCGCGACCAAGATCACCTCGGTCGAGGCCGAGTCGGCCGCTACCGACCACGCCGCGCAGAACCTGTCGGAGTGGCTTGGTGCTCACGCAGAGACCGGTCGCGTCGATCACTGGCTCCGTCAGCACTTGAAAGAAGCGACCGCCACCGAGCGCGCGCGTCTTGATAAGGCCACCATCATTCTCGACCCGCCGCGTTCGGGCGCTGGCCGTGAGGTAGTCGATCTCGTTTCTCGGGCGCATCCGGCCCAGGTCGTTTATGTTGCGTGCGATCCCGTGGCGTTTGCCCGCGATGTTGCTTTCTTTGCTGAGCGCGGGTACGAGCTCTCGAGCGTGCGCGCATTCGATCTCTTCCCGCACACTCATCACGTCGAAGCTGTGGGAACGTTCACGCGAAAGTGAGCACGTGTGTTGGACTAGCCAACATGCATGATCGCGCTCTATCGCGGCTACGATAGGGCACAGAAACTCAGGAGGACGCCACATGGCCCAGACAGAATCATCCGGGACCGAGACGCCCAATGAGAGCGCTCAGCGGAACATCACCGTTGCCGTCGTAGACGATCACGAATCGGTGCGGCTGGGCCTCAAGGCCGCCTTCATCGATGAGGGTTACGACTTTGTGCTCGCCGCGGCCACAGTGAAAGAACTCGTCGAAGGCCTCAATGGCCGTGAGGTTGACGTTGTTGTTCTCGACCTTTCGCTCGGCGACGGCTCTACCGTCACCGACAACGTAAAGAACGTGCAAGCCACGGGATCTGCCGTGCTCGTTCACAGCATCGCTGACCGCGTGGCTAGCGTGCGTGAAGCGCTCGCCGCCGGAGCCGCTGGTGTTATTCCTAAGTCATCCGCCACGAAGACCGTGCTCGCCGCTGCCGCAACGGTTGCGCGCGGTGAGGTTCTCAACAACCTCGAGTGGGCAACGGCAATCGACGCTGACCGCGACTTCTCCAAGGCTCAACTCGGCCGCCGGGAACGCGAAATCTTGCATCTCTACGCTTCGGGGCTGCCGCTCAAGCTTGCCGCCCAGCAGCTGGGTATCGGCTACTCGACCGCGCGTGAATATCTCGACCGCATCCGCGTGAAGTACGTCGAGGTGGGTCGCCCCGCTCCGACCAAGGTCGACCTTTTGCGTCGCGCCGTTGAAGACGGAATCCTTCCTGGATTGGATTCTGAAGGCGGCGATGGCCACTAGCCTCACGACGGCGCGACCGGCGCCCACGGCAAAGCAGCCGCGAAATCCGATCAGCCGCAAACAGGTTGAGCGCGTTATTTCGCGCTCTGTCGCGGTAATTGGTCTCGTTTTCGGTGCGCAAACCCTGCCGTGGCTGCTCGGCCAAACAGGCGAGGCGCAGCCGTGGTGGCTGCTGACGTTCGTGCCGGCCCTCTTCGGGCTGCTGATCGTGGTGGTTGTGGCGTCGTTCGCGAACCGCGCTGTCCGTGCAATGCACGGAACCTTCGCGGTGGTGTACTTCTTGGCTCTCGTAAGCTGGCCGTTCACCGTTCTTCCCGACGTCGAAGTGTTCAGCGGCATCCACTGGCTGAACTACCTCATTACGGTCGCGACGGCGATGGCCGCGATCGCCTTCAGCCGTGTCACGGCGACGATTTATCTCTTCGCTGCACCGCTGGTCTATCTCGTGGTGCGGAGCCTGCCGGTTGGTGGCGATGCGCCGTGGCAGCTCGCTGTGCTCGAAGCTTTCTACGCCCTAATTTTGGGTAGCGCCATCATGATCATCGTGACGATGCTGCGCCAAGCAGCAACGAACGTGGATGACGCTCAAGCGACAGCACTTCGGCGCTACGGCAATGCGGTGCGGCAGCACGCCACCGAGGTCGAGCGCGTGCAAGTCGACTCAATTGTTCACGACAGTGTGCTCACGACCTTCATCTCGGCTGCGCGCGCGTATTCACCGGATGCGCAACGCCTCGCGGCGGTTATGGCCGGGAACGCGATCGGTCACTTGCGCGAAGCCGCCGCAACGTCACCGGATGACATTTCCACCATCCAAGCCACCGATCTCGCGCAGCGGGTTGTCACGTCGGCTGACCTGCTTGCTTCTAACTTCACGTGTGCTGTGCGCAGCGTTGGCGCGCGTTCGTTGCCGGCGGCCGCCGCCGAAGCCGTCCACTCCGCTGCCGTGCAGGCGATGATGAACAGCCTTCAGCACGCGGGAGGCGCCGATGTACTGCGCAGCGTTGAAGTGCGCGGTCTCGAGGGAAACGGTATTGAGGTGTTGATCACCGACACCGGAGGCGGTTTCGATCTCGATCACGTTCCACAGGAGCGACTCGGAGTGCGCGTATCGATCGTGGAACGCGTGGCAAACGCGGGTGGGCGAACGGCTATCGCCTCGGTGCCCGGCGCGGGAACGCAGATTTGCATTCAGTGGCCCCACAACAACAGGAGCGACGAAATTTCTACGTTGGTTGATCCTGTGGCGGCGGTTCCTGAGCTCACCGAGCCCGACGAGCATGAAGCTGTCGCTCTCTCGGATGAAGCGGAGGGCGAACAGTGAACATCGGAGTTCCCCGCTACCTGATTGTGGGCTTGGCCGCGCTCTTCTCGGCGTACCACATCGTCTTAGCCAACTACACGATTGATATCCCCGATCGGCCGCTACCGATCTACATTGCGATGGCGCTCTATGGCATCGCAACTATCGTGAGCTTGCTGCCGTGGGGGCCTGTGCGCATGCCCATCTGGATGGCGACGTTCAACTTCGCTACCGTCGTGGCCATCTCGCTGTTGGTCGCTAACGAGCTCGACTTCACCCGCGAGGGGGGAACGGGCTACGCGACGTGGTACGTCGCGGCCAGCGGCACTCTGCTCACGATCACGTCAACGCGGGGGCGTCATACCTTCGCATGGCTCGGCATCGGATTCCTTGTCGCGCATACGTTCAGTCTGGGCCCGGTAGGGCCGGCAGGGTTGTTCAGCCTCGGAATCGTCGGCAGCGCATCCTGGGTCGCCGTTTCGCACGTGCTGAGCAGTGGCTTGGCGAAGGCATCCAAAGACGCACAGCGCTTTATCTTGGCGGAGCAAGAAGCGACTGACTGGCAAGCTGCTCAAGACGCGCACGTTCACGAACGTCAGTTCCGACTCGACCAGACCAGCTCGATGGCGCTCGAAATGCTCGAACGTATTCGTGAAACAGATGGTGACCTCTCGGACGCCGAACGCCGCGAGTGTCTCAACCTCGAAGGCGCCATTCGTGACGAGATTCGTGGACGCAAGCTCCTCAACGACGCTGTCCGTGATCAGGTTATGATCGCGCGACGCCGTGGCGCAACCGTCACTCTTCTCGATGAAGGCGGTATCGATGACCTCTCTGACGAGGATCTCGACCGGGTGCTCAACCGCCTTGCCCAGGCGATCCAGTCGACCAGCGCTGACAAGGTGATTGCTCGGACGGTGCCAGAGGGCTCGGATGTCGCGATTACGGTCGTGGGCTTGCACAGCGCAGGCGACGGCGAATCGAGCGCGCTCGGCCAAGACTCTCTTGAAGAGGATGTCGTTGATATCTGGCTTGAGATCCCTCGAGTGGATGCCGTCAGCGTCTAAGGCGGCTCACCGGCTCTGCGCGCGCCTGTAAACGAGCGCGGGTTCGTTGGGGCAGGAGTGGCGCGTTCTGCAGCGTAGGGCGCGTTAACGGCGGAAGGGCCGGAGTGGCTATAAGAAGCACTTCTCCGACCCTTCGCTAGAACCCGGATCAGGACGATAACCCGAATATCGTCCTGATCCGCCCCCAAAGAATTGGCCCGCTTACCCTAGTCGGCCAACCTTTGGCGGTGTAACTCCTATGGAGATCCACCTAGCACTTAATATTCTGCACTACGCAAACAACTAACAAAGTCGGTTCTTTGGGGGACTCTCGGGGGACAATTTTTCCCTTGAGCCGCGGAGTTCCTTGGGTTTTCGCGGTTTTCAACGAATTCCGTTGCTCGTAATTGGGGTACGACTACGAAACCACAGGTTTTACGCAATGCACGGGGCAAAAGTTCCGTTTTAGCGTCGAGCGCTCGCGTTCCACGCCCCGGGCCCCGGGGTGAGCGGTTCACGAATCGGGCGCTGACTGCGAGCCCATGCCGAGGCTGGAGCCACATCATCCGCACCCGCAAGCTCTGCCGATTCCAGCAGAGCGGCGCGCACGACAGCCGTAACGGCCGCCGCTTCTTCAGGCGTGACGTTCCGGGAGACGATCCGAATGTCGGCCGGCTCCTCGGCAGCATGTTCGCCGATCACAGCGGAATGTTTCCGTGCTTCTTGGGCGGCATGCTCGCGCGCTTCGTGCGCAGTGCACGCAGGGCCTTGACGACCTGCACGCGAGTGGCAGCGGGCTCGATAACGCCGTCGAGCTCGCCACGCTCCGCGGCGAGGAACGGGCTGGCAACGTTGTAGGTGTACTCGTTGGCGAGTCGCGTGCGCACGGCAGCGACATCCTCACCAGCGGCTTCGGCGGCCTTGATCTCACCGCGGTACAGGATGTTGACGGCGCCCTGGCCACCCATGACGGCAATCTCGGCGGTCGGCCACGCGTAGTTGAGGTCAGCACCCAGTTGCTTGGATCCCATGACGATGTAAGCCCCGCCGTAGGCCTTGCGCGTGATGACGGTCACCAGCGGCACGGTCGCTTCAGCGTAGGCGTAGAGCAACTTGGCGCCACGGCGAATAACGCCGGTCCACTCTTGGTCGGTTCCGGGCAGGTAGCCGGGCACGTCGACGAGAGTGAGGATGGGGATGCTGAACGAATCGCAGAAACGAACGAAACGGGCAGCCTTTTCGCCGGCCTCGATGTTGAGGGTTCCGGCCATGGCCTGAGGCTGGTTGGCGATGATGCCAACCGAGCGACCTTCAACGCGGCCAAAACCGACCACGATGTTGGGGGCGAAGAGAGGCTGGGTTTCAAGGAAGTCGCCGTTGTCGACGATGTGCTCAATGATCGTCTTCACGTCATAGGGCTGGTTGGGGCTGTCGGGAATGATCGCGTTGAGCTTGCGATCCTCGTCCGTGATTTCCAACTCAACTTCGCTCTCGTAGATGGGAGCATCCGAGAGGTTGTTGTCGGGCAAGAAGCCGACGAGGGTGCGCGCGTAGTCGAGAGCATCCTCTTCATCGCTCGCCAAGTAGTGAGCAACGCCCGACACCTTGTTGTGGGTGAGAGCGCCACCGAGCTCTTCCATGCCGACATCTTCACCGGTAACGGTCTTGATGACGTCGGGGCCAGTCACGAACATCTGGCTGGTCTTGTCGACCATGATCACGAAGTCGGTGAGTGCTGGGGAGTAGACGGCGCCACCAGCGGCCGGGCCCATGATGATCGAGATCTGCGGGATGACACCCGACGCTTGAGTGTTGCGGCGGAAAATCTCGCCGTACTTGCCGAGAGCAACAACGCCCTCTTGAATGCGAGCTCCACCGGAGTCGAGCATGCCGATGATCGGAACACCCGTCTTCATGGCATGATCCATGACCTTGATGATCTTTTCGCCAGCGACCTCGCCGAGCGAACCACCGAAAATGGTGAAGTCCTGCGCGTAGACAGCGACCTGGCGACCGTGGATGGTGCCGACACCGGTAACGACAGCGTCACCGTAAGGGCGCTTCTTCTCCATGCCGAAGGCGTGGGTGCGGTGTCGAACGAACTCGTCGAGCTCTACGAACGAGCCGTGGTCGAGCAACTGCTCAATTCGCTCGCGGGCGGTCATCTTGCCCTTGGCGTGCTGCTTTTCAATGGCCGCGTCACCGCTGGCGGTCACGGCTTCGTGATAGCGGTTCTTGAGATCGGCGATCCGGCCGGCGGTCGTGAACATGTCTGGAGTCGAGTTGTCTTCGGTCACTGTGTCACTTTACCCACCCATCCCGTGCTTGTGTGGTTGGCGGAACCCACAAGTTTCACGGCCAATTCATTGAGGAAAGACCAAAAGCACAGTGCCGCCCTGCGTGCGGCCCTACGCTAAAGCGATGGACTTGCCACTGAGTACCGCCGCTGCACCGTTACTTGAGCACCTCGAGGAGGTCGGCTCGACTAATCAGGAGCTGCTTGCCCGTGCAGCGCGAGGAGAAGCCCAGCACTTGTCCACTCTCGTCACCGCCAACCAGACGGCCGGCCGCGGGCGGCTCGGGCGGGAATGGGTAGCGCCTGCGGGCAAAACTTTCGCGGTGTCGGTGCTGGTTGCGCCGGCCAACGCCTCCATCGAAGCTCTGTCATGGATGCCGTTGATCGGTGGCTTAGCAATGGCCCGCGCCGTGCGAACCCTCGTGAACGATCGCGCGGTCACCCTCAAGTGGCCCAATGACGTTCAGATCGAGGGCTTGAAAGTGTCGGGGCTGCTTTCGGAACTCGTAGCGGGCGGCACCGGAGTGATTGTGGGGGCAGGGCTGAACCTCACGATTGAGCGTGACGAATTGCCGACATCCGTATCGACCTCGTTGTTGCTAGAGGGGGCTCAGCCCGACTTCGATGAAGCCTTGAGCCGCTACCTGAAAGAACTGGTCGCTCTTGTAGAACAATTCGTGGCCGGCGGTCTCGACCCGGTGCGCAGCGGTATCGCTGCCGCGGTGCGCGCGGAGTGCGGGACCATTGGTCGCCGCGTGAGGGTTGAGTTGCCCGGCGGCGATCGAATTTTTGGCACGGCCGAGACTGTCGACGATCAGGGGCAACTCGTCGTCAAGGACGATGCGAACGGTCAGTTGCAGCACGTCGCGGCAGGCGACGTCACTCACCTGCGGTATGAATGAACTATGCCCCATGAGATGAGCGTTCAGCGCGAAGCCATTGTTGCTCGCGTGCGCTCCCACGCCCGGGCACTGGTCTTTCCCGGCATCGTATTTATCGCGACGGCTGGTGCCCTTGGCTACTTCTTCGGCAGTTTTGCCGAGAACTGGCAGAACCTCGCCCTGCTCACCGCAGGACTGTTGCTTATCGTCGTCGTCTGGTTCTTGCCCTTCTTTTCCTGGTTAGCGCGAAACTACACAATCACCACGCGCCGTGTAGTGCTCTCGCGCGGAGTCTTCGTGCGCGTGCGTCAAGAGCTCCTGCACAGCCGCGGCTACGACGTCACGGTTCGTCAGTCGTGGGTTCAGCGGATGTTCGGCAGCGGTGATCTTCTGATCAATGCGGGCCACGATCACCCGGTTGTGCTGCGCGACATCCCTTCGGTGGCACTCACTCAAGCGGCCCTGCACGACCTCATGGAGAACAACCAGAACGTGGTGTCGATGCGTCGCCAACGCGATGAATCGCATCCGTCTGACGAGACCACCGTGTGGGGTACCCGCTAGACATCTAAGCCACTGCGTGGTCGCATCGGGCATTCGCATCGGCACGCTACTTTTTGTCAACCCTCATCAGATAGGGTGCGCAGCGTGAAGATTTCAGTTATCGGTTGCGGCTACCTCGGTGCCGTCCACGCCTCGTCTCTCGCAAAACTCGGTCACGACGTTGTCGGCGTAGACATTGATCAGGCGAAGGTCGACTTGTTGGCCTCAGCTCATGCACCGTTTTATGAACCCGGATTGCCAGAACTGCTCGCCGAGACTCTGTCGGCCGGAACTCTCGCGTTCACCACGGACATCAGCCGCGCTCAGGGCGCCACGGTGCATTTCATCGCGGTCGGTACGCCGCAGCAGGAGGGGTCGAACGCGGCGGATCTGCGTTTCGTGGAGGCCGCCTTCGACGCAATCATGCCGTTTCTGACACCCGGCGACGTCGTTGTCGGCAAGTCGACTGTTCCCGTGGGCACCGCCGAGCGTTTGGCAGCCCAAATTGAGGCTGCCGGTGCTCACTTGGCGTGGAATCCCGAATTTTTGCGCGAAGGCTATGCCGTCAAAGACACCATCAGCCCCGACCGCCTCGTCTATGGAGTGCGTCCGGGTGACGAGCATTCCGTTGCCGTTCTTGACGAGGTTTACGGCTCGGTGCTAGCCCAGGAGATCCCGCGGGTCGTGACCGACTTCGCGACTGCCGAGCTCGTCAAGGTCGCGGCCAATGCGTTCTTGGCGACCAAGATTTCGTTCATAAACGCGATGGCCGAGGTCGCTGAAGTGACCGGTGCCGACGTCACTCAACTGGCGGATGCCATTGGTTACGATCAGCGAATCGGCCGCCGGTTCCTCAATGCCGGCCTTGGTTTCGGTGGCGGATGCCTCCCGAAAGACATCCGCGGATTTATGGCTCGGGCCTCCGAGCTGGGTGCCGGTGACGCGCTCAACTTCTTGGGCGAGGTTGACGCGATCAACCTCCGGCGTCGTGAGCGCATGGTCGACCTGTGTCGCGAAGTACTTGGCGGCACGATTGAGGGCGCGAGAGTCGCGGTTCTTGGTTTGGCATTCAAACCTGAATCCGATGACGTTCGTGACTCTCCCGCGTTGGACGTTGCTGCTCGGCTGGCAGAGTTGGGGGCGCTAGTGCGCGCGACCGACCCTCAAGCGATCGAGACGTCGCGCCGCATCCGCCCCGGCCTTGACTACGTCGCTACGCCGCTCGAAGCTGCCCATGATGCGGATGTGGTGCTGGTTCTCACTGAATGGAGTGAGTACCGCGACATCGATCCGCAGGCGTTAGCCTCAGTCGTCGCGCAGCGTGCGATCCTCGACGGTAGAAATTGCTTGGACCCGGTGCAGTGGCGTGAGTCCGGCTGGCGTTATCGGGCGTTGGGGCGCCGCTAGGCCTTGTGCATCGAGGCTCGCGGGAGCGTTAGCCTGCTCGGCGAACACCCACGTTCGATAGCCCCAGAATCTGAAGATGGTGCCGAGAGCCAAACCGATGACGTTGCTGGAGATGTTGTCAGCGAGCAACGAGGTATAGCCCAAAACGTAGTGAGACACCACGAGACAACTGAGGCCAATAACGATGCCTCCGACACTCACGAGTGCGAATTTAAAGCCCTCGTGTAGCGGATGCTGAAGCGTAGTTCGGCGAAAAGTCCAGTAGCGGTTGCCGAGCCAGTTTGCCAGTATTGCGACTGTAGTTGAGGCGACTTTTGCGATGATCGGCCCCTCATGCAGTACCTCGGGGGCGAGCACAGTGGTTCTCAAAATATTGAAAATTGTGACGTCGATAACCACTCCCACGGCACCGACGAGGCCGAAGCGGCTGAGCTGAGTGATGAGTGAACGCACGGATCCGCCCGGTAGATAAGCAAAGATAGAGGAAGCGGTGAAATTCTAGCTGCGAAGTCTTGCACGATCCTGATAATCCATCAGGGCTACCTCTGGAGAGTTCATGTCAGTAAAAGTCGGAGTTATCGGTGGTGGCCAACTCGCACGCATGATGATCCCGCCCGCTATCAACTTGGGGATTGACATCCGAGTGCTGGCAGAGGCCGAGGGATCTCCGGCTGCTTTGGCTGCAACAGCCGTAGGTGACTACCACTCGGTTGATGAGGTTCTGGAGTTCGCGCGCCAAGTAGACGTGGTGACTTTCGATCACGAGCACGTTCCGCAGGAGGTTTTGGCGGCGATGGTGGCTGAGGGTATCTCCGTGCAGCCTGGCCCGCATGCGCTTCTCTTTGCTCAAGACAAGCTGCAGATGCGAGAGCGGCTTGAGCAGTTCGGTCTTCCGATGCCGGCGTGGGCGAAGGTCGCGACTGTTGCAGACGTGGAGGCGTTCCTGGCTGCGCACAACGGTGTCGGCGTTCTCAAGACTCCGCGTGGCGGCTACGACGGCAAGGGTGTCAAAATCGTGCGCGTTGCGGCTGACGCGGCAGACTGGCTTGACGCTGGCGAACTCCTGATTGAAGAGCTCGTTGATTTCAGCCGGGAACTGGCGCAGTCGATTGCACGCAATCCCTCTGGAGCCGTG
This sequence comes from Salinibacterium sp. AL4.1, assembly GCF_059767305.1. Classification (NCBI taxonomy): domain Bacteria; kingdom Bacillati; phylum Actinomycetota; class Actinomycetes; order Micrococcales; family Microbacteriaceae; genus Salinibacterium; species Salinibacterium sp. AL4.1. The sequence goes on along the minus strand of NZ_JBSOQK010000001.1, from coordinate 907,695 downwards.
GCGTTGTGGCCCGTAGTCGAGAGCATCCAGCGAGACAGCGTCTGTGCTGAAGTCGTTGCTCCGGCGCCTGATGTGAGCGCGGAGCTCTCTGCTGAGGCCGCCGCGATCGCACGCACTGTTGCCGAGGGGCTCGACGTGACGGGAGTCTTGGCCGTTGAACTCTTCGAAACTACCGATGGCCGAATTGTCATCAATGAACTAGCGATGCGGCCGCACAACACCGGCCATTGGAGCATCGATGGATGCCAGACGAGCCAGTTCGAGCAGCACCTTCGTGCTGTGCTCGACTTGCCTCTTGGCGCCACGGCTACGCGCGAACCATGGTCAGTCATGGTAAATATTCTGGGCGGGCCCGTCGGCCAGGAGCTTCACGAGCGTATTGGCGCGGCCACGGAAGCGTCGCCCTCGGCGAAGATTCACGACTATTCGAAGCAATCGCGGCCGGGCCGCAAGGTGGGCCACGTAACGGCATCTGGTTCCACACTCGATGAAGTTCGCGGCGCCGCCCGCGCGGCTGCAGCGCAGTTCGATTAGCCACAAGGCGGGGGAGTTCCCGCCGTGTGTTGAGAACCACGCATCTAAAGCCGACAGATAGGATCCTTTTATGTCTTCACCGCTCGTCTCGATTGTCATGGGATCTGACTCTGACTGGTCCGTAATGAAGGGCGCAGCAGAGATCCTCGCTGAGTTCGAAGTTGTTTACGAGGTAGAGGTCGTTTCGGCGCACCGCACACCTGAGCGAATGATCGCATTCGGCCGTCAGGCGGCGTCGCGCGGGGTTCACGTGATCATTGCCGGTGCGGGCGGCGCTGCCCACCTTCCAGGCATGGTGGCATCGGTCACCACGCTTCCTGTCGTGGGGGTCCCAGTCCCCCTCGCGAAACTCGACGGTCTCGATTCTCTATTGTCTATCGTGCAGATGCCCGCGGGAATACCGGTTGCAACGGTCTCGATAGGTGGAGCAGTAAACGCCGGCCTTTTGGCGCTTCGAATTATCGGATCGACGGATGCAGCTGTGGCGACGAAGCTGCAGGAATATGCCAGTGGGCTCGAAGCGATGGTGGCTGAGAAAAACACCGCACTACAACAACTGCTGTGAGTATCTCCAGTTCTTTGCGGGCGCCGGACCTCGCATCGTCGTCGGTCATGACCCGCCGGGCTTGGTGGCTCGTTGTGCTCAACGTTGCTGTACCTGGATCTGCCCAGATACTGGCCGGCAGCCGTCGACTCGGCCGTTTCGCCGTGGTCGTCACGACCGTATTTTGGGCAATAATTGCTCTGGCCATTGTCTTGTTTTTGGGTGCACGCGACCTCTTCCTCTCGACATTCACCAACGCACTGGTGCTCGCGGTCGTTGAAATTGTGCTCGTGGCGTACGTGATTCTGTGGATCGTGCTTGCATTGGATTCACTGCGACTAGCTCGCGTCAAGCGAGCGAGTGCGGGTGCTCGACCATTTGTCGTCGGCTTTGCGCTCGTCGCCCTGGTGGCGTACTCGGGGGTAGCAGTTGCGGCAGTCAACATAGTCGACTCTGCTCGCTCGACTATTTCAGAAGTGTTTAGTAGCCAAGATTACGAAGAACCGACCGACGGGCGCTACAACATTCTGCTGCTGGGTGGGGATGCAGGCCCTGACCGGGTCGGCCTGCGCCCGGACAGCATATCGGTCGCTAGCGTAGACGCTGAGACCGGCGAGACTACTTTGATCGGAGTTCCGCGCAACCTCGAGTTGGTTCCGTTCGTTGAAGGATCGCCGCTTTATCAAGACTTTCCCTCTGGTTATGACTGTGGTGATGAATGCCTGATCAGCTACCTTTACACCTATGGCGAGGAAAATCCCGAGCTTTATCCTGATGCAGAGAATCATGCGAGTTCCCCGGGCGTTGAAGCAATGCGCGATGCCGTCGCTGGGGTAACCGGGCTCGAGCTGCACTATTACGTTCTCATCGATATGGAAGGTTTCGACGACCTCATCGACGCGCTTGGTGGCGTAGTGATCAACGTCACCGAACGGCAACCAATTGGTGGTGACGAAGACGAGTTTGGTCAGCCAATCAACGTCGATGGGTGGGTTGAGGTCGGTGAGCGCACGCTCAGTGGTTGGGAAGCTCTTTGGTATGCACGCGCGCGTCACGGTTCTAATGACTACGACCGTATGTTGCGCCAGCGAGAGGTGCAGGAAGCGATTTTGCGGCAGTTCGAACCTGCCAACATTCTCACGAAATTCCGCAGCGTTGCAGATGCCGGTACACAAGTGGTGACAACAGATATTCCGGCTGTAATGCTCGGCCTCTTCACGGGGCTGGCAAGCAGCGCCCGGGAGTTTCCAATCACAACCTTGGAGCTCTCTCCTCCCGTAGTGGAGGTCGGCAACCCCGACTACGGGTACATTCGTGAGCTCGTGGCCGAGTCACTTGTGAGCTCAGCACCGACGGACGGTGATCCTGCCCCATAGGCTCTCTGCCACAACTGAACTCGAAGCTGTAGCTCAGAGGTCGGCGTGCAACTGCCAGACTTTCTCGGCAGCGGCTTGCCACGTGAACAGATGCGAGCGATCAAGTCCACGGACGCTGAGGTGGCGTTCAAGTTCGGTGTCGCTAGCAACCTCCGCGAGGGAGTGTGCGAGACGCTCGGGGTAACCCTCAGGAGAGTTTCGCTCTACGGCATAGCCGGCATCCGCGCTGAGCTCTACGACGGCGGGCGTGTCGGAGTGAACGACAGGCGTACCGAGCGAGAAGGCTTCAAGCACAGGCAGGCTGAAGCCTTCAGCGATACTGGGGTACGCAAACATAGTGGCGTTGTTGAGAGCAACCGCGAGGTCTCCGTCGTCGAGCACACCGAGATGCCGCACTCGATCAGGACTAAGCCCGGCGGCCGCGATAACGCCGGCAACGTCTCGCTCGCCCCAGGCCGGTGGACCAGAGATGAGCAGGGGGATCTCAGGAGCGTCCGGGTGAGCCATTGCCTGGATCAGTGCTTCGAGGCCGGTGTGCGGCGCGAGCGTGCCCGTTGTAAGAATGTAGCGTTCCGGTAATTCGAGCGCATGGGCTCGGGCTGCAGCGTTGAATGGCTGGGTGAGATGCCCCGTGGCAGCGCCGGAAATAACACGGATTCGCTCGCCGAAATCCATGATCTCGCTCAGCTCGGCGGCGACGGAGTGGCTAGTGACCACCACGGCATCGGCATATTTATATGCGCGTTTGGCCATCGCTTTGTTCCACGCCACTTGGCGGCTGCTGAGCGATTCTGGGCTGGTCCAAGCGAGCAAATCGTGGATAGTGACGATCGTCTGAGTGCCGACATCGTAGATGCGATCGTGGCGCGCAAGCGGGGCGAACAAGCTGGGGGAATGCACCAGCCCCTTTCCCGACATGCGAGTTGCCGGGATGCTCGTGACCCCGTGCTGCCACGCGCGAACGAGGGAGTCATGGCCTAGGCGCAGCGTGCTGAGCTCAGCTAGGCCGGGAAACGTTTTTTCGATGTGCTCGCTGCTACTGCTGTTGTTTGAAACGATGCCGGCGACTTTGCAGTTTGGCGGGGCCGCAACAATGAGTTGGTTGACAAGTTCCTCTGAATAGCGGCGCAGGTTGCGGGATGCAGGCGCAGCGATGTCGTCGAGGACGACTCGCAATGTGGTCGTCGCCATATATTTCCTTTATCTGTTAATCGCACGCGGTGATCTTGTACAGCCCTACATCGCCGCTCGTATACAGGGGTTCCACTGCTTGCGAGGTCGCAAGTTGGGTTAGTCCTTCGAAATTGTGCACTTCGCCGTGAACTTCGCGAGTGCCGAAATCTAAGGCATACCCCACTTCGAGGGTCGCAAGTGCGTCACAAAGGTTATTGTAGCTAGCTGCGTCGCGCAGGTGTTCGCCAACAAGCGCAGACTCCGCGCTATCGAAGCCGCTGACGTGCGGAAGCATTGCCTCGCGGTCAGCGATGGCGTAGACGAGCCCTGCTCCGGTCCACGGGTTTCCGGCGACGACGGCGCCTTCTGGAACGTACTGAGCGACGTGCTCGAGAACGTCGAGTTCGTCGACGGAGAGCAGGGGTGCTTCCTTGGCGGCATCGAGGGGGATTACATAGTTGCTCCGGGCCTCGAGCGTGGCGACATGGAGCGAATATCCCTGAGTGGCGAGGAGCACGAGCGCTACTGCGGTTATTGCGAGTGAGCGCTGCGAAGAAGAAACGTAGGCCGCAGCGTCAACGTGCGTGGAGGCACGCGTGCGGATGGCGTCGTAAACTCGCACGAGCCCAAGGGTGGCCAAGGGAAGCGCCACGAGCGGCAGCAGTGATCCTAGCCGGTGACTGTCGCCGTACCACGTGCCAACGAGTAGCGACTGCAGTAGCGAGTGTGGCATTGCCGCCGCAGCGATGTAGAGGGTTCCGATAATGCTGAAGTTGATAAGCAACCATCGCAGCAGCGGTTGCCGGCGAACCTGGAGTGCGCCGATAACAACGAGAGCCGTGGTCACTATCGCTATGGGCAAGCCGTTGGTTGAGTTGGTGAGAACTTCCCCGAGGGCTTGAGCCGCTGTGCTCGTGGGTTCCCAGACAACGCTGACACGGACGACCAGCCAAGCGGCGACGAAGGCGGTGAGCACGAGCGCTGCAGCGAAAATGAGGAGCCTAATCCTGCGGGGGGAGGCGCTCGCGGCGACAAGACGGTTGTAAGCACGATAGGCGCCAAGGACAACAAGAATGCTCGAGAGTGCAACGAATGCCATCGTTGCGCTGGGATGAGCGAGAGTGATCCCAGGGATGACGCCTACGAGGGCGAACCACGCCCTCGAGGGGCGCATTTCAGGTTGGTCGCTCAAACCGGTTGCGGTGACCGCAAAAGCCAATGCAGCCGGTAGCAGGCTTACTCCAAGTAGGTATGGGTACAGCACTCCAAAGTCGATAAGGCCGTAGGGGAACGCCCCGAACGCCGCCGAAAGCACCCCCGCTCCCACTGCGGTGATCGCGCGCGGTCCGAGAATTGCACGTGCGAGGAAAACGCAGCCGAGGGGCCAGTACACAGCGCCGATGAGGATCGAAACAAGGTTGATGGCGACTGGGATAGATATTCCGGTGATGGCGGCAATCGCAGCAGTAAGGGCATGCCAGCCAGCCGGGTAAAAAGAGCCATCTGCGGGGCTGTCAATGTTGAGTCCGCCGACCGTAAGAGATGACGCGTTGCCACTATCGAGAACGTACCGCACCGCGTTGAGGTGGAAAATGTTGTCGTAAGTCTGCGAGATGTTCTCGGGCTCACCAAACGCCACGACGAATCTGATCGTGATCGCTATGGCGGCGATTCCGACGCCCAGTGCAGCCCAAGTGAGAAGCCGAGCCGGAGGGTGAGCGAACGCCGGCCGTGGCCGCAGCCGGTGCCACAGCATCCGAAAGACCACAATGACTATGAGTAGGGCTATGGTGGTTACCCCGATGGGAGCGAGGCCCCAAGACGCGCCAAACAAGGGTGAAGCGATCGATGCCAGCGTCAACGTGGTTACTGAGAAGGCTGGCGCAGAGCCAAGCAGTGCGAGCCCGCGTAGTCCCAGCACCGCCGACAGCAGCAGTCCCGGGGCGATTCCAATCGTGAGTACGACGAGGAACGCGGGGATAGTCTCCCACCAGGTCACTGAAGCCCCCTGGGCGGTGATTTGACGCTCTGCACGGGGTAATCCTATCTATAGGAGTTAGCTGCGCCCTGTAAAGTGTTCACAGTGCTCTCCTCGTCTAGGGTGAGTATTGCCCTTCCCTCCGCGACAGTGAGATCGAGATACCGAAAATGCCGCAAATTTCCCGCGTAGTCGCGGTGGTGGTGGCCTACAACCGGCGCGAACTGCTCATGGAAGCCTTGGCTGCGCTGAAGGCGCAGTCACGTTCGCTAGACGCCATCGTGGTCGTCGACAATGCCTCTGATGATGGATCCGGCGACGCCGTGCGCGCGAATTTTCCCGCAATCGACCTCATCACTCTCGAGCGCAACACGGGCGGTGCAGGTGGTTTCGCTGCGGGCATGGCGCAAGCACTCGAAGCACACGATCCCACGTGGCTCTGGTTAATGGATGACGACACCATTCCCACTCCATCTGCTGCGGCTGAACTGGTGGCTGCAGTCGAGGCGCAGCCCGAGGTTACGATCGCCGGGTCGCGAGTGATTTGGACTGATGGCCGCGACCACCCCATGAATACTCCGCGGGAAAAGCCCTTCGTCAGCAAGAACGAGCGCTCGGCGGCGGATTCGGCTAAAACTCTCGCCGTTCGGAGCTCTTCGTTCGTGTCGATGTTTGTGTCGGCTGAAGCGGTACGACAGCGGGGCCTTCCTATTGCCGACTATTTCATCTGGAACGATGATTTTGAATTCTCTACGCGAATCCTGCGCAGTAGCCGGGGCATTTTCGTGCCAGCGAGCGTCGTCGTACACAAGACCAAACTTCTCGGCTCTACAGACCTTGACCCCGGAGAAAGATTCTTTTTCGAAGTGCGCAACAAGGTGTGGCTGATGCGATATTCCCGCGGCCTCAAGACTTGGGAAAAGGCGATGTACGGGGCATCGAGCATCCGGCGCTGGGTCCGCACGATTCGACGCTCTCAGCAGCGTCCGGTTCTGTGGTCGGGCCTGCGTCGTGGTCTGGTCGAAGGCACGCGTACGCGCCCCGTGTCGAATAGTGCGTATTTCGCTGATCTTCCGGTGGTGGCAAGTGCCGTCGCGCACGTTGAGGGAGCACGGGGTGGGCGTGCTTGAAAATGAAAACGACTTCTCGTTGCTTTTGCCGGTCTACTCGGGTGACAGGCCAGCATTCCTAGAACGCGCATTTCGTAGTTGTGTCGACGAGCAGACTCTGCCGCCTGCAGAGGTAGTAATTGTTCAGGATGGCCCCATCTCGCGCGAGCTGAGCACAATGGTGACGACGCTGATTGCTTCGTCACCGCTGCCCACAAAACTGGTGGTGTTAGAGAGCAACCGAGGGCTCGCACGCGCGCTCGAAGAGGGGCTTGCCGAATGTGCCTTCGACGTTGTGGCGCGAATGGATGCCGACGATGTTTCGTTGCCGACCCGCTTTGAGAAGCAGCGCATCGCGATCGCGGACGGTCTGGATTTGGTCGGAACGGCCATGTTCGAGTTCGCCGACGACGACGGCTCGGTCATTGGCAAGCGCGTTCCTCCTCAGGGGCACGAAGAAATCGCTCGGTACTCGCGATTTCACGATCCCTTTAACCATCCGACAGTGATGTACCGCCGGTCTGCAGTGAAGGCCGCCGGCGGCTATATCGACGTGGGTCTGATGGAGGACTATTGGCTTTTTGCTCGCATGATCGAGGCTGGTGCGCGGGTTCAAAACTTGCAGGAGGCGCTGCTGATGTATCGAGTGAGCGCGGGTGCCTACACGCGGCGGGGCGGGCTCGGTCAGTTGAAGGCAGAGTTGCGTTTGCAAAGAGAGTTTAGAAAGCTGGGGTTCACCACTCCATTGCAGAATGTTCGTAACGTGATTGTGCGCGGAGGCTACCGTCTGGTGCCTGTCGCGATTCGTCGCATCGCTTACCGTCGGTTTATCGCCCGCGGTTTCCACTCATAAAGGTTGTATTGTGACTCCTGATTTGCTCGTTGTTGGTTCCGGTTTCTTCGGCCTTACCATCGCTGAGCGTGCCGCTAATGAGTTAGGCCTCAAGGTGCTCGTCATCGATCGCCGCTCACACATAGGTGGTAACGCGTACAGCGAGGTCGAGCCGGAGACGGGCATTGAGGTGCACCGCTACGGGGCGCATCTCTTTCACACCTCTAATAAGCACGTGTGGGATTACGTGACGAAGTTCACCGAGTTCACCGATTACCAGCACCGTGTGTACACCAACCACGGCGGTGAGGTTTTTCCTCTTCCCATCAACTTGGGCACGATCAATCAGTTCTTCCGCGCCGCTTTCGGGCCGGATGCTGCTCGCGCGCTCGTGGCAGAGCAAGCGTCTGAGCTGGGCGATGCTGAGCCGCAAAACTTGGAAGAGAAAGCGATCTCGCTCATTGGTCGCCCGCTTTACGAGGCATTCATTCGCGACTACACCGCGAAGCAGTGGCAGACGGCTCCGACCGATTTGCCCGCCGAGGTAATTAGCCGACTTCCTGTCCGTTACAGCTACGACAATCACTACTTCAACGACACCTACGAAGGTTTGCCCGTCGACGGCTACACCGCGTGGATTGAACGGATGGCTGATCACCCCAACATCGAGGTTCGTCTCGATACCGATTTCTTTGACGAGACTCAGCCCGTCAACAAGAAGTCGATGGTCGGCCAGGTGCCGGTTGTGTACACGGGCCCGATCGATCGTTACTTCGACTTTGCCGAGGGCGAGCTGTCGTGGCGCACGCTCGACTTCGAGCAGGAGGTGCTCGAGGTCGGAGACTTCCAGGGCACGCCTGTCATGAACTATGCGGATGCCGATGTGCCGTTCACGCGCATCCACGAGTTCCGTCATTTTCACCCCGAGCGCAACTACCAGTCAGAGAAGACTGTCATCATGCGGGAGTTCTCGCGGTTTGCCGAACGCGAAGATGAGCCGTACTACCCGGTGAACACGGCAGAGGATCGCGATCGCCTCTTGGAGTACCGCAAGCACGCGGATGCCGAGGCCGGAGTGTTCTTCGGCGGCCGCTTGGGCACGTACCAATACCTCGATATGCACATGGCGATTGCGTCGGCGCTGAGCATGTTCGAGAACAAGCTGCGCGCGGTTCTCTCCTAACGGGAGATATCGATGCCAGGCGTCTTCGACGCGCGGTGCTAGCGCTGTCGGGAGAGTAATCGACGACCGCGGGCGAGTATCCTGCCTGCCGAATCCGCGAGTCGCATCGACCTTCGCGAGCGCAAAGTGCTGATTTCATCGACTAGCCGAACGTTGCGCTTAGCTAGTAGGCGGTTCTCTTTCTTTAGTGCTCGGTTTGACTGCGTCAACTGTCGTGTTCTCGGTTCGCGTCGCCAGTATTTATCGATCGCCGCGTCCAGCGCTTCGGCGAAGGACTCGTCGCCAACGTCCCGGGCAAAATCTCGATTTTCGATCGAGAACGAGAGAGCATTCGCATTGTGAATAACGAGATTTCGAAGGACCTCAGCATCCACGGTGGGGTCCTCGAAAGTCTGAAACTGGTCGAGCGTGCCGGCCAGCGATAAACATATTTTCGTTCGATAGCACTTCTCGCACACACCGCAGTTGTACGCTCCGGTGTTTTTCCAACACACGCGCAGGTGTTGTTGCGCGAGCTCGTTGTGCCCGAGCGTCACAGTCTTCTGCACTCGAGAGGCTTCAGCACCGTCGTGCACAACCGCCACAAATTCGGTGGACCACAGGGGGTCCACGAGCGGATGGGAACCCCAAGGGAACAGATCGGAGTAGGTGTGCGTCGCGGGAATTATGAATCTGCCATGATCACCTGAAAGGAGCATCGCGATGCTCGCGAGGGCTGGTCCATGGGCGTTAGGTCCCCATCGCACCTTGCTGACGAATGACTTGAGGTTGGTCGACATCTCAATGAGCTGTTTGCCAGTGTCTTTCGCGACAGTCCTCAAATGGACCACGGTTTGTTCGTAGGCATCACTCCGATGCAGAGGGATATCAAACCCGTGGACGTACACGAGACTCGTGATCTCGTCCTGGTGTTTGAGCAAAGTGAAGAGAGAATCCACGCCCCCCCCCCCCCGTGAAACAGGCAGCGGTTCCAGGCGCGTGGGAATCTGATGCACTCATGCGGCTGGGTACTTCGAGGCGAGCGGGGCTGAGCTTAGTAGCGTGCCACGTCAGCAGGATGTCCTGAATCGTGTTCGATTGACCCGATAGGCGCTCGGAGACGGGAGACGCCATGGTGAGTGTACCGTCGGTCACCATGGCGATCATTAGGCCGATAGGGAATAGGGCGTCGGCAATTGCCTCCGGCGAGGGCGACTTTTCCAGCTGAAACCATAAAATCTCGGCAGGTTCCCCCTCGACCTTGACCTCGACCTCGATCCGAATCTGAGAGCCAAACGGACGCCGAGTTGCTTCGCTAAGGTGAACCACTCTCGAACCCTAGCAGTCAGATGAAAGAATCTCAGTAGTGGTCTACCCAACGTGCTCTGAGTGCACGACCCTCTCCGGGGATCACTGCACTTATCTGCGCACATAAAGGGATTCGAGGCTCAGCGCCCTGTCGGTTCGCTGCAGGCGTGTCTCCCCGCTGGCCCGAGTCGCTACCCTCAGCGACGCGGGCCAGTAGGGTAGCGACGGACTGTGTCTAAGCCTTCTCTTTTTCGGCAACGGCCATTTTGTCGAAGTGGAAAGTGGAATGTTTCTGGTACTGCTCGTAGGTACGGCGGAGCTTTCGTTGGACTTTACCTCGGTAGTCAGCCATGGTGGTGCCTTCGTAGCGAGGAAGTTTCTGCTTTAACTCCGCGTAAGAGTAGGAGACGCGACTTGTGCTGGGGGCAAAGGTCTCTTTCAGCCCGGTGAAGAGAGTCTCATAGACGCTCACTAGGAACTGTTCATCCTTAGTGACACCTTCGTCCATCGCTTTCTCAAGCGCAGAAAGCACTTCGTCAGCGTTCCAGTGTTCGTGGCTGAGCGCTCGCTCTTCATAGTTGACTGACTTGTAGAAGTCAGGAACTTTGAAGTTCCAAGAAAGCCCGATCGAGGGTACCGAGTAGGCAAAAGCGGTGATGCTTGCGTGCAGTCGGAATGCGATTACGCCATCGCTTGCGCTGAGCTCGTTGATGAGCTCTTCAGGCGAGTTGACGTTAAAAGCGACTTTGCTGATCGGGATATTCTCGTCGCGGACCATCGAGTCGAGGAATACCTCATCAGAAAAGTGTCCGGTCGTGAATAGCTTGTAGTCATAGCCGCGTGCGGTGACTAACGCGATAACGTCGAGCCAGAACTTGCGCTGATCCGCTTCGTTGAATTCGATGCGGTTGTCCTTGAACAGCCGTGAACGCGTCACGACAAGTCCAATCCGCTTTTTGGCTGCCCCCTCTGTGGCAGTGATCGCCGAGCGGGTCTGATCGAAGACAGCATCGGAGAACACTGCTGGGTCAGAAACGTGTGCGATCCGCACGTTTGTGCCTTCCACGTACCGTTGGAGCGACTCGAAGTCGTCCCGGGTCGTGATCTGCCGAACACAGGGCTGAGCGAGTGCACCCTTCAAATGCAAAGATTTCGGGTTAGTTTCGTCGAAGGGTTCAATGCCGATGCTTGAAAAAAGCACGGGAACGTCAAACTCTTGGGCGATTTCGATGGTCTTGATCGTGCGCAGGTAGAAGTTTTGATAGGCATAGTTGAACAGCGGTGCGCCGCCGAAAATAACCACATCAGCTTGCGAAATCGCCTTGCGGGCGCCCTTGAGCAGTTCAGGGTCTCCTGTTTGCATGTACTTCTTGCTGATGATGCCGGCCGCTCGCGTCATGATTTTGTAGCCGGTTTCGGGGACTCCGAGGTTCTTCATCCCCGCCTTGATCAGACTTATCACCGTGGCCTCGATGATCTGGTCTCCGGTGTTGTCCGAATCACGATTCGTCAAGAGCAGGATTTTCATCGCGGGTGCCGGTTCGCTAGCGGGGTTCACCCGTCGAACTTTGCGGTATAGCTTTCCGAGGATGCGTCTCCCTTTTCTATACGCACGTCGCAGTATCGACGGGGGCGAATCAATCGGCTTCGCGCTCTGTTGACTCAATCTCCGGCCTCTTTCCACTTCTTGGTCGCCGGATTCGGCAACGCCTTGAGACTATCAAAACCAAGGAGTCCCAGCGTTCTCTCGCAAACCTTGGGCGCGGTATCCGCAGGGGGAGTTCTGTCTCTGGTGCAGAGGCACGTTCGGCCCAGGCTGCTCGGGGTCTCGTCGGCGACGGTGCTGTACCGGTGCCGATCTGTCACACAATCAGCGTGATGCCGATGCCACCCGTTGTGCCTTCACGATTGCTCGCCGTGCAAGCGTCGCTGCCCGGCGAACGAGCTTGTTTCTGGTATCCAACTCACTGTCAAGCTTGCTCCAGCGTGCGGTCATCACTACGACCGCGATGCGGTTCACAGGGAGATGCGGAATCTTGGCATTGTCCGCGAGTACAGCTTTTCGCGCTTCCAACCCGGAGCCTTCCGCATCGCTAGCGACGATCGAACCATCGTTTAGATACCAGAACCAGCGGTTGTCCACACGGAAGCGCATCGTCCATCCATCAAAGGCGTAGCGTGACGAGCGGAAACGGTTGCTCTCCACGGCGGTCGAGCCGTCGTTCACGTAACGGGTGCCTTTACGTGTGTATTCGAGTGCTCCGTTGGCGAGGCGGTCGGTAGCTAGTCCGCGCTTAGCGGCCTGGCGGGGGAGTTTAATCAAGTTATTTGCGTATCGCCCGCTGTGGAAGCGGACGGGGTACTTGAGCCGATGGCGAGCCTCGTCATAGGAGGAGTGATCGATGACAGGGGTCGATGCAGCTTTTTTATTTGCGTCATCAAGCGCATTCAGAATGAAATCGCTGGAGTGCTTGCGCTTCTCGTCCAGGATCTTGTTGACAGCAATGTAGTCGATTTCTTGAGAAAACTTATTGACGTCGTCATCGGGTGAAAAGCGGCGATCGCTCAAATTGAAAGTTGCCAAGAAGTTGGGCACTTTCTGACCATTGCGGTTGCCAACGAAGAAGGTCTTCTCGTACAACACTGCGAAGCAGCAGCCGTGGAATGAGTTCGTGAATACAGCTTCAGCGTGCTCGATATAGCCGAGCCACTCGTCGATTCCAACGCTGTAGCGCGCAATGTGCTTTACATCGGGGTCAATTACCCTGCCCTCGTTGCTCGGCCGGTCCGACAGCTCTACGATCGTGAGGTCGTGCAGTTTGGCATATTCAACGGCCTTGTCGACTGTGTCTGTTGCACGTTCCATCACGTAGTAGAGAACTAAGTAGCGCTCTTCTGGAGGCTTCACAGAGACTTCCTGCCAGAACTTCTTGTCGTGCAACATCACGGGGTCGAGCACGAGGGGGGCGGAGAGGTCAGACTCCTGCTCGATGTACTCGCTGAAGTCCTGTTCACGTACGCTGATCGAGTCGATGTCGCGAAGGTAGCTAAAGAACTTCTTCTTGTGAGCCTTGTCGAAATCGGGTGATGCGCCTCTGCTGGCGGCGTAAGAGATCTTCGGCTTCCCCTCGAAAGCCTTGCTGCCCAAAAGGAAACCGCGGTCGAACCCAATACGAGGAAATGCTTGCCAAATGACGTCGGTGACGCAGATGTAGGCGTCGAAGCCCGGGTCTTCGATCTCAAGCAAATCGGAGTCGTAAACTTTCTCAGTGAATACAAGGTTCTTGGCGATGAAGTCTTCAAATTTGTCATACCGTTGCTCGCGCTCGGCGTAAATGCTGCGGTAGCTCTCTTCTAGCTCAGACCACTTCGCGATTGCCTTGTGCCTGGCTGCGGCCTCCTGGCGTGTTTTAGGCTTTCGCAAAAGCGCCTCGCGGTGTTTTTGCTCGGCGTAATCGGCGGGATGCCGGAGGTTGAAGTTGTTGAAGTAAGCAGGTTGGTAGTCGAGGATCGTAGAGTCGTGGCCATTCTCGGAAAGAAACTTCTGAAACGCGAATACGTGCGCGTTACACGCGAAGTTCAGATACTTTGCGTACCGATTAATTCCGATTATTCCGATTTTCAACTCTGTGATTCCCTAGCTTTTGTGTCGTGTCGCCTTGTCGAGTAGGTGCCAGCCTACGGTATTCGGCTCGAAAGGAGATCGGCAGTGCGCGGGTGCTGTGCAGGTTGGCTACCGTCCGATTTGGTCGCGCTCGAGGAGGTCAAACAAGGTGCGGCAGAGGTAGTAATCCTCCGCAGTTGTGATCTTGATATTCGAGCGTGGCCCGTTGACGCGGTAGAGCGTGTGTCCGTAGCGGCGCAGAAGGCTGGCGGTGTCAATGGAGTCGTTCTCGCCTTCGGCGAGGGCGCGGTCGTAGATCTCCATTGCGGCGTCCAGACGCAGACTCTGCGGGGCCTGGGCGAGGTAGAGGAAGTCCCGAGGGAGCACTTCTTCGATCGTTTCCCCTTCGGAAGAGATCACAGTCTCGTTCACCTTGGTGCAGGTGATCGCGGCGCCACGTTCACGCACGGTGCGAATGTTGTCGCTGATGAGCTCGGCGTTGATGAGGGGGCGCACACCGTCGTGGAGAAGTACGACGGCGTCGTCGGTGGCGTCGTTCGCGATGGCGCGCAATGCCTTGTGGCGTGACTCTTGGCCGGTCGGGCCGCCTTCGACAATCCAGTTCACTTTGGTGAGTCCGTGGCGGGAGACCAACTGTGCGAAGCGATCACGCCATTCGGGCAGGATCGACACGGCAATGCGATCGATCTCGGGATGGTCCTGGAAGTGCATGATCGTGTGCACGATCAGGGGTTTGCCGTGAATTTCGAGAAACTGTTTCGGGAGAGATGCTGATGTCATGCGCGAGCCGATACCGCCCGCAAAGATCACTGCAATATTCAAAGTTCTTCGTCCTTCTGCTGCGACTGAGATGTAAGTGTGGCTGAACTCAATGCATGGAGTTCGCTTGCCGGATCTGAGTTTTTGAATGGTGTGGTGCGTGGATCGTTCAGAATTAGCCAGTCGATTACGCGATCAGCTGCCCCAGTGTCGATTCTGTCAAAGTTCTGCTCTCGAAAGCGTGTGACCTTCGACTGCTCATAGTCATCCGAAGTGATCGCATCGATGAGAGCACCGAATGTCGTGCATACCCGGCCAGGGGCTGTCTCGTAATAGTCACGGTGGAATCCATGAACAGCCGAATAGTTGACCTCGTCGGGAGCGAAGAACAACATAGGGCGGTCGAGTAAGGAGAACTCATAAATTATTGATGAGTAATCCGTGATCAGTAGATCTGTTACATGTAGCAGGCTGAGTCCGTCTTTGAAACGAGTGAAGTCGAAGAAGCGATCCTTGTACTGCGCAGGAATGGGAACTTCACCCTTCACAAAGTGATGCATGCGGAATAGCACGACTGTATCGGGGCCACACGCCTTGTACAGTGCATCAAAATCGATGAGGTCGTAGTCGTAGAACGCACTATTAATACTCCGGCCACGGTAGGTGGGGGCGAAAAGAACAATCCGTTTGTTCCTCAACTCAGGGCGCTCGGCGTAGAAACTTTCCACAAACTTGCCAGTGCGCTCTTCGTCGAGGAAGCCGTCTACCCTGGGCAGACCAGTCGGGATGACGGCACTTTCCTCGATTCCGAATACTTCGGCGTACACCGGCACGAGGTGTCGCGACCCCGTGATTGCGAAGGTGTATTGGCGATGTGCATCCCACAGATTGGGGGATCCTGACATTCCAAAGCGGCTGTATCCCACAGACTTGAACCCGCTACCCGCATGCCAGAGCTGAATGATTCGCTTGCGCGGGTCGATCTTGAGCCCTCGCAACATAGCGAAGTAATCGTCGAGGAGCACGATCTCGCTGGTAGCGATCAGGTACAGGATGTGAATCGTCGTGGGCCAACGTGTGGTTTGGGGGAGACGGAACGATCTGCGGAAATCGAACTTCTTGTCCAGACCTTTCTCGACCATTCGGTCATGAACCCGGAGAAGGTTGCCCTCCATACCGCCTCGCTGATCGGATGCAAAAAGTACTCGTCCAGGCTTTTGTCCTACGAAACGAGTGAGGAAACTATAGATCCAGCGAGCGTAGTGGAACTTTGCGGTCTTGCCGAGAACACGTTCGCGCAACCGTTTGGGGGATAACGGGTGCGAAGTTCGCAGGGGCGTTCGTGAAAATTTGAAAACTCGCATGAGGAAATCGAGCCCGCTACCGCTGTCGGCAATGCCGTAGGAAACGGTGAGTGAAGAGCGATTCGCGTCAAAGAGGAACACCCGCGATGCGGCATCAAGTTCGCTCAGCCGTGCACCGTCGAACGAAGCGATGGGGCCGCGTTCGCCATCGAGAAGAGCGTAGACGCGCCAAGTTCCGTCAGGAATCGTGTCGCGTCCACCGAAAGCCGTGATGTTGAGGTGCAAGGCGTAGGCTCCGTTGCCAACTGAGACGGCAGGTACGGGTAACGTACGCAGGCTGTCGACGAGTTGGAACGTGATTACTGGCTCGGTGTGCGGCACTGCGGAATCACCGAGGGGAGAGAGTAGAACCTGAATTGTCATTTCGGCTCGCGCCCACTCCACGTTAGTGACCGCTAACACGTGGGTCGGATCCGGAACGGGAGCTTCATCAACTGCGTTTGCTGAGCCGAGCATTAACGTGCCGCCCTTTCTTCGTGCCAGGCGATGGTGCGATCCAGTCCAGCCGAGAGTCCCACGTGCGGAGTCCACCCTAGGGCGCGGAGTCGAGAATCATCGAGGCCCTGCCCCTGAATAGGGTTGTACTTCGAAATGTCGACTTGCTCGCTATATCGAACCTGTAATTCATGATGCGGGCGTGCAGCGGTGAAGGCATGCGCGAGGTCGCGGATGCTGATGAAGCCATCGCGATCGGAGATGTTGTAAGCAGTGTTTTCTCCCAGTAGGAGAGCGCTGAACATCCCCGCTACAGCATCCGCTAAGTAAGTGTAGGTGCGGCGAGCGCTGCCATCGCTGTTCAGCGTGATGTCCCGGTGAGCGATCACATCAGCGGCGAAGTCAGCCTGGACTCGCCCGTCATCCAAAGCCATACCAGGTCCGAAGATGTGTCCGAAGCGGGCAATGGTAATAGGAACCTTGTGCTGCGCGTGATAGCTCACTGCGATGGTTTCGGCTGCACGCTTGCCTTCTGTGTAGCAAGCCCGAGGGTTCAAAATATCGACGGCGCCGTAAGAGTCTTCCGA
This sequence comes from Salinibacterium sp. AL4.1, assembly GCF_059767305.1. Classification (NCBI taxonomy): domain Bacteria; kingdom Bacillati; phylum Actinomycetota; class Actinomycetes; order Micrococcales; family Microbacteriaceae; genus Salinibacterium; species Salinibacterium sp. AL4.1. The sequence continues at coordinate 890,909 of NZ_JBSOQK010000001.1, read as the reverse complement.
AACGAGATTGGCGTCGTCAGGCCGCTGTCCGTAGACCTCTGCCGAGGACATCAGCACAAAATGAGCGCCGTCTGAAGCCACACAGGCGTCCAGCAAGTTGAAGGCCCCTTGGACGTTTGCGCGAATCGTGTCAACGGGGCTATTCGAATGCAGCGCTGGGCGGGCTGGCGATGCACCGTGAACGATGAGATCGACCGGTTCGTCGAGAACGAATGCCGTTGCTACATCCTGTTCGATTAGAGCAAAGTCGGGACGGTCCACGACATCGCCGAGAATTGCACGAGCTTTGGCGCCGTTGCGAACCAAACCTCGAACGTTGATGCCAGCGTTCTGGGTATCGTTCAAAGCGAGCAATACGTAAACAACATAGGAGGGAATCATCCCGCTCGCACCAGAGACAAGAACTGTCTTGCCGAAGAGCGAATTCCAGGGCAGGGCGGAGGCGAGAATTTCATGAATATCGTGTGCGACAACTGAGTTTCCCACTTCGTTGATGCCGTAAGTCTTCTCAGAGTTCATCTCGCAATGTTACGTCAGCGCGCGCCTGCGTGAAGAATCCTAGGGTCTTACGGAGGAGCATCACAGGTTTCGAGTTACGGGGGTATTCGCCGAAGCAATCGGTGGTGGTTTTCGGGAGTTCGTAGCAAGCGTTCAGCGAGTCGCTTCTCGGGCTTCGTCTGACGATGTGCAAACTGCCAAATGGGCGAGGGGTCTTCGCCTGCGACGCGAACGTCGAGATATTCGCAGTTTTCGCACCGCTATGAACTCTGCGTTTGCCGGGTGCTTAAGCCAAGCATCAACCATTCGCGCATCGAACTCAGCCAAAAGAAGGCAAACTAGGGGGCACAATGATTCTTCCTTCAACTCTCGCTACGGTCATCCAACGTGCTGTCTTTCCCCAACAGAATGTCGAGGAGCTGCTGCCCCTTTATGTGGATGCTCCAGAGTCAAACTCGGTCGAGTTGGTCGGGCGCCACTCCGTGCGAGTGCGTGCAGGGCACACCGTATCTTTGGCGACTTATTTCAATGGTTTCCCGGCAGGGTATTGGCAACACTGGACCACCGTTCAATCAGTGACCGCTCGATTGTCTGCTTCTGGCAATGGCACCGTGAAGATGATGCGGTCGGACGATAGCGGTGAGGCGCGCGTGGTCGAGACACGCTCGCTTCGCGATGAGAGCAGCTACAGCTTCGAGTTGTCGCTTGCACCGTTCGTTAACGGAGGCTGGTACTGGATCGACATCGTCGCCGATAGTGACGTTCTTCTGTCAGATCTCGTATGGTCTGTGACCGACGCCCCCGTCACAGAAGGTAAAGTCTCACTCGGTATTACCACGTTCAACAAGCCCGACTACTGCGTCGAGACGCTCAAGTCACTGGCATCGAGCAGCGGTGTACTCCCAGCAATCGACAAGATCTTCATCGTGGATCAGGGCACCCAAAGAGTTGTGGAGCAGGCCGGCTACGATGACGTCGCCGCAGCGCTTGGGGAGCAATTGAAGGTAGTGCACCAGCCCAATTTGGGCGGTTCGGGTGGCTTCGCCCGAGGAATGATCGAGACTCTCGACCGCGAAGATTCCGCCTTCGTCATGTTGCTCGACGATGATGTCGAGCTCGAACCCGAAAGCATATTACGTGCCGTATGGTTTGCCCGCTACTGCGTGAGCCCCACGATCGTTGGCGGGCACATGCTCGATCTGGGCAAGCGCTCCGTGTTGCATGCGTTCGCCGAAGTGGTCGACCGAGGAACATTCATGTGGGGGCCGGCTGATCGTAACCACGAACGACACGATTTCGCCCAGAGTAGTCTTCGAGACACTCCGTGGCTGCACCAAAGGCAAGACGGCGATTTCAACGGATGGTGGATGTGCCTCATCCCTAGCCAGATCATTCGGGAAATCGGGCTTTCGCTGCCTGTCTTTATCAAGTGGGACGATGCTGAATATGGTCTCCGCGCACAGTCGGCAGGCTTCCCAACCGTTTCCTTGCCCGGCGCCGCACTGTGGCACGTGTCATGGGTCGATAAAGACGACACTATTGACTGGCAGGCTTACTTCCATGCTCGCAACCGTCTCATTGTTGCTCTCCTGCACTCGTCAGATTCCTCCGGGGCAGGCCTGCTCCGAGAGTATCGAAAACTTGATATCAAGCACTTGATCTCGTTTCAGTACTACCCGGCCACGTTGCGCAATCAAGCGTTCAAGGATGTGCTGGCCGGGCCAGAGAAGCTGCACGATCTCATGCCGACGGCACTGCAGAACTTGCGCACGCAGGCCGCTGACTTCGCCGAAATGCAGCACTACTCGGCTGATAAACGCCCGCGAAGCCGCGACGGAAAGCAGTCGTACCCTGCTAGCGCAGCGGCTCCGGTCGGAAACATCGGGCTCGCTCTGTTTACGGCAAAGGCCCTCGTGCGCCATTGGTTCCAAAAGACGCCCGAAGACCTCCACACACGACCCCACGTCGAACTGGGAAAGCGCGATGCAACGTGGTGGCGCATTCCGCTGCTCGATAGTGTGCTGGTCGATACTGCAGACGGCAGCGCGGCATCCTGGTACGTGCGAGATCGCGCTACCTTCCGGGCGCTACTCGTGGAGAGTTTCAAGCTCAATCGGCAGCTCTCGCGGGAGTGGAAATCGCTACGAAAGCAATACCGAGAACACGCTGCAAGCCTGACTTCGGTCGAAGCATGGTCCCGAACCGTCGGACGCTAGTACGGAAGCGTTGACGTGCGTGTGCGAGTCTGCACGGCGTGAGATGCCTACGCCGAACCGATAACGCGATAGATGGTGTTAGGCCACTGCGCGGCAGAACTGACCCGACGTCCATCAATGAACGTGCGGATGCCGGGCAGCTGTTCCTCGGTCAGAGCGCGGTACTCGGCATGGTCGGCCTGCACTACGACGGCGTCGACAGACTCGCCCCAGTGGAACGGCGCAAAGCCGAGAGCACCAAGTTCATCGTCGGTGTAGAGCGGGTCATGCACACTGACTATGGCGCCTCGAGCTTCGAGAGCGGCCACAGTGGGGAATACGCCCGAGAAGGCAGTCTCTTTCACTCCTCCACGGTATGCGGCTCCGAGCACAGCTACGCGCTGACCGGTGAGGTCTCCGTGGGCGCCCTCGAGCATCCCGACCGCATAGTCGGGCATACCCGCGTTTGCTTCACGAGCTGCCCGCACGACGGTGGCGTCAGGGTCATTCCAGAGGTAGAGACGAGGGTAAACCGGGATGCAATGGCCGCCGACAGCGATGCCCGGCTGGTGAATGTGGCTGAACGGCTGCGAGTTCGTCGCCTCGATTACCTGGTAAATGTCGATGCCGGTTTTGTCGGCGAAGCGAGCGAATTGATTGGCGAGCCCGATGTTGACGTCGCGGTAGGTGGTTTCGGCCAGCTTGGCCAACTCGGATGCTTCGGCAGAGCCGAGATCCCAGACACCGTTGGGGCGCGTGAGGTCGGGGCGCTCGTCGAAATCAAGAACGGCGTTGTAGAAGTCTGTGGCGCGAGCGGCGCCCTCGGCAGAGAGCCCGCCGATGAGCTTCGGGTATTTGCGTAGGTCTTCGAAAACGCGACCCGTCAGAACGCGTTCGGGCGAGAACACGAGGTGGAAGTCAGTGCCCTCCGTGAGGCCAGACACTTCTTCTAGCAGCGGCTTCCAGCGGGTGCGGGTGGTGCCGACGGGCAGCGTGGTCTCGTAGGAGACGAGGGTGCCGGGGGTGAGGTGCTCGCCGAGTGAGCGGGTCGCGACATCCATCCAGCCAAAGTCAGGGTTGGCGTCGTTGTCGACGAAGAGCGGAACGACAAGTACAACGGCATCGGCGCTGGGGATCGCGTCGGCATAGTCGGTGGTTGCGCGCAGCTTGCCAGCGGGCACAAGCTCGCTGAGGTGCTCTTGCAAGTGGGCTTCGCCGGGGAAGGGCTCGACGCCCTTGTTGATGAGATCGACGAACGCAGCGTTGATATCTACGCCGACGACTTCGTGGCCCTTTGAGGCGAATTGAACGGCCAAAGGGAGACCAATTTTGCCGAGAGCAACTACCGCAATTTTCACGAAACCGAGTCCTTAGAGTTGTGTGACGCAACGCTTACGCGCAGTCAAGTCTAAAGCGCAACGGTTGTGGATGCTGGCGTTTGGTTAGCGGCGCACAACACTGCCTGTCGGGCGTTCGGCAGGCGCGAAGCGGTACTCTTGGGGCGAGCGTAATTCAGCAAACACACTTCGTGAAAGGTCGTAGATGACCCTCGAGTTCATTCCTGCCTTCAAACCAGTTGAAAGCAACGAGATCATGACCCCTTCGTTGACCTTCGTGGCGTCGTCGGCGCTGGTTTCGCCCACACACGCTGTGCTCGCCGAGGGCGTCGTCGCGCGCATCATGCGCGCTAATCCAGCTATCGCGACCGCGGGCGCCTAAGTACCTCATGGTGAATGCGATCCGCGCTCTTCGAACACGCGCCACCCAGGCCATCACGATGCTGAAGCTGGCGCAACGCGGCGTCGGTAAGCCCGGAACGGCCCCCACTGGCAGTTCGGTAGATCGAGTGCTCATCGGGCCGGCGAACAGTGCTGGGCAGGGGTATCAGTGGGCACGTTCGTTTGAGCGGGCCAACCCCGATGTACGAGCGACGAGCATGCAGCTCATTGCCGATGATGCGTTCAAGTTTCCCGTTGACCTACCCGCACACGCTGGCTATGCAGCATTCTCGCGCTCGTGGCAGCGCGCCCAGTTCGAAGCATTAACGCACTATCGGGCTGTGCTTATCGAATCGAACCGCGGGGTGGCCGGACGCCTCTATGAATCTGCAGCGGGTCAAGCTCACGCGCTCGTCTCTCGTGGAGTACAAGTGGGTCTTATCTTCCATGGCTCCGACATCCGTGATCCCGATCGGCATCTCGCCGTCGAACCCGACTCCTACTTCAGAGTCAACCCTGAATTCACGGAGACGATGCGAGGGGTGACCGGTCGTAGCCAAGAGCTGATCGCCGAAACTGGAGCGCCAGTCTTTGTTTCGACGGTCGATCTGCTGAGCGATGTTCCTCACGCGACCTGGTTGCCGACGGTCGTTGACCCTGCACTCTGGACAGGGGGCCAGATTCCGCTCAGTCACGGCGGGGTGCCTCGCATCGTGCATGTGCCCTCGAAATCATTCATCAAAGGAACTGAACTCATCGACGAGACCATGCGCGAGATGCACGAGGAGGGACTCATCCGCTACCACAGCGTGAGCGCAGTTCCCCACGCCGAAATGCCCGAACTGTATCGTTCGGCGGACATTGTTCTCGATCAGTTCCGTGGCGGCCCTTACGGGGTTGCAGCCTGCGAGGCGATGGCTGCCGGCCGTATTGTTGTCTCGCGCGTGCCGCACCGCGATCGCGTTGCTGAGCGTACCGGCGAAGAACTTCCTATAATCGAGGCCTCTGCAGCCGCGCTGCGAGAGACGATTCTCCGCATAGTCGCAGAGCCCGCCGCGGCACTCGAGTGCGCGGCGGCCGGACCGGGGTTCGTCACCCGAATCCATAACGGAGACAAGAGCGGACGTGTGCTTGCCGCATGGCTCGATGAAGTCGAGGGAGGAGCGCGATGAGAAATGTGTGGCGCACGCTCAATGAGCTGTTCACGGTACTGCCGGCGGGCACGAAGCCGTATTACGTCTGGTATTCGGTCGCAACCAGTTTGCTCTCGATTCTGGACATCGTGGCGCTCACGCTCATTATGCTCGTCGTTACCCCGCTAGTGTCTGGCGGCGCCGTCGTGCTTCCCCTGCTCGGAGAGGTTCCTGACTCTGCGACCGTGTGGATCATCGCAATCATCTGTTTGCTCTTCATCCTCAAGGGCGGTTTCGCGGTCGTGCTGCATTGGTACGCGACGCGCCGCTTCGCTCGGTATGAGCTACAGGTCGGCGACGAACTATTCCAGGGCTACACGCGCGCGAGCTGGCTAAAGCGTTCGCAGTTAAGTACCGCCGAGGTGACGCGCATCGTCGACAGCTCGATGGCCAATACCAACCTTGGGTTTATCTTGCCGCTCGCGCAGGTTCCCGGTAACGCGCTCACTTTCGTCGCAGTGCTCGGGGTTCTGGTCTTCGCCCAGCCGCTGACTGCGCTCATCGCCTTCGTCTACCTCTCATTGATCGCCGTATTCATGCTGCTGGTTGTGACTCGACGGTCTCAGGCCGCGGGGCGCGATAACCGAGGTTACGCCTACAGGGTCGCGACGGTAATGACAGAGATGGTCGAAGCGCTCAAAGAGGTCGTACTCCGCGACAAGCTCGAAGAGGTCGGGCGGGTCGTATCGAAAAACCGCAAGGTTGCGACGCGCGCGCGGGCGAACATTTCGTTCCTCGGTATCGTGCCGAAGTACGTGTTCGAGTCCGCGCTGATCGGCGGGTTCCTCCTCGTGGGCGGCAGCGCCTACCTCGTTGGTGGGGGAGGGGCAGCTGGCATGGGACAGGCGGTAGTTGCAATCTCATTATTCGCCGCGACCGGTTTCCGTATGATCCCAGCCATGAACCAAGTGCAGGCGAGCTTCACTGCCGCATCGGCGAATGAAGTGTACGCCCGTGACGTGATCCGTGAACTCACTGATTTGCGCGGCGACAGCACCGCACAGGAACAGCGCGCAGACACCGCCCAACTGGCGGCGGCGCCGCAGATTCTCGCACTGGAGAACGTGTCTTTCAGGTATCCGGGTGCTGGTTCCGATGTGCTGAAAAACGTCTCCTTTACAGTGCCGTTCGGTTCGAGTCTCGCTGTCGTCGGCCCTTCAGGATCCGGCAAATCGACCCTCATCGACATTCTCCTCGGGCTAAGTGTGCCGACAAGCGGCACGATGCGCATTGACGACGAGCAACTGAGCGCTGTCATGCGACAGTGGCGTCAACGGGTTGGGTATGTGCCGCAGCGCGTCGCGCTCTTTGATGCGTCGATTGCTCAGAACGTGGCCCTTACTTGGGAAGACGACTATGACCCTGACCGAGTTGTCGCCGCACTTGCGCGGGCGCATCTCGAGGAACTGGCACGTCGTGGTGCCGGCATCGAGGAGCGAATCGGCGAACGCGGGTCGTCAATTTCTGGTGGGCAGCAGCAGCGGCTCGGCATCGCGCGGGCCCTGTACTCCGATCCGTTGGTCATCGTAATGGATGAGGCAACTAGTGCTCTCGACACGGCCACTGAGAACCGCGTGACTGAGTCAATGCGCGAGCTGCAGGGCGAGGTGACCTTCATTACTGTCGCGCATAGGCTCGCGACAATTCGTGAGTACGACCGTATTTGTTATCTCGATCAGGGTGAGATCTTGGGCAGCGGTACGTTCGAGGAAGTTGTCGAGCAGGTTCCCGAGTTCCGACTGCAGGCAGAGCTAGCTGGACTGCTGTGAGTTCAAGGCCGACGCTGCTCATCCTTTCGTTCACCGAGTTCGTGAACGACGCTCGCGTGAAGAAACAGGCGCTGATGTTCGCCGAGCACTACAACGTAGTCACCTGTGGGTATGGTGAAGCCGTCCGCGAGGATATTGAGCACATCAGGCTAGATCCTGCGGTGTCCGCCTTCTCGAAGTATCGTGAAGCCGTATTCGTACGGTTGAGGATGTTTGCGGCCGCGTTCGCGGGCGACGAGCGGTGCAAGAACGCGGTCGCGAAACTGCGGGGGCGTCGCTTTGATGCCGTGCTCGCCAACGAACTCGAGACTTTGCCTGTCGCGTACTCGCTGGTGGGGCCTTCGAAGGTTCTGCTCGATTTGCACGAGTACTATCCGGGGCTGCACGACGACATTCCAGTGTGGGTGAAAGTGCGTCAGCCCTACCAGGAGTGGATTCTTTCGCACCGGGCCGTTCACGCAGCATCGGCCACCACCGTCTCTGAGACGATCGCGAAACACTATCGGGACCGCTTCGGTATGGACTGCGGCGTCGTGCACAATGCTGCGCCGTACCGCGCCGATCTGGCACCAGCCCCGGTCGGTGACCCGATTCGTCTCGTGCACGCGGGAGTGACCGCGCGGAATCGACGGCCCGAGATAATGATGGAGGCCGTCGCTCGATCCTCCACAAACGTCACGCTTGATCTGTACCTCACTCAGCAGGAGACGCCGTTCGGCCGCGAGCTGAAGGCCCTCGCTCACCAGCTCGGCGAGCGTGTGACGCTGCACCCGCCAGTGCCACACGATGAACTCATCGATGTATTGCACCGCTATGACGCGGGCCTGCACGTGCTGCCCCCCACCAACACGAATATCAGGCTCGCATTGCCGAATAAGTTTTTCGATTCTGTGCAGGCGCGCCTCGGCATGGTGATCGGGCCGACTGTCGATATGGAGCGTCTGCTTAAGGAGTACGACCTCGGGGTCGCCGCCGCAGGCTTCGACGTTTCAGACATCGTGGCAGTGCTCGACGGGCTCGAGCCGGGCGAGGTCGCTCGCTGGAAATCCCATGCTCATGACGGAGCCAAGGAGCTGAGTTCGGAGGCACAGCAAACTGCGTGGCTCGATGCAGTGCGGGGCCTCGTGAAGTAGAGCCTGCACCGGCAGGTTCAGATCATCTTGGCTCAGCGCTCAGAGGTACCAACAGCGATAGCGGAACGACCCTTTGATGTGACCCCAGTTGTAACCGAAGGTTGAAGCAGCGGTAAGGCGCTTCTCGCTACCTGGCCGCGATGTGAGTGCTCGCAGCGCCGCTACGCCGAGCATGATTGGCGCGAGATAAGCGCTGCGGCGCGGCATGCCAGCTCCGCGGTGCTTAGCGTAAAGCTGTGCCTTGCCCATGCCGTATCCGGTTTGCTGTCGCCGAATGTCGGCGGGAGTCGCTCGTGCAAAGTACTTGAAGCGAGCGGCTTCGGTAAAGTCGACAGCGTATCCTGCTAGCTGCATGCGCCAGAAAAGGTCAGTATCCTCAGACGCCCCAGAGAACGCCTCGTCAAATCCATCCACGGTGTCGTAAGCTTCGCGAGCGAAACAAGCTTGGCCGCCCCCGAGTGAGATCATTCCTGGCCAGGTGGAGTCGGTAAGCGTGGAAATTTCGCGAATGACCGCCCCGGATTCCCGGCAGTGCACGATCACGCAGCCCGTGATTTTCGACCCCTTCTCGCCTGAGCGATAGAAGCCCTCGGCCCACCCCGGCTGCACCTCGTCGTCTGCACCGCACAACATGATGAAGTCGCCCCTGCTCGCCCGCACGCCGTCATTCTGCGCGAAGACCGCGCCCTGAGCGCGGTCTGCCAAAACTTCCCGCACCCGGTCGTCCACGGCCGCGAATTCCGCGATGATCTGTGAAGTTCGGTCGGTCGACATGTTGTTCGAAACAATGATCTCGTGCAGAAACTCTCGTGGCTGCGACGTGAGTGCGCGCAGCTGACGCGGGAGCGTGTCCTCCCCGTTGAAGCACGGAACCACCGCGGATAGTGTCAGCTGTGCGCTCATGCGGCTGCTCCATTCGCCACATCGATGATTGCGTCCGCGGCGCGCGCCGCAGCGGCCCGCATCGATACATGTTCGTCGGCCCAGATAGCGAGTCGCTCGCGCGACGCGGGAGGAACTGGTGCATCCGCGATCTCACGCATTGCCGAGGCGATGGCTGCTGGATCGTATGCAACCGGAACTCCGGCGTGCAGTTCTTTCTTGACTCGGGCCAAGAACTCGGCGGTCGGGCCTGGGCCCGCAAAGATCACCGGACACCCGCTCGCCAACGATGAGTATGTTTTGGTCGCGAACGCGAACTCGTATCCGCCGCCGGGCAGCAGCGTCGCAAGCGATGCGGTCGCAGTGCTGAGTTGCGCGTTGAGCTCGGAGGGCGGAACGGGATCGACGAACTCGACGGAGCTCCCGATGCCCAACTGATCGGCCCGCTCGCGGATTGCGTCGAGCTCGCTGCCGTGACCTACGAAGCGGAGTGTGAACCCGGGATGTGTGGTGAGGAACTCGGCGAATGCGTCGGCGAGCACGATGGCGCCGTGCCAGGCGGAGTAGCTGCCCGCATAGAGGAACAGGGGTTGCGATGATGCGGGCGTGTAGTGAAACTGCGCGGTATCTGCGCCGCGGCCCGTTGTCGTTATGGGGGTCGTGATTCCCCAGTCTAAAATGCGGGTTTTCACCTCATCGGAGACGGTGACGATTCGACTGGCGCCGCTGAGTGCCCCGCGTTCGAGCTTTTCGAGCGTGCGCAGCACGAGAGACGAACTTGTTGCGTGTGCAGCAGCGAACGACCAAAGATCGGCAGCGTCGTACACGTAGGGGATGCGGCGCAGCCAGCACGCCAGTCGCACCATCACTCCGGTCGTTGGAGGGGGCTCGACGAGTACTGCAGCTGGACGCTTAGCGAATAGCAGCCGAAAGAAGACCGGGATGTCGAAGCTCATGTACTGCAGATAGCCGCGCACGTAACCGGAGCGATCACGGAGAACGGGGAACGTACGAATGCGCTCTGCGCGCTCTGGCATCGCATATCCGCGTGGAGGCGCGGCGGTGAGCACGGTGACTTCGTGATCGCGTGAACTCAGCTCATCGGCGACAGTGCTGAGAAAGAATGACGCCGCCGAAGGCTCGGGGAGGTAAATCCGCGACACCACGACTAGATGCACCCGTACTCCTCATGCACAATCAGGTCGGCCGGCCTACCGATTCAGATGATTCTAGCCGGTGGGCCTGCCTTGTTCGCGCTAAACTCGCACCGTGACGAGCTCCGCGAAACAGATCCTTTGCATCTCGTTCAGCCCTATCGAGCGGGATGCTCGAGTGCTGCGCCAGATCAGTCTGCTCTCGGAACTCGGGGAAGTGACTACCGTAGGGTTCGGGAACACCCCGGTTGGCGCGACGCGGCACGCACGAGTGCCTGACGGTCTTACGACGCTGCCTCAGACCCCGTGGGGAGTGGCGAAGCTCGCCGCCCGCGCGCATAGGGCCGCCGAATGCTCGTCGCCTGCCGCGCAATGGGCGCTCGCGAATGAGGCTCTACTTGAAGCTCCCGCGGGCGGCTGGGACCTCGTCGTCGCGAACGACGCTCGGGTGCTCGATCTCGGGTTCCGGCTCGCGGGCACCGCACCAGTGTGGGCGGATTTGCACGAGTGGGCCCCCGAAGAGCGCACCCACATCACCTCGTGGCGGCTACTCGTTGCGCCGTTCATGGTGCACCTTTGCCAGAGGTACTTGCACCGGGCCACTCTTGTCACCACTGTTTCTCAAGGAATCGTCGAACTGTACCGCGAACGTTTCGGAGTGGAGGCGAAGCTCATGACGAACGCCGCCCCATATATGGAATTGCCAGTGCAGGAAAGCAGCGGAGACCGTATTCGGTGCGTGCACAGTGGTGCCGCGATCGGCGGTCGCGGGCTCGAATCAATGATCCTCGCATTTCGTAAACTCCCTGAGCGCTTCAGCCTCGATCTGTACCTCGTGTCGGCCGCCGATGGCGGGGCGCACCTCGCCCACCTTCGAGTTCTTGCTGAGGGCGTGGACCGCATTCGCTTCCACGATCCGGTACGCCCCGACGAACTTCCCGGCACGCTTTCGGCCTACGATCTCGGAATTTTTTGGATTCCGCCGACCCACACAAATGCCAGGCTCACGCTGCCGAACAAATTCTTCGACTACGTGCAGGCGCGCATCGGTATGGCAATCGGCCCCAGCGCGGAGATGGTGCGGGAACTCGAGGCTTATAACCTCGGCATCGTGAGCGAGTCGTTCGACGTGCACGACCTCGTAGCGTCGATGGAGTCACTCACTCTGGAACAAGTTAACAGCTATAAGCGCGCGGCGGCGGCGGCGGCCCTGCCGTTGAGCTTCGACGTGCAGGCAGCGTCGGTACGCGGTGCGTTGGATGACGTGCTCGCGGGGTCACCCCGCGAACACGGTGTTTAGTGTGGCCGGTCGTCGACTGCGCGCGACACAGATTGTGCGAAACTAGCTGCATGGCGCAAACGTGGGTTGTTGTTCCGATGTATAACGAAGCAAGCGTCATTGCGTCTGTGATCGAGGAACTGCGAAAGTCCCTTCCTCATGTGGTGTGTGTCGACGATTGCTCTACTGACGATTCAGTAGCTCAGGCTCGGTCGGCCGGTGCCATCGTGGTGCAGCATCCGATCAATCTTGGCCAGGGTGCGAGTTTGCAGACGGGTTTTGAGTTCGTTCGCTCAGTTCCGGAGATGACCGAGGTCGTTACCTTCGACGCCGACGGCCAGCATCAAGTTCAGGATGCGTTGGACATGGTTCAACGCTTGCGCGATGAGAAGCTCGACATCGTCATCGGGTCGCGTTTTCTCGACAAACGCACCGACATGAGCGGCCTCAAAAGGTTTGTCCTTCGGCTGGCTACGGGCTACACCCGGATGACCACAGGAATGGCGCTCACCGACGCGCACAATGGCCTGAGAGTCATTTCGCGCGACATGCTGTTCAAGGTCCGCTTGCGCCAGAACCGTATGGCTCATGCGTCAGAACTCATCGACCAGATCAGCCTGCACAAGGCGACATGGGCCGAGCATCCCACGCACATCGTTTACACCGAGTACTCCAAAAGCAAGGGTCAGTCGGTGCTCAACGCCATCAACATCCTCGTCGAAATAATCTTCAAGTAAGGCATCGTGACCATCATCTTCCAGATCCTTGCGATCATTGCCGTAATCGTCGTCGCGGTCGTCATGCTGCGGGGAGGAGGAGCGCGCAATCAAGCGATTCAACGCATCTTCATGCTGTTGTTTATTGTGGCGGCAGGATCATCCATCTTCGTTCCACAAGTATGGACATTCGCGGCTAGCTTGCTTGGCGTCGGTCGAGGAACAGACCTGCTGCTTTACATCACTGTGCTGGCATTTTTGGGCGTAGCTGCAACGACGTATCGCCGTTTCCGTCGTCTCGAAAATGACCTGACAGCAATGGCTCGGCAAGTCGCGTTGGCGCGCGCTGAAAACGAACAGAATCCTCCCGAGGTGCAGGGGAACTCAACGAGCGACAGCGACAAATAGCGGGCTACCGCTGTAACGAACTGCAGGGCAATCAGCCGCGGAGTAGCAGTTACAGGGCTGTTAGCCGGTGATCGAGGCCATCCGCGACAAACTTCTCGGCGGTTGCAACCACCGCAGCACCCTGCGCCAAGGTCACGATCTCACTGGTGTCGCCTGACAGGACTGCATCACGGAAGGCTTCGTGCTCGGCGCGCAGGGGTTCTTTCTTATCGAGCGCGAAACGGGTGACGTCTCCTTCGCTCACTCCGCGGAACTGAGAGATCTCGTCCCACTGGTGATGGCTCACGCCGTTCTCGAAGTAGGTGAGATCTGCCGTCAGCGTATCGGCGACAAGCGCGCCATGTTCGCCGGTGATGATCGTGGTTCGCTCTTTGAAAGGGGTGAGCCAGTTGACCGTGTGGCTGACGATGGTGCCTTTGCTGAGAGTACCCACCGCGAGGACCATGTCTTCGTGCTCTCGACCGCTGCGGAACGTGGTGCGTGCGTTGATCGACACGTACTCCTGCTGGGTAACCCACGCGGTCAGATCGATGTCATGAGTCGCGAGGTCCTTGATGACCCCGACGTCGGCAATTCGGCCGGGGAACGGTCCCTGGCGACGTGTTGTCACTTGATAGATATCGCCAAGCAATCCATCTTGAATACGTTGGCGTGCTGATTGAAGCGCAGGGTTGTAGCGTTCGATGTGTCCGACTCCGCCGACCAGCCCAGCCGAGGCGAAAAGATCACGCAGCTCAAATGCGGCTTCAGAAGTCGAGGCGACGGGCTTCTCGATCAACGCATGGATGCCGCGACTGGCGAGCGTTGTACCTATTTCGAGGTGGTAAAACGTGGGAGCGGCGACGACGCAGTAGTCGAATCCCATGTCAAGAAAAGTCTCGAGATCGCGAACCACAGGCTTGCCTTCGATGTGCGACGGCACGGCATCCGAGGGGTCGTAAACGCCCTTGAATTCGACGCCCTCAAGCTCGTTGAGAACACGGCTGTGATGGCGCCCCATGACGCCTAATCCGAGTACACCTGCACGAAGCGTCATTAACTGCCTGCCTTTGCTGCGTCGTTGACGGCATTCACGATGGTTTCGCGTTCCGCTTCAGTAAGGGACGGGTAGACGGGGAGAGAGAGCGCCTGAGTGGCTACCTCGGCAGTCACGGGCAGATCGAGGTCGAGCTCAAATGAGGGTAGGCGATGGATCGGTGTGGGGTAGTAGACCCCGGTGCCTACTCCGCGCTCGGCGAGAGCTGCCGCGAAAGCATCGCGATCTTGGTCAACAATTCGGATCGTGTACTGGTGATAGACGTGCACAGCGCCAGAAGCGACCGGGGGAGTCACGACTCCGTTGAGGTGTTCATCGAAGAAGGTGGCGTTTGCTTGGCGTTGTGCCGTCCAGCCGGCGAGCTTCGAGAGCTGCACCCGACCGATGGCGGCATGGATGTCAGTCATGCGGGTGTTGAAACCCACGACCTCGTTCTCGTAGCGGCGCTCCATCCCCTGATTGCGGAGTAAACGCGCGACGCGTGCGAGTTCGTCGGACGACGTCGTGATCATCCCGCCTTCGCCCGAAGTCATGTTCTTAGTCGGGTAGAAAGAAAACGAACCGGCGATTCCCCAGTTGCCGACAGGAACACCCGCAATGGACGCTGCGTGAGCTTGGGCGGCATCTTCGAAAATAAGCAAGTCGTGTTTGGCAGCAATGGCACTCAGCTCGACCATCAGTGCAGGGTGGCCGTAGAGGTGCACCGGCATGATCGCTTTACTGCGCGGAGTGATCGCGGCCTCAACCGCAGCGGGGTCGAGCGAGAAGTAATCTCGTTCGATGTCTACGAACACAGGGGTGGCGCCGGCGAGAGCAACCGCGTTAGCTGTAGCTGCGAAGCTGAACGAGGGCACGATGACCTCATCGCCAGCGCCGATTCCGGCGGCGACAAAAGCCATGTGTAGGGCAGACGTGCCTGAGTTGACCGCGATGCTGTGCGCGCCGCCAACGATCTGAGAAAACTCATGCTCGAATGCTGCGACTTCTGGACCCTGCGCGAGCATGCCAGAGCGCATCACTCGATCTACGGCGTCACGTTCGTCTTGGCCGATTTGGGGCCTAGCTGCGGGAATCACGAATCTTGCACCTCAATCAAAAGGTCGGTAGCGGTTTCTTGATAGCGCGCGCCGGTGACTGGGCATTCCCAGTGGCCTGGCGATGTTTGCGTGAGCGGATGCCCGGCAGTACCTACCCAGCCGATGCGGCGGGCGGGGCTCCCGACCACGAGAGCGAATTCTGGAACATCTTTCACGACGACCGAGCCAGCGCCGACAAGCGCCCAACGCCCGATCACGAGTGGCGCGATGCACGTACTGTTCGCCCCAATCGAGGCACCCTCGCGAATGTCGACGCCCACGGGCATCCAGTCGTCAGCGGACTTCACCGAACCATCGGCGTTGATGGCGCGAGGAAAGTGGTCGTTGGTGAGAACAACAGCCGGCCCGATGAAGACTCCGCGGCCGAGTTTGGCGGGTTCGTAGACCAGTGCGTAGTTCTGAATCTTACAATTGTCGGCGACTTCAACCCCGGCGCCGACGTAGGCTCCGCGACCGATGACGCAGTTCTCGCCGATGATCGCATTCTCTCGAACCTGGGCATAGTGCCAGACCCGTGCCGTCGCGGCGATCGAAGCGTTTACTGCAACGTCAGCGGTACCGTGTTGCAGGGGGTTTACTTCGTGCATTCACACTCCAAAGAATGAGGCGCTGGGGGACGCCCCAATCCTATTCGCTTGCTCCCTCCGCGCAGCACGTATGGTGCGTTTCGCACCGAGGTATCTCGTTGAGGAAGTAGCGTGTTCTCTAGTAGGTGGGCGCACCGCCGCCTGCTCGAATCATTCCTCCCCTAGTCCAAATATCTCCTGAAGACCATGCGACTCGCGCTTTGGCACTCAAACAGGGTCTTCACATTTCTCCCATTAGACATATCCTGTAACAACGCGTGTTTGCTTGGGGGATTGCAGAATGCACACTTTTTCATCGGTTCGAAGCGGAGTTTTTAGGGCCACCGCAATGATCGGGGCCATAGGCGTGCTCGCTACGGGCATCGTCGTTCAGGGGCCTGCGGTTTCGGCGTCTGCCTACAGCGGCAGTGAATTCGATCCCGGAAACATCATCAGCGACGACGAGTTCTACAATGGCTCGGCGATGTCCGAGAGCGAGATTCAGTCTTTCCTCAACGGAAAGTCGGGTGTGCTCAAGACCCTGCGCCAAGACGTCGAGACGCGAGCGAAAGAAGTCTCGCAGACCACCGGAAACTTGATCTGTAACGAGATTAAGGGCGGCAGCAATCTGCTGGCCTCGACGATCATCTACCGCGCACAAGTTGCCTGTGGCATCAGCGCCAAAGTGATCCTAGCGACTCTCCAAAAGGAACAAGGCCTGATCACGAACCCCAACCCGACGTCGTGGAATATCAATAATGCGCTTGGTTATGGTTGCCCTGACGACGGCGGATGCTCCGAAGCCTATGAGGGCTTCGGATACCAGGTCTACACGGGTACTCGTCAATTCAAAGCGTACAAGGCTGCGAACTTTGGCAAGCAACCAGGAACGTATAAGATCGCGTACCACCCGTATAACAGCAGCTGCGGCACGAAGACGGTGAAAATCTCTAACTACGCAACAGCAGCGCTCTACAACTACACGCCGTATGTGCCCAACGCTGCAGCGCTCGCCAATCTCGGTAGCGTTGGAGACAGTTGCTCTTCCTACGGGAACCGGAATTTTTGGGACTACTACTACTCGTGGTTCGGTAATCCCACAGACATCACGCCGGCCGTTGACGTCACGCGCGTGAGCGGGAGCGATCGTTACGTGGTGTCGGCTGCTCTCTCCAAGAAGTCGTACCCCGACGCGGGAATTGAGCGTGTATATGTAGCGACCGGAACGGACTTTCCGGATGCTCTGAGCGCAGCCGCGGCTGCGGCGGCGTTTAACGGCCCTCTCTTGATCGTGAACTCTTCGTATATTCCATCGAGCATCAGTACGGAACTAAAACGGCTGAAGCCGGAAGAAATCGTCGTGGTCGGCGGAACAGGTGCGATCTCGAAATCCGTCTACAACTCTCTGGCGGGCTTCACTTCCACCATTTCACGGATCTCAGGTAGTGATCGTTACGAGTCATCCCGGCTGATCGCAGAGTCCGCGTTCCCTGCTGGAACTACAACCTCCGCATACATTGCGACAGGCACAACGTTCGCAGATGCGCTGTCGGCGAGTTCTGCTGCTGCGGCTGCGGGCAGCCCAGTTATTCTCGTGAAAGGCAACGCGTCGACGTTAGACGCAGCAACGAAATCGCTCCTCGGCACACTAGGCATCACCAGCGTGACAATTGCGGGCGGAAACGCTGCCGTCAGTAGCGGAATCGAGTCCCAGTTGAAGTCGTTGCTTGGCTCTAAGAACGTGGTTCGCGTGGGAGGGAGCGACAGGTACGAGGTTTCCGCGGGTATAAATTCTGCGGCGTTCGAAAGTGCCGACACCGTCTACCTGGCCTCTGGCTATGACTTCCCTGATGCATTGTCTGGTGCGGCCGTTGCAGGCGCTCAGTCGGTGCCCCTGTACATCGTGCCACCAACCTGTATTCCGAAGGACATTCTTCAAGACATCAAGGATCTAGGTGTTCAAGACGTCGTACTTTTGGGGGGCACCGGCGCGCTCTCGAGCAAGGTGGCGAAGCTAACTAACTGCTCCTTCTAGACTGGCTTCATGCGAGTTCTTGTTACCGGCGGAGCCGGCTACATCGGTGCCCACACTGTTCGATTGCTAACGACGCGGGGTGACGACGTTGTCGTGCTCGACAATTTGGGCACGGGCAGAATTGATCGCATCGGAACAGTTCCGTTCGTAAATATTGACCTCTCATCGGCCACGGTTGAGGAACTCGAGACGGTGTTACGTGAGCACGCGATTGATGCCGTGATCCATTTTGCTGCGCACAAACAAGTCGGCGAGTCTGTCGTTAAGCCGGCAATGTACTACGCCAACAACGTGGGCTCGGTGGCCAAACTTGTTATGGCAATGGAGAACGTTGGGGTTAATAAACTTGTCTTTTCGTCCTCAGCCGCAGTGTACGGAAACGCTTCGGGCCCGATCGCGGAGAGCGCCTCGACCGCCCCTCTTAGCCCTTACGGTGCCACCAAGCTCATTGGTGAGCAGATCATCACCGCAGCATCGCAAGCCTGGGATCTCAGTGCGGCAAGCCTTCGATACTTCAACGTTGGTGGAGCCGGATACCCCGACCTCGCCGACACGGCAGCGCTGAACTTGATCCCGATTTGTCTCGATCACATCGCTGTCAATGAGCCGCCCGTGATCTTCGGTGACGACTACGAGACCGAGGACGGCACGTGCGTGCGCGACTACGTGCATGTTGTTGATGTCGCTGAAGCGCATTTAGCCGTTCTCGATTCCCTTCCCGAGCAGCCGGGAAATGTCATCCTCAATGTCGGAAGCGGAATCGGCACAAGCGTTCGGACGATGATTGACGCGGTGATAGCGGTTTCAGGTTCGCCACTTTCGGCTGACGTAAAGCCGCGTCGTGCGGGTGATCCCGCAGCCATCGTGGGCGATGTCAGCGCAATTAGGGCATTTGCCGGTTGGTCGGCGCGTTTCGACGTCGATGAGATCGTGAGTTCAGCGTGGGATGCCAGACAGGCTCCAGAAGTGAAGAAATAGCTACTAAATCGCGGGCGAGGTGCTGGAATCCAGCGCACGCCTCCAACTGAGTTCCCGCGATGCTTTCACGCAACACACCACGAACGTAAGCCATCCGAAATCGGTGAGAATCGAGCTCTCTGCGAGCGCACCCAAGGCAAGGCTGAGTAGTACGAGCGCTGGCCAGGCGAATACGATGCTTCGGCGTCGTGACGCGAGTAGCCACGATCGAGTGAAGGCAAGGCCGAGGAGGCCGATAAAGATGAGGAAGCCGACAACTCCGAGTTGGAACCACACATCCAGATAAGCGTTATGGGCTGAGTCGGGAAGGCGCTCACCGAAGGCGCCGAATCCCAGATAGGGCACGACCTCGGGGTTCCATGGTCCGATCCAACCCCACCCTTCGAGTCGGTGGGTTTGGCCGAGGGTCCAGAGCTGGCGCCAAACTTCGAGCCGATAAGCCAATTCAGCGCTCGCATCGAACCACCCAACGATCGTCGAGCGTGATGCCCAACTGACGATCAGGATGGCGGTGGTCAGAGTCATCAAAAAGACTTGCCAGTAGCGTCGTCGCCCAGAAGGCACCCGGCGCAGGGCGACGAGCGCGGCGGTGGCGGCAGCGAGCACTGAGCCGGCTCCTAGGGCAAGCGGTGATTGCGACAGCAGCAATACCAGCGCGGCAGAGATCATCGACCCTAGAGCCAGATTGCGCTCGACAGATCTGGTGGCAAACTCGATTGCGAACGTGATGAGGGCGATGAGCGCAATCATTCCCAGATGGTTGCGGGTGCCAAAGATTCCCTGAATTGGTTCGCCCGTTCCTAAGTTTCCTTGAATTGACAGCGCATCGAGTGAAGTGTCGAAGATGAGCCCGGTAAGGATTTCGAAGACGATTGATACGACGAGTGAAGCCCGAAACACGTCGCCGAACGCGCGCACAATCTGGATGGTGTCGCGCACCAAGGCAATGTACATTCCGAGAAGTGTGAGCAGCAACAAGTAGAGTGCGCTCGCGACAGTCTCGGCGCGGTATTGCGACCACGCCGCGGAAAGCCAGACCCACACGGTGAAGACTATGAGCGAGAGCGGAACGAGTGCACGCCAGCTAATGTCTTTCCACTGTGCCCACGCTGACAATGACACCAGCAGGAGGAGAGTTATTAATACTGCGAGAAGTCCGGGCGTGCCCAGCACCGTGCGCAGGAAGAATGCAGAGACGGCGGTGCCGATAGTTGCCGTAGTGAGGGCCGCAGACGAGCGTGGCGACGAGAGTAGAGCCGCACTAGTTTCGACGACTTTGCTGAGCGAAGTGCGCGAAATCACAGGGGGTTTCCTGACCAATCGGGGCGTTTCGCTTTGACGGCGATGATGACGAGAAGGTACAAGCCGTACTCGCCTAATAGTCGACTTTCAGGCAGAGATTGCACCAATAAGGCGATCATGACGAGAACCGGAGCGAGCGACCCCGCCGTGAAGGCGAGTTGTTGCCCAGGTAATTGCTGTGGTCGGTCCACAGCAAACGACCACGTGCGCACCACGGTGGTGAGCACGAGTGCCGCGAAAACAAGAACGCCAACGATTCCGAGCTGCAGCCAAATGTCGAGCCAAGCATCATGCGCCTGAACCTGTACAACACCGTTTCGCTGAGCGAGCCCGGAGAACGGCTCGGCCCAAGGCATCCAGACGCTCACCCAACCCCATCCGAAAGCAGGTCGTTGTTGGGCCAGCGCAACGACACTGTTCCAGATTTCGGTGCGACCAGTGAGGTCTTCGCTTTTGTTGAGCACGGTAAAGAAGACATCGCGGAACAAGATCATTAAAAGAGTGACGGCAGTGATGAGTGCGAAAAAGGTGATCTGGCCGAGCGCTCGCAGTCGCGGCGTGGGCAGTGCGCGGATGAATAGAATCGCCGCCGCCGTGATGGTGACGGCCGCGAGTGCCACGGTAACGGTGGCGGAGCGCGCCAAGAACAGAGTGAGCCCCGCGAGGGTCAGCCACACGAGCGACGATCCCCGAGTGACAGTGCCCCGAGCCCACTGGATAGCGAACGCAATCAGCGCGAGGAGCGCAAGAAAGCCCAGGTGATTGGCGTTGCCGACGATTCCCTGAATGCGTCCGCCGTCGAGCGTGTCGAACAATACGTTGCGCGACCACTGAAGCATGAGCGGAACGGGCCCGCCCGGATCAACCGTGAGCTCGGGCTGCGGTGCGAGAGGAACGACAGGGCCTCGGATCGCTGTGGCGACGAACAACTCGAACGCCACGGATGCCACCAGCAGAACTCGAAGCGCTCGAGCGGTGGCGTCGAGCACTTCCTGCCACGAGAAGCTCGTGGCAACGGCGAGCGCTCCCAATACGGTGAGCCAGGTGTTAAGCAGTCCGAGGGCGGTGGCTGCAGGATAAAACGACCACGTTAACGACAGTGTTGCTAACCCCATGAAAACGACGAGGGGGTAGGGCAGCCCGCCGATACTCCAGCGATCGCGGTTAGCGATGAGGATATAAACGGACACTCCGGCAAGCGCAATCGCGAGCACGGCGAACCCTATCCAACCGATCGAGTAGCGCCAAGCGTCTCCGCCTAAAATGACTAGTAGCGAAACGCTAAGAAACCACGCTCGCGCCCGGGGGCTCGCTAAAAGTCGCATGTCGCAAGATTAGACGAATGCAGCCTTGCCTGTGATGGCACGACCCACGATAAGCGTGTTCATCTCGCGAGTTCCCTCGTACGAGTAGATGGCTTCCGCGTCGGCGAAGTGGCGCATAACGCCGTAGTCGAGAACAATTCCGTTGCCGCCCATAAGCTCGCGGCACCAAGCCACGGTCTCGCGCATGCGGCTCGTCGTGTATTCCTTGGCGAGTGCTGCGTGCTCATCTTTTTGCACGCCCTCGTCGAGCATTTCGGAAACACGGGTCACCATGCCGATGGAGGCGGTGATGTTTCCGAGGCTCTTCGCGAGGTGCTCTTGAACGAGCTGGTGGCTGCCGATGGGCTTGCCGAACTGGATGCGGTCGTTGGCGTACTCAACGGCGGCTTCGTATGCGCCGATGGAGTTTCCGACGGCGGCCCAGGCAACCTCTGCGCGCGTGAGGCGCAGCACAGCAGCGGTCTCGCGGAACGACTGGGACTTCTGCAGTCGGTTGGCTTCGGGAACAACAACGTTCTCAAGAACGATGTCGGCGTTCTGCACGATGCGCAGCGCCATCTTGTTCTCGATACGAGTGGCGGAGTAACCGGGAGTGCTCGTCGGCACGATGAAGCCCTTGACCTGGTTGTCTTCTTCGTCGCGCGCCCAAATAATCGTGACGTCGCTGATGGAACCGTTACCGATCCAACGCTTCGCGCCGTTAATGATCCAGTTGTCACCATCGCGCTTGGCGACAGTCTGGAGGCCTTGAGCGGTGTCGGAGCCCGAGAGAGGTTCGGTGAGACCGAAAGCACCCAGCAGCTCGCCGGAGGCAAACTTGGGCAGCCACTCGTCGCGCTGCTCTTGAGAGCCGGCGACACCGATCGAACCCATGACGAGTCCGTTTTGCATGCCGACGAGCGTGGCGGCACTGGCATCCACGCGGGCGAGTTCGAGAGCGACCCAACCGCGGAACACGGCCGAGTTCTTAAAGTGCTGCGTCTCGGCCCAGGGGAGTCCGAAGAGCCCGAGGTCTGCCAGTCCCTTTACGACGACATCGCGGTTGAAGAATTCTGCCTTGGCCCACAGGTCGTTGGCTATCGGGCGAACCTCTTTGTCGAGGAACGCACGCAACTTCACGATCGTCTCTTTTTCCTGATCGGTGAGGGCGTTCTCGTAGCCGTAGAAGTCGCTGCTGAGGGTCTCAAATGACATAGTCGTCGCTCCATTGCTTGTCGAAATCATTGTGAGCCTAAAGCGTGAGTACACGTCGCTTCTAGACGATTGGTACTTTGGTCTAACGCTGAGAGAAGAGTTGACTGAATGTTTGTAGGCATCACTAATACCCCGCGCGATTACGCGTGGGGCTCCGCTGGCGAAATCTCGACTTTGTTGGGCACACCCCCCACCGGCAAGCCCGAGGCTGAGCTGTGGCTGGGCGCGCACCCGGGCAGTCCGAGCGTCATCCTCGACCCCTCCGGTACGGCGGGAGCGAGTGACCTGCACGAGTGGATTCAGCGCGACGGCGAGAAGATTCTTGGGGCGGGAGTCGACCGGCTTCCCTTCCTGCTCAAGGTGCTGGCCGCCGGAGCGCCGCTGTCGCTTCAAGCCCACCCCACTCCCGAGCAGGCCGCCGCGGGGTTTGCGCGCGAGAACGCTGCGGGAGTCCCGCTCACGGCCAGTAACCGCAACTACAAAGACGCCTCCGCCAAACCAGAACTCATTCTCGCGGTTAGCGACACCTTTGAGGCGCTGTGCGGTTTTCGGGCCATGGCCCAGACCCGGGCATCCATCGAGCGACTAGCTGAGCTGGATGCCGCGAGCAGCACCCCCACACCGGCCCTGTTCGCCGAGTGGTTGGCTTTCGCTCGCGCTGACTCCGATCTGCGCGCGATGTTCGAGTGGCTCATCTCAGCCGCGCAGCCGGTGCCGGAGCTCGTGGAGCGGGTCACGGCGCTCGCCGAGGCCGACAGCGCGAGCGAGGAGTTCGGGCTTGTTCGGACGCTTGCCGGCTACTACGCCGGTGACCCGGGGGTGTTGATTTCGCTCATGCTCAACCACGTCACGCTGACAAAGGGCGAGGCGCTGTTCTTGCCGGCGGGAAACATCCACGCTTACTTGCGGGGGCTCGGTATCGAACTCATGGCGTCGTCTGACAACGTGATGCGAGGTGGGCTCACGCCCAAGCACGTGGATGTGCCTGAGCTGCTGAGTGTGCTCGACTTCTCAGCGAGCCCGGTTCCGTACCTCTCGGCGCAGCCTCTCAACGAGGGCACGCGGGCCTTCCGGCCGCCGGTGCGCGACTTTCAGTTGGTGGAGGTGCACGAGGCCGCGAACGTCGAGCTCCATAGCGCGGCCATCGTGTTGTGCACGGTGGGGGAGTTCACCGTGCAGAACGGCGAGCACTCGGCAACGCTGTCGCGCGGC
Organism: Salinibacterium sp. AL4.1; assembly: GCF_059767305.1. Taxonomy (NCBI): domain Bacteria; kingdom Bacillati; phylum Actinomycetota; class Actinomycetes; order Micrococcales; family Microbacteriaceae; genus Salinibacterium; species Salinibacterium sp. AL4.1. The sequence goes on along the minus strand of NZ_JBSOQK010000001.1, from coordinate 867,219 downwards.
GAGTCGATCTTTGTCACCAGTGATGAGGGTGCGTTGAGCATCCGGGGCGCCGGTCAGTTGTTTGTGGCGGCAACGCAATAGCGGCTGGTGGCTTCGGAGAGCGCCGCGCGGCCGCACAAGTTCCAGTAGCGTTACTTCGGCCGACGTGTTGGTTCGGAACCCAGGCAGAGCTGACCGCAAGCAAGAGAGACAACTTATGAAGCGCGCATTCATTACAGGAATCACCGGTCAAGATGGGCTCTACCTTGCCGAGCTTTTGCTCTCGAAGGGCTATACCGTCTTCGGCCTCATGCGAGGCCAGAACAATCCCAAGCGCGAGCTTCTGGAACGCGTCATCCCGGATGTCCACATCCTGACCGGCGATCTCACTGACCTCTCGAGCCTTATGCGGGCCTTGAGCGTGGCGAAGCCCGACGAGTTCTACAACCTCGGTGCCATTTCGTTCGTCGCGTACTCGTGGGAGAACGCTCATCTCACGAGCGAGGTTACGGGTATGGGAGTGCTCAACGCACTCGAAGCGGTGCGCTTGCACACGGCGGCAACGGGCCAGCAAGTGCGGTTCTACCAAGCATCCAGTTCGGAGATGTTCGGCAAGGTGCAGACCGTTCCGCAAAACGAAGACACTCTGCTGTGGCCGCGCTCGCCATATGGCGTTGCCAAGGTATACGGCCACTACATGACGATCAACTATCGCGAGTCGTATGGCATGCACGCATCGTCTGGTGTGCTCTTCAACCATGAGTCGCCTCGTCGCGGCCCAGAGTTCGTGACGCGTAAGGTCACGCGTGCCGTCGCCCGCATCTCCCTCGGGCTGCAAGACAAGCTCACGCTCGGCAACATTGACGCTCAACGGGACTGGGGCTTCGCCGGCGACTACGTTGAGGCCATGTGGCTCATGCTGCAGCAGGATGAGCCTGACGACTATGTCATCTCCACGGGCGAGACCCAGAGCATCCGCGTTCTGCTTGATCTTGCCTTCGCTGCCGTCGGGATCGACGATTGGACCCCGTACGTCGACTTCGACGAACAATTCATGCGCCCCGCCGAGGTCGACTTGCTCGTGGGCGACGCCTCAAAAGCTAAAGAGAAGTTGGGATGGGAGCCTCGCGTGAAGTTCCCCGAACTTGTGACGATGATGGTTGACGCCGACCTTCGCGAACAGAAAGAGCTTGCCGGCCTGTAATGACTCGCGCACTGATCACCGGAGTCACCGGTCAAGACGGTTCTTACCTCGCTGAGCTCCTGCTCGCGCAGGGCTACGAAGTGCACGGGGTCACACGCGACGCCGACGAAGTTGTCACGCCGGGGGTTATCGCTCACGAACTCGATTTGAGTACCGACAGCGCGATCGGCGCACTGATCGCCGAACTGCAGCCGCGAGAGGTTTACAACCTGGCGGCGCTGAGTTCGGTGTACCAGTCGTGGCAAAATCCGACGCTGACCGCGCGACTCAATGGCGCCGTGGTGGCGGAGATGTTGGCGGCGGTCAAGACCATCCACGATCAGGGTGACGTCGACATCCGCTTTGTTCAAGCGTCGAGCGCCGAAATCTTTGGCACGCCCACCGACTCTCCGCAGCATGAGAGCACTCCAGTGCGCCCTACGAGCCCGTACGGGGCGGCGAAGGCCTATGCGCACGGTCTCGTGGGCGCGTACCGCACAGCGGGCGTGGCAGCCTCCTCGTTGATTTTGTACAACCACGAATCTCCGCGTCGCCCGGAGACTTTCGTCACGCGAAAGATCACAGCGGCAGCCGCGCGGATCTCTCGCGGTCTTCAAGACACGCTCGAGCTCGGAAACATGGATGCTCGCCGCGATTGGGGCTGGGCCCCGGACTACGCCGACGCGCTCGTTCGAGCAGCGCAGCATCCGGAGGCCGACGATTTTGTGATCGCAACAGGAATCTCACATTCTGTTCGTGACTTTGTGGCTGCGGCTTTCGAGCGCGCGGGCGTCGAGGACTGGGTAGACCGTGTCACGGTGGCGGATTCTCTGCTGCGAACAGGGGATGCTGCCCTACAACGGGGGGATGCAAGCAAGGCTCAGCAGATCCTAGGTTGGACACCGACGGTGGAATTTGATGAAATCGTGGCGGCAATGGTCGATCACGATCTTGCTTTGTTGACTTAATTTAAGTCACGGCGCGCCATAACCCTTAAGTCTTAGTCGAGGCAATTATGATCTGCGACTTGACTCTCGGGAACTACACCGGTGTAATTATGTAACGCGATTTGATGCAACGCATTGAAAGCGGAGGGGAGATAGACCAGATGGGCAACAGCGGTTACCGCGCGGGAGTTCCCGACGACTGGTTTGTTGACCCCGTCCGACTCGGGGTTCCCGGAGTTCGTCAACCTCTCGCTGATGAGGACGACAACGCACTCTCCTGGCAAACAGACTCGCTCTGTGCTCAGACCGACCCTGAAGCCTTCTTTCCTGAAAAGGGCGGCTCCACTCGCGATGCCAAAAAGATTTGCTCCTCGTGTGAAGTACGCAGCCAGTGCCTCGAATACGCTCTCGAAAACGATGAGCGTTTCGGAATCTGGGGCGGTCTCTCTGAGCGCGAACGTCGCAAACTTCGCAAGCGCGCAGGTTAATTCTTCTTCCCGTTTCACCGTGCGCTCAGGGAGTGCCTGCATGAGGACGCTGACCCCGTATTGGGGCGGCTCTCAGACTCGCCGCTCTGCAGCGCGTCGGATGCAGAAGAACACTCGCGACGCATAGTCTCAAACAAATGCAGCCGAGAGTCACCGCAGTACTAGTCGCCCGCAACGGTGCGAAGTATTTGCCACGCACCCTTGCCGCTATTGCGGCGCAAACTCGGCGACCCGATTCGGTGATCGCGGTCGACGCTGATTCGAGTGACAATTCGCTCGCGATCATGGCGGAGTCCGCTCCTGCTCAGATCGCGGATGCTCACGGGCAGCGAACTTTCGGTGGCGCGATTTCGTCTGCGCTGCAGACGGCCGCACCACAGGCATCCGAGAACGAATGGTTGTGGCTGCTTGCTCACGACAGTGCGCCAGACCCTCACGCGTTGAGCGCTCTGCTTGGCGCGGTTGAGATCGCGCCGTCGGTGGCGGTGGCTGGCCCCAAGCTGGTGCGCTGGGACAACCCCTCTGTTATCTCGAATTTTGGTGAGACGCTCACCCCGCTCGGCCGCTCCGTTGGACTCGTCAATGATGAGCTCGACCAAGCCCAGCACGATGTGCAGACCGACACTCTCGGTGTTGCCGGCGCAGGCATGCTTGTTCGTCGACAGGTGTGGGCGGCGCTGGGCGGTTTCGACCCCAAGCTGACCTCGGTAGATGCCGCTCTCGATTTCTGTGTTCGTGCTCGTTTAGCTGGCCACCGCGTCATCGCTGTCGCGGATGCTCGGGTCGCTAGTTCTGGTGGCCCCGAACTCTTCGGTAAGCGCTCGGTCTCGGCCGCAGCGCACAATCGGGTGCAGCGCTTCGCCCAGTTGCACCGTCGTCTCGTTTACGCTCCCGGGTTTACCGTTCCGCTGCACTGGCTCACGCTGCTGCCGCTCGCGATTCTGCGGTCGCTGGGCCACCTCGTTGCCAAGCGACCGACCGCTGTTGCCGGCGAGTTTGCTGCCGCCTTCGCCGCCATCTTTGATGGGGGAGTGGTCGCCGCCCGGCGAAACCTCCGGCGCAATAAGCGACTGGGCTTTGCCGCTGTCGATCCATTGCGGATGTCGTGGGCTGAGCTGCGCGAAATGCGGGCGCACGAGCGTCACGGTGACTCGCCCGATGCGGCGTTCGAGGTGGCGAGGCCCAAGTTCTTCAGTAACGGTGGAGCATGGACGGTGTTGCTGGCCGGCATTCTCGGAATGCTCGCGTTCTCTCGCTTTGTGGATGCCGCCGCGTTGAGCGGTGGCGCGCTGCTCCCGCTCTCCACCACGGTTTCTGAGCTGTGGCAGCACGTCGGCTATGGCTGGAATGACCTTGCTCAGCAGGTTGTCGCTGCCGATCCCTTCTCAGTCGTGCTTGCCGTGCTCGGCTCGCTGACGTTCTGGAACCCGTCGTTCAGCATTGTGTTGCTCTATCTCGTCGCGTTGCCGTTAGCGGCGCTGGCGGCCTGGTTGTGTGCGGCATCTATTTCTGAACGTACCTGGGCGCCCACGATCGCGGCTGCCGCGTGGACCGTTGCGCCCAGTTTCTTGGTCTCCCTCGGCGAAGGTCAACTGGGAGCCGTGCTCGCCCATATTCTTCTGCCGTGGCTTGTGCTCACGGTGCTCCGGGCCGCCCAGAACTGGGCGATGGCGGCACTGGCCGCTCTTCTCTTCGCGGCGATCGCAGCGTCGGCTCCCAGCCTGATTCCTGCTCTCGTGATTGCGATGGTCGCGTGGATTGTCTTGCGCCCCAAGGCAACTCACCGCCTGCTGTGGATCGTCATTCCGGCGGCCGCGCTCTTTACCCCGCTGGTCATTCAGCAATGGGCCCGTGGCAACTTCTGGGCGATCTTTGCGGATCCCGGGGTTCCGGTTGTGCGCGAGGCCTCAGCCGGCTGGCAGCTTGCCATCGGCAGCGTGGTGCCCGGTTCTAACGGCTGGAGCTCGCTGCTGGCAGCTCTCGGGCTCAACGATCGCTACGGCCCGCTTCTCGTGGCGCTCATGCTCGCTCCGTTCGCGGCGCTCGCACTCATGAGCCTTTTCGTTCCCGGTACCCGTCGCGCGGTTCCTTCGCTCGCGCTCGCGCTGTTGGGATTTGTGACGGCAGTGGCGGCAACGCACGTCGCGGTCAGCGCCTCGGGTGAATCAGAAGTCGGTATTTGGGCGGCCCCCGGCCTCAGCCTGTACTGGCTCGGCCTGAGCGGCGCGGTGACAGTCGCGATTGACAGCCTCGACCGCCACGCCACCTTGCCTGCAGTCGTGGCTCTACTCGGCATTGTGGGGCTTTCCGCAGCGCCTCTGTGGTCGCTTGCCTCGGGCATGACCGCCGTGGAGGCAAGCAACGGTCGGATCTTGCCCGCGTTCGTTGCCGCAGAATCAACACAGCGTGATGGCCTCGGCACGCTACAACTCACCGTTACGTCTGACTCCACAATCTCCGTCGATCTGCACCGCGGCCGAGGCTCTGGACTCGACGAGCAGTCGACGCTCGCTGCCACCAGCATCGAACTCTCCGAGGCGGAGGTTCGCAACGCCACGCTCGCGGGAAACATTGCCTCGCGCAGCGGCTACGACATCGCTCGCGAGTTGAACGACCTCCAGGTCGCCTTCGTCGTGCTCACTCCGGCGTCGAACGCAGACGCTTCCGAGACACGTCAACGCATCATCGAAGCTCTCGATGGCAACAGTCTCCTCAACCCCATCGGTGACACCGCTCAGGGCTACCTGTGGCACTATCCCGACCTGCAAGAAAAAGAAATTCCCGTCGGCGCGAGCAATACCGAAACGCGTTGGGGCCAGATCGTGCTTGCCGGGCAGGGACTCATTTTCGGTCTCACCTTCTTGCTGGCCATACCGACTACTCGCCGTCGCCGGCTGAAGGCGGCCAAAGCCGAGAGCGCCGTCACCGTGATAGAGGCGAACGAATGAGCGACAACGAACTGACTCCCGACGAGGCCTCGGCGTTGCCCGTAGAGCCCACCGGTGCTGAATTCGACGACGACCACGAACTCACCGGGGCCCCGGAACCCGAGTCGAGCACGCGTCGCCCAGTGTCAGCCAAAGCTGCCGCCGCGATCGGTGCCCGCGTTGTTGGCGGAGTACTCGGCATCGGTATTGCTGCCGCAGCTATTCTTGGTTCGACCTTCGTCGAGCTGCCGTCGTCGACCGCGACGCCGCCGAGCGAGCTCGTGGTCCCCGTGCCCACCGCCCAGCAATTGACCTGCCCAGGGCCGCTTTTGCGGCTCTCTGATGAATCGGGCGCTGAGGCATCCACCGTCTTCACGCTCGGCCAGGCCATCACTCGGTTCTCGTCGAGTACCGGAGCGGTCGAACAGTCTCGCATTAGCGCCTCTGATGCTCAGCCGGGGGAGTCGGTGGCCGAGCCTCTCGTGCTGAGCGCTGCTCCGGATGCGCAATCTCCTGACCTTGACGTACTTCTCAGCGGTGCCCAATCCCAATCTGTCGCGGTTGGCGACTACGTCGGTTTCGCCTCGGCAGCCTGCCGGGCTGTCGGCGGCGATAGCTGGCTCGTGGGCGGAGCAACCACAACGGGCCGCACGACGCTCATCTCTTTGACGAACCCCACCGAAGTTGCCTCGACGGTGGATCTCGAAATTTTCGACGAACGCGGTGTTGTCTCTGCGGCAGGTACCGGCGGAATCGTCGTGCCGCCGAACGGGCAGCGCGTGTTGTCATTGGCTGGATTCGCACCCGGGGTTAGTTCACCCGTGGTTCACGTGACGAGCAGCGGTGGCCAGATCACCGCCGAGTTGCAGCAGTCGATCGTGCGTGGGCTCGACGCGGGTGGTGTCGAGATTATCGGTGCCACTCAGCCACCAGCGCTCTCGGTAGTCCTCCCCGGCATGGTCGTGACGAACCTTGAGGCAATCCAGGCTTTGCGCGGAACGGCGACTCAGACCGATGACGTGATTACAGCCATCCGGGTCTTCGTTCCTGGCGAAGAGTCGACCACCCTTTCTTTCACCCTCACACCCGCCGACACTGAGCGAGACCCGATCACATTCACTCGCGATGTGAGCGCGGGAGTTGTCACCGACATCCCGATCGAAGAACTCGAAACGGGCGCGTACTCCGTGCAAATCGAATCGGACGAACCCGTCGTGGCGGCAGCTCGCACAACGTCGGCTGTGATCGCTTCCGGTGGAGGAATCTCCGCCACTGATTTCGCTTGGTTCACGGCGAGCCCCGCGCTTACGGAAGACACCCAATTCACGGTCGCGTCAGGGTTGGATGCCGTTCTCAACGTTGTGAACCCGGGTGACACCGACGTAGTCGTGAGCCTTGTTGCCGCCAGTGACACCGCTGCCGATACCGCCGCCGATGACGAGTCCGCTGACGATCAGACGGCCAACGAGTACACGATCGAGGCGGGCGCGACGTTGCGGGTACCGGTGCCAAACGGCGAGACGCTCACGCTGGTGCACAGCAGCCGCGTGTTTGTCAGCGTGACGCAGGCAGGGGACGGTTTCCTCTCGGCCTATTCGATCGACCCGCAAACGCCGGGCTCGTCGCCACTGACGGTCTTTCCGTAGCGAGCGCCTCAACCAGGCTCTAGAAGTGTCGGAACCGATCGGGCGCTAGCTCCCACGGGTCTTTGCCGATGTATTCGGCAACGGCACGAAAGACACAACTCTCAATGAGCATCCGCTTGTGCAGCTCGTCGTCGCGGTGTAACCGCGCCATCCGCTCGATCGGCAACCGGTAGAGAATGATGCGCTTCTCGGCGGGCACTACATGCCAACGCTCGACCTTGGAGCCTTCGGAGCTGCTGGCCGGCATCAGGCCGATCTCAAAGCGTGCCTCTGCGAGTTCATCCGGCCACATTTCTTTGAGAAACTGGGCGGCTGAGGCCACAGTCATCTCGAAGTTTCCGTTGCGGCTGCTGAGCAACGGCAAGTGCGGTCCAGTGACGGCAGCGCGGATGCCGCGCCCGTGTCGGTCGCGCCAGTTTCCCCGCACAGAGCGCGTCGACTCCCGCTTCGATGATCTAGCCACGGGCTCATTCTACGGCCGCTGGTTGCCCAACTGTGGGCGCACAGTCGTAGGCTAGGGCTCACAATGAATCAGCGCCCGTGCAGCAAGGTCGCCTGCAACTCCGAAGCAGTCGCCACCTTGACCTATGTTTACGCCGACTCAATGGCTGTTTTAGGGCCGCTGAGCTACAGCGCTGAACCGCACACCTATGACCTCTGTGCCCGCCATGCAGAACGACTCTCCGTGCCTCAGGGGTGGCAGGTCGTTCGCCATGTAGTTTTGGGGCATGAGCAAAGCTAACCCCATCGATCTCGCCCCTTTCATCAAGGCATATGACGTTCGTGGCCTCGTGGGAACCCAGCTCACTGACGAGGTAGTCGAAGCGCTCGGTGCTGCGTTTGTTGACGAAGTGGATGCCGCGGGCCACGAGGTCATCGTCGGCCACGACATGCGCGATTCTTCGCCCCGTTTCGCCGCCGCGTTTTCGGCCGGTGCGCGCGCTCGCGGGGGCAACGTCGTTCTCATTGGACTCTGCTCGACCGATGAAACCTATTTCGCTTCCGGGTCCCTCACCGCACCCGCCGCTATGTTCACGGCGAGCCACAACCCGGCCACCTATAACGGCATCAAGTTCAGCCGGGCGGGAGCGCAGGGCATCAGCTTCGCGACCGGGCTCAAGGCGATCCGTGACCGCGCCCAGAATTACCTGGCCGAGGGAATCCCCGCGGTCGACGCTGTCGGTACGCAGCGCGAACTCGACGTGCTCGGTGACTACGCCGGGTACTTGCGTGAACTCGTTGACCTCAGCACCATTCACCCCATTCGCGTAGTCGTAGATGCCGGTAACGGCATGGGCGGCATGACGGTACCCGCCGTGCTCTCCACGGCGGCCGGGCTCCCGAAACTGCCCATCGAGATTATCCCCATGTACTTCGAGCTCGACGGTACGTTCCCCAACCACGAAGCGAACCCGCTCGACCCCGCCAACATTGTCGATCTTCAGAAGGCCGTGCTCGAACACGGAGCCGACCTCGGGCTCGCCTTTGATGGCGATGCTGACCGCTGCTTCGTTGTTGACGAGCAGGGTAATCCGATGAGCCCGAGTGCGGTGGCTGCGGTCGTGGCACTGCGAGAAATTCAGCGGGTGCGGGCTTCGCAGCCGGAGGGCGACATCCACGTCATCCACAACCTCATCACGTCGCGCATCGTTGCCGAGACGATCGAGGCCGCGGGCGCGATCCCGGTGCGCACCAACGTCGGGCATTCACTCATCAAAGACCAGATGGCGGCTACGGGCGCGATCTTTGGCGGCGAACACTCGGCGCACTACTACTTCCGTGATTTCTGGGGTGCCGACAACGGGATGCTCGCCGCCATGCATTTGCTCGCTGAATTCGGTTCGCAGCCAGAGCCCCTCTCGGTGCTCTCGGCTCGCTTCTCGCCCTACGCGGCCAGCGGCGAGATCAATTCGGTGGTGGACGACGTTCCCGCCGCTACCGCTCGCATTCGCGCGGCTTTCGAAGCGGAAGCCGACTTTGATGAGCTGGATGGCCTCACGGTGACCGGTCGTACTGCCGAAGGCGAATCGTTCTGGTGGTTCAACGTGCGCCCCTCGAATACGGAGCCGCTTTTGCGTCTCAACGCCGAAGCCGGGTCACAAGACGTGCTCGACACGGTGCGCGACCGGGCTCTCGCGATTATTCGCGCGTAGGGACCGCGCGATGCACGCGCGATGCGTCGTGCGTCGGGCGTCATGCTCGACGGGTGACACCCGACGGCTGAAGCCACCAATAGCCGCTCACCGCCCACTGTTGCGGCCTAGGCGCGGTTGCGGGGAAAACCGCGGGGCACGCTCGTGAGAGCGGGCTCGAGTACGTCGAGTCGCGCCTTCTCGCTGGCCAGCGCTGCACTCTCACGCTCACGACGCACGGCGCTCACGGCCGACAACAGCACCTCGGGTTCCACGTGCGGCAGCGGCGAAACGTAGGTTGCTGCTTCGTTGGCCAACGACAGCGCGTGTTGTTGGCGCGTCAGCGGGGTGTAGCCGGGGGCGGCAACCAGAAAGTGTGAAATGCGGCGCGCGAGAGCATCCGGCATCTTGGCAACGTCGGCGGTGCGCGCCCATTCGGTCAGTTGACCGGGAAGCTGCACTACAGGGTTCGCGAACTTGGTCACGCGCTCGTACTGGCTGTAGGTGCCAGCGACGAGGTCGCCCAGGCGTTGGGCACGAGTGTTGAGCAACGCGACGACAGCGGCTAAGCCTCCCGCGGTCATGAAGATTTCCATTACCCCGAGCAGGGCGCGGATGAAGGCATGCCGAAAGCCAATCGCGCCGCCATCGTTGCGAACAATGCGGGCCCCGATCGCAAGCTTGCCGAGCGACTTGCCGTGGCTCAAGGTTTCGACGGCGGTGGGAATCACCACAAGGCAGATCACGGTAGCGGCCACGGTCAGGGCGGTGCCGATTGCCTGATCGAGCCCGGCCGCGGTGGCGAAGGAAAACGCGCCAAGGAGAAGGCCGATGAGGGCCGCGCCGTAGACGAGAAAGTCGATGATCGACCCAGCGGCACGAAGCACGAAACTAGCCGAACGCAGCTCTAAAGCAACGGCTTCTCCGGTGATGAGTTCATCGGTTTCGTCCCCATACGCGAAGGTGTTGGTCGTTTGTGGGCTCGGCATGACATCATTTAAGCAGATGGATCTCGACTCTTACTCAGCCGCGCATCGCGAAGACTGGGATCGCCTTGCCCAATTGGGGTCTCAGCGCCGACTTTCCGGGGCAGAAGCCGATGAATTGATTGATCTCTATCAGTCGGGGGCCACTCAGCTCTCAGCGATGAAGACGAGCATGGGGCAGTCGGTTCAAGCCGACCGTCTGTCGTTGACGCTCAGCCGCGCTCGGCTCCGCTTCACGGGTGCCGCCGCCAACCTCTTCAGTCAGTTGCCACAATTCTTCATTGCGCAGTTGCCGGCCGCGCTTTACCGTGTGCGGTGGATGTCGCTAGTACTCACCGGGGCAACCTTCTTTATCGGGTTCCTCTTTGCCTGGTGGGCGATTTCGAACCCGCAACTGCTGGCCAATTTCGGCACTCCGGCAGAGCGCGAAGCTTTGGCTCAAGACGATTTTGTGGGCTACTACTCGGAGTACTCGGGCGGCTCCTTCACTGGCTTCGTCTGGACCAACAATGCGTGGATCGCGGCTCAAGAGATCGCCTTCGGCATCGTCGGCGTCTACGTGCCCTATCTACTCTTCAACACGGCTCAGCAATTGGGCTTCACCGCCGCGATCATGCACGAGTTCGACCGCCTCGACGTCTTCTTTCTCTACATCGCCCCGCACGGCCAGCTTGAGCTCTACGCGATCTTCGTTGCTGGCGCGGCCGGAATGATGATCTTCTGGTCTTGGGTCGCTCCGGGGGCGCGTACGCGCGCTCAAGCCCTCGCCGAGAACGGCCGGGCGCTCTTTACTATCGTCATCGGCATCATTCTTGCGCTCTTAGTCTCAGGCATTATTGAGGGCTACGTCACGCGCCAAGACTGGCCCTGGGTAATCAAGATCGGTATCGGCACGGTCGCACTCGGTGGCTTCTTGGCTTACCAGTGGATTCTCGGTGGGCGGAGCGTTCGTGCCGGCAACTCTGGCGACCTGAGCGAGTTCGACGCGGGCGCCACTCATATCGTCGCCCACTAACGCCGCCGTTTTAGCGACGCTCCTCGAGCGCTTCTAGAGCTTGCCGGCTGCCTTCAACGCAATGTAATGATCCGCGAGCGCGAGGGGCAAATCTGCGGGGCGTCGAGAGACCACGGAGGCTCCGAGTTGGTTGATCGCGTTAGCCACTCGTGACTGATCAAGCAGGGCGCGCTCGGCAGCTCCAGCGAGGTAAACGGCGTCGCGCGAGGAACGATCGAGCGTGGCATCCACAATCGAGGGGTCGGTGACAGAGGCCACAACAACAGTGTGCTTCGCCGTGAGTTGCGGCAGCATTGCGAGCAGACCGTGGGTGGCGCCGGGGGACTCGGCGGTCGTGGCAATCACGACGAGCGCGCGCTGGGTCGTAGCCTGCCGTACAAGGTTCGGAACGGCGTTCCAGTCCATTTCGATAAGTTCGGGCTGAACGGGCGCCATGCTGTTGACCATCTTCGACAGCAGATCGGGGCCAGCGGCTCCCTGAACGCGGGCGCGAACGCGGCGGTCGTAGATCATGAAATCTACGTGGTCGCCGGCACTCGAGGCCAGAGCCGCCAGCAGCAGCGCAGACTCGAAGGCGGTGTCGATGCGGGGTTCGTCTTCGATCCGTGCCGCAGAAGTGCGGCCACTATCAACGACGATGACGACGCGGCGGTCACGCTCGGGCCGCCACGTGCGAACAACAAGTTCAGAACGGCGAGCGGTGGCGCGCCAGTCGATCGAGCGAACGTCGTCGCCGCGTACGTAGTCCCGCAGGCTGTCGAATTCAGTGCCTTGACCGCGGATCATGACGCTCGTCGCGCCATCGAGTTCACGCAGTCGGGCGAGTCGGGAAGGAAGGTGTTTGCGCGAATTGAACGGCGGCAGCACCGTAAAGCTGCTCGGAACGCTCACCGTGGTTTGTCGGGCGATCAGTCGCAGGGGGCCATAAGAACGCATTGTGACGTGCGCGGCTTCTCTGGTTCCACGACGCAGGGGAGTGAGCACTGTAGTCAGTTCACGGCGTTCACCAGCGGGGACCGAAAGTAGAACGCGGTTAGCGTGAGCGCCCGCGGATGGTTGCCAGCCGTCTCGCACGATCGCGCGCAGCCGGCGGCGGGTGGGGTTCGTTACTCGTAACGCCGAGCTGGTGGTCTCACCAAGGCGCACGCGATCGGGCGACGTGCGCTCGAAGCGTAGAGCTCGCACCGACACAGCCAGGATCAAGTCCAGCGTGCCCAGCAGCACCACAAAAAGTACCCAATAGACGAACACGATGGGCGCACCCGTGATGACGATCGGCACAATACCGAGCGCCACGAGAGCAACGAACCATCCAGAAATTGCCATTGTTAGATCGGGACCTGCACTTGCTGCACGATCGATCGCAGAATGACGTCGGCCGACACTCCTTCGAGTTCAGCTTCGGGGCGCAACTGAATGCGGTGGCGAAGTACCGGCAGCACCATGCTCTGGATGTGGTCGGGCGTGATGGAGTCCGCACCGGTCAGCCAGGCCCACGCCTTTGCTGCACCAATAAGGGCGATTGCACCACGGGGGCTCACGCCGAGCTTGACGGACGGGCTCTGGCGGGTAGCGCGCGCAAGGTCAACGGCGTAAGCAACCACATCGGGGCTTGCTCCCACCTTCGCGACAGCAGCCTGGGCGGCCGCCAACATTGACGCATCGAGAACGGGCGTAACCCCGGCTGCGGCGAGATCACGAGGGTTGAAGCCAGCGGCGTGACGCGTGAGTACTTCGATCTCGGTGTCGCGTTCGGGCAGGTCGAGCACGAGCTTGAGGAGGAAGCGGTCGAGCTGAGCCTCGGGAAGCGTGTACGTTCCTTCGTATTCGATGGGGTTCATCGTCGCGGCAACCATGAACGGCACCGGCAGTTTCAACGACTGGCCGTCAACGGAAACCTGACGCTCTTCCATCGCTTCGAGCAGCGATGACTGAGTCTTTGGTGGGGTGCGGTTGATCTCGTCCGCCAGCAAGATATTGGTGAAGACGGGGCCTTCGCGAAACTCGAACTCGCCCGACTTGGAGTCGTACACGAGCGAACCGGTCACGTCGCCAGGCATGAGGTCTGGCGTGAACTGCACGCGCTTGGTGTCGAGCTGAAGCGCGCGGCTCAACGTGCGAACCAACAGTGTCTTTGCAACACCCGGAACGCCCTCGAGCAGCACATGGCCGCCCGTGAGCAGCGCAATGGTGAGGCCGGTGACAGCCGCATCTTGGCCCACCACGGCCTTGCCTACTTCTGTGCGCAGTTGAGTGAATGCGTGCCGCAGTTGCTCGTCAGTCATATCTCGATTCTTCTCTATCTCTGGCTTGGTGGGGCTAAGCGGTTAGGCGGGGCGGATGATCGTGCGCACGCGATCTTCGAGTGCGAGCAGTTCATCCGACAGGGTGATGAGTTCGTTGTCTGAGGCAGGCTCGGCGTCGACTAGCAAGTGTCGGAGCGGGGCGAGGGGCTGCGCGACGAGCGGGGAGATGCGGTTGATCACATCGTCGACGGATGCCGTGCTCGGCAATCCGCACAGCCCTGCGATTCTGCCGATGGTTCCGATGCGCAACGAGTCGAGCGTATGGAGTCGCGCTGTGGACTGTGCGTAGAGTCGCGCGCGCCCCTGCATCGTTTCGCTGGATCGCACCGTCACCGGGAGCTTCTCGATCACGAGGGGGCCGAAGCGACGGCCACGCCAGAGCGCACTGACGAGAAGAGTGAGAACGAACAACCACGTAGCGGGCAGTACCCAACCGGGGGCTAGTTCGTCGAGGGTGGCGGTACCGCCATCGCCTTGGATGTCGAGAAAGCTCGGCGTGTACCAGACAAGAGTGTCGTTCTCCCCGAGCAGGCGCAAAGCGAAGGCAGCGTTGTCGGCGGCCGTGATCCCGCCATTGGAAAGCGCATCGGTTGCTCCGAGGATGCGTAGTTCGGTGTCGCCGCGGTCAAGGACGATGAGGCCGTAACCATCATCGTCATTTCCATAACACGCCGTGATGGCGGAGCTTGGCTCGATCACGCGATAGCTAGTGGGGCCAGCCGTGATCTGAGGGGCAGTCGACGACGAGGGTGCAGAGCATCCGGCGCTCACCGAATCTGAAGAAGCGCCTGCTTGGGCAACTTCGGGAGCGATCTCAAGAAGTTCGTTGAGTACGGGTTCGGCGACGATGACGGTGCTGGCTAGCCCTGCAGCATCCGCCACTTGGCTCTCGGTCAAATAGCCCTCGAAGTTAGTGAAGATGAGGGTGCTGTCGTCGGGGGACCCGAGCGCGGCGCGAGTCTCGTCGAGTGTGGTCGTGACGATCACGTCGACACCCTGATCGCGCAGTACCTCTGCAACGGCTTGAGAACCTGCTTCGTAAGGGCTTGTGGGGTCGAGCGGCGGACCTTCGACGGCGTTGCCAGTGAGGTTGAGAGTGACGACAGCCACAACCACCAGTACGATCGCGGCGGCAACCCAAAAGAGAGCTCGTCGCGTGGTGGTGCCTAGGCGGGGAGTGAGCACCGTTGTTTCTGCACTGGCCTCTAGCGCGGTTCGGGTCTCGCTCACAGCGTTGCCTCGGCGAGATCGGGCTTAGCCGCACGCACGCGTGATTCCAGCGCGCGCAGTTGCTCGTATTCTTCGCGAGTGGCGGGCTTACGCATGTAGCGCACGCGGTCGAAAGTGTCGGCGCTCGCAACGAGCTCGGTCGCAAGCTCAGGCAGAACTCGTGAAGCTCGTGTTGCAAAGCCGTGTCCTGTTGTGCCGGGAGTCATATTCACCAGGGTGCGTTCTGAGAGGCCGCGGGCGATCGAACGGAACATATCCGCAATGGCGGCGGCGTACTCTTCGCGGGTGGCCGCCTGCTCCGCAGCTTCTCGCAATTGAGCGGCGGTTCGGTAGTCGGCTTCGCCAAACAGGATGTCGTGATGCTGGCTCTTACGGTTGAGGCGCGGCACTCCGTAAACAATGATCGCCGCGATAATTGCGACGGCAACGAGGGCGAGAAGCACGATAGAGACGATGGTGGGAATTCCGTTACCGTCGCCGATGGTGAGACTGGCGAGCCAATCACTGAACGCTTTCGATGCTCGGTCGAAGAGGGTGGGCTTGGCTGCTTGGTAGGGAGCTTTGGAGAGCTCCTCGATAAGCAACCGAGTCGCTTCTTCCGAATCGGGATCTACTGGCACTTCGTTGAATACCGCGGGGGCAGCACGGGGCGTGAGTGCTGCAGCCACGGAGGCTGCGACAAGCGTTAGCGTCATGAAGCGGCGTTCGGCACAGCGGGCCGTGCACGGCTCGGCGTGCTGTTGAGGGTGAGGTAGGGGTCGGGTACCGAGTGATCGCCGGCGTTACGTGCCTCGACGAAGCGAGCAAGTTCGAGGTCGAAGCCTTCTTTACGCATCCGCATGTCGATGTACAGCAGCGCGGGGGCGGCCGACTGAATAACGATCGTGACGGCGCCGATGACGACTGACAACACAATGGTCACGATGTAGATCACGAGGAACGCGACAAAGCCCGCTTCTTCGTTGCCCGTGGGGTTGAGTAGCCCCGCTCCGAGCCCACCGAGGACGCTCAAGGGGGTCGTGACAACGCTCGACACGACGTTCACAATCACGAGGATGAGAAGCAGTATTCCGAAGGTGCGCCAGAAATTGCCGCGAACGAGCGACCACGAACGGCTAATAGCGAGCCTGAGGGGCAAGCGCTCGATCATGAGCGCGCTCGGAACGAAGGCGAAGAAGGTCCCGAGCCATGCGGCGAGGAAGAGCGCAACGAGAAAGCCGGCGATCATTGTGAGCACGCCAAAGACGATTCCGGCGGTGTCTCCCAGGGTGAACAGCAGCACGGAGACTCCGGCAACGACCGCAATTCCCACCATCACGGCAATCATGACGAGCGCTGACCACCCAATGAGTGCTCCAAGTCGGCCCTTCGCGGCATTCCAGAGACCGCGAACACGAAGGCGTTCTCCCACAGTGCCGCGCGCGACTTCGAGCGAGATGATGCCTTGGAGAATCGCTCCGCCAACGAGAGAGAGGGCCACGGCAAAGAGAGCCGAGAGGATAAGACCGGCCGTCGTGCCGGCCTCGATGGTGGCGGCATCCGCTTCGGTGGCGCTCAAGGCGCGTTCGGCAGACGCAAAGCTAACGATTCCGACGAGCACCAAGGAGCCAACGGTGACCAAGCTCATGATGAGAAGAGAAAGACCGAAGGTGGGACGCGGATTGCGGCGCAATACCATCAGCGATGCCCCGAGGATCGTGCCCAGACCGAGCGGGTGCAGCGGAATGAGGCCCGGCTTGGGCGGCGGGGTCCAGCCAGGGGTGGGCGCAGCGTACTGCGAGGGGGCACCCGGAGTTCCCGGCGCTACAGGGGCCATAGCGGGTGCGGCGCCGGTGCCATACGCTGACGAGGCGCTGGGCGGAGCGAGCGGCTGGGCACCATCGGCACTGCTGCTGTCGGGTGACTGCCAGGGGCTGTTATCGCTCACTTTTCATCCTTGATTAGGCAACTGCGAAAATTCAATCGCCCTCATGTTTTCACACTCGACTACTCTTGTGCGAAAGCTTCTCACTCTGTTAGCCCGAGAGCTAGAAAGTATCGAGGACCAGTGAACCCGCGAATTCTTGTAGTCGATGACGATACTGCCCTGGCAGAAATGATCGGAATCGTTCTCCGCACCGAAGGTTACGAACCATTTTTCTGCCAAGACGGCGCCCTAGCGTACGACGCCTTCAAGTCGGCCGCGCCCGATTTGGTGCTGCTTGACCTCATGCTGCCCGGCATGGACGGCATCGAGATTTGCTCCCGCATTCGCGAGGAGTCCGGTGTGCCGATCATCATGCTCACTGCTAAGAGCGACACGGCGGATGTCGTGAAGGGTCTCGAGAGCGGGGCTGACGATTACGTGGTCAAGCCCTTCAATCCCAAGGAGCTCGTGGCGCGTGTGCGCACCCGACTCCGCCCCGCGAGCGATGCCGCCACCGGCACGCTCACTGTCGGCGACCTTGAATTGGACGTCACGGGCCATGAGGTGCGCCGTGGCGATACCAAGATCAATCTGACTCCGCTCGAGTTCGAGCTCTTGCTGGCGCTCGCGATGAAGCCCGAACAGGTATTCACGCGCGAAATGCTGCTGGAGCAGGTCTGGGGCTACCACTACAAGGCAGACACTCGTCTGGTGAACGTTCACGTTCAGCGTTTGCGCGCCAAGGTTGAAGAAGATCCCGACAACCCGAAGATCGTTATGACGGTTCGCGGTGTTGGTTACCGCGCTGGCGCCACCGCGTAGGTTTTATGGGCGATTTTGACTGGCGCGGCTGGGTGCGGCGAGGCGCCGCAGTGTGGCGCTCGTCTCTTCAATTGCGCACTGTGGCGATCACGGTGCTGTTGTCATCCGTTGCGGTGATGGTTATTGCGGGCTACATGTCGCTGAGTGTGGGCGCGAACCTGTTTGATGCGAGCCGCGATCAGCTCACTCGTACGTCGGTGAACGCAACCCTTGCTGGTCAGCAAGTGTTCGATGCTGCTGACGAAGATCTTGGCCTCGAAGACCTCGACGTCATGATGGGCGAGGCCGCAAAGGTCATCGAGAATGTTGCCTCCAGTACCGGTGGCACGAGTTACGCGATTTTGCGAACGCCCGGTCAGGAGGGGTCAGGGGTTCCTTCCGATGTCCAAACTCAGGGTCTCGGTTACGAATCCCTGATCTCGCAAGAGCTTCGGGATGTGGTCGCCGCGTCGACCGAGCAACGTACCTACTGGCAGTCGGTGGCCCTGAGGCAAGATGCCGACACCGCCGATCACCCCGGTCTTGTTGTCGGCTCGACACTCGACATTCGTGGCGCGCAATATGAGCTGTATCTGGTCTACGACATCCAAGACACTCAAGACACCCTTATTCTCGTGCAGCAGACGCTCGGTCTCGGTGGCTTTGCTCTGCTCGCGCTGATCGGCGTTGTCACGTTCGTCGTGGTGCGTCTCGTCGTGGGGCCCGTTCGTCTTGCGGCTGAGACGAGTCAGCGTTTGGCGGCTGGCGAACTCGAGGTGCGCATTCCGGTTCAGGGCGACGACGTCATTGCCACTCTCGCCCGTTCGTTCAACGGTATGGCCACCAGCATGCAGCAGCAGATCACCCGCCTCGCCGCGCTCTCGCAGGTTCAACAACGTTTCGTTTCGGATGTCTCTCACGAGCTTCGTACGCCGCTCACGACAATCAGGCTCGCTGGCGATGTTCTGTACGACCAGCGCGACACTTTTCCGCCCGCCACGGCACGCACTGCCGAGTTGCTGCACACCCAGGTTGAACGGTTTGAGTTGTTGCTCGCCGATTTGCTTGAGATGAGCCGGTACGACGCTGGAGCTGTTGATATGGAGACGGAGCCCACAAACCTCGTGCGGCTCGTCGAAGACGCCATCGAGAGCCTTTCGTCGCTTGCGGAGAGCAAGGGCTCCGAACTGCGGCTCGTTGCTCCCGGTGGCCATTTTGAAGCGGACGTCGACCCCCGCCGCATCCGCCGCATTCTGCAAAACCTGGTGAGCAACGCCATCGACCACGGCGACGGCCTGCCGATCGTCGTGTGGATCGACAGCGATCAGGATGCCGTTGCTATTGCCGTGCGCGATTACGGCGTCGGTATGAGCCAGGCGGCCCTTGAGCGCGTCTTCGACCGATTCTGGCGGGCTGATCCGTCGCGCCAACGCACCACGGGCGGCACCGGCCTCGGGCTGGCAATTGCGCTCGAGGATGCTGCGCTTCACGGTGGCTGGCTCGAAGTGTGGTCGGATGGAGACCACGGTTCGTGCTTCCGGCTCACGATTCCCCGCGAGCGCGGCGCAGAATTGCGCTCATCGCCGCTTGAATTGCCGCCGAACGATGACATCCCGAGCTTGGAGGCGCCCCATGCCTAAGTTCTCGAAGATTGCGTTCTTCTCCTTGGTCACCGCAGTTTCCGTCGCGCTCACCGGCTGCGTCGGAGTGCCGACGTCGAGCGAGGTGCAAACCGGGCCGCTCATCGACGAACAAGACGGCGTTCAATACGAGATCGTCGCCTCAGGGCCCGTCGTCGGTTCGACGCAGGAACAGATCCTTAGTGACTTCATGAATGCCGTGCGCTCTCCCGCGCGAGACTATTCCGTGGCCCGCGAGTTCCTCACCGGCGCGATGAGCGAGGCATGGAATCCCGCTGCGAGCGCCACCGTTCTCGAATACGACAAGCTGCCGACTATTGCGCCAGCGCTCGATGAAAACGCGCTCACCTACTCGTTCTCGGCACAAGCGGTAATCGACGAACGAGGGGTGTATTCCGAGCTGCCCTCGCCAGTGTCACAGACTCTCGCGTTCGCGTTTGAAAAGGTCAATGGGGAGTGGCGCATTTCGACAGCGCCCCCGGGGGTAGTGCTTACTCTTCGTGGTTTCGAAGTGAGTTTCGAAGAGCAAGTGTTGTACTACTTTGATCCCAGCTTCGCCTACCTCATCCCCGATACCCGCTGGTTTGCTGTGCGGGAGTCGTCGCAGACGCAGGCGATTCAAGAATTATTGGCCGCCGATTCGGCGTGGGTGCAACAGGGGGTCGTACTCACCGCATTCCCGCCATCCACGACGCTCGGGACAACAAGTAGCCTTACTTCTGGTCGTGCGGTCGTTGACCTGAGCTCTGAGGCGCTCGCCGCCAATAACGTGGCGCGCGACCGTATGCGTCAGCAACTATCGGCGACACTGCACACTCCGATTGTGGTGCTAACAGTCGAGGGGCGCGAGCTTCAAGACTCCACCTCTGGTCAAAACGCGGCCGTCATTGAATCGGGCTACGCCGGCCCGCTCGTTGTGGGCACGGGAGACGAATTTGGCTTCAGCACGAGCGACGGGCTGAGCGCCATCACTGAGCTCAGCGACATCGTGACCTCGGCTGGTGCCACCACGGCCGCGCTGTCTGCCGACAGGCTCTCGGCTGTGTATCGCGCCGCAGACGGAGCGGCGTATTTTGCGTCGGTG
The DNA here is from genome assembly GCF_059767305.1 of Salinibacterium sp. AL4.1. Lineage (NCBI taxonomy): Bacteria > Bacillati > Actinomycetota > Actinomycetes > Micrococcales > Microbacteriaceae > Salinibacterium > Salinibacterium sp. AL4.1. The sequence continues at coordinate 846,949 of NZ_JBSOQK010000001.1, read as the reverse complement.
GGTGTCGCTCCGCGCCTGGTTGACTCACGGCCCGGGCTCGTGGCGCCGTCGCTCGACCCTTTTCGGTTCGTCTGGTCTGCGCAGGGCTCCAGCGCCACGTCGCTGACGACTTTCGCGGTCGATGGCACCGAGTATCCGCTTCAGACCTCGTTGCCCGCTGACTCTCAGATCGTTTCTCTGGATGTCTCCCGCGACGGTGCGCGATTGCTTGTGTATCTCTCCACTCCGTCTGGTCCTGAACTGCTCGTTTACGGAATCGTGCGCCAGCAGGGCAACGTTCCCGTCCAGCTCGTAGAACCGGTGTCTCTGCCTGTGCGCTCCGGAACCGCAATCGACGCGGCGTGGGTTGGTTCAAGCAGCGTCGCAACGTTGAGCGGTAGCGAGGGTTCTGTTGCGGTCACCGCGTACAACCTCGGTGGTCCCTCTCAAGACTTGGGCGACGTCGATGGCGCAACGCAACTTGTGACAACGGGCTCGAACACCGACGGCCTCCGTGTGCTGGCTGGTGGCGAAGTGTGGCGGCCGCAGGGCAGTCAGGCGTGGGTTCAGACCGGGCTCGACGCCTCCTTCCTAGCGGTGCAGCAGTAATCGTTCTCCACTGATCGACTCCTCGACGCGGCCTCGCGTCGAGGAGTCGGCACGATCGGGGGATGACGCCCTCAGAGCAGCCTCCAGACCGTCACCAGCAGGCGTGGTCGCGCAGAACCCTCCGGGAGGCTCTCCGAGACGCCTGGGCGCTCCTAATGCCCGTGGAGTGCGCCGGATGCCTGAGGGTCGATCGAGCGCTGTGCGACGAGTGCGCGACCAGCATGGTCGCGCAGCCGAGCATCCAGTCCACGCCGCAGCATCTCGCTGTGCATTACGCACTGCGGTACGAGGGCAGGGTGCGTCGGGTTCTGCTCGCCTTCAAGAACCATCACCGCACCGATCTCTCGCGACCGCTGGCACGGGCGTTCGTGCCGGCGCTACTGCGCGCTCTCGAGGCTGCCGGGTCATCGGAGGTTGCCGCGCCGACAGGAATCTCAGCGCGTCCAATTCAGATCGTGGCGGTGCCGAGCAGCCGGCGCGCATTCCGCACCCGGGGGTATCACCCCATGGCGCTCGTGCTGCGCGCGGCGGGGGTGCGCCACGCCCGGGTGTTGCGCTTAGCCCAAGAAACTCGAAGTCAGAAGTTGTTGAGCGCCGAGCAGCGAGCCAGCAACGTTCTCGGCGCGTTCATTTCGACGCGTTCCTTGGCTGGCATCCGCGTAATCATTGTGGACGACGTGCTGACGACCGGCGCCACGATCGACGAAGCGGCGAGGGCAATTTTCGCTGCGGGCGGAACGGTAGTGGGGGCGGCAACCATCGGGTTCACTCCAAGAACGCTGACGGTTCGTGACATTGCCAGCGGTGAGGGCTACGGTATGGAAAAGGGCGCGAAATAGAAGCTGCCTCACGGGGCAGCCGCGCATTATGGCTAGGAGGTCGCCGTGGAAATCACCGTCAACGGACGAAATGTAGGAGTCACGGATCGTTTCCGTGAGTACGCGATCGAAAAGTCTGAAAAGGTCTCTCACTTGGCCGAGAAGGCAATCGCCTTCGAGATCAAGGTAAGCCGACACCACGAAACCAAAGGTTCCAGTGGAGACGACCGCGTTGAGTTGACGTTGATCGGACCAGGTCCGCTTGTTCGAGCGGAATCTGCTGGTTCAGATAAGTATGTTGCTTTCGATTTGGCAATGGCCAAGCTCATTGAGCGCATCCGCCAGTCGAAGGATCGCAAGAAGGTTCACCGCGGAAACCACCGTCCCACGTCACTGCGTGAGGCGAGCGCTGGCGGATTTGCTGTTGTCGATATCACCCCGGCTAGCCCCGACGTGATCGAAAAGGTCGCGACCGGAGCAGTTCCGATCCAGGATGAAGCGCCGGAGCCCGGCGACGAGGACTACTCGCCCGTCGTCATCCGCCGCAAGGTATTCCCCTCGAGTCACATGACTGTTGAGGAGGCTCTCGATCACATGGAACTAGTCGGCCACGACTTCTTCCTGTTCGTCGATAGCCAGACCGATCGTCCAAGCGTTGTGTACCGCCGCAAGGGGTGGGATTACGGCGTGATTGGTCTCGAAGAAGAGGCCGATGATGCTGCTCAGGGCGGCCGCTCGCGCAAGCGTAAGGTCGCCAACGGCTAAGCACACCAAGTTTTTGGCTTGGACTTGATACGATTACGAACCGGTAACGCGGCTGTGCGCTGATTGCATGCACCGCGTTACCGTGACGTAAGCGTCTAAAAGACTGCGCTTCGTCGAGCAGTGCCAGCGTCGGACCCGTCCGACAAGAATGGGAGTATTCGGTGGCGAATGTTTTAGAACGCGCTCTTCGCGTAGGTGAGGGTCGACTTCTTCGACGCTTGAAAGGCTACGCACAGGCGGTCAACCAGCTCGAGGACGACTTCAAAACCCTCACTGATGACGAGCTGAAGAACGAGACTGTAGAACTGCGTGAGCGTTACGCCGCGGGGGAGTCGCTCGACGACCTGCTGCCAGAAGCGTTCGCGGCTGTGCGCGAAGCGGCTAGCCGCACCCTCGGCATGCGTCACTTCGACGTTCAACTTATGGGTGGTGCTGCGCTCCACTTGGGCAACATCTCCGAAATGAAGACCGGTGAGGGCAAGACGCTCGTCGCCACGCTTGCCGCGTACCTCAACGCTCTCGCCGCTCAGGGTGTTCACGTCATTACGGTGAACGACTACCTGGCGAGCTACCAATCCGAACTTATGGGCCGCGTTTTCCGCGCCCTCGGCATGACTACTGGCTGCATCGTCTCCGGCCAGACTCCGCTCGAACGTCGCGAACAGTACGCGGCAGACATCACTTACGGCACCAACAATGAGTTTGGTTTCGACTACCTGCGCGACAACATGGCGTGGCAGGCAAGCGACATGGTCCAGCGCGGCCATTACTTCGCTGTAGTCGACGAGGTTGACTCGATCTTGATCGATGAGGCGCGTACGCCATTGATCATTTCTGGTCCATCGTCAGGCGAGGCCAACCGCTGGTTCACCGAGTTCGCGAATCTTGCGAAGAAGCTCGACCCGGAGACCGATTTTGAGGTTGACGAGAAGAAGCGCACCGTCGGTGTTCTCGAGCCCGGCATTGAAAAGGTCGAGGACTACCTCGGCATCGACAACCTCTACGAATCAGCCAACACTCCGCTGATCTCGTTCTTGAACAACTCGATCAAGGCTCGCGCGTTGTTCAAGAAAGACAAGGATTACGTCGTCATGAACGGCGAAGTGCTCATTGTCGACGAACACACCGGCCGAATCTTGCAGGGACGCCGGTACAACGAGGGTATTCACCAGGCGATCGAGGCCAAGGAAGGTGTGGCGGTCAAGGCCGAGAACCAGACGCTGGCTACCGTCACACTGCAGAACTACTTCCGCCTGTATAACAAGCTTTCGGGAATGACGGGTACCGCTGAAACTGAAGCGGCCGAGTTCATGTCCACCTACAAGCTCGGTGTTGTTGCCATCCCGACGAACCGTCCGATGCAGCGCATCGACCAGTCCGACCTCATCTACAAGAATGAGCAGTCGAAGTTCGAGCAGGTTGTTGCTGACATTGCCAAGCGCCACGAGCTGGGGCAGCCGGTTCTGGTCGGTACGACAAGCGTCGAGAAGAGCGAGTTGCTCTCTCGTATGTTGGCCAAGAAGGGCGTCAAGCACGAGGTTCTGAACGCTAAGAACCACGCTCGCGAAGCGGCCATCGTTGCTCAGGCTGGTCGTTTAGGCTCCGTCACTGTCGCCACCAACATGGCCGGTCGTGGAACCGACGTTATGCTCGGGGGAAACGCCGAGTTCTTGGCCGTTGCCGAGATGAACGCTCGCGGCCTCAACCCTTCGGAGACTCCTGACGAGTACGAAGCCGCGTGGGATGACGTTTTCGCCGAGGTCAAAGCCGGCGTTGAAAAAGAAGCCAACAAGGTCATCGAGGTCGGTGGGCTTTACGTGCTCGGAACCGAGCGCCACGAGTCGCGCCGTATCGACAACCAGCTGCGTGGTCGTTCTGGTCGACAGGGTGACCCCGGTGAGAGCCGTTTTTACCTGTCGCTTCAGGATGACCTCATGCGACTCTTCAATAGCGGTGCTGCTGAAGCGCTGATGGGGCGTTCGTCGGTTCCCGATGATCTCGCTATCGAGTCGAAGGTTGTCAGCCGCGCCATCCGCAGTGCTCAGGCACAGGTGGAATCGCGTAACGCTGAGATCCGCAAGAACGTTCTCAAGTACGACGATGTTCTCAACCGCCAGCGTGAAGCTATTTACAGTGACCGCCGTCACATCCTCGAAGGAGATGACCTTAAGGATCGCGTACAGCGCTTCCTCAAGGACGTCGTTACCGAGGTTGTTGACGTTCACACCGCAGAGGGCCACTCAGAAGAGTGGGACTTCGAGGGGCTGTGGGCCGAGCTCAAGACGATGTACCCCGTGGGCATCACGGTCGACGAGGTGCTCACCGAGGCTGGATCGCGCGGCAAGATGACGAGCGCGTTCATTGCCAAGGAAATCCACTCGGATGCCGTGATCGCTTACGAACGTCGCGAACAGCAACTGGGGGAGCCCGCCATGCGCGAGCTCGAGCGTCGTGTCGTGCTGAGTGTGATCGACCGCCGCTGGCGCGACCACCTTTACGAGATGGATTACCTCAAAGACGGAATTGGTCTGCGAGCAATGGCTCAGCGCGATCCGCTCATCGAATATCAGCGCGAAGGTTACGCGCTGTTCCAGACGATGATGGGTCAAATTCGCGAAGAGACTGTTGGCTTCCTCTTCAACCTTGATGTTGAGGTAAATGGCGGCGGCGAAGCAACGACCGTGCAGGCCCGTGGACTCGATGGCTCCAGTGCGCCGTCAGCTCAGCTCAGCTACTCGGCGCCCAGCACTGACGCTTCGGGTGAGGTTGAAGTTCGCAACGATCGTGGTCAGGTCGAGCGTGCCGCTACAGCGCAAGCGCAGCAGCGCCAGGCTCCTCAGCAGGCACAGCCTGCCGCTCAGCCGCAGTCGAACGACCGTGGTGCTTTCGGGCAGCGCGCCGAGGGTGCTGCTCCTGAAGCTCCCCTCAACCGTTCGCAGCGCCGCGCGCAGGAGAAGCGCAAGAAGTAGCAAGAACGTGAGCTAGCGCAGTGCGCTGGTGTTAACCAACGGATGCCCCACTCGACAAACGAGTGGGGCATCTGTTGTTGTGCGGTCTGCAGGGGTGTGAGGCTACAGAACGTTGATGGCCGTGGCGCGCCAGCGCTTGTCGAGGCCCTCGAGGCGCACGGCAACAGCGCGCGTACGGGCACGGCCACGAACAATGACCACTGCTTCGACTGCGCCGTCGCGCGGTTCGCAGAGGCGAATGGAACCCATCGTGAAGCTGGGGCGGGTGACTGGCTGTCCTTTAGCGCGTCGCGCCCGCGCCGAGAGCACCACTCGCTTGAGCAGGTGGCGGTAGACGTCGTCGGTGACCCACCGCGACATCTGCTCAAGGTCACGAGCACCGGCGAGCACCTCAATTACGCAGCGGGTGAGGTTCTCGACGAGGGGCGCGGGGTCGGGTAGCTCCGCGCTCGGGGTTGGCTGGTGGCCAAAGAACTCGTCAGGAACGAATCGAGGCCGAATGACCTTGGAGGGCAGCGTTCCAGCGCGCGGGCGCAACTGTCGGGGTAATTCCACACTCGGTAAGGAGGTGCGAAGTGGCTCGGTACTCATGATCTCCCGGGTAAAAGGTCAAGACGGCGATGTTCACCCCCATAAGGGGGTAGACCACACTTAATCAGTAACGAGACCAATTGTCTATGACTTATTTTCAATTGTGGATAACATTCCGGACTCAGGGACCCGCCTCAGTACCGTCAATCCATGCGCTGGGACAAACTCTTTGACGACCTCGAAAGCCAGCTCGAGCGTGAAATGACCGCGGATGACCTCGAGGTCGATGCGGAAGAGGAGCGGCTGCGACTGGGGCGATTGAGCATCCGGGACCGCATAGTCGCGCTTCACGGGCGCAGCAGCGCAGAGGTGCCTCTCACGCTTGCCGTTCTGTTGATCACCGGCACGCGCGTCACTGTGCGCCCCGTGATCATCGGCCGCGATTGGATGTCCGCTGACATCGTCGATGACAGCGGTCGACCCGCTCAGTGCATCATCCCGTTCGCCGCGCTGGCGGGTATTTCGCTCGGAGCGGCCCACATCACGCCGAGCCTGGCTACCGCGCCGTCGAACGGACACCCGAGCCTCTCGCAGCGGTTGAGCCTGAGCTACGTTTTGCGTGACCTCTGCCGGCGCCGGCGCGCAGTCTCACTGCTCCTGGTGGCGGGGGAGGTGCATGGCACCATCGATCGCGTCGGGCGTGACCATGTGGATGTCGCCGTTCACGAGCGCGGAGCCGTGCGTCGCGAGACAGCTGTCTCTGAATATCGCTTAGTGCCGTTTACGAGTCTCGTGCTGGTGAAGCCCTAGGGCCGCTTTCGCCGCTAGCGCGTGCGCTGTTCGCCGAAGTTAACTTCAGTCACCGTGGCGATGTCGGACTGGTTCCAGAGGCTCATGCGACGAGTCTCTTCGTAAAGCGCTTCGATGTACGACTCGAGAACAGAGTTCTCGATGCGCCACTGGCCTTTGCCGCCTACTTTGATGGCGGGCAGTTCGCCCGAACGCACAAGCTCAAGAACCTCGTGCGGAGAGACGCTGAGCACTTCGGCAGTATCGGCGAGGGTGAGAAATCTCCCGAGGCCTTCTGCTGGGTTGATCGCGTTCATGCATCGATTATGCGCGTATGAAGCTGGGAATGGGGCTGATGTGGATAACTATCGAGCCACTTCCCAGCCGTGACGAACGATGGTGCCATGATCAACACCCGACTTGCGGGGCGCGCGCTATGAGCCGCCGTTCCGGCCGCACCCAGTCCCAAGCTCGCGCTCGAGCGTTCGCCCTCGACCCTCGACTGGCCATCGGCGTGGTGCTCGTAGTGGCGTCTGTTGTTGGCGTGGTTTCCATCGTCGCGGCAACGGATGAATCGACCGAGGTTTACGCTGCGGCATCTACTCTCACGCCCGGCGATCGTGTGCTGAGCTCTGACCTCGTGATTCGAAGCGTGAAGCTGAATGAGGCCACTGATCACTACATCGCGCGCGGCGAATTGCCCGACGAGGGCTTTATCGCGACGCGACCAATTGAGGCCGGGGAACTCGTGCCGTCGTCGTCGCTGGGAAGCCACGACGGGCTCTCACTGACCTCGGTCGTAGTTTCGCCTCAAGGTGGGCTCTCGGGCACTGTCGCCACCGGTGCTTCGGTGGATGTGTGGGCCAGCGCTGAAGCTGAAGACGGGAGCTACGCGGCTCCTGGCGTGATTATCTCCGGGGCGGTCGTCGTGCGGCTGCTGGAAGATGATTCGTTGGTCTCTGCCGCTCAAGGCAACGCTATCGAGTTGCTTGTTCCGCGCTCTCGCGTCGCTCGCCTTCTCGAAGCGATGGCGAACGGTGACGTACTCTCCGTGATCCCCGCTAACCTGCCGGCGAAGGGCTAACATGACCTCGTTTGCTCTGGCGATGCCCGTCACTCTGGAAGACCAATTCGCCTTCGATGCGGCTCAGCACGGCCACGAGATCGTATTGCGCACCGTCAGCGCACCGGAGTTGGCCTCCCGAATCGCGGGGGCCCATGCCGACGTCGCGCTGGTGGCGGCAGAAGCGCGCTATTTGACTGACCGCCTCATCGCGTCGTGTGATCAAGCCGGAGTGCGACTCATCGCCGTGGCTGGTAGTGAGCGTGAGCAACGCTATGCCAGCGACCTCGGGCTCTTCGACATCGTGGATGCCGCGACCGGATGGGGCGGGCTGGACGCGCTGCTCGCTCAATCTCCGTGGGACGCTCAGACTCCGGTACGCGAACGTGCGGCGCTCGGCCAAGTGATCGCGGTGTGGGGTCCAGGCGGGGCGCCGGGGCGAACATCCATCGCCATCTCGATTGCTGCTGAGCTCGCCGCGTTGGGGTACCGCGTGGCGCTTGCCGACGTGGATACTCACGGGGCCTCGGTGGCGCCCGCTCTGGGAATGCTCGACGAGGCACCCGGCTTTGCTGCCGCCTGCCGCCTCGCAGGCACCGAGACGCTCACGACCGAGGAACTCGATCGCATCGGGCAACGTTACGAGTCGCCCGTTGGCTCGTTTTGGGTGCTCACGGGCATCGGTCGCCCGAGTCGATGGCCCGAACTCTCGTCTGAACGAGTCGGAACGACAATCGCGCAGTGTCGACAGTGGGTCGATTACACCGTGCTCGACACGAGCTCGAGCTTGGAGAACGACGAAGAAATCACGAGTGATCTCTTCGCGCCACGACGGAATGCGGCGGCGGTTACCGCCGTGCGCGCGGCCGACCACGTGATCGCCGTCGGCTCGGCGGATCCGGTCGGGCTGTCGCGCTTCTTGAGAGCCCACGTCGACCTGCTTGAGACCATCACGACCCGCAGCGTGAGCGTTGTCATGAACAAGATTCGGGTGAGTGCCAGCGGTATGAACCCGCACGGCCAAGTCACTCAGACGCTCTCGAGGTTTGGTGGCATCGAGCATCCGATTCTCGTGCCCCACGACCTCTCCGGATTCGATGGAGCGGTCCTCAGCGGCAAGACTCTGGTGGATGCCGCACCACGCTCCAGCGCGCGGGCCGCCATCCGCGATCTCGTGATGTCACGCCTGGTGCCCGAGGAGCACGAACCAGCGCCTCAGAAGTCATTGTTCGGCAGGATGTTGGCGCGCGGGTAACCTGTAAGGGTGTCGACACTCAGTGATCTAGTCCAAGAACAAGGCCGCTCAAGTGAGGCGGACATCGAATGGCTGCACATGCTCGTCGGCGACTGGCAGCTTCTCGCCGACCTCGCCTTTGCGGATATCGTGCTGTGGGTTCCCAGCGATGATAACCAGTTTGTCGCCGTAGCGCACGCTCGCCCCAGTAGCTCGGCCACGCTGTTCTACCGTGACTTTGTTGGCCAGCAGATCAAGCCCGAGTGGCTTGCTCAGGTCACCGAGGCCTACGAAACGTCGCGCATCGTCGACACCGCGGCACCTGCGTGGTACGAAGAGACGCCCACTCGCGTGCGGGCGGTCCCCGTGCTGCGCCGGCTCAATGCCACGGGAAACGCCACGACCGAAACTCCGATCGCGGTCATTACGCGCCACACCAACCTGGGCGATGCTCGCACCCCGTCGCGTCAAGAACTCACCTTCAACGGGTGTGCAAACGACCTCTTCGCGATGATCGCTGCGGGAGACTTTCCCGACATGGGAGCCCCCGCCGCACCGCGCCGGGGTGCGCCCCGCGCCTCCGATGGTCTGATCCGTCTGGATGTCGATGGTCTCGTCACCTTCGCAAGCCCGAACGCTCTGTCAGCGTTCAACCGCATCGGCTTCTCAGGCGAGCTCGAAGCAGAGTCCCTCGCTGACGTGACTACGACTCTCATCGCGGGCCAGCCCGAAGTGGATGAGTCTCTTCCCTTGGTCGTCACCGGTCGCGCACCGTGGCGAACCGACATCGAAGCGCGTGGCGTGACGGTATCGCTGCGCGCCATCCCCATCCGGGATCGTGGCGAGCGAGTCGGAGCCATCGTGCTTTGCCGCGACGTCACCGAGGTGCGGCATCAGGAACGTGAGCTGATCACGAAGGATGCCACGATTCGTGAGATTCATCACCGCGTCAAGAACAACCTGCAGACCGTAGCGTCGCTGCTGCGCATTCAAGCTCGCCGTACGCACAGCGAAGTCGCTCGTGAGGCGCTCGGCCAAGCTATGCGCCGTGTCGCTGCGATCGCGGTTGTGCACGACACTCTCTCTGAAGGCCTCAACCAGAACGTGGACTTCGATGTGGTGTTCCACCGCGTCTTGAAGCTGATCGCAGAGGTTGCTTCGAGTCACAACACAACCGTGCATCCGACATCCGTGGGCAGCTTTGGTGCATTGCCCAGTGAGTATGCCACCCCGTTAGCGTTGGCCCTCACCGAGCTGGTGACAAATGCAGTCGAGCACGGCCTCGCGGGTAAGACTGATGGCACTGTTGAGATTGATGCGCGACGCACCGCCGATAAGTTGACGGTTCAGGTGCGCGACAACGGCGTGGGTCTTGGCGAAGGCAAGGTGGGCGAGGGGCTCGGTACGCAGATTGTGCGCACCCTGATTCAAGGCGAGCTGAGCGGAACGATCGACTGGCACACCCTGATGGGCAGCGGCACTGAAGTGACGATCGATATTCCCCTCACTTGGCTCACTCGCGCCAAGTAGGCCCAGAAATTCGGTCCGGAGACAAAGCAAGGCCGACCGGAGCGAATCCCGCTACCCAGAAGTTGTCTGGATGGTGCGAGTTATCGCGGCCGATCGGCCTGCTCTGAAGAGCTCTGGAATGCAGCTCTGAAGAACGTGTGGCTGTTTAGGAAGCGCGGCGTGCGCGAGCAGCGCGACGCTTGAGAGCGCGACGCTCGTCTTCACTGAGCCCGCCCCAGACGCCGGAGTCTTGGTTGGTCTCGAGAGCGTACTGAAGGCACATCTCGGTTACCGAGCAGCGACCGCAGACGGCCTTTGCCTTTTCAATCTGGTCAACTGCCGGACCGGTGTTTCCGACCGGGAAGAAAAGCTCCGGGTCAGCGGTGAGGCATGCAGCGTTATCGCGCCAGTCCATTTGTTGCTCCTTACGGTGTGTTGCGATGCTCGAGCGCGCAAAAAAATTACGCCCTGATCGGCGTCGAGCTTGAGAAATTGTGTGGGTCTCGCTCGCAACACTGGGAGCCAGAAATCAACCTCAACTAGAATCGCATATCGTCAAAGCCAAAGCAATGGTTTTTCAGCGATTTAACGGGGAGCGAATGGTAGACGAACTTGTCCCAGAAGAGAAAACGGGACGTCATCATCCGTATTTGATTGCTCTTGCGGTGGTCATCTTTTTGGAGAGTGCCCTGCTTTTTGCTGCTCTCGCTTACTTGATCTTCGAGTTGGGCGCGGAGACCCCGCAGTCGTATCCCAGCGCGATCGCGCTCTCGGTGTTGACCGCTATCGCTGCCGTGTGGGTCGCGGTAATTGGTATCAACACGCTGCGAAAACAGGCGTGGATTCGCGGTGCCGCGGTGGTGTGGCAGGTTCTCCAAAGCTCAGTTGCCATTGGTAGTTTTCAGGGCGTCTTTGCGCGACCCGATGTTGGGTGGTTGCTGCTGACGCCAGCCATCGTGGTGTTGGTATTGCTGTTCACGAAACCGGTGCTTGAGGCAACCACCCGTCGCGAGGGTTAGTCGAGCCCGAGCTTTTTGCGCAACGAAGCGACGTGACCGGTCGCCTTCACGGCGTAGAGGGGGAGTGAAATCGTGCCCTGCTCGTCTATGACGAAAGTGGAGCGGATGACGCCCACAACTTGCTTGCCGTAGAGGTTCTTCTCGCCCCAGGCTGCATACGCTTCATGAACTTCGTGCTCGGGGTCGCTGAGCAGCGGAAACGTGAGCGCTTCCTGCTCGCGGAACTTGGTGAGCTTCTCGGGGGTATCGCGAGAAACGCCGAGCACGACGTATCCCTCCGACTGCAGCGAGCCGAGCTGATCCCGGAAGTCACATGCCTGCTTCGTGCATCCCGGAGTCATGGCTGCAGGATAAAAATAGAGAATCACTTTCTTGCCCGAAAAGTCGCTCAGAGACACCAAATTGCCGTCCTGATCAGGCAGTGTGAAGCCCGGTGCTGGGGTGCCGATGGCAAGTCGAGAAGATTCAGTGGTCATTGTGCTCCTTAGTCGCTTTAACTCATGGTAACGTTGTTCCTCGGTTGCCCCGAGAGGGAAAACTAAGCCAAGCACCTCTAGCTCAATTGGCAGAGCAACTGACTCTTAATCAGTGGGTTCCCGGTTCAAGTCCGGGGGGGTGCACTTCAAGAAAACTCCCGCGATCGCTGTGATCGCGGGGGTTTTTCGTTTAAGCGGTCGCTGAATGCTGCGGATCGGCGATGCTCACCACGCCCACTCGATATCGCTTGCTACGCCGGTGCTCAGGGCCCACAGGTGTTCGCGAGTGTCGCCATCGCGGGCGGAGCGCGGAATCGGCACGGCGGTGTCGTTCTCCTCGCTGTAAACGGCATCCAGTGGCGTTGCGCGGGTCGCAGCGCGCGCGTAGGTGACGCCAAGAGTGTCAGGGAGCGCCGCTGCCGCATTTTTGGGCGCGCGCAGCGCTCGAAGCGCCGCGGGTTGTGACGAGAGCAGCGTGGAGAGGTCATGCTCGCTCCAGTCGGTTTCTTTGGCCTAACGAGAGCTTGTCGTGCTTGAGCTAAGTGAATGGTCAAAAAAATTCTATTGTCCTCCTTATGGGGGACATGGTACTTTGTGGGCATCGCCAGACCGGCCCGCTCCGGTCAACCCGATGGCGAAGAAGAAGGTGATGCCCGAATCACTCCCCAGCGGCGCAGTTCGCCCCCGTGAATGCGCTCGCACTCCCTGTCGTGAGCCAATGGCGGCCACGATCCTGCAGTTGCGTGCGGATGCGTCGAAATGCATTCCCCCTGCAGAAAGCTGCCCCTCATGTCCCTGAAAAAACTGCTGGCCGCTGTTGCCAGTGTCACCCTCACGGCAGGTGCTCTCTTTGGCGTCTCAGCGCCCGCTTTTGCTGACGACACACTCCCTGCCCACGACCCCGGAGTAACTCAAGCCGCTACTGCGCCTTCGAGTTCCGGAACCCCGAGCGCTGCTCCCGGGCCTGCCGCACCCCAGCCGGTTGTCGCTGCGCCCGTCGAACCCGTTCCCGCGCCGGCGCCCGCGCCCGCGCCACCCGCGACCCCAGCACCGGTCGTGCCCACCCCGGCGGTCTCGCCCGCGCCAGATGCTGCCAAGCAACCGGCAGCGCAAACCATCGCGGTTGAGCCATCCGTTGCCCGTTCAGCTCAGCCCGAACAACAAGCTCGCCCCGATAACGACAAAAAAGTGTGGGTGTGCAAGTTCGTCTCGAGCGATAACTCTCCTTCGGGTTACCAGCTCAAATCGGGCAAACAACCCATTCATGTGAGCGTCAACGCGCTCGGAGACGACGTTAACGACACCGGTAGCTTCAACGACCGACAGCCGTCGTTCGTGGTCGCGAGCGACGACGCGAGCCTCTGCTCGTACACCGAGGTAATCGTTGACGAAGAAGTCACGTGCCCGACGTATCAGTACGGCGGAATCATAACCATCACGACAACGACGAAGTTGTTCTACGGCAACACACAAGTGAGTTTCGAGCAGACGCAGAGCACACGTCAGCTGACCGCTGACGAGCTTCGTGCTTGCAGCCCGCCTCCCGTCACCGTTTATGTCTGCCAGTTCGTGCCCAGTGACAGTCATCCGAGTGGGTGGGTAGTGAAAGCAGGTGTGCAACCGGTGCTGATGCTGGAGAGCGAGCTCGGTGACGATGTCAACGACACGGGTGACTTTGATGCGACGTCGCCATCGTTCATCGTTGCTAGCGACGACGGTGCTCTCTGCGCCTCGAACGCCGAGGAGAGCTCGATTGAAGTGACGTGCCCGTCGGCTAGTAACCGAGGCTTCGCCACGATCACGATCGTGCACTCGTACTTCTACGGTTCGATCAAGGTCGACGAAAGTGCAGCTGTGACCGTTCGAGACCTCACCGCCGAGGAGATTGAGAACTGCCCCGAGGTGGGCGGTGACAGAGTCGCAACAGCCGCAGTGAGCTTCGAGCAGGCAACCTGTAACGCACCGCAGCGGCTCATTCTTGGCCCGGTCGTGAATGCCGTCTGGGGCGAGATCGCCGACCCCGAAGGTCCCGCTGACTACAGCGTCACGGCAACGGCAACAAATGGAGCCCAGTTTCCTGCAGTGGCTCCTGGGCTGAGAATCGCCTTGGGCTCACAGACGCTGACCTTCAGCGGCGTGCTCGACCCACAACTCGATCCGACTGACCCCGAGTGTGATCTCGTGACCCTGGGGCTCGTCATGCCTGCGGTTTCGTTCGCGCAGGCTAGCTGCAGCGTTGGGGGCACCTACACTTTGGGTGTTGCCGCAGGCTACGACCCTGCGCTCGTCACGTTCACGGTGAACGGGGTGTCTGGCATCAGTGCCGGAACCTACTCGGTAGCGGCATCCGGTTCAGTGCTTGTTACCACTCAGGTGGTCGAGCCGAACGGGCTTGAACTCGAGTGGAACGACCCTCCCGCGTTCGCCTTCGTTGTTCCCAGCGACGACGACTGCATTTCGCCTGAGGTCATTACCGCCGAGCTGCCCACCCTGGCGTACACCGGCTCCGGCGGGATCTCGGTCGTCTGGTGGCTGTTGCCCGCGAGCATGATCGTGCTCGGTGGCGCTGCAGTCTTCGTGCGACGCCGGATGGATGCTGACGCACGCTAGCCGGCAGCAAACGAAGTGTGGCCCCGACGCTCATTCGCGTCGGGGCCACACTGGCGGATTCCCGCCGCTGAATACCAGCGTGCAGGCTCGCTCATCGTGAGGGATGAAGTTGCGTGGTTACGGCAACCACGGCATCGGGTCGACGCGGGTGTCGAACACGTACACCTCGAAGTGGAGGTGCGGGAAGGTGGAATAGCCGGTGTTTCCGACGGAACCGAGGAACGTTCCTGCGGCAACCCACTGGCCGGCAACGACCGCTTGGGACCCTTCAATCATGTGGGCATACAGAGTTTTGATGCCGTTGCCGTGGTCGATAATGACGTGGCGACCCCAGCCGCCGCCGTCGGAGACGCTTTCGACGGTGCCGGGGGAGGCAGCGATGATGGCCGAGCCTTCCGGAGCCATAATGTCGATGCCGCCGTGGAATTCATTTCCGTTTCGGTAGCCGAAGCCGTCGTTGACGTCGCCATTGGCGGGGAAGAGTTCGAGGGTGCCGGTGAGGCCGGATGCCGTCACAACGACCTGCTGCTGCACTTGTTCGACGTCGAAGCTGTCGCGCACGACCGGCACAGCTTCTGAAGTGGCGGGGGAGGCGAAGGTCTGCACTTCGTCTTCCGCTGAAGTGCCGGCGCCAGCACCAGGTGTGGGTGCCTGAGCGAGGGTCGAGGCATCCGCGATGAATACTTCGTCGTCGTGCGTGGGGAGGATGGCTGCGGGTACCGTGCCGCCAATGAGGATCGCCCCGATGGCGAGCATGGTGATAGTTCGTTTCAACAGCGTTCCTTGGTTTGGGTCAGAGAGATGCGGCTGAGTCAGGGAAAGGCACCATCTAGTTGTGGCTTTGCGCTTACGGGGGTTAGGCGGCGCACAAGCCGGATGAGCGCGAACTGCAGCACACTGGCCGAAACCGCTTCGATGCGGTTAGGCAGACCAGTAAGTCAGCAAAAATAACGGAGAAACCTGAGAACAGTACTCAGGAACCAACAATTCGCTGGCCTCGCCCTATATCCTTTGGATACAAACGTTCTAATTCTTCGATGGGGAGGGGTCCGCATGGGCACCAGTTCGCGTCCGATAATCGGCCTCACGTCCTACCTGGAGCAGGCCCAAACTGGCGTGTGGGATCTTCCGGCGTCGTTTCTGCCCAAGATCTACTTTGAAGCAGTGACGGATGCCGGCGGAATCGCCGTGTTGCTGCCGCCTCAGCCCGTAGATGCTGAGATCGCGAGCTCGCTCATCCATGGTCTCGACGGCTTGATTCTTACCGGAGGCAAAGATGTCGACCCGGCTCGCTATGGTCAAGAGCCCCACCCGACAACCGATGTTCCGCGCAAGGACCGTGACGCGTTCGAAGATGCCCTACTGCGCGCGGCCATCGACGAGAATTTGCCTTTTCTGGGGATTTGCCGTGGAGCCCAGATGTTGAACGTTGCGCTGGGCGGCACGATCATCCAGCACCTGCCCGAGGTGATCGGTTCAAGCCGCTACGGCGCAGGCGGCGGCACCTTCCTTGTAAACGATGTTGCTGTCGAGCCCGGCAGCGAACTCTCGTCATTGCTGGGGGGCGACAGTAGCGTTGCCGTGAAGTCGTACCACCATCAGGCAATTGGCGATCTAGCCGAGGGACTTGTGGTTTCCGGCCGCGGTGACGACGGCGTTATTCAGGCGGTCGAACTGCCCAGCGTCGACTTTGGGGTCGCCGTTCAGTGGCATCCCGAAGAGGATGCCAAAGAAGACGCCCGACTGTTCCGTGGCGTTGTTGAGGCAGCGGCTCGCTATCGCGCTCAGCGTTCAGGCGCTAGCGAGTAATACCGGCGACGTGGCTAGCGCTCGAGCTCGTAGGAGTCTTGGGCCTCTTTGGCGATCGTGCCGACAGCAATGGCGACCGTCAGGCCCCAGCTGATCCACATGAGAATGAGGCGCCAGTCACGCGGGCCCTGCTTGGTGGTCTGAAATATGCTCCAGCCGCCAGCGACCGCGCTGAGGAGACTGCCGTTGAACAAGTATTTGCGCATTTTTCCTCCGGGGGTTGGGTGGGTTAACGCTAGCGTGAGATGCTGGGCGCGACCAGCGGGTGGCCCGCAGAAGTGGCTCGATCCCTGCAACTGCGCTGAGAAAGTGGTCGTGATGCGGTAACTGACCGATCGGTCAGTTAGTCTCGAGTGGTGTCTAGTCAACAAGAGCTACAGCGCATCGCGCTCGCCGAGTTCGCCATCGCCGGCTACACCGGCACCTCTATCCAGCGAATTGCCGAGCTTGCGGGTCTCTCGAAATCGAGTGTTTTGTATCACTTCACGTCGAAAGAGGCGCTTCTCGAAGCCGCGGCAGGCCCCGCAGTCGGCCGCCTCGACGAACTCGTGAGTCGCCTCGAGACGAGCGGGATCAGGGCCGAGTTCGGAACTGCCTTCATCGAGAGCTTCGTCGATTTCATCTTCGATTGCAGGCAAGAGGTGCACCTCTTCATCAATCAGGGGCCATCACTCGTGGGGCTGGCCGTCATTGACCGCGCCAACGACACCGTTCGTCGCCTCGTGGAGTGCTTCGCTGCCCTGACATCAAACCCGCGCGACAAAATGCGTTTTGGAATTGCCCTCGGCGGCTCCGCCTACATGCTCTGCACGGCCGACAACCTCGAAATGCCCATCGAGTCTGACGAAGAAACTCGTCGGGCGCTCGTCGAGATCATGAGCGAGCTTCTCGCTCCCGTTCGCGCCGACTAAGCGCTCTCGACAGCGCCAGCACTACCGCACTTCACCAACGCACAGCACCCAGAACCGGAGCACCCGTGGCAACTCTTCTCTACCGACTCGGTCGATTCTCGTACCGTCATCCGTGGCGCGTTCTTGTGGTCTGGCTGCTGCTCGTGGGCGGCACTCTCGGCGGAGGCATCGCTCTGGGCGGGCAAACTCAAGAGTCGTTCGAGATTCCCGGCACCGAATCGCAAGCAGCCCTCGACCGGCTCGAGGCAGTGTTCCCCTCGGTGGCGGGAGCATCGGCAACAGCCGTTATTGTCGACGAAGACGGTTCACGCATCGAGAACTCTGAGGCAGTGATTGAACGGATCACGGCCGCTATCGACAGCATTGACGGCATCGATTCGGCCGTGAGCCCCTTCGATGAGTACGCGGGCAAGGCCGTTTCTGACGACCACAGCATGGCGATCATCCGAGTGCAGTTCGACGGTGTCGCGACCGATGTCACGGTGGCGACGTTGGAAGAGCTCGTCGATACCGCCTCCATCGGTGAGGATGCCGGACTGCGCGTTGAATTCGGTGGTCAGGTCTTTCAAGACACGTCATTCGGCCTCACCGTCACCGAAGTGATTGGTGTTGTATTCGCTGGCCTCGTGTTGGTCATCACGTTCGGATCCCTGCTTGCCGCCGGGATGCCGCTGCTGAGCGCCCTCATCGGCGTCGGAATTGTGATGGGCCTGATCACTACCCTCTCCGCCTTCACGACCGTGTCGAGTTCGGCGCCGTTGCTCGCGCTCATGATCGGGTTAGCAGTCGGAATCGACTACGCCCTGTTCATCGTGTCGAGGCATCGGGCACAGCTCGCGCACGGTGAAGAACCCGAAGAATCGGCCGCGATGGCGGTCGGAACGGCCGGGAGCGCCGTGATCTTTGCGGGCGTCACCGTCATCATCGCGCTGCTCGGGTTGCTCGTAGTCGGCATCCCATTCTTGAGTGTGATGGGCATCGGCGCCGCCGTTGCAGTCTTCATCGCGATGGGGGTTGCCACGACATTGCTGCCCGCCCTGTTGGGGCTGGCGGGAGCGCGGCTGATCCCTAAGACCGGCTCGCGGGCGCAGCGACGCTTCACGGCATCCGCCGACGAAAGCCGCAGCATGGGTGCACGCTGGGTTCGCGGCGTGACGAAGCACCCGTGGCTGGCGACGATCGCCGTGGTAGCGATACTCGGCACGGTGGCGATTCCAGCAGCGAGCCTCACGCTGAGCCTGCCCGATGGCGGTTCGGAGCCCGAAGGTTCGACCCAACGCGAAGCGTTTGACCTGGTGACCGAAGGCTTCGGCCCTGGCTACAACGGCCCGCTCGTTGTGGCTCTCGACATCACCCAGACGATCGACATTCAGGATGACCTGGAAGCGATCGCGGCCGATCTTGAGAAGCTCGATGACGTCGACTTCGTCTCGCAGGGCTTCCCCGATGACGGACTCGACACGGCGATCATCCAGGTCACTCCGTCCAGCTCGCCGGACTCTGAAGAAACCAAAGCGCTCGTGCAAACGATTCGCGATCTCGCTCCTGAAATGGAGCGCAAGTACGACATCCCGATCTTCGTGACGGGTACTACCGCTATCGGTATCGACATTTCGAACCGACTCAGCAGCGCGCTGGTGCCCTTCGGGTTGATCGTCGTGGGGCTCTCGATTCTGCTGCTCATGATGGTGTTCCGCTCGGTGTTGGTGCCGATCAAGGCGGCAGTGGGCTTCTTGCTTTCCGTCGTCGCGTCGTTCGGTGTTGTGGTGGCGGTCTTCCAATGGGGATGGCTCGGAGACCTGATCGGCGTCGACAACCCCGGCCCCATCCTGAGCTTCATGCCCATTCTGTTGATGGCGGTGCTCTTTGGCTTGGCGATGGACTACGAAGTGTTCTTGGTCTCGGGAATGCGGGAAGAATTCGTAAAGACCGGCAAAGCGCTCTCCTCGGTGCGCCACGGCTTCGCGAGTAGCGCCCGGGTCGTTACCGCCGCCGCACTCATTATGTTCTTCGTCTTCTTTGCCTTCGTGCCCGAAGGCAGCGGAACGATCAAACCCATCGCCCTCGGCCTTGCCGTCGGTATCGCCTTCGATGCCTTCCTCGTGCGCATGACGCTCGTTCCCGCCCTCATGGCGCTCTTCGGCAATGCCGCCTGGTGGCTGCCGGCATGGCTCGACAAACTACTTCCCAACGTGGACATCGAGGGCGAGCAATTGCGTGAGCACCGTCACGAATTGGAATGGGCATCCACCCAGTCCGCGCTCTCGATGAGCGCTGAATACCTTGTCGCGGGCACAGCCCAGCGTGGCCTTGGTCCAATCTCACTTGCGGTGCCCTGCGGCGCTGTCGTGATTGCATCGGGGGATCGTCACGACCGCCGCATCATGGGAGCGACGCTTTCGGGCATCCTTCCTCCCGTCTCGGGAATGGTGCAAGTGCTCGGGTACCCGTTGCCTTCGCACTCCGATCAGGTGAACAAACGAGTTGCCCTCTCCGAAATCGGGGGAACGCCGTACAGCGAAGATGCCGCGTCGATGGATGCCATGCTGCGTGAACGTATCGAAATGACCCAGCACTGGAAGCGCACTCCGCGCACCTCGGCTACCGTTTCGAGCTGGATTTCGCGTATCAACGACGTGCTCGCCGACGTTACCGCTCGCCGCACAATTCCGATCGCGGCCGACACCAACGTCAACGCCCTGCCTCAGTTGGAGCGGTCGATTGCGCTCGCGGCGATTGGTCTTGCCGAAGGTACCGATGTCGTTTTCTTCGATCGCTTCGACCAGTTTGCCGAAGCGGAGGATGAGGCGGTGTTCCTCACCGCCGTCACACGACTGGCTGACCCCAGCGTGACCATCCTGTTTGGCACCGGAAGACCGGTGACCGCTGCCAGTGAAATTGATCGCGGAGACCGTGCCGTGATTGTCGTCGATCTCTACCTGCTTGCACCGGAAGGACTCCTTCGATGAGCACCTCATACCCCACCGCGATACCGCGTCGACGCTGGCTAACCATCAGTGGGTTTGTTGCGGTCGCGGTTCTCCCGCTTGCCTTCACCGGACTCTTCGTTGCCGCCGCAGGCGACGGCGAGAGCGCGATCGACAACATCCCTGTTGCTCTCGTGAACAACGACGAATTGCAGACCACGACCACGCCAGAGGGCGAAGAGCAGATCGTTTTCGCTGGTCGCCAGCTCGTCACAGAACTCACCGGAGCCGAGGGCTTCGAATGGACGATCACCAACTCGAGCGATGCCGAAGAGGCACTCGCCCGCGGTGACGTCTACGCGATCCTCACGGTGCCCACCGAGTTCTCTGAGTCGATCCTGTCGCTCTCGACCGACGCGCCGTCACAGGCCCAGATTTCAATTCGCACCGACGACTCGCACAGCTACCTCACCGGGTCAGTGGCTCAGGTCGTCGGTCAATCCATGACCGATACCTTTGGGCGCGCGATCACCTCTCAGTACATCGACGGAATCTACGCGAGCGTGGGAGAACTCGGGGGAGCGCTCTCCGATGCCGCCGACGGCGCCACCCAGCTAGCGGATGGCGCGACAGACCTCTCGACCGGACTCACCAGCTACACCGAGGGCGTCGACTCTCTGTCATCCGGTCTCGCTGATCTGAACTACGGCGCTTCGAACCTGTCGGGGCTCACGACCGGAGTCAGCGAGTACACCGCCGGTGTTTCGCAGCTCGCCTCGACTCTCGCGGCGATCAACCCCGCCATCCAAGCGCAAATTACTGATCCGCAACTAAAGGGCACGCTTCAGGCTGTTGTTGACGGCCTCAATCAGGCCTCCGCGGGCGGCGGAACGCTAAAGACTCAAACGGCGGATGCCGTCGGCGGCATTCAATACGGAATCTCCCAGAGCGCGTCGGGGGCTTCGCAACTCGCTGAGGGATCTGCGCCGCTCACCACGGGAGCGAAGGAGCTAACCTCGGGCGCGAAGGAGCTCTCCACTGGCTTGAGCGAGGGCTCAGCTCTCGTGCCGACTGCCGACGATGCGACTGATACTACGTCGAACGCCGATATCGCGGCTGAGCCCATTACGCTCTCGGTCACGACCGACAACGAGGTCACTGAACCCGCGCAGGCGATCGCGACCTTCTTCATTCCGCTCGGCTTGTGGCTGGGAGCGCTGGCCGTGTTCCTGGTGCTGACGCTTCCCTCGTACCGCTCGCTGTCATCCACGGCTCGCAACGGGCGCATCGTCGCGGCGACGTTGATCCGGGCATCCGTGGTCACTGTCGTGCAAGCGGTGTTGCTCGTGCTCTTGCTGCACGTGGTGGTGGGAGTGGATTGGGCGCTTGCTCCCGCGACGGCCGGTTTCGCGTTGCTGATGGCGCTGTCGTTCGCGGCGTTCCACTACTTCTTGATCGCAGCGCTGGGCCGCGGAGGGCTCGTGATTTCACTCTTCTTGCTCTCTATTCAGCTGACCTCTACGGGCGGCGTGTATCCGATCGAGGCCTTGGCGGCACCATTCCAAGTGGTGAGCCCGTTCTTGCCGCTGACTTATGCCGTTGAGGGGATGTACACGATTATCTCCGGCGGAAGCCCGCAGTCGGCGATCACCGCGGCAATCGCTCTGCTGGCGCTCGGAGTCGTGAGCGTCGCCCTGTCGGTGTTCGCGGTGAAGCGCATACGAAAATCGGCCGCGACGGGAGCGATCCTGTCGGCGGCCGATTCTCGAGCGCTTTAGCCCAACCGCTACACGATGTTTTGCAAACGTCTCGGTTCCGTCACAGGAAAGAAATGGTCTAGTAACGCTATCCCCAGCCCCAACGCAGGCCCCACTGGTAACGTTGCTACATGACGGAATCACAGAAGAATTCTTCTCTCGCTGAATACGACTTCGTGGTGGTTTCGAACCGGCTTCCCGTGGATTGCACGGTTGAAGACGACGGATCCCTCACGTGGAGGCGCTCGCCAGGTGGTCTCGTTACTGCCCTCGAGCCGATCATGAAGAAGGCCGACGGCGCCTGGGTCGGCTGGGCTGGCAAGCCTGATCTCGAGGTTGAGCCGTTCCAAAACGAGGGCATCCAGATCATCCCGGTTCCGCTCAGCACTCAAGATATTGAGGAGTACTACGAGGGGTTCAGCAATGACACCCTCTGGCCGCTCTATCACGACGTTATTGCGCCACCCGCCTACCACCGTGAGTGGTGGGATGACTACGTGGCCGTCAACCAGCGCTTCGCGGATGCCACTGCCGCCATTAGCGCCGACGGCGCAGTCGTGTGGGTTCAGGATTACCAACTCCAGCTCGTGCCGCGCATGTTGCGTGAACAGCGCCCCGACCTCACTATTGGTTTCTTCAACCACATTCCCTTCCCGCCCTACGGAATTTTCGCGCAGCTGCCGTGGCGCACGCAGATCATCGAAGGCATGCTCGGGGCCGACGTCGTTGGTTTCCAGCGCTCATCGGATGCCTCGAACTTCTCGTCTGCTGTTCGTCGACTGACGAACCATCCGACTAAAAACCCCGCCATTGAGGTCACGATTGAGGGCCAGCCGACTCGGCGTGTTGTCGCGAAGGCTTTCCCGATCTCGATCGACGCACGCAGCTTCGAAGAACTTGCGCGCGATCCTGCAATTCAGCAGCGCGCACGTGACATTCGTAAGGGCCTCGGTAACCCCAAGACGGTCATGTTCGGCGTTGACCGCCTCGACTACACCAAGGGCATCCGCCACCGCTTGAAGGCCTACGGCGAACTCTTGCGCGATGGTTCGATTGAAGTGGGCGACGTTGCGCTCATTCAGGTCGCGAGCCCCAGCCGTGAACGTGTCGAGGCGTACATGCACTTGCGCGATGAGATCGAGCTCACTGTTGGTCGCATTAATGGTGAGTTCAGCACGCTGAGCCACGCGCCGATCAACTACCTGCACCAGGGCTTTCCTCGCGAAGAGATGGTGGCGCTGTATCTTGCTGCCGACGTCTTGCTCGTAACCGCACTGCGTGATGGCATGAACCTGGTGGCGAAAGAGTATGTGGCCGCCCGCTTCGACAACGACGGTGTTCTCATCCTGAGCGAGTTCGCGGGAGCCTCTGAAGAGCTGCGCAAGGCACTACTTATTAACCCGCACGACATCGACGGTTTGAAAGATGCGATGCTTCGCGCCGTCAACATGCCTAAGGCTGATCGTGCGACTCGGATGCGTTCGATGCGCAAGCGCGTGCTTGAGCACGACGTCGAGCGCTGGTCGAACGCGTTCCTCAAGAACTTGGCGGCGACACGTTCCGACCGTCACCGCCGCATCGCTCCGCTCGAAATGGCCGAAGAGGTCGAGTGGACTATCGAACGAAAGCGAGTGAGAAAGCCGTGACCTATTCAACTGCCTCCGAGATCGAGGCGGCTATTGAGCAGCTCGTCACTGCCCGCACTCTGCTGATCGCTCTTGACTTTGACGGCACGTTGGCGCCTGAGGTCGATGACCCGCTGGAGGCTCGGGCCATTCCGGCAGCGCAAGAACAATTGCTGCGGATGCTCGACTTCGCCGACACTCGTGTTGCCCTAGTTTCGGGGCGCGCGATCGACAGCCTCGAGCACGTCGCCCATCTCGGTGACCGCGTGCTCTTCGGCGGATCGCACGGGCTCGAATATCGCCTCGACGAAGGCGACTCCCCGTTGCCGATGAGCGCCGAGAACACGACGGCCCTCGAACGCCTCGATGCCCTCATGCACGAGCTCGCCGATAGTGCCGAGGGCGCGTGGGTCGAGCTGAAGCCTGCCGGTCGTGCGCTGCACGTGCGCATGACGAGCGCTGAGGATGCCGAGCGGCTGACACACGAGGCGGTCACGCGAGTCGAAACTGAGATTCCCGGTCTCACGACGCGTTTTGGCAAGAACATTGTGGAGTTCGCCATCCACGACGCCGACAAGGGCGATGCCATCAAACGTCTACGGGATTACACCGGTGCGGATGCCGTTTTCTTCGCCGGCGACGACACCACTGATGAAGATGCGATTCTCGTTCTCGGCCCCAACGACCTCGGAGTGCGAGTGGGCGATGCCCCCTCGGCAGCGCAATTGAGGGTCGCCGGCACAGCCGAAATTGCACACGTTTTAGCGATTCTGGCCGATCGTCGAGAAGCCGTGGTATCCGCGCGGACAAACTGAGGTTTCGCGAAGCCCTAAACTCGAAGCATGTCTGAGAGCAATTCGATCGATATCAAGCCACGTTCACGCACTGTCACTGACGGAATTGAAGCGACAACGTCGCGCGGAATGCTCCGCGCGGTGGGCATGGGAGACGCGGACTGGGAGAAGCCGCAGATTGGTATTGCGAGCTCGTGGAACGAGATCACGCCGTGCAACCTTTCGCTTGACCGCCTTGCGCAGGCAGCGAAAGAGGGCGTGCACGCCGGCGGGGGATACCCGCTGCAGTTCGGCACGATCAGCGTCTCCGACGGCATCTCGATGGGCCACGAGGGAATGCACTTCTCGCTCGTCAGCCGTGAGGTTATTGCTGACTCGGTTGAGGTCGTCATGGAGGCCGAGCGTCTCGATGGTTCTGTCACGCTCGCCGGTTGCGACAAGTCGCTTCCTGGAATGTTGATGGCGGCAGCCCGACTCAACCTCTCTTCGGTGTTCCTCTACGCCGGTTCGATCGCCCCGGGCTGGGTCAAGCTCAGCGACGGCACCGAAAAAGACATCACAATCATTGACTCCTTCGAGGCTGTCGGCGCGGTCAAGGCTGGCCGGATGACTGAAGCTGATGCCAAGCGCATCGAGTGTGCTTTCGCTCCGGGCGAGGGAGCCTGTGGCGGTATGTACACCGCCAACACCATGGCAAGCGTCGCGGAAGCGCTGGGAATGAGCCTTCCCGGCTCGGCGAGCCCCGCATCCGCCGACCGTCGTCGCGACTACTTCGCGCACCGTTCGGGCGAAGCCGTCGTAAACCTGTTGCGCCTGGGTATCACCTCGCGCGACATCATGACCAAGAAGGCTTTCGAGAACGCCATCACCGTCGCAATGGCGCTCGGTGGTTCGACCAACGTTGTGCTGCACATTCTTGCTATCGCGAGCGAAGCTGAAGTTGAGCTCACTCTCGACGACTTCAACCGCATCGGCGACAAGGTTCCCCACCTCGCTGACCTCAAGCCTTTCGGCAAGTACGTCATGAACGACGTCGACCGTCACGGCGGACTTCCCGTGCTGATGAAGGCACTCATGGAGGAGGGCCTCATTCACGGCGACGCCCTCACCGTCACGGGCAAGACCGTCGCCGAGAACCTTGCCGAGATGGATATCGACCCTCTCGACGGTGAAGTTCTGCGCACCTTCGACAACCCCATCCACCCCACCGGTGGCCTCACGATCCTCAAGGGTTCGCTGGCTCCCGAGGGCGCTGTCGTGAAGACGGCCGGCTTCGACCTCTCCGAGTTCGAGGGCCCAGCGCGCGTCTTCGAACGCGAGCGTGAAGCTCTGGATGCTCTCACCGCAGGCACCATCAAGGCGGGCTCGGTTCTCGTCATCCGCTATGAGGGCCCCAAGGGTGGCCCCGGTATGCGCGAGATGCTGGCGATCACGGCGGCCATTAAGGGCGCTGGACTCGGAAAAGATGTACTACTCTTGACGGACGGACGATTCTCAGGCGGCACAACCGGGCTGTGCATCGGCCACATAGCTCCCGAAGCAGTAGACGCAGGTCCTATTGCCTTCGTGCGCGATGGTGATCTGATACGGGTCAATATCGCAGCTCGCTCGCTCGACTTACTTGTCGACTCCGCTGAGCTCGAAGCCCGCCGAAAAGGCTGGGCCCCCCTCCCTCCGCGTTACACGCGAGGCGTTCTTGCCAAGTATTCGAAGCTTGTGCAGTCCGCCGCTCGCGGCGCGGTCACCAGTTAGCGCCAGCTCACCATTCGACTTAAAGGATTTACACATGTCCTCTGAAACCGCACCGCGGCCGAAGAGCACTACGCCGGATATTCTGACCGGCTCAGGTGCAATTCTGCGCAGTCTGGAAAAGTTGGGCGTGAAAGACGTCTTCGGCTTGCCCGGCGGCGCCATCATGCCCTTCTACGACGAACTGATGGCATCCACTGCTATTCGTCACATTCTGGTTCGCCACGAGCAGGGTGCTGGTCACGCTGCGGAGGGCTACGCCTCGTCATCCGGAAAGCTCGGTGTCTGCATCGCGACGTCGGGTCCGGGAGCAACGAACCTCGTAACCGCCATCGCGGATGCCCACATGGACTCCGTACCGCTGCTCGCGATCACCGGTCAGGTGTTCTCGACCTCGATGGGAACCGACGCTTTTCAAGAGGTCGACATCTCGGGCATCACGATGCCGATCACGAAGCACTCGTTCCTCGTCACGAAGCCGGAAGATATCCCGGCCACTCTGGCTGCGGCGTACCACATCGCGACAACGGGCCGTCCTGGTCCGGTGCTCGTTGACGTTACCAAGGACTGCCAGCAGGCATCCGCCCCGTTCATCTGGCCGCCCAAGGTCGACTTGCCCGGCTACCGCCCGGTCATGAAGGCGCACGGCAAGCAAGTTCAGGCCGCAGCGCAGATGCTGGCCGAGGCCGAGCGCCCCGTGTTCTACGTCGGTGGCGGCGTTGTTCGCTCCGGTGCGTCCGCCGAGCTGCTCGAACTGGCTACCCTCGTCGGCGCGCCCATCGTCACTACACTGATGGCTCGCGGTGCGTTCCCCGACTCCAACGAATTGAACCTCGGGATGCCGGGAATGCACGGCTCTGTGCCTGCTGTTCTCGCAATCCAAGAGTCCGATCTCCTCATCTCGCTCGGCGCACGTTTCGACGACCGCGTTACGGGCAAGCCGAGTGAGTTTGCGCCTTTGGCCAAGGTTGTCCACGTGGACATCGACCCGGCTGAGATCGGCAAGATTCGGGCGGCTGAAGTGCCGATCGTGGGTGACGCGAAAGACGTCATCATCGATCTCACCGCCGCGTTCACTGACACGATCACCACGACGAAGCCGGACTACACCGAGTGGTGGGAGCGCCTCAACTCGCTGCGCAACCAGTTCCCCCTCGGTTTCACGGAGCCGGATGACGGACTGCTGTCGCCGCAATACGTGATTCAGCGCATCGGCGAAATTACGGGCCCCGAGGGCATCTTCGCCGCCGGCGTCGGTCAGCACCAGATGTGGTCTGCTCAGTTCATCAAGCACGAACGCCCCAACTCCTGGCTCAACTCGGGTGGCGCTGGAACCATGGGATACGGCGTTCCCGCTGCCATGGGCGCCAAGGTTGCGAACCCCGATCGCCCCGTGTGGGCCATCGACGGTGACGGCTGTTTCCAGATGACCAACCAAGAGTTGGCCACCTGCACGATCAACAAGATTCCGATCAAGGTTGCGGTCATCAACAACTCCAGCCTTGGCATGGTTCGCCAGTGGCAGACGCTGTTCTACGACGGACGCCACTCGTTCACTGACCTCAACACCGGTCACGACACCGTCATGATTCCCGATTTCGTCAAGCTGGCTGACGCCTACGGATGCCTCGCGATCCGCGTCACGAAGAAAGAAGAAATCGACCCGGCTATCAAGCTGGCGCTCGAGACCAATGACCGCCCCGTTGTCATTGACTTCGTGGTGAGCCGCGACTCGATGGTGTGGCCGATGGTGCCGCAGGGCGTCGGAAACTCAAGCGTGCAGTATGCCCGCGACCATGCCCCCGAGTGGGAAGAGGAGTAAAGCGATGAGTCACGTACTTTCTCTACTCGTAGAAGACAAGCCGGGTCTACTGACCCGTGTTGCCGGGCTGTTCGCTCGTCGCGGGTTCAACATCCAGTCGCTGGCTGTGGGCTCGAGCGAAATTGAAGGCCTTTCGCGCATCACTGTTGTGGTGGATGTCGAGGAGCTTCCCCTGGAGCAGGTCACGAAGCAGCTCAACAAGCTCATCAACGTGATCAAGATCGTGGAACTCGACCCTGACCAGTCGGTAACCCGCGAACACCTGCTCATCAAGGTGCGCGTCGATAACACGACGCGCTCACAAATTCTCGAAGCGGTAAACCTGTTCCGTGCCCGGGTGGTTGATGTCGCATCCGATGCGCTCATCATCGAAACCACGGGTGACTCGGGCAAGATTCAAGCATTCTTGCGAGTGCTCGAGCCCTACGGGATCAAAGAAATTGCTCAGAGTGGGCTGCTGGCCATGGGCCGTGGTTCGAAGAGCATCACCGACCGAGTTTTTAAGAACTAACAGAACAACAACTAAGGAGAATCACAACTGTGACTGAGATCTTTTACGACAAAGACGCTGACCTCGCGCTCATCCAGGGCAAGAAGGTTGCCGTTATCGGCTATGGCTCACAGGGCCACGCTCACGCACTGAACCTGCGCGACTCCGGTGTTGAGGTCAAGATCGGCCTCAAGGAGGGCTCGAAGAGCATCGCAAAGGCAACCGACGCTGGCTTCGAGGTGCTCACGAGCGCCGAGGCAGCCAAGTGGGCTGACGTTGTCGTGATCCTTGCTCCCGACCAGCACCAGCGTGGCCTCTACGCCGCCGACATCAAGGACAACCTTGAAGCCGGAAACGTTCTGGTCTTCGGACACGGCTTCAACATCCGCTTCGGCTACATCGACGCTCCTTCGGACGTCGACGTCATCCTCGTTGCTCCTAAGGGACCGGGTCACACCGTTCGCCGCGAGTACGAAGCTGGCCGTGGCGTTCCCGTCATCGTTGCTGTTGAGAACGACGCCAGTGGCACCGCGTGGGACATGGCATGGTCGTACTCCAAGGCAATCGGTGGACTTCGCGCCGGTGGCATCAAGACCACGTTCACCGAAGAGACTGAGACCGACCTGTTCGGTGAGCAGGCTGTTCTCTGTGGCGGAACCTCGCAGCTCGTTCAGTACGGCTTCGAAACCCTCATCGAGGCTGGATACCAGCCGCAGATCGCTTACTTCGAGGTACTTCACGAGCTCAAGCTCATCGTTGACCTCATGTGGGAGGGCGGCATCGCCAAGCAGCGTTGGAGCGTTTCTGACACCGCTGAGTACGGCGACTACGTCTCGGGCCCCCGCGTCATCGACGAGTCGGTCAAGGAGAACATGAAAGCTGTTCTCGCGGACATCCAGTCGGGTGCCTTCGCAGACCGCTTCATCAACGACATGGACAATGGCGGAACCGAGTTCCTCGCCCTGCGCGAAAAGGGCCAGAACCACCCCATCGAAGCAACCGGCAAGGAGCTTCGCGCTCTCTTCGCTTGGAAGCAGCAAGACAACGACTACACCGACGGCTCAGCAGCACGCTAACTTTCGCTCGTCACACCACCGGCCGTTCCGCTTCTGCGGGGCGGCCGTTGGTCGTTAACGTGAGGCGGTAGTCGGGGGAGTGGGCGCGGGTGCAGTCGTGCTCATGAGCCGCGTGCGCCGTGAAGCGGCGCTACAGCGGCGGCAGCGTCGTGCCGTGGTCGGGCCAGCGCAGGGTCGGTTCGGCCTTCGGCGCAGGGCCGGGCGTTCCCGAAGCAACCCAGATGATGAATGCCAAGAGCTGTTCGAGTCGTGAGCCGATGAAGGCGGCGGCGACCAGGGGAGCGTAGAGCGCACCAAGATAGGTCGACGCGAGCATGAGGTCGGCGTTCTTGCCCCAGACGACGGCAAGTACGGTGGGTGCTGCGGCGAGCAGGAACCAGAGCGGATGCACGGCAACTCCCAGCGCGACCGCAGCGATCAGCGCCAGAATGCCAAGCGCTAGTTGCGCGATGATGAGCCAGCCGAGAACCCCACCGTGGTGGGCGTACCGTTCAATGCCGACGGCCGTCCACATCACGCGGGCGCGCAACTGGTGAACGCCGCTATCGGCGAGAGCGACCCGGAACGTTTCATCAGCGACGCGGCGTAGCGCCAGACGCTCGTCAGCGGGCGCCAGACGTGTCTGGTGAGTCAGGTGGTCATGCAGAATCGCGGCGAGAGTTTGCTTGCCGTAGCTGGCGATAAGTCCCCATAGAAACGGCGGAACCGAGGCGAAGTCTGTGCTGTTGCCCTCGGTAGGTGGCAACGAAGCATCGTGCGCTGGAACTTCGATCGCCGTGCCGCCAGGGCGCGGGTCGCGCCAGCAAAACGCCTCGGCAACTTGAAAATCGCGGTCCAGTCGGTAGACCAGTGGCAGGCTGCGCAGCTCGTTCCCGTCGTGATCCGTGAACGGCATGCTGAACTCCTCGGTTGATCGTGCGTCTGCAGACTAGTCTGTCGGAGTGACGACGAACGCGCAGCGCAAATCCCCCCGATCCCGAGACTTCGCCTTGGTGAACCGGCCCCCAAAATCACTCCGACTCGTTGGCGCACTGCGGCTCATTGCCTCAGCGCTCGTGCTCGCGAGCATCGCCACCCAGGTGATCGACGAGTCGATTCACAATGACTTCGTGGCGGTGGAGTACTACAGCTACTTCACCATTCAGTCGAGCCTGATCAACGTCGTGATTCTTGCGCTGAGCGGGCTGGCGGCCGTGCGCCTGCGCGCCGAGTCGAGCCTGTTGGGCGTGCTGCGAGCATCCATCGTCTCGTATGCAGTTGTGACCGCCGTCGTCTACAACGTGTTGCTGCGCGGGCTGCCCGACGAGGGTTACGTGGGCATTCAATGGCCCAACGAAGTCATCCACGTGTGGGTGCCGCTGTTCTTGCTGCTTGACTGGCTGTTCTCGCCGTCACGACCGGTGTTGCGGATGCGCGACGTGCGCATTGTGGTCATCTACCCGGTTGCGTGGTTGGCCTTCACGATCGCGCGCGGGTTACTCGACGGCTGGTTTCCGTACCCCTTCTTGCAACCCAATGGCCCCGACGGGTGGGGTGGCGTGTTCGTCTACGTGCTCGGCATCGCGGCGTTCATCATCGCGATTGCGGTCGGCCTTATTGCTATCAGTCGCGCAAAGTGGGCGCGCTGGTCGATTCGCGATCGCGTAACAGCCTCAGACCGGTAGCACT
The DNA here is from genome assembly GCF_059767305.1 of Salinibacterium sp. AL4.1. Classification (NCBI taxonomy): domain Bacteria; kingdom Bacillati; phylum Actinomycetota; class Actinomycetes; order Micrococcales; family Microbacteriaceae; genus Salinibacterium; species Salinibacterium sp. AL4.1. The sequence continues at coordinate 815,950 of NZ_JBSOQK010000001.1, read as the reverse complement.
ACCGAAGTCAGCTCGTGGGCCACTCGTCCATGGGCGAGTAGGCACAAAGGTGCCGGTAGTCGGCGAGCTCGGTGATGGGCTGGGCATCGACGGCGCGTTCGAACCGTTGCTCAGAAAACTCGCCCGAGAGAGCATCGTAGATCGTTGCCCGGTTGAGCAGAGTCGTTCCGATATCAGCGGCGATCTTGATGGCCTCGCTCGTCACGATCGAGGCGACCACACTCACGGCGCCGGGGAAAATGCCGCGCATCACATTGGTATCCACGCCTGCCGTCTCGGGCGGCAGGGGGTACAGGTCGCGGAATCCCGCACCGCGCGCGGGCCACGAGACTCCGGCCTGAGCCCAGAACTCGCAGGCGACGCCCCACACCAAGGGGATTCCTGTGATTTCCGCGGCATCCGCAGCAAGGTAGTGAGTGGCGTAGTTGTCGCTGCCATCGACCACGAGGTCGTAGTCCGCAAAGAGTTCGAGAGCATTGTGGGGAGTGAGCTTGGCATCGATCGCAATGATGGTGGTGGCGGGGCTGAGATCGGCGACGCGTTCAACGGCCGACACGACCTTCTTGTGGCCGACATCCAACAGACGGTGGATGTGTTGGCGGTGCAAATTGCTGAGCTCAACCCGGTCATCGTCGATGACACCAACGGTGCCGACACCGGCCGCGGCGAGCGACGGAATGACCGTGCTGCCGACGCCACCCGCGCCGATCACGAGCACGCGAGAGCGCGCCAAATTCTTTTGCGCCGCCTCGCCGAAGTTGGTTAAAGCCAGCTGGCGGCTAAACCGCTGATCCATGACCTGATTGTTCCACCGGGAGTGTGAGATTCGGGTGAGAACGTGGCGAAGGGGCCCTGTTTAGCCGCGAACTGGGGGTTCTGGGAGCGTGCACGCTGAGAACTAGCCGAGCGGCAGGGACGACGACGGCAAAAAGTTGAGGTTCACGCCGTTGCCCTGCAGCACCAGGCTGCCACCGGTGGGAATGGCTGTCGTCGTGGCGGCGACGGCGGCAAGGTATCGCGTCTCGAAGTCGGTGAGGGCAGCGTCAGCGCACGCTCGTTTAGTGGAAGTGACCGGGCCAACAGTGAGTTCGTCGGGGGCCCCGGTGAGCGTCGCGGAGTAGTTGTTGCAGGTCGACTCACCTGCAAGCCCGTCGCTAGTGATCGTGAGCGTGACGGTGACCGTGTCGTCGAGCGCCAAAGCCCCGGAGGGGTCGGTGCCGTCGGCGTACAGCCACGTGCCCTCGATGCCTTCGACGGGCATCGCATCGCCCGGGGTCTCTTCGACGCCCACATCGGGGCCGCTGTCGAGCGGTGGCTCGTCTGAACTATCTGCCGGGCCGGCACAGGCTGCCAGCGCCAGCAGACTGACAGCGAGCAGTGGGGTGAACTTTGCGAACATCGATTTTGTGATCATTTTTTCCTCCTACCTAGGTAGACGCAGGAATCGCCTGTTTCGTTGTGCGCCGCTGAAATTTCTGTGAACCGTAGATTTACAGGGCAGCGAGCAGAATCAGGAGGATCAGTGCAAGTTGCCCGAAATAGCGTGGCCAGAACGGCAGCGCTGCTTTACCAAAGCGATCCGGATGCTCGGCCGCATAGGCATTGGCCGGGAATACGGCGATTAGAAACACGATGAGTGCGATCGCGGTAATGAACCGCACCGGCTCCCACAGCAACCCCAGACCGCCAGCGATCTCACAGAGTCCCGTAATCGTGACGAGAGCAGCGGGGGAGGGGATCCACGGCTGTCGCAAAACGGGTGGGATCATGGCCCGCATTGTGCGGGCAGGAGCGGCCACAAAGTGGCTCACGCCCATCGCGATGAACGCGAGTGCGAGGGCGATACGCAAGGCCCACTGGGCGACTTCGATGGCATCCATGATGGGTCTATCGTCGCACTGAGTTGTCACATGGCAACGGCGGCTTCCCGTCGCCGCTAAAGTTGCAGTAGTTGTCTACTCCAGCAGCCTTCGTTGTGTCAGCGCGAAGTCCCCGCGAATTGAAGGATCAGATCTGTGGCTAAGCCGATCGTCGTGATCGCCGAAGAACTTTCCCCCGCAACAGTTGACGCCCTCGGGCCCGACTTTGAGATTCGAAACGTTGACGGCACTGACCGTGACGCGTTGAAGTCTGCGCTCTCTGATGCGCAGGCCGTTCTCATCCGCTCTGCGACCCAAATGGATGCCGATGCTCTCGCGGCCGCGCCTGGCCTGAAGGTCATTGCTCGCGCCGGCGTTGGCCTCGACAACGTGGACATCAAGGCGGCTACCGCTGCCGGTGTCATGGTGGTGAACGCTCCTACCTCCAACATCATCTCGGCTGCGGAGCTGACCGTCGGGCACATTCTGAGCCTCGCGCGTCACATTCCGGCAGCCTCCAGCGCTCTCGCGCAGGGGCAGTGGAAGCGCTCGCAGTACTCCGGTACCGAGCTCTTTGAGAAGACGATCGGCATCATCGGCCTCGGCCGTATCGGTGGTCTCATTACTGAGCGGATGCAGGCCTTCGGCACGAGCATCATCGCGTACGACCCCTACGTCACGGCCGCTCGCGCGCAGCAGATGGGCGTCACGCTCGTTTCGCTCGACGAACTGCTCGAGCGTTCGGACTTCATTACGATCCACATGCCTAAGACTCCCGAGACCACGGGCATGATTTCCACCGAGCAGTTTGCTCGCATGAAGTTGAGCGCCTACATCGTCAACGTGGCCCGTGGTGGCCTCGTCGACGAAGACGCCCTCTACACGGCCCTCAAGTCGCGTCGCATTGCTGGCGCTGGCCTCGACGTGTTTGTGAGCGAGCCGCCCACGGGCTCGCCGCTTCTCGAGCTCGAGAACACCATTGTCACGCCTCACCTCGGGGCTTCCACCGCTGAAGCGCAAGAGAAGGCTGGCGTTTCGGTAGCCAAGTCGGTTCGACTCGCCCTCGGTGGCGAGCTCGTGCCCGACGCCGTGAACGTTGCTGGTGGCATCATTCACCAAACCGTGCGCCCCGGCATCCCGCTCATGGAAAAGCTCGGCCAGGTCTTCTCGGGTCTCTCCGACAGCCCCGTCACCAATGTCGACATCGAGGTTCGCGGCGAGATCGTCGAACACGATGTCAACGTGCTCAAGCTTGCTGCGCTCAAGGGCATCTTCACGAACGTGGTGTCAGAGACGGTTAGCTACGTCAACGCTCCGCTGCTCGCTGACCAGCGTGGTCTCACGGTTCGTTTGATTACGGATGCCGTGAGCTCCGAATACCGTAACCTGCTGACCATCCGTGGTTCGCTTGCTGACGGCTCGCAGGTTTCCGTTTCGGGAACCCTGGTCGGCAACAAGCAGCTCGAGAAGATCGTCGAGATCAACGGCTACGACATTGAGGTTCCGCTTGCGGATCACCTCATCGTCATGATGTATGAAGACCGCACCGGAATCGTTGCCGTCTTCGGTAAGGAGTTCGGCGACGCCAACATCAACATTGCCGGCATGCAGATCGCGCGCGAGAGCGAAGGCGGCAACGCTCTCTCCGTGCTCACGGTCGACTCGCAGGCCTCCGCTGATGTTCTCGCGACCGTAGGGGAGCGCATTGACGCTCGCTACGTGCACGCGATCGACATCGTCGACGCTTAACCTTCGTTGCTGCTAATCGCGGCAGCACTTTAAGCGGGCACCCCTTGCTAATGCGAGGGGTGCCCGTTCTAGACTCACGACATGTCATCGTATGTGCGGCCACCGATAGTGGCGCCTGTGTTCCAGGATGCCGCGGGCAACGTGGTCCCGTATGGCGAGCGCTGGGGCAATGAGTCGCCGCCGGAAGACACCTACAGTGTCACCTCGAACCTTGAGCGGCTGCGCCCGCTGCATACGGTCGCGGAGGCGCTGATTGCTCACCTCATCGAAGAGTACGACGTCGAGGTGAGCGACGACCTGGCCAACGCCAGCGACCTACTCTTCGACGTGGATGCGGTCGACGAGGTCGCTCGTGCGGTGCGACTCACCCCGCGGAGTCCACACGCGGCGCCACTCACGTTTGTGCTCACCGAGCATCCGTCTGTGCTGGTTCACGCCGGCGCACTCTCGGACTTTATTTTCCCCACGTGCAGCTGCGATGCGTGTGATGAAAGTTGGGAAGCAGTCTCAGACGAACTGGAATGGCAGGTTCTCGCTGTCGCGGGCGGAGGGTTGAGAGAGGCTTTGTCCCGGGGCACGCGTCCGCGGTACACCTCGGTGATCACAGGCGTAAGAGGGAGCACTGGAGCAGAGGGAACACTCGGCGATGCTGCTTTGGTTCGCGGCCACCGGGAACGAGCGAGGCGCCTGCTGTCTGAAGCCGGAGGGGACTGGCAGCCTTGGGCCGGCCGTTATCGAAATGGCGCACGGCGATGAAATCACCGTGTGAGCAACGCGAAAGGCGCGCCCCGAGTAATCGGGACGCGCCTTTCGTGTGTTGAACGTGGTGGTTGTTAGAAAGTTTCGTCTGATCGCGTCGAGGTGCGACGCTCGCTCACGGAGCCATTCGCTCCGTCGGTGCCGTTGTGCACGGTGGCGACTGACGTGCGATTGCGCAGCGTCAGCACGAGACCAATGATGAACGTGACCACTCCGGCACCCATCAGGATGTAGCCGATGAGGTCAAGGTTGACTCCTTCGACTTGAAAATCGAGCGCGAAAGTAAGAATCGCGCCGATAACGACAAGGACAATTCCGGTTCCAATACTCATGAGCCCAATTTTAGCGCGTCGAATTCAGCGTGCAATCAGGCAACGTTCAGGAAAGTGCTAGCCGCTAGCCATCCCGGCTCTAAAGGCGCCGCCGCTATGGTGCTCTTCGACGCCGCGAGTAGCCCCACAGCGGTACTGTATTTATATGTCTTCTCAGATCAAGCTTGCAGTCATTCCCGGTGATGGAATTGGGCCCGAAGTTGTGGCCGAAGCCCTCAAGGTTCTGAAAGCGACCGGGGTGGATGTCGCGCCCACCGAGTTCCCCTTCGGCGCCGCTCACTACTTGGAGTCGGGCACCATTCTCGACGACTCCGACATCGCAGAGCTCGCGAAGCACGACGCGATCCTGCTGGGCGCGGTCGGGGGAGACCCGCGCGATCCTCGCCTCACGGGCGGCATCATCGAGCGGGGTCTGCTGCTTAAGCTGCGTTTTGCGCTCGATCACCACGTGAACCTGCGCCCCACCACAATCTTCCCCGGTGTCACCTCGCCACTGGCTAACCCCGGCGCCGTCGACTTTGTGGTCGTGCGCGAGGGTACCGAAGGCCCCTACGTGGGCAACGGCGGGCGCATCCGCACCGGTACACCTCACGAGATCGCCACCGAGGTGTCAATCAACACGGCGTTCGGTGTCGAGCGCGTTGTGCGCTTCGCTTTTGCTCACGCGATGGGGCGCGACCGCAAGAAGGTCACCCTCGTGCACAAGACCAACGTGCTTGTTCACGCGGGCGGTTTGTGGCAGACGACGGTCGACCGGGTGGCGGCAGAATTCCCCGAGGTTGAAGTCGATTACATGCATGTCGATGCGGCGACTATTTATCTCGTCACAAATCCGAGTAGATTTGACGTTATCGTCACCGACAACCTTTTCGGCGACATCCTCACAGACCTCGCAGCAGCCATCAGCGGCGGCATTGGTTTGGCCGCCTCCGGCAACTTGAACCCGAGCGGGGAATTCCCCTCCATGTTCGAGCCGGTTCATGGCTCAGCGCCCGACATTGCGGGCAAACAACTCGCTGATCCCACGGCGGCAATCCTGTCGATTGCATTGCTGCTCTCACAGTTCGGCGAATCGGATGCCGCGGCTCGCGTCACTGCGGCCGTTGAAGCCGATCTCGGCGCCCGTGGCGACACCGCACGGTCCACGTCTGAAATCGGCAGTGCAATTGCCAACGCTGTAGCGCAGAATTAACCCACAGCCGCCTCGGCTGTACGTCACTAAGGACATCGCATGAAGAATCTTTTGGCTGATCGCCCCCTGTCGTTCCTGGTGAAGAAGAACCAGGAACCCCGCTCCGTGGAGGAGCGCGACGCGATTCTGGAGAACCCCGGATTTGGCGTGAACTTCACCGACCACATGGTCGACATTTGTTGGTCAGAACAGGGCGGCTGGCACCGCCCCCGCGTACAGCCGTACGGGCCGATCGCGCTCGACCCGGCTGCGGCGGTGCTGCACTATGCGCAAGAAATCTTCGAGGGGCTCAAGGCGTTCCGTCACGAAGACGGTTCTATCTGGTGCTTCCGCCCCGAAGCCAACGGCGCTCGCTTGCAGCGCTCTGCAGCGCGCATGGCGCTGCCCGAACTGCCGGTGAACGAGTTCGTGAACTCGCTCAAGCAGATCATCGCCGTCGACGGCGACTGGGTGCCGAGCGCTCCCGAGACGAGCCTCTACTTGCGTCCCTTCATGTTCGCGAAAGAAGCGTTCCTTGGCGTACGCGCGGCCAAGAAAGTCAACTACTACGTGATCGCGAGCCCGGCTGGCGCTTACTTCCCCGGCGGAATAAACCCAGTGTCGATCTGGGTCTCCACGAACTACACGCGTGCCGGCAAGGGTGGAACAGGGGCGGCCAAGACGGGTGGCAACTACGCCTCGTCGCTCATCGCGCAGCAAGAGGCAGCCGAGCAGGGCTGTGCTCAGGTGCTGTTCTTGGATGCCGAAGAGGGCAAGTACATCGAAGAGCTCGGTGGCATGAACGTGGTTCTCGTCAAGAAAGACGGAACGCTCGTAACTCCGCACTCGGACTCGATTCTTGAGGGCATTACTCGCGATTCCGTTCTTCAGCTCGCCGAAGACCGCGGCCACACGGTCGAACGTCGCCGCGTCACTCTTGAGGAGTGGCGCGAGGGTATTGCTTCTGGCGACATCACCGAGGTGTTCGCCTGCGGTACGGCTGCGGTCATTACGCCGATCGCTCTGCTCAAGGGTGATGGCTTCGAAATCGGCTCGGCGGATGCTCCCGCCGGTGAGCTGACGATGTCGCTGCGCGAAGAGCTCACCGACATCCAATATGGCCGTCGCGAAGACACGCACGGCTGGATGACGAGGCTCGACGCATGAAGGTAGCTCGTTTCAGCGCTGGCCAAGGCGCGCGCTACGGACTCATCGATGGTGACGAAATTGTCGTTCTGACCGGTGACCCGATGTTCAACGGCTTTGAAACCACCGACGAGCGTTTGCCGCTCTCGGACATCAAGCTGCTGGCACCGGTCATCCCGCGTTCGAAGGTCGTCGCGTTCGGTCGCAACTATGCCGAGCACGCTAAGGAACTCGGCAACGAGGTTCCGGATGCTCCCATGATGTTCATCAAGCCGAACACGTCTGTCGTCGGCCCCGGCGATGCCATCATGCTGCCGACGCAGTCCGAAGAAATCGCGTTTGAGGGGGAGCTAGCCGTGATCATCGGCAGCATCGCTAAAAACGTGGCGGAGGCCGACTTCGAGAGCGTCATTTTTGGCTACACGATTGCCAACGACGTCACTGCTCGCGACCTTCAGAAGAAGGATGGCCAGTGGTCACGTGCCAAGGGCTTCGACACGTTCTGCCCGCTCGGGCCCGTGATCGAGACCGAGTTCGTGGTGGGTTCGCAGAGCATCCGCACCACGGTGAATGGCGACCTCAAGCAAGACGGCACCGTTGACCAGATGATCCACTCGGTGGCAGCGCAAGTGGCGTACGCTTCGGCGGCCTTCACCCTGTTGCCTGGCGACATCATCCTCACGGGTACGCCGGCTGGCGTTGGCCCGATCGTGAACGGCGACACCGTCGACATCACGATCGAGGGCATCGGCACTCTGAGCAACCCGGTTCGTTCTATCGCCAAGTAGGCGCAGCCGCAGAATCGCCCGCAACGGGCGGTTCTGCGGCTTAGAATGGTGGCAATGTCTGCTCCATTTTCTACTGCAACCGCTTCCGACGTTCGCGTTCGGTTTTGTCCGTCACCTACCGGTACGCCCCACGTTGGGCTGATCCGCACTGCCCTGTTCAACTGGGCGTATGCGCGTCACACCGGCGGCAAGATGGTGTTCCGTATTGAAGATACGGATGCCGCTCGCGACAGCGAAGAGAGCTACCTGCAGCTTCTCGACGCCATGCGCTGGTTGGGGCTGGACTGGGACGAGGGCGTCGAGACTGGCGGGCCCAACGGGCCCTACCGTCAGTCACAGCGCACCGACATCTATCTTGAGGTCATCGAGAAGCTGAAGGCTTCCGGCCACCTCTACGAGTCTTTTGCGACGGGCGAAGAGATCGAGGCCCGCAACGTGGCCAACGGTCGCGACCCCAAGCAGGGCTACGACAACTTCGAGCGCGACCTCACCGCTGAGCAGATCGCGGCATTCAAAGAAGAGGGTCGCCTGCCGGCGCTGCGTTTGCGCGTTCCGGACTCCGACTTGAGCTTTGACGACCTGGTTCGGGGCGACATCACGTTCCCCGCCGGTTCGTTCTCTGACTTCGTGGTGGTGCGCCCGAACGGTGCTCCGCTGTATACGTTCGTGAACCCGGTGGATGACGCGCTCATGGGCATCACGCACGTGCTGCGCGGTGAAGACCTGCTCTCGAGCACTCCGCGCCAGATCGCCCTCTACACGGCCCTCATCGAGATCGGGCTCACGGATGCCATCCCGCGCTTCGGCCACTTGCCGTATGTCATGGGCGACGGCAACAAGAAGCTCTCCAAGCGTGACCCGGAGTCGAACCTGTTCTTGCACCGCGACCGCGGGTTTATCCCCGAGGGCCTCATCAACTACCTCTCGCTGTTGGGCTGGTCGCTCGCGCCTGACCGCGACGTGTTCTCGATCGAAGAGCTCATTGGGGCCTTCGACGTGGAGAACGTGAACCCGAACCCGGCCCGCTTCGATGTGAAGAAGGCGGAGTCGTTGAATGGCGACCACATCCGTCTGCTCTCGGCGGAGGAGTTCGCTGGTCGTCTCGTGCCCTACCTCGTGGCTGCTGACGTCATTTCGGCTGAGCCGACCGACGCCGAGCTCGCCACGCTCGCCGCTGCCGCACCCCTCGTGCAGGAGCGCATGCAGCTGCTGGGCGATGCTCCCGCGCTGTTGCAGTTCTTGTTCACGGCGGATGCTGACCTCACGGTCGATGCGGATGCGATGCCGAAGGCCGAGGGCCCCGAGGTTCTCGATGCTGCGATTGCTGTGCTGACCGACCTCGATTCGTGGACGCACGATGCCATTGAGGCAGCGTTGCGCGCCGAGCTCATCGAAGCAAAAGAGATGAAGCCGCGTCTCGCGTTTGGCCCGTTGCGCAGCGCGATCGCTGGTCGCCGCATCAGCCCGCCGCTCTTCGAGTCGATGGAGTTGTTGGGCAAGGAATCGTCGCTGGTTCGTCTGAAGGCGTTGCGCGCCCAGCTATGAGTGAGCAGTTCGACTGGGATGTTGTCATTGTCGGCGGCGGACCGGCCGGACTCAGTGCTGCCCTGAACTTGGCGCGGGCGCGTCGACGCACTCTCGTGCTCGACAGCAATCGCCCCCGCAACTCGGCGACGTTCCACTCTCACGGCTTTCTGAGCCGCGATGGTATTTCTCCTCTCGAGCTTCGCAAGATGGGCCGTGAGGAGCTTGAGCAGTATCCGAACGTCTCGTTCGAGCGAACCATTGTTGAGGGCATCGAGCCGCTCGGTGCCGTTGGCGGGCCGGGTGCTGCTGATGGTGCCGATGATGGAGCTGTCGACGGAGCCTCAGCGACCGTTGGCGCCGGCTTCACCGTCACGCATCGCGGGGGAGCGGTAACGACCCGCACTGTGCTGATCGCGACGGGGTTGCGCGAAGTGCTGCCGAAGTTGCCGCTGCTTCGCGCGTTTTATGGCACGAGCATCCACTCGTGCATGGAGTGTGACGGCTACGAGTATGCGGATAAGCCCATTGCGCTGATTGGTCACACCGATGACCTAGCGGAGCGGGCGCTGCTTCTCTCGCAGTGGAGCCGCGATCTGATTGTCTTCACGCAGGGCGTCGGCCATGTGAGCGACGGCGACGAGGCGATGCTCGCGGAACGCGGCATCCGAGTGGATCGTCGTGAAGTAGCGGATGTCGCGGGCGACCGTGATGGCCTCACCGGCGTTGTGCTGGCCGACGGCGAAACTATTGCGCGCGAGGCCGCGTTTGTGCGCCCCGACTATGAGACCGCGCTCGACTATGCGGCAGGCTTGCAGCTCGCGCTCGACCCGGAGGGCCTGATCGTCGTGGACGCTGCCGGCCGCACCAGCGCGGCGGGAGCCTATGCGATTGGCGATGCAACCCCGCCCGGCCCGCAGCAGCTCATCGTTGCCGCGGGTGATGGCGCCGAGGTGGCCGCGGTCATCAACCGCGACCTGCTCTAGCAGCGACTTTTTCGCCGAGTTTCCGCGGATCTTCGCGATTTTTGGTGACTCGAGCGGGGGAGTGAACCCCAGCCCGCTCAGGATGCGCTAAAGTAGTAAATCGGTTCGGCTGCGGCTGAACGCTGTGGGGTATGGTGTAATTGGCAACACGGAAGATTCTGATTCTTTTGTTCTTGGTTCGAGTCCAGGTACCCCAGCAAAACAACTAGGGAGCAACTCCCGCTCAGCCCGGCTCTCGCCGGGCTTTTTCTTTTCCGGTGTCGTCATTCGGGCGAGAGCAGCGTGTGCACAGCGATAGCAGCAGCCACAAACGCTCGCACCCATTTCGTGAGAACTGGTCGAGTCGCGTCCGAGGGGGAGCCCGGGAACCGATAGCGTCTGACCATGCCACGCATGCACCCGACTCGCGCCCACGTTGATGCTAACCGGAGCGAGAAACAGATCTTCACCGCCTTCGAGTCGATTCAAGACCGTGACGACTGGGTGGTGCTCACCGGTCTCACCGTGGGCCAGCACGTCGCGGGGTTGAGCGGCGAAGTCGATGTCATTGTGATCGCGCCGGGTAAGGGCATCCTGCTGATCGAGGTGAAGACCGCCGGACATGTGGATTACCGTGACGGGCAGTGGTATTTGGCGAAGAATCCGAGCCCGGCGAAGAGCCCACTCGTGCAGTTGGATGGGGCCCGTCGCAGCATCCGCCGTTTCTTGAAGAATCGCGAACTGTTGAGCGGGGACGAGCCCATCGCTCGGCTGGTGTGGTTCGCCAACCTGGGGCGTTGGCAATTCGATAATGGCAGCCCCCATGATCTGACCTTCTTTGAATGGGAGTTGGCGTGGGGTGACGACTTGGCAAAGCCGGTCGAAACCGTGGAGCGAGTGCTTGCCGAGCACGCCGCGTGGTACGGCACCTCCGAGGGCGTGCTCGTTGAACCGGCGTCACTCACGGCCGAACATGCTCAGGAAATTGCGGATGCTCTGCTCTCGAATTTCACGGCGACGAGCTCGCCCGGCGCACGTCGTGCCGCGCGGCTCATCGACGAGCGGGCACTACTGGAATCCCAGGAGATCGCCCTTGAACTCTTGGAGACCAACCCCCACCTTTATTTCGACGGCCCTGCCGGGTGCGGCAAGAGTTGGTTGGTGGCTGTAGCCGCGCGCAGAGCAGCCCGAGCAGGGAATCGAACCCTGTTGACCTGCTGGAATGTGCTCATGGCCGAAGAATTGCGCGGGTTGGTTGGCTCGTCTTCGCTCGACATCGAGATCGCCGACTTCAACTCGGTCATGTTGCGGGTGAGTGGGCTGGAGCGCAACCCGGAGGGTGCCGACGATCACTGGTATCGGGAAGAGTTACCACTGCTTGCGCTGAAGGCACTCGCTGAACATCCGGAGCGTGGCGGATTTGCGGCGATCTGCGTTGACGAATTCCAAGACGTGGCCGGGGTGCCGCTGCTGATGAAGGTGCTGCAGGCTCTCGCCGCCGGCGGCGATATCGGTCAGGCCCAGGTGGTTTTCGCCGGTGACGCCGGCCAGCAGATCATGCGCCGGGCGGATGATCGTGCCGAGCCGTTGACCGCTGCACGCGACCTCACTCCAGACCTCGTTCACGTGCGCGTGCGGCGCAACTGTCGCGTCGCGCCGCGGCTTCTTCGTTCGATTAGTGGCCAGTTGGGGCGCCCCCTGGACCACGCGGGCGACAGAATGTCGGAAAGCACTGTGGGGCACTTGGACATTGTGAGGGTAGCGGAGGGGCGCGAGCTGCCCGCTCTCGCGACGGCGCTAAAAGCACTGCTCGAGCAGTACCAACCCGATGAAATCGCGGTACTCAGTCCCTTCGGCCCCCAGTCGTCGCTCGTAGGGCGGCTGATGGCGCGCGAGCCTGTCACCAATGAAGAGCGGTGGCTCCACGAGCATCTGGGGGCGGAATCCGGCGTCGTTTGGCATTCCATCTTCAAGTTCAAGGGGTTGGATGCCGCTGCCGTGGTGCTCACTGATCTATCACCGGAGTCCGTGTCGTGGGCCGATGACCACGGTCTCAGCTGGAACGATCTGCTCTACGTGGGAATGACACGAGGACAGTACCGGTGCATCGTGCTCCGAGCCGAGGACGCCCCGTGGAGTGGAAAGCTCGATCCCGAACTCGGTGCGGCGCGAGCACGTCAGGGTATTCGCGTTGTCGGTGGCTCAGCAACGGCCGGCGCGGCGGCAGCGATGGCGCGGATGGCGGGGCGCTAGCGCCTCCCGCTGCTGGGGTCACGAGGTAGTCGAGGGCTAGTTCAGGCCCATCGCGCTGCGGAAATCGCGGTCGAGTTCGACCCAAGGTGGCGCGAACTCGACGAACTGCGTTTCGCTGTTCCACGACACGTGATGAGCGACGTAGTCGCCCCATTTGTTGAGTAGACCTGCGAGCGAATCGGCGATGGCGATCTTCTCTAAGCCCCAGAAGTAATAGAGAAGAGCATTCCCATCGATGAGATCGACCATCATCATTTCACCGGCGCCTGAGCGACTGAGGATCGGGAAGTGAGGGTTGTGTTCCCCGCTCGACCCTCTGACGCCGGGCCATCGTCGATAGGAGAAGGTTGTGAGCGCTCCATCGAGTGAGATGAGGTCGTAGTCGAGGAAGAAGCCGGAACAAATCCTTCCGGCATCCTTCACTCCGTTGTGCCACGAAAACCAATCGACCAGCGCCTCCGGCGCGCTCCCCGTCGCCGCGAGTAGGCGTTCCTTGATCTGTGCCTCTGTGTAGATCGGGGGTTCAACTGCTTCTTCAAAGGGAATGCCCCGAATTTTGAGTATTTCGCGGTAGGCAGCCACGGGTGAATGGTCGTTGTGGGGCATGTGATGCACGTTACCGCTGCTCTGGGCGCAGGGAGCTGATCAGCGCAGCGTTTCGCTCCTCGAGCAACGTCTGCATGTAGCGTCGCAAGAACAGCTTCTCGGCGAGGCGCCCGAGTGGCCCGAAGGGAGCCGCGAAGGTGAGGCGATCCTGCATGTGGGTGCGGCCGTCGATCTCGGTGAAGAGATGCTCGTGGTGGTAGGCGGCGAAAGGGCCACGGGCCTGTTCATCCGCAAACCGGTGCGGAGCATCCACGTCAAAGATGCGCACCGTCAGGCGCAGCGGTAGGCCGAAGTGACGTGCCTGCCACGTGACGACGTCGCCCTCGACGAACTGACCCGTGGTGCGGCCAGCGACGACCTTCTCACGGTGGTGCGTCATCGAATCGAGGTGCAGATTCACGCTCAGCGATAGCGCGCACACCTCGGCGATGGGGGCGTCGAACACCGTATCGAGCACGATCAGCTGCGTCATAATCTGAGCCTACGTCGAGTTTCTGAAACCCGCGCTCGCGTCGCCGCCCGGGACCACGAAAAGCCGCCTCCCGCCAGTAACCAGCTGGCAGGGAGGCGGCTTCTTTCGCTCGCAAAAGTGTCGGCGACTGTTCGGGTCTAGCGTCGCCGACTACTCGGGTCTATAGCTGGCGTCGGCGTAAGAGCTTGCCGACCACCTTTTGCAACAGTGGGTACAGCAGCACGATGATCGTCAGAATCATCAGCGCTGCGCTCATCGGCCGGGTGAGGAACTGCGTGAGATCCCACTCGGTTTTGATGACGCTCTGCATGAAGTTCTTCTCCACGATCGGGCCAAGCACGAGCCCCAACACCACGGGGGCCAGCGGGAACTTCGCCTGCTCCAACAGATAGCCAAGAATTCCGAAGATCAACATGATCGTGACCTCGAGCAGACCGTTGTTGATGGAGAATGAACCCACAACACAGAACGCCACGATGATGGGCATCAGCACCGATCCGGGCACGCGCAGCAGCATGCCGCTACTGCGAATGGCCAAATACCCCAGTGGGAGCATCAGGATGTTCGCCGCAATGAACACGATGAAGATCGAGTACAACAACGGCGCCTGCGAGTCGAAGAGCGACGGTCCAGGCTGAATGCCCTTGACGAGAAGTACTCCCAGCAGGATCGCCGTGATGGTGTCACCAGGGATGCCGAATACCAACGTCGGAATATACGCCGAGCCAACCCCGGCATTGTTGGCCGAACTTGCACCAACGATGGGCTGGATGTGGCCCTTACCGCTACCGAACTGCTTACCTTCTTTGGCGCCATTTTTGGTGACCGCATAGGCGACCCACGCCGCGATGTCGCCGCCGGCGCCCGGGAGGGTGCCGATCGCGCTACCAATCACGTTGCCGCCGACCGCGGTCTTCTTGTACTGGAATAGTGTGCTGAAGGCGTTGCGCAGTAAGCCTTTCGACTCGATGCGAATCGGCAACGCTTTCTCGGGCGGGTGGATCACATTGCGCAGCACTTGCGACAGCCCGAACAGGCCGATCATCGCGGGGATGAAGTTGATGCCACCCAGCAGATCGGTGCTGCCGAAGGTGAAGCGAGGGAAGCCGACCGAGATGTCGAGACCGATCGTCGACACGAACAGACCGATCAGCAGCGCGACCGTTCCCTTGACTTGAGAGCCACGAGAGATGATGACCGCGGCCGTCAAGCCAAGGATCGCCACCCAGAAGTACTCGTACGAGGTGAACAGCAGCGCCACTTTTGCTAACTGCGGAGCGGCAACGATGAGCACTACGCCACCGAAGATGCCACCACTGGCCGACGCCACCAGTCCGACACCGAGAGCGAGGGCTCCGCGGCCGTTCTGGGTGAGGCGGTAGGAATCTTCCACGTAGGCAGCGCTGGCAGGCGTGCCCGGCATCCGCACTAACGCAGACGGAATGTCGCCCGCGAAGATCGCCATGACCGACATCGTAATGATGGAGGCGATTGCGGGTAGGGGGTCGAGGAAGAAGGCGAAGGGCACGAGCAGAGCGGCAGCTAGGGTGGCGGTGAGGCCAGGAATGGAGCCGATGAAGATGCCGTAGACGCCGGCGGCCAGCACTACGAGCAGCAGTTCCCAGCTCGCGACCATGCTGAGCGCTTGAGTCAGATTATCGATCATCGTCTATCCCCAGAATCCGAGGGGGAGCGGCACGAGGAGCACCTTGTCGAAGATCAGCCAGACGCCGACCGTCGAGAGAACTCCGGCGAGCACAGCGACCCACCACTTAGCGCCGAGGCGCAGGATGAGCCCCACGGTCATGATGATCACCGTCGTGAGAAAGCCGAGAAAGTCGACGGCCAGCAGGTAAAAGATGACCGAGCCAACGACGAGACCGGCGTTGATCCAACCACGCCAGTAGACAGGGGTCGGCGCGGTGTCGTTCGCAGGGGCGGATGCTGCCGCAGCAGTGCCTGAGGCCTCGGCGGAGTTCGTGCGAGCAGCCTTGCGGCCCGTGAGCCACCGCCCCAGAAGCAACAAGCCCATGAGGACCATGAGCCCGCCGATAATGCCGGGGAAGAGGGATGGGCCCAGCTCTCCGCTGGGCAACGTGGGGTAGTCGCGAACCGTAAAGAGAATGGCGGAGCCGAAAAGAACTACGACCACGCCACTGGCGAGATCGTAGCTCTTCTCGGAATTCTCCACCGTTTCCTCTACCTCCGGAGCGGTGTCGAAGGTCATCCGGTCAGTCCTGCTGCTTCCATGATCGTTCCCTTAGCTTCATCCTCGTTGACGATGAACTCAGTAAACGCGGCGGTGTCCTTGCCGTCAACGCCGAAGCCGGCGGTGGTCATGAATTCGACGTACTCGTCGCTCGCCACGATGTCAGCAACCTGGCATTCGAGCTCGGCAACGATGTCTTCATCCATTCCGGCGGGGCCGGAGACGCCGCGCCAAGAACCCATGGAGAAGTCGATGCCGATCTCCTTGAGGGTGGGAACGTCGGGGTAGTTCGGGTCGCGCTCTTCGCCCATGATGGCGAGCGGACGAGCTTCGCCCGCTTCGATCATCGTGGCGTTCTCGGCGAGGCTGGCGAAGGTCACATCGATTCCGCCAGCGGCGAGTTCCTGAAGCGCGGGAGCAGAACCGGCGCTCGGTACCCAGCGGATGTCGTCGACGCCCATGCCTGCTTCGAGGAGCATTCCGGCGCGAGCCAGATCCCAAATGCCACCAATGGCGGTACCGGAGCCGACGATCTCACCGGGGTTAGCGCGAGCGTCATCGAGGAGATCCTCGATTGTCTCCCAGGGAGCATCCGCGGCAACGGTGATTCCCGAAGGGTCAGAGTTGACCTGAGCGATGGGGGTGATGTCTTCGTAGTCAAGGTCGGCAAGACCCTGCCAGTGCATCATCGTGATTTCCACGGTGGTCATACCGATAACTGAGCCATCAGCCTTGCCGTTCGCAATGGCGGTGTGACCGATAACGCCGCCACCACCATCACGGTTGACGACGTTGACCTGGGTTCCGAGGCGGTCGGCGAGCTGGAGGCCTACGAAGCGAGAAACGCTGTCGGTGCCTCCACCGGCAGCCCACGGCACGATGAATTCGATCGCACCGCTCGGATACGTCGAGGAGAAGTCACAGGAGTCACCCGAACTGCCACCGGCAGAGTCGGTAGATGACGTGGAACCGGACTGTGCACAACCGCTCACCAAGAGTCCAGCGGAAACGGCGAGAGCCAGCCCCGAGATTCTGACGCGACGCGAAGGCTTGAGGGAAAGCCCGCTAGCGGCGATTTTTGACATCGACATTGATATCCAACCAATCATTGTTGTTAATTCACGTTCATGCTTGTGAACGCCGAAGATATCACAACATCTGGGGCGCTGTCTTGAGAGACCGAAAAACTTCTCGACTCGGATGTCGCACAAAGGTGCCGCAGCGAGTTCACATCTGTAAACTCCGAGTCATGCAACACCAGACAGCGGCGTCACCAGCCCCTTCCGTCAAGTCGGCCGACCGCGCATTGGCGATCGTCGATTTGGTCGCTGCGAGGGGGTATGTGAGCTTTACCGAGATCGTCACCGCGCTCTCGTTGCCGCGATCGAGCGCCCATGGCTTGCTCAACACCCTGCACTCTGCGGGTTGGCTCGAACATGATCCGGCGACGCGCCAGTACTCGCTCGGGCTGCGGGCCTGGCACGTCGGCCAGCTGTACACCGGGCACAATCACATCGCTAATGCCGCCAGCCCTGTTCTTGAGGCGCTGGCGGCGCGTCTGGGCGAGAGCGTTCAGCTTGCTCGTCTCGACGGTTTAGAGAATGCGTACTTCACGATTAGCCAGCATTCCACTGAGGGAATGCGGTTTGGAACCTCGGTGGGGATGCGTTTGCCCGCTCACGCCACGGCCACTGGCGCTGCGCTGCTGAGCAACCTTGAACCTGCCGAGGCGAAGCGTCGTCTTGCCGCCGCCTCGGCCCCGCTGCTGGTGAACAAAACTGCCGTTGAGATTGCAGTCGTTCTTGAGCGAGTCGCGGAGGCCAAGCAGCGGGGTTACGCCCTGGATGATCAGACCTACCTCGCCGGATCTCGAAGTGTGGCGGTTCCGCTCACGAGCGCGACCGGCGGCATCAACACCGCCATCTCGGTCACGATGTCCGCTTCTCGCACGGGGGAGTTGTGGCCCGCGGACGTGCTGCGTGCTGTGGCCGCAGCAGCTCACGAGATTCGGGTGCAGCTTGGGGCGCGCGAGCCGCAGATCGTGGTGCCGGCGCTGGGGTAAGCGCTTCCCGCTCACCTTCGTGGTGGCTTGATATCTTGGTATACCAGTATGGTTAACCCGGATGTCGGCCTAATGGAGGGTTTTGAGAATGCACACCAATTCAGCGAATCGCAGTGAAATCGATGAGCAACCGGCGGCGCACCTCGCCCCGCTCAGCCCCGAAGCCACCCTCGCGCTCAGCCGCGTCAGCACCGCAACGATCACGACCCAGCTCATGTCTCGGGGGCTACGCAACACCTACCTCGAGGGCCTCGAGTTCTCGAACCCTGCGCGCCAGCGTCTGCTCGGCGAAGCCTTCACCATGCGCTGCATCCCGGCTCGCGAAGACATCGACGTGCCCTCCATTTTTCAGGACTACGACCACCCGCAGCGCACAGGTATCGAGTCGGTCGAACCCGGGCAAGTGCTCGTCATCGACGCGCGCGGCAAGAAGCGGGCGGCATCCATTGGGCACATTCTCGCCACTCGCCTCAAGATGCGAGGCGCCAGCGGCATTGTGAGCGACGGCTCCTTCCGCGACATGGTCGGTTTCGAACAGCTCGACCTGCCCACATTCTCTGCGGGAGCCTCGCCCACCACTAACTTGGCCCAGCACCACGTCGTCGACGTTCAGATTCCCATTGCGTGCGCCGAAGTGGCTATTTACCCCGGCGACATCATGGTCGGCGATCGCGACGGAGTGGTCTGCATCCCGCGCCACCTCGCCGAATCCGTGGCGCGCGACGCTCTCGAGCAAGAAGAGCTCGAGGAGTTCATTCTTTCGAAGGTCGAAGAGGGCAGCCCCCTGCGCGGAACGTATCCGCCCAACGAAGAACTATTGAAGACCTACAGCGAACTTCTGTCCAACTAATTGTGAGCCGACTACAGCCCGAGTTCGCGCTTCGTCACTCGCTCGATGGATGCCCCAATGTGCTCCTCCATCAGGCGCGCGGCAGTCGTGGCATCGCCCGTGCTTGCCGCGGTATAGATCGCCGCGTGCTCGCTCGCTTCAATCTCACGTCGGGGCCAGTTCTCCCACAGCACTCCGGCCACAGCCAGCGCGGTGAGATCTTGCAAGCGGTCGAGCGAATTCACGATGAACTCGTTCTCGCTATTGGCATACATTCCGCGGTGGAACCGGCGGTTCGCCAGAGCAGTAGCGGCGTTGTCATTCGCGGCGGCGAAGATGCGAGCGTCGGCCAGCGCCTGGCCAGCGACGGTGAACTCACGACCGCTTCGCGCTGCATCCATGATGGCCCACGGCTCGAGCAGAACACGCTCTTCGTAAATGTGGCGGATGTCGGTGAACCCCAGTCGGCGAACCGAAATGCGGCGGGCTTGAACATCCAACAGCCCCGATCGCTCGAGAACAATCAGCGCTTCACGCACGGGAGTTTTCGATACGCCCAACTGCTCAGCGATCTTGCGCTCGACGAGAACCTGACCCGGCTCCAACGCACCAGAAACGATGGCCGAACGCAGTGCATCGATGATCTGATCCGTGCGCGTGGGAGTGTCCGCCTGCGGCGGCAGCGGGGACGGAAAAGTAGCGTCGAGCGACTGGGTCATGGAGGTCAGCCTAAACGACCACAGGCGCCGCAGAGCAAACGCGAGACCAGACCGGCCGCGTCATCCGCGCCCCACCGCCCCTCAATATTCGGAGAATCATGCTGACAACAACTAACCCCGCGACCGGGGTCACGTACGAAACTGACATCGCTCTCACGACGCCAGCAGAGACCGCCGAGCGGGCAGCATTCGCCCTGTCGGCGTTCGAACAGTTGCGGGGGAGTAGCCGCGAATGGCGGGCAGGGCTGCTCGAGGCGCTGGCCGACGGTCTCGAGCGGCAGCGTGCCGGGCTTGTGGCCACGGCCAACGACGAAACGGGTCTCGGCGAGGGCCGGCTCAACGGCGAACTCAGCCGCTCACAGTTTCAATTTCGACTCTTTGCTGAAGCGCTTCGCGAAGGCAGCTATCTCGAAGCCATGATCGATCACGCAGGCGAGACTCCGCTCGGGGTGGCGCCGGAGCTGCGCCGGATGCTGCTGCCGATCGGGCCAGTTGCAGTGTTCGGATCAAGCAATTTTCCGTTCGCGTTCTCGGTTGTGGGCGGCGACACAGCTTCTGCTCTCGCGGCGGGAAACAGCGTCGTGATCAAGGCGCATAGTTCGCATCCACTCACCTCGCGGTTGTCGTTCAGCACTCTGGCTGACGCGGCAGCGGCCTATGGCGCACCCGCCGGAATGCTCGGCATCGTCTACGGCACCGAGTCAGGGCGAGTGCTGGTGGCCGACCCGCACATTGCGGCCGTCGGTTTCACCGGATCGCTTGGTGCCGGCGAAGCACTGCTCGGGATTATCAGCACGCGCCCGAACCCGATCCCGTTCTACGGCGAACTCAGCAGCCTGAACCCGTTGATAGTGACGGCGGCCGCGGCAGGCGAACGCACCGCGCCGATCGGCGAGGGGCTCTTCGGATCGTTCACGCTCGGAGCTGGCCAGTTCTGTACCAAGCCCGGCGTGGCCTTCGTGCCGCGTGGCGCGAGCGGCGACGCCATCCTCGACGACCTTCGAGCACGCACCGAAGCGGCAGGGGGAATGGTGCTGCTCAACTCGCGCATCTCGGCGTCGCTCGGCGACATCGTCGGGCGCATCACGGCTGAAGGCGGAGCGCGCGTACTCGCGGTTGGCTCGCCGGCAGGCCCCGGCATCCTTGCGGCACCGACGCTGCTGGAAATCGACGCTGCCGACTTCACCGAGGCCACCGCCGAGGAAGCCTTCGGGCCGGTGCTGGTCGTCGCACTGTACGACTCACTGCACGAGATCTTTCACGCCGTCGACGCAATGCCCGGTTCACTTACGGCCACGATTCATCACGGCGATCACGAGCCGGAAGTCGTGCGCGAGCTAGCGGACAAGCTCGCGCCAACGGTCGGCCGTCTGGTCTTCAATGGCTTTCCGACCGGAGTGCGAGTGTCGTGGGCGCAGCACCACGGCGGAAACTGGCCGTCGACAAACTCGCAGCACACCTCGGTGGGCGTGAGCGCCCTCCGTCGCTTCCTGCGGCCCATCGCATTTCAGGATGCTCCCGAGGCCGTGTTGCCCGAAGAGTTGCGGGAGGATTTCACCGCCATTCCGCGCAGGATTGATGGAGTGCTTGTTCTTGCCTCTCGCTCCCTGACCAGCGAAAACGTGATCGTGTAACCTCGACTCGTTGGTATACCAAGAGCTAGCAATCCCGATTTTTAGCACCTGAATTTCAGCGCTCAACCAGAAAGAGGCACCATGCAGATCAACCTCACCGGCCGCAAAGCCCTCGTCACCGGCGCAGGCCAAGGAATCGGCGCGGCCATCGCGCTCGGCCTCGCACAGTCCGGCGCCGACGTCGTCGTTCATTACGCCAGCAGTAAGGATGCTGCAGAAGCGCTCGTGGAACAGATCGTGGCGCTCGGTCGCACCTCTGTCGCGGTGCAGGGCGACTTGACTGACTCGACGCAGACCACCGCGGTAGTGGAGGCCGCAGCCGCCGCTCTCGGCGGACTCGACATCGTCGTGAACAACGCCGGCAACCTCGTGGGGCGCCACACCATCGCCGAGATGACGGATGACCACTGGCACAAAGTCATCGACGTCAACGTCACAAGCGGGTTCTCCGTCGTGCGCGCGGCGATCCCGTACCTTTCTGAATCTCCTGCCGGCCGCATCGTGATGATGTCATCGCTGGCTTCGGAAAACGGCGGCGGTGCTGGTGCAGTTGCTTACGCTACGGCGAAGGCAGCAGTCGTGGGATTCACCCGAGGACTCTCGAAGGAACTCGCTTCGGCGAACGTCACGGTGAACGCCCTTGCTCCTGGCTTTATTGGAGACACCCCGTTCCACAACCAGTTCACGCCGAGCAGCGCACAGCCGGGGATCATCGCCGGTATTCCGCTGGGCCGAGCCGGCACCGTCGAAGACGTCGCCGGAGCAACAGTGTTCTTGGCTTCTGAGCTCTCGTCGTACATCACCGGTCAGGTGCTCGACATCAACGGTGGTCTGAACTTCCGCTAGTCGCGGTGCGGGCTGGTAGTCACTGCGGTGGCTGCCAGCTTCGCTCGGCCCCTACGCGCTCGGTTTGCCCCGCATCTCGAGCGTGATCTGCGTCGCGTCGAGATTGTCGAGAGCATTCTCGAGTAAGTCGGCGTCGAAGATGCCGTTATCGCGCGCATCGAGAAGAGCCGTACGTTGAGCCCGGATGACCGCGATGCGATGGTTCTTATCCGCCTCGAACTGCACGCGGCGCGACTCGAAATCGTCCCCGTCAGGAGTGGTCGTGTCGCCAGCCAGCGGCTCGGTGTTCGCGGTCGCATCCTCGGTGGCGGGCGTCGCCGTAGCGTCAGCCGTCGCAGTAGCAGCGGGCGTCGCAGCGGCAGTGGGCGTCGCGCTGGCGGCGGGGGTCGCACCAACCACCGCATCCGCACTCTCTTTCAGCAGAGCGAAGAGGCGGGTGCGCTCCGCGACCGTACGTTCGTGCTCTGCCGCCTGATCAGAAGCGGGGGAGATGCGCCGAACCAGGGCGCCGATCGTGCCACCCTGAACTAGCAAGGAAAGCGCCGCCACCACGAACGCGATCAGCACGAGAGTGGAACGCAACGGGGTATCCGAGGGGAGCGTCTGGGCAGCCGCGACAGTGATTGCGCCGCGCATCCCGGCCCACACGACCGTCGTGCCTTCGCGCCATCCGAGAGGCTCCCGGGCAAAGTAGTCGATGTCGGCAAGGGACCGAGTGACGAGGGACGTGACCCGGCGAACGTAGCGCGGCGACTTCGTGGGGCTCAGACCGCTCGGATGTTCGGGAGCCTCCAAGATCTCGTGTGGCGACCGCAGCCGCTCCTGAATGGTCTCCATGCGCGGTCGAATTCTGGCGTGCCGGTGCGAGCGCCGAGCGAGGAACCACAACAACACCGCGACGAAGAGTGCCCGCACGAGAATCGTGATGAGGAGTGCGCCCACGGCGAAAAGCACGGCCCTTCTGATGCCGGCATCATCGTTCTCGACATCGATGAGGATGCTCGAAATCTGCAACCCCATCATCAAGAAAATGGCGCCCTCGAGCACCAGTTCGATCATGCGCCAATTCTGAACATCCGACAGTCGATTTTGGGGCGACAGCACCCGAGCAGCCCGGATGCCGGTCACAAGGCCAGCGACCACTGCAGCGACCAGTCCCGAAGCTCCCAGAAGCTCGGCCGGAATCGCCGCCACGAACGGCACAGTGAACGACAGGACCGTGTTCACCGTCGGGTCGGTGATGCGTTTACGAATCACCAGATTGAGCCAGCCGATGAAGCCACCGATCAGCAGCGCGACCACAACCGAGTAGGAGAAAGAGACGGCAAAGTTGCCGAAGCTGAACGTGGCGGCCGTCGCGACAATCGCTCCGCGCAGCAGGGTGAGGGCAGTCGCATCGTTGAGCAGACTCTCACCATCGAGCATCGCAATCACGCGTTTCGAGACCGGGGTCTGCTTGATGATCGACACGGCTACGGCATCCGTCGGGCTGATCACTGCGCCGAGAGCAAGGCCCCACGCAAAGCCGAGGCCCGGAATCACGAGCATGAAGAAGAAGCCCAAAGTCACGGCGGTGCCGATCACCAGAATGACCGAAAGCCCGCTAATCGCGCCGAACTCGCGGCGAAAATTCATCGTCGGCAATGAAACTGCCGCCGAGAATAGCAGCGGCGGGAGGATGCCCTCCAAGATCAGATCAGGATCGATCTGGATGTCGCTGAACGCCGGAACCACCAAGCTCGCCACAACACCAATGGCCACCAGCACGAGCGGCGAGGCCACTCCCAAACGCGGACCGAGGAGAGTGGCGGTTGCGATCACCACAAGCGTGGCCACCATTACGATCAGCAGTTCAGTCATGCGCCAAGCTTCTCAGTAAAAGCTATCGCGTCGCTGACAGCGCGACGCTCAGAGCGCGACCCTCACAGCGCGACGCTGCCTAGGACACCAACGGGATAACCGCGACCTTGCCCTTAGCACCAGCAACGATCAGTACGTGAGGTGCCGCAACACCGTCGAGCGCGGCGACGACAGCCGCGACATCCGGCTCTTTCGTCACAGGCTCGGCCCGTTGCAGTACCGTCACCCGCGCGCCGGTAGCCGCGCGAACAGCCTCGAGCAGCTCGGCGTTGGTGCCCGACGACACAAGAGTGACGCGACCAATGCGGTGTACCGGTTCGATATCGACATCGGATTCCCGATCTTTGCGCCAAATCATGAAGTGATAGGTGGCAACGAGTCCGGTTGCTGTAAGCACGCCGAGCGCCTGTCGTGATCGCTCGATGAAGCTCTCGCCGCTGCCGCCATCGAGCAAGAAGGCGAACAACTGGAACCCGATCACGAGCAACGTGATGAGCGCGACGAGAGCGCTCAATCCGAAGATGATGACGAGAAACACGCGACGGCCGGGAGTGGCGACGCGCTCCGGTAGAGAGGCCTCACGGGGCCGCCACGTCACCCACCAGAGCACGCCGCCGACGACGAGTGCGCTGAGACCAGCGAGCAGCAGACTGCGGATGTTGCCCGCAAGCAGCGGATCGCTCGATGTCGCGAGCAAGGCGTTGACTGTGACACCAAAGCCGGAGGCCGCGAAAGCCAACGAGACACCCGCGGTCGAGAGCGAAGTTGCCGCACGCACGCCGGCGGAACGTTCGGCAACGATGCGCGAGTGGTACGTGAAGACCAGGGCGCCAACCAAGGCTCCCGCGATCGCTGTTCCCAGCGGGTTGAGCAGGCTGGGAAGCGGCTGCTGCAGGCCGGTCGCGAGTTCAAGAAGGATCGATAACAGAATGATGAGGCCGAACGCACACACGGCGAGCGAGGCGATTCCCGTGATGAACACGAGAAGCACCGTGCTGAAGCCAAAGGTCTGGTTTCGAACACCGAAGCGCACCCAGTGCCAACGCCACAGCAGTGCGCCGCCGATAGCCCAGACGAGGGACTGCGCGACGATTTGCCACAGCGGATCGCTCACCACGACCGCGCGGGAGCCGGCATCCGCGGCGGCATCGATGAGCTGGGCGAGCGCAGAGACGAGGCCTCCGGCGCCGTAGGTCAACCCAATCAGGGAGGCGAGGGCGGGTGCTGCGCCCTGAAGCCGCGTCGGGCCCTTGGCAGGGTGCTGCCACATCCAGTAATGCCACCCCCACACGAGCGCCCACACGATGCCAACGGCGAGCCCCGCAGGGTTCCAGCCGTAGCGAATGGTGTCGGCAAGCCAGGAGAGCAAACTAATCGAGAAGACGAGCAAAGCAACCGTCGACATGACCACGAGATAGACGGGCCAGAGAATGGATGCGCGGTCTCGCGCCATCGTGCCGTCACGCCACATCAGCCACCAGAGCAGGGCAGCGAGGGGGCCGGCGACCAGCGCGGAGGCGAGAGAAGTCGCGAGCCCGTAGTTGTCGTAGCTGACCTCGATGCGATTGAGGGTGAAGAGACGGTCGAGTAGCCCACTGAGGCCGCTCGCCGC
The DNA here is from genome assembly GCF_059767305.1 of Salinibacterium sp. AL4.1. Taxonomy (NCBI): domain Bacteria; kingdom Bacillati; phylum Actinomycetota; class Actinomycetes; order Micrococcales; family Microbacteriaceae; genus Salinibacterium; species Salinibacterium sp. AL4.1. Next base: position 790,555 of record NZ_JBSOQK010000001.1, on the reverse strand, counting down.
AATAATCACCGTCGCGGCGAGGAGTGCGTAGGTGATGAAGCGGCGGACGGTTTGCACGCCGCCCACCGCGAGAGTTGCTGCCGGAGAACTAGTGGTGGAGGTCATCCGCGAAATCCTTGGTCGTAGCAGTACGTGAGTTCCCACGGGCTGGTCGAGATCTTCCAGTCGCCACCTTCCTCGACAAGAGTGAAGAGATCGTCGTAGCTGTAGCTCGAACCGCCAAAGCTGCCGCTGCCCTGTTCGAGAGAGACCTTCACCACAGCGGTGGTGTCATCGATAGTGGTGGAGATGACGGTCATCCGCAGTCCTTGAAGCGGGTTGCGGTCGGCTTCTTCGCACTTGTCGAGCACGTCTGCAGAAACGTAGCTGCGTGCCGTTTCGAAGTCGCTGGCGACCATGGCTCGCGAGTACGACTGAACGACGCCCTCGGGTGTGGAGGGATCGATATCGGTGGGCCCGCCGCGCGTGAACACCACGACGATGGCAATCACGACGATCGCAGCGATAACCAAGAGGATCGCTACCAATGTTCGGTCGGGCCGAGCAGCTTCCTGAGTCATGGGCCAAGCATCTCTCAGAATTGTCGACAAATCTATTCAGGAGAACCTCTAATTTTGTGCTGGTTAATAGGCACAAGCCCGCAACGCCCTCGCCCTGTGAGGCGAGAGCATTGCGGGCTTACCGAACCGGTGTGACGATCGAGGCGACCGCCACACTCGCGGCTAGGGCTGGCTGCGAATGATCGAGATCGGGCCGGAGTGGTCCGTCACTTTCGTCAGCTCGTGAGATTCGGCATCCGGAGCCTCGATACCGTCGTCATCGCCGAGCACATTGAGCGTCTCGGTCGCTTCGGCGCGGTCGATCGTTGTGGCCAACGGAACTTCCTTGATGAACATCAAGAGCACAGCTGAGACAAGTACGAGCGGCACCATGTAGAGGAACACGGGAGCCAACGAGTCGTTGTAAGCACCGACGATGATCTCGCGAACGGCGTCAGGGAGGTCGCGAACGGCGGCGGGCGTCAAGGAGTTGGTGTCTCCCGTCGCCCCTGCGGCTGCAGCCGGAAGGCGAGTGTCGAGCAGCTCGGTGAGGCGAGCGACGAAGAGGCTGCCGACCACCGCAGTACCGATGGACGCACCGATCTGGCGGAAGTAGTTGTTCGACGAGGTGGCCGTTCCCACTTGAGCGTTCGGGAACGTGTTCTGAACGATGAGCACGAGCATCTGCATGCTCATACCGAGGCCGAGACCCATCACCGCGAGGTAGCTGCAGAGAATCCACACCGGCAGATCCGGCGTCATCGTGGAAAGCAGCGCCAGGCCTGCTGCGATCACGAACGAACCTGTAAGGGGGAGCCACTTGTAACGCCCCGTGCGGCTCACGAGCTGGCCTGCGACGATCGAGGTGACGAGCATCGCGCCCATCATCGGGATCATCAAGAACCCGGCCTGCGTGGCGTTGACGCCCGTGACCATCTGCAGGTACGTCGGCATGTAGGCGAGGGCACCGAACATCGCGATACCCGTGATGAGACCGGATGCCGTGGTGAGCACGAAGTTGCGTTCCTTGAACATGTGCAGCGGCATGATCGGCTCGGCAGCCGCACGCTCGACCATCACGAATGAGAAGGCAGAAACGATAGCGAGCGCGATGAGGCCAATGATGATGAGCGAATCCCAGTCGTACTGAGTGCCACCCCAGGTGGTGACGAGAACGATCGCTGTCGAGGCGATGGCGAGGAGAACCATGCCAGCAACATCGATGGTCGGTTTGCCGCGAGTGTTCTTGGGCAGCTTGAGCAGCATTACGGCAGCGAAGATGGCGAGCGCACCCAGCGGAAGGTTCATCCAGAAGGCCCAGCGCCATCCAATGGATTCGGTGAACCAGCCACCGAGCAGGGGGCCAGCAACGCTCGCGAGAGCGAAGACGCCACCGATCGCACCCATATAGCGACCGCGTTCACGAGCAGGAACCACATCGGCGATGATCGCCTGCGAGAGGATCATGAGGCCACCGCCGCCGAGGCCCTGAACGGCGCGGCCCACGATGAGCCAGGTCATGTCGGGGGCGAGACCACCAATGATCGAGCCAGCCATGAAGATGGAGATCGCACCGATGAAGAGGCCCTTGCGGCCGATGAGGTCACCGAGCTTGCCGTACACGGGCATCATGATGGTGGCGGCCAAGATGTAGGCGGTCGTGACCCACAGCATGTGGTTCACGCCGTCGAGTTCACCCACGATGGTGGGTAGTGCGGTGCTGAAAATGGTCTGATCGAGCGCCGAGAGCAACATGGTGACCATGAGGCCGGCGAACAGCAGCAGAATGCTGCGTTTCGTCGCTGGGTCGCTCGTGGTGGTGCCGTCAGCCGCAGTTACGGGAGAGTCGTTCGTGGTTGTCATCGAAGTGTGTTCAGTGTTTCTCGTGTGAGTCCGATCGCGCGGAGGTACATGGAGTCGATGTCGGCGGTAGCGCCGGCAGCGATCCATTCCTTGACTGCGATGCGAACGGATGCGACGCAAGTGGCTACGGCGATTTCGGCGACGTGTTCGGGGTCGCGGGGGAGCGTAGTTTCTCGCTTGGTGAGGAATTCGACAACGGCAGCAGCCATCGTGCTGTTTAGTTGCGTGAATTGGTGAATCTGTCGGCTCAAGAGACGCGGGTGCTCTTGCACGAGCGCCATCCGTTGAGCTTTGAGCTGAGTGCGGGCGGCCATCGGGCCAAAGATTTGGAACATGGTGGAGACGATCGCAGCGACTAGATCATCGGTTTCTGCGGAGGCGACTCCGGCGGCAATCGCGCGCTGAACTTCGCCCATGTCTTGAGTGCCGAGGATCGCGTCCTCTTTGCTGTCGAAATAGTTGAAGAAGGTGCGCGGCGAGATGCCGGCGCGGTCGCTGATCATGTCGACCGTGGCGCCCTCGAGACCCTCGGCCGTGACGATGTCGACCGCAGCGGTTTCGATGCGCAGGCGCGTTTCGATTCGTTTGCGGTCGCGAAGACCAAGGGCAGGAGTATCAGGCACTCGCCAATAATTGCAGAGACTGCAAAAATGCACAACTGCAAAAAGCTGTGAAAATGCTTAGGGGTTAGAGCGCGATCGATTCGCCCGGCTGCAGAACGGTGAACTCGCCGCCGTAGCCCGCCATGACATCCGAAATTCGTGCGGCTGACAGGGCGAGTCCCTTGTCGGAGAGCACGGCATCGTGCGTCTGAATCGCGCGCTTCGGGGCCAGCTCGGCCACGTAATCCATGACCTCACTGATCTTGAGCCAGGGAGCGCCGGCGGGGATCGCTGCGCTCTGTGCAGGCTTAGGTGGCACGGTAAAGGAGTCGCCGCCATACCAAAACGCGTCATTGACGAGAACGCCAACGTTATCGATCAGCGGGATCGACTTGTGGATGACAGCGTGCTCGCTGCCAAAGAATTCCAGCGTCCACACGCCAACGGTTTCGCTCGCGCCGTCTGCCACGGTCGTGACGTTCCAGCTCGAGGCAGCGGCCGCGACTCCGGCCGGACCGAAGATGGGCGCGTCGGGATTGCTGTCGCGAATGCGCGCCAGCTGATCATCCGACCAGTGGTCGGGATGCTGGTGAGTGACGACGATTGCGGTCACGTTCTCGAGTGAGGGGAGCGGGCTCGTTAAGTTGCCGGGGTCGATCACGAGGCGCTCGCCGTCGTTCTCAAGAACGAGGCACGCATGCTCATACTTGGTCACATTCATGTCCTGAGCCTATGCCCGTGGTGCGCCGGATGCGAGGCCGTGCGACATACTGAAGTGTGGAGTCGATCAAACCCCTGCGTCTTGTTGTCGCGATCAATCCCACAGCATCGTTTGGGCGTGGCAGAAATGTCGGCCCGCGTGCTGTTGAAGCGTTGCGCGCCCTCGGGCATGAAGTCACTGCCCTCGAACAACCCAACTTTGCGTTGCTGCTCAAGCGCGGCCGTAAGGCGGTAGCGAAGAAGCCGGATGCTCTGCTCGTTGTTGGCGGCGACGGCATGGTCAATCTGGGCACCAATCTCGTCGCGAAGACGAAGGTGCCGCTGGGAATCATCCCCTCGGGCACCGGTAATGACATGGCCCGCGGCCTGGGCATCCCTTATTCAGATACGGATGCCGCTGTCGCCAGTGTTGTGCGCGGCTTGGCCCGACCGCCGCGGGCGATCGATGCCGGTAGCGTCACCTACGTCGATGAAGCGACGGGGGCGGCGGCTACACGCTGGTTCGCGTGCGTGCTTTCGGCGGGTTTCGACGCCATCGTCAACGAGCGCGCTAATCTCATGTCATGGCCGCGCGGTGCCAGTCGCTACACGGTGGCCCTCGTTATTGAACTGCTGCGCTTGCGCCCCATCAAGTACAAACTCACTCTCGATGGCACGGTCATCGAAACGACGGGCGCTCTCATCAGCGTGGGCAACAACGTGTCGCTGGGCGGCGGCATGAAAGTGACGCCCGATGCTCTGGTGGATGACGGTCTGGCCGATGTGCTCGTCGTCGAAGCTCTTTCACGCTTCGCTTTCTTGCGCGTTTTTCCGCGCGTCTTCAAGGGGACCCATCTCACCGATCCGCGCGTCACGGTGCATCGGGCCAAGAAGATTCGGATCGAGTCCGAGGGCATCACGGCCTATGCCGATGGTGAACGGTTCGCGGCATTGCCCATCGACATCAAGATGGTCTCGGGTGTGCTGAATATTCTCGACCAGCGACCGTAGTCGCGGGAGTCGCGGGTCAGCGAGTCGGCGCCTCGGAAGTTCAGGGGCGCAGCGACTCAGCGCCGTCTAGGCTTCGGGTGTTGCGCCGTCAGTCGCAATGCAGGCGTAGTCCGTCATGAGTGTGCCGTCGTCGGTCGTGCGCTCGGAAATAATGAACTCTTGATCGGGGCGGTCGCCGTCAGCGACGGTCTCTTTGAACGCGCTGAAGGTGTCTGAGCAGGCTGACGAGACCGCGTTCTGCAATCCGCCCGCCTCAGTGATGGCGCTCTTGGCGAGTTCGCCCTTGCCGATCACGATGTGCGTGTGCTCCGCCGTGCACGGGGCAACTTCGGCTTCGCTGAGGTCAGATCCCTCCACAAATGTGAAGCAGTCAGCCACGAGCAGTTGAGTGGAGCCAATGACGGTTGGTTCGAGCACCTGGCCGGCAGCATCCCGAGGAATTTCTGGAGAAAGTAGAGAGCACCCGGCGAGCGCAACAATGGCTGCAATGCTGAGAAACGTGGCGGTGGTGGCGCGCATGAAGGCAGTCAAGAAAAATCCAGAGGTTCGAAAATGGCGGATGTGGAAAAAGTTGCCCAAAAGATGTGGCATACTTTTCTAGTTGTTGTGAGGCCCCATCGTATAGAGGCCTAGTACGCCGCCCTCTCACGGCGGTAACGCGGGTTCGAATCCCGCTGGGGTCACAGTAGCAAAATCCCGGTCACGTTCGTTTGAACATGACCGGGATTTCTTCGTTAACGGCACACCCAGTTCAGGGGGTTACGGGCGGCGTCACCGAGGGCCACTGGGCGCTCGGCCTCGGTCCTGTCGCGGCGACGTTTTGGTCCACTCGGCGTAACACCGAGTAGCCGTACGAAAAAAGGCGACACAAACTCCATATCGTGCTGATTCAGGCACAGGATGTAGTCCACCCATTCAGAAAACGGGGTCGACAACTCAAGGAGTATTGCTATGTCTGATGTCACCATTGCCCGTCCCGCGATCGAGAACCGGTGGGCTGAAATCGCCCGCCCCACCAGCCCCGAAGGCTGGCTCGAACGCGCTCACGAAGTCTCCGACATCCTCGCGGCCGACGCCGTCGAGCGGGATGCCGCGAACCAGCCCCCGCACGCGGAAGTTGCGCTTCTCAAAGACTCGGGGCTCGTCACGCTGCTCGGGCCGGTCGAGCATGGCGGTGGTGGGCAATCGTGGCAGACCACGTACAAGGTCATCCGCACCATTGCCCGGGGCGACGGCTCGATCGGGCAACTGCTGGGCTACCACTATCTGTGGGCGTGGGCTGCGCGCCTCGTCGCGACCGACGAGCAAATCCTCGCGGTGGAGAAGCACTACACGGAGAACAACTTTCTCTTCGGCGGGGCCGTGAACCCCCGCGACTCTGATCTGGTGGTCACGGATGAGGGCGACGAGATTGTCTTCACGGGAAACAAGTCGTTCTCTACGGGCGGCGTCGTGTCTGACCTCACCGTACTCGAGGGCATCCTCGAGGGAACCGACACCCACGTCTTCGCTATCGTGCCCACGGCTCAGCCGGCGATCGTGTTCAACAGTGACTGGGACAACCTCGGCCAGCGACTGACCGAATCTGGTTCGGTGCAGATCAACGGCGTACGCACCGGATGGTCGTCAGCCCTCGGCTTCGTGAACAAAGAGTTCCAGCCGCTCACCTACGGCACGCTCAACGTGCCCGCGATCCAACTGGTCTTCGCGAACTTCTATCTCGGAATCGCGCAGGGAGCGATCGAAGCCGCATCCTCGTACACGCGCACGAAGAGCCGCGCTTGGCCCTACGGCGGCGACAACAAGGCTCACGCGAGCGAGGAGTGGTACATCCTGGCTGGCTATGGCGAATTGCAGTCAAAACTCTGGGCGGATGAGGCCCTGCTGGATGCGGTCGGCAGCGAAATCAGTGCCGTGCTTCACGCGCCGCGCACCGAGCTCACCGAACGCCGTCGTGGCGAAATCGCGGTGCGCATTGCAGCGGGAAAACTGCGCATCAGTGACGATGGATTGGAAGTCGCGACGAAGGTGTTCGAGCTGACGGGCGCGCGAGCATCCGCCAACTCAGTGGGGCTCGATATCTACTGGCGCAACCTGCGCACCCACAGCCTGCACGACCCTGCGCCGTACAAGAAGCGCGAAGTTGGTCAGTACGTGCTGCTCAATGAAGTGCCCGAGCCGAGCTGGTACACCTAGCCCTTGACTGCGGCGTCAACAGCCTCTGGCAGATTCTCGAGACGGCTCGTCTCGATGTATTCGTCATTCACGAAGAAAGTGGGAGTGCTGTTGACGCCCAGCTCAACACCGGCGTCGAAGTCGGCCTCGACGCGCGCCTGAGTGGCGGGGTCGGCAACGGCGGCATCGTAGGCATCCAGATCGAGGCCGATTTCTTCTGCCAGCGCGCGGAAGGCATCCGTCTGCGGGGGAGTGCCGCCGGCCCAGTCGCCCTGAGTTTCGAAGAGTCGCTGGTACATGGCCTCGAACTCACCCTGCTGGGCGGCAGCCTCGGCAGCGATAGCGGCATCCATCGAATTGAGGTGGCTGGGCAGCGGGAAGTAGCGAACAACGTAGTTGATGTCGCCCTCGTAAACCTCGCGCATCGCCTCGACATACGGGTAGAACTGGCCACACGCGCCACACTCGAAGTCGAGGAACTCAACAATCGTTACGGCGTCCGGCCCGACGTTATCGACGTAGTTCGAGTCGCTGGCCACAGTGGAAGCGAGCTCCTGAGAATCGGTGCTGCTGGCGGTCTCGGAGTCCGCGTTCTTGGCCGTGACGTACACGAACACGAAGGCGGCAACGAGCGCGAGAATCCCCAGCGCGGCGAAAGTGGGCAGGAGGGCTTTCTTCACACGAGACTCCGAACAGGCTGGGGTTGGTGGCGATCGCTCAGCAGCGCGCGCGAATCAAGGCTAGGCGAAAGCCGCGCTGCCCGCAGGCCATTGAGGATAACTACCAGCTCCGCAAGTTCGTGCACGAGCACGACCCCGGCCAACCCGAGAACGCCGGTGAGCGCTAGCGGAAAGAGGCCCACGATAATCGCGAGCGACAGCACGATGTTTCCCGTCATGATGCGACGCCCGCGCCGCGCATGAAGCAGCGCCACTGGAATGAGGCGCAGATCGCTGCCGGTGAAAGCGACATCCGCCGACTCGACGGCAGCAGCGGAGCCGGTAGCGCCCATTGCGATGCCCACATCGGCCGTCGCGAGAGCGGGGGCGTCGTTGATGCCATCGCCGATCATCGCTGTGGGGGAGTCGTTGGTCAGGCTGGAAATCGCGCTGGCTTTGTCGGCAGGCAATAGCTCGGCGCGCACATCACTGATGCCCGCGTCGCGCGCGATCGTTGCTGCCGTGCGCGCGTTGTCTCCGGTGAGCATGAGCGTGCGGGTGCCCGCGCTCGCCAACTGCGCAACAGCTTCAGCAGCCTCGGGTCGCAGTTCGTCGCGGATGCCGAGGAGCCCGATCACGATGCCCTCGCGCTCGATCGCCATGACTGTCATGCCGTCGTCGGCTAGGCGCACCGCGGCCGGCGACAGTTCGCCAGCGTCCATCCACCGGGTGCTTCCGGCGCGCACGGAAACACCGTGGAGCGTACCCGATATTCCGCGACCGGCATCTTCGCGAACGTTCTCGGCTTCCGCGTGTGCAGGCTGCTCGGCGAGTACTGCCTGGGCGAGCGGATGCGTGCTGTGAGTTTCGAGCGCGGCGGCGATATTGAGCACTTCATCCCGGGTCACGGTAGCTAGCGTCTCGACAGCGACAACGCTGGGCCGATTTTGGGTGAGCGTGCCGGTCTTGTCGAAAGCAACCGTGCGGATGCTGCCCATTCGTTCAAAGGCGGCGCCCGACTTCACGATGATGCCGAGCTTGCTTGCCGACCCAATGGCCGAGATGACGGTCACGGGAACGGCAATCGCGAGAGCACACGGAGACGCGGCGACGAGCACGACGAGCGCACGCTCGGTCCAGAGCTCGGGGTCACCGACGAGGAAGCCAAAGCCCACAATGGCCGCAGCCACGCCGAGGACGATCGGCACGAGCGGGCGCGCGATGCGGTCCGCCAGTCGAGCTCGATTACCCTTCTGCGCGTTGGCTTGTTCGACAAGCTTCACGATGGTGGTGAGCGAATTGTCAGTGCCGTTTGCCGTCGCGCGGATGCGCAGGGCGCCTTCGCCGTTGATCGAGCCGGCAAACACCGCGTCGCCGGTCTCCACCGTCGCTGGCATCGATTCGCCTGTGATCGCAGAGGTGTCGACACTGCCGCGGCCACTCGCGACTATGCCATCCGTGGCCACGCGCTCGCCCGCTCGCACGACAAGAATGTCGCCGATCATGATGTCGCTCGCCGGCAGGGTGAGTGGTTTCCCGTCGCGCTCGACCAGGGCGGCGTTGGGGATGAGGGAGAGCAGGGCCCGCAGGCCATGGCGGGCACGATCCATCGCGCGGTCTTCGAGCGCCTCGGCGATAGAAAACAGGAACGCAAGGGCGGCTGCTTCGCCGACATGGCCCAGGAGCACGGCCCCAATCGCGGCAATGCTCATGAGTAGGCCGACCCCGAGAGAGCCGCGCAGCAAGCGGCGTACTGTGCCGGGCACAAATGTTGCCGCGCCGGCGATCAAGCTCAGGCTCTGAAGAACGGTCACGAACCAATCTGCGCCGCCCGTCCAGCCCGCGACGAGGGACGCCGCCAGCAGGATGCCTGAAGTTGCGGGGAGACGCAGCCCGCGGTCTTTCCACCACGGAGAGAGGTCGTCGTGCGCGGCGCCAGCGGTGACGGTCGTGGGCGGAGTGGGGGAGTCGCTAGCGCGGGACTTCGGCGGAGCATCCACTCCGCAGCATTCTTCGCTCACGCGGTCACCTCGGCGGCCGTATTTGGGGTACAGCAGAACGGGTCATTGCAACTGTCGCCGGCGCAGGGCGTGCCATCGTCGACCGCGAGCACGACGTTCACGACGTCGTTGAGGGCGTGGGCAAGATGGGGGTCCGAAATCTCGTAGCGAGTCGACCGCCCTTCAGGCGTTGCCACTACAAGTCCGCAGCCGCGCAGGCACGTGAGGTGGTTAGAGACGTTGCTGCGCGTGAGCTCAAGGTCGTGGGCCAGTTGCACGGGGTAGCCCGGCTTCTCGAGCAGTGAAAGAAGAATGCGAGCACGAGTGGGGTCAGTCATGGCGCGACCCAAACGGTTCATGACATCGACGCGAGAAGCAATAGTCAGCATGTGCTGACTATACAGCGGATGCTGACCTAAAGCGTGCTCGTGAAGCTGTGAATTTCTCGGCGGCGTTCAGCACAGCGTCGGCTATCATGGTGCACGCGAAGGGGAGTATCCCACCTCGTTGTCCTCGTCAATACGAACCACTCGGTAGTGGTTCCGGGGCAGCGGCATCCACTCGGTTTCTGGATGCGGGAGAGACTTTCGAGACCTGCTACGCCTCGAAAACCTTGAACGGAATCTCTTGACCACTCTGCCTATTTGGTTCGAAGTCACGTCGCTGACGGTGCTGTTGATCATCCTCACTGCCGACCTGATCATGGCGTACAAACGTCCGCATATCCCGAGCACCAAAGAATCAGCCTTGTGGGTCGGTTTTTACGTCTCGCTCGCACTGATTTTTGCGCTGCTCATGTTCCTGCTTGGCGACGTTGAGCAGGCCGGACAGTTCATTGCCGGTTGGGTCACGGAGTACAGCCTCTCGATTGACAACCTCTTTGTGTTCGTCATCATCATGGGGCGCTTCTCGGTGCCGCGAAAGTACCAGCAAGAGGTACTGATGGTGGGCATCCTGATCGCCCTCGTGCTGCGCGGAATCTTTATTCTGCTCGGTGCTCAGCTCATCGAAAACTTCAGCTTTATCTTCTACATCTTTGGCGCATTTTTGCTCTACACCGCCATTCGCCAGGTGTTCGAAGACCACGACGACATGGAGGAGACCGAGAGCGGAATCATCCGCTTCTTGCGCAAGCACATCAACATTTCGCCGATCTTTGACGGTGGCAAGGTGCGCACCGTGATCGACGGCAAGAAGGTCTTCACCCCGATCCTTGTTGTCTTCGTAGCTCTCGGCATCACCGACCTCGTGTTCGCGATCGACTCGATCCCGGCCATCTTCGGAATCACGACAGACCCGTTCATCGTGTTCACCGCGAATATCTTTGCGCTGATGGGACTGCGTCAGCTCTACTTCTTGCTCGGCGACCTCATCGACAAACTCGTGTACTTGCACTTCGGCATCGCGTTCGTGCTCGGCTTCATCGGCGTGAAGCTGTTCTTCCACGCCATGCACGTCAACGAACTGCCCTTCATCAATGGGGGAGAACCGATCCTGTGGGCGCCCGAGATCGGCACCTGGACCTCGCTCATCGTGATTCTCGTAGCCATGGCCGTCGCCGTCATCGCGAGCCTGCTCAAGATGAACAGCGACAAGAAGCGTGAAGCTATCTCTGTCGACAGTGAGTAGAGGCAGCTCGCTAGGGGCACTCGCCGCCTAACGGCCAGCACTAACGACAAACGCGCGGTGTCTGCACCCTGAGCCAAAACTCGGGGGCGCAGACACCGCGCGTTTCTGTTGTAACGAAATAAGTGCGCGAAGGGCTAAATCGTGGTGGCGAGGCGAGATTGCGCGAGGCGCTCCGCGGCGTCCAAGGTGGTGATGCCCTGGGCGGCGGCGTCGCGGAAGATGGTCGTGACCGTGTCACCGATAGCTTCCACGCGTGTGGCAATCGCGTCAGTATCCGCATCGGGTTCTGAAGTCATGTCGAGGTAGATCACGCCGCCGCCGTTAACCACGAAGTCGGGAGCCCAGAGAATGCCGCGCTCAGCGAGTGCTTCAGCGCCGTCGTGCTGTGCGAGCTGGTTGTTGGCGGCGCCCACGACACCGCTGACGTTGAGTTCGCGGATGACGCGGGGGCTCAGTACGCCACCCAGCCCACAGGGAACAAAGATGTCGGCCACGACGCTGTGAGCTTCGTCGACGTCGACCCAGTTGGCATCGAGCTCGGCGGCGAGCAGTTTGCGGTCGAGGTTCACATCGGTGACGGTGAGCACGGCGCCGGCGGCGGTGAGGGAGCGCGCGAGGCGGCCACCGACCTGGCCGAGGCCCGAAACAATGAGGTGGCGACCAGCAAGGTCGCGCGTTCCGAAGAGGGCTTCGCACGTGGCGAGGATGCTCGCGTGAACGCCAGCGGCAGTCGCGTCCGCGGGTTCACCGGCTCCACCCTGATCGGCAGGGAGACCACAGACGTGTTCGGTGCGCTCCGCGACAACCGACATGAGTTCGGCGCTCGTGCCGACATCCTCTGCCGTCATGTACGCGCCGTTGAGGCTTTCGATGGCATCGCCCAGATCGAGCATCGCATCGCGCTTCTGTTCGGTCGTCAGCGTGACACCCATCGGAATGTGGATGACCGACTTTCCGCCACCGCGGTTGAGGCCGGCGGCCGAGTTCTTGAGCGTCATCGCGGCAGAGAGGCGCAGGGAGTCTGCAACGGCATCCGTCCAGTGCGGGTAGTTCCACATTCGGGCACCGCCGAGGGCTTGCCCGAGAACGGTCGAGTGGACTGCGACGCTGATGATCAGGCCGGAGCGCTTGCCCGTTGACACGAGAACTTTCTCGTGACTGAATTCGGCGTTTTCAAGAGCGGAGACCGGGGCCTCGAGCGTCGTCGATGCTTGCGTAATCATGTACTTCTCCTGCGTGTGGGCCTTGTGGGCAAAACAACAAAATGGCAAGTGGTGGTAGCACGAGGGTGGTGCGCTCTGGTCAGCATACCGCTGGGCTTCGGTGCTGTCGCCTGTTCCCCTGTGGCTTATGATCTGACCATTGCTTAGACGGTCAGGAACGGTCGTCGCGGCCCCGCTCTGCGGTGTACGCCGATGACAGAGAGTGCAGTTAATGAGTGACATTCCGGCGGCACCCCAGCCGCCCCGCCGCACCCCGGTGTGGAACCTCGTGAAGTTTCTGGTCATCCCGTTGATCGTCATCGCGGGCATCGGTTTTGCGACGCTCGGCAACCACGACGACCGGGCCACCATCCTCGACAAGGGCGTCGTTGCCGAAGCGGTGCCCACGGGCAATACGGTGGCGGAATCACAACGCGATGGCCGCCACACTATTCAAGTCGTGCGGCTCGAATTTAGCTTTGAAGTTGACGGCACAACGTACACGGCGTTGGGTGACCACACCTTCGACGAGGAGTCCTTTGACAAAGCAGCGGCCCTCGCGGCGAATGACTCTGCCGAAGTGCACTATCTCGACGACGATCCTGCGGCGGCAGTCGTGCTCGACAACGACTATCGCTAGCTGGCTTCGAAGTCGCAAAAGCGCGTTGCACGCGGCGTAGACTAGAGAGATTGAGCCGCGCTCTTTGCGGTGCGATCGTTGATTCGAAAGAGGTGCGCTATGGGCAAGACCCTGGCAGAGAAAGTGTGGGATGACCATCTGGTCGTCAAGGGTGCCGATGGCACGCCCGACCTTATCTACATTGACCTTCACCTTGTGCACGAAGTCACGAGCCCTCAAGCTTTTGACGGACTGCGGATGGCCGGCCGCCCGGTTCGCCGCCCCGATCTGACGATCGCGACCGAAGACCACAACACCCCCACGCTCGCCATCCACAAGCCGATTGCCGACCTCACGAGCCGCACCCAAATTCAAACGCTGCGCAACAATGCAGAAGAATTCGGCGTGCGCCTGCACTCGCTCGGCGACATCGAACAGGGCATCGTTCACGTTGTCGGCCCGCAGCTCGGGCTGACCATGCCTGGCATCACCGTGGTCTGCGGCGACTCGCACACCAGCACCCACGGCGCTTTCGGCGCCATGGCCTTCGGAATCGGCACGAGTGAAGTTGAGCACGTACTTGCCACTCAAACTCTGCCGCTCAAGGCCTTCAAGACCATGGCGATCACCGTCGAGGGCGAACTGCGCCCCGGCGTCACCGCGAAAGACATCATCCTCGCGGTCATCGCGCAGATCGGAACCGGCGGAGGCCAAGGGTACGTTCTCGAATTCCGCGGCAGCGCCATCCGCTCCCTCTCTATGGAGGGTCGCATGACGATCTGCAACATGTCGATCGAAGCAGGCGCCCGCGCCGGCATGATCGCGCCCGACCAGATCACCTACGACTACCTCAAGGGCCGCCCGCATGCCCCCGAGGGTGCTGACTGGGATGCCGCCGTCGAGTACTGGAACACCCTCGCGACCGACGAGGATGCGGTCTTCGATGCCGAAGTCTTCCTCGACGCCAACACGCTCGAGCCGTTCGTAACCTGGGGCACCAACCCCGGCCAGGGCGTCTCGCTGAGCGACAACGTTCCTGTTCCCGCCGACATCGCCGATCCCAACGAGCGTGCTTCGGCTGAGCGTGCCTTGGACTACATGGCGCTCGACGCTGGCATGCCGATGAAGGACATCCAAGTCGATGCCGTCTTCATGGGATCGTGCACCAACAGCCGTATCGAAGACCTCCGGGCCTTCACCTCGATCATTCAGGGCCGCAAGAAGGCCGACAACGTGCGCGTCATGGTCGTACCCGGCTCCGCACGCGTTCGCCTCGAAGCAGAAGCCGAAGGCCTCGACAAAATCGTCGAAGAGTTCGGTGCCGAGTGGCGATTCGCGGGTTGCTCGATGTGCCTCGGCATGAACCCCGACCAACTGGCTCCGGGGGAGCGTTGCGCCTCCACCAGTAACCGCAACTTCGAAGGTCGCCAAGGCAAGGGAGGGCGCACCCATCTGGTGTCGCCGCTCGTTGCCGCAGCCACCGCCATCCGCGGAACACTCTCAAGCCCGTGGGATCTCGAAAACAGCCCCCTGCCCGAGCAGCTGGCGCTCGCCGCTACGACCGCTGAGGAGTCACGCTAATGGACAAGATCACGACAATCAGCGGAATCGCTGTTCCGCTCAAGCGCAGCAACGTTGATACCGACCAGATCATCCCTGCCGAGTTTCTCAAGCGAGTAACGAAGACTGGATTCGACGACGCGCTCTTCTTCGGTTGGCGTCAAGACCCCGACTTCATTCTGAACCGCGAGCCCTACAGCCACGGCAAGATCCTGATCGCCGGCTCTGACTTCGGCACTGGCTCCAGCCGTGAGCACGCCGTCTGGGCGCTTCGTGACTTTGGCTTCCAAGCCGTGCTGAGTTCACGCTTCGGCGACATCTTCCGAGGCAACTCGGGAAAGCAAGGGTTGTTGGCCGCGCAGCTTTCTGAGGCAGACATCGAGTCGCTCTGGGCCCTCGTCGAGGCTGACCCTGAACTTGAAGTGAGCGTTGACCTTGAATCCCGCACCGTAACAGCGGGGTCCGCACAGTTCACATTCGAGATTGATGATTACACTAGGTGGCGTTTGCTCGAAGGCCTCGATGACATCGGCCTCACCCTGAGAAACGAAACAGACATCACGGAGTTTGAAAGCCGCCGCGAATCATGGCGACCCAAGACTTTGCCAGCGAAGTAGAGGTAACGATGAATCCATTGGCTCAAGACGCAACAGCGGCGGCCAAGCGATCCGGTCTGCATTCCAACCAAATCGTCATTAATGGTGGAAAGCCTCTTCGTGGACGCATCAACGTTCGCGGTGCGAAGAACCTCGCTACTAAAGCAATGGTGGCGGCGCTTCTCGCCGACACCCCCAGCGTTCTCAGGGACGTTCCGGCTATTAGCGACGTCGGCGTCGTTACCGGGATGCTTGAGGCCTACGGCGTTACGGTCACCGAGACCGGAGACGGCGAACTCACCCTCGACCCCAAAAACGTACTCAAGGCGCACTTCGCCAAGATTGACGCCCTTGCCGGCTCGAGCCGCATCCCGATCCTTTTCTGTGGACCGCTGTTGCACCGCCTCGGCGAAGCGCTGATCCCCGACCTCGGTGGTTGCCGCATCGGCGACCGCCCCATCGACTTCCACTTGGATGCTCTGCGTGCCTTCGGCGCTGTCGTCGACAAGAGCTATGAGGGCATTCGCCTCACGGCCCCCGATGGCCTCCATGGCGCGAACATCGACCTGCCCTACCCGAGCGTGGGCGCGACTGAGCAAGTGCTGCTCACGGCGGTTCTCGCCCAGGGCGTTACCGAGCTCAAGGGCGCGGCAATCGAGCCCGAGATCATGGATCTCATCGCTATCTTGCAAAAGATGGGTGCGATCATCAACGTCGAGCCCAACCGCGTCATCTTCATCGAGGGCGTCGAGAAGCTCAGCGGTTACAACCACCGCGCACTCTTCGACCGCAACGAAGCCGCGAGCTGGGCGTCCGCTGCTCTGGCCACCGGCGGAGACATCTTCGTTGAAGGCGCCATGCAGCAAGAGCTCATGACCTTCTTAAACATCTTCCGCAAGGTGGGTGGCGCCTTTGATATTGCTGAAGACGGCATCCGCTTCTGGCACCCCGGTGGAGCGCTCAAGCCCGTTGTTATCGAAACTGATGTGCACCCTGGCTTCATGACGGACTGGCAGCAGCCCCTTATCGTTGCGCTCACTCAGGCTGAAGGACGTTCCGTGGTTCACGAGACGGTGTACGAGAACCGTTTGGGCTTCACCGAGGCGCTCGTTGAGATGGGCGCGAATATCGAGGTGTTCGAAGCAGGAATTGAGTCGGTCAGCCGCCGCGTTCCTCGCCGTCCCCTCGAGCAGGCAGCGGTCATCATCGGCCCGACAGCGCTGCACGGTGCGGATGTTGAGATCCCCGACCTGCGCGGTGGATTCAGCCACCTCATTGCAGCGTTGACCGCTGACGGTCAGTCGACAGTCAGCAACATCGGGATCATTGCGCGCGGTTACGAACACTTCATCGACAAGCTCGAATCGCTGGGCGCTGACTTCGTCTACGAGGGATAGCCGCCGGTGACATCCAGCTCACCGCAGCCGAAGCGTGTGAAGTCGGAGAAAACGGCCGCCTTTCGGGTGCTCGCTCTTCTCCTGCTCCCCACGATGACCGTGTTGGCGAAGTTCAGATTGCACGACGCCCACCACGTTCCCGCTGAGGGTGCGTTCGTCATGTCGCCTAACCACTACAGCAACATCGATCCCGTCGTGATCGGCGTTGCCATGTGGAAAATTGGGCGGATGCCGCGCTATATGGCCAAAGCGTCGCTATTCAAGGTTCCCGTTGCTGGCTGGCTGCTCAAGAAATCGGGGCAGGTTCCCGTAGAGCGTGTCTCCCGCGGTCGCCAGAGCGGCGATCCCATGAAGGCCGCTCGTCAGATTGCTGACCAGGGCCTCGCGGTAGTGATTTATCCCGAGGGCTCGCTGACCCGCGAGCCCGACATGTGGCCGATGCGTGGCAAGTACGGTGCCGTGCGTACTGCGCTTGAAGCGGGCATCCCCCTCATCCCCACCGCGAGCTGGGGTGCGCATGAAATCCTGCCGCGGTACTCGAAACGTATTAGTGTTTTTCCCCGTAAGACAATTCACATTCGTTTTGGTGAACCCATCGATCTCTCGGAGTACGAGGGCAAGCATGTGGATTCGCGTGTGCTCGCTGAGGCAACGGAGAAACTCATGACTGCCATTACGTCGCTGCTCGAAGAATTGCGACAAGAGAGCGCCCCCGCCGTGCGCTACAACCCCGCCGAGCATGGTCAAAGCGAGACCGGCCGATTCGAGAGTAAATAACGTGATCAACGACAACGCTGAAACGCCCGAAACTCCCCGCCGCGTCGCCGTTCTCGGTGCTGGCTCCTGGGGAACCACGTTCTCCAAAGTTCTGGCTGACGGCGGCAACGACGTTGCGCTGTGGGCACGCCGCCCCGAGTTGGCTCGCGAAATTTCGCAGTCCAAGCGCAACAGCGATTACCTTCCCGGTATCAACTTGCCACGCTCCCTCTGGGCCAGCGACAAACTGCATGAGGTTTTGGATGGCGCCGAGCAGGTCTATCTCTCAGTGCCAGCTCAGTCGCTGCGGGAGAACCTGCGCATCGTTCGCGAGCTCATTCCAGAAGACGCGATTATCGTCTCGCTAATGAAGGGTGTCGAAAAGGGCACCGGAGCGCGAATGAGTGAAGTTATTCTGCAGGAGTTGGGCGTTGATCCCAACCGGGTTGCCGTGGCATCCGGCCCCAACTTGGCTCTAGAGATTGCCAAGGAACAGCCGACCGCTGCGGTCATGAGCAGTGCGAGCCTCGAAACCGCAACTGCGGTTGCCGTCACCGCACGCAACCGCTACTTCCGTTCCTTCGTAAACACCGATGTCATCGGCACCGAGTTTGGCGGAGTGCTCAAGAACCTCATCGCTGTCGCCATCGGAATCGTGGATGGCGTGGGTTACGGCGAGAACACCAAGGCCTCGATCATTACGCGCGGCCTTGCCGAAATGACAGACTTCTCGGTCGCCTTTGGCGCCCGCCCTGAAACCTTGGCCGGTCTTGCCGGGCTCGGCGACCTCATCGCGACGTGCGAGTCATCACTTTCGCGCAACAACACCGCCGGCCGCCTGCTGGGTCAGGGCTACAGCTTCTCTGAAGTTATCAAGCAGATGAACCAGACAGCCGAAGGCCTCTCGTCGGTGGCGCCGATTCTCGAACTCGCGCTCTCAAAGGGCGTAGACATGCCGATCGCCAGCCAGGTCGCCGAGGTCTTGGCCGGCACGCTCGCCCCGCGGGATATCGCGCCGCACCTCACCACTGACGACCTTCCTCAAGGGGAGTAAACGATGACGACTCAGCCCACACCAACCGCGAGTGGTCCTGTGACGGTAGTGCTGCTGTTCGGCGGTCGTTCTTCGGAACACAGCATCAGCTGCGCGACCGCCGGGGGAGTTCTCTCCGCGATCGATCGTGACAAGTACACTGTCATCCCCGTCGGCATCACTCGGGACGGCGCGTTTACGCTGCAGCCCGATCACGCCGAGACTTTCTTGCTGAACCCCGAGGCGATGCCCGAGGTCGTTGACAATGGCACGCGCGTGCGCTGGCCAGATTCGGCGGCGTCCCGCGAAATGACCGTGGTGGAGGCCGACGGCAGCGTTCGCAGCCTCGGCGACGTCGACATCGTGTTCCCTATCTTGCACGGACCCTTCGGCGAAGATGGCACCGTTCAGGGCCTCATCGAGCTCTCGGGATTGCCTTATGTCGGCAACGGCGTACTCGCCTCTGCCATGGGCATGAACAAGCACTTCACGAAGCTCGCGCTCGAGGCTGCCGGTGTTGCCGTTGCGCCGTGGGTGACCGTGTCGGCGCTCGACTGGCAGCGCACCCCGGATGTCTGGCGCAAGCGCGCATCCAGCCTGGGTTTCCCTGTCTTTGTGAAGCCTGCCCGCGCTGGCTCGTCGGTGGGCGTGACAAAAGTCTCGAGCCCCGACGAACTCGATGCTGCCTTCGCTACTGCCTTTGCCGAAGATTCCACTGCTCTCGTAGAGCAAGCAATGACCGGTCGCGAGATCGAGTGCGGAGTACTTTCGGGCCGCGATGGTGGCGAGACGCGGGTGAGCCTCCCAGGCGAGATCGTGGTCACCGGCCGCGATTTCTATGACTTTGAAGCAAAGTATCTCGATGTGGCCGCCGCCGAACTTATTTGCCCCGCGCCGTTGCGCGATGGCGAACTCTGGCAAATGCAGCGCACCGCGGCCCGCGCTTTCGAATCGATCGGCGGGGCAGGCCTTGCCCGCGTTGATTTCTTTTTCGACGGCTCTGAGTTTGTGGTCAACGAGATCAACACGCTGCCGGGTTTCACGCCGATCTCGATGTTCCCCAAGTGTTGGGCAGCGAGCGGAATGAGTTACCCCGAGCTGATCAACGAACTGATTGAACTCGGGCGTGAAACCGTTCGCTAGCTCGCTCTAGCGGAGCAGTTCGCGTCGAGCAGGAGCAAGGGGCGCCGAGTCCACCGTGGCATCTGGGCTATTCAGGCGCGTCGGTGTCCGTCGGTGCAATGGTGTCTGACAGGGCGACGCAGAAGCTGTCGGCGGGCACTTGGCTCACGGCCCCGGCTACGTCGCTCAAAGCGTCGAACCCAGAAACCTCGTCGCCTTCGATGTCGGGGTCACCATCGCTGTCGATGATGACCTGCACGGCAGGGTCGCGGCCGTATGACGTGAAGACGTAATTGGGGGCGTCGCTGTCGTCGCGCAGCCAGTCGATACCGTCTTCGGGCGCTGTGACACAGGCAAACTCAGCAGTGGGGTCAGGAACGGCAACGCCGCAGCGCAGCAGGATGGTGGCGGGTTCGCCCCATGCGCCGGTGCCCTGAGCATTGGTCTCGCGCTTGTCGAGCCCCGCGACAGTATCGGGCAGTCGCACGATGACGTCGGCGCACGTCGGGTTACCCGCGTCATCACCGGGCTCGAGCGGCACGATCGCCGCGCATCCGCCCAGCGTTGCCAGTAAAGGGACCATCGCGAGCAGGGCGATCAGGGGAGTGCGGGTCGTCGTTCTCATCGCCTTCAGGCTACCGTGAGTTCATGACGATTGACCGCGAGAGCGAGACCCCAGACACTCTCGGTGGCGTTGGCGAACTTGCTGCCCTGAAGCGCATTTTCCCTCGCCTGCCTTCTGCCGCTGCCGAGCTAATTGGTCCGGGCGACGATTCTGCCGTGTTGGCGACGCCGGACAAGCGCGTCGTGATCACAACGGACATGATGATTCATGGCCCCGATTTTCGGATGGCGTGGTCGAGCCCGTATGACCTCGGCTGGAAGGCCGCGGCCACGAACCTGTCAGATGTCGCTGCGATGGGGGCGGTGCCCACCGGTCTCGTGGTCGCGATCGCTGCCCCGAACGACACTCCGGTCTCGTCGCTCGAAGCGATTGCTGATGGCCTGCGCGAAGGCTGCGAGGCGCTGGCTCCCGGCAGCGGAGTCATTGGTGGCGACCTTTCGGTGTCGACCGTTCTCACAATTGTCATCACCGCTTTTGGAGATCTCGAAGGCCGCGCTCCCGTTTTACGCTCGGGGGCCCGCGTCGGTGATGTGATCGCGGTCTCTGGCACGCTGGGTCTCGCGGCCGAAGGGCTGCGGCTGCTCTTCGCCGAGGGTGTCGTCGACGGGGAACCGGATGCTGCAGCCGCCGCCGCGCTGGCAGCCCAGCATCCCGAGGCCATCGCCGCCCAACTCAGGCCAGCGCCTCCCATCGCGGACGGCAAAGCTGCCGCGCTCGGCGGAGCCACTTCGATGCTCGACCTCAGCGATGGGCTCGCGATTGATGCGCGCCGCATTGCGACGGCCAGCGGAGTGGGGCTCGACCTGTCATCCGAAGCGGTGGGTGGTCGAGTGCAACTCGATGGTGGCGAAGATCACTCGCTGTTGGCGACGTTCCCCGAGGGGGCAACGCTACCGGCAGGTTTTCGGGCGATCGGTCGCGTGGTCGAGGGGGAAGGGCTACTCGTCGATGGAGTCGCGTACACCGAGCGCGGTGGCTGGGACCCGTATGCCGGGTGGGATGGCGCGGCGGGGTAGCGCTCGCTCAGGCTCCACCCGCGAAGCTGTGCCCAGAAGTGCGAGCCTGCGGTACGGCTACTGCTCGCTCGGCTGCACCCAGTACAGGGTGGTGTCGCCGTAGTCTTTGCGGCGGTCGAGTTCGAGACCCGCGGGCCACTCTGGTTCGGGGTCGCGTGAACTGCGTTCCACAATCACGAGGGCGTCAGGGCTCAGTTGCGGTGCGAGCAATGCGAGAGCAACGTCGAGTTCGGCATTGCCGAGCTCGTACGGCGGGTCAATAAAGACGAGATCCCACTGATCACCGGATGTCTCCAAAAACGTGTGCACGGCGCGGGCGGCGGTGAGAATGATTGGCTTCGAACCGCGCGGAGCCTTCGCCGCGATGAGCGTGGCGTTCTTGCGGCACGTGTCGGCGGCGCGCGGATTCTTCTCCACCAGGGTCACGTGCGGTGCTCCGCGGGAGGCGGATTCGAGACCGAGGGCTCCGGAACCGGCATAGAGATCGAGCACGCGGGCGCCGTCGATGGCGTCGCGAGCTTCAAGTGCGGAGAAGATCGCTTCGCGCAAGCGGTCGCTCGTGGGGCGCGTACCCGCGCTGGGAACGGCAATCGTGAGGGAGCCGGCGTATCCGGCGATTATGCGTGTCATGGCCTTTCGAGCCTAGCCGTCTGAAGAACGCCAGTGGTCGCGGGTACTCTTCTAGAGTGACCTCGCCCCTTGATCAAAAGCTCAGCGCTGTGCTGGGCGGGCGCACTGCTACTTCGATGCAGCGCGGCCTTGGTTTGCTCACGGTCGGCGACCTCATGACGCACTATCCGCGGCGGTACGCTCGGCGCGGTGAGCTCACCGCTCTTGCCGAATTGCCGCTGGATGAGGCGGTCACGATCGTGGCAGAAGTGCGCGAGGTGCGTAACCGCCCGATGCGCAACAAGCGCGGCTCGATTCTTGAGGTGTCGATCAGCGACGGCACGGGCATCCTGACCCTCACTTTCTTCAATCAGGCGTGGCGGGCGAACGAGCTCCTTCCGGGCGTTCGCGGAATCTTTGCCGGCAAGGTCGGCCAGTACCGTGGCACGCGTCAACTGGCGCACCCTGATTACGAACTTTTCGATCGCGATGCTCTTGAGCTGAAGAAGCCCGAGCAGGCTAAGGGGTGGGCAGAGCAGCCGATCCCGATTTACCCCGCGACTTCCACTGTCGCGAGTTGGCAGATTCAGAAGGCGGTCGAGGTTGTGCTCGATACGCTCGGCCCGCTCGAAGACCCGGTTCCGGATGCCGTGCGCCGCGAACGCGAACTGCTGCGGTATTCGCAGGCGCTTGAGCTTGTGCACCGCCCCAAGGTCGATTCCGATTGGCGCAGCGCTCGCGATGCTTTGCGCTTTCAAGAAGCTTTCGTGCTGCAATCCGCTCTCTTGCAGCAGCGCCAGAAACAACGCGAGTCTGAGGCGATTGCGCGCTCGGCGGGCTCTCTGCTCGAAGGTTTCGATGCTGCGTTGCCGTTTACGCTCACAGGCGACCAGCAGTCCGTCGGCGAGCAAATTTTCCATGATCTTGCCGAGCCTGTGCCGATGAATCGCCTGGTGCAGGGTGAGGTGGGTTCCGGTAAGACGCTCGTCGCGCTGCGGGCGATGTTGGCTGTGGCACAATCCGGTGGCCAGTCAGCGTTGCTGGCGCCCACCGAGGTGCTCGCTCATCAACACTTTCGGTCGATCGTGCGAACGCTGGGTCCCGATCTCGCGGCCGAATTGCGCCCGACCCTCATCACTGGTCAGTTGCCCACGGCAGAGCGCAAGAAGGCCCTGCTGGCGACCGTTTCGGGTGCTTCGCGCATCGTCATCGGCACACATGCACTCCTGGGTGATGCCGTCAGCTTCGTCGATCTCGGTCTCGTCGTCGTCGATGAGCAGCACCGCTTTGGTGTCGACCAGCGTGAGGCTCTGCGGCTCAAAGGCGCCAAGCCGCCGCACGTTCTCGTGCTCACCGCAACGCCGATCCCGCGCACCGTGGCAATGACGGTCTTCGGCGACCTCGACATTTCGTCCATCGCCGAGTTGCCCGCTGGCCGCCAACCGATCAGCAGTCATGTCGTGCCGCTGGCAGAGAAGCCCGGCTGGGTGTCGCGCGTCTGGCAACGGCTGGCTGAGGAACTGGCTATCGGGCGGCAGGGCTTCGTGGTGTGCCCCGCGATTGACGCCAAGACAGAAGAGCCCGGCAGCGAGCCCGCCCCGAAAGCCACCGATGATCCGGACGCCGGCCCGCCGCGACCCATCGCCAACGTCACTGAGGTGCTGGCCTCGCTGCGCAGCAACGAGGTCCTCGCAGGCAAGCGGATCGAGGCGCTGCACGGCAAGCTTTCGAGCGACGAGAAAGACGAACTCATGCGCTCGTTTGCTGCGGGCGATATCGATGTGCTCGTCGCGACGACCGTGATCGAGGTGGGCGTCGACGTGCCCAACGCTTCAGTGATGGTCGTTCTTGATGCGGACCGCTTCGGAGTTTCCCAATTGCACCAGCTGCGCGGCCGTGTCGGCCGTGGTGGCGTCCCCGGCCTGTGCCTGTTTGTGACAGCAGCCGAGGGGGAGTCATTGGCTCGCGAACGCGTTGAGGCTGTGGCATCCACTCTCGATGGCTTCGAACTCGCGAATAAAGACTTGGAACTGCGTCGCGAAGGCGATGTGCTCGGCGGAGTGCAGTCGGGCGGGCGTTCGAGCCTCAAGCTGCTGCGCGTGGCCAACGACGGGCAACTCATCACGGAAGCACGCGAGGCAGCACAAACGGTGCAGGCCGCCGATCCGACCCTTGCGGAGCATCCGGCGCTCGCCGAGGCCTTGCAGCGTCGTCTCGACGAGAGCGCCGAAGCCTTCCTCGGTAAGAACTAGCCCAACGAAAACTAACGTCAGCAAAACAAGTTCTCCGCACAGCGAACTCCCACGATGTTGCAAGCCCTCAGCGGCTATCGTTGAAGCATGAGTCGGATCGCTGTCGTTCCCGGGTCCTTTGACCCTGTCACCCTGGGCCACCTGGACGTGATTGAGCGGGCAGCAAAAACCTTTGACGAAGTGCACGTTCTTGTCGTGCACAACCCCGGTAAGACGGCACTTTTGCCGATTGCCCAGCGCGTCTCGCTGCTTGAGCAAGCGATAGCGGATGCTCGGTTCGCCGGCAACATCCGCGTCACCAGCTGGAGTATGGGCTTACTCGTCGACTACTGCACCGAGGTCGGTGCGAGCGTCATCGTGAAGGGCATCCGTTCTCAAGTGGATGTTGCGTACGAAACGCCCATGGCGATCGTGAACCGCGATCTCGCGGCCGTCGAAACCATCTTTATGCTGCCGAATCCCGCGCATGCGCACGTCTCCAGCTCGCTCGTGCGCCAGGTGGCGGCGCTCGGCGGAGATGTTGCGCCGTATGTACCTCGGGTGGTTTCTGAGTTTTTGCAAGCGCCGCGCGACTAACACCGGCACAATGGGTCTATGACTCTCACTCTCGGATACAAAGCGTCAGCCGAACAATTCGCCCCGCGTGAACTCGTAGAGATTGCGGTGGCCGCCGAAGCTCACGGTATGGAGAGTGTTGCGGTCAGCGACCACTTTCAGCCGTGGCGTCACGAGGGCGGTCACGCCCCGTTCTCGCTGAGCTGGATGGCAGCGGTCGGTGAGCGCACGAGCACGATCCGTATCGGCACGAGCGTGATGACCCCGACCTTCCGTTACAACCCCGCCGTGCTCGCTCAGGCCTTCGCCACGATGGGTTGCCTGTACCCGGGGCGCATCATGCTCGGCGTCGGAACAGGCGAGGCCCTCAACGAAGTAGCGACCGGATTCCGCGGTGCCGGAGAGCAAGACTGGCCCGAGTTCAAAGAGCGCTTCGCTCGCTTGCGCGAATCGGTTCGCCTCATGCGCGAGCTCTGGACTTCAGACCGGGTGTCGTTCGAGGGGGAGTATTACTCCACTCACGGTGCGAGCATCTATGACCGCCCCGACCAGCCCATCCCGATCTATATTGCCGCCGGAGGACCCATGGTGGCGCGCTATGCCGGCCGCGCGGGTGACGGCTTCATCTGTACCTCGGGCAAGGGTATGGAACTCTACAACGACGCGCTCATCCCGGGCGTCAAGGAGGGTGCGGCCAAGGTGGACCGCAAATTCGAAGACATTGACCGGATGATCGAAATCAAGCTCTCTTACGACACCGATGCCGACGTTGCTCTCGAGAACACGCGTTTCTGGGCGCCACTTGCTCTCTCGAAGGAGCAGAAGCACGACATCACTGACCCCATCGAGATGGAACGCGCCGCCGATGCTCTGCCGATCGAGCAGATCGCGTCGCGCTGGATTGTGGGCAACGATCCCGACAAGATCGTTGACGAGATTCGCCCGTACGTGGATGCCGGCCTCAATCACCTCGTGTTCCACGCGCCCGGTGGCGACCAGCGTCGCTTCCTTGAACTCTTCGAGCGCGACATCGCTCCGCGATTGCGGGCGCTGTAGAGCGCTAGAGCGCGAGACGCGCACACGGTTTAACGAACGATGGGCGGATGCGTGAAGCATCCGCCCATCGCTGCTGTGTCGGCAATCAACGCCGCCGACTACTGCTTGCTGGCTAGCTCGTAACAGCGACCTTCTCAGTCGATCGAGCCTGGTTCACGGAGTTGGTGCTGACCTCAATTTTGCGAGGTTTTGCCTTCTCCGATACCGGGATGATGACGCTCAGCACGCCGTTGTCGTAACTGGCACTGATGTTGTCGCGGTCAATGCCCGCACCGATGCTGAACTGGCGAAGGTAGGAACCGTAGCGGCGCTCCTGCGAGAGCCATTTGGCTCCTTCGCGCTCGCCAGCGGTGCGCTCGGCTCGAATCGTGAGGAGCTGACCGTCAACGTCAACGTCAACGGAGCCGGGATCGACGCCCGGAAGGTCGGCGGTGAGAACGTACTCGTCAGCCTGGCGGTAGAGATCCACGGGCATGGGCTGGGTGCCGACGCGGGACTGGGCAGCTGTGGAGAGCCTGTCGAGTTCGGCAAAAGGATCAAATGACAGTGTCATGGGAAACCCCTTTCTCAAAGTTGAGTCACTGTGACTCAACAATCAAAAATTAGCACTCTCGCCCCGAGAGTGCCAAGTCATTGTGCTCAAAGTTCGCTGACAACGAAACGACCGTCGCCGGAGGGCTCCGGCGACGGTCGCGTGCGTGGTTCTCAGCGGATGATGAACCGCGGGTAATTCTGCTCGGCACGAGCCCTGGCCTGAGCCAGTCGCTCGCGACGAAGCTGATGTTCGGCCCGCAGCTGGGCCGAGGCGAGCAGTCGAGCTCGGTGCGGCCGGCGGCTCCACGTGATGAGAGCGATGCCGAGGTGCAGAGCAAGACGGTCGATGACTCCGACGCGACGCGGTGAGGCGTGGCGCGGTTGTTCAGCGACGGGGCTGGGGTTGGGCGGATGGTCACGGCGGTCTTTAGGGACCGCCAGAGTTGCGTTCATGAGATGTCTTTCGTGAGCTGTATTCGTGAGAAAACTGGATGCGGAAGGCGCGCAAAATTGCGCTGTTTCAGGTGGTGACCCAACGGCTTCCCACAGTGATCGCGAGTCGCTGAAGAAGGGACAATCATCGAGAGGCGAACGCACCCGCGAAGGGGATGCAGACTCGTCAGTCGTCGCAGTCTCGCGATGATCGAGTTGGGCCGTGTGCTCCGTGAGCGCCGCCACCGTCAGAACCGGTGAGCGAAAAACGCTAACCGATTAGGCGGTGAGGCGCCAGACGGAGCCGGCGGTCGTGGGGTTCTTCGTAAAAGTGAAAATAAACACGCGAGGCTCCTTTCAATAGTTGGCGTTTGCTCAGTGTAGGGCGGGCAGTCGCTGACGACAAGACCTAATTTAGGTGCGATGCAAAGCCGTGATGATGGCGTCCGAGAGCTCAGCGGGTTTCGTGAACTGCGGCCAGTGCCCGGTCGGTAGGTCCACGAGTTCGAGGTCGGTGAGCTGAACGAGTTCGGTCGCGAAGGGTGTTCCCTCGCTCATCCACTCTCGCATCTGGTCGGCGGGAAACTCACAACAGATCACGGTGGCGGGCACGCTGAAGCGCGCCGGGGTGGAGAGCGTTTGCGGGGTGGTTGCGATCAGCGCTGGCTGGGGGATCGCGATTTCTTGAAACCAGGTGCGCAGTTCGTCGGTGAGGTCAACGAGATCTTCATCATCGAAAACGCTCCAGTCGGGCAGGGGAATCTCGCCCTCCACGGTGGGTAACTCGGTGTTGATCGGCATGCCGTTGGGCAGCGGCACGGTGTCGACGTGCACGATTCTGGCCAAGCACGTGGGCCGGGCATCCGCTACCGCGTGGGCAATGGGGCCACCGCCGCTGTGGGCAACGAGGGCAATGCGGGGCGTCGGTCGTTCGTCTTCGTCACCGTTCTCGCTGCCATCAGCCTCCACGTGGGTGAGGGCGTCAACGACCGCGACCACGGCCGCGATGTGGTCAGCCAGGGTTACCGTCGCGCGGTTGGTGTCGCGGCGTCGCAAGCCAGGGAGGGTGAGCGGGTGCACGGTGTGTCCAGCATTGCGAAGTGCGCGGGTTACAGGAGCCCAGGAGTCTCCATCGAGCCAGAATCCGGGGATGAGAATGACGTGCATCGGCGGGCTAGCGGTGCTGATCGATCAGGATCGGGACTCGCGCTCGACTGCATCTCTGGGGGAAAGCGAGAGGCACCGCACGGTATTTCACGGTGACACTGACTGAAAACGCGCCGAGCTTCATGCTGACTCCTCATTGAGTAGACCGCCATTATCCGCCCGTCGGCGTGCCAACTCAACGGTTGCGCGAATGGTGGGCCCACTTGGGGCACCATTACCGCCACAATAGACGGATGCCCGTGACTGTTGCTGCCCCCCATATCGGCTATGCCGCCATGCTCGAACGGTTTCATCCGCGCGAGGTGATGGGCTTTGCGCAGCATGCAGAAACGCGGGGCTTTCGCGGGGTCATGGCCGCGGATCACTATCAGCCGTGGGTGCCGCAGCAGGGGCAAGCATCGTTCGTGTGGAACGTGCTGAGTGGTCTCGGCGAAACCACGACGGGAGATCTCGGTACGGGCGTCACAGCGCCGACGTTCCGGTGGCATCCTGCGATGGTCGCCCAGGCCTCCGCCACCCTTGCCGCGATGAACCCGGGCCGTCACTGGTTGGGGCTTGGCAGTGGCGAAGCGATCAATGAACACATCGTCGGTCAGTACTGGCCCGAAGCCCCAGAACGCATCAACCGGATGTTCGAAGCCGTCGAGATCATCAAAAAGCTCTTCGCCTCGGGGCTCGCGAACAAAGACGTTCGCCACGAAGGCCAGTTCTACCGCCTCGAGTCGACGCGACTCTGGACAATGCCCGAGGTCGCCCCCGAGATCTTGGTCGCGACGGCCGGCCCGGTCGCCGCAAAGCGCGCCGGCAAGACCGTCGACGGCCTCATCACCGAAGCGGCACCGCTTGAGAAGATCGACATGTTGCTGGGGCGCTTCGCCGAAGGTGCCCGTGAGGCGGGGCGCAGTCGAGAAAGCCAGAGCCGCGTGCTGCGGCTGCACTTGAGCTGGGCCGAAACCGACGAACAGGCCATGCGCAACGCGCTCACCGAATGGCCGAACGGTGGACTGCGGTTCGCTAAGAACGACATCCGCTCGCCCTTCGAGCTCGAACAGCTTGCCCGCATGGTGCGACCAGAAGACTTCGAGGGGCGGATGCCCGTCAGCGCCGATCCCGACGTGCACCGCGCCTACATCCAGAGCTACCTCGACGCCGGGTTCGATCGCATCTACCTGCACAACGTAGGTCGCAATCAGCGGGAATTCTTGGATGTCTTCGGCCGCGACGTGCTTCCCGCACTGCGCAAGTAGAAGCGCGCACGAATAATGCCCCACACTAGAAGCGTGAGAATGAGCGCATGGGCCGTGCCCGGCATCCCCGAAATTGTGTCCGGAGACGATCTCGTCGAGGTGATTGCGGACGCCCTCGTGGCAGAGTCTGGCGATGTTAATGCGGGCGGACTGCTCGATGGTGACATCCTCACCGTGACCTCCAAGATTGTGAGCAAGGCGGAGGGTCGCTCGGTCGAAGCGGCAGATCGCGAACAAGCGATCACCGACGAAACCGTGCGCATCGTCGCATCGCGCGAGCACCCCAATGGTGTTACGCGTATCGTCGAGAACCGACTCGGTCTCGTGATGGCGGCCGCCGGTGTTGATTCCAGCAACACTCCCGACGGCATTGTTCTGCTCTTGCCGCTCGATCCCGACGCGACCGCGCGCACGCTGTGTGCTGGCCTGCGGCAGCGGTTCGGCGTGACCATTGGCCTCGTGATTACCGACACCGTGGGGCGCCCGTGGCGCAAGGGGCAGGCCGACATCGCCATCGGTGCCGCCGGCATTCACGTGCTTGACGACCTGCGGGGAACCGCGGATGCGTCGGGCCGCCCGCTCGCGGTGAGCGTCACGGCGCTCGCCGACGAGGTTGCCTCCGCGACTGATTTGGTCAAGGGCAAGGCCGGGGGATTACCCGTGGCGGTGCTGCGCGGGCTCGGCAGCCATGTCGCCGATCTCGATGCTCCCGGCGCCCGCTCCCTCGTGCGCAGCGGCCCCGAAGACATGTTCAGTCTGGGCACAAAAGAGGCGTGGATGGCAGGCTTCGATGAGGCTCATGACGAGAGCGCCCTCAAAGAGGAATAATGCTCGACTGTGGCTGATTTTGCGCTTACGATATTCGAATGGGGCTCCTCGTTTCGTTCGCGTATTTCGCGCTACTGATCTCTGTTCTGATCGACGTCATCCTGATCGATGAATCTCGCATCAAGAATCTCGGCAAGATCACGTGGTTGTTTATCGTGATCATCATGCCGTTCCTCGGCAGCATTTTGTGGTTCGCGGTTGGTCGCGAATACAACTCGGCTGCACCGACCTTCTCATCGTTTGGCGCACCCGAGCGCCGTGCAGACCTCGCGACGAACACCATGAGCTCGACAGAAGCCGAGATCGCCAAGCTCGACGCCGAGATCGAATATTTTGAGCGCCAACAGAAGATTCGGGCTCTCGAAGAACGCCTCCGCGACCGCAAACAATTGCCGTAGTGCAAGACGGGTGTAAGACTCACTCCATGGATGTCCCTAGCTCCGGGTCTCTGCCCGATGACGTGTTCCACGAGCGCTGTGATGCGATTATTCGCAGTGTTTCGACAGTGATCGACGGCAAAACCGAGGCAGTGCGACTGGCGCTCACGGTGCTGCTCGCCGAGGGACATTTGCTCATCGAAGACGTCCCGGGCGTCGGCAAGACGATGCTCGCGCGTGCACTGGCCCGCACGGTCGACAGCACGGTCTCTCGCGTGCAATTCACTCCAGACTTGCTGCCCGCCGACATCACCGGTGTTTCGGTCTACAACCAGAACACCCGCGAGTTCGAGTTCAAGAAGGGCCCCGTTTTCGCGAACATCCTCATCGGCGATGAGATCAACCGCGCGAGCCCCAAGACCCAATCCGCATTGCTCGAGTGCATGGCTGAATCCAGCGTGACGGTCGACGGTGCCACCTACACCTTGGAATCACCGTTCATCGTGGTTGCGACGCAGAACCCCATCGAGATGGAGGGCACCTACCCGCTGCCCGAAGCGCAGCGCGACCGCTTCATGGCACGCATTTCCATGGGCTATCCGGATGCCGCCGCCGAGCTCGAGATGCTGCGTTCGCGTGAGCTGTCGAGTCCGCTCGATGCGCTCACTCCGGTCGTCTCCGTTGAGCAGTTGCGCGAGCTCATCGCGACGGTGCGGCGCGTCTATGTGAGCACGGCGGTTGAGGAGTACGCGGTGGCGATTGCGCAGGCGACGCGACGTGACCCCGAAGTGCGGTTGGGGGCGAGTCCGCGAGCCACGCTGCACCTGGTCCGGGCCGCGAAGGCACGCGCCGCGATCGATGGCCGAGACTTCGTGTTGCCCGATGACATCGACGCGCTCGCGGTGACGGTGCTGGCACACCGGATGATTCCGGCGCGGCATTCGGCTCAGGCATCCACTGTTCTCACGGGGCATTCGATCGCTGATGTGATCGAACGCATCGTCGCGGAAACACCGGTTCCGGTCACCGCTGCGGCGTCCTAGTCGGCCCTGATGCCTCGCCTTCGCCCGTTCCGAGCTCTCTCCGTTGCGCTGCGCGTGGTGCGGCTCACCAACCGCGGCAGTGCGTTCGTGGTGCTCGGCGGGCTAGGGCTTGTAGCGGGCTATGCGGCCGGTATGCCGATTCTGTTATATGCCGGATGCTTCGCCCTGGCCTTGCCTCTGATGGCGGGGCTGCTCGTGCGTTCTCGAGAATCCTCTCTGGCCGTCGCGCGTCAATTTGCGTTCCCTGTCGTGGAGGCCGGCAGCACTAGCCAGGTCACGCTGCGGGTCGATAATCATGCGCGTACGGGCCTTCGCGGGGTGCACTGGGCTGATGGTTTGCCGTGGCAGCCGTGGGCGACTGCAAGTGGCTGGTTGCCGCCGCTCTCAGCTCGCGTGGGTGGGCTCAACCAGCGCAGTGCCGCACAACTCACGTACTCTCTTACCCCGCGCGATCGTGGCATCTTTGAGATCGGCCCGCTCTTGCTGCAGAGCATTGACCCGCTGGCGTTGGCTAATGGAACCTGGAGTGTCGGCGGGGTGACTGAACTGACCGTCACGCCGCGAGTCGTCGCTCTGGCCCAGTCGGCATTGCTCGCTCAGTCGGGCGATGGTGAAGCTCGGGTGCTTCAGCGTCGGTCGGCTGGTGACGACGACGACGCGATGACGCGGGAGTACCGCCGCGGCGATGCGATGCGCCGGGTGCACTGGCGAGCATCCGCCCGCCACGGCAGCCTGATGGTGCGCCAAGAGGAGCAGCACAGTTACCCCGAAGCCCGCATCATCGTGGATACCCGTGTGGCGGGATATCCGGATGCCGGCCGCAACGAATCCGCGCGCCTCTCGAGCGGAGCGATCACCGCAGCCGCCCACAGCCCGCGTTTCGAGTGGATCGTCAGTATGCTCGCCTCTGCCGCCGTTCAACTCAAGCGCGAAGGCTTTCTCGTCGAGGTCATCGAAACGGGTCCCTCACAGCTGGCGGAGGCGTCGATCGTGCACCGGCGGGCTGCTGAAGAACAAGAGTTCTTGACCCGCCTTGCTACGTTCGGGCCGGTCGAAAGTGCGCCGGGCTGGTGGGGTGAGCCGGTGCCGAGCACGAGTGCGGGAGGCCCAGTGCTGGCGCTGGTCGCGCATCCCGAGCCTGAAACGGTGGCGTACTTGCGACGTCAGGCACTTGCGGGCGTTCTTGCTGTGGCGTTTGTGGTGGAATCGTCGTCGAGCTTCGGAGATTTCACGCGCACGGGTGACCCTGCGCGGCAGCCTGTCGTGGAGGAATTGCGCGATGCCGGGTGGAAGGTCATTGCGGTGCAGTCGTTCGATGATGTTGCCGAGGCGTGGGCACTGTTCGTTGCGGAGTCGAGGGCACACCGTGACAACAACTGAGGAGAGCCGCGCTCGTAGTTTGCGCGCTCACGAACGGCGCGTGCGCATCTGGTCGCTGAGCGCCACTCTCGTTCTGGCGCTCGGCGTTGCGGCGAGCAGTTTGGGCGAAGTGCTTACCGAGGGAGCGTGGTGGTTCCCCTACATCGGCGTCGTAGTCGTGGTGCTTGCCGTCGCCGCCGTGGCTCATGCCCTCATTGTTCGCGCCTGGATCGGATCGCTCGTGGGGGCCGCGGCTGGCTTGGCGACCCTGACCCTGTTCTTTGCGCCCGCTACCGCAATCGTGGGCATCATCCCCACCTTCGACACGTTCGATCGCTTTGGCGCGCTGATTGCGCAAGGTCGGTCTTCGATGGAGAACCAGCGATTCCCCGCGGATGCCGACACCGGCATCGTCTTCCTGATCTGCCTCGGTGCGGTGGGGCTCGCCGTCGCGATGGATGCCATTGCCTTCGTGCTGCGGAGACCAGCGCTGACGGCGCTTCCCCTGCTCATCATGCTCGCAGTTCCCGCTTTTGTGCGCAGCGAGCTGCACGATGCATTCGGCTTCGCGGTGACGGCTCTCGCCTACGCCGGCATCCTGCTCGTCGCGGGGGAGCGAACGACGGTGCGTGCCGCGTGGCCAGTGGTGGCAAGCGCGCTCGTGCTGGCGTTGATTGTTCCCGTGCTCTTGCCGAGCGTTGAACCGGGAGAGTCATCGTCGAGTGCCACGGGCCTTATCTCTACCGGTGTCAACCCGATCCTCAACCTGAGTAACGATCTGAGGCGTGACTCGGCGCTGCTCGCGCTGACCTACTCCTCTGACGAGGGTGACGAGTACCTCAGAGTGGCTGCGCTCGATGAGTTCAGTGACGAAACGTGGAGCCCCTCCGAACGTGAGATCGACGACGCAAACACCGTTGACGAGTTCGCTCCCGCCCAGGGGCTCTCTGATGAGGTTCCTCGAACCGAAAACGTCATGCAGATTCAGATCCAGCGCTTGCGGGGAAAGCTGCTGCCGGTGCCATACGCCGCCACGAGCATTACGGATGCCGGGCGCGGGTGGGTGTGGGAGCCCGAGGGCCTCACGGTGGCCAGTTCGTTCGCGAACTCCAAAGACGCCAACTACGAAGTGTCGTACATCACGCCAGCGCCGACGATCGAGCAGTTGGAATCAGCGCCGACCGAATTGCCGGCGGGATTCGACAAGTATTTGGCGCTGCCGGAGTCGTTGCCCGCAGTGGTGGCCGAAACCGCGCAACAAGTGGCGGGGGCTGAAGCGACGCGCTTCGACCAAGCCTTGGCGCTGCAGACGTTCTTTCGCAACGGAGATTTTGTTTACTCCGAGGAGGCACCCGTCACCGACGATTACGACGGTTCGGGTGCCGAAGTGCTCGGTGAATTCCTCTCGGCCCAGAGCGGCTACTGCGTGCACTTCGCTTCGGCGATGGCGGCCATGGCTCGCAGCCTCGATATCCCTGCCCGCGTGGTGGTCGGCTTCACTCCGGGTCAGCGTCAGGTGAACTCAGAGACGGATGAGGTGCTCTACGCCGTCACGACCGACAACCTGCATTCGTGGCCGGAGCTCTATTTCCCGACCGTCGGTTGGGTGCGTTTCGAGCCGACAACCTCCGTCGGCAGCACGCCGAGCTTCGCGCAAAGCGTGAACGATGATCCGAGTACTCCGGATGTCGATGAGTCGAAGCCTGAACCCACCGCCACTCCCACCGCGAGCGCAACTCCGGGAGCTCTACCCGACGTGCCGCGTGATGACATCCCCGATAACTCGACCCCGGGCGAGACTCGGATCTCACCGTGGTGGTTGACGCTGTTGGCCATTCCGTTCCTGCTGGCGATTCCCGCTCTCGTGCGCGCCGTTCGTCGTGGTCTGCGACTGCGGGCAGTGGGTCGGGGAAACATGGCTCTGGCGTGGCGAGAGATTTGCGACAGTGCCGCCGATCTCGGGGTAGCCGTCTCCCGCAATGCCACTCCGCGCCAGCAATACGAGCAGCTCGCGGCTCAGCTCGGCCTCGTCACCTCGGGCGCCGAGTCGTCGAGCTCGGCGCCTCCTGCTCTGGCCGCCGTGCTGGCCGCCGTGGAGGCATCCGCATTCAGCCCGCACCCGCACCCCGTGCGCCGAGACGCCGTGACCAGCGTGCTGGCTTCGCTGCGGTCATCAGTCGGCTGGAAGGCCCGGATCGCGGCGACTCTCGCACCCCGCACGGTATTCGACCGCTAGCGAGCTCGAGCGCCACACCGGCGAATAGCTACGCCGGGCTGAAGCCGATCACAGGCTTGCCCGTAACAGGATTGCGCAGGATGGATGCCGTAACGCCATACACATCGGCGATCAGCTGTTCGGTCAGCACCGTCTCGGTCGCGCCCGCCGCCACTACGCGACCGTGGGACAGCACGATGATGTGGTCGCAGTAACTCGCCGCGAGAGAGAGATCGTGGAGGGCAGCCAGCACGGTCACACCGGTGCTGCGCAGGCTCGACAGTAGTTCGAGCACCGCCAGCTGGGCGGCGATGTCGAGGTGATTGGTGGGTTCGTCGAGGGTGAGCAGCTGCGGCTGCTGGGCGAGTGCCCGGGCCAGCATCACGCGCTGCTTCTCGCCGCCGGAGAGGCTCTGAAACTCGCGCTCGCGGAACGCGGTCATTTCTACGGTCTCGAGGCTCGCGGCAATGATGGCGGCAGATTCGGGGGAGTCGGCCTCCCACAGTGACTGGTGCGGCAGGCGGCCGAGTGAGACCACCATTCCCACCGTGAGGGAGGTGTCGGTGGTGGCGTCTTGTTCCACGAACGCGGCGAGGCGGGCGCGTTGGCGGCGCGGCATCCCAAGCAGATCGTGGCTGCCGAACGTCACGCTGCCCGCAGCGGGAGTCTGTACGGCGGTGAGGGCACGCAGCAATGTCGATTTGCCGGCACCGTTTGGCCCGACGAGCGCGCTGAGGGAGCCGCGCGCGACCGTACAGTCGACGTCGTCGATGAGCAGGGTGCCGTCGGTAGTGACGCGGATGCGTTCGGCGACAAGGCCGCTGTCGTCGCCGAGGCTGGCGGCGCCCAGACTGTCGTCGCTCATGTGGAGCTCTTTCGCCGGGTGAGGAGGAACGCAAAGATGGGGGCGCCGATCATCGCAGTGACGATGCCCACGGGAATCTCGCGAGGATCAAAGAGGGTGCGGGCAAGAGTGTCTGCCCAGACGAGAAAGACAGCGCCGAGGAGGGCGCTGAGGGGGAGTAGCGCGCGATGGCCTGGCCCCACGAGCAGCCGCACAGCATGCGGCAGTATCAATCCCACAAAGCCGATCGAGCCGCTCACCGACACCATGGCACCCGTGACGAGAGCGGATGCCGCCAGCAGCCCCCAGCGGGTGGCGCTGACGTTGACGCCGAGCGACGCTGCCTGCACGTCGCCAAAGGCAAAGGAGTCGAGCAAGCGTCCCGTGAGCATCACAGGGATGCCGATCACGATGATGGCGGCCATCGTGATGCCGACGGCGGGCCAGCGTGCTCCGCTGAGCGAACCCAGCAGCCACGAGAGCACTTCGCGATACGAGTCGCCGGTGACGCTCCAGAAGATGACAAAGCTCGTGATGGCCGAGGCGAGTGCCGAGACGGCGATACCCGCCAAGACTGTGCGCGAGGGCGTGATCGTGCCAAGCGACCCCGCGAGCAGCAACGTCAGGGTGAGAGCGAGCAACGCTCCTACAAAGGCGGCGAGCGGCAGCAGTACCGCCGCGCCCAAGAGCAACACCGAGACCGCGCCGAGTGCAGCGCCCGACGACAGCCCCAAGAGGTACGGGTCGGCGAGCGGATTGCGCGTAATCGCCTGCATCACGGCACCACTCAACGCGAGCCCTGCGCCCACCGCAGCAGCAGTCAGCACTCGTGGCAGCCGCAACTGCCACACAATGCCATCCCGAAGCTCGCTCAGCGGGCTCACCCCGATACCGAGGTGACTGGCAATCGACCGCCACACTTCATCGAAGCGGATGTCGGCAGGGCCGATCGTCACCGCCACCGTGATCGACACCAGTAGTGCGATCGCGAGGGCGGTACCGAAAGCGAGCGGAGAAACTTTAGCCATCGAGCTCCGCAATCTGGGCCGACAAGCTTGCGGCAGCTTCAACGCTGCGCACGCCAGCCTCGCTCGCGGCGAACGGCACCACGAGGTAACGGCCAGCTTTCACAGCACTGAGGTTAGCGGTTGCGGGATTGGTCTCGAGAATGTCGATTTTGCCTTCGGCTGTGTTCCAGGCGGCATCCACGAGCACAATGAAGTCGGGGTCGGCGTCAACGACGGCTTCCCAGTTGAAGGGAGCCCAAGTGGAGTCGATGTCGGCTGCGATGTTGGTCAGCCCGACGGTATCGAGCAACAGTTGCGGTGCTCCGATGCCGGCGCCCACATACGGGGTGTCGGACCCTGAAGAGAACCACAGCGCGGTGCGGGAGTCGCCATTCGCATCGACGTCAGCGAGCTGAGTGGCCTGTTCGGCGAGAAGGGTGCTGGCATCCACTCGGAAGATCGACGCCACCGTTTCGATGTCGCTAAAGACATCGTCGAAGCTCAGCTGAGCGGGCTGCTCTGCACTCTGGCAGGCCGAGGGCGCTACGAAGGTATTGATGCCCAGAGCAGTAAGGTCGGCACGCTCGCCAGATCCATCAGCACTGAAGTTGGATTCCCAGCCGGCGAAAATGAGATCGGGCTCAAGGTCAAGCACTGCTTCTTCGCTGGGCACTTTCTCAGCGATCGAGGTCAGATCAGCGGCCTCGGATGCCCACTGCTCGGGCACCGGGCCGTCTTGAAAGGCGGTTCCAATGATGCGGTCGCCCAGACCGAGCGCCAGCAACATCTCGGTGGTCGATGACTTGATGGTGATGACGCGCTCGGGGGCTGCATCGAAACTCACGTCAAAGCCGCAGTTGCTGAGGTCAACGCTCTGCGCGGCGGCGTCGGGGGAAGCGGTGGTCTCCGGCGTCGCGGTGGCGCAGCCGCTCAGGGCGAGAGCCGACACTGCGAGAAGAGCAGCACTGCGAACAACGGTGCCACGGGTGCTGCTGCGGTGAATGTTGGAGCGAGCAGCGAAAAAGGAACGGGTAAGAGCAGACATGGGGCCTTTCGAGAAACGGCGAAGGGGGCGCGAGAGTGCGCCACGAAAACGAAAAAGTGTTTCAAGAAGACCGGAAGCCCAATCCTGGGCAAACCAACCACGCCATACCAAGCGCACGGGTCTGTCGCACCAGTCTAGAGAGGCGCGGATGCTCGTGCCTACACCGACCCGCGCACCGGTGAACGCTCATCCGTGGGTCACAAGACTGAGCGATCACTGACCGGGGGCGACAGCAAGCCCTTCTCCGGGGTAGAATTATCGATCGTGTCTAGAATCAGTGAGAACCCGTACGCCGTGATGGTGCGCGACCTCATCCACCGTCCCGGTGAGATGAGAGAGCACTCCGTCTCTGTCGTCGTACCCGAGTCCTTTGGCAACGCCGTTATCGCGGTGCCGGCGGGATCTCAACTGACGATTAACGGCCGTTTCGAATCGCTTCATGACGGAGTCCTGGTCGACGCTGTCGTCTCGGGGCAAGCTCAAGCAGAGTGCGTTCGTTGCCTCATTGACGTCACGATGACGGTTCGGGTCGAGTTTCAGGAACTTTTCGCGTATTCTGAGGACGAAGCTTTTGACTACACGGTTATTGACGAGCATGTCGATTTAGAACCTGTAGTGCGGGATTCGGTAGTGTTGTCACTTCCGTTCCAACCGGTCTGTCAAAAAGATTGTCTTGGCCTGTGCCCTGAGTGTGGGGTTCGGTTGCTCGATAATCCAGGACACGAACACGAAGCACCCATCGATGCTCGCTGGGCAGCGTTGGCCGGCCTCCAAGATTTCACGCAAGACTCGCACGATCACGACTTGAACGACACGAACGATTTCCCTGAGACCCAAGAAGAAAAGAGTTAGTCATGGCAGTACCGAAGCGCAAAATGTCGCGGGCCAGCACCCGCATGCGCCGCGCCCAGTGGAAGGCAACCCCTACCGCTCTCGTTAAGACCATCGAAAACGGCAAGACTGTTTACAGCCTCCCGCACCGCGCCAAGGTAGTCGAAGACTCCGCTGGCACCCCCCTGTACATGGAGTACAAGGGCCGCAAGGTCGCTGACGTTTAACTAGTTTCCACACTCTCGAGTCGAAATGGCGATGACGGGCTCCAGCTCACTTGCTGAGCTCTCCGCTGTGCTCGGGGTCAGTATTGATCCCGAGTTGCTCACGCTTGCGTTGACTCACCGCTCTTTCGCGTACGAAAACGGCGGCATCGCGCATAACGAGCGACTCGAATTTCTTGGTGACTCAATTCTTGGCCAGGCAGTAACGGTCAAGCTGTATCGCGATAACCCGGAGCTTGACGAGGGAGACCTTGCCAAGCGCCGGGCTAGTCTCGTTTCTTCTGTAGCTCTTGCCGAAATTGCGCGCCTGATTGGTCTTGGCGCGTACATTCGCCTCGGTAAGGGTGAAGAGCAAACGGGCGGCCGTGAAAAGCCGTCCATTCTGGCAGACACCGTTGAGGCGATCATCGGTGCTGCCTATCTCGACCTCGGCGGGGACGAAGCCACAGCTCTCGTCCTCCGCCTCGTCGCCCCTCTGCTGGCAGATCCTGCACGGTTCGGCGCGGCGATGGACCCCAAGACGAGCCTTCAAGAGCTCGCCGCTCAGATCGGGCGTGGGGCTCCCGACTATCGCATCGAAGATAGCGGCCCCGATCACTCCAAGCGTTTTCACGCGAGCGTCTGTCTCGACGACGAAGTAGTTGCGACAGGTATCGGCTCCAGCAAGAAGCAGGCCGAAATGGCCGCAGCGCTCGAAGCCTGGACCATCCTTCAAGCCGCAGTGAAGTAACCGGCGTGCCCGAACTTCCCGAAGTCGAAGTGGTTCGCGCCGGGCTCGAACCGGCAGTCACCGGCGCGACTGCGGCATCCGTCACCGTCTTCGACGAGCGCTCTCTGCGTCGCCATGATGGGCCGAGCGAAGACTTTATCGACCGTCTGACCGGACGCACGTTCCTCACCCCTCAACGCCGCGGCAAGTTCATGTGGCTTCCGCTCGCTGATAGTGCCGAAGCTGATCGGGCTGAGGCCCACGGTGAAGCGCTCGTCGCCCATCTCGGAATGAGCGGGCAGGTGCTCTTGCGCGATCGGAGCACGGATGACCGGCTCACGCGCATCCGCATCGAACTTGATCACCCGGACCACGGCGCGCTGCGCCTCAACTTCGTCGACCAGCGTATCTTCGGCTCGATGGCGATCGACAGCATGCTGCCCACCGTTGATCAGCCCGCTTTCGCGGTGCCGAGCCAAGTGGCGCACATCGCGCGTGACCCGCTCGACCCCTTCTTCGACGACGCCAAGTTCTTGCGGTTGCTGAAGGCGAAGCGCACGACCGTGAAACGAGCGCTGCTCGACCAGACCCTGATCAGCGGCATCGGCAATATCTACGCCGACGAAGCACTCTGGGCGGCGCGCGTGCACTACAACCAGCCCACCGAGACCCTCAGTCGAGCTAAGGCCGTTCAGCTGCTTGCCGAAGTGCGGGCGGTGTTTTCCAAGGCGCTAGCCGAGGGCGGCACGAGCTTCGACACCCAGTACCTCAACGTGAACGGTGAGTCGGGCTACTTCGCGCACTCGCTCAACGTCTACGGCCAGCAGGGCCGCGCGTGCCCGCGCTGCGGTCGCGAAGTAGTGCGGGAGAGCTTCATGAACCGCGGCTCGCACTTCTGTAAGTTCTGCCAGCGTATTCGCGTAGCTAAATAGTTGTTGTGAGCTCAGCCCCTTTGTAAGCGAAGGACACATTGCTCACTGCGTGTCTGGAGCTGACGGTAATGAAGTTGTGGTTTCCGATATTCGTCTTCGGGAGTGACCAGGGGAAGTCGTGGGTCGCGCCGAGCGACTCGAAAAAGTGTTTTCCTGGTTGAAGTTGCTTGTGTGTGAGCTTGTCACTGCCATTATTGCCAGTGCACGATACTTCGATTCTCGAAATTGGAGCGGGGAGACTGTTCGTGATCAGGATTCCCCATTTTTCCCCAACCTCGCCGGTGATTTCAGCCTTCACCCACGCGGCGTTCACGCTGCTCTCTATCTCAGCGTGGGTGCGCGCTTGGCTCTCGAGTCGGTCTTGCCGACGCCAAAAGAAGATCACCGCAGCGCTGGCTGCGCTCAGCGCCATAACCCAATTCGGGATGGTCTCGGACCAGATGTAGAGAGATTCATTATCCATAATGATAATTTATCGCTATTTGCGTGGCGTTGGTCTCGGCTTAGCCTTAATTCTTCGCATACGGCGGGCAACATCGGTCACGATCCCGACCGTGCACTTGGCCTGATTGCCGTCGGATGCTGCGCGAACGACCGGCGATCGATGCCCGTGACTGCAGCTCGCTAGGCCGCAATTGCCTGCAGCCTAGCGAGCGCGTTTTAGCCCCAGGTGCGTGCGTCACCGCTCGTGCGGTAGTCAGGCCAGGGGAGATCGATCGGCGGCTGGAAGTCCACCGGCAGCAGGGCGGGCATCGGCTCGTCAGCGACTCGTTTGTCGAACTCGCTCTTCGCCTCGGCGAGAAGGTCCGGGTCGACTAGGAGGTCGATGAAAGTTCCCGCAACGGTCTTGCCCGCGGTCTCGATGGTGGGGTCGATCGTCTCGGGGATGCCGCCGAGAGCGTTCATGACCCACCCTGGGTAGGCGCCTGTTCCGGGCGCGGGCTTGAGGGCGGGCCGTGAGACGTAGAAGCGCACGGTCGGCGCGTAGTGCGTCATCTCGACATAGTCGTCGCTCGTCCAGTTCTGCTGCCACGGAGCGAGGTGTTCGCGAAGCGCCTTCTCGGCATCCTGCGGGGTGATGAGCTGTTCGCACTCGTCGAGGAACGGCTTCTCCATGGCCTCAAGGCCAAGGTTTCGCTGAATTTCCTGTGCCACAGCGATAGCGTCAGCGCCGTAGCGGGGGGCGCCCACCGCTTCGAGGTTGTTGTAGAGAACGGTCGACATCGCGTGGTTCGTGCGACCGGGGCGGCTGCGCGCCACCCACGTGGTCTCCACGTCGCAGTGCGCCATAGCGCCAGCGTGCTCAGCGTTGCGGTCGAGCACAGCAAGCACGTGCTCCGCCATCTCGATGTTCGGGGTGCGCCACGAATACTGGATGCGGGCAACGCGCGCCGGCAGATTGTCGGCGGTCGCTTGACCGTCGAGCAAGATGGCGTCGCTGAGACTCCACCCTCCAAAGCTCGGGAGCATGGCATCCTGCATAATGCGCGACGAGGTGTACATCGACATCAGGGCAACGTTGGCGCCGGGAGCGCGCGCTGCGGAGTGCGAGGCAGGAATGGGCGAATTGGGGTTGGCGTTGAGCTGCCACGACTCCGGCTCGTCGCAAATGAAGGTATAGACCTTGCTGTAGTAAGCACCGCACTGGGTGTCCCAGCGGGCGGTGTTGCACAGCGGCAGCATGTAGAAGGGGTGGAAGCTCACGATGGCATCCACGTTGTCGTAGTAGCCGCGCAGGCCGTGAACGACCTTGGAGCCGTGCATCTTTTCGGCGGGCTCGCCCGTGTACTTGAGGGTGCCGGGGATGTCGTGCTTCTCCATGGCGTGCTTGGTGGCGAGCAGTCCCGCGAGAGTCGAAATGCCGAGCGCTGAGTGCGGGTCGGTGTGACCGGGCGCGAAGCGGCTCATGCCCTCGCGGCTGTCTTGAGTAACGGATGCCGACTGGTTGTTGCCGGGCACCGCGTCGTATTCGGCGTAGCTCAACATCGTGGGGCCGCCCGTGCCGTTGGTCCATTCCGCGCTGAAGGCGGTCGGCATCCCGGCCGAACCTTCTTCAACCGTAAAGCCCTCCGTGCGCAGCAACTCGACGTACCACTGCGCTGAATGGAACTCGCGCCAGGCCGGCTCAGCGAGCTGCCAGATGTGGCTGTGCCACTCCGAGAGACGCGGCATGTTGTTATCCACCCAGGTGCGGGCGGTGGCCTTGGCGTCGGCGGCGAGAGTGATTTCGGTCATGTCGTGATCCTTGAGCTAAAGAGAAATGGTGATGAGGAGAGGTGTCGGGCCGCTGGGGCTAGCCCCCGTTGCTAGCCCCAGCGGCTTCGAAGATGCCGAGCGGCACGTGAACGAGCGCGAACCCCGGGGTAGCGATCGCCTGAGCGACGGTCTCCGTGAGTTGCTCGGGTTGAGTGACCGAGAACCCATGACCGCCGAAGGCCGCGGCGAGAACCGACCAATTGGGCTGAGCAAGTACGACGCCAACGGGAGTGATGCCGCGGTCGCGCTCGTTCTGGTTGATCTCGGCATAGCCGCCGTTATCAACGCATACGATCGTCACGTCGAGGCCCTGTTCGATCGCGGTGATGAACTCCTGCACGGCGAACATCAGCGCACCATCGCCCAGAACGCAGACCACGGGGCGATCCGGCGAGGCTACCTTGGCGCCCAGCGTGGCGGGCAGGCCATAGCCGAGCGTCGCGTACGCGGGCGTGTAGAGGAACGAGTGCGAGGTTTCTTGGCGAACGACGCTCGCCATCCCGAAGTAGGTGATCTGCGAGGAGTCACCCGCGACGATCGCGTTCTCGGGAATCGCCTCGTTGATCATCGTCGCGACCCGGTGCAGGGTCGGTGAGACCTCTTGAGCCTCACGAACCGCTGTGGC
This sequence comes from Salinibacterium sp. AL4.1, assembly GCF_059767305.1. NCBI lineage: Bacteria > Bacillati > Actinomycetota > Actinomycetes > Micrococcales > Microbacteriaceae > Salinibacterium > Salinibacterium sp. AL4.1. Next base: position 747,305 of record NZ_JBSOQK010000001.1, on the reverse strand, counting down.
GCGCACGGTGTCGAGCTCTGCAGCCTTTGTCGAGTTGCCAGTGATGGTGCGGGTAGCCAGAGCGTCGCGCAGCTGGCCAACGATGACCGAGCTGTCTCCAACCAGACCGAGATCGCTCGCGACGTTCTTGTTGAGTTGCGATTCCAAGACATCGATGCGGATGACCGTGCCGACCGGCGCGATGACGCCGCCCCACAGCTCTGCTTCGCCCAGCTTTGAACCGATGATGAGTACGGCATCCGACTGGTTGATCAGTTCGTGGATGACCGGCAAACGAATCTCGGAGGCCAGTGACAGCGGGTGTGTCTCGGGGATCGATGCTTTGCCGTTGAGTGTTGTCACGACGGGCGCGTTGAGCGATTCGGCCAGAGCGGTGAGCCCGCTACCGACACGGCTCGCACCGCCACCCGCGATGATGACGGGATGCGCGGCAGCGGCCAAGATCTCGGCGGCGCGTTCGACGGCACCGGCATCAGCGGCGGCACGGGCACGCTCAGGGCGGGCCTGCAGCAGTTCGTCCGGGCAGTCGCTCGCCGACTCGAGCACGTTAAGCGGAATCTCGATGTGCACGGGGCGCGGGCGACCGTAGCGGAACAGCTCGAAGGCGTCGTGAACGGCGGTGACCGCATCCGTCGCGCTCGTGACTCGACGGCTCCACTCCACGATGGCGCCAGCGGCACCCGTGGAATCTTTCGTTTCGTGGAGGGCGCCGTTGTCGGCAAACTCGCTGCCCTCGGCGACACCGGGGGAGATGAGGATCATCGGGCGAGATTCGCAATACGCGGTGCCCGCGCCCGACAGAGCGTTGAGTAGGCCGGGGCCGGAGGTGGTAATTACGACACCGGGCAGGCCGGTCTGCTGCGACCAGCCATCCGATCCGTAGCTCGCTCCCTGTTCGTGACGAGTGGTCACGGGGTGAATGCCGAGCGCGCTGAGGGGGCGGTACAGCTCAAGGTTGTGCGTGCCCGGGATGCCAAAGATGGTGTCGATGCCGTAGTTGCGCAAGACGGTCATCAGCGCCAGGCCCGCATTGTTCACGTCCACTCCCACGGCGAAGGCGGTTGCGGCAGCGTCAGCGCTGTAGTTGTCGTTGCTGGTCGTCGTCATTGCTGTGCTCACTTCTCGTCGGTGCTGTACTGGCGAACGCCATCGACCCACGTCTCGGCGACGGTAATCGCACCGATCTGAGCGCATTCGGTTTCAAAAATGTCGGCGGTCAGCACAGCAAAGTCAGCGCGCTTGCCGACCTCGAGGCTGCCTAAGTCATCTTCGCGCCCCAGCGAGTGGGCCGCGTTGATCGTGTGTGCCCGCAGCGCTTGCTCACGGCTAATCGCGAGGGAATCGGGGCCGAGCTGAGTACCGCGGCGCGTGATGCGCGTGGTGGCCGCCTGAATGGCTTCCAGTGGACGCGGGTCTGCAACTGGGGCATCCGAGCTGATCGTGATGGGTACGCCAGCCGTAGCGAATTCACCGAGAGGGTTGAAGCGCTCGCCGGGGGTGCCGATGGCCTGTTCTACGCCTTCGCCCCAATTGAAGTGGTGCTGCGGTTGATTGACGGGCCGGATGCCGGCTGCCGCCATCCGTTCAATCTGGCCGGCGGTGGGCAGGCCGCAGTGTTCGATGCGGTGCCGGGCGTCACTCGTGGGGTTTTCTGCCTGCGCCGCTTCAATCGCGTCCACGACCATTTCGATGGCGGTGGGGGACTGGGCGTGGGTTGCGGTCTGGAGCCCGACGGCATGAGCGCGGCTGATGAGCGCCTTGTAATCGGCCGGGTCGTGGTAGAGCTGGCCGGTGCGGCACGGGTCTCCGACGTAGCCGTCAGGGAAGTACGCGGTCCAGCCGCCGAGGGTGCCGTCGGCATAGAACTTGATGCCCGAGAAGCTCAAGTGGGCGTTGCCGAAGGCTCCGTGCATCCCGGTTTCGATCGCTTCGTCGAGCAAATGCGAGAGCAGGTACATCGAGATGCGGGTCTTGAGCTGGTTTTGCTCGGCGAGACGCAGGTAGGTGTCGAACTCGCGACGGGAAACCTGCGCGTCACCAATAGTCGTCACGCCGCCCTCGAGGAAGGCGTTCTGCGCCACGGCGAGCTGGCGCACGTGTTCCGCGGGGGTGTCGGCGAGGTGGAAGTTGGGGCCGTGGTGGCCGACCTTCACTCCACCGAGGCCGGTAAGAATGTTGCAGGCGGCATCCGAAAGCTCACCGGTGAGGTCGCCATCGGCGTCGCGGAAGAACTCGCCGCCCTGTGGGTTTTCCGTCTCGCGAGTGATGCCAAAGAGTTCGAAGGTGTAGCTGTTGACGACCCCGCCGTGGCCGGAGGCGTTCATGAGGTAAACCTCGCGGTCGAGGGCGACTTCGTCGAGCTCAGTGCGGTGCGGATGGCGCTGTTCGGCGAGATTGCGCTGCTCGTAGCCGTAGCCCCGAATCGGTTGCCCCTCGGGAACAGTATCGGCCGCGGCCTTCAGCAGCGCCACAATCTCCGGGATGCTCGAGGCCTTGTCGGGCCCGCAGTCGACCCAGCTCATCATCTGACCGAGCATGAGTGGATGAGCGTGCGCGTCGATGAAGCCGGGCACAATCACCTGGGTTCCAAAGTCAACCCGTGCAGGCTCCGCCGGTGACAACGTCGCTGCGGCGGCGAGACACTCGTCAACGGTTCCGGCGGCGGCGACCGTGCCGGCGAACATAAGAATGGCGCTCACGACAGTGTTCTCGGCATCCAGAGTGTGGATGGCTCGGGCGGTCACCACCGTGGGGGTGAAATCGGAAAGTGGCACGTCAAAGGCCGAAAGCTTGCGCATGAGTACTCCGGTGAGGTTCTTAGTGAGTGGAGGTTGAGGGTGCCGGTAGCGACACGAGAGGAGTGTCGGGGGTGCCGGTCGAGGCCCACGAGACAACGTTCTGGGCCTGCAGGCGCACATACTCTGCTTCGCTACGGCCAGAGAAGTAGGCGATGTGCGGCGTGATCAGAGCCCGGGGATGACCAAGGAGCGGATGCTCGGCGGTCGGCGGTTCGACATCCAGCACGTCGAGGCCAGCGCCGGCGAGGTGGCCGCTGTCGAGGGAGGCGCGGAGGGCGGCGCTGTCGACAAGTCCGCCACGGCTCACGTTGATGAGGTACGAGAGCGGCTTCATCGAGCTGAGGAAGTCGGCATCGACCATGTTCGCGGTGTCGTTCGTGAGCGGCAGGTGCAGCGACAGAACGTCGGACTGCGAACGCACAGCGTCAGCGTCAACGCGGCGAACTCCCGCAGCGGCAAAGCGCTCGCGAGTCTCCTCGGTGTCGGGGATAAACGGGTCGTAGCCGATGATCTCGCCAAACAGGGGACGCGCAAGTTCGGCGAACTTCATGCCGATGCGGCCCAGGCCCATGAGGCCGAGTGTGAGCTCGCTCAGTCGTGGTTGCACGAGAGTATCCCGCTCATTCCAGCGCTCGTCGATGACAGCTCGCTGGGAGAAGTTCACCCCGCGAGTGAGCTGCAATGCCATCGCCAAGGCGTGCGTTGCGACCTCTTCGGTCGCGGCGCCGACGATGGTCGTCACCCAGATTCCGTGTTCGGTTGCCGCATCCACATCGACGTTGTCGAAGCCCATCGACATGAGGGCGATGACCTTGACCGAGGGCATCCGCTCCATCATCGAGCGAGTGATCTGGGCGTAACCGACGAGCAGTGCGCTCGCGCCTGCTGCGCCAGCGACGATCGCTTCGGAATCCAGAGAATCGAGGTAGCTGACCTCGAAACCGGCAGCGCTGAGGAGATCGCGTCCGGCCGAGAAGTCGGTGCCATCGAGGTCGGTGTAGACGGCGCGAAGCACGTCGTCGCTGCTAGTGGACATGGCTCAAGAACTGCTTCGTGCGCTCGTGCTGCGGGTTCTCGAAGAACTCGGCCGGCTCGGCCTGCTCCACGATCACTCCGCCATCGAACAGCGTGACCTCGTCAGCGGCCCGACGGGCGAAGCGCACCTCATGGGTGACAACGATCATCGTCATTCCGGCGGCAGCCAGGTTCTCCATTACCTCGAGAACTTCGCCGACCAGCTCGGGGTCGAGCGCGGATGTCGGCTCATCGAAAAGCATGACGTGCGGGTTGAGAACGAGAGCGCGAGCAATCGCGACGCGTTGCTGCTGGCCACCGGAGAGCTCAGAGGGAAAGTGTCCGTCGCGCTCAGCAAGCCCGACCTTATCGAGAATCTCGAAGGCACGCTCGCGAGCTTCGACCTTGCCGACTCCCTGCACATCAGTGAGGCCGAGAGCCACATTGTCGAGTGCGGTGAGGTGGGGAAAGAGGTTGAACTTTTGGAAAACCATGCCGATATCGCGGCGCTGCACGGCGAGTTTGCGCTCGGAGTGGTGCGCGATGCGACCGTTGGCGTCGGAGGCGCCGATGCGTTTTCCGTCGAGCAAGATCTCACCAGCATCGGCGGGCTCGAGCAGCGCCATCAGGCGAAGCATCGTAGATTTGCCCGAACCCGATGGCCCGAGAACCGCTTTGACTTGGCCCTTGTTCACGGCGAACTCAACACCCTTGAGTACTTCGTTGCCGTTATAAGCCTTGTGGAGGTTGGACACCTGGAGGGTAGGCACGGTGGCCGGAGTCTCGTTGCTCATGCTTACTTCTCCTTGGGAACGGTGGCGAGGGCGCGGGTGTTGAGCGAGAGAGGCGACGTGCTCTTCTTGAGGCCTCGTGAGGTCCAGAGGAATCGTCTCTCGATGCGGCTCTGAATGATCGTGATGATCGAGACGATGACGAGGTAGTAGATGATTGCGACGGCGTAGTACTCGGCGTAGCGGAAGGTGATGTTCACGCCAACCTGCGCGGTCGTGAGCAGCTCTTTCAGCGAGATCACGGATGCCAGCGAGGAGTACTTGATCAGGCCGATGAACTCGTTACCGGTCGGCGGCAGCGCCGTACGGATTGCTTGCGGCAAGATCACCTTGCGCATAACGGAGCCGGGCTTCATGCCGAGGGCGCGGCCGGCAAGTTCTTGGCCGTCATCCACGCTGCTGAGGGCGGAGCGGATGATCTCGGCCATGAATGCCGCTTCGACGAGGCCAAGACCGATGGATGCTGCGATGAACGGGGTGTACCAGTCCGAGCGCAGGGCCGGAATGATCTGGGGCAGGGCGTTCCACATGATGAGTAGAACGAGCAGTGCGGGCAGGGCACGGAAGAACCACACGTACAGGTGGGAAGGGCCTCGCAAGTATGACTTCTTGGAGGTGCGACCGACGGCGAGGAAGAAGCCGAGAACGGTGGCGATGACGAGCGAGAATGCTGCGACACCGATCGAGGTCAGTGCGCCCCAGAGGTATGCGGGGTTGACGAGCTGCTCGAAGAAGATTTCTGGATTGAAGATCATGTGGTGTGACTCCCTGGTTGTGGGTGGTCACGCAAGGTGACCACCCACAGTCGAGTGTTCTTAGTAAACGTCGACGATCGACGCGTCGAGGTTGTAGTCGGCGGCGATCTTGGCGAGCGTGCCGTCGTCGTAGAGAGCGCGCAGGGCTTCGGCAATTGCCGGGCTCAGTTCGCCGTCCTTGGGGGTGAAGACTCCGAAGGTCGTGTCGGGGTCAAACACGCCATTGGCAACCGCGAGGAGGCCGTCGTTCTGGGTCGCCATGTAGGCGGCGGCTACGTTGGTTTCAACGAGAACGTCTGACTTGCCGTTGATCACAGCGAGTACGGTTTCTGCAGTCTTGGGGTATTCGGTGTTCGTGATGGGGTCTTTACCCGCGGCGACGCAGTCATCGCTGAGCTTCTGAACGCTGACGGTGTTGCTCGATGCTGCTTGAGTTGCCACCTTGAGCCCGCAGAGGTCGCTGCCCTCTTTCAGTGTCGCTGCGAGGTCAGGTGCTGCCAAAGCGGCAGGGCCAGCGTTCATGACGGCGGCGGCGTCGGCGATTTGCAAACGCTCTTCGCTCATGTAGAGCCCACCGAAGATGACGTCGCACTTGCCGGTCTGAAGGCCGGGCATGAGGCCGTCGAAGGAGGTCACTTCGAACTTGGTCTCGACGCCCCAGTAGTCCGCAACAGCGCGGATGCCGTCGGCGTCGAAGCCGATGATGTCGCCACCGGTCGAGTCGGCGTAGTACTCAAGGGGAGCGTATTCGGGGTCAATGCACGCGGTGAAGGTGTTCGCGTTGACGAGCCCTTCGGGTGCGTTGGATGAAACGGCGGCGTCGGTGTCTGTGGCGGTGTCTGTGCCGGCGGCACAGCCCGTCAATAGAGCCGCGACCGAGATGCCGGCGGCGATGCCGATGATCGATTTCTTCATTGTTTCTCCTGTGGCTGCAGAGCGATTCACCCGGTGGAGGTGCTGGGAGGGTGACTTGGTTCTGACCATTGTGTTCACACCGCGGCACCTTGTCAATGCATATTTGCGTTTAAGTAACCAACTTGACGCAAATTTGAAACAAATACTCTCCAAATTGACGATGAAACTGGAATATCGGCCAAAAAATGTGACAAATCGCTACGTTTGTCGGGTGTGCTGCGATAGTCTGGCCGCGTGGACCAGCTAACCGAGCAATCTTTCGCAATCTTGCGCCAGGACGGCCGAACGTCGTTCAGCGATATTGCGCGCCAACTCGACACCAACCGAGCCAGCATCGCTAAACGCATCAACCCCCTGCTGCAATCGGGAGACATCCGCATCATTGCTGCCGTGCATCCGCGACTCTTGGGACTGCACGTCCTTGCCCACTTGTCGATTCAAACCGAGGGGGATGCCGGCGAACTCGCCGAGCGCATCTGCACTCTCAACTCGCCCGTTTTCGTGTCGGAGCGCACGGGCAAATATCAACTCATCTCTGAGCTGCACACGACGACCATGGCGGAGCTGCACAATGAGATCCGAGCGATTCGCGCGTTCGACGGTGTCGTGGACGTTCAGGTGCTCGTGTACGAGCGCACGCTCAAGAGCTTCTTTCTCGGCGAGGAACCGGAGCTTGCGGGGCTGCCTATGGATTCCATCGACCTTCAACTCATGGAACTGCTGCAGGACGATGGTCGCCTGGGCTACGCCGAACTTGCCGAAGCGGTGGATCTTTCGATCAGCGGCTGCCGCACTCGCATCAATCGGTTGACAGAGACAGGAGCGATGCGAATTGGACTGCTGCGCGACCGCAGCGACATGACCTCGCACCTCACGTTCGGATTCGGATTCATCACGAAGGGTGATCTCGAGCCTCTCCAACGTCTCATCGACGAACAAGCGGGAGTCGAATTCATGGCGCGCACGATCGGCCGATTCGACTTCGTTTCCACGATTTCGTTCCCCACCTTGGCGGCCTACAACGATTTCGTGGCCGCGCTGCGCGAACTCGACGGTGTGACGTCACTGGAGACCTGGCTGCACGCTCGCATCCACAAGGAGCGCTATCAGCACAGCCTGCACCGCATTCGGGATGGCGCATCGGTGCTGGCCGACCGCAGTGCCGTCGCTGCGCCCTAAGGCCGACGGCGCTGCAGAGCGCTAGCGCAGCTCCTTCTTCCACGCGCCCTCATATCCGATGGGTACGAACCCAACGGCTTCGTTGACCGAGAGCATGTGGCGGTTTTCCTCAGCGTTGTAGGTAATGACCGAGGGATGCCCGGGCGCGACTCGTTCGAGGTGCGCGAGGTTCAGCACTTTGAGTAGGTTGCCGAGACGGTGACCGCGGTGCTCGCTGAGAACGATCGTGTTGTCTTGGAGTACCGCACGCTCGGTCTGTGTGGGCACCGTAAGCGCCGTATAGGCGACTAACTCTCCCGACGCGACGTGCTCGATTGCGGCATACACGGTCGTCACGCCGCTCGCGAGTTCACGCTCGTCGTGGTCAACTACTCGTTCTGCAGTCCAGACATCTTCGGGAGGCTCAAGCCCCGCGCTGGGTTCGTCCGTACTCATCCGCGTGTAGAGAAGAGCGAGGTCGTTGCGCCACTGTTCTGGACACAACCCCACCCACTCGTGCACGGCATAGTCGCGACTGCAGCGTGTGATGGCGTCGTCAACCAGAGAGTGCAGGCTGGCGATGGGAAGGGGCAGCCGGCTCACCCGTTCAACCTGCTCGAAGCTGTACTGCTGCGCGAGCAGAAACTGAGTTCCGGCGCCGTCGCGGGCCACAGCGCCAAAGCCGGTGGGGGAGTCGAGGAGCGCGCCCTCGCTCGGCAGGCTCGAGACATACACGTGGACTTTGCGTTTGCCGGCATCCCGAGCAGTGGTCTCGAGCTCGGCGAGCAAGCGGGCCCCAATGCCGCGACGCCGATAATCCGGATGCACGTACGCTTCGATCCACGCGGTATCGGCCTCCTCGCCTACGGTGGTGCTGTAGTCGCCGCGGCCCACGATGCGACCCTGATCTCGGGCGACGAGCATCCGCCGTTCCTCAAAGGCGCTGGGCTGCTGAGTCACGAGCGCAACCGCCGGGTCGAAGGCCAGTTCGGGGTAGTGAAGCAGCAACTCGTCGGTCTCGTTGCGCAGCACAGTCGCCGCGATGAAGTCATCCGACCCCTCGGCGGAGAGCGCGAGAGGAATCTCGAGGGTCGTGATCTCAATCTCTGACATGAGCGCACCAATCTGCCGGGGTAAGCGCTACGGAGGTAGCCGACCAGACTACGCCGCGAGCTCACAGCACGCCAGAGGCTCAGGGGACTCGTTCTGCGCGGCAGAACGGTGCAACCCCGCGCATCCGGTACCGTATAGCAAGGTTCTGGCCAGCAACTTGGTCAGAGATTTGACCAACGCTGAGACCAGCAACGACCGGGCGGTGACGTGTACCTCAAGAGTTTGACCCTCAAAGGGTTCAAGTCGTTCGCTCAACCGACCACTTTTGCGTTCGAACAGGGCGTGACGTGTGTCGTCGGCCCCAATGGTTCGGGCAAGTCGAATGTGGTGGATGCTCTCGCCTGGGTCATGGGCGAGCAGGGTGCCAAAACTCTGCGCGGCGGCAAGATGGAAGACGTCATCTTTGCCGGAACTGCGACCAAGGGTCCGCTGGGTCGTGCCGAGGTTATCCTTACGATCGATAACGCGGATGGCGCGCTGCCGATCGAGTACAGCGAAGTCACCATCAGCCGCACCCTGTTCCGTAACGGCGGCAGCGAATACGCGATCAACGGCACCTCATGCCGATTGCTCGACGTTCAAGAACTCCTCAGCGACTCCGGTCTGGGTCGCGAAATGCACGTCATCGTTGGCCAAGGCCAGCTGGATGCGGTGCTGCACGCGAGCCCCGAGGACCGTCGCGGTTTCATCGAAGAAGCCGCCGGCATCCTCAAGCACCGTCGTCGCAAAGAGAAGACGCTGCGCAAGCTCGACGCGATGCAGGCGAACCTCACGCGCCTCTCCGACCTGGCGGGGGAGATCCGTCGTCAGCTCAAGCCCCTCGGCCAGCAGGCCGAGATCGCCAAAGAGGCAGCGTCGATTGCTTCGATCGTTCGGGATGCCCGCGCTCGCCTCCTTGCCGACGAAGTCGTTGAACTGCGCTCGAGCATCAACGACTTCAGCCGCAGCGAGAGCGAACGCAAAACGCAGCGCATTGTGCTGCAAGAGCAGCTCGACCAGAACAAACTGCGTGAAGCCCGTCTCGAACAGGCGCAGGTCGGTGACGACGTTGATGAGGCGCGTCGCGTGGCCTTCGGTCTCGAATCGGTGCAAGAGCGCCTGCGCAGTCTGTACACGCTCGCCAACCAGCGCCTCTCGCTACTCGGGCAGCAGAGTGATGCGCCCGTCTCCAACAACAGCGTCAGCCAAACCCTTGTTGACGAGGTCAATGCTGAAGCCGATCTTCTTGCCGCCGGTGTCGCGGATGCCGAGAAGGCCGTCGCCGCTGCCGCTGCGGCAACCGCCACAGCGAAGGCCGCGCTCGACTCGCTCGACGAAGAAATCGCCGCGCAGAGTGCGCTCGTATCGCGTCACGAACTGGAGAGCGCCGGGCTCACCGCCCGCGTGGAAGTCGCCACCTCCACTCTGACTGCAGCCCAGGGTGAACTCGTTCGTCAGCAGCAGGCGCTCGCCGAAGCGCAGGCTCGCCGCGAGGCCGCTCAGGCCGAGTTCGAAGCCCTCGAAGCCGAAGCCGGTAACTCCACGATCGAAACCGATGGCTCGCTCGACACCGCGTACGAAGCGGCCGAAGCAAAGGTTTCGAGCGTTCAGGCGGAGATTGAAGCCCTGCGCGAAGCACTCCACACGTCCGAGCGTGAGCGCGATGCCCTCGCCGCCCGCAACTCGGCGCTATCCCTCGCGGTCGATCAGAAAGACGGCTCAAGCGCTCTCGTCGCGGCTAAGCTCTCGGGCATCCGCGGTCTCGTGGCCGAGCACGTGAAGATCACGCCCGGCTACGAAGCGGCGATCGCTGCCGCTCTCGGCACGCTTGCGGATGCCGTACTCGCCGATGACCGCGATTCGGCCATTGATGCGCTGGCCGAGTCTGCCTCGCGCGATTTCGGTCGCGTTGAAGTGGTTGTGGCCAACGCCGCGAAGCAGACTGTATCCCTCGGAACGGCGGCCGGCACTGTTCCCGCCACCGACGTTGTCACCGCTCCTGATGGTGTTCACGGTCTCCTCACTCACGTGCTCATTGCCGACGATCTCGAGGCTGCTCGCGCGGCCTATGGATCGCTGTCGAACGCCGCCGACCTGACCTTCGTCACTCGCGACGGCGACGTGCTCACCCAGTTCGTGCTGCGCGGCGGCTCTGGCGCCAAGCGTTCGCGCCTCGAACTCGTTGCCGAGCGAGATGCCGCCGCCGACAAACTCGGTGTCGTCACGACCCAGATTGAGCGCACGAGCTTCGAGCTCGACGAGAAGCGCCGCGAACTTACCTCCGCCAAGGCCGATGCCGAAGCCGCTCTTGTGGCCCTGCGCGAATATGACGCCCAGCTCGCTGCGCAATCCGAATTGCTCGGACGCCACCGCATTCAAGCCGAAGCAGCGCAAGCCGAGTGCGACCGCCTGGCGCGTGCCGTCGACGTTGCCGAAGAAGCGGTAGCCGACGCGACCACCGAAGTGGCTCGCGCGCAAACTGCGGCCGACAAGTACCAGGCTGCTCCGCGCCCCATGCTCGACGTCTCCGAACGCGAACCCATGCTGGCCGAAGTGGATGCCGCCCGAGCTCGCGAAGTCGAGTTGCGCATTCAGATGGAGACCATCCGCGAGCGGGTGCGCGCTGAGCGTGCACGGGCCGAGCAACTCGCTGCCCAGCTCGTGCGCGAGCGCGAAGCAGCGCAAGAGCAGGCCCGACTGGCCGTTATTCGTCAACGCCAGATGGCATCCGCCACCAAGGTCGTCGAGATGTTGCCCGCGGTCCTGGATTCTGTCGATCGTTCGCTGTCGGAGGCGCGCGTGTCGCTCGCCTCGAAAGAAGCCGAGCGCTCAGCGCAGAACGAAGAGCTGTCGGCGCTCCGTCGCGAGGAATCTGCGCTGCGCGAGCGTCTCTCGGCTGTCAGCGAAAGCGTTCACGGCCTCGAAATGCAGATCTACGAAAAGAAACTGCACCTCTCTAGCCTGCTCGAACGATCGGGCGAAGAACTCGGTCTCGTCGAAGATGTACTCGTCGCGGAATATGGCCCCGAGGTGCCGGTTCCCGACGATCGCGTAAGCGACCCGAGCGACGAGCCCAAGGCTCCCGCTGGCGGCTCCAGCAGCGAGGCATCAAACGACAACAGCGACGACAGCGGCGACAGCGACGATAGCGGCGACGACCGCGACTATCGCGCCACCGAAACCGACGCTGACGCGGCTGCCGAGCCCGCGGCATCCGGTCGCCCCTTTGTGCGTGCCGAGCAGGAAGCCCGACTGCAGAAGGCCGAGCGCAAGCTTGCTCGCTTGGGCCGCGTGAACCCGCTCGCGCTCGAAGAATTCGATGCGCTCGAGCAACGACACAAGTTCTTGACCGAGCAGTTGACCGACCTCACGAACACCCGCAAGGACCTACTGACTATCATCGACGAACTCGATGACAAGATGCAGTCGATTTTCGCCAGCGCGTTCGAAGACACGAAGAATGCCTTCAACGATGTCTTCCCCGTGCTGTTCCCGGGCGGAACCGGCAGCATCTTCCTCACGAACCCGGATGACTTGCTCGCGACCGGCATCGAGGTCACGGTGAAGCCGGCCGGCAAGAAGATCGAACGACTGTCGCTACTGAGCGGTGGTGAGCGTTCACTCGCCGCCGTCGCGCTGCTGATCGCCATCTTTAAGGCGCGCCCCAGCCCGTTCTACATCATGGATGAGGTCGAGGCTGCCCTCGATGACGCCAACCTGGGGCGTCTGCTCGCGATCTTCGAAGACCTACGCCAAACGAGCCAGCTCATCGTCATCACGCACCAAAAGCGCACGATGGAAATTGCGGATGCTCTCTACGGCGTCAGCATGCGCGCCGATGGCATCAGCGCCGTCGTGGGCCAGCGCGTCGCCAAAGAGACTGCTTCAGCCGACGCGAGCTAGCTGCAGCCAGCTCGCTGCGGCGAGCTAGTCGACTCGCTTGAGCGGTTCGCTGTTGACCGTGTGCACGCACCAGCCGCTGTGAAGCTTTTCGACGGTGGAGACCGAGCCGTTGATGATCTGGTCGAAGTCGCGGCCAGCCAGTTCCGACAGGGTGTAGCGAATGATCGTGCCGTGGCACACGATGATCACTTTCTTGCCGGGGTAGTCCTGCGAGACCTCGTTGAGGGCGGCGATGCCGCGCTCAACGACGTTGTGCAGTGATTCGAGCCCCGGGTACACGGCGCTGTTCGGCCAACGATCGTCGATCTCGGCTCGAGTGAGTCCTTCGCCCTCGCCGTAGTTGCGCTCAATGAGCAGGTCGTAGGTGCGGCCGAGCTCAAGACCGAGACCATCGGCAATGATCTGGGCGGTCTCGCGGGCGCGCTGCAGGGGAGAGCTGACGATGACGTCCCAGTCGCTGCCACGCAACACCTCGACGGCTTCGCGCGCCTGCTGGCGGCCGGTGTCGTTGAGGGGAATGTCGCTGGAACCTTGCATGCGTCCGGCAGCGTTCCAGTCGGTTTGGCCGTGGCGAATCAGTGAGAGCATCCAAAAACCCTAGCGCGGTTAGGGAAGCGGCATGCACCTGCCTTAACCTGTAGTCATGGCAGCATCCTGGTCGCTCTCGGGCGCACTCAAATCTATGTTCGCGCGTGACACGATCGACGCTGATACGTGGAACGACCTTGAAGACGCGATGATTTCCGCCGACTTCGGGCCCGACATCACCGAGTCGGTCATCGACGAGTTGCGAGCAAGTGTGGCGAAGTTCCGCACCGACGACCCGGCAGACCTGAAGCGGATGCTGCGCGAAACTCTCGAGGAACGCCTCGCTCGTCTCGACCCGACCCTCACTCTCAGCGCGCGCCCCGCGGTCGTGCTGGTCGTGGGTGTCAATGGCGTCGGAAAGACCACCACGATTGGCAAGTTCACGAAGTTTCTCGTCGGTCACGGCCGCTCGGTGGTCGTGGGCGCCGCAGACACGTTCCGCGCCGCTGCCGTTGAGCAACTGGCGACGTGGGCCGAGCGTGGGGGAGCATCGATCGTGCGCCCGCAGCAGCAGGGCCAGGATCCGGCATCCGTCGCCTTCCAGACGGTGGAGCGCGCGCAACGTGAGGGCATCGACATCGCCATCATCGACACCGCTGGTCGTTTGCAGACCAAGAGCGGTCTAATGGATGAGCTCGGCAAGATTCGTCGCGTCGTCGAGAAGCAGACCGAAATTGCTGAGGTGTTGCTGGTGCTCGACGCGACAACCGGCCAAAACGGTGTGGCGCAGGCAGAAGCGTTCATTCAGCACGCTAGTGTGACCGGCCTCGTCATTACGAAGCTTGATGGTTCAGCGAAGGGTGGTTTCGTGCTCGCCGTTCAGGAGCGCACGGGCATCCCGATCAAGCTCGTCGGCCAGGGTGAGGGCATCAACGATCTCACCGGTTTCACCCCGCACGTCTACGTGCAGGGTCTCATCGGCTAGTTCGGGGCAGATGCCCGCGAGCTAGTTGCCGACTGCTTTGTGCGCGGCAGAAAGTTCGAGGTAGTGCGCGGCATTCTCGCGAACGCCAGCTTTTTCTTCGTCGCTGAGTTCGCGGCGAACCTTGGCGGGCACTCCGGCCACGAGCGATCCGGGCGGGATGATGGTGCCTTCGAGAACGACGGCACCCGCCGCCACGAGCGAACCAGTTCCGATAACCGCACCGTTGAGCACGGTCGCGCTCATGCCGATGAGGCAGTCGTCTTCGACGGTGCAGCCGTGCAGCACAGCGCCGTGGCCGACACTCACTCCAGAACCGACGGTCGTCGGGATGCCCTCATCACAGTGCACCGCCACGTTGTCTTGGAGGTTCGAGCCTTCGCCAATGGTGATCGAGTCGGTGTCCCCGCGCAGCACTGCACCATAGAAAATGCCGACTCGCTCGGCGAGGGTGACGTTGCCGATGAGGGTCGCGTTAGGCGCTACGAAGGCGCTGTCGGCAACCTGGGGCGTGTGTCCGGCGATGGTCACGATAAGAGCAGTCATGGTTCTAAGTTAGCGCGAGAGCTACCGCGGCGAGAAGCGCGAGGCGATCTCGACCATGACACTTTCTTTGCCGGCGTAGATGCCATCGGCGCGGGGCCAGTGCCCGATCACGTCGGTGAAGCCGAGTGCATCAGCGCGACCGACGGCGTCTTCCCACGTGTCGACGCTTTCGAGGCTGAACTGGGGTGCGCCATCCAGATTGAGGTAGCGATCGAGGCTCGCGGATGCTCGGCCGGCCTTCTCGAGCGCGTCATCCATGCGCGCGGCGGTGTCGGCGACAATCTGCCACCACTCGTCGAGGGTGTCGGCGGTGCGGCCGAGAGTGAGCCAGCCGTCGGCTAGTTCGGCGGTCAAGCGCAGTCCGCGGGGGCCTTCGGCGGCGACCACGAATGGCATGCGTGGTCGTTGGGCGGGTGCCCCGACCATCCGAGCGTTGACGGCAGTGAACCAGTCACCGCTGAAGCTGATGCCGCCGCTGCCGGGGTCTTCGAAGCGCAGTAGCTCGTCGAGTCCGCGCACGAACTCTTCGAAGCGGGCATGACGCTCGCGCGGGGTGAGCTCCTCTTGGCCGAGCACAGTCGCGTCGAAACCTGTGCCGCCCGAACCGACGCCGAGCAGAAAACGGCCAGCGCTCACATCGTCGAGGGTCGCGAGTTCTTTGGCAAAGGGAACCGGATGCCGGTAGTTGGGCGAGGCAACAAAGGTGCCAAGCCCGATGCGGTTCGTCACGCTCGCTGCCGCAGTGAGTGTGGGAATGGTGGCGTACCACTGCTCATCGGCGAGAGATCGCCACGACAGGTGGTCGTAAATCCACGCGTGATCGAAGCCCATTTCTTCGGCCTGAATCCAGCGATGTTGGGCTTCAGCCCACGGCTGTTGGGGCAGTATGACGATTCCGTGTCTCACGCTCTCAGCCTACTCCGAGCGTCTGTCGGCGTTGTGGAGTCGCAGCACAGCCCAAGACACCTTAAACTGGTGTCATCATGGCCACTTTTGGAAATCTCACCGACCGCCTCGCGGATACCTTCAAGAACCTGCGCGGCAAGGGCAAGCTCAGCGAGGCGGATGTCGATGGCACCGTTCGCGAGATTCGCCGCGCCCTGCTCGAAGCTGACGTTGCGCTCGAGGTTGTTAAGCAGTTCACGGGTCGCGTTCGCGAACGTGCTCTCGGCCACGAAGTTTCTGCTGCGCTGAACCCCGCGCAGCAGGTGGTGCAGATCGTCAACGACGAACTCGTCACGATTCTCGGTGGCGAAGCCCGCCGCATCCAGTTCGCTAAGAACCCGCCGACCGTCATCATGCTCGCGGGTCTGCAGGGTGCCGGTAAAACGACGCTCGCCGGAAAGCTTTCCAAGTGGCTTGCGGCTGACGGCCACACGCCGCTGCTGGTCGCTGCCGACCTTCAGCGCCCCAACGCCGTCACGCAGCTGCAGGTAGTTGCTGAGCAGGCGGGCGTTGCCGTCTTCGCGCCTGAGCCGGGTAACGGCAAGGGTGACCCGGTCAAGGTTTCCAAGCAGGCAATGAAGTTTGCCAAAGACAAGCAGCACGATGTGGTCATCATCGACACCGCTGGTCGTTTGGGTGTGGATGCCGAGCTGATGAAGCAGGCCGCCAACATTCGCAAGGCTGTTGACCCTGACGAAGTACTTTTCGTCATTGACGCAATGATCGGTCAAGACGCCGTCACCACTGCTCGCGCCTTCCAAGAGGGTGTTGACTTCACCGGAGTCGTGCTGTCGAAGCTCGATGGTGATGCTCGCGGTGGTGCAGCGCTGTCCGTTGCCTCCATCACGGGGCGCCCGATCATGTTCGCTTCGACGGGTGAAGGCCTCGACGACTTCGAGCCGTTCCACCCCGACCGCATGGCTAGCCGCATCCTCGACCTGGGTGACATTCTCACCCTCATCGAGACGGCGCAGAAGACTTTCGATGAAGAAGAGTCGCGCAAGGTCGCTGAAAAGTTTGCAACCGACAGCTTCACTCTCGACGACTTTCTGCAGCAGATGCAGCAGCTCAAGAACATGGGCTCGATCAAGGGCATGCTCGGCATGCTTCCCGGTGCCAAGGGCATGCGCGAGCAGCTCGACAACTTCGATGAGTCGGAGATCACGCGCACTGAGGCAATCATCCAGTCGATGACCAAGCAAGAGCGCACCACGCCGAAGCTCCTCAATGGTTCGCGTCGCGTGCGTATTGCGCGCGGATCGGGAACCACCGTCACCGAGGTGAACGCGCTCGTCAACCGCTTCGAGCAAGCAGCGAAGATGATGAAGACGGTTGCGAAGGGTGGCGTGCCGCAGATTCCGGGCATGGGCCCGATCCCCGGTGGTCACGGTGGCAAGTCATCGAAGAAGAACCAGAAGAAGAAGGGGTCCAAGTCGGGCAACCCTGCCAAGCGCGCAGCGGAAGATGCTGCTCGCGCTCAGGGCGCGGTCGCCCCCTCGGCTCCCTCCGGTTCAGGCTTCGGTCTCGGTGGCGCCAAGGCTCCTGCCGGCGGTCCGTCGCCGGAAGAACTCGAGAGCCTGCAGAAGTTCCTCGGCCGCTAATACGCGCGAGAGTGTATGCACGTTTGTGCTGCCCGCTAAGTGCGCGGATTTGCTCTTCGTCGTGTCGCTCGCTCGGGATACTGTGGAGCTATGACACAGAGCCGTCCCGTTCGCATTGCCGTTCAACTTCAACCCCAGCACGCTGAATACTCGCTCATTCGTGATCGCGTAAAAGAGCTTGAGCAGCTGGGCGTCGACGTTTTGTTCAACTGGGATCACTTCTTTCCCCTATTTGGCGAGCCAGACGGCCTCCACTTTGAAGCGTGGACCGAATTGGCCTCGTGGGCAGAGATGACGAGCCGCGTTGAATTCGGCACGCTCGTGAACTGCAACAGCTACCGCAACCCCGACCTGCAGGCCGATATGGCCCGCACGCTCGACCACATCAGTGGTGGCCGCTTCATCTTCGGCACGGGCTCGGGCTGGTTCGAGCGTGACTACCAGGAGTACGGCTACGAGTTCGGCACCGCCGGTTCGCGGTTGGATGCTCTCGCTGAGGCATTGCCTCGTATCGAGTCGCGCTGGGGCAAGTTGAACCCGGCGCCGACGCGCAAGATCCCCGTTCTCATTGGCGGTGGGGGAGAAAAGAAGACCCTCAAGCTCGTGGCCAAGCATGCCGACATCTGGCACAGCTTCGCAACTGGCGACGAGCTCGTTCACAAGCTGAGCGTTCTCTCTGGCCACTGCGAGGCCGTTGGCCGCGACATCAACGAGATCGAGATCTCGAATGAGCTGCGCGACAAGAGCGTTGAAGACGCCGACAGCATGCGCGAGCAGGGCATCACGCTCTTCACTTTGGGCATTACTGGCCCCGAGTATGACCTCACGGCGGCCAAGCAGTGGCTCGCGTGGCGTGACTCTCAGAACGGTTAACGGCACCTCTTTGGGGCTTTATTGGCGATCGGTTCCCGAAGCGCGCAAAACTCTGGCAGAATAGGCGGTTGAGTCCTCCGTAGCCCGACCCTCTAATCAGGCCCGGATGGAATCCACTAGAGCTTTTCTGCCGAGTGTGCCCCCACGCTCACGGCTAGCGGTTCGCCACCAATAAACATTTAAATCAGGAGAATTGTGGCTGTAAAGATTCGTTTGAAGCGCATGGGCAAGATCCGTGCACCGTTCTACCGCATCGTCGTTGCCGACTCGCGCAAGAAGCGCGATGGTCGTGTCATCGAAGAAATCGGAAAGTACCACCCCACCGAGGAGCCCTCGTTCATCGAGGTCGAGTCCGAGCGTGCGCAGTACTGGTTGAGCGTTGGCGCCCAGCCCAGCCCGCAGGTTGAGGCTATCCTCAAGCTGACCGGCGACTGGGGCAAGTTCAAGGGTGACAAGAACGCTGTCAGCACCGTCAAGGTCAAGGAAGCTAAGGCTGAGTTCCAGGCTGACGAGAAGAAGAAGCCTGTTCTCAAGCCCAAGACTGAAAAGGCTGAGCCTAAGGCTGAAGAGGCACCCGCTGCAGAGGCTCCCGTCGCTGACGAGGCTCCCGCTGAAGCACCTGCCGCTGACGCAGACAAGGCTTAGCAATTGCTCGCTCCCGCTTTAGAACATCTCGTCAAGGGAATCGTTGACCACCCCGACGAGGTCCAGGTCGTTGCGAAAAACACGCAGCGCGGTGACCTCCTCGAGGTTCGCGTGCACCCAGAGGATCTCGGCCGTGTCATCGGTCGCTCTGGTCGCACCGCGAAAGCTCTGCGCACGCTGATCACGGCTCTGGCCGATGGTCGCAAGGTGCGTGTCGACGTTGTCGACACTGACTTCTAGCCAGTGAGCGAAACAAAGATTCCCCGCGAAGGTCGCACACAGCTGCGAGTGGGGCGCTTGACGAAAGCTCACGGGCTTAAGGGAGCGATCAAAGTTGAGATGTACACGGATGCCCCGGAACGTCGTTTCGTTCCGGGCGCCGTGTTTTCTCTCCAAGTGCCCACGAGTTCTCCGTGGCACGGCAAGACACTCGAGCTCGTCGAGCTCAAGTGGTTTAACGCACAGCCGGTCGCGTTCTTCAAGGGCGTTCCCGACCGCAGTGCTGCAGAAAAGCTTGTAAAGGCTATTCTCTGGATCGATTACGATCCCAACGAGGCGCCAGAAGAGGATGCGTGGTTCAACCACCAACTCATCGGCCTCAAGGTCATTCGTGACGGCAAACAGGTCGGCACTCTCGCGCAGGTTGATCATTTCCCCGCGCAAGATCTGCTGACCGTCTCTACAGCCAATGGCGATGTGCTGGTTCCGTTCGTGAAGTCGATCGTGGCGAGCGTCGACATCGAAGCGGGAGAGATGGTCGTTACGCCTCCGCCAGGACTCTTCGAAGAGATCGCTGACGAGGCGGCGGCTGCTGAAACAGACGTTACCGAAGCAGACGCCACTGAGGCGGCTGCCGACGACGCAGGCAACTCCACCGAATCCGACTAACAGTAAGGGTCGACGAGTGCGCATCGACATTCTGACGATCTTCCCGGATTTCTTCGGGGTGCTAGACATTTCTCTTCTGGGTAAAGCGCGCGAGCGTGGAATCATCGAATTGGGCGTGCACGATCTGCGTGACTACACGCACGATCGTCACCGCACTGTTGACGACACTCCCTACGGTGGTGGCGCTGGCATGGTCATGCGTCCCGAGCCGTGGGGCGAAGCGCTGGATGCCACGCTCACGCCCGAAACGGTAGTCATCGTTCCGAGCCCTGCCGGTGTTCCTTTCACGCAGGCAGCAGCCCGCGAGCTGGCCCAAGAGAAACATCTCGTCTTCACGTGCGGTCGCTACGAGGGCATCGACCAGCGCGTCATCGACTACGCCGCAGATACGGTTCGTGTTCGCGAGATCAGCTTGGGCGATTATGTGCTCAACGGTGGTGAAGTCGCCACGATGGCCATGATTGAAGCGATCGGTCGCCTGGTGCCAGGCGTGGTGGGAAACCCCGAAAGCCTCACCGAAGAAAGCCACGAAAACGGCCTGCTTGAGTACCCCAGCTACACGAAACCGTCGACGTGGCGTGAACGCTCCGTACCGCCGGTGCTGCTGAGTGGAAACCACAAGGCGATCGCCGATTGGCGTTACGAGCAGCAGCTCGAACGTACGCGTCGAGTGCGCCCCGATCTTTTGCCTGACGGCGAGTAGTACAACTCTCACCGCATTCCGGCCCGTGTGAAAACATGGACGCATGACTTTCCGATCGACGCACGTTTCATTCTTGGCCGCGATTGCCGCCGTTGCCCTGCTGGCCGGGTGCACCGCGACAGCGACCGAGGATGTCGACTCGTCGGCTGACTCGGCGACGCCGGGGCCCGCATCCACTTCG
The DNA here is from genome assembly GCF_059767305.1 of Salinibacterium sp. AL4.1. Taxonomy (NCBI): domain Bacteria; kingdom Bacillati; phylum Actinomycetota; class Actinomycetes; order Micrococcales; family Microbacteriaceae; genus Salinibacterium; species Salinibacterium sp. AL4.1. Next base: position 726,987 of record NZ_JBSOQK010000001.1, on the reverse strand, counting down.
AGTACTGAAGGCGGTGCTGGGGAGTCGAGCGATTCGACCCTGACGACGCGGCGGATGACCGTTGACGACGTCACCTTCGCAGATCTCGCTGCGCACCCGCTGCCGAGCGGTTACACGCAGTCTGCGGTGTCGGTGGACGCCTGGCCCTCGGTCGAGGTGCTGGTAGATGCCACCGACGACGAGGTGGCTCAGGCGCGCGGCGCCTTGGCGGCGACGCTCGGTGGCGCAGACATGGTCGTGACGACCGAAGTGCAGTCGTGCGAACTCATCGCCGTCTGGGTACTCCCGCAACCGGACAGCCTGCGGGTTGGTCACGAAACCCACCCCGATTCGGCAGGCTGCACCGACACCACCACGTACGACGTGCTATTTGCGATCCCGCAGGCGGGTACCAACAGCGAGGGCGCCTGGGATTACACGACGTCGGTGCCGCCGATTCAGCTTGAGGTTCGCGCGGGCGCGCAGAACTAGAGGAATAAGCGCGCGTTCATCGTCGCCCGCCGGCTAATCGTGTGGCGGTTCGAGCGGTGCGAGCCGTTCGCTTACTCGCGGGCGCTTACTTGCGCGCCGTGAGAACGAGCGGGCCGTCGGGGGTAACCGCAACCGTGTGCTCGAAGTGGGCGGCGCGAGAGCCGTCGACGCTCCGCAGGGTCCAGCCGTCGTCATCCGTGAAGATATCGTCGGTGCCGATCATGAGCCATGGCTCGATCGCGAACACGAGGCCGGGCTTCAATGGCATGCCGCGGCGAGCCTTGCCATCGTTCGGGATGTGCGGGTCGCCGTGCATTTCGCGACCAACGCCGTGGCCGCCGAAGTCGAGGTTCACTTCGTAGCCCGCGCCGTAGGCGACGTCTCCGATGGCGGCCGAGATGGCCCCGATGCGGTTGCCGACGATGGCGGCGGCGATGCCGGCGTCAAGGGCACGCGAGGTGGCATCCATGAGTTTGAGGTCTTCGTCACGGGGAGTACCCACGGCGAAAGTGATCGCAGAGTCAGCGACCCAGCCATCAACCGCAACAGCGAAGTCGAGGCTCACAAGGTCGCCATCTTTCAGCGTGTAGTCGTGGGGGAGTCCGTGCAGGGCGGCGTCGTTGATCGACGTGCAGATGACCTTGCCGAAGGGCGAAGCTCCGAACGAGGGGTGGTAGTCGATGTAGCAGCTCTCGGCGCCACGCTCGCGGATCATGCTGTGCGCGAGGGCATCGATCTCGAGCAGGTTGGTGCCCACCTTGGTGGCCGCTTCCGTTGCGGTCAGAACGCTGGCCACGAACTCGCCGGCTGCCTTCATCTCGTTGATTTCGGCGGGGGTTCTCAACTCGATCATGCGGTAGCTGCCTCTTTCGTGTGCGGTGCCAAAAGTTGCGCAATGAACTCTCGGAGCTTGTCGATAAACGGTTCTTCACCGCGCGGGTCATACAAGAATGCACGCTCGAGGAGTGAATCGGCGATTTCTACCGTCACTTCGATATCGAAAGCGAGGGCATCCGAGGCCGGAACTTCGTACGTGGTGACCAGAAGGTCAGTCAGAATTTCGGCCAGCGCCGTGTTGTTGCTCTTGCGGTCGACATTGAAACGGCGGTCGATGATGTTGCCGAACGACAGCACTCGAAAGCCCGGTTCGGTGCGGCAAAATTCAACGTAGAGGTCGATCGCGGTGTTGAGAGCTTCGAGACCCGTCGTGGCCCGTTTTGCGAGGGTTGCCGAGAGCCCGGCGCGGTACTTGTCGAAGTTGCGCGACGCTAAGCCACGAAGCAGCGACTGGATGTTGGGGAAGTAGCGGTAGATAACGCCCACAGAGGACTGCGCTCGCTTCGAGACGTCGCTCGTGGTGAGCGCGTCGATCCCGACTTCATCGAGCAGTACCGCGGCTGCATCGAGCAGCACGTTGATTCGTTCTGCACTCCGCTGCTGCACTGGTTCGGTGCGAACGTTCGCGGGGTTGGGCACGGGGGATACCTGGTCTTTCGGTCTGATGCTTCTCAGCATTCCTGATCACAACGAAGATACCCTGAGAACCATGATGATTAGGCGCGCGTTCTACTACTGGCAGTTCATCGCGGTAATCGTGTTGCCGCTGTGGGTATTGCTTGCCCGCGGTATCTACGGTTCGAGCGTGGGCTGGGATTTCGTCCTGTTCCTTATCCTGTGCCCAATTCTGGCTTTTGCCCTGCTGGCCATCGCGGGGCTCACGGTCGCCCGTAAGAGTGTGCGCGATTCGAAGCAGGTGTCGTGGATCGACGCGGGAGTGCTCGCGGCGTGGCACGCGGCGATCATCGTCTATGGCTTTGTGGATGCTTCGTTCCCGGCCGCGCTCATCGTGATTGTCGCCATCGCGGCGTTCTGGATCGCGCTCTGGCAGCTCGTCACCGAGACCCGCAATCGCTTTACGAGCCTCGTCGAGGGCTTCGAGCGCGACGCGCAACGACCCTCGCGCCCGGGAGAGAACCTCGACAACGGTCGCGTCATCATCCTCGAAGCCGAGGAGAATCGCACTTTCGACTGAATGTGTGGCAGAATTATCGATTGTGCTCGCGCACGACTCTGCCATGAGGGCGTCGTAACCGCTTGAAGCACAAATTTTCTTATCTAACTAAGTGCGTTCGACTCATGGCGGGCGCAGAGAGCGATTACTCATGCATATCCTCGATGGCGTCGACAAGGCGTCTCTCAAAGACAACATTCCTGACTTCCGTGCCGGCGATAACGTCAAGGTTCACGTAAACATCATCGAAGGTACGCGCTCGCGTATTCAGGTGTTCCAGGGCGTTGTAATCGGTCGTTCAGGCCACGGCGTTCGCGAGACCTTCACCGTTCGCAAGGTCAGCTTCCAGGTCGGCGTCGAGCGTACCTTCCCGGTTCACTCGCCCGTAATCGACCACATTGAGGTCGTTTCGCGTGGACTCGTTCGCCGCGCCAAGCTGTACTACCTGCGCGACCTGCGCGGTAAGAAGGCGAAGATCAAAGAGAAGCGCGACAACTAACTCTCGCGTAATTCACAAACCAACGGCTCCCAGCGGCATATGCTTGCTGGGAGCTTTGGGGTTTAATGACACACAATACTGTTGACGACGCGCTGCCCAGCAGCAACAGCGAGCGCCACCGTGCCGCCAAGAAGACGGGCGGCTGGAAGCTGTTCATTCGTGATCTTCTGATCATCTTCGTGGCTGCGATCGTGATCTCCTTCATGATCAAGACGTACCTCGTGCGGTCGTTCTACATTCCGTCGTCGTCGATGGAAAACACCCTGCAAATTGATGACCGCATTCTGGTCAACCAGCTCGAGCCCGCTCTCTTTCCGATCGAGCACGGCGACGTCGTTGTCTTCACCGATCCGGGCGGCTGGCTTCCCGCAGTTTCGAGTGAGCCTGAGAACTGGTTCGTCGGCGCTGTCGATGGTGTTCTCGCGTTCGTGGGGCTGAGCGCCCCTGACAGCAGTAACCACCTCATCAAGCGTGTCATCGGGCTGCCCGGTGACACCGTGGAATGCTGCAACGAATTCGGCCAAATAGTCGTCAACGGCATCCCTCTCGAGGAGCCCTACATTCTGCTGCCGGATGCTGTTACCAAAGCGACTCAAGAAGATTTCTCGGTCACGGTGCCCGACGACTCCATCTGGGTCATGGGTGACAACCGCTACAACTCTGCTGACTCTGCCTTTCACAAAGACGACCCCACGGGTGGTTTCGTGAAAATCGACTCTGTCGTGGGGCGTGCCTTCTTGATCAGCTGGCCCACCGAGCGGTGGACCATGCTCGACAACTACTCCACGACGTTCCAGCGGGTCACACAGAACGCCGAGTAGATCATGGCAGTGTCAGACCCGCACAGCGAGGTCGAGAGCGAACTCTTTCATGCAGGTGCGCGAGCAGTAATAGGTTGCGACGAGGTTGGTCGTGGCGCGATCGCCGGCCCCGTTGGCGTGGGCATGACGGCGATGACGCCTGCCCATGGCGTCTGGCCGGTGGGGCTGCGTGACTCCAAGATGCTCAGCCAAAAACGGCGCGAACTTCTTGAGCCGCTCACGCTCGAGTGGGCACCACTTTCTGCGGTCGGCTACGCGGATGCCACCGAGATTGATGCGATTGGCATCACGGCCGCCCTGGGGCTGGCCGGCAAGCGCGCGCTCATCCAATTGCACGAAGCGGGCCTCGACGTGATGTCGAGCGTTGTGCTGCTCGACGGCAGCACCGACTGGCTCAGCGGCGCCCTGACCGTCGCGCCGCGAGTGCAGACCAGGGTGAAGGCTGACCGCGACTGCGTCTCTGTTGCTGCGGCATCCGTGGTGGCAAAAGTGCACCGGGATCGCCTCATGATCGAGGCCGACGAGGAGTACCCCGGCTATGGCTGGCCGAGCAACAAAGGCTACGGTTCGGCAGCCCACTTTGAGGCGGTACGCAGCCTTGGCGCCACCGAGCTTCATCGGCACACATGGTTGCGCTAGCGCGGCCTACAATAAGGGCAGCATGGATGAAGACGAGTTTGAAGACTACGACCGCGAGGTCGAGCTTGCGCTGTACCGCGAATACCGCGATGTAGTGAGCCAGTTCCGTTTCGTGATCGAGACAGAACGGCGGTTTTACCTGGCCAACGAGGTCGATTTGGTGCGCCGCGATACGGAGCACGACTTCTACTTTGAGCTCTCGATGACCGACGTGTGGGTGTGGGATGTGTATCGTTCCGACCGCTTCGTGAAGAGCGTGCGCGTGCTCACCTTCAAGGACGTCAACATCGAAGAGCTCAGTGCCAAAGATCTCGAACTGCCGAAGGAACTCGCGCTCGACGAGTAGCTGGTACCGCCGTTTAACGCTCAGGAAGCGCAGCGGCAAGGACCTCCGCGAGATGCTTGCCCTCGGTGTTCGCGAGTTGTGATGCCTGCGTGCGGCACGAGAAGCCGTCGGCCAGCAGCGTACTGTCGGATGCCGCAGCGCGCAGAGCAGGCAGGATGCCGTTCTCGGCGACGGCGACCGAAACGTCGTAGTGTCCCTTCTCCATGCCGAAGTTTCCGGCGAGCCCGCAGCATCCGCTGATCTCGGTGACGGTTGCTCCTGTGGCGGCGAGCAGTGCGCGATCGGCGTCGAAGCCCATGACCGCGTGCTGGTGGCAGTGTGGTTGAACGACAAAGGTCTGGTCGCTGAGAATGGGCGGTTGCCAGTTGGCTGGCCCCAGCGGTGCCGGCGCGGTGAGCAGCTCGGAGAGCGTGAAAGTTGACCGGGCGACTGCTGCCGCCGCGGGGTTGCCGGGCAGAAGCTCGGTCAGGTCGGAGCGCAGCACGGCCGTGCACGAGGGCTCGATGCCGATGATCGGGATGCCGCGGTCGACATAGCCAGCGAACTCGCTCACCAGGTCGGTGAGCTTCTGGCGCGCGCCCGCCAACTGCCCGGTGGTAATCCAGGTGAGGCCGCAACACACATCGCGCTCGGGAAGCAGAATCTCGTAGCCGGCCTCATCCAGCACGCGGATCGTGGCGCGGGCGATGTCCGGCGAGAAGTTGTCGGTGAAGGAATCGGCCCAGAGGAGGACTCGCGGGCGTGGGGCTGCGGTCGAGTTGCTGACGGTGGCAGTTGCGTCAGCGAGAGCGCCGGGGGCGGTGGCTGCGGTGGCGGGGGTTGCCCGTCCAGCGATCGGCGCCTCGGCCGGGGGCGCAGCGCGCAGGGCGCGAGCCTCGGAGCTCGAGCGGAAAGGATGACGGGCGAAAGCGGGGAAGGTGCGCCGAGCATCCATTCCGCCGGCCCACAGGGTGAAGCGTCGCACAAGTGGCACTCGCAGCAGAGCATTCGCGAGCGGGGCGATCGGCGAGATCAGGCGTGCCCAGAGCGGGAGCTGGCCGAGGAGGTAATGGCTGCGCGGGCGGAGCTTGCCCTCGTAGCGGCGGTGCAGCACTTCGGCTTTGAGCGTGGCCATATCGACGCCCGCGGGGCAGTCGCTCGCGCAGGCTTTGCAGGAGAGGCAGAGATTGAGGGCGTCGTGCACTTCAGGGGAGTTCACTCCGCCGGAGATGAGAGAACCGTTGGCCATTTCTTGCAGCACGCGGGCGCGGCCGCGAGTGGAATCTTTCTCGTCGCCGGTCGCCAAGAACGACGGGCACATCACACCGTGGCTGACCGAGTTGTCGGCGCGACACTTGCCGACTCCCACGCAGCGGTGGCTGGCGGTGGTGAGGTCGCCATCGTCGTCGCTAAACGCAAACCCGTTGACCTTGATAAGAGGTAGGGCGGCCGGGCGGCGCAGAGCGGCATCGACCGGAGCCGGGTCGACAACGATTCCCGGGTTCATCAGATTGTTCGGATCGAAGAGCCGCTTGAACTGCCCAAACAGGTCAATCGCGGCCGGCGAATACATGCGCGGCAGCAGCTCGCTACGTGCGCGACCGTCGCCGTGTTCGCCCGACAGCGAGCCGCCATAGGACGCGACAAGCGTGGCGGCGTCATCCACGAAGGCACGCAAAACGGTGCCATCGGTCGCGAGAGGAATATCGAGCCGCACATGAACGCAACCATCGCCGAAATGGCCGTACGGCATCCCCTCGATGTTGTAGTCGGCGAGCAGGGCGTCGAAGTCGCGAAGGTAGGCGCCGAGGCGTTCGGGTGGTACGGCGGCGTCTTCGAAGCCGGGCCACGCTTGCGTTCCGGATGCGGTGCGCCCGGCGAGCCCGGCCCCGTCTTCTCGGATGCGCCACAGTTGCTTCGCGGCCACCGGATCGGTGATGACGCGGGACTCGATCGCCGCAGCATCGGCAGCGAGACGGTTTGCGCGCTGAAGGGTCTCCGCGGGGTCGTCACCGGTGACCTCGACGAGCAGCCAGCCAGCGCCCGCGGGCAGGGCGGCGACGGCGCGGGCTCCGCGGGTGCGGCTGACGGCATCCACGATGCGGGCGTCGAGACCCTCGATCGCGCTGGGGCGGTGGGGGAGCAGCGCGGGCACGGCGTCGGCGGCGGTCGCCATGTCGGGGTAGCCCAGCGCGACGAGCAGCGGATGCTGGGGCTCGGCCACCAGATCAACGGTCGCCTCAAGCACCGTCACGAGACTGCCTTCGGTGCCCACGAGACTGCGGGCGAGGTTGTGGCCGTGCTCGGGCAGCAGGTGTTCGAGGCTGTAGCCCGACACTTGACGGCCGAAGCGCCCGAGCTCGGTGCGGATTATCCCGAGGTTGTTGCTGACGAGGGCGGGGAGGCCCTCAGCGACGCTCGGGTCGTTGGCCGCAGTGAATCGTCGACCGAGGCCGTCGACCACATCGAGGCTCTTCACATTGTCGGCGGTTTTGCCGAACTGCAGGGAATGGGCTCCGCAGGCGTTGTTGCCGATCATTCCTCCGACGGTGCAGCGCGACCACGTAGAGGGATCGGGGCCGAAGCGCAGACCATGAGGCTGCGCGGCGGCTTGGAGAGTGGCCAACACGGTGCCCGGCTGCACGCGGGCGGTTCGGGCATCCGCATCCATCTCAAGAACCTGGTTCAGGTACCGGGAGAAATCGAGCACGATGCCGGTTCCGATGGCATTGCCGGCGACTGATGTGCCGCCACCGCGCGAGGTAAGAGGCGTGCCGCTGTCGCGAGAAACCGAGAGTGCTGCGAGCGCGTCGTCGGTGTCACGCGGAAACACGACCACCTGCGGCACAACCCGGTAGTTCGAGGCATCGCCGGAGTATTCGGCACGGCGGCGCGTGGAGTCATCTACCTCGCCGCGCACCGCAGAAGTCAGCGCGTGAACGAGGTCACGGTGCTCCGGCGATGGCGTGGTCGGCATGAACCCATTCTGCCCCTAGAGTCATCTCATGCCTCCGATCATCGCCGTCGTTGTCGCCGGGTTCGGCTTTGGGCTCTCGCTGATCATCGCGATCGGCGCGCAAAACGCGTTCGTGCTGCGGCAAGGGCTGCGGCGGGAACACGTCACCGCGGTCGTGCTCGTCTGCATGCTCTCTGACATCGTGCTGATCACCGCCGGCGTTGCTGGCCTCGGCGCGCTCATCGAACAAGCCGGGTGGCTGCTCGTGATCGCGCGGGTCGGCGGTGCCCTCTTCCTGCTCGTGTACGCGTTCTTGTCGCTGCGCCGCGCCGTGCGCCCGCAAGCCCTCACAGCATCAACCGGCGGCAAGGGGATGACGCTCGCCGCCGCCCTCTCGACGGCGTTCGCGCTCACCTGGCTCAACCCGCACGTGTACATCGATACCGTGCTGCTGCTCGGCTCCATCGGCGGCACCTACGGCGACGACCGCTGGTGGTTCGCGCTCGGAGCCTGCCTCGGCAGCGTGATCTGGTTCACAGCGATCGGTTACGGCAGCCGCTATCTGCGACCGCTCTTCGCCAAGCCCGTTGCGTGGCGGGTGCTCGACATCGTGATCGCGGTGATCATGGTGGTGCTGGCGGCGAGTTTGATTGCCGGGTTGTTCGCGTAGCTGAGACCCGCGCCGGGACACTTGTGCCCTGCTTGTGGCGACCGGAGCCCTGTGTACTGTGCCCTGTGTGGTCCAAAACGGTTTCATGACAATTCGTTAGATTCACTAGGCGGGTGCGCGGCCGAGTGTTAGAAAGCCACTATGCGTATTTGTGGAGTCGCTCTTGTCGGTGTCGCGGTATTGCTCGGACTTGTCGGGTGCGTCCCGGCTGAGCCCCAAGCATCCGAGACTTCGGGACCATCGGGGGCTTCCAGTGATGCGGGCGAATCGAGAATGCCGTTCTTGAGCGCGGACCCCGGAATGCAGCGATCAGGGTTCAGTGACGCCATTCTCTTCGAGCAGGTGGATGTGGGTGCCCACGAATACTCCCTCCCGCCGCTCAGCGGCTCCGTCGATCAGCTCTTTCTTGCCATCGGCTGCGACCGCCCATCGGAGTTTGAACTCTTTCTCGTGTCCGACGGAGAAATCGTAGACGGAGTGCAGGCAAACGACTGTGTGAGCGAGCGCGGAACTGCGGCAATGGCGAGCATTACGGAGCCGTTCGACGCTGACCCGGCCACTCTGAAGCTCAGGGTTACCGTCGACGATGGTGTGTGGTTCAGCGTCTCGGTGTTCGAAGCGGGCAACGCGACCGAGTAGCCAACTAGTCCTCCCCATCGGGGTGCGGCGGCGGGGCTTCTCCCACATTGCGTGCAGGCTCGGTCGCGGCTGCGCCGAGGCGCGACGCTTGAGCCATGGCAGCAAAAGATGAACTTGGCGCACGTGGCGAACAGCTCGCGACCGACCACCTGACTAGTGCAGGGCTCGAGATCCTCGACCGCAATTGGCGGTGTTCGCAAGGGGAGCTCGACATTGTGGCGCGCGAGCGCGACGAGTTAGTTTTCGTCGAGGTCAAGACTCGCTCGAGTGTGATGTTTGGGCATCCCTTCGAATCGATCACTGCCACCAAACTCGCGCGGCTGCGGCGACTCGCTGCGGCCTGGTGCGATGACCATCCGGGATCTGGTGCTTCCGTGCGCATCGATGCCATTGCGGTAATCGTGCCGTCTCGTGGCGTCGTGGAAATCGAACAGTTGAAGCGCATCTCGTGATCGGCAGAACGTACGCCGTTTCCCTGCTGGGACTCGAAGGGGCCATCGTGGAGATCGAAGCAGACCTCTCCAACAACCTTCCCGGGTTCGTCCTCATCGGGTTACCCGACACTGCGCTGGGCGAGGCAAAAGATCGCGTACGGGCCGCAGCAACGAACTCTGGATGCGGGCTGCCGAATCGCAAGATCACCGTCAACCTGTCGCCGGCTGCGCTTCCCAAACACGGCTCCGGCTTCGACCTCGGAATCGCGCTCGCGGCGCTCGCCGCCTCGGGAACAATCTCGGCAGAATCGATCGACCGCGTGCTTCACATCGGTGAGCTCGGTCTCGATGGGCGACTTCGTCCGGTCAATGGGGTACTGCCCGCGGTGCTCGCCGCGTCGCGGGCCGGGTTCACGACCGTGATGGTGCCGAGCGGCAACGCCGACGAGGCATCCCTCGTTCCCGATATGCGGGTGATTGCCGTGCCTTCCCTGAGGGATGCTGCGATCTGGCACGGCGGGGAATTTGAGCCTGAACCTGTCGAGATCATCACTCGGCCCGCTCCCGAAGTGACGCTCGAGAACGCGGGCGACCTTTCCGACATGATCGGCGGAAGCGACGCGATCGACGCGATGCTGGTCGCCGCGGCGGGTGGTCATCATGTCTTCCTGCTGGGCCCGCCCGGTGCCGGTAAAACGATGCTCGCCGCGAGGCTGCCCGGCCTCCTACCGGATCTTGATCCGCAGGCGGCCCTCGAAGTCTCCTCCATTCGTTCTCTCGCCGGACTCCCGGTCGGCAGCAGCCTCACGACTCGACCACCCCTCGAAGCGCCTCATCACACGGCGACGGCCGCGGCGCTCGTGGGCGGCGGCAGCTCCCAGATACGTCCGGGTGCTGCCGCCCGAGCCTCCGACGGAGTGCTCTTTCTCGACGAAGCACCCGAGTTTGCGCCGGCAGCGCTAGACGCACTTCGGCAACCTCTCGAATCGGGGGTAATCAGCATCCATCGAGCCAACGCACTCGCCCACTTTCCCGGCCGCTTTCAACTCGTGATGGCCGCCAACCCCTGCCCTTGCGGGCAGTGGGGTGCGCGCGACAGCGAGTGCACGTGTCCGCCCAACAGTCGGCGGCGGTATCTCGCACGTCTCTCGGGGCCGCTGCTTGATCGCATCGATATTCAGTTTCGAGTCGAGCGCATCACGAGCGCTCAACTGCGCTTGGCAGGGGAGCGGCCGTCACTCTCGACCGCGGATGCTCGAGCTCAAGTCACCGCTGCTCGCGAACGTGCCGCGGCTCGCCTCGAAGCAACACCGTGGCGGCTCAACTCTCACGTGCCGGGTTCGTATCTGCGTGGTCGCGAACTGCGGCTCGCACCCAAGGTCACCGCCGGCCTCGACCGCGCTCTTGAACGCGGAGGCATCACGATGCGCGGGTACGACCGCGTGTTGCGCGTCGCGTGGTCGCTTGCCGATCTCGCCGACGATTCCCGGCCCGACGACACCCACGTTGGGCAAGCGCTTTACCTCAGAAAGGCCATGTCACAGTGACCATGTTTGGACTCAAAGAATCAGAAGTAGCCACTCTCGTCAGGGCAGTCAGCGTCGGTGGCGGTGAAGACTTCGACCGCGATGCGATCGAAGAACGATTCGCTCGCGCCACGTGGAGTGGCTTGGCCGAGCCCGGCGACCGCCTGGCCGGTCGCGCCATCCAACAGCTCGGAGCCGTGCGCGCTCTCACGGCCGTTGTCGAGCATTGGGAGCCCGAGCGGTTCGCCGCGACGCTCTCGGCTGACGGCGATGCAGTGAGCGACGACGATATGGCCCAAGCAATCGACCGGTGGATGCCACGGCTCAAGTCCAACACCGCGCTCATCGCTCTGCGTCAGGCCGCCCGTTTCGGCGCACGACTACTCACGCCCGGCGACACCGTGTGGCCGTCGCGGCTCAACGATCTCGACTGGCATGCGCCCTCGGCGCTGTGGGTTCGCGGAACCGATGAAGCCCTTGCCGGAATCGAACGCGGCATCGCCCTCGTCGGCGCCCGCGCCGCCACTGGCTACGGTGAACACATCACGATGGAGGCTTCCGCCGGGCTCGTTGATCGTGGATACACAATCGTGTCGGGCGCCGCCTACGGAATCGATGGCATGGCCCACCGTGCGGCGCTCGCCAGCCACGGCCTCACTGTTGCGTTCCTCGCCGGGGGAGTGGACCGCTTCTATCCGAGTGGTCACGACGCGCTTCTCGGTCGCATTGTCGAGAATGGCGTCGTCATCTCAGAGCTCCCGTGCGGCTCACCACCCACTAAATGGAGGTTTTTGCAGCGCAACAGGCTCATAGCCGCAGCGAGCATGGCGACGGTGGTTCTCGAAGCGGGCTGGCGATCCGGCTCCCTCAATACGGCTGGTCACGCGGCCACCTTGGGCCGACCGCTGGGAGCGGTGCCCGGCCCGGTTACCAGCGCCGCCTCCGCGGGCTGTCACCGCCTCATCCGTGACTATGACGCCGTGTGTGTCACTAATCCCGACCAGATGGCCGAGTTAGCGCCGATCGAGCAAGCGTTGCTCACCATCGATGAGGTGGCGGGCGCAGAGCAGTTCGCGGCCTCTTCAGGCGCCGGCGCGGATGCCCGCGGCCCCCGCGACACCGACACGACCCGTCTTCTCGACGCCCTCAGCGCTCGCAGCGCCCGTTCCGCCGATGATCTAGCTGCGCGCAGCGGGCTCGCGCTCTCCACAGTTCGCGCCCGACTCGGCTTGCTCGAACTCGACGGCCGTGTCACCGAGACTGAGCGCGGTTGGAACCGTGTAACGAGCGCGCGGTAAGTGGGCAGCGCTGTGTTTGATGCCAAGCGAAGAGTTCAGCTACTTGATTCGATACAACACATCCGCGGTGGAACGTGGATCGAACCAAGCAACAAAGTCTCGTTCGTTCGGTACCCAAACCTCGTCCCATAGCCGTTCGTGATCTCGTCCAAGCCGGCGATCACGCGCCTTCCCCTGAGCAGTGGCATCGTCGAGCGCTAAGTCAACCCACACGGTGAGATCGAAGGCGCCCGCAAGCTCCGGATGAAAGAGCCCGATCGCGTCAACCACGACGACATCCGCGAAGGGCAACGCCTCGGGGGTCGCGAGAGCGCGAGCTGACCAATCGAACCGCTGAAACGAACCGCTGCGGCCGTGGCGAAGAGGATCGAGCACTTCTCGACGCAAGCGCAAACGTTCAACGCCAGCGCAGTCGTTCGAGCGCTGGTGCGATCGAACAGGCTCAAGAAAATCGTCGCCACGTATGCGAACACAACTCGGCAGTGTAGACACCAGCTCGCGAGCGAGCGTTGACTTGCCCGCCCCGCCGAACCCCGAAATGCCAACGACGGTCGTATGCGAGGTCGGAGGCAACTCGTCGATGGCGGAAAGGACGCGAGCGACTGTCATAGTGGCGTCAGTTTACGCGGCGTCGAGGCTGACCTCGAAGTGTTGAAAATTGTGTTCAGCTGTGGCCGGGCGCAACACTCCTGTGTGGGCTCCGCATAAGCGCGTGATTCCTGTCTAACTGCGCACAAGCGTTAGAAACTCTTACCTTTTATGTGCGTCGATTGAGATTGTTACTAATCCTTATCTCTGCAAGGGTAGACAGGCTTAACCCACGCACACGCATGAGAAAGGCGACACCTTGAACGATCTAACCTTCCAAATTATTGCGATGGTCATTTATATGGCCGCAATGCTCGGGATCGGCTGGTGGGCCTACAAACGCACTACCGACCTCGACGACTACATGCTTGCTGGTCGCAAGCTCAGCCCCGGAGTGGCGGCGCTCAGCGCAGGAGCATCCGACATGTCCGGCTGGCTCCTCCTCGGACTCCCCGGTGCCTTCTACGTAGGAGGCCTCGTAGAGGGCTGGATCGCCATCGGTCTGACGATCGGCGCCTGGCTCAACTGGAAATTCGTCGCACCCCGACTGCGGGCGTACACCGAAGTGTCCAAGAACTCGATCACGGTACCCAGCTTCTTCGAGAACCGGCTTCGCGACAAAACACACATCTTGCGCATTACCGCAGGAATCATCATCCTCGTCTTCTTCACGTTCTATGTCTCCTCCGGCATGGTGGCCGGTGGAAAGTTCTTCGAGAGCGCATTCAACTCTGAATACCTCGTCGGAATGCTCCTCGTCGGTGGCGTCACCGTGCTTTACACCCTCTTCGGTGGCTTCATCGGTGCGACCTACACTGACGTTGTTCAGGGCATCATGATCTTCCTTGCACTGATCTTCGTACCGATCATCGGTATCTCGCAGGTCGGTGGCATCGATGGCGCAATTGAGTCAATCCGCGCAGTCAGCACTGAAGAAGTCGACATGCTCAACCTCTTCGGCGGTTCCGCAATCGCGGCAATCTCCGCAGCAGCGTGGGGCCTTGGCTACTTCGGTCAGCCGCACATTTTGGTCCGCTTCATGGCGCTGCGTTCGCCCGGGGATGCCGTAGCCGGTCGCCGCATCGGCATCAGCTGGATGATCATCTCGGTTCTCGGTGCGCTGGCATCGGCCCTCATCGGTATCGCGTACTTCCAGCAGAACCCCGACCTCACCCTTGACGACCCCGAGAAGGTCTTCCTCGAGCTGTCGCAGATCTTCTTCCACCCGCTCATCGCTGGTTTCGTTCTCGCCGCAGTGCTCGCTGCTGTCATGAGCACGATCTCCTCGCAGTTGATCGTGTCGTCGTCGGCTCTCGTCGAAGACCTCTTCAAGATCATCGCGAAGAAGGAAGCAACTCCGAAGGCACAGGTTGTTCTTGGTCGTATCGGCGTTCTCGTCGTCTCGGTTGTTGCGATCATTATCGCGCTTGACCCGCAGGCGTCAGTGCTCGATCTTGTTGGTTACGCTTGGGCTGGCTTCGGTGCCGCATTCGGGCCGATCGTCTTGCTGTCACTCTTCTGGCGCAAGCTCACCGCCCCCGGCGCGATCGCCGGAATGATCGCCGGTGCTGTCACCGTCGTCATCTGGGGCAACACCGATGCGCTGTCGGGCGTCATGTACGAAATCGTTCCTGGCTTCCTCCTCAACCTCGTTGTTGCGATTGTCGTAAGCCTGTTCACTTTCAAGCACAGCGACAACATCGTCACCGAGTTCGATTCTGCCGTCGAAGGTGTTCGCACCGGAACGGTCACGTTGCCGGTCTTCGACAAGAAGGACTAACGTCACACGATCGAACGCGCCCCACCGGGCGTAATCGGTACCGGATGCCCGTCGACCACAGTTGTGGCGGCGGGCATCCTGCGTTAACCAGCACGGTTCGAGCACGCAGGCTTTCGCACCGCCTTGCGATGCCCTATTGAATGACACCCGGCAGGCCTAGGCTGGGCGTGTGATTCAACTCGGCCAGTACCCTGCCCCCAGCCACGTCATCGCTCACGTGAGCGACACCCACTTACTTGCGGGCGGCCGACCGCTCTACGGCGCGGTCAACACGATCGAGCACCTCGAGCAGGCGCTTGCCCAGCTCGAGCGATCAACCGCCAACCCGCAAGCGATCGTATTCACGGGTGACCTCGCCGATCTGGGGGAGCCCGACGCCTACGTTCGCCTTCGCGAAATTGTGGAGCCCGCAGCTAAGCGCATGAACGCCGAAATCATCTGGGTGATGGGCAACCACGACGAGCGCGACCAGTACTCCAAGCTGCTTTTCAATGACGAATCGGATGCTCCGCAAGACCGGGTCTACATGATCGACGGGTTGCGCATCATCTCCTTCGACACCACGGTTCCGGGTTACCACCACGGCGACATCAGCGACGAGCAGTTGGAATGGCTGCGAGCCGAACTGGAAACCCCCGCACCGCACGGCACGCTGCTCGCTGTGCACCATCCGCCGATCCCCACCCCCATGCTCGAAGCAATGGGCATGCTCGAACTGCAGCGCCAAGAACGCCTAGCGGAGGTGCTGCAGGGCAGTGACGTGCGCGCGATTCTGGCCGGGCATTTGCACTACTCCACCCACTCGACGTTCGCGGGCATTCCCGTCTCGGTCGCTTCGGCGACGTGTTACACGCTCGACTTGAGCGCTGAAGATCGGCTGCTCTCGGGCGTCGACTACGGCCAGGCCGTGAACGTGGTGCACGTGTACGAGAAGCAAACCGTCCACTCGATCGTCCCGGTGGGCGACACCGCCGAGATCACGGGGCACTCAGCAGAGGCGTGGGCACAGATCGAGGCGATGACTCCCGAGCAGCGGCTCGAAACATTCTCGGCCAAGAACTCCACTTTCAATGCTGCCGAAGTTGCTGCCTCCGACTAGAGCGCTGGCACTGGCGCGTGCACTGGCACGTGCGCGGTAACTGTCGTCGTGGGGCACCTCGTGCATTGCGTGCCCAGTTGAGCGTGAAATCATTGCGGTATGACCTTGGGTTCGACACACACTGCACCGGCCACTCGAATCGAACAGGAACAGCGCGAGATTTCGCCCGAGTTCGTTACCGACACTATTAAGGTGCTCACTAGCCACGAGTCGATTCGCAGCTTCGAAGAGACGCCGATTGCGGCGGAAGTTCTCGAGGCCATTCTGGTCTCGGCTCGCAGCGCCCCGACGTCTTCGAACCTCCAAGCCTTCAGCATCGTCGTGGTCGAGGATGCTGAGCGTCGTGCCCGCCTGGCTCACCTCGTCGGCGACCAGCGCTACGTCGCCGAGGCTCCCGTCATGCTCATCTTCTGCGCAGACGTGTCGCGGTTCCACTACTTGGCCGAGCGTCAGGGGCGCACCTTCGGGGCAGACAATCTCGAGATGTTCTTGACGGCATCCGTCGATGCCACGCTTGCGCTTCAGAACGCGCTCGTCGCCGCCGAGTCCTTGGGGCTCGGCACTGTGCCCATCGGATCGGTGCGCAATAGCCCGAGCGCTATCGCCGAAGAGCTGGGGCTGCCGCAGGGCGTCTTTGCCGTGGCGGGGCTCACGATCGGCTATCCGAAAGAGGGCGTGCGGCGGGGCACCAAGCCGCGCCTGTCGAGCGAAGCCGTGGTGCATCGCGAGCAGTACTCCAGCGCGGATGTCGAAGAGCACGTGCGAGAGTACGACGACGTCATGATCGCCAATGGCCTCTATGCGGGGCGTCAGGTCGCCGGCGGTGCTGCTCACGTTCCGGATGCCGAATACGGCTGGGCTGAGCACACCGCTCGCCGCACAAGCAAGCCCGATGGGGTGACCGGGCCGTCCGCTGCCCTGCGCGATCATCTCAAGGCTGAAGTTGAGGCGCGCGGCTTTCCGATTCGCTAGCCGGCGGCCTTTGCCGACTCAGCGCGGCTCGATCGCGCCACCGCAACAAGAATGAGCGGCTGGGCCACCTTCATAAGCGCCCACACCAACTTGTAGCGAATGCTCGGAACGGAGAGTGCGCGACCGCGCGCCGCCGAGTGCAGAGCCGAGCGAACCACGAAGTCCGCGTTGAGCCACATCCACTTCGGGGCCATGTCTGAGCGTTCGATGCCGAGGCGGGCATGAAATTCGGTGCGTACGAAACCGGGTGCGACCGCACTGAAGGTCACGCCGCGGTGGCGGTAGTGCGCATTGGCCCAGCGGCTGAAGCTCAGCGGCCAGGTCTTGGCGGCTGCATACATTCCGAGCGGCGCCCCTCCCGCGATACTCGCGACCGTCAGGATCGTGCCCGAGCCGCGGGAGAGCATTCCGCCGAGCGCAGCATGGCTGAGGCGCATGGGCACCGTCGCCAAGATCTCGAGCATCCGCTCTTCGTCATCGACGGAGTTTTTTTCGAACTCCTGCGCAAGGCCGTAGCCGGCGTTATTCACGAGATAGCTGACCGGATGCTCCGGGGAAGCCAGCCGCTCTTCAACCATTGCCCGCTGCTGCGGGTTAGTGAGGTCGGCGGCGAGTACCTCGACGTCCACGCCGAAAGTCGAGCGCAGCGAATCGGCCACACTCTCTAGGCGAGCGCGATCGCGTGCCACCACGATGAGGTCGTGGCCGGCTGAGGCGAGCTGGCGGGCGAACTCTGCGCCCAGTCCCGAGGTTGCGCCCGTCACGAGAGCGGTGCCGACGTGCTGCGCTGAAGATGGAGTGGTCATCCCGAAACGCTATCGCGTCGCACACTAATGTCTGCAGCATGCCGCACGATAGACACGTGAACCTGCACCGGCTCGTGGATGTGTTTGTCGAGTACCTCTCGGCAGACCGCGGCTTTAGCGTGCATACGATCCGTTCGTATCGTTCCGATCTCACCACGCTCGTCGATTTTGCTGCTGAGCGCGCCGCGACAGCACCGGCTGACCTCGATCTCGAACTGCTGCGCGAGTGGCTCTGGCAGTCGTCGCAAGACGGCCTCGCTAAGGCGACGCTCGCTCGGCGGGCGGCAGCGGCCCGGGCTTTCAGTGCCTGGCTAGCAGCTAACCACCACACCGAAGTGGATGCCGCGGCGCGGCTCAAAGCCCCTAAAGCCGAGCGCCACTTACCCCGGGTTCTCAATCGCGACCAAATGGCTGAGATGCTGCAGAGTGTTGAGGCGCGCGCCTCCTCGTCCGACCCGATTGCGCTGCGGGACAGGGCTATTGTCGAGCTCCTGTATGCCTCGGCACTGCGGGTGAGCGAACTCGTGGGCTTGAGTGCCAACGATGTCGATGATTCGCGACTAACCGTGCGCGTGATGGGTAAAGGTTCGAAGGAACGTGTTGTTCCGTTCGGCATCCCGGCCCAACGGGCACTCAGCGATTATCTTGAGCGCGGCCGGAGTCAGTTGACTACGGAAACCGGGGGAGCGGCTCCGCTTTTCGTGGGCGCTCGGGGAAAACAGGTCAGTTCGCGCACAGTGTATGAAGTTATTGCGCACTTGCTTGCCGATGTTCCGGGGGCCGGCGGTTCGGGGCCCCACACATTGCGGCACACGGCGGCGACCCACTTGCTCGATGGTGGTGCTGATCTGCGTGCTGTGCAAGAACTCCTCGGGCATGCCAGCTTGGGTACAACGCAGCTCTACACTCACGTTTCTACCGAGCGCTTGCGCGAAAGCTACCGAACGGCGCATCCGCGAGCGTGACCGGGCTCGGTGCCGAGACCTCGGGGGCCGAGCTCGCCGGCAGTGCGTGATGTGTGCGGCTGACGCGATCTAGCTACTGAATGAGGTCGGCCCGACCTGGGTCTCAGGCTTCCACGACGAGCGCCGCGGTCCGGGCGGATCAATCTTGGGCGGGGCGACGGCCGGCTTCGGCGCGGGAATGTCGGCGGGGTCGGGGAGTTGCTCACGATAAATCGTGACGACTTGATTGAGGTAGCGCTCGATGACTTCTTTCTCGGTGTCATCGAAGTTGTCGAGTACGCGGTCGATGCCCATGATCATGGGCATCAGGGTGGCCATGGCGGTAGCAACAGATCGCGGATTGGGCACGACGACAACACTGCGGCGGTCTGTCGGATGCTGTTCACGAGTGACGTGGCCAACGCCAATAAGACGGTCGATCGAGGCGGTCACCGCCGGTGTCGAAATATTGAGGCGGCGCGAGAGCTCGGTCGGCGGCAGCGGTCCACTCATGATCAGGTGTTCCATCGCTTCGAGATCAGTGGCGTTGACGGAAAGCGTGCGGCCGACGTGCTCCTCAAACTCTTCACTGATGTCCAGGATGTCCCGCAGCAGCTGGGTGGGGCGGCGTGCTTGGGGGCGCTCCATGGCGGGTTGGGTGTGTTGCATGCCGCTCAGTTTACCGCTATGTTTCTAACTTGTCTAATATCTAGTTAATCGAAGTACTTTGCTTCAGAAGGAGAGCGATGTCTCGCCTCAGGACGTTCATCACCGCCCGAAAGACTTCGTGGATCGTGTTGGTCACCGCATTCCTCGCCGCTGGCGCGATCTTTGCTGCCGGTTCCGGTAACGAAGAGGGCGCTCTTCC
The DNA here is from genome assembly GCF_059767305.1 of Salinibacterium sp. AL4.1. Lineage (NCBI taxonomy): Bacteria > Bacillati > Actinomycetota > Actinomycetes > Micrococcales > Microbacteriaceae > Salinibacterium > Salinibacterium sp. AL4.1. The sequence goes on along the minus strand of NZ_JBSOQK010000001.1, from coordinate 707,641 downwards.
CGGCGTTGGTCTTCCGGATTCCGCCGAATCCGCCCAGGCTGCCGCTGCCGCAGAAGACCTGCCGGGCGCCGATTCCACAGTCGCGCTGCTGGTCTACACCCGTGACGGTGGAGACCTCACCGACGACGACATCGCCGCGATCACTGACGCAACGGGTTCGCTGAGCGAACTCTCCGCTGAAGGATTCGTTCCGCCGCCCTCGTTCTCCGACGACGGCACGACAGCCCTCGTCACCGTTCCGCTCGACGCGCTCACTGAAGCGGGCGCACAAGCGGAGCGCGCTGACGAGATTCGAGCCGAAGCCAACGCGGGACTGCCAGACGGACTCTCCGCTCTGTTGAGCGGTCCTGAAGGATTCGCTGTCGACATCGCTGCCGTCTTCGAGGGCGCTGACTTCACTCTTCTCCTCACGACCGTGATCGTGGTCGCCGTGCTGCTGCTCGTCACTTACCGCAGCCCGTGGTTGTGGCTAGTGCCGCTCATCGTCGTGGGTACTGCTGACGGTCTCGCAGGCATCGTTGCCGCTCGCGTTGCCACTCTTGCCGGCATCCAGTTGGATGCTTCCGTCACCGGAATCCTCTCCGTACTCGTTTTCGGTGCCGGTACTAACTACGCGCTCCTGTTGATTGCGCGTTACCGCGACGAATTGAGGCTCGTCGAGGATCGCCGTGAAGCCATGTCTCGTGCCTTGCGCGGTGCAGGCCCCGCCATCATTGCCAGCGGCAGCACCGTCGTGCTTGCCCTCCTCACGCTCGTGTTCGCTGAGCTGGAGGGCAACCGTGCCCTCGGTATCGCGTGTGCCACGGGTGTTGTTATTGCGATGATTTTCGCGCTCGTCGTTCTGCCTGCCGCTCTCGTACTCTTCGGCCGTGGCCTCTTCTGGCCGTACATTCCCAAGTTCGGCACTGAGGGCAGCGCCGAGCGTGGCGTCTGGCACAAGCTGGGTGTTCTTGTTTCCAAGAAGCCTGTCGTCGTCGCAATCCTTGGCGCAGTCGTGCTCGGCGCGCTCTCCTTGGGCGTGCCGCAGATCAAAATCGGCCTCTCGCAGACCGAGAGCTTCACGCAGGTTCCCGAAGCTGTCCAAGGTCAAGAGCTCATTGCAGATGCGTTCCCTGCTGGTAGCGGATCGCCCGCGTCGGTCATTGTGAATTCTGACTACGCCGAAGAAGCAGCCCAGGCTGCCGAAGGTGTCGATGGCGTTGATGCGGTGCTCATCGGCGAAAGCACCTCCACGATCACGCAGATCAGTGTGGTGTTGGATGACGCGGCCGAAACGGAAGGTTCGTTCGCTGCCATCGAGGCTCTCCGTGCTGAGCTCTCCACGATCGAGGGTGCTGATGCGCTCGTCGGTGGGCTGGATGCGCAGGCTCTCGATGTTGAGCGCGCTCAACAGTCTGACCAAGACTTGGTGATCCCGCTCATCCTCGGTCTCGTGTTCATCGTGTTGGTGTTGCTGCTCCGTTCGCTGGTGGCGCCGATCCTGTTGCTGCTCACGGTTGTTGCCTCGTTCTTCGCGAGCCTCGGTGCTAGCTGGTTGCTCTTCCAGACAGTCTTCGACTTCCCAGCAATCGATACGAACGTGGTGCTGTTCAGCTTCCTGTTCTTGGTGGCCTTGGGTGTCGACTACAACATCTTCTTGGTCACTCGAGCTCGAGAAGAAGCCGTGGAATACGGCACTCGCCAGGGCATGATCCGCGCGCTCTCGTCGACCGGTGGCGTGATCACGAGTGCGGGTATTCTGCTCGCCGCGGTCTTTGCGGTGCTCGGAGTGCTGCCGCTCATCACGCTCACGCAGATCGGAATCATCGTCTGCATCGGTGTGCTGCTCGATACCCTCCTCGTGCGTACGGTGATTGTTCCTTCGCTCGCGTTCATGCTGGGGGAGAAGTTCTGGTGGCCGACTCGGGTGATCTCGGTGGGTGCTGAAGTGCGCACTCCGAAGGGAACGGGCGATCACGTGCGTACCCATGCTCCGGCGCACTCGACCGAGCACACTCCGAAGCATGCCGAGGGTGACGCCGCTCCCAAGCACAAGGTCGACCACTAAGTCTCCGTTCGGATCACGGGAAACTAGCCCTAGTCGGGTTCCTGCGCCTCGCGCTCGAACCCGGCTAGGGCTTTCTGGTGGGCAAGAGGATCGCGCGCGGAATCGCTCCGAGGTAGTTCAGCGGCGACACGTACTCGCCATCGAGGCGCACGCCAAAATGGAGGCACAAGACGGAGCAGTGCCCTGGCTGCAGTTCGCCCACAATCTCACCCTGCGCCACGGGGTCGCCTCGAGCCAGCGCGCTCGTTACAGGCTCGTAGCTCGTGATGAGCCCACCAGGATGCAGAATCGACAGCACCGGGCGATCGACAACGGTGCCGGCGAAATGCACCACGCCCGCGGCTGGTGCCTTCACCTCGGTTGACGCACCGGCGCCGATGTCGATCCCGCGATGTCCAGCCGAGTAGGGAGTTTCGGGCGCGATATAGGGCCGGATGATCGGATGCGGTGTCTCCACCGGCCAACTCCACCCGGCTTCGGCGCTAACAGCGGCGCTCGCGCCGGTCGACACGGCAACGACTAGGGCAAGAATTGTGAACAACGGGGCTCGAATCATCCACCCAGTGTCGAGAAATCACGCAGGGCTAGTCGCTAGAAAACCGCTCCCGGGGAAAACCGAAACCGGTGACGTTGTTGTGGGGGAGCGATGGTATGATTTTGGCAGCACCGCGTGTATTCGCGGTGACTACGCGTGCCCCGGTGCAGTACAACTACTTCACCACACGGCCGCTATCTCCACTCAGTCCCCTTTCGTGCAGCACTGCGATCGGGGCGGAGGTATGCCCGGGCACTAGGATTCGCGCCAACCGGTAGCGAGTATTAACTGAGAAGGCCATTGCCGCCACGCGCGCCAGTGAGCCAGAAAAGGAGAACGGCCATGGCCGTCGTAACCATCCGCGAGCTGCTTGACAGCGGCGTACACTTCGGACACCAGACTCGTCGTTGGAACCCGAAAATGAAGCGCTTTATTCTGACCGAGCGCTCGGGCAGCCACATCATTGACCTTCAGCAGTCGCTGGGTCACATCGACTCCGTTTATGACTACGTCAAGGAGACCGTCGCCCACGGCGGAACCATCCTCTTCGTTGGTACCAAGAAGCAGGCACAGGGTTCCATCGCTGAGCAGGCACTGCGCGTAGGCCAGCCCTACGTCAACCAGCGCTGGCTCGGTGGACTCCTCACCAACTTCCAGACGGTTTCCAAGCGTCTTGCACGCATGAAGGAACTCGAAGAGGTCGACTTCGACGACACCACTCGTGGTTTCACCAAGAAGGAACTCCTCATTCAGAAGCGCGAGCTTGTGAAGCTGCAGAAGAGCCTCGGTGGTATTCGTAACCTCACGAAGACCCCTTCGGCTATCTGGATCGTTGACACCAAGAAGGAGCACCTCGCCATTGACGAGGCTCACAAGCTTGGTATCCCGGTTATCGCCATCCTCGACACCAACTGCGACCCCGACGACGTTGCGTACCCGATCCCGGGTAACGACGACGCCATCCGCTCGGTTGGTCTCCTCACGCGCATCGTTGCTGATGCAGCTGCTGAGGGCCTCATCCAGCGTCACCAGAAGCCAGAAGAGGGCAAAGAAGTAGAGCCCATGGCTGCATGGGAAGCTGAGCTTCTCGGCCAGGCTGATGCAGATGCTGCTGCAGCTAAGACCGAAGAGCCCAAGGCTGAGGAAGCAAAGGCTGAAGAGCCCAAGGCTGACAAGGACGACGCAAAGGCCGATGACGCTGCTGCTAAGCCCGCAGCAAAGAAGACCCCCGCGAAGGCTGCAGATGCAGCTGACGACAAGAAGTAAGGATTCGAACAATGGCAGACTTTAGCCTCGAAGACCTCAAGACCCTGCGCGAGCGCCTCGGCACCGGCATGGTCGAAACCAAGAACGCTCTCGTTGAGGCAGGCGGTGACCTCGAGAAGGCCACTGAGCTTCTTCGTCTGCGCGGTGCCAAGAGCAACGCCAAGCGTTCCGACCGCTCCACCAGCGAAGGCCTCATCGCCGCACAGTCCGCTGGATCAGCAACGACCATCATCGAGCTCGCCTGCGAGACCGACTTCGTAGCAAAGGGTGACAAGTTTGTTGCTCTCGGCGAAGCCGTTGTAGCGGCAGTTTCGGCCGCTGGTGCTTCGACTGTAGAAGAGGGCCTCGCAGCAACTGCAGGCTCGGCTACGGTTGCAGACCTGATCAGCGACGAAGCAGCAATCCTCGGTGAGAAGATCGAGCTGCGCCGCTTGGCCAAGCTCGAGGGAGACTCGTTCGAGATCTACATGCACCGCACCAACAAGGACCTGCCTCCGCAGGTTGGCGTTGTTGTCGCGTACACGGGTGACGATGCAGAGACCGCCCGCGGAATCGCTCAGCACATCTCGTTCGCTGCTCCTTCCTACCTCTCGCGCGAAGACGTTCCGGCAGAAGATGTCGAGAACGAGCGTCGCATCGTTGAGGAAATCAGCCGCGGAGAGGGCAAGCCTGACGCTGCTCTCCCCAAGATCGTAGAAGGCCGTCTCGGCGCATTCTTCAAGCAGGTTTCACTGCTTGACCAGGATTACGCTCGTGACAACAAGCTCTCGATCGCTAAGGTCGCCGAAGCTGCAGGCATCACCGTTACCGGTTTTGCTCGCTTCAAGGTAGGCGCCTAACACTCAGTGTGATGAAGGCCCGAGGCTCTATTGCCTCGGGCCTTTATTGTGCGCGCACCACCGGTGGAGGCCCGGCGCGGCTTGCGGCGAATCTGCTGTGCGCCCGTGCTGAAGGCACCACAACGCAATAGCCTGTAAATGAACATCAACACGGAAAGAAGACGATGACAACTCAACGCAAACGCCGAGTGCTACTGAAACTATCGGGAGAAGCGTTCGGTGGTGGTCAGCTGGGTGTGAACCCGGATGTTGTCTCGGCACTCGCCAAGGAAATCGCTGCGGCATCCGCCCAGGTCGAAATCGCGATTGTCGTTGGTGGAGGCAACTTCTTCCGTGGAGCCGAACTAAGCCAGCGCGGTATGGACCGTGGCCGTGCTGACTACATGGGCATGTTGGGCACCGTCATGAACGCCCTCGCCCTTCAAGACTTCTTGGAGCAGGCCGGCGTAGCAACGCGCGTGCAGTCGGCCATTGCCATGACTCAGGTTGCTGAACCGTACATTCCGTTGCGTGCAGAGCGTCACCTCGAAAAGGGTCGCGTTGTTATCTTCGGTGCGGGCGCTGGCCTGCCCTACTTCTCGACCGACACAGTGGCCGCCCAGCGTGCCCTCGAAATCGGTGCCGAAGAAGTGCTCGTTGCCAAGAATGGTGTGGATGGCGTCTACGACGCTGACCCCCGCAGCAATCCCGATGCCCGCAAGCTCGAGTCAATCAGCTTTCAAGACGCTCTCGTTCAGGGCTTGAAGGTTGTTGACTCAACCGCGTTCAGCCTGTGCATGGATAACTCCATGCCCATGCTCGTGTTCGGCATGGAGCCGGCCGGAAACCTCACGCGCGCTATTGTCGGTGAACAGATCGGCACTCGCGTGCACGGATAGCGCTCTGCTATCCGAAAACCCATCAAGCTAAACGATTTCCGAGTGCCGCGCAACGGTTGTAGCAACGACCTCACGCTAAACTCGGGTAAGACCTAGAGGAGTGCCCCCGTGATCAGTGATGTTCTAGCCGAGGCTAGCGAAAAGATGAACAAGGCAGTGGATGCTGCCAAAGAAGACTTCAGCACGGTGCGTACCGGCCGCGCTAACCCGGCGCTGTTCCAGAAGGTTCTCGTTGACTACTACGGAACACCGACCCCGCTGCAGCAGTTGGCTTCGATGGTGAACCAAGAGGCTCGTACTCTGATCATCACGCCGTTCGACAAGTCAGCTCTCAAAGACATTGAGAAGGCGATTGCTGCGGCCCACCACATTGGTGCCAGCGTCGGCAACGACGGAAACGTCATCCGTGCCACGCTGCCAGAACTCACCGAAGAGCGTCGCAAGGATTTCGTCAAGGTTGTTCGCGAGAAGGCTGAGCAAGCTCGTGTCTCGCTTCGCAACGTGCGCCGCAAGGCAAAAGACGACCTCGACGCGCTGACCGAGGTCGGCGAAGACGAGATCGCTCGCGCAGAAAAAGAACTTGAAGCGAGCACGAAGGCTCACGTTGACGCGATCGACGATGCACTCAAGCGCAAAGAAGCTGAGCTGCTCGAGGTCTAATGGTTTCTGAATTCGAAGCTCAGGTTCGAGCAACAAACGACAAGATCAACGCCCGCACGGGGCGTCCTTTGGCGATGGCAATCATCGTTGGATTGGCTTTGGGTCTGTCGTTGTTGTTCAGCCTGATCTTCGTCAAAGAGCTCTTCATGCTCTTTGCCGGAGTGCTCGTCGCGTTCACCGCGTTCGAGCTGGCGAGTGCGCTTCGCTTCTCCGGGCTCAAGATTCCTCGTGTAGGAGCGGTAATCGCCGCCGTCGCGGTGGTGCCCGCATCGTTCTACTGGCATGCGGAAGGTCAGTGGTACATAACGCTGGCCGGCATCGCCTTCATGTGGGTCTGGCGACTGGTCGAAGTGGTCATTCTGCCGAGCCATCGCGGTTCAGTGCGTTCGATCATGCGCGACCTCGGCGCTGGCGTCTTCGTGATGCTGTATGTGGCGTTCTTGGCAAGCTTCACTGTCATCCTCACGTCGGAAGACGGCGGCCAGTGGTGGACTCTTGCCATGTTGATCGTCGTGGTCGTCAGCGATATTGGTGCGTATGCCAGTGGACTGTCGTTCGGTAAGCATCCGATGGCTCCCACCATCAGCCCCAACAAGACGTGGGAGGGATTCGCTGGTGCAGCGGCTGCTGCCGTCACCGCCGGCGTGCTCCTCGCAATCTTCATGATCGACCAGCCGTGGTGGGTGGGGCTCATCTTCGGCCTCGTTATTCTCGGCACCGCAACGATGGGTGATCTCGCTGAATCGCTCATCAAACGAGACCTCGGCATCAAGGACATCAGCACGTGGCTGCCCGGCCACGGAGGCTTCCTCGACCGCGTAGATTCGTCACTTTTGTCGGCCGCAGCCGGCTACGCGCTGTTTCTCATCTTCGCGTAAGGCAGAATGGAACCGTGAGTACCACATTTCCCCGCAGCCGTAAGTCAAAGTTGGGGTACAACGTCGACCAGGTCGAGGACTTCCTCGAGGAGGCGCGTCGTGCCTACACCGCCGATCGAAGCGACTCTTCTGTAGTGTCGTCGCGCAGCATCCGCAAGTTGGCGTTTGCCATGCAAAAGGGCGGCTATTCGCCCCTCCATGTCGACTCGGCGTTGGAACGCCTTGAGGATGCCTTCGCCGCTCGCGAACGTGATCGTGCGATTGCTGAGCTCGGCGAGACCGCCTGGTACGCCAATGCCCGTGCGGAAGCGCAGGAGATTCTGAACCGCCTCGCCCGCCACGACGGCAAAAAGTTCTCCAAGGTGAGCTCGTTCACGATGGGGTACTCGGTCAAGGATGTGGATGCCTTCGCTCAAGAGCTGGCCAACTACTTTCAGCACGGTGCGCCCCTCACGATTGACCGCGTTCGCACCGTTGCTTTCCGCAGTGCCAAGGGCGGTTACCGCGAGGCCCAAGTTGACTACCTGCTCGACTCGGTAATCGACGTCATGCTGGCTGTTCGCTAGTTCTCTCTGTTTTTTCAGGTCTGTCGACTAATATCGCTCATACTTTGTTTATTAATTCGCGAACGGCAATCATCCGCGCTCAGGCTAAAAGCCAGGGTGCGGATCTTTCTGGGCGCCACAAACGTGTGTCGTGGAGCCTCCCAGTCTTTGCTTCTGCAGTGAGCTTGGGCTTCGTTGCCACCCTCATGATGGCTGCTCCCACCCCCGCGAGCGTCGTTTCGGCTGCTCCTGCCCCCGTTAACAGCATTGAGCGTGCAGAAGTGCAATCGCTCACCGTGGCTGAGGGATTTGTCAACGAAGTTTCGCGTGACAAGCTCGCCATCAAGGAGATCGTCGTTGAGCCGGTTCTTCCGGCTGCCCCCGTTGCTCCTGCAGCAGGAACCCCTGACCCGGGCACTGCGCAGGCCATCGCTCAGTCGATGCTCACCGCGCGCGGCCTCGGCGCCGGAGAATACAGCTGCCTCGTGAGCCTGTGGAATCGCGAATCGGGCTGGAACGTGTACGCGCAGAACCCGTCGAGCGGTGCCTACGGCATCCCGCAGTCGCTGCCGGGCAGCAAGATGGCCACGGCTGGCGCCGACTGGGCCACCAACCCTGCCACTCAAATCTCGTGGGGCCTCAGCTACATTGAAGGCCGCTACGGCACTCCCTGCGGCGCCTGGGCTCACTCAGAGTCCAACGGCTGGTACTAGAACGCTTCGCCTCACCGCATAAGCTTGAGCTATGCCTCGTTCCAATCGTCCCCGCGGGCGACGTCGCCCCGACGATGACGAGAGCAGTGACTTGAGCCATGTGCTCTTTGGTTCGCGCCGCACTGAGATCAAACGAGACGGTGCCTGGAACGTTCAACCCGTTTCGCCGACGAACGCTGTCAAGAACTACACGTGTCCCGGATGCTCGCAGACTATCTCTCAGGGCACTGCCCACACGGTGACGTGGCGGGCCGACGGCATCATGGGCGAAGCCGACGACTTGGCAGCGCGCCGCCATTGGCACCAGCACTGCTGGAAAATCAGATTGTGAGTGATACCCGATGAGCGACATTTCCCCCCACGACGAGGCAGCCGTGCAGCCCGAGGCCGAGCCCATTCGTGGCGCCACAGAATTGCCCGCGGTTCGGGAGAACATCGAACTGCACACGAGTGACGGCCTCACCTTGGTGGGGGAGCTATCGCTTCCCGAATCTGGCCACATCGCCGCGACGTTGGTCACGCTGCACCCGCTGCCGACCGCTGGCGGCTTTATGGACTCCCACATCATTCGCAAGGCTGCAGCACGACTGCCGGCGCTAGCGGATGTCGCTGTACTCCGATTCAACTTTCGCGGAGTCACCTCACCACGCGGTACCTCTGAAGGCTCATTCGGCGAGGGCACACTCGAGGAACTCGACCTCGCAGCCGCCATGGATTTCGTGCGCGAGCGCGAGTTACCCAACGTGTGGCTTTTGGGCTGGTCGTTCGGCACTGAAGTCACCCTCAAATACGGTCTGCAGCATCCGATCACGGGCGCAATTTTGCTGTCACCGCCGCTTCATCGTGCAACGGCGGATGATGTTGCTGCGTGGGCAGGCAACGAACGCCGACTGGTTGCAGTGATCCCCGAGCTCGATGACTATTTGCGCCCTCCCGAAGCCGCCGAACGGTTCTCTTCGGTGCCCGAACTGGAGTTCGTGGCTGTTGAGGGCGGAAAGCACCTGTGGGTGGGGGAGACCCAGACCTATCGCGTGCTCACTGAAGTCGTGGAGCGACTCAATCCTGTCGTACTGCCGCTGCCCCGTACGTGGCCGCCGGAGTCGCCCTCAATCGCTTAAAGGTCTGCCTGACGCGGCACGATCACCTGTTGCACGACGATCAGAATCGCGGCGGCAACAGGGATAGCGATGAGTGCGCCCAGAATGCCGAGCAGCGTTCCACCGGCGAGTGCTGCGATCACAACGAGCGCACCAGGAATCTTGACGGCCTTGTTCATGATGCGTGGGTTGAGAACATACGCTTCGATCTGCATGTAGACGAGGTAGTAGATTCCGACGGCGATGACGCTCGGTGACCCGTTGAAGAGAAGCACGAGCAGCGTGATCACGATCGAACCACTGAGGGTTCCCACGAGGGGAATCAACGATCCCATGAAGGCGATGAAGGCCAGCAGCGCGGAGTACTTCACGGGCAAGCCAAAGGCCGGGAAGATCAGGGTGAGCACAATGAACGAGAGCACGCCGTTCACGAGAGCTAGCGATCCCTGCCCAATGACGTAGCGGCCGACGGCAGCGCTCACTTGTTCAGCAAGGTCGATGAACTTGGCCCGCTTGGTGGCGGGCACGAGTTGGTAGATGCCCGACTTGATTCCGTTGAGTGACGACACAAAGTAGATCGTGAGAATTAGCACGATGATCGCGCCGGTGATCCCGGTGGCGATTCCGATTCCGACGGCGAACACCCCGCCACCGATGGTCGTCACGTCGAGATCGGCGATCCAGCTGTTGAAGCCATCGAGAAGATCTTGAACGTCAAGCCACGGCAGTGCGGTCTCGACGTTTTCGCGCACGGTGCCGTCAAAGAACGCCGTGACGAGTCGAGGTGTGGCTTCAACGGCGTTTCGAACCTGCTCGGCGATGACGGGCACGATTGCGAAGATCAGGCCTGTGAAGACGCCGAGCACGCCCGCGAGCACCGTGAGGATCGCTGTCCACCGCGGAAACTTCTTGGTTTCGAGCCACGTGACCACGGGATCCAGCCCGAGAGCAAGGAACAGTGCTGCGCCCACGTAGGTAAGAATCGTGGCGAGCGAAATGACGGTCTGACCGATTCCGACCGCGACGAGAACCCCCAGACCGCCAAGCAAACCAAGGCGGAACGGATTGAGGATCTTCATTGCGTGGCTCCATTCAGCCTGACCAACAAGTGTCAGGCTGAGCGCAATTCTAGAGGCCGCGCGGGCAGTTCCTAGTTAACTTCCTCGGCTTGGTTGAGAACTCCACGAAGGTTTTCGAAGTATCCAGCAACGGTCTCGCGCTCGGCCTTGATCTTTGTGAGACGATCTTCGGCATCGCTGACCAGTTCGCGCGAGCGCTTCTCGGCTTCGTCCACAGTCGCCTTGGCGCGCTGCTCGGCATCGGAGAGTTCCTCGGCGGCGCGAGCAGAAGCGTCGGCGAGCACAGCTTTTGCCTCTGCCTGCGACGACTTGGTGAGTTCTTCGGCTTCGTGGCGCTTCGCATTTGCCTCTCGCACGGCTTCAGCCAGCTGGGCCTGAGCTTCTTCGAGGTAGTTGTGGGTTTGAGCGGTTGCTTCTTTGTGCTGCGCCAAGAATTCCTTCTCGGCGTCATCGCGACGCACGGCGAGCTCTTGCTCGAGAGAAATGCGAGCCTCTTCTGCTTCACGCTCAATCGTGGTGCGGGTTTCTTCAAGCTGGTGCTTGATCGTTGCCCTCGTTGATTCAACTTCGTTCGCCAGTTCAGCACGCTGACGCGCAATGTCGCGCTCCAGATCAGCGGTCTGCTTTTCCACATCGTGGGCGAGCGTTGCGCGAGTCTCGCTCACGTCGCTGTCGAGTTCGGTGCGCTTGCTGTCGATATCGGCGTCCAAATCGGCGTGACGGCGTGCCATCTCTTCTTCGAGCGCGGCGGTGGCAGAAGCAATCTCGGCCTCGAGCTCGTTGCGACGCGTGCTCATTTCGGAGTCGAACTCCGCACGGGCTGTCGTGCTCTCGTGCTCGAATGCGGCGCGGGCGGTTTTGATTTCCTCTTCGAGGCCGGCCTGAGTCGTCTCCACGTCACTCTCGAGCGCTGCGCGCGTGCTTGACACCTCTTTCGCCAACGCCTTCTTCGTGGAATTGACTTCGCGATCGAGCGCCTTCTTCTGTGCGGCAACGTCTGCCGCGAGTTCACTTCTGGTGGCCTTCACGTGCGCTTCGAGCTCGGCACGAGTAGTCGTTACTTCGTCGTTGAGCGCGGCCTTGGCTGTAGCTACTTCGTTGTCAAGCTCGGAGCGTGTGGTCGTAACCTCTTGCTCCAACGAAGCCTTCGTGACCTTGACCTCTTGTTCTAGGGCCGTCTTGGTCGTCGACACTTCCTGCTCGAGGGCAGCCTGGGTACTTGTGACTTCGTGTTCCAGAGCAGCCTTCGTCGTCGAAACTTCGTCCTCGAGTGCAGCGCGCGTGCTCGTCACGTCGTGTTCGAGCGCCTGACGCGCTTCGCGTTCTTCGGTCTCCCAGATTTCGCGAGCTTCAGAAAGCTCGGCATCGAGGGCGGCCCGGGTTGTCGTTACGGTCTTCTCGAGTTCAGCGAGAGTGTTTGCGGCCTCGGTCGCGGCAGCGTTGCGGGTGGCCTCGGCTTCTGCTTCGAGCGCGGCGTAGCCGGCATCCAGATCTGCCTTGAGCTTGGCTTGGGCAGCTTTGGTCTCGTTGGCGAGCTTCGCGTGACCGGCTGCGGTCTCGTTGGCGAGCTTCGTGTGCGCTGCTTTGGTCTCGTTGGCGAGCTTCTCCCGAGCCGTCGTTGTCTCGGCTTCGAGTTCAGCGCGCGCTGTCTCAATCTCACGAGCGAGATCGGTGCGGGCCTGCTCGATGTCGCGCTCGAGGTCTTCGCGCTGCTTGGTGTTCTCTGCCTCGAAGGTAGCGCGACCGAGCTCGGCGTCCCGAGCGAGGGACTCTGCTGCTTCGCGTGCTTCGGCTACTTCGGCCGCTGTACTGGCGCGCAGCTCGGCCATTGCTCGTTCGGTTTCGGCACGCAGTGCTGCGGCTTCTCGCTTAGCGGAGGTGCGGGCATCCGCAGCCTCGGTGGCGACGGCGCCACGAATAGTTGCTGCTTCTCGTGAGGCATCGCCGACGAGCTGTGACGCCTCGTCCTTGGCGCGTGCCACCAGCGCGTCTGCTTCGGCGCGCGACGACTTGGCGAGTGCTGCGGCATCGTTCTGGGCGTCGTTGAGAATGCGTTCGGCTTCACTCGCGGTCTCGTTGCGCAGCGCGGTGGTCTCGGATTGAACCGCCTTGCGCATCTTCTCGGCGTCGATGTCTGCCTGGCTGATGAGCTGAGTCGAGTGCTCTTCGGCAACGCGAAGCATGCTCTCGAGCTTGGAGCCGAGCCCGCTGTACGTGGGACTGCCGGATTCATCAAGCTCAGCCTGAAGATCTTCGTTAACGGCGAGGAGTCGCTTGACTTCCTTCGTGGAAGCGGTGCGGTCTGCTTTGGCGGCAACAAGCTCGCGACGAAGTTCGCCGATGAGCTTGTCGACTTCGTCCTTCTTGTAACCGCGCATCTCTGTGCCGAAATCGGTATCGTTCGCGGCCAAGATTTCTCCTCGATGTCAGCGGAATGAACCCTCTGAGTTTAGTGGGGCAAAGAGGCCTCCTGTCATTTTGGTCTCATCCCCCAAAAGTGGGCATTCAACGTTCTCCCAGAAACTTCCCAGAAGAGTAACTAGGTGGCGCCAAGGCGATCGGCTATTCTTGAACGTCTTTGTTGTTGCCTACCCGAATGGATGGGGCCCTTACCTCCAGACCAGCGGAGGTTTTGCCAGCGTGGCAAGGGTTGTCTTTCCGTGAGTCATCTTGGGCAACACGAAAGGAGAGATAGTGAGATTCGTTCTCGCCATAGTGAGCTTCATGCTCGCAGCCGTCATGATCGGCTACGGCATTGCACAGCAAACAATACTTGCGACCCCGGATGAGGTTTCAGTCTCAGCGGAGACTGACGGCACTGCGCCCCTCACCGTGATCAGCGGCGAGGCGTTTAACACGTACTCGGGCAACCAGACCATCCGTATTGAGGGTCCTCGCCGGATCGTGGCCGCCTACGGCCGCTCTATCGACGTCATGGCTTGGGTTGGCGACGCCAGCTACAACATGGTCACGGTCGACCCGGAGACGGGCGACCTTGTTTCCGAGACCATCACGGGCACCGAACAAGAGGTTCCCGACCCCTATAACTCCGACCTCTGGCTTGAAAACTACGAAGCCGAAGACGAACTTGCTCTCACCGTGAAGATTCCGAGTGATGTGTCGTTCATCTTGGCATCGGATGGAGTAGACCCGGCACCCAACGCCGTCTCGCTGTCATGGCCGCTCGACAACAGCACGCCGTGGGCAGGAACGCTCATTCTCGGTGGTGCTGCCGTGCTGCTGATCGGTCTCATCTTCTTGATGTGGGCTGTGCACCACATGCGTCGTGCCGGCGGACCTCGCCGCAAGCCGCAGAAGATGCCCAAGGTTCCTAAGAAGCCTCGCTACAAGCCTGCGAAGCGCGGCGCTAAAGCAAGCGACGCACCCTCGCTCCGCACGAGTGTGCGCGTTGCTGTGCCGACCGTGCTGGTCAGCGCGCTTATTTTGAGTGGCTGCACCGCATCCACCGCTCCGAACTCCGCCGCAGATCAAGGCGATCCCACGCCGACCCCCACGTCAACGTCGGAGGGCAGCACTGTCACAGCGCCCGCGGTCGCGGTTCGACAGATCGAGAAGATCGTCGCTCAGATCAGCGCTGTTTCTCAAGAAGCTGATGAGGAGCTCGATTCGGACCTGCTCGAGACACGATTCTCTGATGCAGCGCTCGAATACCGCCTCGCAAACTACGAGATGCGCGACGCGGATAGCGATATCTCGTCGCCGGTCGCGATTCCCGACGGTCCAGTGCAACTGACCCTGCCCCAGCAGACCGAGACCTGGCCGCGCACGGTATTCACGATCATCCTCGATGAGGCCGATTCCACCGTCGCGCCGATCGCCCTGTTCCTCGAGCAAGAGACCCCGCGCGATAACTACAAGGTCAGCTATGCCATGAACCTGGAACCCTCCGTGGTGTTCCCGGATGTCGCAGCAGCCAGCGTCGGAACCTCGCGTCTGCCTGCCGACAGCGGGCTTCTGCGTTCGTCGCCGACCGAGGTTGCCCTCGACTACGCCGAGATCCTTGAACAGGATGTCGACAGCGACTCCTACCTCGACTTCGAGGAAGAGGGCGACAGCTTGCGCGTGAGCGTTGGCCTCGACGTCAAGAACAAAGAGAAAGCGGCGCTCTCCAGCACCGCCACTCTGACTTACGGTCACGAACTCGGGTCTGCCGAACCCATCGCGATGGCCACCATTGACGCTGGCGCGATTGTGGCGGTTCATCTCTATGAGACCAAGGTCGCAGCGCCGAAAGAGGAGGGCTCTGCCGTCACCTTCAGCGGGCAGACAAAGGCTCTGTCGGGAATCTCGATTACCGAAGAGGGCATTAAATCCACCTACGGCGATCAGCTACTCTTTTATGTCCCCGCAGCGGGCAGTGGCGAGAAAATCGTTCTGCTCGGCTACACCCAAGGACTCGTTGCAGCATCGGAGTTGAAATGACAAACGCCCCCTTGAACGCCGCTAGTCTTCGCGGAGCGGTCGACCTTTCATCGCTCGTTCGACAGCACAACACGCCCGCTCCCGCGGCTGGAGCTTCCGGCGCGGCGGGCGCCGCGCCTACCGGCGAAGCACCTGCGCCGAGCGGGTACGCCACGAGCGCGAATGATGCGTCGTTCGCCCAAGTACTTGAACTCTCTAACACGGTGCCCGTCATCGTTGAGTTTTTCGGCCAAGGGATCGAAGCATCGCTCGAGCCGACAATTGCCCAGTACAAGGGGCGCTTCGCTTTGGTAGTCGTGGATGCCACGAGCAACCCCCAGCTCGTGCAGGCGTTCCAAGTGCAAGAGGTGCCGACCGTCGCTGCCGTTATTGGCGGGCGCCCTGTGCAGTTGTTCAGCGGCATCATGCCCGAGAACGATCTCAAGGAAGTTCTCGAACAGGTGCTGCAGCTCGCCGCCGAAAACAAGGTGACGGGCACGCTGCCGCCCGCTGACGAGGCAGCCGAGGGCGAGGCCTCAGAACCGGTTGAAGAGCCGCTTCCGCCCCTGCACCAAGAAGCTTTCGATGCAATTTCTGCGGGCGATTTCACGAAAGCGATCGAGGCCTACAAGACCGCTATTACTCAGAACCCCCGCGACCAGCAGGCCATCGCCGGCCTTGCTCAGGTCTCGCTGCTGGCCCGGCTTGAAGGTCACACCGCTGACTCGGTGCGCAGTGCCGCCGCGCAGGCACCATCAGATGTCGCGGCGCAACTTGCTGTTACTGACCTCGATGTTTCCGGTGGTCATCTAGGCGACGCTTTCGATCGTCTTCTCGAACTCTTCCCGACGACAGACGCCGATGGCAAGAGCGCGATTCGCACTCGCTTGCTCGACTACTTCGAGATTGCAGGAGCCGAAGACCCTCGCGTGGCCGATGCTCGTCGCCGACTGACGCTGCTGCTCTACTAGTCGCGCGCAATCGCGCCGACGTAAGCGTCGGTAGCACGAAGAAGATCTGCGGGTGAAAGCTCGATGTCGAATCCGCGTTTGCCGCCGCTCACGAATACGGTGTCGAAGAGTTCGACTGTCTCATCGATCACGGTTCGGTGGGCAAGTTTCTGTCCGATTGGACTGATACCGCCCAGCACATAGCCGGTGCGACGCTGGGCCAACGCAGGGTCAGCCATCGTCGCTTTCTTAGCGCCGAGGGCGGACGCAAGTGCTTTGAGGTCGAGCTTTCCTGACACGGGAACGACGGCGACGACCATGTCGTCATCCACCATCGTCATCAGAGTCTTGAAGACCTGTTCAGGAGCAACCCCGAGCACCGTGGCGGCCTCGACGCCGTAATCCTGGTTGCTAGCGTCGTGCTCGTAGGGGTGCGCGGTGAACGTGATACCCAGCGAATCGAGTGCGACGGTCGCGGGGGTTCCGAGCGCCATCAGTGGTTGTCCGCGCGGGAGCGAGTGAGGGCCGGGTCGAAGCAGCAGTGCATGCGATCTAGAGTAATGACACACAGTCATCCATGCGGATGTTGTGGGGGAGTAGCGGAGTTACGGTGACCATTTATCTCGATCATGCGGCAACAACGCCGATGCGCCCTGCCGTAGTGCAGGCGTTCGCGGCGGCGCTGCCGGTTATCGGTAACCCGTCGTCAATTCACTCTCAGGGTCAAGCGGCCAAGCGAATGCTCGAAGAAGCGCGCGAAGTTGTTGCTGCGAGCGTGGGTGCAGACTCCGTCGAAGTCACTTTCACCTCGGGCGGCACTGAAGCCATCAACCTTGCGCTCAAGGGACTGTACTGGGCGCGAAACTCGGGTTCGGTCGAACGCCGACGTGTGCTCGTCGCTCAGGCAGAACACCACGCCACGATTGACGCGGTCGACTGGATGCAGGCCCACGAAGGCGCCCAACTCGACTGGATTCCTGTCGACGCTTTCGGTCGCATCGATGTCGACTATGTGCGCACTGCGCTCGCCGACGATGTTGCGCTGGTCTCGATGCTCTGGGCCAATAACGAAGTCGGCACCCTGCAGCCGGTAACCCAAATTGCGGCCCTCGCGGCCGCTCACGGAGTGCCGGTTCATGTGGATGCCGTGTCTGCTCTCGGCTACGTTCCGATTGATTTTCATGCGGCCGGTATCGCCGCGCTCAGCGTTTCGGCACACAAGATCGGTGGGCCGGTTGGCGTTGGCGCTCTCGTGATCGCGCGTTCCGCATCCGTTACTCCGCTGATTCACGGCGGTAGCCAGCAACGGGCCCGCTCGGGAACCATGGATGCGCCCGGCGCGGTTGCTTTTGCCGCGGCCGCACGCGAGGCTACTGCCGACTTGGCTGAGCACGCGGCACGGCTCACTGTATTGCGCGATTCGCTCATTGCGGGGGTGCAGGCTGCTGTTCCCGAGGCTGTTTTGCGCGGCGATCCGAGTGATCGTTTGCCGGGTAATGCCCACTTCACGTTCCCCGGTTGTGAAGGTGACTCTTTGCTCTTTTTGTTGGATGTCGCGGGCTTTAGCGTCTCGACTGGCTCTGCCTGCCAGGCGGGAGTGCCCGAAGCGAGTCACGTGTTGCTGGCGATGGGCCTCGACGAACCTACGGCGCGAGGAGCGCTGCGTATCTCGCTGGGGGAGTCCACGACTACAGCTGAGGTTGAGCAGTTCGTTGCGGCGCTTCCCCGCGCTGTCGAACAGGCGCGCAGCGCTGGCTACTCCGACCGTATGACGGTGCTGGGGCGCGGCTAGCTGGACTACAGCGATGCGGCGGAAGGGCAGTTCGCCACTTGCCCGGCCCACCCGGAACTTGCCCAGTAACACGTCTCGTACACTGGACTCATGAAGGTTTTAGCGGCAATGAGTGGCGGAGTGGACTCCGCCGTAGCTGCCGCGCGCGCTGTCGAAGCGGGGCACGAGGTTGTTGGGGTGCATTTGGCGCTGAGCCGGCAACCCGGAACCCTGCGCACCGGTGCTCGCGGTTGCTGCACGATTGAAGATTCGATGGATGCCCAGCGGGCCGCCAACATCATTGGAATCCCGTACTACGTCTGGGACTTTTCCGAGCGCTTCAAGCTCGATGTCGTCGATGATTTCATTGCCGAGTATTCCGCCGGTCGCACCCCAAACCCCTGCATGCGCTGCAACGAGCGCATCAAGTTTGCTGCCCTTCTCGAGAAGGCCGTGGCGCTCGGATTCGATGCGGTGGCAACCGGTCACTACGCCAACATCATCGAAGATGAGAACGGCAACCGTGAGCTGCACCGCGCTGCGGCCTGGGCTAAGGACCAGTCCTACGTTCTCGGTGTGCTTACTACCGAGCAGTTGGCGCACAGCATGTTCCCGCTCGGCGCTACGCCTTCCAAGGCAGAAATTCGCGCGGAAGCCGCTGAGCGCGGCTTCTCGGTAGCCAACAAGCCCGACTCCCACGACATTTGCTTCATCCCGGATGGCAACACCCGTGGTTGGCTCGCCGACAAGGTTGGCGCGGAGCAGGGCGAAATTCTCGACCGCAACGGCGACGTTCTCGGAAAGCACGAGGGTGCTTTGGCCTTCACCATCGGCCAGCGCAAGGGCCTCAACGTCGGCTACCCCACGGATGACGGCAAGCCCCGTTTTGTGCTCGAGATCCGTCCCAAGACCAACCAGGTCGTAGTCGGTCCGCGCGAAGCTCTCGCGCTCTCGCAGGTCGCGGGCACTAAGTTCTCGTGGGCGGGGCTCGACCCGCAAGCATCCGGTCTCATCTCCGAATCGGGGGAGAGTTTCGAGTGCCACGTGCAGGTTCGCGCTCACTCTGACCCGATGCCTGCGGTTGCGCGTATCGCCCCGTCGACCGAGGGCACCGACAACGTCGGCGACGCCACCGGGCCAGAGCTGATCATCACACCCCACGAACCGCTCAATGGTGTCTCGCCCGGCCAAACCGCCGTGGTTTACGTCGGAACCCGCGTTTTGGGGCAGTGCACAATCGCGCGCACCGTCTCTGCGGTTCCTGCTGGTGTCTAGCCCTGCGCAGGCACGCACGAACCGACGCACGCACGAACGTTCTCTCGCACTAGCGTGAGCCACGCTCGACTGCGCTGTCGTTTCACACGGAGAAGTCAGTGCCGCTGTTTACACTTGTGCTGTGGCCAATAGCACTGTGAATTCGGGTTCTTCTCACTCTTCAGACGAGCACGTTCCCGAGACTGTCGATCCCGAGCTCGCTGAAGCACGGGATGAGGCGCAAGCGCTCACGACGCGCATTCTTGAACTCCGCGACGCTTATTACGTTCGCGATGAAACGCTCGTCGACGATGCCGAGTACGACGGTTTGATCGGCAGGCTTGAAGAGCTGGAGAAAGCGCATCCCGAGCTCCAAGGACAAGACAGTCCTACCTTGCGCGTCGGTGGCCGCGTAGCGACCCTGTTCGATCCCGTCGAACATGCCGAACGCATGTTGAGCCTCGACAATGTCTTCTCGCTCGAGGAGTTCGGCGAATGGGCCGCCAAGGTTCAGCGCGACTCCGCTCGCCACATCGATTTTCTGTGTGAGCTCAAGATTGATGGGCTCGCTATCAACCTGCGCTACATCGACGGCGTTCTCGTCAGTGCGGCAACGCGGGGCGATGGTCGCGTCGGCGAAGACGTGACCGAGAACATTTTGCGGGTTGAAGGTATCCCGCAGCGCTTAGCTGGCTCGGGGCATCCGCCCATCGTCGAAGTGCGCGGGGAAGTCTTCATTCCTTTGGAACTCTTCCGCGAGCTCAACGCAGAACAGGCACGCATCGGTGAGAAGGTCTTTGCCAACCCACGCAATGCTGCAGCCGGTTCGCTGCGCCAAAAATCTGAGGGTAAGAACGACGAAAAGTTGGCGGCCATGCGGCGTCGTTTGTCGTCGTTGCGGATGCTCGTACACGGCATCGGGGCTTGGAACGGTGAACGCGAAGGCAGCGATCCGATCCGCACCCAGAGTGAGGTGTACGGCGTTCTGGCACAGTGGGGTTTGCCGACGAGCAGCTATTACAAGGTTGTGCCCACAGCGACCGAGGTTGACGAGTTCATTCGGTACTACGGCGAGCACCGCGACAGCGTCGTGCACGAAATTGACGGCATCGTTATCAAGGTCGATGAGCTCGCGCTGCATGAAGAACTTGGCGCAACGTCTCGTGCTCCGCGCTGGGCAATCGCGTACAAGTACCCTCCCGAGCAAGTGAACACGAAGCTGCTTGACATCGTGGTTGGCGTTGGGCGCACAGGTCGAGCAACCCCGTACGCCGTAATGGAGCCAGCGCTGGTTGCTGGTTCGGTCGTGCGCCAGGCCACGCTTCACAATCAGGATGTCGTCAAGCGCAAGGGCGTGCTGATTGGCGACACCGTTGTGCTGCGCAAAGCGGGAGATGTTATCCCCGAGATTCTTGGCCCGGTTGAAGAGTTGCGTGATGGCACGGAGTACGCCTTCGTCATGCCCACGAACTGCCCGGAATGTGGCACGCCGTTGCGCGCCATGAAAGAGGGCGACATCGATTTGCGGTGCCCAAACGCTCGCAGTTGCCCGGCGCAGGTTCGAGGCCGCATCGAGCACACCGGCAGCCGGGGTGGGCTCGATATCGAGGTGCTCGGCGAGGTAATTGCGCGGGCGCTTGCTCAACCTCGAGAGCCCGAAGTGCCCCCGCTCATCAACGAAGCGGGACTCTTCGACCTGACGGTCAGGGATATTTTCCCGATTGTGGTCGCGGTACGGGATTCCGAGACCGGTGAAGTGCTCACCAACGACGATGGCACCGAGCGGCTCGTCACCCCGTTCCGGCGCGCACGTAAATCAACGGGCAAAGACGCTGACCCCGAGTTCGACGCCGACGCTGACGGTGAAAATTTCGCCGGCACTCCCGACTGGGTGCCCTCGAGCAATGCGATCAAGCTAATCGCCAACTTGCAGGAAGCTAAGACGAAGCCGCTCTGGCGACTGCTCGTGAGCTTGAGCATCCGCCACGTCGGTCCCGTCGCGGCTCGTGCGCTGGCTGACTACTTTGGTTCGCTAACGGCCATCCGTGAGGCTACGCGTGAAGAGCTGGCTGCTGTCGATGGTGTTGGCCAGATCATCGCTGACTCGGTAGCCGATTGGTTCGAAGTCGACTGGCATCAAGAGATTGTTCAACGTTGGACGGATGCGGGAGTGCAATGGTCCACTCCCGGCCATCCGGGCCCCGGGGCAGCGCAGTCTAACGACGGACCTCTCGCGGGTCTCACGATTGTCGCGACCGGCAGTCTGGAAGGATTCACGCGCGAAGGTGCCCAAGAGGCGATCATTGCCGCAGGGGCAAAAGCGGCGTCGAGCGTGAGTAAAAAGACCGACTTCGTGGCCGCGGGACCCGGTGCGGGGTCAAAGTTGACGAAAGCGGAACTGTTGGGAATCCCAGTTATTGACGCGGCACAGTTCGCTCGACTGCTCAAAGAGGGGCCCGACTCCCTCTAAAACCTAGTAAAACGTTGATAATGCCTTCGTCTCACCCCTGAATGGGGCCGTTTTCCCTTAGGATTAGCTGAACGTGATCGTGCGCGGGGATGGCGCACAGTTCACGGTCCTGAGGGGATCACCCGACGTTGCTGATTGAAATTGCACTCGCTTTGGCTACCTCGGTCGCAGGCTTACCCGCCGCCGAGGCCTCTGGCGCGCCCTCAATTGAGTTCCGCTCCATCGTCACGAGTGACGCACCAACTCCCTTTGTCGGCCCCATCGTCGACACCACGGGTTCTCTCGGCACCGCAACGTTCAGCGGTCGCACCCTCACCTCACTCGCGAGTATCCCCGCCGACAGCATCCCCGAGTTCTTAGCAGCGCGACCGGGCGCAATCGAACAGATTCTCGCCTCGCAACCTCCCGCCCAAGAAGTTGCGCTCTGGTGGGGCGACTTGGCGACTGACAGCCAGACCGCTCTCGAGATTGCTAGCCCGCAACTGTTGGGCAACCTCGAGGGCGTTCCCTACACAATTCGCGACGTCAGTAACCGCACTGTTCTCGACGAAACAATCGTCGAACTCACCGCGGTCGTCAACTCGGATGCGGGTCGTGCCGTGCAGCAGAGCGCGCGCCAGCAGCTCAACATGCTGTCGTCGATCTCGGAGTCTCTCGCGTTCGATCGGGCGGCGCCCGAGCGAACCCTCATCACCCTCGATGTCACGGGTCAGGGCAAGGCAGCCATCGTCCTCGGCGACTTGAGTGAAGCCGACTATGTCAGTTTCTTAGTGCCGGGCATGTTTTTCACCATCGAAGGCCAAATGTCGTACTGGGCGGATGCCGCCTACACGCTCTACTGCGAACAACAGTTGTGGCTCGATTACTTCGAGTCGCAGTCGGTGTTCACCAGCAACGAGACCGTGGCGACGGTTGCGTGGATCGGTTACGACACCCCCAACCTCACCAACGTGGGCGCGATCGACAACGCGAACCAGGGCCGCGACACTCTTGCCGATGCGATTCTTGGCTTGCAGGCGCTGCGCGGCACAGACCAGCCGTATATCTCGGTGGTGGCGCACTCGTACGGAACTACTGCCGCCATGATGGCGCTGTCGGAATACGACTTCGAAATCGATGCACTCGCCATGGTCGGGTCACCCGGCAGTCCCGCGACATCCGTCGACGACCTGAACGTACGCGATGGAAACGTCTTCGTGGGCGAGGCAGCGTGGGACCCCATCCCTAACAGTTCCTACTTTGGTGCCGACCCGGGAACGGAGTCTTTCGGCGCCAAGTCGCTCGGTGTCGGCGGTGCTTACGATGTTGTTATGAAGCAGCCGCTCGCCGGCTCTGTCGGTCACAACGAATATTTCACTCCGGGCACAGAGTCGATGCGCAACTTCGCTCTGCTGTGCATCGGGCGCAGTGACCTTGTGATTCCCGAGGACGCACCCACCGTTCAACGCGCGGTCGCCTCCGTGGGTAACACGCAGAGCTGATGGCTCTTCGCCCCAAACGACGACTGCATCTCGCTGAGCCCACGGCTGGCGACGAATCTTTGATCGCGCGGGTGCAGAACGAGGTGCGGCCGCGTCGTCACGACCGATTGAGTGTTGCGACCTGTGCCGAGGGCCAGTGGCAGACCGCGCACTTCGGGGCGTCGGATTCTCTCGTCTACGAAATCGGTTCCCTCACCAAGACTGTCACCGCATCGCTGCTGGCGCTCGCGATCGAGCGCGGCGAGGTTGCTGTCCAGACACCAGTGGGGGAGTTGCTAGAGCTCGGATCAAGCCCTGCCGCGGCACTCATGCTTGGTGACATCGCAACTCACACCAGCGGGCTCCCGAGACTCCCTGTGAGCTTCGCTGAGATTCGCCGCGGAACTCGTGCGGTGCGCGCCGGGCTCGACCCATACATAGCGACGGTGGCCGAACTAATCGCGCAGACCGCCGCCACTCCGCTCGGGCGTGCTGGCGCATTCAACTATTCCAACCTGGGGTTCGCGGTATTGGGGCAAGCACTCGCAGCTGCCGCCGGTACCGGTTACTCCGCACTTGTCGAGGATCGGATTGCGGTTCCACTCGGGCTGAGCGCTACTCGTTCCGCCGCGACCGCGGCCGAACTGCCCGTCGACGCCGCTACCGGATTCGATGGGCGGGGCAGAGCTAACGCCCCGTGGACTATGAACGCCTATGGGCCGGCGGGCAACATCCGCTCTACGCTGGCAGACATGACGCGCTACACGCAGGCGCAGCTCGACGGCAGTGCGCCCGGACAGGATGCCTCTACGCCGCGAGTGAGCGTTCCGAAAATGGGCAGAATCGGTTACGCCTGGCTCACGAACCCCGAGGGGATGACGTGGCACAACGGAATGACGGGCGGCTTCGCGAGTTTCGTGGGATTTCATCGCGAGCGCGCGCGAGCTGTCGTCGTGCTGAGCAATACGGCCGTGAGTGTTGACGCTCTCGCCCTGTCGCTCATCGCCGACCGCTAAGCCGAATACACTGGAAGGGTTCCCTGTCTGTTTCCCATCTTCGGAGCTCCATGACTGACACCAATCCGGGTGCGATCACTACTGAGGTCGTTACGCACCTCGCATCGCTTGCCCGCATCGCCCTTACCCACGACGAAATCGAGAAGCTCACTGGTGAGCTTGGTGCGATTGTTGACTCTGTGGCCAAGGTCAGCGAGGTCGCAACCGATGAGGTTCCGGCAACGAGCCACCCGATTCCTCTGAGCAATGTTTTCCGTGCGGATGTTCCCGGCGTCACCCTCACCACCGAACAGGCGCTCGCCGGAGCCCCTGAGCACGACGGTTCACGCTTTGCCGTGAGCGCGATTCTGGGAGAAGAACAGTAATGGCAGCTTTGAACGACCTCACCACGATGTCGGCAGCAGATTTGGCCGGCAAGCTGAGCTCGGGCGAAGTGTCGTCTGTCGACGCGACCCAGGCGCACCTCGACCGCATCGCTGCCGTCGACGACCGGGTTCACGCGTTCTTGCATGTGTCGGCGGATGCTCTGGCCCACGCCAAGCGCATCGATGAGCGTCGCGCGGCAGGGGAGTCCCTCGGCGAGCTCGCCGGTGTGCCCGTCGCCGTCAAAGACGTGCTCTGCACGATCGACATGCCCACTACCGCGGGCTCCAAGATTCTTGAAGGCTGGGTTCCGCCCTACGACGCCACGCCCGTGGCAAAGTTGCGTGCCGCTGGCCTGATCCCGCTCGGTAAGACCAACATGGACGAATTCGCCATGGGCTCGTCCACCGAGCACTCGGCGTACGGTCCGACGCGTAACCCGTGGGATCTCGACCGCATCCCCGGTGGTTCCGGTGGTGGCTCTGCTGCGGCCGTCTCCGCGTTTGAAGCTCCGCTTGCTCTCGGTTCCGACACCGGCGGATCGATCCGCCAGCCGGCATCCGTCACGGGCTCTGTTGGCGTCAAGCCCACTTACGGTGGCGTATCGCGCTACGGCGCGATCGCTCTTGCGTCGTCGCTCGATCAGGTCGGCCCTGTCTCGCGTACCGTTCTCGACTCCGCGCTGCTGCACGATGTGATCGGCGGGCACGACCCGCGCGACTCCACCTCGCTCAACGAGCAGTGGCCGTCGTTTGCTGCCGCGGCTCGTGCCGGTGCCGCAGCCGAAAGCCTCAAGGGCCTTCGCGTGGGTGTTATCAAGCAGCTCGACAGCCCCGGCTTCCAGGCCGGTGTCTCGCAGCGTTTTCACGAAGCTCTGCAGTTGCTGACCGATTTCGGTGCCGAAATTGTTGAAGTGGATGCTCCGCACTTCGAGTACGCCGTTGAGGCGTACTACCTCATCCTCCCCGCCGAGGCGTCGAGTAATCTCGCCAAGTTCGATTCGGTGCGCTTCGGCCTCCGCGTCACGCCCGAGGGCGGCGGAACCGTTGAAGACGTGATGGCAGCGACCCGTGAAGCTGGTTTCGGCGACGAAGTCAAGCGCCGCATCATTCTCGGTACCTACGCCTTGAGCGCTGGCTATTACGATGCGTACTACGGCAGCGCGCAGAAGGTGCGCACGCTCATTCAGCGTGACTTCGCTGCGGCTTTCGAGAAGGCTGACGTTCTTGTCTCGCCTTCGGCGCCCACCACCGCGTTCAAGCTCGGCGAGAAGCTCGAAGACCCAATGGCGATGTACCTCAACGACGTCACCACAATTCCGGCCAACCTTGCGGGTATCCCCGGCATGGGGCTTCCGATGGGGCTCGCTCCTGAAGATGGGCTGCCGACTGGTTTCCAGATCATGGCTCCGGCTCGCGGCGATGCTCGCCTGTACGAGGTCGGCGCCACGCTCGAGCGTTTGCTCGAAGCTCAGTGGGGCCACACCCTGCCGAGCCAGATTCCGGCCCTCGGGTAGTCAACGCGCCGTTATTTGTTGCACGGCGGTCGCCGACGCTTAGTCGTCGGCGGCTTGCCGTTCGCGGTAGGCGATTTGGTTCATCCGGTTTCCACAGCGGATGCTGCAGAAGCGGCGTGAGCCGTTGCGCGAGAGGTCGGCCATCAGGCCTTCGCAGTCGGGAGCTTCGCAGCGCCGCAATCGCCACATCGCGTCGGACCGTACGACGTCGACGAGTGCCAACCCCACTTCGGCTTGAATGCGCTCGGCGAGCGGTGCTTCGGGGTCGTTGGCGTGCAGGTGCCAGTCGAGGTCGCCGTGGCGCGCTAAGAATGGCAGCGCTTTCGCCTCAGCGAGCATTGCGTTGATCTCGATCGCGGCGTCGTCGCGCGTGAGCTTCCAGACGCCGCGGATGCGGTCTCGAACGGCGCGCACTTCGGCCACTTCAGCGTCGTCTCGGTCGATGCGACCGCTAAACCGAAACTGCATGATGAGCTCGTGCACTTGCGCGACCGTCATGAGTTCGTCGTTGCCTGATCTGCTCGCGAGTTCATGCGTATTTCCGAGTAAAACGGCGAACTCGAGACTCTCCACTGTGTCAGGGGCAAATTGCAATTTGACTCCTTATTTGCTTCGAGACTAGCGTCAGCAGAAATACTCGTCAATCTCGTTCAAAGTAGCTGCCTATGAATCGCTCCTCCACCACCCTCGGCCTGCTCATTGCTGTGATCGCTGCGGCCAGCTTCGGGTTGTCGGGCGCGCTGATTAAACCGGTACTGGAAGCCGGGTGGAGCCCCGCTGCTGCAGTGACCGTTCGCGTTCTCATCGGTGGCACCGTGCTCGCGCCGTTCGCGATCCTGGCCCTCAAGGGTCGCTGGATCGCGCTCTGGTACGCGCGCAGCCGCATCCTGCTCATGGCCATCATTGGCGTCGCGGGTACGCAGCTTGTCTACTTCGCGGCCGTAGAACGCATCCCCGTGGGCATCGCCATCCTGCTCGAGTACATGGCACCACTGCTTCTCGTCGGCTTCGCTTGGGCGACGACGCGTCGCATGCCCAAAGCGGTTGTGCTGATCGGCTCGGTGGTCGCGCTCGGCGGTCTTATCCTCGTCGTCTCTCCCGAAGGATCAGGCGCTCTCGACCCGATCGGCATCATTTTTGGTGCTTGCGCGGCAGTCGGGGCGGCCGTCTACTACGTGGTTGCTGCGCGCTCAAGCGAGGGCTTGCCGGCTGTCGCCCTCGCCGCAGCAGGTCTGCTGATCGGTGGCATCATCTTGGGGCTCATCGGTCTCGTGGGTATCGTGCCGTTCGATATGCCGATGGTGGATGTCTCGGTGCTGGGTTTTGTGGCGCCGTGGTGGGTTCCGCTGCTCATCGTGGGTATCGTCGCGACCGGTATCGCGTACTCCACGAGCATCATGGCGAGCGAAATGCTCGGTTCCCGACTGGCGTCGTTCGTCGGGTTGCTCGAAGTCGTTACGGCAGCGATTTACGCCTGGCTCTTGATCGGCGAGAACCTGTCGATCACGCAGTTCATCGGGGGAGCGCTGATTCTGGCGGGGATCGCCTTCGTGCGTTCCGAGAAGTCGGAGCATATCGGTGACTTCACGATCGAGGCCGAGGCCTTCCCGAGCGACGAAGATGAACCAATTTTGGCCCCGGCATCCGCGCCGCTCGAACCGGGTACCGATACGGTGCCGCTGCGCCACGTACAATCGTCTGGTGGCTAAAGCTGAATTGATGGACTACGACAAAGCACTCGAACTATTTGAGCCGACGCTCGGTTTCGAGGTGCACGTCGAGTTGAATACCCAGACCAAGATGTTCTCGGATGCTCCGAACCCTGCCGCGGCGGGTGCTGAGCATGGCGAACCGAACACCATGATCACTCCGGTTGATCTCGGTTTGCCCGGCAGCTTGCCTGTCGTCAACGAAGAGGCGATCAAGTATTCGATCTCATTGGGGCTCGCGCTCGGGTGCGAGATCGCGCCGAGTTCACGCTTCGCCCGCAAGAACTACTTCTACCCTGACCTCGCGAAGAACTACCAGATCAGCCAGTTCGATGAGCCGATCGCGTTTGAGGGCTCGGTCGAGATTGAGCTCGAGAGCGGCCGCACAATTACCGTGCCGATCGAGCGCGCGCACATGGAAGAAGACGCAGGCAAGCTCACCCACGTGGGTGGCTCGACCGGTCGCATTCAGGGTGCCGAGTATTCGCTGGTTGACTACAACCGCGCGGGTGTTCCTCTCGTGGAGATCGTCACGCACATGATCACGGGTGCTGAAGCGGATGCTCCCGAGGTCGGCAAGGCCTATGTCTCGGCTATTCGCGACATCGTTCGCTCGCTGGGCATCTCTGAAGCACGCATGGAGCGCGGCAACCTGCGCTGCGACGCCAACATTTCGCTGAGCCCGCGTGGTTCGGGCAAGTTGGGTACGCGCACCGAAACGAAGAACGTGAACTCGATGCGCAGCGTTGAGCGTGCGGTTCGTTACGAGATCCAGCGCCAGGCGGCGATTCTTCAGAAGGGTGGCACGATCACTCAGGAGACCCGTCACTGGCACGAAGACACCGGCGTCACGAGCGCTGGTCGCCCTAAGAGTGACGCCGATGACTACCGTTACTTCCCCGAGCCCGATCTGCTTCCTGTCGAGCCTTCGGCTGAACTGATTGCCGAATTGCGTGCGGCCCTTCCGGAGCCTCCCGCGCAGCGTCGTAAGCGTCTGCAAGCGGCATGGGGCTTCACTGACCTTGAATTCCGTGACGTCAACAACGCCGGACTCTTCAGCGAGATCGAAGCCACGGTTGAGGCCGGAACAACGCCAGCTCAAGCGCGCAAGTGGTGGACGGGCGAAATTGCTCGTCTCGCCAACATGCAGGGTGCTGACGCCAGTTCGTTGATTAGCCCCGCGGATGTTGCGGCTCTCGTTGCGCTTATGAACGACGGCGTACTCAACGACAGCCTGGCCCGCCAGGTTCTCGAGGGTGTTATCGCCGGCGAAGGAACTCCCGCCGAGGTTGTGGAGAGCCGCGGGCTCAAGCTCGTGTCTGACGATGGTCCGCTGATTGCTGCTATCGATGAGGCCCTTGCTGCCCAGCCCGATGTTCTTGCGAAGATTCGCGAGGGCAAGGTGCAGGCTGCTGGTGCTGTTATCGGTGCTGTGATGAAGGCGATGAAGGGTCAGGCTGACGCTGCTCGCGTTCGTGAACTTGTCTTGGAGCGCGCCGCCGCCGAATAGGGTGCCCGAGGTGGCGTGGGCTTGGCGTAGCTCGAACGTCAGTTGTAGGCAGTACCGTTGAGGTCATGTCTGAAACTGCCGATCTTGTCGTCGAAATCCATGTTCCCCTCACTCCCGACACCGAGGTAGCCGAGGGCGAGAGCCGCTTCCCGTGGATTGAGTCGCTCGTGGAGTTCACGAGCGAGCTCGACGAGGGTGGCGAAATTTTCGTCGTCGAAGAGGGCGACGTCTTCAACGAGGCCTACGTGATTGTGATCACGGGCGCCGACGAGTCGACGCTCATGGGTGTCGCCAACCGCGTAGCGAACCTGCCGGGCATTCCGACGGGCGTTTTCGCGGTGCAAACGGATGCCGATGCTGACGAACTCGGTCAGGGCACCGTCGTCGAAATCTCCTAGCGAGAAGCGCGGTCAAACTTAGTCAAATTTGTTTGTTTTGCGTCGGCTGCGGCGTACACTGAGAAAGCACCGCAGCCGCCAGTACACGCGCGTGATTGAGTCACCGCCCTGACGAGGGACGATCCGCCCCGTCTGCAGTAGCTTCGTACTACTGAAGAGCACAACACCATGACAAGCAGCACCCCGGTGGGTACGCCCACGAGCCCCATTCCGATTCCCTCCACCATCTTTTCGCCGCAGGTGATGTGGACCACGATCGGCGCGTTCTCGCTGATCTTCTTGGGAGCGTTCGAGACCCTCGCGGTCACGACGATCATGCCCACGATTAGTCGCGACCTTGAAGGTGAATCGCTTTACTCCGTAGCCTTCTCGAGCACCCTTGCGGCGAGCGTGATCGGTATGGTCCTAGCCGGGCAGTGGTCCGACCGCACGGGGCCAGCCAAACCCCTGATCGCCGCCATGGCGGTTTTCACCGTGGGGCTCCTCGTGGCGGGTTTCGCCGGCACGATGGGTGTCTTCATCATCGGGCGCTTCCTGCAGGGGCTCGGTTCCGGCGCGCTTATCGTGGCGCTCTATGTGGTCGTGGCCCGGCTGTACCCGGCGGTGCTGCATCCGAAGATCTTCGGATTGTTCGCGTCGGCCTGGGTGTTGCCCTCTCTGATTGGCCCGCCGCTTGCCGGTGTCGTGGCCGAGCAGATTAGTTGGCACTGGGTCTTTTTCGGTGTGGTCTTTCTCGTGATCGCGGCCGGTGCTGCAATCTTGCCCGCGGTGCGCGTTTTGCTCGACCAGCCGGTCACGGTGGGGGAGAAGTCGTCCGGTAAGCGTGCCGTCGTGTGGGCAGTCTTGGCTGCCGTGGCGATCGTCGCGATTAGCCTCGGCGGTGAGAGCGAGGGAGCCCTCGCCTGGCCGCTCGCGATTGCAGCCCTCGTGATCGCCATCATCGCTCTGCGCCCGTTGCTGCCAGCCGGCTCTCTCACTTTGCGTCGTGGTTTGCCCACCACGATCGTGTTGCGTGGTGTCTTCGCCGCTGCGTTCTTCTCGACCGAGGTGTATTTGCCGTATCTCCTGAGCGAGCGCTACGGTTTGCCGGCGTGGGCCGCGGGGCTCATCCTCACCGTCGGTGCGGTGTCGTGGGCCACCGGTTCTGCGCTGCAAGGGCGACTGCCGGAGTCTGTCTCGCACAGCCACGTCGTGGTCGTCGGATCTCTGCTGCTGAGTGTGGGTATCGCGACCCAGTTCGTGACGGCCTACTTCATGCTCTCGCTGTGGATCGCTGCGGCGGGTTGGCTTATCGCTGGCGCGGGCATGGGAATCACCTTCCCTCGACTGTCCACTCTCGTGCTCAGCCACTCGAGCTCGCGCGACCAGGGCTTCAACAGCGCTGCGCTTTCCATTTCGGATGCCGCGGGCGGCGCCGTCGCGATTGCTTTCGGTGGTCTCGTCTTCGCTGCCGTCGGCGGGCTCGTGAACGGTGCGGGATTCGTGGCGGCTCTCGGCCTTGCGGCGGTGTTGGCTGTGGCATCCATTCCTGTGGCCCTGCGGGTGCGCACGCGCTGACGCATTATTTCGCTGTGTTAAGCAGTGCGTCGAAGCGTTACGTCGCGCTCTCGCGGGCGTGAACGATTGCGATTACCGTCGCCGCATGACACTTCTCACCAATGACACCACGACCACTAACCTCGCTGCCGACCGCGCCGCCCGACTGACTGCCGCTGGTTCCGCGTGGAACTCGCGAATCGCTGCCAAGCCCGCCGCTGCAGAACTCACCTACGCCGTCACCGGCAACGGTGTTGGTTCCGTCGGCACCGTTCTCAAAGCCGGCAAGCACGTCTTTCACATTGACGAGCCCGAAGGGCTTGCGGGGGACGATGTCGCTGCCAGCCCGGTCGAGATTGCGCTCGGCGCACTGATTGCCTGCCAGGTCGTGGTCTTCCGACTCTACGCTCAGGCGCTCGACATCCAAGTGGATGACATCTCAGTCAAGGCCG
Organism: Salinibacterium sp. AL4.1; assembly: GCF_059767305.1. Lineage (NCBI taxonomy): Bacteria > Bacillati > Actinomycetota > Actinomycetes > Micrococcales > Microbacteriaceae > Salinibacterium > Salinibacterium sp. AL4.1. The sequence continues at coordinate 676,277 of NZ_JBSOQK010000001.1, read as the reverse complement.
AGGGCGACCTCGATGTGCGTGGTCTCTTCGGCATCGACGAGAACGTTCGCAATGGCTTCGGAGCGATTCGCCTGTACGCCACCATTACTGGTCCAGAATCGCAGGAACGCTATGACGAGCTGCGCGACGTCGTTGACGCTCACTGCCCGGTACTCGACCTCTTTGCTAACCCCACCCCCATCACCACGCAGGTGGTCAAGGGCTAGGGGAACCCCATGATGATGCCCTCAGACATGATCGACCGGTAGCTCAGGCTACCGGTCGATTTTCTGTTAACGGCAGCATCGACGAGTAGCCTCGAGGCTATGAAGCCCGCCTTCGAATTCACGTCAGAGCTCACGCCGTGGGCATCGAAGCCCAGTGTGCACTTTCTTCACGTACCGCCGGATGTCGGAGTCGATATCAAAGAGATTCCGTCACCGCCACGGGGCTTCGGTGCCATCGCGGTCGAAGTCACGATCGGCGCCACCACGTGGACCACGTCGATCTTTCCCGACAGCAGCGTTGAAGATAGCTACTTCTTGCCTGTCAAAATCGCTGTGCGGCGCGCTGAAGCCTTAGAAGCCGGTGCCACAGTCGAGGTTACGATTCAGCTGATCTGAGGCCCCGCGCCGGCCGCTGGGGCGTCAGCGCGCAGCGGCGAGGGGCAGGCGTCCCGGCGTTAGGCGGGCCAGACTCCGATGATCAGCGCCATCACAACGATGGTGACGAACTCATGGCTCACGTTGAGCACAGTGAGGCCGTTGGGGCGCCCATCGAACTGGTCATGGGTGATGAAACGAGCGGCCGTGAATCCGCCCCACAGCACGATGCTAGTCAGCAGTGTGTTCACAAAGAAACTGCCGCCGTAGAAGTCGAAGGCGATGAACGCTGCTCCCGCGAGTACCCAGGCAGTGATGAAGCTCACGATTACCGTGACGACGATCGGGCGGATGGCATCCGCTGAGTTGCCGCTGGGCGTCACGCCTGCCGCTTTCATCCAGTAGTTGCCGAAGACGCGAGGGGAATACCAGATGGTGCCCACGATCATGCTGGAGAGAGTCGCGAGAATGACGGCGATGTAGTTAATTTCGGGAACCATGACAACCTCCGGTTGATACTCGGTGTCCGAATCCTACTCTCGCCGCCGTTAGCCGGTGATGCTTTCTTCGAAGCGCTGGATGGGGTCGTACCAGCCTTGTTCTAGAACGTAGCTCTGGAATTGCTTGTCGAGTCCCAGGATCACGGCGAGACCGACGATCAACAGGATGATGCCGACCACGCGCTTGAATACCCCGTTGGGGTTGGCAAGCCAGCCAAGTTTGCGAGCGAATGCTTGCCCGAGGAACGCGATCATTAGGAGCGCAATGGCGAGGCCGAGGGCGTAGACAACGATATAGAGCAGGCCTTCGCCGAACGACACGGGGAGTACCGTCGCCAAAATCAAGGCGTAGGTGGGGGAGCAGCTGCTGAACGTGGGGCCGAGGGCGGCGCCCAGCATGACATCGCCGCCGAGGCCGCCGCGCGAATACGATCGGTTCATCACGGCGTTAGTGCGGTTCTGGATGCCCGTGGCCATCATGAAGCGTTCCCAGAGCGCGGGAAACACGAGGGTGAGACCGAAGATGATGAGGATGCCGCCCGCGATGACTTGCCACACGAGTTGTGGAATGCCCAGAAGCGCGGTTGTTGCCTTGAGCAGCAGCGTGAAAAGGATGACCGAGCCCGCGAGGCTGACCGCGATCACGACCGGTCGGAACCACTGGCGTTCGGCGACTTTCGCGTCACTGCTCGTGCGCACGATGGAGCCGCCAACGATCACGGGCAGCAACGGCAATACGCACGGTGCCGCGACGGTGAGAATTCCCGCCACAAACGAGAGCAGGATAAGGCTGAGCATCGTGGCTTAGTTGAGCGCGGTGAGAACGGCGTTCAGAGTGGGGTCGGCGTAGGCGACGAAATTGTCTTGAACCTTGGCGCCGCTGGAATCAACCTCAACAAACGTCGTTTGTTGCGTCACGCCGTACTCGGCACGAAGATCTTGATTGGTGTCGTAGTCGACCTTCACGATCGTGATTCCCGAAGGAACGCCCGAGGCCTTGATGTCTCCGTCTGCAGAAACGCACTGCGGGCACCAGGTGGCGTGGAAGAACAGGATGACGCGGCCATCGGCATCCGCAATGGCGCTCGGGCTGTAGTCGACGTAGTCGCCGCCGCCATCGTTGGCGATTGCAGCGCTCTGGTCGGCGTCGGGCTCAACGTTCGAGTCGGCATCACTCGAGTTTTCGGAGACTTGAGAGCCGCCGGTGGATGCCGCAGTGTCAGCGGGGTCGTTTGAGTTTTGGACTGCGACGATCGAAACTGCTGCAATAACAATGACGGCAAGAGCGACAATGACCGCGAGAATTCGCTTGTTCATGCCATCTAGTAACGCATGCGGTCGACGAAAACTTCCGCCTCGCGAGAAATTTCTGGGACTATACCCAGACTTCAGCAGTGTGCGAATACAGCTTGAGATCGCCGAAAGTTAGCGCACCTGTGAATCTGGCTCGCGTATACGGAAGCAAAACCATCAATGCTGCGCCCGCTTTGTGCTCGATACGAACCTCGATCGCGTCCGACTTGAGCGACGCGATTCGCGTGTTGGAAACGATAGCGCTGCAGCGCGAGATGGCGGCCATTTGACGCAATTGCGTTACGGTCTGCGCGATCAACGCTTGGGCATCCAGATGCTTCTTCTTCAACGCTTCGTCCGCCGACATTTCCAACACCCGGCCCGTGGCATCCGTCATCAACGCGAACGTCATGAACTCGCTGGCATGGCTCAAATGATTGCGCGCCACGCTCAGTGACGAGTCGAGAATTCGATCAACGTCAGCCTGCTGCTCGGCGTTGAGCGCGTCCCTCCACGATTTCATATCCAAACCGTAGCGAGTCAGATGGCTCCTTGTCCTGCGAAGCGCCCAAATCACCCGCGTTTTGGTGTCAAGACTCTTTCTCACGTGTTGAGTTCGATTACCCCGTTTTTCGCCGACTGTCGCCGTGCTGCGCTAACGTCGAAGCATGCATAAAGCGCAGCTCAGCGGTGCCCAACGTGGCCATTCCCTCGTCGCCGGCGCGGTCGCGCACGCCCTCTTTTCAGTCGGCTGGCTCATGCTCGGGTTCGTTGCTCTTGGCGGAGGTATCACGCTGCTTCTCGGCGGCACTGCAAACGGCGTCAGCGGGCTTTTCGGTGATGTTCCGGTTGTGGCCGACTTCATCGGCAGCGCAGGCAGTGTCATCGGTACCGTCATCATCGTGGTTGCGGTGGTGGCCCTGTTGCTTGTTGCTCTTGCGGCCGTCGCGAGTATCTTCCTTCTCAAGCGAGGTGCCGTGCGCAAGCCGTGGCAGGTGACATTCCAGTCGCTCGGTATCGTCGCCCTGCTCGACATCCCGCTCTTCGTGGCGTACCTGACGATCGCGGCGAACGCTACTGATTCCGCCGTGGGTGGCACTGTGCTGCTCGGCCCTGTCGTCGGCATCATCGGTTCCGCCGTCGTGGGAGCGCTCGTGTGGTGGTGGATGGCGTGGGCACGCCGTGGATCAGCCTCGAAGTTTGCCGGAGTCACCGCCACGGCATCCGCAACCGCCGTTGCTCCTCAGAAATCGTCGAGCGCTGCTGGAGATACTGACGCCACCCCGTCGAAGTAATACGCCAGCGAGCGACACCCCGCAGCGGGCAAAACCGAGCAGAGAGCGCATGATGACGGCACGCATTGACACCCTGATCATCTTGGGAGCGGGCGGCGACCTCACGTCGCGACTGCTGCTGCCCGGCCTGGCATCGTTCTTGGCGAGCGATCAGAGCCAGCCACTGACGCTCATTGGGGTAGACCGCCAAGAAATGGATGACGCAGCCTGGCGCAACCGAGTGACGCAGTCATTCGACGCCATCGCTTCGCTCGCAGCCACCGCCGTGGCCAACGCGGCGCACTACGTTCAGGCTGACGTTACCGATGCCGAGCAACTGCGTGAATTGATCGCGTCGGGCTCCGGCCGGGTAGCGCTGTACTTCGCTCTGCCGCCCGCGATTGCTCAGAAAGTTGTGGCAGTGCTGGCGACGCTCGAGCTCCCCGAGGGGATCGTGCTCGCGCTCGAGAAGCCATTCGGCACTGACGAAGCGAGCGCTCGCGACCTCAACCGCATCCTGCAGACGATCGTGCCCGAAGAACAAGTTTTCCGAGTCGATCATTTTCTCGGCAAGTCAACGGTGCTGAACCTATTGGGGTTGCGCTTCGCCAACCGAATCTTCGAGCCGCTGCTGGCGGCCCCGAACGTGGCAAAGGTCGAGTTGATCTTCGATGAGGCGCTCGCTCTTGAAGGGCGTGCGGGGTACTACGACCGTGCTGGCGCGGTCGTTGACATGATTCAGAGCCACTTGTTGCTCGTGATGGCGCTGACGGCGATGGAGCCGCCGGCAAGTGTGAGTTCCGAGGATCTCCGTGGCTCGATGGCCCAAGTGTTGCGCGCCACTCGTGTGCAGTCGGTGGATGGCACGTGCGCCCGCCGCGCCCGCTATACAGCGGGAACAATCGGCGATCGCAACCTTCCGGCCTATGCGGATGAAGACGGCGTCGATTCCGAGCGAGGTACCGAAACTCTGGCCGAAGTCACGCTCGAGATCGACAACTGGCGGTGGGCCGGAGTTCCCTTCGTATTGCGTTCGGGCAAGGCTTTGGGCGATTCACGGCAAGACATCGTGATCACTTTCGCGCCCGTGCCTCACCTGCCCCGTGGCTTGACGGGCAGCGCTGAACCCGCTCAACTCACTATTTCGATCAAACCGGCGACGCTCTCCCTCGACCTCATCGTCAACGGTGAGGGAGATCCCTTCACTCTCGATCGCACTCAGCTGAACACCACCCTCGGCGACGCCGCAATGAGCGCGTATGGCGAGGTAATCGCGTCGTTAATCGATGGCGATCCGGTGCTCTCGGTTCGGGGTGATGTTGCCGAACAGTGCTGGCGCATCGTGGCTCCAGTGCTTGAGGCCTTTCGTGCCGATCAGGTTCCGTTGGAAGAGTACCCGGCAGGCTCCGGTGGCCCCGCGAGCTGGAGCTCGGTGTGAGCGCCACCGTGCGCGGCGTAACCGCCCGGGCCACGGCGCGTACTCGAGCGAGCGCCAGGCAGGCGTACGACCTTTCTGGTCCGCTCGACCCCACCCAGTTTTACCCGCGGTTCGGGCCGCTGCCCGCCGTCGTGGCGGTGCTGGATCAATCAGGGGAGTGGGACACGATTGGCCGCACCCGTCGCCTCGTTCTCTCCGACAGCGGTCATGTCATCGAGACAATTACCGACACCGAAGTTCCGGGGCTTTTTGCCTACGAACTTACTGATTTTCAACGACTGTTCGGGATGCTCGTCTCGGGTGCTCGTGCGGAATGGCGTTTCGATGACAGCACCAACGGTGCGCGCATCTCATGGAGCTACACCTTCTTCGCTAAACCGGCCAGACGCGGAATCGTGTGGCTCATAGTGCGGCTGTGGTGGGGGCGTTACATGCGCCGCGTCTTGCCGCCCATCGCTCGCGAGATTGAACGGCTGGCAGCACAGTAGCGACGTCAGTTATCGAATCGTTGCGATAAAACGAGCCGTTCACACCCTGCACGCACCATTCTCACAACTTGCGCGGAGATGGGCTTGTGAGAATGTTCGTATGTTCCGATCGAGATTCGCAGTCGCTGCCGCAGCAGCGCTGTACTTCGCCGCTCTGGCGAGTCTCGCATTCGTCATCGCTCCGGGCAGCGACGGTCGTTTCTGGCTCTGGACCACCGTGGCATTCATCCCGGTTGGAGTCTTTCTTGTGGGCATGTTCGGCCGCCGTCGGTGGTGGGCCGCTCTCGCTTTCAGCATTGTTGCCGCGGCGTGGCTTGAAGCAGCACAGACGGTGTGGATGCCCGCGGGCTACGCCGCCGTCGTCGACATCCTTCTGGCGAGCATCGGTGCCGCCATTGGCGTCTCTGTTGCTGTTGCGGTGGCTGTGTCGCGTGAACACTCGGAGCGGCCAGCACCGCGCACGGCGCACGCCGCCACCAACCTCGCGACCTCTCGTCGCGCCTCCGCCAGCAAATCGGCGGCACCGCTTAACCTCGATCGGTGACTGACGACCGCTACTCCCACGACGTTCTCGCCGACTTCAGCATTCAACGCGGCCCGAAGATTCTCCCGAAGGTGCCGATCGAACGCGACATGGTCGTTGAGGTTATTGCTGACGGCTACGTGGGAGCGCTCGTCCGATTCACTGATGGCCTCATGGAACTTGAAGACCGCAGCGGCCGTTCCCGCGCCTTTCCACTGGGAAGCGGCTATCTGATCGATGGCGTACCCGTCGAGCTGGTGAAGCCCCTGCCGAAGGCCGGTGCCGCTGCCGCTCGCAAGACCGCATCGGGCTCCTTTGCGGCGCCAGAGCAACGCGCTCGCACCGCTCTCGCGAGCCGCATCTACGTGGAAGGTCGCCACGACGCCGAACTCGTTGAGAAAGTGTGGGGCGATGACTTGCGCGCCGAGGGAGTCGTCGTCGAGTTCCTCGGTGGCATCGATGACCTCGAGAAGATCGTCGCCGACTTCGCGCCCACCTCCGAACGCAAGCTGGGAATCCTGGTCGATCACCTTGTTCCTGGATCGAAGGAGAGCCGCATTGCGGAGGCGGTGGGGCGCGGCAAGTACGGCACGTACGCGCTCGTGGTGGGGCATCCATTCGTGGATGTCTGGCAAGCGGTCAAACCCCAGAGCCTCGGTATCGCCGCGTGGCCAACAGTGCCCCGCACGATTGAGTGGAAGCACGGCATCTGCGAAGCCTTCGGCTGGCCGCACGAGGATCAGGCGGATATTGCGCGCGCGTGGCAGTTCATCCTCTCGAAAGTGAAGAACTTTGGCGACCTCGAACCGGAACTATTGGGTCGAGTCGAGCACTTGATCGACTTCGTGACGGTCGACCAGGAGGCGTAGCTAGCCCGCGGCTGCTTTAGTCGAGCTGAGGGATGACTTCGCGCGCGAGGAAGTCGAGCTGGTCGAGATCGTGGAAGTCCATGACTTGAAAGTAGACGCGGGTAAAGCCGAGGGCTTTCAGCTCGGAGATCTTGTCGACGACTTCGCTTGCAGTTCCGGCGAAACCGCCGTGGCGTAACGCATCGGGGGTGCTGTTGGCGGCGGTAGCTCGAGCGTCGATCTGAGCTTCGGTAGCGCCGACGGCCGTCGTCCCGGCGATCGACAGCACAAGAGTCGCGGGGTCGCGGTCGAAGTGCTCGCACGCGGCGTGAACGCGGTCGATGCGTTCTTTGAGCGGCGCGATGGTGGCGAAGCCAGCGTTGTACTCGGCCGCAAACGTGGCGGTGAGCGCCGGTGTGCGGCTCGGTCCACTGCCGCCGATGATGATCGGCAGCGGATTCTGCACCGGCTTCGGCAGCGCGGGGGACTGGCTCAGCTGATAGTGCTTGCCCTCATACGAGAAGGTCTTTCCGGGGTCGGTACGCCAAATGCCCGTAATCACGTCGAGCTGCTCTTCGAGCATCCCGAACCTCTTCGCCGGAAACGGGATGCCGTAGGCGGTGTGCTCCTTTTCGAACCACCCGGTGCCGAGGCCGAGTTCGATGCGCCCGCCCGACATGTCGTCGACCTGAGCCACCTGAATGGCCAGAATGCCCGGATGCCGGAAGGTTGCCGACGACACGAGGGTGCCGAGACGAATGGTCGAGGTTTCACGCGCGAGACCGGCCAGCGTGGTCCAAGAATCTGTCGGACCGGGCATCCCACCGTTGCGGTCATCCATCGTCAGGTAGTGGTCAGAACGGAAGTAGCCCTCGAAGCCGAGCTTCTCTGCCGCGTGCGCCAGCGCGAGCTGATCGGTGTAGCTGGCGCCGTTCTGAGGTTCGGTGAAGATGCGGAAGTCCATACCCCGAGCCTATTGATGATTAGACTGGGTGGCGAACACGGGAGTCCGGTGAGCCGGGCTGAGAGGGAGCTTCTCCAAGCTTCGACCGTCGAACCTGATCTGGATCATGCCAGCGCAGGGAGCAGACACTCTTGAAACCCGTGCCATTCACTAGTGAAAGGCACGAAAGTGACCACAACAGCATCATCCTCGTCCACGTCCAGCTCGCTGAAGCCAGGAATGCGGTTTCGGTGGCGCGTCATCGACATCGTCGTAGCCAGCGTGATCGGCGTCGCGAGCGGATTGATCTTCGTCGTGTGGAACGTCGCATCCTCTCCCGCCCTGGCTCCGTTTGCGGCGCTGCTGCCGGGACTGCAGGCCATCGGGGGCGGGTTCTGGCTGTTCGCCGGTGTGCTTACGGCGCTCGTCATCCGCAAGCCTGGTGCCGCCATTTATGGCGAGATGGTCGCGGCATCCGTCTCCGCGCTTATCGGTAACCAATGGGGCGTACTCACCCTCGTGAGCGGGTTCACTCAGGGAGTGGGCGCTGAGATCGTCTTTGCCGCCTTCCTCTACGCCAACTGGCGCGCGAGCGGTGCGATTCTCGCAGGAGCGGGCGCCGGCCTCGCGATGGCCATCACTGACCTGCTGCTCTGGTACCCCGGATCAGCGCTGCCGTTCATCATCATCTACACGGTCGCTGCCGTCGTCGGCGGAATGATCATCGCCGGGCTGCTCTCCTGGCTCGCCACTCGCGGTCTTGCTGCCACCGGAGCGCTCAACCGCTTCGGTGCCGGTCGCGAGATTGCGAAGCGGGTCTGACCCCCACTACGCCTGCTGGCGTTACCGTCGAAGGATGGGGGTGGCGCCACTCCAGCAGGCTTGCGTGGGCGGTGCGAGGTCTCGACCTGCGCATCGAACCGGGCGAACGCGTACTGCTGCTCGGCGAATCCGGTGCCGGAAAATCGACGTTTCTGCACGCCCTCGCCGGGGTTGTCGGTGACGACGAAGGGGAATCCGAAGGCTCACTGCTCGTGGATGGCCAGCATCCGGCAGCTATGCGTGGTCGCACCGGGCTCGTCATTCAAGACCCCGATAGCCAAGTAATTCTGGAGCGCGTCGGTGACGACGTGGCGTTCGGTTGCGAAAACCTCGGCGTGCCGCGCGACGAGATTTGGCAGCGGGTGCGTCACAGCCTCGACCAAGTCGGGCTCGACGTTGCCCTTGATCGCTCGACTAGTGCGCTGTCGGGCGGGCAAAAACAGCGCCTGGCGCTCGCCGGTGTGCTCGCGATGCAACCGGGGCTCATCGTGCTCGACGAGCCCACCGCCAACCTCGACCCCGCTGGTGTCACCGAGGTTCGGGATGCTGTGATTCGAGTTGCTGAAGCGACCGGCGCCACGATCGTGGTCGTCGAGCATCGCGTGTCGGTGTGGAGCGATGTCGTCGACCGCGTCGTTGTACTCGCGGCTGGCGGGGGAGTCATCGCCGACGGAGCACCCGCCGACGTACTGTCACGCCAGGGCAAAGAACTGGCAGCACGCGGGGTGTGGATACCGGAGTTTCCGCCGCCGCGCCCCGAACGTCGCACTCGCGGCGAGCAGCACACACGGCTGACAGCAGAACGCCTCGCCTTCGGACGGGCGAAGAAAGCACTCGGAGTGCCGTTTGATCGCGAAATTCTGAGCAGTCATGCGCTCGCCATCACCGGGGCCAATGGCGCCGGCAAATCCACGCTCGCGCTGACACTCGGCGGGTTACTCGCGCCGGTGGACGGTGCTGTGGTCGCGAGCTCCGCACTCGCGGCCGGCGCGGGCGAGCATCCGATTCGCTGGAAATCCCGGGAGCTACTCACCCGCATCGGCACCGTATTTCAAGACCCCGAACATCAGTTCTTGACGAGCACGGTGCGCGCAGAGCTCGAAGTCGGCCCGCGGGCTCTTAAGCTTTCGACTGGCGAGATGAGCGACCGAGTGGATGAACTGCTCACGCGATTGCGCCTCGACCGGCTTGCCGAAGCCAACCCCTTCACACTCTCGGGCGGTGAGAAACGTCGCCTCAGCGTCGCCACAGCGCTCGCTACGCGCCCCCAAGTGCTCGTGCTCGACGAACCCACGTTCGGCCAAGACTCGCGCACGTGGAGCGAACTGCTGGCTCTGCTGGCCCGCCTCGTGGATGTCGGCAGCAGCGTCATCGCGGTCAGCCACGACCTCGAATTCGTCGATGCGCTCGCAGACTCTACGGTGGTGCTCAAATGATCCCCATCGCGGCCGTGAATCCCGTGGCCAAACTCGGAGCCGGGCTCATCGTGAGCCTCTTCCTCATCGTCACGATCGACTGGGTTTCAGCGACGACAGCTCTCGTGCTCGAGCTCGTGATCATTTCCTTCATGGGCATCGAGCCGAAGCGCTTGTGGCTGCGAACGCTGCCGGTCTGGATCGCGGCGCCCCTGACGGCGCTCACGATCCTGCTCTACGGGCGCTACGAAGGCGAGGTGTACTTCGAGTTCCTGCTGATCAGCATTAGCGACGGTTCGATCGAGCTCGCTCTCGCGACGTTGCTGCGGGTGCTCGCGATCGGCCTACCCGCGGTGGTGCTCTTCATCTCGATTGACCCCACCGACTTCGCCGATGGTCTTGCTCAGCGGTTGCGCCTTCCCGATCGTTTCGTTCTCGGCGCGCTCGCAGCGGTACGGATGGTCGGCCTCTTTCTTGAGGACTGGCGCTCGCTTGAGCTGGCCCGTCGCGCTCGCGGCGTCGCCGATCGCGGAAGGCTCCGCCGACTCGCCGGGCAGGCGTTCGCCCTGCTCGTGCTGTCGATTCGGCGCGGCAGCAAGCTCTCTATTGCGATGGAAGCTCGAGGTTTTGGCGGCTCTCAGCCGCGCACCTGGGCGCGGGAATCACGTTGGGGGGCGGCGGAGTGGCTCACTCTGCTCGTCGGGCTTCTGGTGGGCATCACCGCTACCGTGGTTGCTGTGCTCACGGGAAGTTGGAACCTCATTGTCAACTAAACCCTCACCGCTTAAGCACTCACCGCTTCTGCCATCGCCGCTTCTGCCATCGCCGCGGTGGCGCTGTCTGATCGACGGCCGCTCCGGCTCGGGCAAGACCGAGTTGGGCCGAGCGATGGCGGCCGTGTGGCCCGAAATTCAGCTCATCAAGCTCGATGACTTTTACCCGGGCTGGGATGGTCTGGATGCCGCTAGCGCCCTTGTGCCGCGCATCCTCACCCAATTGCGGTGGCAAGAATGGAACTGGGCTACCGATTCGCCCGGAGGCTGGCACGAGCTCGATGGCGATCGCCCCATTGTGGTCGAAGGGATCGGATCACTCAGCCGTGCCTCCCAGCCGTTGGTCGATCACAGCATCTGGGTTGATCTCGACGATGCCTCCCGCAAGAAGCGCGCTCTCGATCGCGACGGCGACACCTACGCCCCACACTGGGAGCGGTGGGCGCGCCAAGAAGAGCGCTTTATGGCGCGCGAGAACCCGCGAGAATTGGCCGCCGAGATCGTCGATGGAACCGACATCTCGCGCTGGTTCACCCGTCGCTAGCTGGTTTTATTCCAAGTCTGCACGAGGTCAAAGCCGCGCGGGTTGACCGTCATCACGTCAGCTTCACACGTGATGATGAGGCCAACGACATCATCGAAGTCGCTGCGTGGGATCGTGTACGCGAGTTCTTCGACGGGCTCGTCAGCGATCGTGGCTGATGTCTCAACGGTGTAGTCCGAGACATCCCAATCGCGGGGGATCGCAACATCCACATTGATCAGAGCCTCGCCATTCACTGTGCCGGTGTAGGACTGCGTGATCGTCATGATCTGGTCCTTTTTAGGCTCGGCGGTAATCGTGAACACGAGGTCGGAGTCAATCGTGACGGCGCCCTCGCTTCCCCAGGTGAGGGTCTGGCCGCCGCTGGGCTCAACGGCCTTGGCGGGAACGTCTTCGGAGGGGAGTTCTGCAAGCAGCTTCTCAGAGAGATCGGCGGTGTCGAGCGACCACGTGTGACCCATCGCGCACAATTCCATAGCCGTTGGCGGCTCGCTGGTATCGGCGGGTTCGATCAGTGCGCAACCAGACAGCACCAGCAGTGCGGCGGGGGCCATCAACAACGCACTCGCGCGCTTGCTCGAAATCATCAATCCTCCTGAGGTTCGTGACACTCACGAAATCCTACGCGGTTGCGGCCGCAAGACTGCTCAACGACAGCTAGGCCCAGCCGAGTTCGTGCAATTGCTCGTCGTCGATACCGTAATAGTGGGCGATTTCGTGCACGAGAGTGATGTGAATCTGCTCTTTTAATTCGTCGAGCGACGCACTCACTGCAAGGAGCGGTTCACGAAAGAGGATGATGCGATCGGGCAGTTCGCCGAAGCCGTACTGGCCGCGTTCCGTAAGAGCGACGCCGTCATAGAGTCCCAGCACCGAAAGCGAGCCGTCTTCGGGGCGATCTTCGGTCACGAACACCACGTTGTCGAGGCCGTCAACAATCTCGTCAGAAAGCGCATCCAAGCCTTCGACCACGAGCGCTTCGAACTGTTGCTCGTTCAGATTCTCCATGAATACACCTTGCCAGCCGTGACAGCCGGGGGAGGCCCGATAGTCAGAGAACTGATGAATTGGGGCTTAAATAAAACAGTGGCTTGGCTGTGCGTGAAATCACGCGTGCCAAACCACTGTTTTCTTGGGGTGAACGACGGGGCTCGAACCCGCGACATCCGGCTCCACAAGCCAGCGCTCTACCAACTGAGCTACGCCCACCAAGGTTGTTTTTCGCCTTGCGGCGATAAGCAACTCTACAAGTGTATTACAGTCGCGAGGCGAATCCGTCCACTACGTCAGCAGAAATTGCTTGAACCTGCTCTGTAGTGGGCCCTGGCTCGCTGACAAACACTGCTTTTCGGTAGTAATCGAGCTCGCGGATCGATTCCAAAATATCTGCCAGAGCGCGGTGACCACCGTTTTTGTCGGGGGCGTTGAAGTACACGCGCGGGAACCAGCGCTTAGAAAGTTCTTTGATCGACGAGACATCGACGCTGCGGTAGTGCAGGTGAGTGTCGACGCTTGGCATGTATTTTGCCAAGAACGTGCGGTCGGTGCCGATAGTGTTGCCGGCCATCGGAGCGGTGCGCGCGTTCGGTACGTACTGCAGGATGTAATCGCTCACGGCGGTTTCGGCTTCAGCAAGCGAGACACCAAGCGGCATCTCTTCGATGAGGCCGCTTGAGGTGTGCATTGCGGTAACAAACTCACCCATGTTGGCGAGAGCTGCCTCGCTGGGCTTGATGACGATGGTCATGCCTTCGTCAACGGGAACCAGGTCGTAGTCGGTGATCACCACCGCAACTTCGACGAGTTCGTCGATTTCGACATCCAACCCCGTCATCTCGCAGTCGATCCAAACCAGATAATCAGCGTGTGATGCCATGAATCGATTCTACCGCCGAACAGAAGTCGCCAGCGTTCGCTCACTCTGGTCTGCTAAACCTGAGGTATGAGCGAAACAACTCCCACACTCGCGCATGGCGACGAGTACATCGTGTTTTTTGTCGGAGGTCCGTACAACGGCCAGAACGATACGCGTATTGCAACCGAAGCAGGATGGGATGATTATGTGACCCTGATCGCTGCAGATGCTGTCGGTTCCGAGACGCAATTGCGTTACGAATCTCCAGTAGCGAAGCAGGTCGGTGACAAAGTCCACGTGACCTACACGTGGGACCAAGCCGATAGCGACCCTCTGGAAGACCTTGACGAACGAAACGACCTCTAACAGCACTCCTACTGAACAGCCCACTGTGCTGTTCTTTTCGTCTGCTTTCTGTGACCCGTGTGCCGCGGCGCGCCGCACTCTCGATGAGGTGGCGCGTCTCGTGCCCGCGGTGACATATGCCGAACTGGATGTCGCGCGCGAGTCTGATCGTGCCGAACAGGCCGGAATTACCTCCACGCCCACGATCGTCATCGTGTCTTCGGCGGGAGAAGAAGTTTTTCGCGCCCAAGGCGCCCCCACGGTCAATCAGATGCTCGTGGCGCTCGCGAAAGCCGTTTAGAGACTGAGACATTCCGGCGCCGCTGACACGCTATCGTTTAAGCCGTATACCCCGCCCTCGTAGCTCAGGGGATAGAGCAGGAGCCTTCTAATCTCTTGGTCGCAGGTTCGAATCCTGCCGAGGGCACCCGCAATGAAGGGGACGGTCAGATGACGAATAAGCCAAACAAGACCGTGGTGACCGCGATGAGCGTCGACGAGTTCATTGCTGAAGTTCCCACTGATCGCCGCCGCGCTGAGGCGGAGACTCTTCTCGAGATCTTCTCTCGAGCATCAGGCCAATCCGCAGCGATGTGGGGGCCAACGATCATCGGCTTCGGCTCAACGCATTATCGCTACGCGACCGGTCGCGAAGGTGACACCGCCACGATCGGTTTCTCGCCTCGCAAAGCCAAGATTTCGCTTTACACCGCACGTAACTTTCGCGATTTTCCCGAACTATTAGAGCGCTTGGGCAAGCATGAGCTTGCGGTGGGGTGTCTTTACATTAAGAAGCTCGAGGATGTCGATCTTGCGGTTCTCGAAGAACTGCTCACGCGCAGCTACGAAGTGGCTCGTTACGATTACGACGCGCGAGCAGAGGGTAACTAGCCTGTGGCGGTGGCTCCGCGGTGGGGGCGGACTCTGCCACCATCCCGATTGCTTGCAGTTCTCGCGGTAACGACGCTCACGCTGACGGCGGCGGGGTGTATCGGCGGCCCGAAGCCGACGGTCGCGGTCTTCGAAGTGTCGGGTGGCGAGCAATTCACGATCGAGCTGGCCACGCCGGAGCTGGTGGAACACGCCCAGGGGTTGCTGGCGGGCGAGAACCTTGCAACGGTACCTACCGGCGAAGTGGTGCCCGGAAAGTCCAGCGTCAATGAGCCCTGGTCGTGGCACATCGATCCGGCAACGCTTGAGTTCACCAACGTGACGGTCGAGTCGTGCGACGGCAGTCCACAACATGTCGAAGACGACATCTCGTCGTTCGAACGTTTTTGCCCGTGGTCAGCCCGCGTGGTTGCTGTCGAAGGCCCTGACGCCTAAGCGAAGAGCCTTCCGCGCGCTACTTACGGTCGGGGGTGACGACGACCGTGGGCGTGGCTTCTGAGGTGGAGCTCGATGTGGTCGACGTTCCCGCGGTGGTGGGCGGCGTCGTTGTCGAACCTTCAGCAGCCTGACGTGAAGCCCACTCTTGCTGCTTGACGACGAGTTCGTCTTCAGCTTCGCCCGTTTCGTACTTCCAGCTCGCGAGGTCTTGTGCGAAAAGTTTCTTAGCGCGGCCGGGACGGGCCTGCCAGTCGATAAGGCCGTCCTGCAGTTCAGCCAGGTCCTGTTCGGCTTGGAAGCTGTAGTTGACCGAGTTCTTCTTCATGGCGGCCAACTTGTGGGCTGCCCAGTCGGCGGCGATGTTTGCACCCTTG
This sequence comes from Salinibacterium sp. AL4.1, assembly GCF_059767305.1. Taxonomy (NCBI): domain Bacteria; kingdom Bacillati; phylum Actinomycetota; class Actinomycetes; order Micrococcales; family Microbacteriaceae; genus Salinibacterium; species Salinibacterium sp. AL4.1. The sequence continues at coordinate 660,932 of NZ_JBSOQK010000001.1, read as the reverse complement.
AGGGGGAGCAGGCGTACGCGCACCTCGGCCTCGCTGGCCTGATGGTCGACGTGTTCCTTTTCGCCGGCCGAGAGCGTGCTCCACACGGCAGCGCGACGCCCGGAAGCGATAAGTGCTGCAACAGCGGCCGCTTTTGCTTGGCGGTCCTGCTGAGCAATGAGGCGACGCAGCGACGAGCGCGCGATCATGCCCACGATGATTCCTCCGACGACAATCGCGAGGAAGGGCACGAGAGCGCTCGTAATGAACGTCCACCCCTGATCGGAGTTGAACCAGTCGACGAGATCGTTCCACCACTCAAGAATCATGTTGGCACTGTAACCCCGCTAAGGGCCGCGAGAGCAGAGCGACAGGCGCGACACATCAAAACCGGAAGATATCCAAAGCATCTTCGATCGTCCAGAAGTCTCCGAGGGGCAAAAAGCGGCGTTGGCGTTGCAGCATTCGCTTCGCTTGGTAGCGTGCTCCGGCCGCTGACATCCAGCGGTGAACATAGCCCAGCACTTCGCCGTCGGGGCGAGTGATACGCCAGAGATCGTCGTTGAGCTGCACCGTTACGATGCCCGAACGGATCGATTGCGCGGGGCCGGCGAAGTCGAGAGTGGTCATGGAAAGCTCCTTCAGCTGCTGGGCACGAGTATCGAGTGATTCGAATATATGTTCGAACACTGACATTCGGCTGCGCCAGTGCGAAAACAGCAGACATGACAAAGGCCGGATTCCGCACGAGCGTGCGAAATCCGGCCTTTGTTGAGGTGCGGGAGTGGCTAGCGAAGAGCCGTACCGTCGACCGCAAGCGGCTCAATCGCGGCGAGTTCATCATCCGTCAGCGGTGCTCCTTCAAGAGCCGCGAAGTTGTTCTCCAACTGCGCGACACTGCTCGCGCCGACAAGAGCAGACGTGACCTGTGGATGCCGCAGCACCCAGGTGAGGGCAAGCTGCGCCAGGCTTTGACCGCGGTTCTGTGCGATCTCGTTGAGGGCGCGAACGCGCTGAAGATACGTGTCGCTGAGCGGACCGGGCTGAAGCCAGCGGCCCTCAGAAGCACGCGAACCCTCGGGGATCGTGCCGTCCATGTAGCGATCGGTCAGCAGACCCTGCGCCAACGGCGAGAAGACTATGCTGCCCGCGCCGATCTGGTCGAGCACGGGGAAGAGCCCGTCTTCGATGTGGCGATCGAACATGTTGTAGCGGGGCTGATGAATCGTGAGCGGGATGCCGTATTCGGCGAGCGCCTCTTGGGCGGCGAGCGTTTGCTCGGGGTTGTAGTTGGAGACACCGACGTAGAGTGCCTTGCCTGAGTTCACCGCGGTCGCGAGTGCGCCCATGGTCTCCTCAATCGGAGTCTCAGGATCGGGGCGGTGGTGGTAGTAGATATCGACGTACTCGAGGCCCATGCGGTCGAGACTCGCGTCGAGTGAGGAGATCAGATACTTGCGCGAACCGAAGTCTTGGTAGGGGCCCTCACCCATCGTGTAGCCGGCCTTGGTCGAGACAATCATTTCGTCGCGGTACGGCACAAAATCGTCGGCAAAGATCTCACCGAAGTTGCGTTCGGCGGCGCCGATTTCGGGGCCGTAGTTGTTGGCGAGGTCGAAATGGGTGATTCCGAGATCGAAAGCGCGGCGCAAGATCGCGCGCTGGGTGGCGCGAGGGCGATCATCGCCGAAGTTGTTCCACAATCCCAGTGAGATCGCGGGAAGTTTGAGGCCGCTGTGGCCTACGCGGTGGTACTCGGTGGAGTCATAACGAAGGGGAGAAGCGTCATAAGGCATTCGCTCAGCATACGCCCAGCGACTGAGGGAACACAGCGTGCGAGGTGTGCGTTGTATGAGACATCCAGCCCAAGAAAGTAGGCTCAACTTATGCACACATTTCATCTCGCAGGCGGCTGTTTCTGGTGCCTCGATGCGGTCTACCGCACCCTCAATGGCGTTACTGACGTAGTTTCCGGTTACACCGGCGGAACCGTGCCCAACCCCAGCTACGAACTGGTCTGCACGGAGACCACGGGTCACGCTGAAGCGGTTGCGGTGACGTTCGACCCCGAGGTCATCCCCGACGAAGTCATCCTTGACGTCTACTTCACGCTGCACGACCCGCGCCAGCTCAACCGACAGGGCAACGACATCGGTTCGTCGTACCGTTCGGCCATGTTCTATGTCGGCGACGAGCAGAAGGCGCTGTTCGAAGCAGCCCGTGATCGCGCATCCGAATACTGGGATGGTGGCATCGTGACCACGATCGAGCCACTCGACACCTACTACAACGCCGAGGAATACCACCAGGACTTCTTCGCTAAGAACCCCGGTCAGGGCTACTGCATGGCAGTGGCATTGCCGAAGGTCAACAAGATTCGTTCGTCGTTCTCGAGCTACATCAAGTAGCTTCCGCAGCGGCACTGTCTGTGCGCCGTCTGGCACGAAGGTCTTTATCTTCGTCGCGAGGCGGCGTACGGTCGTTAACGAACGACATTGGCGTCGCTCTCTAATTCGAAGGAGGTTCGGAAATGACAAACCACACTCTGACCGGACAAACCTGGGTGGCATTCACTCAGGCAGGAGCAGTTGGCTCGGTGCACCGGGTAACAGACGGGTTCACCTTCAAGTTATTGAAAGACGAAGACTATCGAGGGGTCTATCCGACGCTGGATGCCGCGAAGTCTGCCCTGCACGCGAACCTGCTGCCCGGCACGGCGTGGCCTGAGTTCCGCGAGCATTAGGCCGCGGGAGGGCGCGAGGCTCCTGTCGAAATGTCTCGGGTGTCCGTGAGCAGTGGAACGGGCCGTCTTCCCACTGTGCGGAAGACACCTGAAACTGCTAACGCCCCGACAATAGCGAGTTCAAGGAGTCCGAGGCAGACGAGCCAGAGCCCAATTCCTTTGGCATTGTCGCTCCCGATGTATTCGGCGATGCTCCCTCCGAGAACGACAGCGATGGGGAAAGTGCCCTGGCCGAGAAGTCGGCGTGCTCCGAACACCTTCCCTTGGTGGTGTCGCGGTGTTGCTTCGAGCCAGATAGCGGTTAGTGGTGCGTTCGCAAGCTGCACGCAGAGCGCGCGCACCATTCCGCCGAGTATCCATGCTGTCGGAAACGTAGTGAGCCCGACTGCGACGCGGCCAGCCACAGCCGCCACAGTCAACCCGCTAGCGATCGATGCGCCCCGGTTGAGTTGTGCGCCCCAAAGTGCAACGATTCCGGCGCCCACTACGAGCCCTAGCGCGGATGCGGAATTGAACGCACCCAGAACTGTAGCTCCGCCCATAGCACTGACGAGAATGAACGTCGACAGCCCGGCGGCAGCTAATCCGTTTGCGAAATTTCCCGCCGCATTTCCGATTTGAAGCCGGCGGTACGCGGCGCTGGCCCACACGAGACGGACTCCTGCTGCAGCCCCTTTCCACAAGGCATGCGGGGTGCTAGCTGACTCGTCAACGGAGGGCCACCTGACGATCGCGGCCACACCTGCCGAGAGTAAAAAAGTTGCTGCGTCAGCGATCAAAACAACGTGGATGCCGAAGCTGGCGAACAGGACCGCCCCGAGAATAGGTGCGACGATCGTAGGCGATGTCTCGAACACACTAATCACCCCGCTCAATCGGGTGAGATCGCCCTCGCGCTGAATATCTCGAATACTCGCGGTGAGCGCCGTGACGAGCACGCTGTCTGCGAAGCCTGAAATCGCGAACAGAGCCAATACGAGTCCGAGCCACGGGTCGTCAGCAACGATAATCACGACCGCAACGACACTGCTCACCGCGGCAAGGGCAACGTTGGTGGTGATGATGAGGCGCTTTCGCTGATATCTGTCAGCTATGGCGCCGGCGATGGGCGCGAAGTAGATCGTGATTGCAAATTTGAGCGCGATCACGACGCTAAGGGCAAAGGCGCTCGCGGTGTTGTCGAACACCCACAGGCTCACCGCAATGGTGGTCGCGCCTGAGAGTAAAAGCGACACGGCTTGACCGCCCCAGACTGCGAGAAATATTCGATCCATCGTTCCCAATTCTGCAGTCGACTGTTGAGCGAGAAATACTCTATTCGTTGACGTTTCGAAGGGTGGGAGCTCTCCACAGTCGATTGTGTGATCTGGATGTCCACTCCTGCAGCGTGCGGCGAAGTCGCAGCCGTCCACAGAAGGCGGCTTCGGCGGTTCTGAGCCGTGCGCCGGGCGAACACTGGTGTCAGACGGATGCCGGGTCGGCTTCCCGGCACGAGTGTCGGCCTGCATCTGTCTGCCATTCGGTCGCGCTCGTCGTTGCGCGACCCCTACCAAGGAGCAGCTATGTCAGACACCATTACCGTTTCCGGGCTTGTCGCCACCGCACCGCGTCATATCGTGACAGGGGAAGGTCTGCCGATCACTTCGTTCCGTCTTGCCTCAACGCAGCGACGCTTCGACCGCAGTAACCAGCGCTGGATCGACGGCGAGACCAACTGGTACACGATCACCTCGTTCCGTCAGCTCGCCATCAACAGTGCTACATCGATCGGCAAAGGCGATCGAGTTGTGCTGACGGGCCGGCTAAAGATTCGCGAATGGGAGAACGCCGACCGCAGCGGAACGAACATCGAGATCGAAGCAGACTCGCTCGGGCACGACCTCATGTGGGGAACGGCCCAGTTCTCGCGCACTATTTCGAGCGGAAATCAGCCGAACAGCCACAGCCGCAGCGACAATGACGGCGACGACAGTTTCCCTGCTGCGGACGACGCAGACGGTCACGACAGCGCAGAGGAAGGCGAACTCGTTGGTGTCGCAAGCGGAGAGGCTAAACCCTTCTGAGTAGATCGTGCGCGCAAGCAATCTAGACTTGACGCGGCCCGGAAGAATCGTGGCCGACGAAGGGAATGCAATGCGCGTACGACCTACCGGCCGACTCGGTGCTGCTCTCGCACTTACCATCGCGGCAGCGATTGCCCTCAGCGGTTGTGTTGCGCAAGAGCCCGAACCGACCGCAACGCCGACCGCAGAAGCCAGTAGCACACCCGAACCTGGGGCTACGGCTGAGGGGCCTGTGCTTCGTCCCGGCGAAGCTGCCGCTGGTAACCGCCAGTTCTTCGACATGCTCAACAACGAGTCTTTCGACGCGAATGGTCGCGGAGACGGCCGCAGCATCGTCGACACGCTCGTAGAAAACGGCTTCGAGAAGCAAGACATGGAAGTTACTCCCGATGCGACCGCTATTGGTCTTGCGGCAGACTCCATCGTCGTCTCGGTGCGCATCAAGGGGGAGTGCCTTATTGGGCAGTTCACCGCCGACAACTACTCGTCATCTATCGAACCTTTGTTGGGAACGGGAAGCTGTCTCGTCGGAAAGACTCGACCGATCGACTGGTAACTCCTCAACGGGTTCGACTGAACCCGAACGCTCCGTAGAATGGTCGCATGGCCGAATTCATTTATTCCATGGTGCGCGCGCGAAAAGCGGTCGGCGACAAGCTCATTCTTGACGACGTCACGATGTCGTTCTACCCCGGTGCAAAGATCGGTGTGGTTGGCCCCAACGGTGCTGGTAAGTCCACGATCCTCAAGATCATGGCCGGTCTCGACACCCCCAGCAACGGTGAAGCTCGACTGAGCCCCGGCTACAGCGTGGGCATCCTCATGCAGGAGCCCGAGCTCGACGAGACGAAGACTGTTCTCGAGAACGTGCAAGAAGGCGTCGGGCCCATCAAGGCCAAGGTTGACCGCCATGCCGCAATCGGCCTCGAAATGGCAGAACCCGATGCTGACTTCGACGCGCTTCTCGCCGAAATGGGCACCCTCCAAGAGGAGATCGACGCCGCCGACGCGTGGGACCTCGACTCCCAGCTCGAACAAGCAATGGACGCCTTGCGCACCCCTCCCGGAGACTGGCCCGTCAACAAGCTCTCTGGTGGTGAAAAGCGCCGCGTAGCGCTCACCAAGTTGCTCCTTCAGAAGCCCGACCTGCTGCTTCTCGATGAGCCCACTAACCACCTCGACGCCGAGAGCGTTCTCTGGCTCGAGCAGCACCTCTCCAAGTACCCGGGCGCCGTACTGGCCGTCACTCACGATAGGTACTTCCTCGACCACGTCGCCGAATGGATTGCCGAAGTCGACCGCGGTCACCTCTACCCCTACGAGGGCAACTACTCGACCTACCTCGAGAAGAAGCAAGAGCGACTTCAGGTGCAGGGCAAGAAAGACGCCAAGCTCGCGAAGCGTCTCTCGAGCGAACTCGAATGGGTGCGCTCAAACTCCAAGGGCCGCCAGACCAAGTCGAAGGCTCGACTCGCTCGCTACGAAGAAATGGCGAACGAGGCAGAGAAGACCAGAAAGTTGGACTTCGAAGAGATCGTTATCCCGATCGGTCCCCGCTTGGGCGCCCAGGTCATCGAAGCGAAAAACCTCAAGAAGAGCTTCGGCGACCGTGTGCTGATCGACGGGCTGAGCTTCACTCTCCCGCGCAACGGAATCGTGGGAGTCATCGGCCCCAACGGTGTCGGAAAGACCACGCTCTTCAAGACCATTGTTGGCCTCGAACCGCTCGACTCTGGAAACCTTAAGGTCGGCGAAACAGTCGATATTTCCTACGTCGACCAGAGCCGTGGAGGAATCGACCCCAACAAGACGCTGTGGGAAGTTGTGTCTGACGGCCAAGACTTCATCCAGGTCGGCAAGACCGAAATCCCGTCGCGCGGCTACGTTTCGCAGTTCGGCTTCAAGGGGCCAGACCAGCAAAAGAAGGCCGGTGTGCTTTCTGGTGGTGAGCGCAACCGTCTCAACCTCGCGCTGACCCTGAAGCAGGGTGGAAACCTCCTGCTGCTCGACGAACCGACTAACGACCTCGACGTTGAAACCCTCGGAAGCCTTGAGAACGCCCTTCTCGAATACCCCGGCTGTGCTGTGGTGATTACTCACGATAGGTGGTTCCTCGACCGCATCGCGACCCACATCCTCGCCTACGAAGGCACCGAAGAGAACCCGTCGTACTGGCACTGGTTCGAGGGAAACTTCGACGCTTACGAGGAGAACAAGATTGAGCGCCTCGGCCCCGACGCCGCCAAGCCTCACCGCAGTGCCTACCGCAAGCTCACGCGCGACTAAGCGATGAGGTTGCACGTACCGCTCCCGCTGCGCTGGTCAGACGTTGACGCGTATCAACACGTCAACAACGCCGAGGTGTTTCGCCTACTTGAAGAGGCGCGCATTCACGCGTTCTGGCCCGCGGCGGGAGCGGATGCGCCCCTCACCGCAGTACTCGATGGTCGCCCCGGCGGCCCGACGATGACGCTCATTGCGCGCCAAGAAATCGAGTACCTGCTGCCGATCCCGTACGTGCGCGAGCCGGTCGACATCGAGATGTGGATCGGTAGAGTCGGGGGTGCAAGCCTTGAGGTCTGCTACGAGATCTATACCCCGGTGAACGTTGCACCGCGCGAGTTGTATGTGCGAGCATCCACGACTTTGGTGCTCGTCGACGCTGCCAACTCGCGGCCACTGCGGATCAGTGCTGAGCAACGCGAGGTCTTCGCGCAGTATGCCGAAGAGCCACTGCAGTTTGGCAAACGGCGCTAACGTCTAGTCGTCAAGAACTCCGAGGCCGTCGCCCTCATCGTCGCGAAACTCTTCGTCCAGATCGGTGGGTTCGATCCATTCGGCAATAGCGTGAGCTCCTCGTGCTTCGAGCAGGGGAGCCGCCAGCTGGAAGAGTTCTTTACGGCTTTCGATTCCTGAGCCCAGCGGCAGAGCTACGTCAATGCCAGCAGCCTTCGCTTCGCTCGGGCTCATCCCCACACTGCCCGCGATAACCGCGAGCCAGCCGCGTGGACCTTTGGCGCCGCGCAGGTAGTCGACAACTTTGCCATCGAGTGACTGCGAGTCGAACCGGCCTTCGCCTGTGAGGATGATGTCGGCGTTGGCAATTACCTTGCTCAACCCGATCGCATCAGCAACTAGCTGGGCGCCAGGGACCAACTCAGCGCCGAAGAGCGCCACAAGAGGAGTGGCCATTCCGCCGCCCGCTCCCATGCCAGGGAGGGCGGAGATGCCGGCGGCAGAGAAACCGCGTTCGGCAGCGAGCGGAGTTTCTGCCAACACTTCGGCTAGGCGGGTGAGCCCGGCGTCCAAGACAGCGACATCGGATGCCGAAGCCCCCTTCTGAGGCCCGAAGATGTGGGCTGCGCCCTGTGCTCCCACCAGCGGGTTGGTCACATCGACGGCGATGCGCCACTGCGTCTCCAGTGCGCCGTCGATGAGGCCGCTGAGGTCGATCGTTGAGAGAGAGGTTAGCGCGCCCCCTCCGGGTGCCAGTTCGTTACCCTCGGCGTCGAGGAATCGCGCACCGAGCGCGCGGAGAATACCTTTGCCGCCGTCGGTGGTTGCGGAGCCGCCGAGAAAGAGTGTCACGTCGCGCGCGCCACTTTCGATGAGGCGTGCGGCGATAAGGCCGACGCCGTAGCTGTCGGCGCGCAGCGACTGCAGCGGAACATCGCTGACGAAGGGGAGTCCATTGGACTGTGCGGCTTCAATGATCGCCCGGCGACCTTCGCTGTCTAGGCCGTAGCGGGCTTCGCGTTCGCGACCGATGGCATCTACCGTCGTCATCGTGAGCGCCGGCTGGAGCCAGGCGGCCAGTACAGCGTCGAGAGAGCCTTCTCCGCCGTCAGCCATGGGAAACGTCAGCACGGTTGCGGTGTCGGGAAGCATCTCGCGTGCACCGCGCTCAAGGGCTGCTGCGGCATCCGCCGCGGTCAGGCTGCCTTTGAACGAATCGGGAGCGATGACGACGACTGGATTATCAATTGCTGGCACCATTCGACCCTAGCGTGACACTGGGTGGTTGCCGTGCGCACGCAAAAAGGGGCCGCCCGAAGGCGACCCCTTTTCGTGAGTTACAGCTCCGAAGTGCTGAAAGCTAAAACAGTATTAGCTGGTGAGGCCGTCTACGTAGTCCTGGTTCGCTGCGATCCAGTCAGCAACGATGGGCTCGAAGTCGGTTCCGTCGTACTCGTTGTACATGACGTTCTCGAGCGAGTAAAGCAGCTCGGAGTCCATCTTGAAGTTCGAGATCCACTCGGTGATCTCAGGCATGTCGTCGCTCAGTCCGTCGCGTGCGAAGGAGTGAATTTCTTCAACGTCTCCGAGCGTTCCCTCGGGGTCAGCAAGATCCTTGATGTCGAATGCATCGTAGGCCCAGTGCGGACGCCAGAGCGTAACGGCAATGTTCTCGCCGTTGTCGAGTGCAGCCTGCAGTTCAGCAAGCATGGCGGGAGTCGACGAGGTCAACAGTTCCATGTCCTCGAGGCCGTAGGTCGGCATGGTGTTGTTCAGTACTGCCTCGGTGAGGCCTGCACCAGGCTCGATTCCAACGATGCGGTCGCCGAAAGCGTCAGCGTTTGCTGCGAGCTCTTCGAGCGAGTCGATCGGTGCATCAGCGTTTACAGCAACGGTCAGTCCCGCTTCGCTGTTCCAAGCGCCGAGGTCCTCGATCGTGTCGCCGTATTCTTCCATGAGGCTGGCGTGAGTGATGGGGAGCCATCCGTCAAGCGCGATGTCGTAGTCTCCGGTGCTGAGACCCGAGAAGATCGGGGTGACGTCAGCGTATTCGAGCTCTACGTTGTAGCCCTCTTCTTCAAGGATTGCCTTCCAGAGGTACGAAACTGCTTCGCCCTCGGGCCATCCGTTGAATACGGCAATGCTGAGATCCTTGCTCTCAGCAGCGTCTCCGCTAGCCGTGTCGTCTCCGCCTGCAGCGCAAGCTGAGAGACCGAGGAGCGCAGCGGCTCCGATTGCAATTGCAGCGCGTGTCTGCTTCTTCATTGTGTCGTCCTTTTCTGTCAACGCTAAAGCGCGACGATGTTGACGTCGATGCACACAGGGTTTTCTGCATGCGGGGAAACGAGCGCGGGTGGGCGCCCGAAAATTAGCGAACGGGAGGAGTGAGTTCCGCAGGTTCGGTTGTTGCCGTGTCGCTGTTTGCGGCAGCATCCACTGCAGCAGATTCTGCGCGACGACCGCGAACGTTGAATGATTCGATGATGAATCGGAAGTAACCCTTACCCGAACCGAAGGATGCGGTGAGGCGGTCAAGGAAGATGGCCAAGATCACTACCGAAAGTCCAGCTTCGAAGCCGAGTGCGACATCCGCACGGCTCAGGCTCTGGATAACGGGCTGACCGAGGCCGCCAGCACCAACCATGGACGCGATAACGACCATGGAGAGCGACAGCATGATCACCTGGTTGATACCGGCCATGATGGACGGCAGTGCCAAGGGAAGCTGGATTTGACGCAGGATACGGCCCGGCGATGAACCGAAGGCCTGGCCGGCTTCAACAACTTCGCTGTCTACACCGCGGATTCCGAGTTCGGTGAGGCGTACTCCGGGAGCAAGCGCGAAGAGCACGGTTGCAACGATTCCGGGAACATCACCGATACGGAACAGGATGAGAGCAGGGATGAGGTAAACGAAGGCAGGCATCGTCTGCAGGAAGTCGAGAATGGGCTTCACGATGGTGGAAACCGTGCGGTACTTCGCGGCGAGCACTCCGAGCGGAACGCTGATGAGCACGGCGATAGCTGCAGCGACCAAGACGAGCGCCAGCGTGTCCATGGCGTTTTCCCACTGATCCAAGCTGAGGATCAAAAGGAAGCCGAGCGTTGTTCCGAGCGAGAACAGCCAGCCGCGGGCGACGAACGCGAGCACGGCGAAGATGATCAGCATGATCCAGAACGGCGGCGACGTGAACACGAAGTTCATTCCGTCGGCAACCGAGGAAATGATCAGCTTGATGAAGTCAAAAACAAAACCGAATGTGTCGGTGATGAAATCGATGCCATTTTCGACCCACTGGCCGAGGGGAATTCTGAGGAAGTCGTTCATCGTGCGTCCTCCTTCGCGTCGGAGCTCGTATCGCTGGCATCGAGGGCATCAGTGATGACGTCCGTCGAAACGGTTAGTGGTGGCTCTATGACCTGCAGTTCACCGGTGTCGGTCGTGACGTTGCCGAGCGCGGCGAGCAGTGTGACCCGCGGAACAACGCCCTTGAGGCGCCCACGCTCGTCGATCACGGCCAAGGGAAGGGGGCTTTCGACCGACGGAACAAAAAGTTCTGAGAGGTAGGTGTTCTCGTCGACAGCGTTGTACTCATCGCTCAAGATCGTTGTCATGTCGGTAACGCCCTTGCGAACCAGCTTCATGACATCCGCGTCGCGAACGACACCCTGAAGGGTGCGGTCGCGGCTGATCACGAATGCGGTTGAGGTCTGAAGGTCGCGCATGACCTTCAACGCTGCGCGCGGTCCGCCACTGGCGAATACCGTCGCGCGGACGGGCTCCATAACGCTGGCGGCCGTGAGAACACGCGAGCGGTCGACATCCTGAACGAACTGAGCAACGTAGTCGTTGGCCGGGTCGGTGAGGATGTCTTCTGGCGTACCGATCTGAACGATGCGGCCGTCGCGCATGACGGCAATGCGGTCACCCAGGAACATGGCCTCGTTGAGGTCGTGAGTGATGAAGATGATTGTCTTGCCGAGTTCGGTCTGAAGCTCGAGCAGCTGCTCTTGCATTTCACGACGGATCAGCGGGTCGAGCGCACTAAAGGCCTCGTCCATAAGAAGAACGTCGGTGTCGGCGGTCAGGGCGCGGGCAAGGCCGACGCGCTGCTGCATTCCACCGGAAAGTTCGGAGGGCATCTTGTGGCCCCAGCCCTTGAGGCCGACGAGGTCGATCGTCTTCTGGGCGCGAGCGAGTCGCTCTTCGCGGGCGATGCCCTGAACTTCGAGCGCGTACGCGGCGTTTTCGAGAACGCTACGGTGCGGGAAGAGTGCGAAGTGCTGGAACACCATCGAGATGCGGCGACGACGAACGTCGCGCAGCTTGGGAGCTGAGATGCCGGTGATGAGGTCGCCACCGACGGTGACGGTACCGGATGTCGTGTCCCAGAGGCCGTTGAGCATGCGAATGAGGGTGGATTTTCCGGAACCGGAAAGACCCATAACGACGAAGATTTCGCCGGGCAGAACGTCGAAGCTCGCATCGATAACGGCTGCGGTGCCCAGTTCGGTGATCTCATCACGGGAGGCGCCGTGCTGGAGCCTCTCTACTGCTTCATTGGGGCGACGTCCAAAAACCTTGTAGATGTTTTTGGCGCTGACAGCAAATTTCTCGGTCACGTTCTCCTGATTACTCGGCACCTTGAGGGCTTCGCTTCTCTCGATTACGGTCCGGGTTGAACGCAGGGCTCTGTCGAATCCTTGGGTGATTCTGGTGGGAAACGATAAGGGAGCGCTTTCGGAGCAACTCCACTGCGAAACAACCATACGAACGACATCCCAGTGCTGGGGTGGCGCGCGCGGCCTGATTCGTAGCACCTTGCCGACAGGACCCAAAAACGGGCACACCGGGGGCAAGGCCGATAACAACGGTAACGTTTTTTAAGGGTTCTCGCAGGCTGGAGTCCGCCAAATTGGGGACATCTCGTGCCGGGCGTAGTCGCCGATCCGCAGCACAGTAGGGATCGAGCGGGGTCGCCTTCGTTACTCTTTTGTTACCCAACGGTGTCGAATTAACCGACCAATTTGACGAAACGGTCGTGCGCTAGCGCGGCGGTCGAACCATTCCCTCTTGCGCAACGCTGGCGATCAGGCGCCCCGCGCGGTCGTAGATGCGCCCCTGCGAGAGGCCACGCCCGCCAATGGCGTTCGGCGACTCCTGCACATAGAGCAGCCACTCATCCACGCGGGCATCACGGTGCCACCACATGGCGTGGTCGAGGCTCGCGACCTTGATGCCGGGCGTGACCCAGGCCAAGCCATGCCGGCGCATGATCGACTCCAAGATCGAGTAATCGCTCGCGTAGGCGAGCGCAGCGCGGTGCAAGTTCATGTCGTCGGGCATCGGGCCTACCGATTTGAGCCAGACAGCCTGATGCGAAACCTTTCCGCCATCGACGCCAAGGAAGATCGGTGACGTGACGTAACGCATGTCGAACGGGCGTTCGGAGGCCCAGTAGCGAGCGACGGGATGATCGAAGGCCGCGAGAACCTCCGCCGTTGTCGGCAGCGATTCGGGATCCGGCAAATCAGTGGGCATATCGATCTGGTGGTCGAGACCCTCATCGTCGTCCTGAAAAGAGGCGATGGCCGACAGAATCGGCACGCCATCCTGATAGGCCTGCGTGCGGCGCGTGGAGAACGAACGGCCGTCGTGAATGCGATCAACCGAGAACGTAATAGGGAGTTCGATATTGCCGGGGCGCAGAAAGTAGCCGTGCATCGAATGCACCGAACGCTCTTCGGCAATGGTGCGCTGCGCGGCAACGAGGGCCTGCGCTAGCACCTGCCCTCCGAACACCCGGCCCTGCGGCATCCACTGGCTAGGACCAGTGAAAATGTCTTCGCTTGTTCGTGCGCCGGTGTCGGTCAGATCGAGGGCAGTCAGAAGCCCAGACATAGGGTCGCTCATGCCTGTAGTTTAGAGGCCTATGACTGCAACGTTTACTTTGGTTGATTCCCTTGCGCTGGGCGACCTGCAGGTTTTCTTGGGCCGAGCTGCCCGAGTGGATGAGGGCTCCGTTCGACTCATCGGTGGCGCCGGTGTACTCGCCGTCTATGTCTCTGTGCTGCACCCCGCCGGACTGCTCGATCAGAGCCCCACGGTACTGGGCCTGCGCACCTTTGCTCTCGCTTCGAAAGACGAGTTCGATGCCGTAGTTCCCGTTCGTTCTCTGCTGGCGCGCACTGAGAGCGCAGCCGAGGAATCAGCGGATACCGTGGGTGAGCCCGTCGCCGTCCGTTTGCCGATGAGTGTCAACACCGTCACGTGGGCGGCCATCACTCCGCCACGCGGGGGATGGGTGGCGATTGATTCTGTGCCGAGCGCCGTGCTCGAAGAAGCCGCCCGCGCTGGAATCGACGAAGTTGCTGAAGCGATTCCCGCCGGCACCGGCGAAGCGCTCGTGCACAAGGTGCGCACCGAAGTCTGGGGGCGTCCGCTCGACGAACCCGACTACATTCCGGCGGGTGCAGGATTCGCGGCGGTGAGCCTCGGGTTTATCGGCGATGACGAAGAAGCAGCATCCATCTACGAGTCAGGCGCGTGGACGCGGCTGACAACCAAGCGCGGCCACGTGCTCGTCAAGCGCCGCGCGTGGTCAGTCGCCCGCTAAGAACTGCTCCACACGCGAAGAATGGATTAGAGGCCGCCGCCGAGCGGGCCAAAGTTTGATCCAAAGTTCGATATCGCCGTGAACGCACCCCAGGTGATCACGGCCGCACCGAGAACTTGAACCGCAAGAGTCGCCCAGAAAAGTGAAAGCCCGGAACCGAGATAGCGCTTCACGTTGGCTGTACGCCCAATCACAAAGATGAAGGCGCCGAAATAGATCAGGCCCCACGGCATGGGGTATGGCACTCCGCGGCTCGCCAGTTTCTTGCCGTCTGACCGGGCCAAGAAGAAGTTGGCGATGAAGACAAACCAAATGCTGCCCATGGCCACGGCATAGAGCGGGTTGGTGACGATCGCGAACTGCTCATCGGATGACAACAGGCTCGTGTCGAGTGCAGCCGTGGTTGCCGTGATGTAGCTGGACCCCACGAACGGCAGCAGCGAGAGCACGATAATTGCCCACGCCTGCCAAGTATGGGGCGAGGGTGTTTCTGTCGCAGCGGCGGTTGGGATGGCTGGCGAAACCGTAGTGGCGCTGCTGGTCGGGACAGCCTGAGGGGGTGCCGCGCTGGTCAGCGCTGGCTGGTTCGTGGGCTGGTAGCCAACGACCTTGCCGCCGGGAACGTACTCCGAAGGGCCCCAGGAAGTGCCATTCCACCACGCTTGACCTCCGCGCCCTGAGGGGTCGGAATACCAGCCGGGAGCACGAGAAGTCATTGAGTCGTTCACCACTTCATTTTACGGGAGGATACGGGGCGAGGAGAGAGTTAGTAGTTGTAATTCATGGTGTTCGTCCACTCGATTGCGAGGCTGATTACGCGAGCCATGAAGATGAGGCTAGCGATGAGTCCGATCACTTGAACCGCAATTGCAGCCCACAGCGGCGCAAGACCCTGCCCAGTGCGGCGACGTACGACAACGGAGCGCCCGATTACGTAAACGGTCCCTCCCAAGAAGGCGAAAGCCCAGTGGAAGGGGCGGCTGATTTCGCGAGCGAGAAGAGCACGACGGTCGTAAATGGCCAGCGGAATACCGAGCCCGTACAGTAGCCAGCCCGCAGCGGAAAGCATCAGGTAGCCGGGATCGGTGTACTGGCGAAGTTGAGCGGTAAGCGGATCTTCGCCCGGCGCGGGGAAGAACACCGAAATGTCGATCGTGAACAAGAACGGGATCGTGAGGAGCGGGAAAAGCGCGAGTACCCAGATCTGCCAGGTGTTTGTTTCCGTCGTCGTCGTCACAGCAGTCGGTGCGGCGGGAGTCATTGGTGCGGCGGGAGGAACCGACGAGACCGGAGGCACCGCTGGGGTGGATAGCGTCGGAGTTGCCGCGGGAGTGGACGTCGCCGTCGGTAACGGCGTTGCATCCGCGGGCACAGTGTTGGCAGCGGCCCAGGCTGTTCCGTTCCACCAGCGAGGAGCAGCTCCTCCAGCGGGGTCGCGGTACCAGCCAGCAGGGGGGAGAGGATTCGAGGCGTCAGTCACGCTGCGATTCTAACGGTGAACAGCGCTAAAGCTGACACTTACTCGCGGGCGATTCGGCTCGCTGCGATCTTCCAGTCGGCGGCTTCTTCTGCGCTCAGGATGAGCTGCGCATCCTCTCAATCTGGGGCCACTTTCGTGCGGCGTCTTGTGAACGGACCAGTGTGTAGGTACCGTCAGATTAACTCCGAGCGACGAGGCTCGGGTCAACCGGCGATTTACCAATCGCGGTTGTGAGGATCGCTAGAGCGCGGCTTACCAGCAAGCGCAAAGGCAGATCGGAGAAACGATGAGTACCACCGTGCCCGTGAAAGCCCAGATGTCTGGGGCGAAGAAGCAAACTCCTGAGTTTGTACAACTTCTCGACCCTGACGGAAAACGGCTTAGCGACGAACTCTACGACCCTTGGGTTTCTGACGTCACCGGTGATCAGCTCGCGAGCCTCTACGAAGACCTCATCATCGTGCGCCGTATCGATACGGAAGCAACCGCCCTGCAGCGTCAGGGTGAACTCGGCCTCTGGCCACCACTCTTGGGGCAAGAAGCTGCGCAGGTCGGCTCTGCCCGCACGCTGCGCCCCGACGACTTCGTCTTCTCCAGCTACCGCGAGAACGCTGTCGCCTACTGTCGTGGCGTCAAGTTGCCTGACCTTGTGCGCGTCTGGCGCGGCACGGCATCGTCGGGCTGGGATCCCTTCGAAATCGGCATGGCAACGCCCGCCGTCATCATCGGCGCTCAGACGCTGCACGCCACCGGCTATGCGGTCGGGTGCACGTTTGACGGCGTAGACAGCGTCTCTGTCGCGTACTTCGGAGACGGTGCTACGAGCGAGGGGGATGTCAACGAGGCGATGGTTTTCGCCGCCTCCTTCAACGCTCCCGTGATTTTCTTCTGCCAGAACAACCAGTGGGCAATTTCTGAGCCCGTGGGGCTTCAAGCTCAGCGGCCGATTGCCGATCGGGCTCCGGGGTTCGGGATTCCGAGCATCCGAGTCGATGGCAACGACGTGTTGGCTGTCATGGCGGCGACCCGCAGTGCTCTTGACCGTGCTCGCACCGGCGGCGGTCCCACCTTCATCGAAGCGGTGACGTACCGTCGCGGGCCGCACACCACCTCTGACGACCCGAGCCGCTATGTCGACCCGAAGGTCGCACAAGAGTGGGAAGCCAAAGATCCCATCGCGCGCGTGGAAGCATTTTTGCGCAGCGAAGGGGTGCTGACCGACGAACTGGCGGCATCCATTCAAGCCCGAGCAGACGAGGTGGCGGCAGAATTCCGCGCCGGATGCTTGGCGCTCAAGAACCCCGAACCGCTCAGCGTGTTCGACAACGTCTATGCGACCGAGCACTCGGGGCTCGCGCGTCAAAAGAGTCAGTACAAGGCCTACCTCGAGGGATTCGACAAATGACTGAACTCACTCTGGCGAAAGCTCTCGGCTCGGGACTGCGGCGTGCGCTCAGCGACGATGACAAAGTAGTCTTGCTCGGCGAAGACATCGGAACCCTCGGTGGCGTTTTCCGCGTCACCGACGGGCTGCAGCGCGACTTCGGCAAGGACCGCGTGATCGACACCCCGCTTGCTGAAGCTGGCATCATCGGTATGGCCGTTGGCCTCGCGTTCCGTGGCTACCGCCCGGTCTGCGAGATTCAATTCGACGGCTTCATCTACCCTGGCTTCGACCAGATCGTTGCCCAGGTCGCCAAGCTGCACTACCGCACGGCCGGAAAGGTGCGGATGCCGTTGACGATTCGGGTTCCCTATGGCGGCGGTATCGGCGCGGTCGAACACCACTCGGAGTCGCCCGAAGCGTATTTCGCGCACACCGCGGGACTGCGCGTTGTGACGTGTTCGACCCCGCAGGATGCCCACAGCATGCTGCGTGAGGCGATCGCGAGCGATGACCCCGTGCTGTTCTTCGAACCCAAGCGCCGCTACTGGACCAAGGGCGAGGTCGACGAAGACGCCACCGGTCTGCCGATGGGCAAGGCCCGGGTGGTGACCGAGGGAACCGACGTCACGCTCGTGACCTATGGTCCGCTCGTTGCGACAGCTCTGGATGCCGCAGTCGCCGCCGCCGATGACGGCATCTCTATTGAAGTGATCGATCTTCGCTCGCTCTCCCCGGTCGACTTCGACACTGTTTCGGCGAGCGTGCAGAAGACGGGGCGGCTCGTGATCACCCACGAGGCATCGGAATCTGGCGGCCTCGGTGCCGAGATTGCTGCGACGCTCACCGATCGTTGTTTCTACTACTTGGAGGCGGCTCCGGTGCGCATTACGGGTTTCGATGTGCCGTACCCGGCGGCGAAGTTGGAGGACCATTTCTTGCCCGACCTCGACCGCATCCTCGACGGTGTTGACCGTGCGCTGGGTCGCGTGAATTCACTCACCGGTTGGAGCGCATAGTGGCTGTCAAAGAGTTTGCCCTGCCCGATTTGGGCGAGGGGTTGACCGAATCTGAGCTCGTGGAATGGCATGTTGCTGTTGGCGACCTCGTGACGCTCAATCAGCCCATTGCTGAGGTGGAGACCGCCAAGGCGATCGTCTCTCTGCCTTCGCCCGTTGCCGGCAAGATCTCGGCCCTGCACGCTGAGCCAGGTTCGACCGTGCAGGTCGGCACGCGCATCGTGACGTTCGAGCTGGAGGGTGGTGGGCCCGCGGGCGACAGCGGTTCGAGCAGTGCCACCGATTCAAGCGGTGCTGCGGATGATGCGACACAGGCGAACGGCGCAGACACCGCGGCTGCGGCAGAGGCCGCCCCCGAACGAAACTCGGTGCTCGTCGGCTACGGCCCCGCCGTGGAGAGCGGCAAGCGCCCCACGCGCAAGCCGCGCAAGGGCGGTGGTGCACCGGCGGTGGCAGAGTCAGCGGCAGTGTCATCGCCAGCTGCGGATGCCGCATCCGGCACCGTGGCAGAGCCTGCGACATCCACTACCGATGCCCCTACGGCCGCATCCTCGGAGCCCGCAGTCTCGCAGGCCGACGCCCGCACAAAGACAACGCCACCGGTGCGCAAGCTTGCCGCCGACCGTGGTGTTGACCTTACGCAGGTGACTGGAACGGGGCCCGAGGGCATCATCACTCGGGATGACGTGCTGGGCGCGGCGGAAACGTCAGCCGCCGGAGCGCTGGCTGACGATGACGCGGGAGCGGGAGCATCCGCCCCGACTGGCAGGGGAGCGCTTGCGGGCTCGCGTCCGCGCGAAACCCGTACGCCGATCAAGTCGGTGCGCAAGGCAACCGCGGCCGCCATGGTCGCGAGTGCGTTCACGGCACCGCACGTCACCGAGTTCTTGACGATTGACGTCACGCGCACGGTAGAACTGGTCGCGAAGCTCAAGGCCAAGGGAACCGCATCGTCGGTGCTCGGCGTGGTGGCGAAGGCGCTGTGCATCGGTGTAGCGCGCAACCCCTCGCTGAATTCGCGGTGGGATGCCGATGCCAACGAGATCGTAGAGTTCGGGTTCATCAACCTCGGTATCGCTGTCGCGACGCCGCGGGGCCTCATGGTGCCAAACCTCAAGGACGCCGACGCCATGAATCTCGCCGAACTCACCGAAGCAATTGGTGATCTGGCCCGTAATGCGCGCGCGAGCAAGGCCACTCCGGCCTCGTTGAGCGGCGGAACGATCTCGATCACCAACGTCGGAGTCTTCGGCATCGACGCGGGCACACCCATCCTGAACCCGGGCGAAGCCGCGATTCTGGCGATGGGCGCCGTACGCAGGATGCCGTGGGAACACCTCGGAGAAGTCGCGCTGCGCGACGTCATGACGTTGAGTCTCTCGTTCGATCACCGACTCGTCGACGGCGAGCAGGGCGCCAGATTCTTGACCGATGTTGGCTCGATTCTGAACGACCCCGGCACCGTTCTGACGATGGTGTGACAGCGGCGGTGGCCGCAACAGGTAAGAATGGTCTTATGACCGAGAATCTCGACCCTGCTGCGGCCACTCCGACGACGGCGACCACCCCGGCCACCCCGGCGACGACCCCGCGCGCACCGCGCCGTTTGCTCGTGGGCCTCTTTGCGCTCGCCGCATTCGTGATCGCTGCTGACCAGCTCAGCAAGTGGTGGGCTGAAGCCAACCTCAGCGGTGGCGAGAACATCCCGATCATCGGTGATTTGCTGTCGTTCCAGCTCGTCTACAACCCCGGGGCTGCCTTCTCGCTCGCCGAGGAGTTCACCTGGGTGCTCACGATCATTGCGGCGATCGCAGTCGTCGCCATCATCTGGTACTCATTGACCGTGCAGTCGCGCGCCTGGGCAGTTGCCCTCGGCATGCTCCTCGGCGGCGCGATCACTCACCTCGGTGACCGCCTGTTCCGCGACCCCGGTTTTGCTCGCGGCCACGTTGTCGACTTCATCAATTACAACGGATACTTCATCGGCAACATCGCCGACATTGCTCTCGTCGGCGGCGCCATCATGATCGTCATCCTTTCGATCATGGGCATTGCCGCCAAGCCAGAACCGGTCGCCGCTCGCGCTAACGCTGATGCGAAGACTGATGTCACGCCCGACTCCGAAGCGGATGCTGCGGCTCGGCCCTCGACAAGCGAATGACTGATCTCAGCCTCCGCATGCCCAACACGCGGCTGCGGGCAGTTCTCAACCTCGGCACGCGGCGCACTCCGCCCATCGACCTGCCGCCGACGCTGGCAGCGCCGGAACTTTTCGCCGGCTGGGATGACGAAGCCAACCTGAGCGACCTGCACGTTGAGTACGCGAACGGCCAGCTGCACTGCGAGACCACGAGCGAGGGCGTCAACCACCACTTTCACAGCGCGCAAGGCGAACCGCGCGAAACGAGCCCGTGGTCGGCGAATGACACGCGCACGCTCGTGCAGTGGGCAACCCGACTCGCGAGCGACTTTCACGCGCTGCTACCGCACCTGCTCGACGACATCACCCAAGCCGCAGCGTGGCACGACGCCGGTTTCGATCTCTACATTTGCGAAGTAGCAGACCCCGTTCAGCTCGATCTGCTCGAGATTGAGGTCGAGGGCGAGCTTCTGACGCTGCCGTGGCTCGGTGCCGGCACCGTGGGCCATGACCACATCGACGGCGAAAATCATCCGATCGCCCTGTTGTGGGGCGCGGGGGAGTCCGAGCCTGACCAACCCATCGCTGAAGCGTGGACGGACCCGCGCACGGGAGAGCCGCGCTCGAAAGCCGTTCCCGGCGTCGACTGGAGCACGATTGGTATGGCGGCCGAAGAAGTGCTGCCGTGGCTCGAAGGCATCTACCTGAACCATCACGTGATTCCGGATGCCGAGGGCACGCTTCTCAACGCCGTGCTGCGTCGACTCGGCAGCCTCGACGGCGGCGCTTAACCCCTCACGCGAAAGGGCCTGCGACCGATCAGTCGCAGGCCCTTCGTCCTGGGGGAGGTGTGCGGGGTGAGGCTTACTCCTCGGTGTCGCTTTCGGTTTCGGTGCTGGTGTCGGTGTTGGCGTCAGCAGAGCCACTGCGGTCACCCATCTGGCTGCGGTCGCCACGGTCTGCGTGCTCAGCACGATCTGCGCGGTCGCCATGGTTTCCGCGCTCACCGTTGTAGGCGTCAGGGTTGGTTTCGTGCTCGGCCTCATGCTCGTCGCGAAGCTCGGTGAGGGCAGCGGTGAGCGTGTCTTCGTCCACATTGAGTTCGGCAGCGAGAGACGTAACGAGGGCTGCTCGGCGGTCATCCTTTGCTGCGGTGCGCTCGTCGTCGGTGGCGTCGGAATCGAGCCATTCGGGGGGTTCCGTGCTGTCGCGCAACGCCGCTAGAGCATCCGAGACCTGAGTCTCGGTGAGGTTGAGCTTGGTGGCAAGGCCGGCCGCGTCGAGGCCGCGACCATGTCCGCGCCCGGCACGATCGCCATCCGCTGTGCTGTCGGAGGTGCTGTCGGAGGCCACCACGGTGGCAGCCGTGGTCGCAGTGTCGATCGTGTCAGCCTGGGCGGGCAAAGCAATGCCCAGTCCGACACAGGACGCCAGCACTACGCCGGCTGCTCCGGTGATCAGTTTCTTGTTCATTGTTGATCCTTTTCGTCCTATCCGGAATCTCCGGTGTACAAAATCAACAGTGCGCGCCGGTTCTATCAGAGCGCTGTGGTGAGGCTGCACGGGTCATGAGCAAGCTCTGCCGTAACCCAGTGAGGCGCCTATGGGCTTGCCCAGCGCTGTCTCTTTGTGCGGCGCTGCGGTGACGCGGGCGCTGCGGTTGAGGCATCCGGCTGCGGTTGCGGCGCTAGGCGTCGAGGGCGGCCAACGCCATCCGCTCGAGCACGGCACGCGTCGCGCCCGCGCGCCCGCTGTGGGGAGTGGAGTTGATGAGCCCGAAGGTGGCGTGAGCACGGGTGCGCAACTCGGTGGTCGCGGCATCCGGATGCAGGCGGGCGAGTGTGGCAACCCACTGCTCGACGTAGCTGCGCTGCAGGGCGCGCACCTCGTGGCGGTCGTCGTCGGTGAGGCTGTCGAGGTCGCGGTCTTGCACCCGGATGACGTTGGCATTGCGGAGCGCAAATTCAACATGAAACTGAACAAGGTTTTCGAGCGCGGCGCGTGCTGTGGGGGCGTTTTCGATCACGGTCTGGGCTCCGGCGCGCAGGCTGGAGCTGGCGTCGACCAGTATCGCGGCGAGCACGTCTTGTTTGCCGTCGAAGTGGCGGTACACGGCAGGGCCGCTTACGCCGGCCGCGGCGCCGAGTTCTTCGAGCGAGACGCGCGTGAAGCCGCGCTCGGCGAAGAGGCTGGCGGCGGCGTCGAGGAGGGCCTCGCGGCGGTCGGCCTTCGCTTGGCTGCGCGGAGTTGGCGTCTCGTTCATGTTCTGAGTCTAGACAGTTCGGTTAATGCTCGCTAACCTAAATTCAGTTAGTAATGACTAACCCAAGTGGCCACAAGCTGCGCTGAACGAAGGTGTTCGATGGAGAAGATTTCCACGGCCGCTCAACCGTCCCACCCGACGTTTGCGGCTAACGAAGAGTCAATGCGCGGCCTTGTCGAGCAATTGCGCGAACGACTCGCGACGACGGCTCTCGGCGGCTCGGAGAAATCTCGCGAACGCCACGTCTCCCGCGGCAAGCTGCTGCCTCGTGATCGCGTCGATGAACTGCTCGATGAGGGCAGCCCGTTCATTGAGATCGCCCCGCTCGCCGCGAATGGAATCTACGACGACCAGGCTCCCGGCGCTGGCGTGATTGCCGGTATCGGCCTCATCCACTCTCGCCCCGTGCTCGTGATCTCGAATGACGCGACCGTCAAAGGCGGCACTTACTTTCCCCTCACCGTCAAGAAGCACTTGCGGGCGCAGGAGATTGCGTTCGAGAACAAGCTGCCGTGCGTTTACCTCGTGGACTCGGGCGGTGCTTTTCTCCCGATGCAAGACGAGGTCTTTCCCGACCGCGACCACTTCGGGCGCATCTTCTACAACCAGGCTCGGCTCTCGGCGGCCGGCATCCCGCAGATCGCGTCGGTCATGGGCTCGTGCACCGCGGGTGGCGCGTACGTTCCCGCGATGAGCGACGAAACGATCATCGTGCGCAATCAGGGCACGATCTTCTTAGGCGGGCCGCCGCTCGTGAAGGCCGCCATCGGCGAGATCGTCACGGCCGAGGAACTCGGCGGGGGAGACGTGCACGCGCGCACCTCTGGCGTCACCGACCACCTGGCCGACGACGACCGCCATGCGCTCGAAATTGTGCGGGACATCATCAAGACGATCCCCAAGCCTGCTGCTCCCGCGTGGGATGTTGTCGCCTCGCGGCCTCCCGCCGTCAACCCTGACGAGCTCTACGGCGTCGTGCCGACCGACGTGCAGAGCCCCTACGAAGTGCGCGAAGTGATCGCGCGGCTCGTCGATGGCAGCGAGTTCCACGAGTTCAAGAAGGAGTACGGCACGACGCTCATCACCGGGTTCGCGACGCTGCACGGGCATCCGATCGGCATCGTTGCTAACGCCGGGGTGCTGTTCAGCGAATCGGCGCTCAAGGGCGCGCACTTCATCGAACTGTGTGATCAGCGCGGCATCCCGCTGCTGTTCCTGCAAAACATTTCTGGTTTCATGGTCGGCAAGGAATATGAGGCCGGCGGCATCGCCAAGAACGGCGCCAAGATGGTGACCGCGGTCGCAACGACGCGCGTTCCCAAGTTCACGGTCGTCATCGGCGGCTCGTTCGGGGCCGGTAACTACTCGATGTGTGGCCGCTCGTATTCGCCACGTTTCTTGTGGATGTGGCCCAACGCCCGCATCTCGGTGATGGGTGGCCCGCAGGCTGCTGCTGTGCTCTCCACGGTGCGCCGCGATCAGCTCGGCGAAGACGCCTTCACCGACGACGACAAGGTCGAGTTCGAGAAGCCCATCCGCGAACAATACGAACGTCAGGGCAGCCCGTACTATTCGACAGCCCGCCTCTGGGATGACGGAATCATTGACCCCAAAGACACTCGAGACGTGCTCGGCATGGCCCTCGATATCGCCGCGGCCACCCCGCTGCCCGACCCGGGCTTCGGCCTCTTCCGGATGTGATGGCGATGTTCTCTGCTGTTCTGGTCGCCAATCGTGGCGAAATTTCCTGTCGCATCACGCGCACCCTGCACTCGATGGGCATCCGCTCGATCGCGGTCTACACCGAGCACGATCGTGACGCGAATCACGTTCGAGTCGCGGATGCCGCGGTACTGATCGACAATTACCTTTCGGTCGAATCGATCGTTGCTGCCGCCCATGCCGTTTCGGGCATGAGCGCCGACGCGATCCACCCGGGCTATGGTTTCCTCTCCGAAAACGCGTCCTTGGCCGAGGCCTGCGCCGCCGCCGGAATCACGTTCATCGGCCCCGGCGTCGAAGCGCTTGAGATCATGGGCGACAAAATCGCGTCGAAGAAGCACGTGACCGAGCGCGGTGTCGCGGTGATCCCCGGCATCGCTGAGCCGGACATGACGAACGATGATCTCGTGGCCGCTGCCGCCGAGGTCGGGTTCCCGCTGCTGATCAAGCCGTCCGCTGGTGGCGGTGGCAAGGGCATGACGATCGTGCGCGAGCCCGACGCCGTCGCGGGCGCGCTCGACTCTGCTCGTCGCGTGGCCAGTGCCGCATTCGGAGATGACACTCTCTTTCTCGAGCGCCTCGTGGAGAAGCCCCGCCACATTGAGGTGCAGGTGCTGGCCGATAGCCACGGCACCACGATTCACTTGGGGGAGCGCGAATGTTCGCTGCAGCGCCGCCACCAGAAGATCATCGAAGAAGCGCCGTCGCCCCTGCTCGATGAGGCAACGCGGCAGCGCATCGGTGAAGCCGCCTGCGAGGTCGCGCGCAGCGTGAACTACGTGGGCGCGGGCACCGTCGAGTTCCTCGTCTCCGACAATGCGCCAGACGAGTTCTTCTTCATGGAGATGAACACGCGCCTGCAAGTGGAGCATCCGGTGACAGAAATGGTCACGGGAATCGACCTCGTGGAGTGGCAAGTGCGCATTGCCGCCGGCGAGAAGCTCGCGGTGGAGACGCCGGTGCTCACCGGTCATTCGGTCGAGGCGCGCATCTACTCCGAAGATCCCGCGAACGACTTCTTGCCGTCCGCCGGCCAGATCGTTGCGCTTCACGAAGCGAACGATGTGCGCGTCGACAGCTCGCTCGTCGAAGGCGGCACCGTCTCCGCCAACTACGACCCCATGCTCGCGAAGGTCATTTCGCACGCGGCAACCCGTGACGAAGCCCTCACGAAACTCGACCGCGCTCTCGCCGACACCGTCATCCTGGGCGTCACGACCAACATCGAATTTCTGCGGGCTCTCCTCAACCGCGACGATGTGCGCACGGGCGACCTCGACACGGGCCTCATCGAGCGGGCCCTCACCGAGATCGAATTCGCCGCCCCAACTCCGGCGGTGCTCGCAGCGGCGGCTTTGAGCATCCATTCCGATCGCTGGATGCCGGGCTCACCCTGGCAACGCCCCTCCGGTTGGCGCGTGGGAAACCATCGCCCAGCCCGCTACCGTCTCGCCAGTGCGGGGCAGGTGCACGAGGTCCTGGTTGCCGGCCCGCCCAGCGCAGCGGAAGTCACGATCGACGGCACCACCACCCCGGCTCGCCTGACGAGTACCGGTATCGAGTGGGGCACGCAGAGCATCCGCCTCACGATCGAAACGGTTGAGGCAACGGTGTGGATCGCGCAGGAGGGCACTTCCTGGGCTCTCACTATGCAGTCCCGCGCCGAGTCACTGGCAGCGCACCGCGCCACTCTCGCGAGAGTCGCCGGTGTGGTCGATCCCGAACTGCGTTCGCCCATGCCCGGCACCGTTGTTGCGGTCGCTGTCGCGCACGGTGACACCGTCACGGCCGGCCAGACGGTGCTCACGATTGAAGCCATGAAGATGGAACACCCCGTTGTCGCGACCCTCGATGGGGTTGTCGACATCAGTTTGAAGCCTGGCGATCTGGTCACGCGCGATCAGATCGTTGCCCGAATCGAATCGCCACAAGCGAGCACTGAAGGAGAAACCTCATGAGTCACGACGCTACCCGCGGCGAAATCACCCACCTCGGCCTCACCGATGAGCAGCTGAAGTTGAGCGCTGACGTGCGCGATTTCGCGGACAAGGTTGTTGCTCCGGCAGCGTATGAGTACGACACGAAGCGTGAACTGCCCTACGGCATCATCGCTCAGATGGGTGAGATGGGGCTCTTCGGTTTGCCATTCCCCAAGGAGTTCGGCGGGCAGGGCAAGGATTACGTTTCGCTGTGCATCGCAATTGAGCAGCTTGCTCGCGTTGACCAGTCGATCGCGGTCACGCTCGAGGCCGGCATCGGTCTTGGCGCCATGCCAATCTTCAAGCACGGCAGCGAAGAGCAGAAGCAGCAGTGGGTTCCGATGCTCGCGCGCGGTGAAGCTCTCGCGGGTTTCGGTCTGACCGAAGCGGATGCGGGCTCCGATGCTGCGGGAACAAAGACCACTGCCGAGCTCGTCGATGGCGAATGGGTCATCAACGGCACGAAGCAGTTCATCACTAACTCGGGCAGCGAGATCACGAAGGTTGTGACGGTCACGGCGGTCACGGGGCGTCGAGAGAATGGTCGGCCCGAGCTGAGCGCGATCCTCGTTCCGAACGGTACGCCCGGGTTCACTGTGCACCCGGCCTACGACAAGGTCGGTTGGCACACCTCTGACACGCATCCGCTGTCGTTCGACAATGTGCGGGTTCCCGAAGCGAACCTGATGGGGGAGCGCGGCCGTGGTTTCGCGAATTTCATTGAGGCTCTGGATGAGGGTCGCGTCGCGTTCTCTGCACTCTGCACGGGTGCGGCTCAGGGTTGCCTGGAGGAGTCGATCCGTTACGCCAACGAGCGTCACGTCTTCGGTCGTTCGATCGGCTCGAACCAGCACATTGCGTTCAAGATTGCGCGGATGCAGGCCCGAGTTCACTCGGCACGCTTGGCAACCTACGACGCAGCCCGCAAACTGGTTGCCGGAGTTCCTTTCAAGATGGAGGCGAGCTTGGCGAAAATGATCAGCAGCGAGGCGGCCATGGATAACGCTCGGGATGCCACTCAAATCTTTGGTGGTTATGGCTTCATGAACGAGAACCCGGTCGCCCGCCACTACCGTGACTCCAAGGTGTTGGAGCTCGGCGAGGGCACCACTGAGGTGCAGATGATGGTCATTGCCCGTGAGCTGGGGTTCGCAACCCTATGACCGGCAAACGTATTCAGCAGCGCGGTCTCTGGTTCGACGAGTTCGAGGAGGGCGCGGTCTATTTGCACGCTCCCGGCCGCACCGTCACCGAGGCTGACAATGTTCTCTTCACGACGATGACGATGAACACCCAGTCGCTGCACTTGGATGCCGCGTGGTCAGAGCAGCAGCCTTTCGGGCAGCGTTTGGTGAACTCGATGTTCACGCTCTCGACAATGGTGGGGGCATCCGTGGCTCAACTGACTCAGGGCACGATTGTGGCCAACTTGGGCTTCACGGAGGTCAACTTTCCGCATCCGCTGTATCACGATGACACGATGTATTCCGAGAGCGAGGTGCTGGAGAAGCGACTCTCGAAGTCGCGCCCCGGCCAGGGAATCATTTCGTTGCGTCACACGGCCAAGAACCAGGACGGCGTTGTGGTGGCTGTCGCAACCCGATCGGTGATGGTCTGGACTGAGGAGGGCGCACCGTGAGCTTCACGTTAGGGCCGTCCATTCTGTTTGTTCCGGGCGATCGCCCCGATCGTTATGCCAAAGCGCTGGAGCGCGCGGATGCCATCATCATCGACCTTGAAGATGCCGTTGCCAGTGTCGACAAGGCGGCGGCCCGCGCTGCTTTGATCGCGAACCCCATGGATCCGGCCCGCACGATCGTGCGCCTGAATCCGGCCGGAACCGAGGATCACGACAGTGACCTCGAGGCGTTGGAGCAGACGGAGTATCGCACGGTGATGCTCTCGAAGTCGGAGTCGGTTGCTGACTTCGATGCGCTCACTGACCTCGACGTGATCGCCCTGTGCGAGACGGCGCGCGGTGTGCTGGCGGCGACAAGTTTGGCGGCGCTGGAGTGCGTTGTTGCTCTCATGTGGGGTGCCGAAGATTTGGTGGCGTCGCTCGGCGGCTCCTCGTCCCGCGAAGATTCCGGTCCCTACCGCGGTGTCGCGCTGCATGCGCGCTCGTCGGTGCTGCTCGCGGCGGGAGCCTACTCAAAGGCTGTGATCGACGCGGTGCATCTCGACATCGCCGACACTGATGGTCTGGCTGCTGAGGCTCGGGATGCCGCAGCACTCGGGTTCACGGCCACGGCCTGCATTCATCCCTCTCAAGTGGCCATTGTGCGCGAAAGTTATGCGCCCACGGTCGAGCAAATCGCCTCAGCACGGGCGCTTCTCGCCGCCGCGGAATCGCAGCCCGGAGTCTTCAGCTTCGAGGGTCGCATGGTCGACGGCCCCATCCTGCGGCATGCGGAGTGCGTTGTTGCTCGGGCGGGGTTGCGCGAAAGCTAGTCGCTGGGAGAGCTTTTCTCTGGCGCAAATCTAAGTTCCTTGGCGTGCGGCTGCACGGCGATCGGGTGCGTGTCCACGGTACCCGCGACTAGAGAAGTTGACCAAGGTAAGTGGCGGTGAGTGGCCTCGGTTGCGATTGACTAAAAGCACCTATGCGGCCGGTTCCAGCAGGGCGCATCAGAATTAGGTAATTCGCCCGATAGACAGAGCGGCACGCACGGAGTGCGCGACAGTGGCGCGTTCGAATGGGCTACCGGACGCAGGAGGCAGGAATGATCGGATCATCTTCCTCACTTTGGAAACACAAACGGTTCTGGCGGTTCACTCATTACCATTGCCTCGCCAACCGCTGATCTACGTGCACCTGTGCCCCGCCGTCGCTCAAGCCAACTAGGTGGGCGTACATATGACACAAACGCTTGCCCAATCGAGCCCGTGAATGTTCCGCTTCCGACAGGGAACGAATACTCCCATGATCTTGAATCATGTGCCTCCAGCCTCATAGGCATGTCCTTTGGAATTGTCCCTCCAGTCAAACTAATCGGGTCGCCGTTAGCATTAAGTATTCGCCAAGCTAGGTGATCAATGGTCACTGCGGTTCCGCCTGCGTTCACTACTGCCAGGTCAATGAACCACAGCGGTTCGTCCGGATTCTCTCCGCTTATCCCGTAGCTGGCCACGCCGTTCACTGTTACCTGCGGTTGCTCCTGTCTTTCGCGAGCTATCTGACGCCAGAGACTAGAAATGGCCACTATCAATGCGAAAGACGAGAGTAGGACTGTCCAGATTTCTGCTGCGGTCATATCTAGAATCTAGTGGTGTGCTGGTGCATCCCGTAGGGCCTCACCCTTAACTTGAATAAGCAGCATGACTCGGGGCTGCCCGATCGAGTCCAAGTCGCGTGGGTCCGCGGAGCGACCTCACGAGCACGCACGGCTGGTGCTCACCGAGGTGGTCAATCTCGCTCGGTCGCGAAACCGTTGATGGCAATGGTTTGAGACAAAATTCCGCGCATTTCAAACCGTCTGGATCGGGCGCCGCGCCTGCAAAATCAGGCCTCGCAGTCGGTTGCCACGAACCTACAGCGTTATTTCCTGAGACAAATTAATTCCAGTCTGGGCTGCTGCCTATCAAGCGTGTGCTGTTAATCTGTTGATTTAGGGCGGGCACAATTCTCGCGACCAATCGCGATACATGCCTGATGGCGTCAACCGTGACACAACGGCGCCCCCGCACTGAGTAATTCCCTCTTTAGAAGCCAGAGGTTCGAGCGGATTCCCGTTCTATGTAACGGCTCAGTAGCGCTTCAAATGTGCCCCAGTAATGCTGCAGAAAACCGGTTAGGCGCTGAGTGGCACAGCTCAAGGTCGGGCTCGTCCGGGTACATCGGCAGGAGTGCCTCATCCGCTGCGACGCCTAAGTAGAATTCGCGCACGAGATTCTCGAACCTATCTCGGGCTACAAGCCCCGCAGCTTGTCTCGCAGCTGATCGACAGTGGGTGCGCCGGCAAAGCCATCCGGGGTGACATAGCGGCGGCAGGCAAGCCCGACCGGGGCATCCGGCTGGGCAAAGGGATCCACGCCATTGAAGAGGATGCTCGGTGACCCGCGGAACCCTACGCGCTCAGCTTCTTCGACCGTGTCGACCAGGTGTCGCGACACCGTGATCTGCGGGAACTCTTGCACGAGCTCGGTGATGTGCTGATCGGCAACCTTCCAGTTGGGGCAGCCCTCGAAGTATTGCAGCGTGATCTCCATACCCTCACGGTAACCCCTGAAGTTCAGGTGAAGCTGAAGCGGTGACGCGGGCGTCACAGCGCGCGCGACCAATATAGTGGGCGTCATGGCCATCACTAGCCCCGCTATCGAGACGCTTCGGCGTGCGGGGGTCACCTTTCGGCTCATGCCCGATGCGGATGCGCAGGGCGAGGACCCTACCGAGCAGACACAGGGTCTGATCAAACCGTTTCGTTCGCTCGCCTGCTTTTGCGTGTACCGAGAGAAACTCCCACCGGTGTTCGTGGTGCTTTCGCCTGAGCGCACGATAACTCGACACAAGGTCGCCGATGCCGTAGCCGACGTCATTGCGTCGATTGAGCCGCGAAAGCCCAGCGACATCGCGACGCGGCTGGGGGCCGAACGCGCCCCAGAGGTGCCTTCGCGGGTCATCGTGGATGTTGCCCTGACCAAGAAGACCGGGCACCTCATGCTTCCCAGCGGTGCTAAGGGTCAAACCATTGTCATCAGCCCCGAGGGCCTAATCGTTGGCTTTGACGCGCATGTCTGGGATGTGAGCGACGCACCGGTGTGGGAACGCGTGGAGCCTTACTTCGCCGTCACTGCCGATGGGATCCGATCACTAGAACCCAACAAGAAATATTTCCACGTGAGCCCTGGAGAAATTTACTTTCCCGAGGTCCGCCAAATCGTGAGTGTCGGCGCCACGGAGGAGTACATGGAGTGCTTCGATCGCGCGCTTCTGGCGGGCAAGAAGCATCACCCGAAGCAGTCACAGACCGAACACGCGGCAGCACATTTCAAATTCCTCAAGGAACGTTAAATGCACATCGCGCACGGTGGGGATGTCGAGAAAACCCCATCGTGCGCGACGGTGCAAAGTTAGCGGAGCAGAACGCGGCTGCGCCTAGCTGATGCCGTTTCCGGTGTAGGCATACACGTCGAGGTCGTCGCCGCTGACCTCAAAAGTGACGACAACGTTGGTGTCGTTGTCGGCATACCAACCGTGGTATTCGAAGATGACCCCGCCGGCGTCGTAGTCATTGTTCACGTAGTACGCGCCGTCAACACCGAACATGTCGGCAACATCCTGATAGCTCGTGGCGTCTCCGCTGAGGTTTGCCGCCTTCAGCTCCTCGAACGCCGCAGCGAAATCATCCGCTGGGATCAGCGGGTAGTCCTCGGGGAAGGCCGTGACATCCAATTCCTCGACATCAACCGTGTAACCCGTTGTATCTTCAGCGGAGGTACTTTCACCACTGCTGCACGCAGCCAAGGTCAGAGCTAGTGCGCTGGCAAAAAACAATGCTGTGATGCTCTTCACAATACGTATCCCTTTGTCGTAGTCATTCCGAACGTCGAAGGCGGATAACCTCTCGGCACTAACGGAATGACACCTCACGCAAAGAGACCTCAACAACCGCAGTCAGTCGAAACGTGCGGCGACTGTGCCGGGGTGCTGAGGCTCGTTATCCGGCGCCAGTTTAGGGAAAGTCAACGTGCTCAAGGAACCCAAAAAGGCGAATGTAGACCAATTATTTCAAACTAATCCTCAAACGTGTTGACCATGGCGTGCGCGGCACGGTCGAGGTGCGCCCAGATTTCGGCGTCGTAGAGCGGCGGCAATTCGAGGGCGTTCAGATGGCTGCGCTGGGGTGAGCTCGTCGAATTGGCAATAGCATCCGGAACCACCGCCGGCTTTGTTGGTTCTCATCGTCGGCGATTTGCGAGGCCTCTCTTCATGAGAATGGGCGGCTGCACAACGTGTTGACGAACTGAGTCGGCTCCAGCCGCGTCACTCCTTTTGGGGTGGGCTCACCGCCAGAATAGTCGAGAAACCAACGTGTGGTGCCTAACGTTTGGATTGATCAAAAGCATATGATGTGGACATATTCGATGCTGGTTGTTCGATGCGATCGTTCCAGAAGACGCCAGGGGATTTTCAGGGGGATTTCGATGGTCTTGTCACGCTCGTGTGCGGCGCTAGTGTCAGTCAGTTTTGTTGCAAGCTTGATCGTCGCGGTGCCGACCGCTGCGCTGGCTGAGGGCACGAAAGCCTCCGTGGTGCTCGCCGGAATTTCTGTGACTGCAGAAGACACGAGTCCATACGACCGCGACGATTTCGAACACTGGATAGATGCGGATGGCGATGGGTGTGACACTCGTGCCGAAGTGCTCAAAGCAGAGTCAACGATTGCGGTGACCTACTCCTCTGGATGCACGGTCGCCACTGGGCGGTGGGAATCTTGGTACGACGACGAAGTGTGGACCGAGGCGTCCGATGTTGACATCGACCACATGGTTCCGCTTCAAGAAGCATGGCAATCCGGAGCGTGGGCCTGGACCGATGAACAACGCAAAGCGTACGCAAATGACCTCACGTTTGAGCCTGCCCTCGAAGCAGTTACGGATAACGTCAACCAGTCCAAAGGGGCCCGCGATGTCGCTGGTTGGCTGCCATCCGCAACCTCGGCGACCTGTCGCTATCTCGAGAGCTGGATGCTGACCAAGTATCGGTGGAGCCTCAGCATCGACGCCGCCGAGAAAGTGGTCCTGCAGACACAGCTCGTCGAAAACTGCAAGGATCCGGCATTGACGTTGCCGGCCCGAGCAGCTGTGAACTCACCCACTGCTACCGGAACGACTTCGGGCGGGGAAGGCGCACCCGCAGCTGTCACTGATCCAACGTTCAGCGACGTGCCCGCTTCCCACCAGTACTTCGATGAAATCTCTTGGCTCGCCTCAACCGGCATCACGACCGGCTATTCTGACGGCACGTTCAAGTGGAGCAAGTCTGTATCGCGTCAAGCAATGGCCGCATTCCTCTACCGGTTCGCCGAAATTCCCGTGTACAACGCACCACTCCGCCCGACTTTCAGCGACGTCAAAGCCTCCCACCAGTACTACGAAGAGATCGCTTGGTTAGCCTCAACCGGCATCACCAAGGGCTACTCGGATGGAACTTTCAAATGGAGCAAGACGGTGTCACGACAGGCGATGGCTGCATTCCTCTATCGTTTCGCCGGATCGCCCGCGTACACACCGCCAGCCGAGTCAGTGTTTAGCGACGTGAGTACATCCCACCAGTACTACAAAGAGATTTCTTGGCTCGCCTCGACAGGGATCACAACGGGATACTCCGATGGAACTTTCAAATGGAGCAAGACGGTGTCACGACAAGCGATGGCTGCATTCCTCTATCGTTTCAACGATTCCTTCGATACACAGGTATTCGAGGGCCCGGGGAGCCCCGGCGACACCAAAAATTGCAGCGACTTCACAACGTGGAGTTCAGCACAGGCTTGGTATGAAACCTATTACCCCTACTACGGTGACATCGCGAAGTTGGATGGCGATAACGATGGAACTGCCTGCGTGTCGCTTCCGGGGGCGCCCTAGCGCGGAAATCGGCGGTAGAGCCCACGACGACCACGTAAACCCACCGTAGGTGTCGCTAGGCGCCTCGGTGCTGACAACCCAGCTAGTACTCAATCCTCAAAGGTGTTGACCATGGCGTGCGCGGCGCGGTCGAGATACGCCCAGATTTCGGCGTCGTAGAGCGGCGGTAGTTCGAGTGTGTCTAGGGCGTTGCGCATGTGGTGCAACCAGCGGTCGCGAGCATCCGGGTTCACCTTGAAGGGCATATGACGCATGCGCAGGCGGGGGTGTCCGCGTTCCTGGCTGTACGTGTTCGGGCCGCCCCAATACTGTTCCAAGAAACCCGTGAGGCGCTGGATCGCACCCTCGAGGTCGGGCTGCTCCGGGTACATCGGCAGCAGCACCTCGTCGGTAGCCACGCCAACATAGAACTCGCGCACGAGCTTTTCGAACGTGGGGCGGCCGCCGATGAGTTCCCACATCGAATCGGCCGGAGCATCCGGAGTCACCGCCGGCTTCGCAATGATGCGAATCTTGGGGCGCTTCGCGGGCTCGGCCGCGTTCGCAGTCTCGGCCACGTTCTCGGCGCCGGCTACGCCCTCGGGCCCGGTCGCGCTCTCAGAGCCCGCCACGTTCTCAGCTTCGGTCATTTCTTGGGCTTCTCCTCGCCAAAGTTCACGGGCACCGGGCGCGTGCGGGGCGGTCGTGCACCGCGCACACTCGCAGCACCCTCAAAGCCACTCAACACGATCGAGTTCAATGCGGGAAGTTTGACACCCGCCTCATCCAAATCCTTCTTCAAACGGGCCCGCAGCTCGCGAGCAACATCATCCTTAGTCGCGGATGCCGTCTTCACTACGAGACGAACGACCACGGCTTCATCCGAAATAGATTCGATGCCCCAAATCTCGGGCACCTCCAAGATGCGGGTCCTCCACTTGGGGGTCTTGTAGAGATCCACGGCGGTCTTCAGGATGCGCTCCTGCACGGCATCCACATCAGAGTCATAGGGCACAGCAAGATCGATGATCACGCGGGCCCAGCCCTGCGACATATTGCCCACCCTGGTGATCTCGCCGTTGCGCACAAACCAGAGGGTTCCGTTGACATCGCGCACCTGAGTGGTGCGGATGTCGACCGACTCCACAACGCCAACAGCCGGCCCGAGGTCAACAATGTCGCCCACGCCCAACTGATCCTCGGCCACCATAAAGAGACCGTTGAGTACGTCCTTAACGACGTTTTGGGCACCGAAACCCAGACCAGCACCGGTGGCGGCGGTGATGAGCGCGAAGGCGCCCGTGGCATTCGGCGCGAAGAGATCGAAGAGCAACAGCAGCACGACGATGACGATTGCAACGGTGACGAGGCTGGAGAGAACGCCGCCGAGAGTGCGGGTACGTTGAACAACGCGCACAGCGGCAAGAGGGGAAGTCAGCAGAACTTGCGTGTCGTGAATGTTCTCTTTGTGCTTCACGCCGTTCACTACGCGGTCGACGACGCGCTTAATGATGAAGAGTAAAGCCAGGCGCACAAACCATGCCACCACGATGATGGCGACACCCTTCACGATCGTCTCAACGACCGGCCACTCTGCGAAAAAGGCCGCAAGGCTGTCGCGCAAGCCGCCCAAGGTGAAATCTTCCATGCTCGGAGCCTAGCGAGTGACTTCTGTGTAGTCACCGCTAGGCCCCAGCATGCCCGCCATGAGGCGGCTGAGAGGGGTTAGGAGTTGTCGCGAGCTTGAACGATCAGCGCACGCTCAACACCCGCAAGGTTTTCCACGATGATGCGGCGCAGGGCCGGAACATCGGGGTTCGCCTCGAGCCAGGCGTTCGTGGCATCCACGAGTTCCTGGTTAGCCAACGGTGCCGGGTAGAGGCCACGGATGACCGTCTCGGCAATCGCGTAGCTGCGGTTCTTCCACACATCGTTGATCGCGTCAAAGTACGGAGCCACAAAAGCTTCCAGCACTGCGGGGTCGTTCACGTGGGTGTAGCCCATGGTCACGTTGCGCACGATCGCGTTCGGAGCCTTGTCGCTCTTCACGAGCGAATCGAAGGCGGCCTGTTTGCCCGCCTCCGTGGTGATCGTGGCGCGAGCGCGGGCCGCAGCCTGCTGGCCGTTCGCCGTCTTGTCCTTGGCGAGAGCCTCATCCACTTCAGCATCACCGGCAGCACCGTTGAGCACGAGGCCCTCCAGAAGCTCCCAGCTCAGGTCAGTGTCAATCTCGAGACCTTCAAGCGTGGTCGAACCGCTGAGCAGAGCGCGCAGCACCGTCACGTGCTGTTCGGTCGATGCCACATTCGCGAAGTACTTCACGAACTGGAACTGAGCATCCGATCCCGCTTCAGCACTCTGAGCGAGACCCCAGAGCGTGTCGCCGATCTTCTCGATCGTGGCGGCACGACGCTCGGGAGCAACGTACTGCTTCGCAACCAAAACCAGCTGCGCGAGCGTGGTGCGGATGGTGGTCGACTCGGTCTCCGACGCAATGTTGCCGAGAACCAGGGCGACATAGTCGCTGGCCGGAGTCTCAGCATCACGAGCAGCATCCCACGCGGCACCCCACACGATGGCGCGAGCCAGCGGGTCGGTGATGTCGGAGAGGTGCTTCATCGCGACAGCAAGCGACGAGTCATCGAGACGGATCTTCGCGTACGCAAGGTCGTCATCGTTGATCAGGATGAGGTCGGGGCGCGTCGTGCCGACGAGCTCGGGAACCTCGGTGCGCTCGCCCACAACATCGATCTCGATGCGGTGGTGACGAACGAGCTTGTCGTCCTGAAGCGAGTAGTAACCGATCGCCAGGCGGTGCGGGCGAATCGTGGGGTAGTCCTCGGTGGCGGTCTGAACGATCGAGAAGCTTTCGACGGTTCCGTCTTCGGCAGTCATGACATCCGGGCGCAGCGTGTTTACACCAGCGGTCTCAAGCCAAAGCTTGCTCCACTCCATGAGCTCGCGGCCACTGGTCTTCTCCAGCTCGACCAGCAGATCCTTGAGCTCAGTGTTGCCGAAGGCGTGCTTCTTGAAGTACGCGGCAACGCCGGCCATGAACGCTTCGAGGCCAACCCAGGCAACGAGCTGCTTGAGAATCGAGCCACCCTTGGCATAGGTGATGCCGTCGAAGTTGACGAGAACATCATCGAGGTCATTGATCGAGGCGTAGACGGGGTGCGTCGACGGAAGCTGGTCCTGCTTGTAGGCCCAGCTCTTCTCCATGGCCGCGAACGTGGTCCACGCTTCGGTCCACTCGGTTGCTTCCGCAGTAGCGATAGTTGATGCCCACTCGGCGAACGACTCGTTGAGCCACAGGTCGTTCCACCACTTCATAGTGACGAGGTCGCCGAACCACATGTGAGCCAGCTCGTGCAGGATCGTGACAACGCGACGTTCCTTGATGGCGTCGGTCACCTTCGAACGGAATACGTAGGTCTCGGTGAACGTGACAGCGCCTGCGTTTTCCATGGCACCCGCGTTGAACTCGGGCACGAACATCTGGTCGTACTTCTCGAAGGGGTAGGGGTACTGGAAGTGCTTTTCGAAGTACTCGAAGCCCTGCTTGGTCTTCTCGAAAATGTAGTCAGCATCGAGGTACTCGCTCAGCGAGGCACGCGTGAAGATACCGAGCGGGATGACGCGGCCGTCGCTCGAGGTGAGCTCGTCGCGAACCTCGGCATACGGGCCCGCCACGATCGCGGTGATGTAGCTCGACATGATTTGTGTGGGCGGGAACTCCCACGTAGCATTCTCGCCATCCACTACCGGTGTGGGCGTGGGGGAGTTGCTGATCAGCGCCCAGCGTGCCGGTGCCGTCACCGTGAACTGGAACGTGGCCTTGAGGTCAGGCTGCTCGAACACAGCGAAGACGCGACGCGAATCGGGCACCTCGAACTGCGAGTAGAGGTACACCTCGTCGTCAACGGGGTCGACGAAGCGGTGCAGACCCTCACCGGTGTTGGTGTATTCGGCATCCGCCACAACCTCAAGAACGTTGTTCTCAGCAAGGTTGTCGAGCTGGATGCGCACACCATCGTTCACGGCAGCAACATCAAGAGCGGTGCCGTTGAGCGTGACCGAATCAACCGTGCGGGTGATCGAATCAATGAACGTGGATGCGCCAGCAGTGGCAGTAAAGCGAACAGTCGTGCTGCACTTAAACGTCTCAGGACCCGTAGTGAGGTCAAGCGCAATCTCATAGCTGTCAACGTTGACAATCGCTTTACGTTCTTGCGCTTCAATTCGGGTGAGGTTCTCTCCGGGCACGTACAACTCCTTCGTGTTGGGGCGGTTTGTGACCGCACCTATCTACCTTATGCCGCGGTCCCTCAAAGTAGGCACTGGTGGATGCTCGCGACCCTAGACTGGAGGAATGCGCATCCACATCGCCACCGATCACGCCGGCCTCGAGTTCAGTGCCACTCTGCAGGAGCACCTCACCGCGGCGGGCCACCAAGTTATCGATCACGGCCCCGTTGCCTACGACGCTCTCGACGATTACCCCGGGTTCTGCATCGCCGCAGCGCGCGCGGTAGCGGCAGATCAGACCGCTGGTATCGAGGCGCTCGGCGTCGTCTTCGGTGGCTCAGGCAACGGCGAGCAGATGGCCGCGAACAAGGTCACGGGCATCCGCGCCGCTCTGGTCTGGAACGACTCGACCGCCGCGCTCGCTCGCCAGCACAACGACGCCAACGTCATCTCCATCGGCGCCCGCCAGCACACCGTCGACGAAGCCACCCGCTTCATCGACCTCTTTATCGCGGAGCCCTTCTCGGGCGATGAGCGCCACTCTCGCCGCATCGCGCAGCTCGCCGAATACGAAACCACCGGCGCCATCGCAGCGCACCCCTTCGCTCTCTAATGCCTGAGGGGCATTCCGTACATCGCATCGCGCGTCAGTTCGCGCTGCACTTCGTCGGCAAAACCGTCGCAGTGTCGTCTCCGCAAGGCCGCTTTGCCGCGGGAGCCGAACGCATCGATGGACTTCGGATGCTCAGCGCCAAAGCCGTGGGCAAGCAGATGTTCCTCGAATTCGAGCACGACCGCTGGTTGCGCGTGCACCTCGGGCTCTACGGAGCCTGGGACTTCGCGGGCAACTTCACCGCCGACGCGACGACGGCATCCGCCGCCGGTCGCATGGGGCAGACCAACCAGCACGGGACGGTTGTGGGGGAGCACGAAGACTCGCTCGCGAGCATCGGCGCCCCGCGACGCACTCGCTTACGGATGTCGGAGCAAGAGAAAGCCAGCGACACCGTTTCTGATTTCCCGCCCGAGCCCATCGGTGCCGTGCGTGTTCGCCTGCTCACCGAGACGACGTGTGCCGA
Source organism: Salinibacterium sp. AL4.1 (assembly GCF_059767305.1). Lineage (NCBI taxonomy): Bacteria > Bacillati > Actinomycetota > Actinomycetes > Micrococcales > Microbacteriaceae > Salinibacterium > Salinibacterium sp. AL4.1. Next base: position 621,914 of record NZ_JBSOQK010000001.1, on the reverse strand, counting down.
CCTGCGCGGGCCCACCGCGTGCGAAGTGCTCACTCCCGATGAGGTGCAGGTCGCGCTCAACAAGCTCGGGCCCGATCCGCTCGTCGATGACAATGGCGAGGCCGAAGAACGTTTCGTCGCTACCGTGCGCAAGAAGCAGACGGCTATCGGCATCCAGCTCATGGATCAGTCGATCGTCAGCGGAATCGGCAACGTCTACCGCGCCGAGATTCTGTTCCGCGCCCGCCTCGACCCGCACACGCCGGGCAAGCTCATCCCCGAAGAACTGCTGCGCGAACTCTGGCGCGACTGGGCGCACCTGCTTGAAATTGGTGTGCGTACCGGCCAGATGATGACGATGGATGGCCTCACCGGCGCCGACTACACGGCCGCGCTCGCGAGCCGGGATGACCGTCACTGGGTCTATCACCGCGAGGGGCTGCCGTGCCGCGTGTGTGGCACCAACATCGCGATGGAACTCGCCTCGGCCCGCAAGCTGTATTGGTGCCCGAGCTGCCAAGCGCCACTAGGCAGCTAACGTGCGTCACCGCGCTAACTGCGCGTACGCTAGCTCAGAACTGGCCGCAGAAATGACAAGGGCTTTACCGAGTGAAACTGACTAACGCGCGCATCGTCGGCGACGATGCCACCGCCCTGGTCGATGTCACCCTCACCGAGGGGCGCATCTCCGCTATCGAGCCCCACCGGCATACTGCGGATGCCGCGGGCGACACTGCTGCAGACCGCGACTCTGCCGAGCACGAGACTGTCGATCTCGACGGCCGCTGGATTATGCCCGGCCTCTGGGATCAGCACGTGCACTCGAGCATGTGGGCGCAGCAGTCGCAGCGCCTCGACCTCAGCCACACGACCTCAGCCACTGAAGTCGCCGTCACTCTCGCTACTTCAGTTTTGCCGCAGTCGGAGGGCATCATCGTCGGCCAAGGTTTCCGCGATGCCCTGTGGCCCGACCAGCCCACGCGTGCGCTGCTCGACTCGGCCGTCTCTGACATTGCCGTCGTTCTTGTCAGCGGCGACCTGCACGCGTGTTGGCTTAACAGCCTCGCGCTCGAACGTTTTGGTTTCTACGATCACCCCACCGGCTTTTTGCGCGAAGAAGAAGCCTTCGCGGTTGGCAGTGCCCTCAGCCGGGTCGAGCCCGAAGTGCTCGATGGGTGGATTCAGACCAGCGCCCGTGAGGCAGCATCCCGCGGCGTCGTCGGCATTGTCGACCTCGAGATGACGTGGGAGTTCGAGAACTGGCAGCGCCGCATGCTGCACGGCTTCGACCTCTTTCGCGTGCGCGTTGGCGTGTACCCGCGCTTCTTGGAACGCGCCATTTCCGAAGGTCTGGCCACCGGGCAACGCCTCGCACCGCTGCTCGAAGTCGGTCCGTTCAAGATCATCACCGACGGCTCGCTCAACACCCGCACCGCGTACTGCGTCGAGTCGTACCCGGGCGAAGCCGAGAACAGGGGAGTGCTCAACATCCCCACCGACGAACTCGTCGAATGGATTCGCACCGCCAGCGATGCCGGCCTCTCGCCCGCCGTTCATGCCATCGGCGACGACGCCAATACTCTTGCCCTCGACGCTTTCGAAGCTGTCGGATGCCGTGGCCGCATCGAGCACGCCCAGTTGCTTTCCGCCACGGACCTGCCTCGCTTCGCGGCTCTCGGTATTGGCGCGAGCGTGCAGCCCGAACACGCCATGGATGACCGAGACGTAGCGGACGCACTGTGGCCTGGGCGCAACGACCGCACCATCGCCCTGCGGGCTCTGCTCGATGCGGGTGCTGAGTTGCTGATGGGCTCGGATGCTCCGGTCGCTCCGCTCGATCCGTGGGCGGCGATTGCGTCTGCCGTGAGCCGCAGCCGCGATGGGCGCGAGCCGTGGCATCCAGAGCAGTGCATCACGGTGCAAGAAGCGCTGACGGCATCCGTTCAATCAAGCATCGCGGTAGGAGAAGTCGCTGACATTGTCGTGACACGTAAAAACCCGCTCGACTGCAGCGGTGATGATCTGCGATCGATGCGGGTTGACGCGACGATTCTGGATGGCCGCTTCACTCACAACGAGCTGTAGCTGCGACGAGTCGCAACCACAGCCAGTCGCCAGCGAAGCGACCGCCCGAAAAGTTACTTCGTGGCGAGGTGAGCGAAGAGGAACCAGCGGTCCTTCTCCAGCCCACGGGCAATCTCAATCGCAACGTCTTCGCTGACCTTGTCGAGCTCACCGAGCTCGTCAACGGCGGTGCGAACGGTCACGAGCGTGGCATCGATCGCGGCGATAACCTGCGCGATGACCTCATCGGACTGCTGGAAGCCAGCGGTCATGCTCGGAGTCGTTGCCTTAGCGCCAACGGTCTGCGTGCGAGCGTCGAGAGGGAGTCCGAGAGCAACAACGCGCTCTGCGGCCGTGTCAGCCCATTCGCGGGCGTGGTCGACGATGATGTCGAGAAGTTCGTGTACTGCCTGGAAGTTGACACCGCGAACATGCCAGTGAGCCTGCTTGCCGTCGATCGACAGGGCCGTGAGGTCGGTGACGACCGGGCCGAGGAACTGGGCAACACCCGAGGTGACATCAGGGTCTGCTGAGGTCTGCGGAACTGCTTGAATTTCGGTCATTGTGTGCTCCTTCATTGTTCTTCAGATACAACGCTACGCAGCCACAAAAATTTCACAAGCAAGCTGAGGCAACGCTAACCCGCCCGTAGGCGCTCCGATCAGTGCTCCGATCAGTGCTCCGGAGGTGCACGCCATTGCCGCCCGGAGCTCGAGCACGGGGGATATCCCCACCGCCAGTTGGTGTGCATCCACGCTGGGGCACTGTAGCCGTTTTCGAGAATCTGTATTCAACGAACATCCGCCCCGCTAATGCGCGAGACTGAAGCGAGAGAACAATGACTACAGACACTGTGACGAAACCCCGAAACCCGTATTGGCAGCTCTGGCGAACCACGCCAAAAGAGGTGCTCTATCTGATGCTGAGCTTCCCGCTCGCGACGACCGGATTTGGCGTGGCCATTTCTCTCGTCGCCAGCGGTGTCGGTACGCTCGCCGTATTTTTGGTCGGGTTCTTCGTCATGATCTTGGCCTTGTATGTGGGTCGAGGTTTCGGGCTCGCTCACGTCAACCTGCTGGAATGGGCCGGCCGCGACAAGATCGAACGACCGGACTGGCAGGATGATCGTGCTGCCACGGGGTTCGGCGGCTGGCTTTCTGCAACCCTCGGCAACGCCCACTACTGGCTCTACCTTCTCCACACTGTGATCCTGAGTTTTGTACTCACGCTCATCACGTGGACCCTGTCGGTGGTGTGGCTCAGCGTCGGTCTCACCGGAATCTTCGCGTGGTTGCTCGATGGCGAAGTGCAGACGGGCGACCCCGACTGGTCGCTCGGCGAGTGGTTCTTCGGCCTGTTCGGTGTCAACACCGCAGGCTGGAACCTCGAAGTTGCCGACAACATCGTCGTCTTCGTCGTGGGCCTCATCTTCATCGCGACCCTTCCCTTCGTCACTCGCGGTCTCGTGCTGACCCACTGGTGGCTGGCCCGCGCTCTGCTCTCTGCGTTCAAGTCGGATGGGCTGCGTCGAGAAGTGCAGTCCCTCGAAGAGTCACGCGGTGCCGCTCTCTCGGCAGAAGGACACTCGCTTCGTCGCCTTGAGCGCGACATCCATGATGGACCGCAGCAGCGTCTCGTTCGCCTGCAGATGGATCTCGCGGCAGCGGAACGTCAACTCGACGCCAACCCCGAGCAGGCGCGCCAATTGCTCTCCGAAGCGCGAGCGCAATCAGCCGAAGCCTTGGAAGAATTGCGTGCTCTCTCTCGTGGCTTCGCGCCGCCGCTCTTGCTCGATCGCGGCCTTGTCGCTGCCCTCGAGTCGGTAGTGACGCGTGCTGCTGTGCCTACCACCCTCACCGCTGAGCTGCCCACGCCGTTGGCGCTGCCCGGCGAAGTGGAACGAGCGTCGTACTTCGTCGTTGCTGAACTGCTCACGAATGTTGCGAAGCATTCGAAGGCCAGTCACGCCGGAGTGCACCTCGGTACAGAACTCAGCGACGACCGCTCGTGGCTGCTTGTGCAGGTGACGGATGACGGCCAGGGCGGTGCCGCAGTGCTCGCCGACCACGGCCTTGCCGGCATCGAAGAGCGTGTGCGCGGTGTGGGCGGACGTCTTGAGATCACGAGCCCTGAGGGCGGGCCGACTGCGGTCACGGCGCGACTGCCACTGCCCAAGTCGAGTGCAGATCGGGCGCCCGTTGACCTCTAGTCTTAAGCGCATGAGCCCTTTGCGCGTTGCTGTTGCCGATGATTCGGTACTGCTGCGCGAAGGGCTCGTGCGTGTTCTCATCGAAGCGGGTTTCGACGTCGTCGGCTCATTCGGCGACGCGGATGAACTGCTGGCGAACCTCGATGACTGCGCGCCCGAGCTTGTCGTGCTCGACGTGCGCATGCCGCCGACGTTTCGCGATGAGGGAGTGCGGGCCGCGATTCGCTTGCGTGAACTCCGGCCCCAGATCGGCATCCTTTTGCTCTCGCAATATGTCGAGGTTGTCTATGCGCAGGAGCTCTTGTCGTCGGGCCGTGGTGGCGTCGGTTATTTGCTGAAGGATCGCGTGGCATCGCTTTCTGAACTGCAGGATGCCGTGGAGCGAATTTCGGCGGGCAGCACGGTGCTTGATCGCGAGGTTGTCGCGCAGCTTGTCGGGCGCCGTCAGGATCCGCTCATGTCGCTTACGCCGCGCGAGCACGAGGTCATGACGCTCGTCGCCGAGGGGCGCACCAATGCCGCTATCGCCAAGCAACTCGTGATCGGAATCGGCGCGGTCGAGAAGAACGTGACCTCAATCTTTCAGAAACTGAACCTCGAAGATTCGGGCAGCGACCACCGCCGGGTGCTCGCTGTACTCACCTGGTTGCAGCGCTAGCGTCGTTTTTCTCGCTAGCGTGGTTTCTTCTCGCTAGCGAAGGGCGCTGAACTTTGTGTTGAGAGTCTTGAGATCCCGGATGCGCCGCTCCAGCGTTATGCCGAGGAACAACACGATCGCGCCACCGACCACAGCCCACAGCCACCAATCGGTGAGTTGGTACAGCGCCACGATGGCAGGAGCGAACGTGTGCGCCGCATGGATGAGAGTGACAACGGCGCCGATCACGAGGGGCGCTTGAAGTTTGAGCCAGGTACCGGCCACGATGGCGACGATGGAAGCAATGCCGAGAGCAAGGATTCTCCACACCGTGTTGAGGCTGTCGGTGGCAATGAATGTCGCGATCAGGCTGGGCAGCAGAATGACGACCAACCCGGCGGTGAGCGCGGAGAAGCTGCGAAGTTCGGGGTGGCGTGCCATGCGAATCACTCCGTGGAGAAGCACGGCAGCACCGAGCGGAACGGTGACCCACTCAACCGGAGTGATGAGTCCTCCGAGCGCAGCGATGGCCCCGACGAGGCTCGCGAGCCCGAACGCGAGGTAGCTAATGCGGTGCGTGAGTGGTCGTGCCGAAGGGCGAGCAGTCACGAGCAAGAGCGCGCTGCCGATCACCACGAGCCCAACGATGCGGATGCCGTCTAGCGCGCTCTCCACGCTGCCAGAGTCGAGCAGAACAAGGGTTTCTATCGCGAACAACAGCACGACTGCGGTGCCGAGCAAAATCTCGCTCGTCGGTGCCCAACGCGAATGTGCCGGATCGGTAGTGAAGCTAGTGGAGGCGAGGCCGAAACTGCCGAGGGCGATCACTGCAACGGCGCCGAGCAGCCACGAGTCAAGTTCTGGCAGCAGGTTGGTGTTGTGGCTCGCCAGCACGAGCGCGCGACTTCCGGTCGTAGCAACGAGTCCGACGCCGGCGGCGACGATCGCAACACCCCAGAAGTCGACGAGTCGTTCATGAGGCTCAACAAAGCAGGCGGTGAGCAGCAGCGCTCCGCTGAGTCCGGCAATGATGAGCGTGTGCAGGCCGCTGCCCGATGCGGCGTTGAGCCCCAGCGGCAAGACGGCAATGAGCAGTGCGGCGAGCACAATCGCGGGAGCGGAAACAAGGCGTGACTGGCGCAGTTCTGCGCGTGCCGTGAACATACCCACGATGAGCACGACAGCGGCGAGTGGCAGCACATAGGCCTCAAGCGCCTCGACACGACCCTGGTCTAGCCGCAGCCAGAGCGCCGCGGTGCCGAAAGTAACCGCGGCCCACACGAGGTGTCGACGTGGTGAGGGCGAACCGAAGATGCCATCGCGAGAAATGGATGCCAGCAGTAACGTGATCGCGACCAGCAGCACGATGAGCCAGTGACTCGCTCGCGGCTCGACGATCGCGTTGGCGGCGGTGATGCCGGCCACGGTGAGTGCGCTGATTTCGCTGACCCGACGCATCCGCGGGTGAAGTCCGCGCACGCGCAGAGCCATGCTGGCCGCGCCGACGAGAACGGATGCGGTTGCCGGTGCCAGTTGGATCGCAATGTCGGAGAGCCCCAGAGCGCGGCTCGCGCTGTCGAGTGCCCATACCGTTGCTGGTGCAAGGAGAGCGGCTGCCGTGTAGCGGGCTTCGAGCCGGTCGATTCCGACACGACCCGTCATGGTGAGAGCGAGCACGACGAGAGCAGCTGCGGCGATGATGAAACTCACGACCGACAGGTTGAGTACTAGCGGTGCTGAGTCGCGGGGTGCGCCGTTAATCGTGGCGATCCACAACACTGCGGCAGCCAGAGTGGTGGCTGCCAGCCCGATCCACCACACCGTGAGACGATCTGCCGCGGTCGTCTTCGGCGCCGATTTCCAGAACGAGAGCGCCAGTAGCAACACGCCTGCGGCTGCGACCACGAGCCACGATTCGAGTTGGTTCGGTTGCCCATCAGTGAAGCCGAATTGCAATTGTTCGCCCACTCCGGCTGCTGCCAGGAGCAGCACGATGCTAGCGCTGCCCAGCAGAGCGGCGCGATCGCCGATGCCGGTCAGCACGGAACGTGCGGCAACCAGTAGTGCGGCAGTAACCACGCTCGCGAGCACCCACGTGTGGTGGCTTGACCAGCCTGAGCTGTATGCCAGCACGAGGGGGAGCAACCCACCTGCCGCAATAGTGATGTGGATGCGTCGAGCCCCGTTGCGCCGTCGATCTCGCGCGATCGACACGAGAGCTGCCGTCGCGAGAATGAGCCACGCGATGACTGCGCTGAGGAGCGTGCCTGTCAGCGGAGCGGCGAGGGCAAGGGCGATGCCTGCGCTGCCAAGAACACTGTGCAGGCGGCCGCGCAACTGGCGGGTGAGCCACCAGACAATCGCCATCGTTGCCGGCACGATCAACAATGTCAGCTGGGGCCAGCCGCCGTTTTCGATGTCGAAGGGTGCACTGCCGGGCGTGATGCGTCGCAGATCTTGTTGCCCGGTAAATTGCAGCGCGACGACGAGTGACTGAAAGAGAGGGATGATCGCGGCAGCACCGGCGACAATCCAGACTCCAACCGCAGCCCAGAAAGTTGCGAGTCGGCCAGCGGTGGTGAGCCGCCTCCCGATAGTTTCGCTGGCAAGTGCTGTGGCCGTGAGTGCGGCAACGACGAGCAACAGGCGGAATGGGGCCGCATCCGCTCCTTCGACCGCACCGTCGACCGCTTCCACGTTCGGTGTGATCGCGATCCAGAGAGCGGCGCCGAGCAGCACGCCTGCCACTGCAGCGAAGACGTTGTACAGGCCGGGCATAAGGGCGTTGCCGCGGCCCCAGACGGCGATGCCGTGGAGTGCTGCCAGCGCAGCGAGTGCGAAGACCCACCCGACGGTGTCATTGTTGCCGCTCACGGTGTGGGTGAACGCCGCGAGGATAAGGCCACCGGTGAAGGCGAAGAGAGCGTAGACAACGGAGATAATGCGCTCGGCGTGGGCGGTGTAAGAGCCGTGAGCTGCGAACACATGGATGAGCGAGGCGGCCCCGAGAGCTACGAGCGTGGCGAGGGCTGCCGTGTCGAAGTCGCTTTCGTCAGCGAGTCCGGCCGCGAGGAGTGCGGCGGCGAGGGGAAACAGTGCGAAGCCCACCACGTTGACGAGCACGAGCGCACTTGCTCGATGCCACAGCATGAATCCGAGAGCGGCAAGCAATAGCGCGCCGCCCCAGTACAGTCGCCCTGCCTCGTCGCCGAGGACCACGAGGTCATTGGCCCTCAGCGCATAGATGTCGAGAATCACCAGCACCACGGCGAGAGCGGAGAGCGCTTCGCCGGTAGCGGCAAGCCCCCGGCGTTTCATGGCGGATGCCGTCACGATGCTTGCGATCGTGATGCTCGCGATGATTGCCGAGCGCCAGATGAGTCCGAATGTCAGGAATGCGTAGATAAGGAAGAAGATCGCGCCGATAGAAAGCAACGAGACTCCAACAACAAGCAAGAGAACTTGGATGCCGGAGTGCGGCTTGCCTGCCACCTCAGTGCTGGAGCGGGGAGGGTTCGCTGGCGTCGAGATTGTCGAGTCATGAGCTGGCGGGGTAGCGGCACCCGGAATTGCTGTGTTCGCGGCAGCGGCGGGGGCGGTGGCTGTGGCGGACGTAGCGGCAGAAACAGTGCGATTGTCAGATTCCGACGCGGCGGCTGATCGGGCCGCACGGTGAGCTGTCGCCGCCTCGAGCGCAGCGTACTCGGCATCCCGAATTTCGTCGCGAACGCGTTTGCGTTCGGCGGCAGTCTCGAAACGGATCTTGCCGATGAGCTCGAGCCGGGCATCGAGCAGAGTCGCAACGTCGAGTGATTCCTCGCGGAGAAGGGCGGCATCCGGGTGATTGAGATCAAGCCCACATTGTGAGCACACCGCAGAAGGCGGGAGCATGACAAAGCACGCCGGGCATCGCGAGGTATCGGTGAGGTCTAGCGGTCCACGAGGAAAGAGAACATGGCCTACATGCTCAATGAAGGAACGCGCTGAACTGACCATCTACTCTGACTTCCTTTCGGGAGGAAGTCTCAGAGTAGCGGTGCTGAAAGCCTAAGAAGCGATGAGGCGCGAAAGTGTGGACTGTTGCTGGGTGTAGCCCTTTGCAGCCTGAAGTTCGGGGCGCGGCTTTTCGAGACGGTTGGTCCAGACCTTGCCATCCCACCAACGAAGCAGGTGGCTACCAGCGGGGTCCGGGTACCAGCCGAAGGGAGGAAGTTGAGTTGCGGTGTTAGACATCGGGGGCGTCCAAGGTGCCCTGCCACAGGGGGCGATACGGGTGTGGCGTTCGATCCAGCCGCCGAGGATCAGTTCGGGGGAACGGCTAGTCCCCAGTATAGGGGGCACATTTCCGGCCCCACAAGGGGGTACGCGCCTCGGCGAGGGTGACTTCGGTGTGAGAGCACTCGTGGGTAAGATGGAGGAGTGAACATTCTTGGATTTGTAATTTCCTTCGCGCTCTTCGTGGGCGGCATCTACATGATGGGCGAAGCCTTCTACGTTGAGGGTCTGGAGTCTGTCGTGTTCGTCGGTGGCCTGCTCGTCACCACTGCGGGAGTCTTTATCCCGATCCACGTGATGAAGCGCGTAGACAGCTAGCACGACATGGCGAGCCTTCTCAGTCGGCTCGCTCCAATTGCGTTGACCCTTCGAGGGTCAAAACGCATGTTCAGCGATCCCCAGCGAACACTCGCGCGGATCGCTGAGCTTCGAAAGAAACCTGTTCAGTTCGCCCCTCCGGCGTCGATCTCCCGGCACGTCTCGGTCTCGCGACGCGATGTCGGCGGTTGGCCCGTGTTCACGATTGCACCCCAGTCGTCTTCAGGCGCCGGCCACGTCGTCTATCTCCACGGTGGAAGCTACGTCTTTCAGATCGACCCCCTGCACTGGAAACTCATCGCGCGTCTCGCGCGCGCCACCGGAACGACGTTCACCGTTCCGATCATGCCTCTCGCTCCCGACGGCCGTGCCTCCGTGGTCGTTGATCGAGCGGCATCCATCGTTCAGTCCGTTGTGGCCGACGTCGGCGCTAAGAATGTCAGCGTGATGGGGGATTCCTCCGGTGGTGGGATGGCGATGGCGGTCTCGATGGAGCTGCGCGACCGCAAGCTGCCGCCGCTCCGATCGATCGTGCTTATCGCGCCCTGGCTCGACATCAGCGGCACAGACCCGATGTTGGCGGAGATTGCTCCGCGGGATCCGTGGCTTGCGGTTCCGGGAACGCATGCAGCGGGGGCGCTCTATCGCGCCGAGCTCGACGAGAGCGACTGGCGTGTGAGCCCCATCCACGGCGACCTCACTGGCCTCGCCCCCATCACTGTCTTTACGGGAACCCGAGACCTCGTGCATGCGGATGCTCTGCGCCTTCGTGATCGCGCGCAGAAAGAGGGCATCGCCCTCGACTTCCATGTGGGGGAGGGCATGATCCACGACTACCCGCTCCTGCCGATTCCCGAGGCTGCCGAGGCGCGCTCCGTTATCGAACGCGCAATCAGCGGGGACGCCTCAACGAAGTAGCCTGCGGTGCACGCACCCGTGGACTACGCGCGGCTCGCTATTGCGGCTAATCGGTGGCATGTGGCAGCGCCGCGCTCGTGTGCGTGGCTACGCGAGCGCTAACGAATGAAGGCCGCCTCAGTGAGGCGGCCTTCATTCTGTAATGGAGGGGATACGGAGAATCGAACTCCGGTCATCAGTTTGGAAGACTGAGGCTTTACCATTAAGCTACATCCCCATTTGGTACCCGTTCGTGCTGTGTACCGAGGAATACTGTACCCGAAACCTCGCAAAGTGCGAAGTCGAGATCGCTCAAGGCGAAACTTCCCAGCGAATTGTTGGATGGGAGCCCGATAAACACGGTGAACGGGATGTGAAAGAGATCGATATTTGAATCTCGTCAACATTCTCTGCGCGCTCAGGCTAGACTTGCCGAGGCCAATTTTGTATCGGCATTGCACTGTGATGCCGCGGCCATGAAACAGCACGGCGCCCCGGGGCGTAGCTCAGCTTGGTAGAGCGCTCGGTTTGGGACCGAGAGGTCGCAGGTTCGAATCCTGTCGCCCCGACGAAATACACCATCGAATTACAGGAGATCCACGACGTGAAGACAACCGTTGAGAAGCTGAGCCCGACCCGCGTCAAGCTCAACATCTCGGTCACCCCCGAAGAACTCAAGCCGAGCATCGATCACGCGTATGGCCACATTGCCTCGCAGATCAACATCCCCGGCTTCCGCAAGGGAAAGGTGCCGCCGCAGCTGGTTGACCAGCGCGTTGGCCGCGAAGAGATCTTGAACCACGCTGTGAGCGATGGACTCGATGGCTTCTACCGCCAGGCTGTTACCGACGAAGAGATTCGCGTTCTCGGTCGCCCCGAGGCTGACATCGTCACATGGCCCGAGGTCAAGGACTTTAGCGGAGACCTCGTTCTCGCTATCGAGGTTGACGTTCGCCCCGAGTTCGACATGCCTGCCTACGACAAGCTCACCCTCACGGTTGACGCTGTTGAAGCATCCGCCGACGACGTCAAGACTGAACTCGACACCCTGCGTGCTCGTTTCGGCACGCTCGTCACCGTTGACCGTCCCGCCAAGACCGGCGACTTCGCTCAGCTCGACCTCGTCGCCAAGATCGGCGAGACCGAGGTTGACTCCGCAACGAGCATTTCCTACGAGCTCGGCTCGGGTGAACTGATCGAGGGCATCGACGAAGCCCTTGACTCGCTCAGCGCCGGCGAATCCACCACCTTCGAGTCAGTACTGCTCGGCGGAGACCACGAGGGCGAAACCGCCGTCATCAGCGTTTCGCTGCTCACGGTCAAGGAGCGCGAGCTTCCTGAGGCTGACGACGACTTCGCTCAGATGGCTAGCGAGTTCGACACCATCAAGGAGCTCAAGGCCGATCTCAAGGAGCAGGTAAAGCGCTCCAAGTCGTTCGGTCAGGCTTCTGAAGCTCGCGACCAGATCGTTGACGAACTGCTCAAGAGCGTTGAAATCCCCGTTCCCGAGAAGCTCGTTGAAGACGAAGTTCACCGTCACCTCGAGAACGAGAACCGCCTCGAAGACGACGAGCACCGCGCAGAGGTAGTCGTCGCCAGCGAGAAGACCTTCCGCTCGCAGATTCTCCTCGACTCGATCGTTGAGAAGGAAGAGATCAAGGTCAGCCAGGAAGAGCTCACTTCGTACCTCGTGCAGGGCGCCCAGCAGTACGGCATGGAGCCCGGCGAGTTCATCCAGATCCTGGACAAGAACGGCCAGATCCCCGCCATGGTGGCTGAGGTTGCTCGCAGCAAGGCTCTCGCAGTCGTGCTCAGCAAGGCCAAGGTTGTCGATACCAAGGGCAAGGCCGTCGATGTATCGGCGTTCACCGCTCTCGCTAACTCAGACTCCGCTGAAGAGGTCGTTGCAGAAGACGACGCAAGCGACGAGTCCTAAGCGACACAGTTTTACCCCTCACGGCCGACTAGCTATCTAGTCGGCCGTGAGGTCGTTAAGCGCGAAATATTAGACAGGGATCACCATGTGCTCCCGGTGCTTTCTAGTCGGCGAGTAACTCCGCGGCGTACCCGCGCACGGAGCGCTGGTAGATCGGGAGATAGCTTGCCAGAGCCATCAGGGCGACGGCGGCGCCCTGGGTAGGGTCGCCGCGACTGGTGAGGGCAAGAGCGAGGAAGGCGGCGGTAGGCCCCGTCCACTCATCGTCGGGATGCTCGTGGAGCTGCTGTTCGAGTAACGCGATTGACTCCTCGATGCGATTGAGGTTGCGTAGCGTGCTGGCTAGCTGGATGGTTGCACGGGGCATCAGGGCTGCATCCAATCCATTCTCGATGGCTCGGCGGTAGAGCGGTTCTGCTTCGGTCTCTAACCCGGCATAGTCCCGCGCGCCCGCTGCCTCGAAGAGCGCTTCGGCGTCGTCAGGGTCGCGTTCGGCGACAAGCTCATCGATCGCCGAGACAACATCGTGCTCCGCCATGGTGCCTGCGTGGGCCCAAATATCTGCGATTCGATCGCGCCAGTTCTGCTGCATTCGGTGAGCCTACAAGCAGCCTCTGGCGACGCGGTACTTTGCCTAGGGCGAACACGCCAGAATCACGGGCCGTACTCGGATAGATTCTTACTACGCGATAACTGAAATGGAGCGCAACAATGGCCCAACCGGCATTGGTCTCGAGCATCTTCGACCAACTCCTCAAGGACCGCATCATCTGGCTCGGCTCAGAGGTGCGCGACGCAAACGCGAACGAGATCTGCGCAAAGATCTTGCTGCTCGCAGCAGAGGATCCCAAGCGCGACATCTACCTTTACATCAACTCGCCCGGTGGCTCGATCACCGCTGGCATGGCGATCTACGACACGATGAAGTTCGTTCCGAACGACATCGTGACTGTCGGTATTGGCCTTGCCGCCTCGATGGGGCAGTTCCTGCTCTCCTCGGGCACCAAGGGCAAGCGCTACATCACCCCCAACGCACGCGTGCTCCTGCACCAGCCGTCGGGTGGATTCGGTGGAACCGCCGCAGACATTCAGACTCAGGCTGGCGTCATCCTCGACATGAAGAAGCGCATGGCAGAGCTCACCGCTGAGCAGACCGGCAAGAGCGTCGAACAGGTTCTCATTGACAACGACCGCGACAACTGGTTCACGGCTCAAGAAGCACTCGAATACGGCTTCGTTGACCACCTGCGCGAATTCGCATCCGACGTTGTGGGCGGTGGCGGAACCGAAGACAACGCGTCCGACGACAACGCAACCGGCAAGAAGGACTAATCATGGAGAACTTTAACCTCGGTGCTCAGGCACCCGCAGGCATTGGCCGTCCGGATGCTGACGCTCGCTACATTCTGCCGACGTTCGAAGAGCGCACGGCCTATGGCTACAAGCGCCAAGACCCGTACGCCAAGCTGTTCGAAGACCGCATCATCTTCCTGGGTGTGCAGATCGACGACGCATCCGCTGACGACGTGATGGCTCAGCTTCTCGTTCTCGAGAGCCAAGACCCTGACCGCGACATCGTGATGTACATCAACTCACCCGGTGGCTCGTTCACCGCGATGACGGCGATCTACGACACGATGCAGTACATCCGTCCGCAGATTCAGACCGTCGTTCTCGGCCAGGCTGCCTCGGCTGCCGCCGTGATCACTGCCGGTGGAACCAAGGGAAAGCGTTTGGCTCTGCCCAACGCCCGCATCCTCATCCACCAGCCCAGTGGTGGCTCGGAAGGGTCGAGCCAGGCGTCGGACATCGAGATTCAGGCTCGCGAGATTCTGCGCATGCGCGGATGGCTCGAAGAGACGCTGTCGTTCCACTCGAACCGCACTCCTGAGCAGATCAACAAGGACATCGAGCGCGACAAGATTCTGAGCGCGGCTGAGGCAATGGAGTACGGTCTCATCGACCAGGTGCTCACGAGCCGCAAGACGCTGCCGGCGATCACGAGCTAGTTTCCCTTAGTTACTGTCCAAAGGCCGCTACCCGAATCGGGTAGCGGCCTTTGTGCGTTGACGGCGCTACGCCAACGCCCATTCTCTCCACACGACATCGAGCGGCGAGAGGTGGTTTTCGCGCCCAAGCCACCGCGCAACACCGCCCGGCTCCTCGAAGTCGAGCACGACTACACCGCGTTCGATGGATGTCGTGGGTGGCCGTCGGCCAGCAAGCAAAACAGTATCCATGACACGCTCGTCCCCCAGATGGCCCCAGACGGGTGCGCTTCCGTCGAAATCTTGCTGCTCAATCAACACGGGGACAGCGTCTGCCGAGACGGAGGTTCGGGTTACGACCCGACCGCCTTTTTCCCCTTCGCGCCCTAAGACGAGAGTCTCCCGAATGAGCGCCACAGCGCCGTCATTCAACTCGACGTTCAGTACGCGCATGACGTAGGCGCCGTCGGCGATGATGAACGGGAGCGTAGCCCACGACAATCGAGCTCCGACCTCCAGCCGGACCTGAATCGTCATGGTCGCGGACTGACCCTCACCGTCGTACGCAACCATGCCGCCAATGTCTTCGAGCGTGAGGTTGCACCCCGCGCCGACCGTAATTTCGATCGCAACAGTATCGCCGCCGAGCAGTAGTGCGCCCCCGGCGACGAGAGCGACATCCGCTGACTGGTCCGTGCACGAGATGAGTCGCGGTATGAGTATTCCTGCCCTCAACTCCACGCGCGCGTTCCCGGACGCGTTCGCGTTTACAGAGACTCGCGTGACTCGCGAACCCGCATCGGACTGCACGCGAACGCCTTAAGCTCTCACGGGGTGGTCGTGGTCGTGGTCTGAGCTGGGACTGTGGGTGTGAACCACAGCTTGGCCGCCCTCATCGAGGTGACTATGCGGCGCCATCGGACCGGGGTCTTGGGGGCTGTGGGTTCCGGAGCGATAGGCGGCGAGCATTTCGAGCACCCATAGCCGTAGCTGGGCAATCGAATTGTCATCCGTTCGCGACAGGGCAACAACAGGCCGACCTTCGCGCGCGTGAGTCGCGTCAGAGACCATCGTCTCCACATCGACGCCGACGTAGGGGGCGAGGTCTGTCTTGTTCACCACGAGTAGATCGGCGCGGGAGATGCCCGGGCCGCCCTTGCGCGCCACGTCGCCGCCGCCGGCGACATCAAGCACGAAAATTTGCGCGTCGACGAGCGCAGGAGAAAACGTTGCGGTCAAGTTATCACCGCCGGACTCGATGATGACGATGTCGAGGGGAGCGAAGTCGGCTTCAAGATCTTCGGCCGCCAGCAAGTTCGCAGTCACGTCATCACGGATCGCTGTGTGTGGGCACGCGCCCGTCTCCACTGCGCGGATCCGTTCGGGATCCAGCACTCCGGCGGATCGCAGGAAGCGCGCATCCTCATCCGTGTAGATGTCGTTGGTGATGACACCGAGTCGCAGTTCCTCACCCAGAGAACGACACAGAAGTGCGATGAGCGACGACTTTCCGGTTCCCACCGGACCGGCTATTCCCAGACGTAGAGCGCGGGAGGGGGCGTTGTTTTCAAGCACGGAACAACCTCTTCTTCATAACAGCGTGGGCCTCAGCCCACCCTTCGGCTTGCGGAGCGCCCAAGGCGGGGATCGCCTCAGGCGTAGTGATGAGCGAAAGCTGGTCGATAAATGGTTCGGCTGCCTCGCAGGCATGGAGCACCCATGTGACCGCTGTGGCGGGGTCGATCGGGTCGAGCTTCAGCACAGCGGATGCCGCATTCTGAACCTCTTCGTAGACGACAAGACGAACCAGGTCGGCTGGCTTCATCTGGGTAGATGCCGCGATCGCCCCGAGAACCACAGCCCGGGGCGGTTGCTTCAGCTGAGCGCAGAACGCAATTGATGCGCTGTGCGGCCACACGGTGTGGCCAATCCTCGTGTAGCCGCGTCCGAGGAGTCTGGACGCGTCGCGCAACGCCGGGCTCGGGGTTCTCGCCGCCCAGGCCGCGATTAGTGCGTCGATCTCCGACGGCGAGGCTTCGCTAATGAAGTGATGCCGTGCCACCACCGCCGTTCCGGCTTCGACAAGTGTGGTCGACCGTGTTTTGCCGGCGAGGAACGAGGGGATGCCGTCTCGCTGAAGCCCGCCAAGCAAAGCAGGCTCCATTCCCGCCGAGTGAGTGTGCCCGCCCGTGGGCAGGCGCGCATCAGCGAGGAGCATCGCAAGCGTCCCCGAGTCGACCATTAGAACATCGTGTAGAGCTGAGCGAGGGGCAGAGTATCGACGGGAGCGGGCACGACAAGTTCGTCATCGATAGAAATCGCGAAGGTGTCTGGACGAATATCGATCTTCGGGAGCGTGTCATTGTTCTTCAGATCATGCTTGGTCACTTCCCGAGTGGACTGCACGGCGACAACGGTGCGCCCGAGGCCCACTCGTTCCTCAAAGCCGTCATCAATCGCAGCCTGCGCGACGAACGAGAGTGAGAGTCGGTCTCCAATGGCATCCGCGAATGACGGCCGCATGAGCACCGGTTGCGGGGTAGGGATCGACGCGTTTGGGTCCCCGAGAGCGCCCCACACCAAGCCGCCTCCCTTGATTACGACTTCGGGCCGGATGCCGAAGTGTCGCGGATCCCAGAGCACCAAGTCGGCTAATTTACCTGGCTCGATGCTCCCGACTTCTTTATCGATTCCGTGACCGATGGCGGGGTTGATCGTGTATTTGGCGATGTAGCGCCGTGCGCGCTCATTGTCGGCAGGATGCGCGGCGCCGAGCGGCCCGCGCCGTGCTTTCATGACGTGGGCAACCTGCCATGTGCGGGCGACGACTTCGCCAATTCGACCCATCGCTTGCGAATCTGACGACGTGATCGACAGGGCTCCAATGTCGTGAAGGATGTCTTCCGCCGCGATCGTTGTTGCGCGAATTCTGGACTCAGCGAACGCGAGATCCTCCGGAACCGACGCGTTCAAGTGATGGCACACCATCAGCATGTCGAGGTGTTCCGCCACAGTATTCGTGGTGTGGGGGAGCGTTGGGTTCGTTGACCCGGGGATGACGTTGGGAAGAGAGGCGATCGACAAAATGTCCGGGGCGTGACCACCGCCAGCACCTTCAACATGAAAAGCATGGATGCCACGCCCGGCAATCGCATCGATCGTGGACTGCACGTAGCCCGCTTCGTTGAGCGAATCGGAGTGTAGCGCGACCTGAAGACCGAAGGTATCGGCCGCCTCCAGAGCCGCATTGATCGCTGCAGGCGTTGCGCCCCAATCCTCATGAATCTTGAAACCACCGGCACCAGCTAGTGCCTGTTCCTTGAGCGCCTCGGGCGAGACGGTGTTGCCCTTGCCGAGCAGGAGCAGGTTGACCGGGAGGTGATCCATAGCGCGGTGCATGGTCTCCAGATGCCACGCACCAGGGGTGACAGTTGTGGCCTTTGATCCCTCGGAAGGCCCGGTGCCGCCGCCGACCACGGTCGTGATTCCGGTGGCGAGCGCCTCATGAATTTGAGAGGGCGAGATGAGGTGAACGTGGGAATCAATACCGCCGGCGGTGAGGATGCGACCCTCTCCAGAGATTACGTCGGTCGATGGACCGATCACGAGTTGAGGATGGACGCCGTCGGCGATGTCGGGATTCCCCGCCCGACCCAACGCTACTATGCGTCCATCTCTGATCCCGACATCCGCCCGCTGAATACCCCACCAGTCGAGCACGATTGCATTCGTGATCACAGTGTCTAGCGCGCCCTCGGCGCGAGTGCGCACGCCTTGAGCCATAGACTCTCGAATCGATTTACCGCCACCGAATACGGCTTCTTCTCCGCCGACGGTGAGATCGCGCTCGATTTCTATCCAGAGGTCGGTGTCGCCGAGGCGTATCTGGTCGCCTGCCGTCGGGCCGTAGATTGCTGCGTAGCGCTGTCGGTCAATGGATACCATCGAGTTGCTCCTTGCCTGCATTCGGAATCTGGAGGCCGGGAATACGCCTCGCTCCTCGAATTGCTACCGCGTCGAGTTCTCGAGACGCGCCTGGTTCGAATCGTTGCGACGTGCCCGAGGGGATATCGAGCCGAAAGCCGTGGGCTGCGTCGCGGTCGAAGGTGAGGGCGGTGTTCGCGTCTGGCAAGTGAAGATGAGACCCGATTTGGATGGGCCGATCTCCAGAGTTAAGGAAGACAACGCGAATACGCTCGGCCATCGTGCGGTCGGCGTTCAACTCGATGCTTCCCGGCCGGATTCTGAAGGCGCCTGGCCCTTCGGAGGGTGCACTAGCCATGATTTATCTCCCTTTTACTGGATGGGGTGATGCAGTGTGACGAGCTTGCGACCGTCGGGAAAAGTTGCTTCGACTTGAACGTCGCGGATCATCTCGGCGACACCAGGCATCACTTGGGCTCGAGTGAGTACCTCCCGGCCTTCGTCCATGAGATCGGCGACAAGGGCGCCGTCGCGCGCACGTTCGATTACCCAGCTGCTGAGCAATGCCACGCTCTCTGGGTAATTGAGGGCGACTCCGCGGTCGAGTCGCTCCCGAGCGACCATCGCCGCAACGCTGAGCAATAGTTTCTCGGTATCGGCGGGAGTGAGATGCATCAGACGCCTTCTTTCATCATTGACTGAGGAGCAACGAATGCAGCAGTGCGATGGCTGTACGATCGTCCGATTCCCAGCACAACAAGCCAGCCAACAAGGATGAGCCCCGCTAGTACGAAGCCAAGCGATGACACCTCGGCACCCGAGATCCAATTCAGCACGCCCGCGGTTCCGCCAGACGCAGTCGCCGCCGAAGCGAGCTGCACGACACCGACAACAACCGCGACGGTGACAGCGACGACAGTCATTCCGATGCTGAAGGCTCGTTGCACGCGTGAGGAGCGCGAGCCCGGTCGGTAAACGCGGCTTGCCATGAGGCCTTGAAGGGTATCCATTGCGGTCATTCCCGCTGCGAACAGAATGGGAAGCGCGAGCACAGCCCACAGCGAAGTAGTCGAGAGAGCGGCGGCGCCCAACAGGACGAGAAGCCAGATCTCTGTGGCGGTATCGAGCCCAAGTCCGAACAGGAGACCGACTACGTACATTCGACTTGGTCGATCCACCGCCTTATCGAAACGTCCGAGCAGCCAGGTGACGGGGCCTCGAACTCCGTGACGATGGGATCGGGTGAGCGCAATAATGTTGGCAGCGGCGATGACGAGCAGAAAGATCCCTGAAATCGTGGGGCCGTAGATAGTCGTGGTGAACTGAACCACTGAGCCGTCAGCTGCCATGGCGGTTTCCAATGCCTGCCCGAACGTCATAAGAAGCACGCACAACACCGTGACGATCGTCGAATGCCCCAGCGCGAACCAAAATCCGACGGTGCCGCGTGTTTCGCGGGGCGACGCCGCTAGTCGCCGGGTCGTATTGTCAATGGCGGCGATGTGGTCGGCATCAAAAGCGTGACGAACGCCTAAGGCATAAGCAGTGAGCCCGATTCCCAGAGCGACTGCCAGCCCGCTTGCGGCGTCCGACGAGTCCACTGCTGACGGCGCGTTCGCGAGAACGAGCGCGCCGAATCCGACGACGTGGAGCACAACGATCGCTCCGAGAACGCCCCAGGAGCGTTTGATTCGTGCGGTCGTGGCAGACCGTGACGGCAGGCTCACGACTTATCCCTCAGTCTGGTCGTCACTGCGACCGGAGAGTTCACTGACGAGGGTGAACAATGCTGAATGATCGAGGTCGCCATCACCGCGCGCTTTGAGCGAGCCCATGAGCTGTGCCACCACCGCACCGAGGGGAATAGCGACACCGGCTTCCCGGGCTGCCGCCGTGACGATTCCCAAATCCTTATCGTGCAAGGTCACTCGGAAGCCCGGTGCGAAGTTTCTAGAGAGCATGTTTGGGGCTTTTCTCGAGAGAACTGTGCTGCCGGCAAGACCTCCAGAGAGCACCTTCACTGCCGGTTCCATGTCTACACCGTGAGCCTCGAGGAAGACGAGAGCTTCGGCGACGAGTTCCATCGTGCCGGCCACAATGAGCTGATTGGCGGCCTTCACTGTCTGGCCCGAACCCGACGGCCCCACGTGAACGATGGTTGAGCCAACGGCGTCGAACACGGCAGAGGCCTGAGCGAAGGCCTCTGCTGATCCTCCGACCATGACCGAGAGAACACCCTCGATAGCTCCTGCTTCACCACCTGAAACTGGAGCATCGAGCATCTGGACGCCCGCGGTCGCTGCTTCTTCGGCGAGTCGGATGGCAACATCCGGTCGAATCGTTGAAAAGTCGATGACGAGGGTGCCCTGCGGCACACGCGCGAAGACTCCGTTTTCTCCGCTCAGCACAGATTCGACGTCGGGGGAGTCGGGCAGCATCGTCACCACAATTTCGGCGCCGACAATCGCTTCTTCGACGCTCTGTGCGCCTGACCCGCCCTGCGAAATGAACGTGTCGACGGCGGCACGGCTGCGGTTGAATCCTGTTACGTCGTGTCCGGCGGCGACCAAGTTTGCCGCCATGGGGGCTCCCATGATGCCGAGTCCGATAAATGCAATCGTTGTCATTGTGTGAAACCTCTCGTTACTGAAACTGTGATCGATGGGAAGTCATTGAGATTGGCGACGCTGGCTTGAGTGTCGCCAGTGGACGGTTTGTATTCAAGCGCGACCGCCCCGGTATAGCCTCGCTCGGTCAATTCGCTGAGATAGCGGTCGAAGTCGAGCGTTCCGGAGCCGGGTTCTCCGCGGCCGGGAAAGTCCGCAATTTGCACATGGGCAACGGCCGAGGTATGGCTCGCGATAGCGGCGGAAATGTCATCCCCGTTCGCAGCTAAGTGGAATATATCGAGCAAGAAAGCAACGTTCGAGTGTCCGGATGCTCGGACGCGATCGACCACCGCGATCGCATCTGCTGCGGTACGCAGCGGATAAGGCTTGGGGCCGCTGACAGCTTCGATGAGGACTGTCGCCCCGATCGTGGCGGCAGCGTCTGCGGCAAAGCCGAGGCTCTGGATCGCGAGCTCATCCTGTGCTTCCGGAGTCGAGGTCTCAACTCGATTTCCATACAGGGCGTTGAACGCTCCCACCTTGAGACGCGAACCGATGGCCGTCGCGATTTCTACGCTGTCACGAAATTCCGCTTGGCGCTCGGGGAGCGAGACCACACCGCAATCGGGACCGAAGAGGTCACCCGCAAAGTAGTTGAGTCCGACTAGCTTCGCGCCAGAATTATCGACTGCACTGACGAAAGCGTCAACGTCACGTTCGGAAGGTGAGGCCGATTCAAACGGCCACCAATATTCGATCGAATCGAAACCCGCGTTGTAGGCGGCGGCGGGGCGCTGCAGGAGCGGCAACTCCTGAAACAGCAGCGAGCAATTGGCAACGTAAAGGGAGCGTGGAGCGGAGTGCATGCGATGTCCTTACTTGAGTCCGGAAGAAGCGAGGCCCTGCACGAAGAAGCGCTGAGCGAAGAGAAAGAGCAGGATCAAGGGCACTGTGGCCACTGCTGCGCCAGCAAAGGTCAAACCCCAGTTGGGCAGCTCGCCGGCAGACACTGACTGGGCTATGGCGACTTGCACCACTTGATTCTGAGAACTTTGAACCACGGTCAGTGGCCACAGGAATGCGTTCCATGAGAACAAGAAGGTAACGAGGCAGAGCGTTGCCAAAGATGTACGCACGTTGGGAAGGATGATCGACCAGAACACGCGGAAGTGTCCTGCACCGTCGAGGCGTGCAGCCTCATCCAGTTCCATCGGAATTTCTTCGAAAGCCTGCTTCAACAGGAAAAGACCGAAAACGCTTGACACCCACGGGAGTGCGACGGCGAGGAGGGTGTCTTGCAGGTTGAGCCCGGCGACTACGCCATACATCGGCACGACGAGTGCTTCTGCCGGGAGCATGAAAGTAGCGAGGATCACTGCGAACACTACGCCGCGGCCCTTGAAAGATATTCGTGTCAGAGCGTAGGCGGCGAGGGTGCACACCACCAGAGTGCCGCCCACTTGGATAAACGCGACGATGAGGGAATTGACGAGCGCGAGACCGATTCCCTTCTCGAAAAGCGCCACGAAGTTGTCGATCGTTCCGCCGACGGGAAGAAACACCTTCCACGACAGCGGATTGAGTTCGTCGAAGATCGCGGTCTGGTTTTTTAAGGCAGACGACACCATCCACAGATAGGGCAAAAGAAATGCACCCACGATGATCGCGATGACCACGAAGGAAAGAGCGAAACGGGCGAGAGTGCGCGTAATTCGCTGGAGTTGAGCTGGTTCCGCTATGCGTTGCGTAGTCATGGCGTCCTCCTAGTAGTTCCAGCGAGTGCGGAGCAGTCGCATCTGGATCAAGCTGATGATGATCGCGAACACGAGCACGACGAGCGCCATTGCCGACGCATAGCCAGGCTGCTGAAGAATGAACGCAGTCTTGTAGATGTGGTAGATGATGAGGTTTGTGGTGCCCTGAGGGGCGCCTCCCGTCATGATGTATGCCGGCGCAAATGCTTGGAGCGCGAACACCGTCATCACCACGACGATGAACAACGTCGTTCGGGAAAGTAGCGGCAAGGTGATGCTGAGCGTGCGGCGGATTGGCCCGGCACCATCCATGTTGGCGGCTTCGCTGAGTTCGGCAGGAACCGCCTGAAGCCCTCCGAGAAAGAGGACGGTCGCGAGTCCCACTTGTTGCCAGACCGTCATCACGATGATGGCTGGCAGCGCCTGAGTCGTGTCGGTGAGGAATCCAGCGGTGGGGAGCCCCAGTGTCGAAAGAGTGGAGTTAATCAGCCCAGTTTCGTTAAGGAGGAACGTCCACAGCGTCGCGACGACGACGGATGATGTGACGACAGGAAGGAAGATCATCGTGCGGACGATTGCGCGAGCGGGAAGCTTACCGTTGAGGAAAACTGCGAGTGCGAAGGATGCCGGGACGACAAGGATCAGGACGCCGACGATGAATGCCAGCGTGACCAAGAGCGACTGAACTGTTTCTGCGTCGGTAAAGACACGGATGAAGTTATCCGCACCCACAAACGTTGAATTGTCCGGGTTGAAAAGGCTGTAGTCGAGCACGCTGCTGCGAGCCATGACTGCTAATGGAATGTACTGAAAAATGAGGAGGAGTAGGAGGAAGGGCGTGAGGAACGCAAGCGCAGGTAGTGCGTTTTTGCCCATCGCGATCTTCGATCTGCGCCTGGGCGAGAGCGACGTGCTCCCGCCCAGGTCTCTGACCGCGAGCGGCGTGGAATCGATCGGGCCAGAATGCATGACGATTTTTCCTGTTCTACTTCGAGAGGATCGGGTCGAGCTTGGCGACTGCCTGATCGAGCTCAGTCTTCGGATCCGCTCCGTACGCGATGTTCTTCAACGCTGCGGTGACGTAGAGGTCATACGCATCGAAGTGAGGTCCGGGAGGGCGCGGTACGCCCCACTCCTGAATCTCTTGGACGGGAATGTTCAACGGTGCTTCGTTAAGCGACGGCAGTGCTTCGGTCGTCGAAACCAACACAGGGATCCGGAGGTTGTTTTCAACCCACTCGAGGTACTGGTCGCCGGTGTCCATCGCGACAACGGCCGTGGCCGCTGCCTCTGCGTTGTTCGATCGTGCGGTGACGCCGAATGTAACAGCGCCGGTGTGCACAACCGGGGTAACGAGATACGGCGTTGGGCTCACACCGAAGTCCACTCCCGCGTTAGTAAGAGTCGTAGCGTTGGAGCTCACTTCGAGGTCGAAGCACGCTTTGCCATCAATCAACGCATTAGGAAGACCAGTCTTCGACGTCACAGCATCCGGGCCTTCAAACAAGTTCTGGTAGAAGGTCGCGCCCTCGATAGCTTCAGGCGAGTTTAACCAGCCATCAACAGTGGTGCCGTCGTCAGAGATTGCATAGAACGTCTTGTACGCCGATGACGACTCAGGAGCAGTGGGGTCTCCCATGCTGCGCAAGAAGAGCTGATCGCGGTACGACGTTCCCGGGGTACCGTCTCCGAGTCGTGACGGTGCGAGACCGTACACGGTTGACCCAGCAGCCTCGGTTGCCGATGCCTGGCAGGTCAGCATTGCGGCTTGCGCCTCTGGCCATGTCCACGCGGTGTCAAGAGAGGTGGGAGGTGTGATGCCGGCTGCATCAGTCAGCTCCTTGTTGAAGTACAAGGAGAGAGTGTCTTGCTCGTTGCCGGGCGAGTAAACCTGGCCGTCCCACGAGTTCTCTGTCAACGTCGCTGACGTCACGTCGTCAAACCAGCCATCGGGCAGGTAATCGTCAAGCGGAAGCAAGAAGCCCTGCGATGCGTAGGATGCGGTGCTTGGAGCGTCGAATCCGACAATGTCTGGCGGGTTCGACGACGGCGCGAGCACCGCGATCTTTTCTGCCAAGTTGCCGAACGGAACTTCGTCCACGGTGAAAATGACGCATTTGTTGGCGGCCGTGTAGGCATCCAATTGCTCGTCAGTGGGGGAGTTATTCTCTGCGCGGAGTACGGAGAGTTCCGTGACGCCGTCTTCGCAGCCGGCGATGGTGGGGGTGGAGCCGGCGGAGCATCCGGCGAGCGCCATGATAGCTACCGTCCCGAGCGCCGTGCTCATTGTTGCGATGTTGCGTTTCATTGTTTTCCCTTGCTTAGGTGGAGCGAAATATTCGAAACGTGAGAAGCAGTAGTTAGCGCTGGATAGAGACACACTCCTTTAGCAGTCGATAGAAGACGTCAGCATCCGCCGTCAAAGCGACGAACGCATTCGGTTCTTCCATGCCTCGGTGACGAACGTCGATTACAGTTCTGCCGAAGGTGCGCACTCCTGTTGTCTCGATGCCGACGTGAAGGTGGTTAAGAGGAATGACAGCGGGGTCAAGCAAATACGCGATGCAGACAGCATCGTGAATGGGGGCGCTGTCCGGAATCGCCTGCGGCTGGCTCTCATCGTGAGCGACAATGCGCTGTTGAATGCAGATCGCGGTCGCCAACCCCGCAGGAGTGCCGAGAGCCTGAAGTTCGGATGCCTGCGCTCCGGTAACGAGTGCGTCGTGCGTTGAATCGAGGGGAACGAGGACGATGCGTTCGAAGCCAGCTTTGAAAACAACGTCGGCGGCGACGGGGTCGTGCCAGATGTTCGATTCTGCTGACGGCGTTGCGTTACCGAAAGCGTGAGCCCCACCCATAATCACGATCTCGTCGACCTTGTCGATGATGGACGGGTCGAGGGTAATCGCCGCAGCAATGTTTGTGAGCGGTCCGACCGGCACGAGGGTGATGGGCTCTGTGCGAGCCCGCAGCGTTTCGACTAACCACTCGACAGCGCCCTGTGTTTGAGCGACGGAACTGGCCGGTGGAAGGTCGAGTTCCTTCGGGTGCATCTTTCCGCCGCTGTGATCATCCGAAGGATTCGGCTGCGGTACAACGATGGGGCCGAATGGTTCATCGAGTCCCCGGTAGACGGGGATGTCAGAGCGATTGATGTAGTCGAGCACTCGGAGCGTGTTGTCCGTCGTGTCCTCGACTGGACGATTGCCCCATACTGTGGTGCACGCAACGAGGTCGATCTCTGGCGATAGCGCTGCCATCATGATTGCAATCGCGTCGTCAGTTCCTGTGTCGACATCGAGGATGATTGACCGTGGCATGTAATGGGCTCCTTATTAGTTGGTGATGATGAGGATCAGACCGCAAGTACGGGGTCTGTCCGGAAGCGATCGTTCAGCATTTCTCCACGGAAGTCCTCGCGCGGGAACGCCCCATCGGCGAAGACGACGACGCCGCCGCAGACGGTGACGCTCGGCCACATACGCAGTGTCATGCCGGCGTAGGGTGAGTAGTCGATGGGCGAGTGAAGATCCTCGATCCGCACGACTCGCTCGCCCTCCTCGAGGATGACGAGGTCAGCATCCATGCCGATCGCGACCTTTCCCTTGCCCTCGAGCCCAAACCGCAGGGCCGCATTGCGGGACGTGAGTTCGATGAGTTTTTCCATGCTCATGCCGTTGTCAACGACGAGGTGTGTCAAGAGGAGGGGAAGCATGAGGCCGATGCCGGGCAATCCAGGCTTGGATGTCTCCCAGTCGGTCTTTGCTGCGCTTGGCCACTCGTTGTGGTCGGATCCAAAGAAGTCAATGTCGCCAGCGAGAACGGCTTCAGTAATGGAGTCGGAAAGGCTGCGGTCGCGGATCGGCGGGGCGACCTTTCCCTCGGGGCCGATGGCGGATTCTGTGCTGAGCACCATGTAGTGGACGCATGACTCCAGCGCTGCGCCCGGGTACCCCAGCGCCTTTCGCGCTTTGATGGCTTCCAAGCTGGAAACGTGCACGATCGATACTTGACACCCTGCTTCCTCAGCAAGGTAGAGGGCAGTCCACGCGGCATCTCCCTCGGCGATGGTGGGGCGCGAGCGCTCCCATCCTGCGAGTGAGTCAAGCCCCGCGGTGCTCTCCGTTTGCATCGCCGCGTCGACGATGTCGCCGTCCTCGGCATGCACCAAGGCCTGAGCACCGTTCGCGACGATTGCGGCGAACGCCTCCCGCATTTGCGCGTGGTTGAGGCTGCCGATTCCGCCGAGGTTCTTCGCCTCTTCACCCCGGTAGGGCATAAAGATTTTGAAGGTGCGCATACCTTCCTTGGTTGCCTGTTCGATCTCTGAAACCTGGCCCATATTCATGAGGCAGCCGTGGAACATCACATTGATCTGAGACTGAACGCGTGCTGCGGCAAGGCCATCGTGGAACGAGTCAAGAAGTGACGGGGTGCCGAACTGCACGTAGTTGAGGGCTGTCGTGCAGCCACCGGCCAGCGCGCCACGCGATTCGGCGGCAAAGTTATCGTCCGGGCCAAGGCCGGGGATGTGGTTGTACTCGTCAGCACGCTGGTTAATATGGGCGTGTGAATCGATCGCGCCGGGAATCACCCAGCGGCCAGCAGCATCTGTGGTTTCGGTCGCGGAGCCCAGATCTTGGAGGTTGCTCGACATCGCGACGATGATGCCGGCCTTGACGCCGATGTTGTAGAGCGCATCATCGTCGGAACGAATTTTTGCGTTGGTGATGACGAGGTCAAGGTTCTCGGCGGGCGCCGAGGCGCTGTGGTCGTGGGACATTACTGTGCCATCCATTCGGTTTTCAGATAATCGGTGTCGAGGTAGCGTTCGGAAAGTTGGATGCGGTACCACTCCTCGTGCTCGGTTTCGTCGAGCGCGCGGTACTCGCGCCAGAGGAGACCGATGGCTACGCCGGCGTACAGCTGATAGTCGAGAACGTTGGCGAGTGCCTCGCGGTCGTTGAGCAGCGCGTCGGCGCTTTCCGTCGTAAGGGTCTGAGGGGCCAACGTCACGAAGTCGGCGAAAGCTGCGCTCTCGACCGCAGCGAGCGAGTCGACGTGGGGCCGTCCTTCAGGACGGGAATCTACGTAGGTGACGAGATCGTCGTACAGAGCGAGCCACTGGCTGCGCTGAGGCTCATCGAGCCAGAGTGCAGAGCTGAAGAGCATCAGGGCGTGGTGCCGAATCATCGTGTAGTCCTCGACAAGCCCGTCGAGTTGGATCTGGAGAATGTCGTTCGTGATCGACATTTGGATGCGACTGGTACCGGTCAGCAATGCGCGGTAGGACGGGTTGGCTTCGAGCACCGGTGCATAAGCGATCTCGATGAGGCGAAGAAAGAACGCTGCGTCGGGAAGATGCCAGATGCGGCGAACCGCTTGGCTTGAGTCCAACCACGTCAACATGAAGTTGCCGAAAGTCCAGTCGGCCTCGTCGTCGGCGAGGACACCGACGACCTCGGCACGATGAGCGACAGGGCCCGCGAGCGAGAGTAGGTGATCAGAGTGCGACTGGGCCTTCGCGACCCACGCTGGCACGTCAGCCGCGACAACTGGTGCGCAGGTCGGCGCGTGGTGGTGGGGCGAGGGGAGTGAGGAATGAGCCACAGCCTTGGTTCCTTTCGAATCGCCGGACGAGCGTGCGATGTGAGGTTTGTTTAGCGATCTACGCGGGTAGATTGTGGACTATACAAACAGACCGTTTTGTCAGGGTCAAGCGTGAATACTGAAAATAGCCCTGTGATCGCGCAGATTTAACGTCAAAGAAACATAGAAATCTGCGTGAATTCTTGCCGTACGCACCTTTATTGCCTACCCGCGTAGATTTTTTTCAGGTAAAGTGAATTATCTTTAGCCTTGTGCTGCGGGTCGCGTCACGATCGCTTGTGCGAGGTGCGGGTCATCCACGGACTCCACGCAGCACAGGGCGACAACACTGATGAATAAGGGGATCGGATACACCGTGGTAACCAGAGACGATGTTGCTCGCGAAGCGGGCACTTCTACGGCTGTTGTCAGCTACGTCATGAACAACGGCCCT
Organism: Salinibacterium sp. AL4.1; assembly: GCF_059767305.1. Taxonomy (NCBI): domain Bacteria; kingdom Bacillati; phylum Actinomycetota; class Actinomycetes; order Micrococcales; family Microbacteriaceae; genus Salinibacterium; species Salinibacterium sp. AL4.1. The sequence continues at coordinate 593,281 of NZ_JBSOQK010000001.1, read as the reverse complement.
CGGAATGTTGCAGCGCCCACCAGGCAACGCGTGCTCGATGCTGTTGCACGGCTCGGTTACCGCCCCAACGCCACGGCTCGTGCTTTGGCGTCGGCATCCAGCACAGTCTTGGGGCTGATTGCTTCCGACATCACTAACCCGTACTGCAGCGAGCTTGCCATCGAAGTCGAGAACTCCGCTCTTGCACGCGGTCATTCGTTGCTGCTCGGGAACGCCATGAATAGCGACGAGCGACAAGCGCGCCACCTTCGCTCGTTCATGGAACACCAAGTGCGGGGGATTCTCTTCGTCGGCAGCACGGATGAGCGCCGTTCAAGTCATGAAGAGACCTCCAGCGTGCTTGAGAGCAACCACACACCTCTGGTGTTCTTCGACCGCCCGGCAAGCGAGCTTGGAGCGACCGCGATTCTGGTTGATAACCGAGGCGGAGGTTTTGCCGCCACCTCGCATCTGCTCGACCACGGGTACGAGTCCGTTGCGTGTTTCTCTGGCCCGGCGCACCTCTATGGCGTCAGTGACCGTCTAGCAGGGTGGGGCGACGCGCTCGAAGCGAAGGGCATGAAGGCCGAGGATCACGAGGTATTTGAGAGCGAATTCGATCGCTACAGTGCTTTCGCGCTCGCGCGGGTTATTCTTGCGCGGCCCACGCGTCCGCGCGCAATCTTTGTCCACAGCGATGAGCAAGCGTTCGGAATCATGACGGCGGCCACGCAAGCGGGTCTCAGCATTCCCGAAGACCTCGCGCTGATTTCATTCGACGGGCTCAAAGAGTCGAGCATCGTCTTGCCCCGCCTCACAACTGTTCAGCAACCGTTCCACACGGCGGCGTCGCTCGGTGTGGATGTTCTTCTTGACGCCACTCCGGGGTCTCGCGATGCTCCCCATAATCGTGTTCTTCCGCTAGATCTCACCATTCGGGAGAGCTGCGGCTGCGGGTGAGCGGAGCCCGTTCCGCCCGCGGCATGAGCGGTTAAGTTTTCAGAACCTAGTTCACGACGCTGGCGGACGAGACTAAGACGTCTCTTGCTCGTCTTTCTTGCGTTTGACGGAGATCAAGAAGATCGCCACGCCAGCAATGAGAACGAGCGCGATCGCGCCGCCGATCAACACGACCGTTTCAGCATCGATGCTCGTGCCGGCATCAGAACCGTCAGTATCGTTGCTGCCGTCGGAGCCTTCGGATGCTGCCGGGGGAGTGCTCTCCTCGAGCGACCCACCGCCGCAGGCTGGCGGGGCATCCAACGCTTCGGAGAGCACCTGATCGACATCCGGTTGCCACGTGAAGTTAATCTCGTCAGAGATGGTGTGGCCGTCGGCTGACACCAGCTGCCAGAGCATCCGGTACTCGCCGGGCTCACCGAGAGCCGCGAGCGTGGAGAGCGACTCGTCGCGGATGCTGACGCAGCCGTCGCCGTAGTAGCCGCCGTCGGCATCCAGAATCTGAATCGCGAAACCTCCGCCGTCTCCGGCGAGGTCGAGCAATACGTCATTGGTGGTGACGGAGAACTCGTCGGGCAGCACGGTGAGGGTTTCGCCCTCGAGGGGGGTGCTGTCGACGAGGTAGTTGTGGGCAGACGCGGGCGCGGCCACGAGCAGCAGCAGAGCTGCGATCGTGGCCGCGCTGAACGCGGCGCCGATGCGATTAACTCGACGCATGGTTCGAACTACTTAGTGGCGGGGCGGCGGAACGCGAATGCCGCTACGAGCGCGCCGAGACCGGCAACGAGGCCGGCGATTCCCAGTCCGCGGGCAACGGGGTCACTGCTGGATGCTGCTGCAGCGTCACTGTTCTCGTCTTCGCTCGCGTGGTCGTCACCGTGAGCGTCTTCTTCCGTTTCAGAGTGATCGTGGTCGTCCACCGGTGCGTCGTTGACGTAGAGGACAGGTGCGGGCTTCTCGGCTCCTTCTTCAGTATCACTCCAGCTCACTACGGTGCCATCGGTGTACGTCTGGTCGGCCGTCAGCACAACGCTTCCGACATCCGGAACCGGTCCGAGCGAGATCGGAAGCAGCAGCAGTGCGCCGTCTCCGATTTCGGAACCCGCTTGGGCTGTCCACACAATCGAGGTCACTGCTTCGGTGATCTCGCTTTCGCCGACCATGACGGGCTCCGGCAGTTCGCTGCGCACAAGCTCAGCGTCCCAGCCGGGAACAGGCACGAAGCGCACGCTCGTGAATGGAGTATCCGTGGGCAGGTTGAGCTCGACCTTGTTGGTCTTCTCGGTGTCTGATTCGTTGGGAACCTTGACCGTGATGAGGGCGTAGCTTCCGGCGTCTGCCTGGCCCGGGTCAATAGTGACGTGAGCCATCGCTGCGAGCGGAGCCGCTACCGCGAGTGCAGCACCTGCAGAGAGTGCGAGGGCAGCTTTAGTGAAGTTTTTCATTGTGTTCTTTCTCAAAAAGGGTCGCGAATGAGCGACAAATATCGGGGATGCTGTGCGGCGTCGTTAGGCCGCGGCGAGAGCGGCCGGTGGGCCCCGATAGCGCGTAATGGAGAGAAAGCGAGCGACGAGTTGCACCACTGGCGCACTGCGTGGCTCAAGGCGGAACTCCAGCACAGGAGTTGCGACGAGGGCGAGCGTGGCGAAAAGGCGCGAGACGAACATCCGCGCTGTATCGAACAGGCCCCAGAACGCGACTTCGGCGTGACGGAAAGCCACGATGGTCACTATGGCGGCGACGATGTGCGAGAGCGACATCGCCGAATCAGCAGACTGCGCTACTGAGCGCAAGTCGAAGGTCATTGCCGCCATGTCGTGTTGAGCGATTTGCGCCGGGGCGAGCATGGAACTGAACAGTGCGTGATACATCGCCTGGCTCGCCAGTATGGCGATGCTCAACCGTGCAAGCGAGACCGTGCGGCCGGTGAGCAAGGTGCAGACGGAGATGGAGAGCACAAGCGAGACGCCCATGCCGAACAGCGACGGCGAAACACCGCCAGCAAGTTGGTGAGAAAACGCGGCAGTGAACGTAGCGAAGAAAGCCGCAAGGCTGCCGCGGAGCACGCGCATGGCACGAGTATGCATGGGGCTCCTTCGGTTATCGGCGCTAGCCCTTCAAGCCTAGTTCCTCTTCGAGGCCTCGTTATCCGCCAAGAAACGGGGATATTGCAGTGCGACCGACTCGCCGAAACGCCGCCGGTAATGGTGACGAGACTGAACGAATATCGGGTTAGGCTCGTTATCAAGGTATTTACTCAGGGAGAGGAACCGGCATGGCCCGAATTGGGGAAAGCGCGGACCTGCTCAAGTGTTCCTTCTGCGGCAAAAGCCAAAAGCAGGTACAGCAATTGATTGCCGGTCCGGGTGTCTATATCTGCGACGAGTGCGTAGATCTGTGCAACGAGATCATCGAAGAGCGTCTTGCTGAAGCGGGCGAAGAGCCGTCGAGCGAATTCGACCTGCCTAAACCACGCGAAATCTACGACTTCCTTGAGGAATACGTCATCGGCCAGGAGGCAGCCAAGCGCTCGCTCTCCGTTGCCGTCTACAACCACTACAAGCGTGTTCGTGCTCGCAGCACCATCACCTCCGCCGATGCGGTCATTGACGATGTTGAGATTGCCAAGTCGAACATTCTGCTCATCGGTCCCACCGGTTGCGGTAAGACCTATCTCGCTCAGACGCTGGCCAAGCGCCTCAACGTTCCGTTCGCTGTTGCGGATGCCACCGCACTGACCGAGGCCGGTTACGTCGGTGAGGATGTCGAGAACATCCTCCTCAAGCTCCTGCAGGCAGCTGACTATGACGTCAAGCGCGCCGAGACCGGCATCATCTACATCGACGAGATCGACAAGATCGCTCGCAAGGCCGAGAACCCCTCCATTACGCGCGACGTGTCTGGTGAGGGCGTTCAGCAGGCGCTTCTCAAGATTCTTGAGGGCACTGTCGCGTCCGTTCCGCCCCAGGGCGGGCGCAAGCATCCGCATCAGGAGTTCATACAGGTAGACACCACCAACGTGTTGTTCATCGTGGCAGGGGCTTTCTCGGGTCTCGAAGAGATCATTTCCAACCGTGCAGGTAAGAAGGGCATTGGTTTCGGTGCTCCGCTTCACAGCAAGGGCGACGATGTGAACCTCTTCGGTGAGGTTCTGCCTGAAGACCTCCACAAGTTCGGTCTCATTCCTGAGTTCATCGGTCGCCTCCCTGTTGTGACCACGGTCACCCAGCTCGACCAGGTCGCCCTGATGGACATCCTCACCACTCCCAAGAACGCGCTCGTGCGTCAGTATCAGCGCATGTTCGAGATCGACGGTGTTGAACTGGAGTTCGAGCGCGATGCACTCGAAGCGATTGCCGACCTTGCCGTGCTTCGGCAAACGGGTGCTCGCGGGTTGCGCGCAATCCTCGAAGAAGTTCTCGGGCCAATCATGTTTGACGTGCCGTCTGATGAAACCGTCGGTCGCGTGATCGTAACTAAGGCTGCCGTTCTGGAGAACGCTGCCCCCACGATCGTTCCTCGCAAGCCAGTACGTGCGGAGAAGTCCGCCTAGTCGCAGTCACGACAACCGCGTACCAAAAACGCAGATGCCCTCGGGCGTCTGCGTTTTTTGCGGTCTTCGGCGCAGACCAGGCTATGACTCTGCGTGTGTGTAGCGGGGTCAGCGCGACCGGCAGAGCGTGCTCTGACGATGACGCAGCATGAGCCTCTGCGAGAAGTGATGTTCCTGAGGGCGACCGCGCCGGGCAAACTCATTGCAGCCAAATTCGGGGGGAGGCTGAGATGGGATCGCCCTCAGGACATCGTGCTAGGTGACGTCTAAGTGTGTTGGGGCGCGTCAAACGCGACCGGGACTATTGTGCCCGACCGGAGGGCGTTAGCGAAAGGTTTTCACAAATTTTTGTGGGTCGAGCACAACAATCACGCGTCTGGGGATTCAGCGACGTGAGGTAGTGACAACCAATTGAGCCGAACGGCCGTGAGAAGCGCTTCGCTGTCGCCGTTGCGCGCGTGTTCAATGATCGCTTGGTGCTGCGGCACAGACTCGCGCCCCGAGTGAGAGCTGAACCGCATTCTTTCCACCCGACGGAGCACCGGGGTGAGTTGGCTCAGCACTTGAGCGATGGTGTCGTTACCGCTGGCGTTGATGAAGACATCGTGGAAGTCGTCGTCAGCGTCGAGTGCGGCGTCTACATTTTCGGCGTCAAGAGCACTCGCGAAGCGGCGGTTTGCTGCCGACATCGCGCTGAAGTGATCGGGGGTGAGTCGAGGCAGCGCTAGCTGCGCTGCGAGCTCGTGCAGCGCTGCAGTGACCTGTTGAACGCCATGAGTGGATGCAGGGTCGTACGGCGCGACCAGGGTTGCCTTGCCGGGGTGCGAAATTACGAGGCCACCGCGTTCGAGTCGAAGCAGTGCTTCGCGAATGGGGGTGCGGCTGACGCCGAGCCACTTTTCGAGTTCGGCGTCGCGCAGTCGCTCACCCGGTGCAAATGTGCCATCGACGATGGCGTCGCGGATCGACGTGTACACGTCGTCGCGCAAGAGCGATCGCTTGTGGACAGCATTCTTTTCGGGCACTGGCATGCGAAATATTGTATGCCGCAAGCATGCAGTGCGTGTGCGCGTATTCAAAGCCGGTGGTCTTGGGGGTCGCGCGCCGTGCATGTTGTCGTCGGCGAAGGGGTTGACATCGCCATCTCGAAGCTGCAATATATTGCATATTGGTTAGGCCATAAGGCCTCGACGACAGGAGCCCTCATGGCGATTTCAGACTTCGAGCGTTACCCCCTCACGTTCGGCCCGAGCCCGATTCATCAACTGCCGCGCCTGAGTGAGCACCTCGGGGGAGCAACCGTCTGGGCTAAGCGCGAAGATGTCAACAGCGGCCTGGCTTTCGGCGGCAACAAGACTCGCAAGCTCGAATACATCGTTCCGGATGCCATCGCTCAGGGAGCTGACACGCTGGTCTCCATCGGTGGCTACCAGTCCAACCACACGCGCCAAGTTGCTGCAGTCGCGGCGAAGCTCGGCATGAAGGCAGTTCTCGTTCAGGAAAACTGGGTCGACTGGCCCGACCCGCTCAGTGACCGTGTGGGCAACATCCAGCTCTCCCGCATTATGGGAGCGGATGTTCGGCTCGACAACTCCGGCTTCGATATCGGTATTCGCGACAGCTGGAAGAACGCGATCGCCGACGTGGAAGCCTCGGGCGGCAAGCCGTACCCGATCCCGGCTGGCGCCTCCGAACATCACCTTGGAGGTCTGGGCTTCGCTAACTGGGCTGACGAAGTCGAAGCGCAAGAGCGCGAGCTCGGTGTGTTCTTCGACACCATCGTCGTGTGCACTGTGACCGGATCCACCCATGCGGGAATGATTGCTGGTTTCGCCGGGCAAGAGCGTCCGCGTCGCGTCATCGGCATCGACGCCTCGGCCACTCTCCAGAAGACTCGCGACCAGGTTGGCCGAATCGCACGCCACACCGCCCAGCTGATTGGTCTCGACCGCGACTTGCGCGACGACGAGATCACCGTGCTCGAAGGCTGGGCAGGAGACCTCTACGGCATCCCAGTCGACTCGACGCTCGAGGCTATCCGACTCGGGGGAACTCTCGAAGGCATGATCACCGACACTGTTTACGAAGGAAAGTCGCTTGCCGGCCTGATCGACCTCGTGTCTAGCCGTGAGATCCCTGCCGACAGCAACGTGCTTTACGCTCACCTCGGCGGCCAGCTCTCACTCAACGCCTACAGCGGGTTGTTCCGCTAGACGCACTATTCGGGTGTGGCTGCGCGCTGGCCGGCCGCGGAAAGCGCGAAGCCACACCGGTAACTCAGTAAGTCAATGACGACGATTCGCGCTCAGTGAGGACCGATAGATGACGCACGACAGCAGCCCAGCCGCCACCCCCGCAACAGAGTCCACCGAGACTGCCGAGACTGCAGAGACCGCAGGGTACATCGGAGCTCACGCTCTCGTCGCTGCGGAGTCGGAGCCCGCCGTGAACTCACGCCCGCTGTCGGCGGCCGCGAGTCTCGGCGATGATGTGCTCGACTCCATAGCGCAGCGCGTGTTGTGGACCGCCACAGCGATTATCGACTCGGCCAACCGGGGGCGTGCCAACGCATCCGGGGTCAAAGTGGGCGGGCATCAGTCATCGAGTGCATCGATGGTCGGCATCATGACATCGCTCTGGTTTTCGGAGCTCACCTCTATCGATCGGGTATCGGTGAAGCCGCACGCTTCGCCAGTGTTGCACGCCATCCATTACCTGATGGGGGAACTTCAGGAGAAATACCTCCCGACACTGCGCGAGCTGGGCGGGCTGCAGAGCTACCCCAGCAGGCTCAAAGATCCCGATACCGTTGATTTCTCTACCGGCAGCGTGGGAATTGGGGCGACCGCACCGCTCTGGGCCGCCATGTCGCATCGTTATGTGCGCGACCAGTTTCCTGAAACTCCAGAGTCGGGGCGCTTCATCAGCCTCCTTGGCGATGCCGAACTCGATGAAGGTGCGGTGTGGGAAGCGGTCACCGACTCGGGTGCGCGCAAGCTCGGCGAGCTCGTCTGGATCGTTGACCTCAACCGACAATCACTCGACCGCGTCATTCCCGACGTGCAGATCGCGCGCCTTCAGGGAATGTTCGCAGCGGCGGATTGGCAAGTTCTCACCTGCAAGTGGGGGCGCCGCATCCAAGCGCTTTTCGCGCAGCCCGGGGGAGCGCACCTGCGCGAACGTCTCGAGTCGATGCCCAACGAGGAATACCAGCGTCTGCTGCGTAGTCACCCCGACGAAGTCCATGCTCGTTTGCTCGGCGACGGCGCCTTGCCAGAACTTGAGCAGCTCGTCGCGGGGCTGAGCCCGCAGGAGCTCGCGGCAAGCATTCGCGACCTCGGTGGGCACGACATCCACTTGCTGTCAGAAACGTACAGAGACATTGACCCCGAGCGCCCGACAGTTATCTTCGCCTACACGGTGAAGGGGCGAGGTCTCGCCACCGAAGGTCATCCGAACAACCACGCCGCCCAGCTCACCGAAACACAAATGCAGGAGCTCGCCGAGCTGTCGGGAATGTCGCTCGATGAGCCGTGGCAGAAGTTTGCGCCGGGCAGTGCAGAAGCGACCGTGTGTGCGGATGCCGCAGCACGCCTCCAGCGGCCCGCGATCGAAAAACATGCGATCGCCCCGGTGCCAAGCGAGTTGCCGTGGAGCTACAAGCCGCTCATCTCCACCCAAGCGGCGCTTGGTCGATTCTTGCTTGATCTGAAGCGCGCGTCGCCCGAGGTGGCGCGCCGGGTTGTCACCCTGAGTCCGGATGTCGCGTCATCCACCAATTTGGGTGGCTGGATAAACAAAACCGGCGTGTGGTCGGTCGGTGAGCGGCACGATTGGTTCGCTGACGACACCGATCGTCTCCTCAAGTGGAGTGAGGGCGCGCAAGGGCAGCACATCGAACTCGGTATTGCCGAGGTGAACCTTGTGTGTTTGGCTGCAGAGCTTGGCTCGACCTGGAGTCGCTGGGGACAGCCCCTGATTCCAATCGCGACGCTCTATGACCCCTTTGTGTCGCGGGCTCTCGAACCCTGGTCGTACGGCATCTATTCGGGTGGTCAGTCGATCCTGATCGGCACCCCGTCAGGCGTCACGCTGGCTCCGGAGGGTGGCGCACACCAGTCGATTACGACGCCGTCCATCGGTCTTGAGCAGCCGGGTTGCATCGCGTGGGAGCCAGCTTTTGCGCAGGACCTCGAGTGGTGCCTGCTCGCCACCATGCAGCAGATCGGGGCTACTGGTGGGCAATCGGCTTACTTCCGCATCTCCACCCGTCCCATTGACCAACAGCTCGCACCGTTGCCCGACGACCCCGCACTGCGCGAGCGACGTCGCCGCCAAGCGATCGCCGGCGGCTATCGACTGAGTGCTCACGACCCGAGCCAAGACGTCGTCACTCTCGTGGGAGTGGGCGCTATCATGCCCGAGGTCATTGATGCGGCAGAACGGCTGACGTCGCGGGGCATCCGTGCCGGCGTGGTGTGTCTTACGAGCCCCGACCTGATTTTCCGCTCCATCAATCAGCGGTACGACGCTGCGGCATCCGCGCGAACATCGATCGTCGACGAACTGTTCCCGGCTCATGCTCGAACACCGCTCGTGACGGTAATGGACGGTCACCCCCACACTCTCGCCTTTCTGGCGGGAGTGCGAGGGGACCGTACCCGCAACTTGGGAGTCAGCGAGTTCGGACAGTCATCGAGCGTGGAGGACGCTTACGAGTTGCACGGCATTAATGCCAATGCGATCGTTCGCGCCGCCAGTGACGTGCTGGGGTACTCGGCTTAGCTCAAGCCGCGGCGGTCGAGCAGTGGCTGCAGTTCGGCGTCGCGACCGCGGAAGTCGCGGAAGGCATCGAGCGGGTTCTTCGACCCGCCAACGCCGAGCAGCCGCGAGCGGAAACGGTCGCCGTTTTCGCGGGCGAGGCCGCCGTTTTCGGTGAACCATTTCACTGTGTCGGCATCCAACACTTCGCTCCAGATGTAGGAGTAGTAGCCAGCGTCGTAGGCGGAGTTCGCGAAGATGTGCTGAAAGTAAGTGCTGGAGTAACGAGGGGGAACGGCGGGGTTATCGAGACCGACTTCGGCCAGTGCCTGCGCTTCGAAAGCGGCGACATCCGTGACCTCGTCAGCAACGCCGATGCGGTGCCACGCCTGATCGATCAGGGCAGCGGCTAGGTACTCGCTCGTGAGGAAGCCCTCATTGAAGGCGGCGCTGGCCTGAATGCGCTCGACGATCTCGCGGGGCATGGGCTCACCGGTCTCGTAGTGCTTGGCGTAGTTGTCGAGAACCTCGGGCCAGAGCATCCACATTTCGTTTACTTGGCTGGGGAACTCGACAAAGTCGCGGTAGGTGTTGGTGCCCGCGAATTTGGGGTATGTGACGCGGGCAAAGAGCCCGTGCAGCGCATGCCCGAACTCGTGGAACAGCGTGTTGACCTCGTCGTAGGTCAGCAACGTTCTCTCACCGGCGGCCGGCTTCGGCACGTTGAGGTTGTTGGTGACAATCACCGGATGGCCGAGTAGGTCTGACTGTGCGATGAGCGAGTTCATCCATGCTCCGCCGCGCTTGGAATCCCGCGTGTAGAGGTCGAGAGTGTAGAGCCCCACTTCAGTGCCGTCTTCGTTGGTCACCTCGAAGACGCGAACCTCGGGGTGGTACGCGGCAAGGTCGTGGCGCTCGCTGAAGGTGACGCCGTAGAGCTTGGTGGCGGCGAAGAAGACTCCGTCGCGCAGCACGCGCTCCGCCTCGAAGTAGGGGCGCATCTGGGCGGTGTCGACGTTGTACTGCTCGGCGCGCACCTTTTCGGCGTAGTACGCCCAGTCGGCGGCCGTCACCTCGGTGCCAGCGAGCTTCTCGAGAGCCGCGTGCTCGTCGCGAGCGTTGCGCGCTGCGGCGGGAGCAAGCTTGCCAAGCATGTCAGCGACCCGCTGCGGGTTCTGCGCAGTCTCATCGGCCGTGACCCAGGCCGCGTGGCTCTCGAAGCCTAGGAGAGCCGCACGCTGCGAACGAACCTTTGCGATCTCGAGCACTAGCTCGCGGTTGTCGAACTTTCCGCCGCGGATGCCACGGGTGCGCGACGCCGCCATAACCCGGCCGCGAACATCCGCATTCTTCAATACGGAGAGATGTGGTTGGTTAGTGGGCAAGATAAGCGTGATGAGGTACTTGCCGGTGAGCCCGCGATCATGTGCGGCGCTGGCAGCCGCCGAGATTTCGGAGGAGTCAAGGCCGTCAAGTTCGTCGATGCTGTCCACCACGACGGCGAGGTCGTTGGTGTCGGCAAGCAAGTTCTTCTCGAACTTGGTCGTGAGGGTCGACAGGCGCGAGTTGTAGTTGCGCAGGGTCGCTTTGGCCTCGTCGGAGAGTCCGGCGCCGGCGAGCGTGAACTCGGTGAAGTAACGCTCGACGAGGTAGCGGGCTTCGGCATCTAGCTCGGTGTCATTGAGACCGTCACGGATGCTGCGGATGCGTTCGTAGAGGGCACTGTTGAGGCTGATGGCGTCGTTGTGCGCGGCAAGTTGGGGAGCGATGACCTCTTCGAGAGCATCCGAGGCTGCATCGCCGTCCGCGGAGGTCTTGTTGAAGAAGACGATCGCGACCCGGCTCAACAACTGGCCGCTCTTTTCGAGCGGGATCATGGTGTTCTCAAAGCTGGGCGCTTCAGCCTGCGCTGTGATCGCTTCGATCTCGGCGAGCTGCTCGGCCATACCCTTCTCGAACGCGGGAGCGTAGTGCTCGTCTTCGATGTCGGCAAAGGGTGGCATGCCGAAGGGCAGCGTGCTGGGCTCAAAGAAAGGATTGGTCATTCTTCTACCCTATTCTCGGAAGATGACGAGCGAGCGATATACCCACGGCCATCATGAAAGTGTGTTGAAGTCGCACACCTGGCGTACGATCGCCAATTCGGCGGCGTACTTCGAGCCGCATCTCGAATCCGCGCTCTCGTTGCTCGATATCGGCTGCGGGCCGGGCACGATCACAGCGGAGTTTGCTGACCGATTGGCCCCCGGCCGCGTTGTCGGGCTGGATGCCGCTCCCGCCGCGATAGAAAAAGCCTCGGCTTTCACCGCCGCCAACCTGAGTTTTATTGTGGGCGACGCCTATGCGTTGCCGTTCGACGACAACAGTTTCGATCTCGTGCATTCGCATCAGACTCTGCAGCATCTGGGCGATCCGGTCGCGGCTCTCGTGGAAATGAAGCGCGTCGCTAAACCGGGCGGTCTCATTGCGGTGCGTGACGTCGACTATGCGGGCACCATTTGCTTCCCCGAACTGCCGGGGCTGAAGGTCTGGGCTGACGTGTACGACGCGGTGCACCGCAGCAATGGGGGAGAGCCGAATGCTGGCCGCCGTCTGAAGTCGTGGGCGTTGCAGGCGGGGTTGACTGATGTGGTGACGTCGGCTTCGATCTGGAATTTCTCCGACGACACTGACCGCGAGTGGTGGGGCAGCATGTGGGAGGCACGAGTGTTGGAATCGGCCTTCGCCGCCGACGCCCTGAGCAAGTCGCTGGCCACACAAGAGGTACTGCAGCAGATCAGCAGCGCGTGGCGTGAGTGGGCTGATTCGCCCGAGGGATGGATGGCGATGCCGCACGGTGAGATTCTCGCGCGAGCGTAATCTCACCGGCGGCTTACCGGGTTCTGCAGAAAGGTCGTGTGGAAAAGACCTACGACGGGTGCCCTACGAAACGGGTTCTTCGACGGTTACGGTGCCGTCGGCGCGTTGGCGCACGACGGTGCCGTCGTCGAGTTCGGCGACAGGACGCGATTCAAGCCACGTGAGCGTCCAACGCCACGCGCTTGTATCGAGGTGGGCGACATCCGCTTCAACACCAGCGATCGCCTCGCGCATTGCTGCGCCGAGGCGTTCGGGTACGTCGCCGCCGACCGACCATCGTGTGCCGAGCTGCATTAAACGTTCTTTTCGTACAGGATCCACGACGTGCGGTCAGCGACCTTGTCGTAGAGAGCCTTAGCGCTGTCGTTTTCCTTGTTGGTGATCCAGCGGAGCTTTCCGCCGCCATCTTCTGCCGCACGGGCAGCGATGTCGTCGATGATCGTTCCGGCAACTCCGGCACCGCGGTGCTCGGGGTCGACGTAGAGGTCATCCATGAACCAGCCCCACGAGGCGGTGAAGGTGTCGGGCAGGCGGCGGTACAGGCCAAAAGCGGCAACTGCGCCAGGAGTGGGACGGCCTTCGGGGGCCACGGCAACGACAGCGTTGAGCTGTGCCGAGTCATCCATGAGCCATTCCCAAACGCCCTGCACGATTTCTTCGGTGAACTCAGTGTCGTAGAACACTCCGTACTTTACGAAGTGTGCTTTCCACTGGTCAAAATCGTCCTGCTGAATGTCGCGAACTGTGTACGAAGGCTTCTCTGAATTCGTCATTTATTCAACAATACGCGGTTTTGGGGTTCGACGCCGTGCCGGCGCCGAACCCTCAGTAGACCTTTAGGCAGAAGCCTCCGGTGCAGCTTCAACCAGAACGATGTCGCGAACCTCGATCTCGTCGGCTTCCACAATCGTCAGATCGTGGATGCGGCCAACAGCCTTCAGGTCGTCAATAGCGGCAGCAATCAGGGCTGGTCCCGCGAGGGTGGCCGAGGTTACTTCCGTCTTTTGCGATGCCTTCGCGTCGGTCTTGGCGCGACGAATCGTGATGAGTGCCTGGCTGACCGCGTGGAACAGACCGCTCGGCTCAGCGGTGACGCCGAGTTCGTCGGCGGTGGGCCACGATGCCGAGTGAACTGAGGTGTCGTGCGTCCAACGCCAGACCTCCTCGGTAGCGAACGGCAGGTACGGTGCGAAGAGGCGCAGGAACACGTCAATTGCAGTGTGCAGCGCACGGTTCGCGCTCGCTTGAGCTCCGGGTGTTCCGGCGCCGTAGGCACGCTCCTTGACGAGCTCGAGGTAGTCGTCACAGAAGGTCCAGAAGAACTTCTCGGTGACCTCGAGCGCCTTGGCGTGATCGAAGTTCTCGAGGGCGGTCGTGGCCTGCTCAACGACCGAAGCGAGCTCAGCGAGCATCTCCAGGTCGAGAGCCTCGGTAACGACTGCACCGGAATCCGTTGCCGCAGCAGCGGGAGCCGGGAATGAGTAAACGAACTTCGAGGCGTTCAAGACCTTGATCGCGAGTCGGCGACCGATCTTGATCTGCTTCGGGTTCTGCGGGTCGAAGGCCGCGTCAGTTCCGAGGCGGCTGGATGCTGCCCAATAGCGAACGGCATCCGAACCATGGTCATCGAGCATGCCCTTGGGCGTCACAACGTTGCCCTTGGACTTGGACATCTTCTTGCGGTCGGGGTCAACGATGAAGCCGGAGATGCCGGCGTTCTTCCACGGCACCGTTCCGTGCTCGAGTTCCGAACGCAGCGCGGTCGAGAACAGCCACGTGCGAATGATGTCTTGGCCCTGGCTGCGCAGCGAGTAGGGGAAGACCACGTTGAACAGCTCAGGGTCGGTCTCCCAACCACCGGCAATCTGCGGGGTCAGTGACGAGGTGGCCCACGTGTCCATAATGTCGAGTTCGCCCTCGAAGCCTCCGGGGACACCACGCTGGTCTTCCGAGTAGCCGGGAGCGGTATCCGATGAAGGATCGATCGGCAGCGAGTCTTCGCTCGGAACGATTGGCGAACCCTTTTCGCCCTCGGCGTCGAGCTCGTACCAGACGGGAATCGGAACGCCGAAGAAGCGCTGGCGCGAAATGAGCCAGTCGCCCGTGAGGCCACCAACCCAGTTGTCGTAGCGAACGCGCATGTGGTCGGGGGTGAAGTTGATCTGCTGGCCAGCGTCAAGAAGGCGGCTGCGCAGCTTCTCGTCGCGGGCACCGTTGGTGATGTACCACTGGCGCGTTGAAATGATCTCGAGGGGCTTGTCGCCCTTCTCGAAGAACTTGACCTGGTGCTGAATCGGCTTAGCGTCGCCGATCATTTCGCCGGAGGCCTTCAAGAGCTCGACCATGGCGGCCTTCGCGCTGAAGACAGTCTTGCCCGCAAGCTCGGCGTAGGCGGCCTGCGCGGCGTCACCCACAATGACATCGGGAGCGTCAGCAATGATGCGGCCGTCGGCACCGATGATCGTGCGGTTCGGCAGATCAAGCTCGCGCCACCAGACAACGTCAGTGACGTCACCGAACGTACAAATCATGGCGATTCCCGAACCCTTGTCTTGCTGAGCAAGGTGGTGGGCCAAAATCGGAACCTCAACGCCAAAGATCGGCGTCTTTACCATCGTGCCGAAGAGGTGCTTGTAACGCTCGTCATCAGGGTGAGCCACGAGAGCAACACAGGCCGGCAAAAGCTCGGGGCGCGTCGTCTCGATGTGGATGTCCTCGCCATCCGCCTTGTGGAAAGCCAGGCGGTGGTAGGCGGCAGGCTGCTCTTTGTCTTCGAGCTCGGCTTGCGCAACGGCCGTGCGGAACGTGATGTCCCACAGGGTGGGAGCATCTGCCTGGTAGGCCTCGCCACGCTCAAGGTTGCGCAAGAACGCACGCTGGGCGGCGCGCTGAGCGTCGTCGCCAATAGTGCGGTAGGTGAGGTTCCAGTCAACACTCAATCCGAGCTGGCGCCAGAGGTCTTCGAACTGCTTCTCGTCCTCAGCGGTCAGCGTCTCGCAGAGCTCAACGAAGTTGCGGCGCGAGATCGGAAGCTGCGCGGCAGCCTTCGTTGACTTGCCTTCGCCACCCTGCTGCGGAGGCTCGAAGCCCTCGTCGTAGGGGAGCGTGGGGTCGCAGCGTACGCCGTAATAGTTCTGAACCCGACGCTCGGTGGGCAGACCATTGTCATCCCACCCCATCGGGTAGAAGATCTCCTTGCCACGCATGCGCTGGAAGCGAGTAACCAGGTCCATGTGGGTGTAGCTGAAGACGTGGCCAATGTGCAGGCTTCCGGATGCCGTTGGCGGGGGAGTGTCGACCGAGAAGACACAGTCAGAACCATCGGTGAGCGCCTTCTGGCGATCGAACCGGTACGTACCTTCGTTCTCCCAGACGGGAGCCCACTTGCCTTCGAGGCCTTCTAGGGCGGGCTTTTCGGGAACGCTCGACGACATTATTTCTCCGGTTCGATATGTGCGGCACCGAGTCAAAGAAGAGGTGCCTGAGTGTGAGTGGTATTTCCAATCGTAACTGAAGAGGGCAGGCCGAACGCGAACGCTGTGACGAGCCGGAACGAAGATTGCGGCGGAGCCTAGTTCTTGGTGACCGTTACCGACTTATGGGCGAGTGTGCCCGCAGAATCCTCGAGCGTGACGGTGTAGACCTCAGAGTCATTACTGCACTGATAGTCGATCGTGTAGGTCGCCGTCGTGGGTACTTCTTCGTAGGGCTCAGCTTTCGCATTTGTCGTTCGTACGCCGATCCACGCGCGTACGGCATCCGTGCTGCTCCACGAGAAGGTGAGCTGACTCGTGGGGTTCGCCGACGTACACATCGCGCTTTCCGGGGCGCTGAACGTGGCGAATGACGGACTCGCTGCTGGCGGCGGAGCAGTCGTCGGCTCGGCCTCCGGGGCTGGTTCCTCAGTCTCGCTTTCGCTCGGCTCAGGAGAAGGGCTCTCGCTTTCGGTGGAAGACGGAGTCGGCGACGTCGCCACCGGTACGGAGTCGCCTGAGCCTCGTGTCGCCATCAGCGTCAATGCGATCACGAGAGCGATGAGAAGTAGTCCGCCCACAATCGTCAGAATAATCAGTAGGGTGCGTGACTTGCCCTCCGGCTCCGAGAGAGGGGCCGGAGGCTCCCCTGAACCCGGCGGCGTAGTGACTCCGGCGGAAGCACCGCCGGTAGGAGCGCCTCCAGCAGGCTCGAAGCGCACCGTGGGCGCGTCGCCGCTCTGAGCATCGAATCGTTCAGTGGGTTGATCGTTACTCATGGCGTCGCTCCAAGATGGGGGATCATGCAAGCTGTCCAGCGTGGCTGAAGCCTAAACCCGCTACAGGCCTGTGTCGAGAGCTGCTCAATAACTGTCAGGCAACGTGCGACGTGGCGAGCACCGAGTCGAGTGCTCGCTCGACAAACGGCTCAAGGTGACCCCGCTGCGGCCCCGCCTGCGCCCACTCTTGCGCCGCCGCCACCACGCAAGCAATCAGCGCATACGCCTGGGCTCTCGCCACGGCCGGGTGCACGCCATGACGCTCGGCGAAGCCTGTCAAGAGTCGCGCTTGCGTGGCGAAACGACTCATCGCCGATGCTTGCAGTTCGGCCGCGCTGCCAATCAAGTCGTACTGGGTAAGAATGAACGGCACATGCTGTGACTCCAACGGTGCAACCGCGGCGAGCATTGCCGAGCGGATGGCGGTGAGCGCGTCAGCGGGAGGGGCCTGCTGATCCACCAATGCGGCTTTCAATCGCTCGGTCGCGGCATCCAGTTCGACCCAGAAAACTTCGCCCTTTGCCTCGAAGTAGTTGAAGAACGTATTGCGGCTAACTCCGGCTCGGGTCGCGATTTGGTCGACAGTGGTGCCGGTGTAGCCGTTCTCGATAAACAGCTCGAAGGCAGACTCTTGGAGGAGTTCGCGAGAGGCAGCGGGCGGGCGACCACGGGTGGCCGAGCGGGGAGGTGTCACGGCATCATCCTCTCACTCGCGGCAGCGCCGAGAGTAGCGACTGCGTGTACGGATGCCGAGGATTCGTGAAGATTTCATCTGTCTCGCCCCTCTCCACGACGCAGCCCTCGTTGATGACAGCCACGCGATCACTCATGTGGCGAATCACCCCGAGGTCATGCGAGATGAAGAGATAGCTGAGGTGAAGGTGGCGCTGCAATTCGTCGAGCAGATTCAGAACCCGGGCCTGAGTCGAGACATCCAGCGACGACACCGGCTCGTCGCACAGGATCGTCCGTGGCCCCGGTGCCAGTGCTCGCGCAATGGCTACCCGTTGCCGCTGACCGCCTGACAAGTGCAGCGGACGACGGTTTTTGAGCGACTGAGACAAACCCACAGCGTCGAGCAGTTCAGCCGTTGTCGTCAATGAAGGGCGAGTGTCGGATGCTCGCGCGCTGAGGGCATCGTTCAGGATGCGCTCGACGCTCAACCGTGGATCGAACGAGCTCAAGGCATCCTGGTAAATCGCGCCCAGGGTGGGACGAAGCGGGCGGCGCTCGCGGGCACTCAGCGAACCCCATTCGTGGCCGTCGAGCAGCACCTCGCCGCTATCGGCGGTCTCGAGCCCGAGTGCGATGCGTGCGATCGTGGTCTTGCCCGAGCCCGACTGGCCCACCAGGCCGAGCGTCGTGCCGGCGGTGAGCGTGAGCGAGACGTTATCGAGGGCTTGGATGGCGCTGCCGTGCGGCGTCGGATAGCGACGTGACACCGAGCGGAGCTCGAGAGCTGGTGGTCTGGGGAGGGCGGCGCTCGCGGTGGCAGTGGCGAGGTTTGTTGGAGTCGTGCTGGCTACCGCGCGATCGACATGTGCAATGACCGCCGTACCCCCGGCCGAACTATCCGTACGAGGCTTGGCATCGCTACCGGGTAAGGGAACGGCCTCGGCATCCGACGGCAGCGTCAACGGAACGCCGCGCGGAACATCCACGGGGATAGCAGCAAGCAACTGCTGGGTGGGCAGCGCTGCCGGCGCCCGCAAAACAGCGTTCGTTTCCCCGGTCTCCACGATGCGGCCCTCGTTCATGACGGCAACTCGATCGGCAACGCGCGACACAACCGCCAAGTCGTGGGTGATGAGAATCAGGGCGGTGCCGTTATTGCGCAACGACGACAGCAGCTCGAGCACGCGCGCCTGCACCGTGACGTCGAGAGCGGTCGTGGGCTCGTCGGCGATGATGAGTGCGGGGCCGGCCGCGATTCCGGCGGCGATGAGCGCTCGCTGGCGCAGTCCGCCCGAGAGCTCGCCCGAGCGTTGCCGGGCTCGCAGGGCAGGGTCGGGAATGCCTACAGCATCCAATAGCTCAAGCACGCGGTCCTGACGCTCGCGCTGGCTCAGCGTGGTGTGCAGCCGCAGTGCATCATCGATTTCGCGGCCGACCGGGCGCAACGGGTCGAGGGACACGAGCGCATCCTGCAACACCAGCCCGATGGATGCTCCGCGAATCGTTCGCCACCGTCGAGCACCGGGTGCCGGAGGGCTTTCTCCCGCCAGACTCAACTCGCTGAAGCTCACGTGGGCTCCGGCAGGCGCAAGCCCGAGCAGGGAACGTGCCGTGACGCTCTTGCCTGAGCCAGACTCTCCGACAATGGCGAGGCATTCGCCGGCGGCCACCTCGAAGCTGACATCGTCAACGGCCGGGCGGGCGGCGCGGTCGAAGTGCACGCTGAGGTTGCTCACGCGTAGGAGTGGGGTGGCGGTCATCCGCGGGCCTCCTGACGGGTGCGCGCGTTGAGGGCGCGACCAAGCACAGTGAATGACGCGGCGGTGGCGACGATAGCCAGGCCGGGGAAGACCGTGAGCCACCACGCGACATCGATGTAGGTGCGGCCGCTGGAGAGCATGGCACCCCATTCGGCGGCGGGTGGGGCGACGCCGAGCCCGAGGAACCCGAGCGAGGAGGCCCAGACGATCGCTTGGCCGACGCCGAGGGTGCCGAGCACAAAGATCGGCGAGAGCGCGCCGGGCAGAATGTGCTGCCACACGATGCGCGCCCGCGAATGCCCGAGCACGGTCGCGGCTTCCACATAACTGGCGCTGCGCACGCTGCGCAATTGGCTGCGGATGATGCGGGCATAGCCGGGTGCGGTCGACAGGCCCACTGCGACTGTTGAAGTGACGACTCCGGGGCCGGCAATCGCGATGAAGACGAGCGCTAGCAGTAGGCCGGGAAGAGCAAACATGACCTCAACGATGCGGGTGCTTACGAAGTCACCGATTCTGCTGCCGAGGCCGCCCAGCAGGCCCAGAATGAGGGCGAGCGCGAGCCCCACAACGGTCGCGGCGATTCCGATGAGCAGCGAGTTTCCGGCTCCGAAAACAACGCGGGTGTAGACATCGCGACCGGATTCATCGGTGCCGAAGAAGTGAGCAAGCGATGGTGACTGGAAGGCTTCGGCCGGGGCTACGGCATCCGGGTCAGCGGTCGTGATGAGCTGGGGCGCCAGAGCGGCGGTCAGAATAAGCGCGAGAACCGCGAGGGCAATCACGACGCCCGTGTTGCGCAGCAAGCCGCGGCGACCCCGGATGCCGCCCGCGCGCCCCGCAGGCTGCGAGAGACGGCCAGCCAAGATTTCCGTCATCGTGCTGCCACCTCCGTCACGCGCGGATCGACGATGCGGTCGACGGCATCCGTTGCAATGGTCATGAGGATGAAGGTCAGCGCCGAAAGTAGCGCGACGGCGGTAACGACGGGGATGTCGCGGATGGTGACGGCGTTCAGGAGTGTTCTGCCGAGGCCGGGTCGCGCGAAGATCGTTTCGACGACGACGGCACCGCTGAGGAGCGAGCCGAAAGCCCAGCCGGAAAGTGAAATGCCGGGCAGGGCCGCGTGACGCAGCACGTGACGCAGCCGCACTCCCCATTCACTCTCGCCGCGAGCCCGCGCCGACAGCACAAAGGACTGCTCGTAGGCATTCGCGAGAGACTCGCGCATCACCTGACCGAGGAAGCCGGTGAGAGGGAGCGCCAGAGTGAGCACGGGCAAGACGAGGCCGAGCGGGCCGGGCACGCTAATCGGCGGGAGCCAGTGCAGCGTATTGCTCAGCAGAATGATGAGTAGCGATGCCAACCAGAAGTGGGGAACGGCAGCCGCCAGCAATTCGAGACCCGACCCGATCGCCCGCGAGACGCGCCCGCGACCGCTCGTCGCCAAAGTGAGGGCAAGAGCGCCCAGCCAGGCCACGACCAGAGCAGCAATCGTGAGCACGAGCGTCGACCAGAGTTGCGTCAGCACATAGGGCGCCACCGCCACCTTGAGCGCATAGGAGTTGCCGAAGTCAGCGACGGCTAGCTTGCCCATCGCCAGAAAATACTGAACGATCAGCGGCTGATCGAGGCCGTAGTCGGCGCGAATCTGAGCCACGGCTTCGGCGGACGCTTGAGAACCGGGGCCGCCCAGAATTGCATCCACCGGATCGCCCGGAATCAACCGCAGCGCAAAGAAAATGACGGTTGCGACAGCCCACAAAACAAACACGCCGCCGCCCACCCGGCGCGCGATCCACCCCAGCGACCGCAATCGCGTCGCTGGGGCAGAGACACTCGCTGATGCAGCAGTGTCAGCCGAAACCGTCACAGAGGGCGTTCCTTTAGTTGCTCAACCACGCATCGTAGAACGTCGGCGCGGCGACCGGTGGCAAAGCCCGGAAGCCCTCAACGTTCGTGCTGTAGAGGTAGTGGTTCTGCTGATCGTAGAGGGGCAGAACATAGAAGCCATCGACAATGATTGACTGTGCCTCGGCGTATAGCTCTTGGCGCTCGCCGGCATCCGAGACTTCGCTTGCCGTCGTCAGAATCTCGTCCAAAGCAGGATCGCTGAGCTGGGCGAGGTTCGCGTAGTACCCGCTCGGCGCCGGAATGATCGAGTCCGAGTGGTACAGAATGCGCAGCACGTCAGCGCCGACCTTCGTATACGGAGCGCTTACGAGGTTGTACTCGTTCGTGAAGAGTGCGCCGTACCACGACGACAAATCGGTCGGCTGCAGGATGACCTCAAAGCCGACATCTTTCGCCGAAGCCTGAATCTGCTCAAAGAGCGACTGCTCGGCCGGGATCGACTGGTTCGTGCTTATGGGGAACGTGAGGCTCAGGCGCTCGCCGTCTTTCGTGCGGTACCCGTCGGAGTCGATCGTGTCCCAGCCGGCTTCGTCGAGCAGGGTCTTCGCGGCCTCAGGGTCGGTGGTGAACACGTCAGGGGTCGAGATGCCCGCACCTTCGACGCTCGAGAGTACCGAGTAGGAACGCTCGGCTGTTCCAAAGAAGAGGCTCTCGATTCCAGGGTCGACATCCACAGACCGGATGAAGGCTTCGCGCACGCGGATGTCGTCAAATGGCGCCTTGCCCGAGTTCAGCTCGATGCGGTTGGCGGCTCCGGGGCGCGGCGCGTCGAGTTCTTCGATGGTGGCCACGTCGGCGGCGGACGAAATGTTATTGGGCTGCGCGTTGTCGATCACGTCGACATCGCCCGACTGGAGAGCCGCGTAGCGAGTGGCGGCATCCGGAATGAAACGCCACTCAATAGCGTCGAGGCGGGCGGCGCCGGTGTGCTCGGCGTCAGCGGGAGCGGAGTTGTAATCATCGTTGCGCTCGAGAGTGACCGACTGTTGCTTGACCCACTCGGTGACGATGAACGGGCCGGTGCCTACGGGGCTCTCGCAGTTGGTGGCTTGGTCGCGCTCAAGCGCAGTGGGGGACTGGATGCTCACCCAGGGCTGCGAGAACGACTCGAGGAGCGCGCTGTCGGGCGCCGACAGGGTGAAACGTACTTGGTCGGCGGCGACGGCTTCGATGCCGTCGATCTTGCCCACGGCGAGGTAGCCGGTGGAGGAGGCGGTGTCGGGGTCTTTCAGGTGCTCGATGTTCGCTTTAACGGCCTCAGCATCAAAGGGGGTGCCGTCGGTGAAGTTCACGTCGTCACGCAACGTGAAATCCCACGTGAGTCCGTCTTCGCTCTCGGTCCAGTCGGTGGCGAGCCACGGGATGATTTCGCCGTCGCTGTCCTTGGAGACCAGAGACTCGAGGTACTGGGTGCTGATGAGTCCCTGTGGGTAGTTTCCGCCGACGTGGGGGTCGAGGCATCCGGGCTCAGCGTCGCCGGTCGCGTACACGAGCGTGCCGCCGTCAACGGGCTCAGCAGCCGGTTCGGTCGTCGCTATGCAGCCGGCAAGCAATGCGGCGCTGGCCGCTATCGAGAGGGGGAGTAATAGGATGCGGGGCGCGTTCACGGGGATCCTTGTGTGGGGGAGAAATGCTGCTCGGGTGCGAGACACTCAATTATTGTTGAACTGAGTACATTAAGTCCAACTGGGCAAAAAACCGGGCCGATTTGCCTGAGCAAACCGACCCGGTTGGTGAAGCTAAAGAGCGAGCGCTAGTCCTGCTTGCGCGAGAACTTCGTGGCGATCTTCCACGTGGTGGGGATCACGGCGGCGGCGATACCGGCCTTGATAAGTCCACCGATGATGAACGGGTAGAGACCCCAAGCGAGAACCTGCTCGAGAGTTCCGCCGGTAACGATGGCGAGCCAGGTGAGACCGAAGGCGAAGGTGACGACGGTGCCGCCAAGGAATGAGAGCGCCGCGCCGAGGAACTTCTTGTCCCAGTCGCGCTGAGCGAGCCAGCCCGTAAAGGCCGCAGCGACGATGAAGCCGATGATGTAGCCACCGGTCGTGCCGGCAAGAACGCTCCACCCGGAGGAAGCTTCGCTGAAGACGGGGAGCCCGACCAGGCCGAGCAGTGCGTAGAGCGCCATCGACAGCGCACCACGCGTTGCGCCAAGCGATGCACCAACAAGAAGCACAGCGAGCGTCTGGCCCGTGATCGGCACGGGGTACAGCGGCACAACAACCTGGGCCATCACAGCAGTCAAAGCGGCGCCGGCGGCAACGAGCGTGATGTCAGTGGCGAGGCTACGAGAAAAGACGGTGTCGGCGAGCGTGGGCCGGCCGAGGGTCAAAGTGAGAGTCGACACGCGACGCTCCTTTCCTTTGTCTGCGAACTGTGAAGAGCCCAGCCTGAATAGGCGGGTGCCTGAATAACCCTAGTCATAGTTCGCGGGCAGCGGTGTGCGCCTCGTGCTAACAAACCTGCTCAGATTTGTGCGATGCGTAACAATCACGATTCTCACCGGGTAGCGGTCACGCCAGCAGCGGTCGTTGTTGGTGCGTCCGCCACGGCTGCCGGTGCGGCAGCAAGAAACAGGGTTCCCCTCAGCACGCTTCCATTGAACGTGCGCACAGCGACGATTAGCCAGGCCGTGACGAGAGCTCCGTAGCCAACGACGGCCATCCACTCAAGAACGTGGGCTCCGGTGTGCAACGCTAACGCGCTCATGCCGGTCACGAGCGTGCCGACGGGGAACGTGAATGACCACCACGTCAGGCTGAACGGGAGCCCTTGGCGCGCGGTGTGCACAGTCATGGTGATGGCGAGCGCTACCCACAGCAGGGCGAAACCGAGAGTCGGGATGCCGTAGATGATGCCGAAGAATGTCAGGGCATCCGCAAACTCGGCGGGTACCGCGAAGTGGGCGACCGCTCCCAAGAGGTTGACGGCGGTGATCGACTGCCCGAGCGGGCCAAGAATGATCCAGAGAGTGGGCACGGCCGCCGACGGGCCAATCTTGTGGCGTACCAATCGCCCCCAGATGAGCGTAATGATCACGATCGACGCGATCAGGCTGAGCCCGAACATGGCGTAGCACGCGAGCAGCATTGTGAGTCGCGCCTCGCCCTCGGGTAGGTGCGGGATGAGCGCAGCGCCCGTCGCGGCAGAGACCATCGGCGGCACGACGGGCATGAGCCACCCGCCGAACGCGGAGTCATCGGCGGTGGACAGACTCGTGAACATCAGAAATGGCACCACCACCGCGGTGGCGAGCCCCAGTGCAGTACCGATTGACCACAGTGTGAGGGAAACGATGAGCGCGGCATCTGCTCCGATCACGGTTGGCCCGAGGAGGAGCGTGCCGGCGCCAACGGTCATGAGCGCCATGGGCGGTGCGCCATAGAAATGAGCCATGACGGGATGCCGGTGATGCGAACGCGCAACGTCGCGATGGGCGGCCCAGTGGGCTGCGGTCGCGGCGAGCAGCCCGACGAGGAGCACTGACGCAACTAACCAGACGAGGGTAGCGAAGGCGCGCAGTTGAGGTGCGAAGAGGGGAAGCGTCACTGCGGCATTGGCGATGATTCCAGTGCCCATAACTGAGGCGAACCAGTTGGGGGTGATGTTCGAGACGACGAGCCGCGGGTTACTGAGTTCGCGAAGAAACAGGCGCGGGCTTCTGGTGGTCGTGAGAACGGGGTCAGGAGTCGAGGGAGCGGTGCTGGCGGGAAAGGTCATGGTTCGATTCTCGAAATACGGGCAGCTGTCGGCGACGGGGCTAGGGTTGGAGCGCAACAACCTCTCTTTGTAACCGCCCTCTGTCTAACTGGAACCGCGCGCATGTCATTCCCCGATCTCGAAAGCCTGCGCATCCTCACCATCGTGGGCGCCAGCGGAAGCTTGACCGAGGCGGCCCGTCGCGCCGGGAGCAGTCAACAAGCGGTGTCCGCCCGAATGACGACTCTCGAATCCCAGCTGGGGCTTACTCTGCTGAAGCGCAGCAGCCATGGCACCGGGCTCACGGACGCCGGCAGCGTCGTCGCGGAATGGGCAGAGGAACTCGTCGTCGCTGCAGAGCGATTCACGGCGGCGACCGAAGCTTTAGCTGCCCCGCCCGCGCCATCACTGGCTGTTGCTGCCAGCTTGACGATTGCCGAGCACCTTGCGCCTCGCTGGCTCATGGAGTTGCGTCATGCCGCACCGACCACTCGGCTCGAGATGACAGCTGTCAATAGCGCGAACGTGCTCGATCTTGTCGTGCGGGGAGCGGTAGATGTCGGCTTCGTTGAGACTCCCGACATTCCCGCCGAATTGCACAGCCAACTCATTGCGGTCGACGAGCTGGTCGTGGTGGTGAGCCCCCAACACTCTTGGGCTCGTCGAGTCAGGCCTATCAGCCCCGCCGAGCTCGCCCACGCGCCTCGAGTGTCGCGGGAGCACGGATCGGGCACTCGACTCGTTGTGGAGCGCGCACTGGCGGAGGCCGGGCATCCGGCGATCGCGCCCGTGCTCCAGCTATCGTCTAGCGGCGCGATCCGCGCGGCACTCACCGGAGGCGAGCTTGCTGCCGTCTTGAGCATCGTGGTGGTGCGGGAACAACTTGCAAATGGTTCGCTCGTGAAGGTTCCCTTGGCGGGGTTGCGTATAACGCGCCCCCTCAGTGCTGTGCGTCTGCCTGCGGCTGCGCGCGATCATGAAGGAGCGGATGTGCTGGTGGAAATCGCCCAGCGCATGCACTAATCCGATCAGTGCTCGGGCGGCCCCGTCCGTAGAATCGCGCGACGACTATTCTGAGATAAAAGGCGGCGATCGACCGCAGCGGAGGAACCATGACCGAACTCGTGATCGTCGCCTTCGTGATCTTCGCCTTCGCGATGGTGTCGCGCAAGTTGGCGCTGTCTCCCGTGACCGCGCCGATGGTGTTTACCGCGGCGGGCATCCTGCTGGGCATTGTGGGCGCGCAGTGGTTTCAGCTCGACCTCAAGAGTGAGGTCGTTTCGATCCTTGTCGAGGCCACCCTTGTCTTAGTGCTCTTTACCGATGCCGTGCGCATTGATCTGCGCGCGTTGCGCACGCAGGTCTTTCTTCCGCTGCGCCTCTTGGGTATCGGCCTGCCGCTCACGATTGTGCTCGGAGCGGTCGCCGCCTGGGCCCTGTTCGGTGAGCTGACTTTCATCGAGGCTGCCCTCATCGCCGCGATCCTGGCGCCCACGGATGCCGCGCTCGGCCAAGCGGTTGTCAGCGATAAGCGGTTGCCGGTTCGCATTCGGCAGGCCCTCAACGTGGAGAGCGGCCTCAATGACGGAATCATGGTTCCGGTTGTGACGGTCTTTCTGGCGATTGCCGCCACAGAAACGGGCGCCGCTGCGGGCGAAAGCTGGGGCCTCTTCGCCGCGCAACAGATCGGCTTCGGAATTCTGTTCGGCGGGCTCGTTGGTGTTGTGGGCGGGTGGTCGCTGAGCCGAGCTGCACGCGCGGGCTGGGTTGACGGCATTTACCGCCAGTTAGCTACCATCGCGATCGCAGTCACGGCCTATGCGAGTGCCGGCGCCCTCGGGGGCAACGGCTTCATTGCTGCGTTCGTCGCCGGTCTTGCGTTCAGCGCGGTGGCCCGCGACCACTGCGAGGATGTGCAAGATTTCACCGAAGACGAGGGAGAGCTGCTCAGCTCGATCACTTTCTTGGTGTTCGGTGCGGTACTTGCAGCGCCGATCCTCACCTCGCTCACGTGGCAGATCGCGCTCTACGTGGTGCTGTCGCTGACGGTGGTGCGCATGGTGCCGGTTCTCCTTGCGCTGGCGTGGTCGGGCACTCGCTTCGAGACGCGGCTGTTCATCGGCTGGTTCGGGCCGCGAGGGCTCGCCTCAATCTTGTTCGCGCTGCTCGTGTTCGATGAGCTGAGTGGAGCCGTGGCCGATACCGTCTTCTCCGTGGCGGTGTGGACGATCCTCGTGAGTGTCTTTGCCCATGGTGCGACGGCGAGCCCGTGGACCTCTCGACTGGCACATCGTTTGAGTTCGGCGCCGGCATCCGCTGCCGAGTTGAAGCATGTGCAGGAGATGCCCGCACGCCGTCGATTCTGATGCGTCTCGACGGAAAACCAAAGTGCACTTGTGCTAGTCCAACTAGAACAACTAAAGTAGAGTCATGCTAGTTCGAGTCGATCCCGCGTCAGAGACGCCACTGTTCGAGCAACTCGCGGCGAGTATCCGCCAATCAGTCATCGATAGGTCGGTTACGGCAGGGGAAAGGCTCCCCAGCGCGCGTGAGCTGGCCAGCTCGCTCGGCGTCAACATGCACACCGTGTTGCGCGCCTATCAAGAGCTGCGTGATGAAGGCTTCATCGAACTTCGCCGGGGCAGGGGAGCGATCGTCGCGGCCACCGCCCACAGCTACGACACCCTCGCCGATGGCATCACCGCGATCGTGGCCGAAGCCCGCACCCAAGACGTTTCCCTAGCTGCACTGACCGCCCTCATCCGAGAGGAATACAAATGACCCTTCCTGCCGAGAACGTTGCGCCCCAACTCGCACGCAACCGTCGCCTCATTATCGTGATCGGCGTGGTGATCCCCCTGCTCATCACCATGGCCGCGGCCTTCGTCATGGCGCTGTGGGTCCCCGAGCTTCCGAACCCTGTCGCATCGCACTGGGGAACCTCCGGGCCCGATGGCTACTCCACAGTGGGAAGCGTCATCGCGCTGCCGCTGCTGCTCACCCTCGTAGTCGCGGCCCTCTCCGCTTTCGCGAGCTGGAAGGGCGGGCCCAACGGCGGCATGCTCTGGGTGCACAAGATCATGGTGGCCACCTCCGTGTTCCTCTCCATTTCCCTGAGCGTTATTGCGGCAGGCTCGCTCGCGGTTCAGCGTGGACTCGAGAACGCTGAGAATGCACCGGCGATCGGGGGAATCATGCTCGCGACTTTCCCGATCGCGTTCGTCGTCGCTGGCTTTGCATGGCTCATGCTGCCGCCGTCCGAGCAGATTAAGTCGACATCGGTCGCGGTAAAGCCGCTTGAGGGCACCACAACGCAGCGTGTTCATTTTTCCAGCAGTACGCGCGTCGGAGCTGGCGTTGTCCTCGTAATCGCGGTGGCACTCGCGTTCCTCGGAATCGCGCTCGGCGTGCAAGCCGTCAGCAATCCCACGGAACTGCTGCTCCCCTCCGTCATCGGGCTCGTCGTGATGGCGCTCGCCGTGAGCACGCTGTCCTGGCGCGTCTCCATCGATCAGCGTGGGCTGAAGGTTCGCTCCGCATTCGGTTTTCCCCGCGCCACGATCGCTCCCGACCAGATCGCCTCGGTCGCAACCGTCGAGGTGAACCCGATCGGCGAATTCGGCGGCTACGGCTGGCGTTGGGCTCCCGATGGCCGCAGCGGAATCGTGCTTTCCAAAGGCGAAGCCCTCGAGGTAACGCGCACGAACGGCAAGCGGTTCATCGTCACGATGCACGATGCTCAACTCGCGGCAGAGGCGCTCGCCACGGTCGCCAAGAAATAGCGCTCCACAGTCAGCTAACTCGCGTATCATTGCTGCCACACGCTATGAACCGGCTATCACCGGAGAGCGTTCGGAAGAAACCATCTCAACTTCAGCTTCGGCGGGGGAGCGGGCGGCGGTAGAACCGAACGGGTAAGCCCGTTACAGCGATACGAGTGGTGTGCCTCCGGGTGCACAAGCGGGGTGGTACCGCGGCCGTGAGGTCGTCCTCGTGCAGATTATTCGCACCCACGTACCACTGGAGCCTCATGTCGTATCCCCGCCACAGCTCAGACGATTCCGTCGCGCCGTCACCGAAGTTTCCGGCGATCGAAGAGCAGGTGCTCTCGTACTGGAAGTCCGACGACACTTTTCAGGCATCCATTGACCAGCGTGAAGGCGCCGATGAATGGGTCTTCTACGACGGCCCTCCTTTCGCCAACGGCCTGCCGCACTACGGCCACCTGCTGACCGGCTACGCCAAAGACCTCTTTCCGCGCTTTCAGACCATGCGCGGCAAGCAAGTTCACCGCCGCTTCGGCTGGGATACTCACGGGTTGCCCGCGGAACTCGAGGCAATGCGCCAGCTCGGCATCACCGAGAAGAGCCAGATCGAAGAGATGGGCATTGACACGTTCAATGCCGCTGCTCGCGAATCAGTGCTCAAGTACACCGGTGAATGGCAAGAGTATGTGACGCGCATGGCGCGCTGGGTCGACTTCGAGAACGACTACAAGACGCTCGACGTCAACTTCATGGAGAGCGTCATCTGGGCGTTCAAGCAGCTGCACCAGAAGAACCTCGCGTACGAAGGCTTCCGAGTGCTGCCGTACTGCTGGAACGACGAGACTCCGCTTTCCAACCACGAACTGCGCATGGATGACGACGTCTACAAGATGCGTCAAGACCAGACCGTCACCGTGACGTTCCCGCTCGACGGCGTAAAGGCCGAAAGCCTCGGCCTCACTGGTGTGAAAGCTCTTGCCTGGACGACTACTCCGTGGACGCTCCCCACCAACTTGGCTCTCGCCGTCGGCCCCGACATCGACTACGCCGTGCTGCCGTCGGGCCCGCTGGGTGCTGGCGACGGCTCCGAAGAAGGAGCGGCGCAGTTCATGCTTGCTGGCGACACTGTTGCCGCCTATGCGAAAGAACTCGGCTACGAGACCGCTGAAGACGCTCTGGCTGCCGTAACCCGCACCATCAAGGGTGCCGAACTCGAAGGCGTTCGCTACGACCGTCTCTGGGACTTCTACGCGGATGCCGAAACGTACGGCACCGAAAACGCGTGGCAGTTCTTGGTCGCCGACTACGTCGCCACGGGTGAAGGTACCGGCATTGTGCACCAGGCGCCCGCCTACGGTGAAGATGACCAAAACGTCTGTGCTGCAGCGGGCATCCCCGTTGTCATCTCGGTCGACGACGGCGGCAAGTTCTTGCCCTCCGTCGCACCCGTCGCCGGCATGCAGGTCTTCGACGCCAACAAGCCGCTCACCAAGCTGCTGCGTGAAGAGGGCCGGTTGCTCAAGGTCGCCAGCTATGAGCACTCGTACCCGCATTGCTGGCGCTGCCGCAACCCGCTGATCTACAAGGCCGTTTCAAGTTGGTTCGTGAAGGTTCCCGAGTTCCGCGACCGCATGAGTGAACTCAACCAGGAGATCAACTGGGTTCCCGAGAACGTCAAGGAAGGCCAGTTCGGCAAGTGGGTGGGCAATGCCCGCGACTGGTCGATCAGCCGCAACCGCTACTGGGGTTCGCCCATCCCGATCTGGAAGAGCGACAACCCCGACTTTCCCCGCGTGGATGTCTACGGCTCGCTTGCCGAGATCGAAGCCGATTTCGGTCGCTTGCCTCTCAACCACGATGGTGAGCCCGACCTGCACCGCCCGTTTATCGATGAGCTGACGCGCCCGAACCCCGACGACCCGAGCGGTCAGTCGACGATGCGCCGTATCGAAGACGTGCTCGACGTCTGGTTCGATTCGGGCTCGATGCCGTTCGCTCAGGTTCACTACCCCTTCGAGAACCAGGAGTGGTTCGATAGCCACAGCCCGGCCGACTTCATCGTGGAGTACATCGGTCAGACCCGTGGCTGGTTCTACACCTTGCACACGCTCTCAACGGCGCTATTCGATCGTCCGGCATTCTCGAACGTCATCAGCCACGGCATCGTGCTCGGTAACGATGGCCAGAAAATGTCGAAGAGCCTGCGCAACTACCCGGATGTCTCCGAGGTCTTCGAGCGTGACGGTGCCGACGCGATGCGCTGGTTCTTGATGTCGAGCTCGGTGATCCGTGGCGGAAACCTCATGGTCACTGAAGAGGGCATCCGCGATGGTGTTCGCCAGGTTCTTCTTCCGCTGTGGAGCACGTACTACTTCTTTACCCTGTACGCCAATGCGGCTGACAACTACGAGGCCAAGTGGCGCACCGACTCCGAGAACGTTCTCGACCGTTACTTGCTCGCCAAGACGCGCGAGCTGATCGAAGATGTCACCGCTGAACTCGATGCGCTCGATAGCCCCATGGCAGCCGCAAAGCTCCGCGATTTCGCCGACGTTCTGACCAACTGGTACGTGCGTCGCAGCCGCGACCGCTTCTGGAGCGGTGACGACACGGATGCCTTCGACACCCTCTTCACGGTGCTCGAGACGGTGGCGCGCGTTGCTGCCCCGCTGGTTCCGCTCGTCTCTGAAGAGATGTGGCGCGGGCTCACGGGTGAGCGCAGCGTTCACCTCACTGACTGGCCCGATGCTTCGGCGTTCCCCGCCGATCACGACCTCGTAGCTTCGATGGACCGCGTTCGCGAAATCGCTTCCAGCGGGCTCGCTCTCCGCAAGGCTCGCAGCCTGCGCGTGCGCCTGCCGCTGGCTTCGCTCACCGTCGTCAGCGCCGTGCCGTCTGCTCTCGCGCCCTTCAGCGACATCCTGCGCGACGAGCTCAACGTTAAGGCCGTGAAGTTCGAACTTCTTGAAGAGGGATCGCTCGACAGCTTCGGCATCACTAAGAAGCTCACGGTCAACGCTCGTGCGCTCGGCCCGCGTGTGGGAAAGCAAGTGCAGCAGGTCATCAAGGAGGCCAAGGCCGGCAACTGGGAAACCACCGCCGAGGGCGTCTCCGTTGACGGCATGCCGCTTGAAGCGGGCGAATACGAACTCCAGATGGAAGCCGCCGACGAAGCAAGCGCCATCGCGTTCCTCTCTGATGGTGGTTTCGTGATCATCGACACCCAGCTCACGCCGGAACTGTCGGCCGAAGGGCTCGCTCGCGACGTCATCCGTGCCATTCAGGATGCTCGAAAGGCTGCCGGCTTCGACGTCAGTGACCGAATTGCGCTCACCATCGGTGCGCTCGATGCCGCCGATCACGAAGCAATCGCGTTCCACAGCGCGATGATTGCGTCAGAAACGCTTGCAGCGGAATCCGTCGTTCAGGCCTTCGCGAATGAGCCTGCAGAAGGCACACTAGAAATGCACCGCACCGAACTGGCGGCAGGAAAGTATGCCAACACCGGCGCACTGGTGATCGACATCACCAAGATAGGAACGACCAATGCCTGAGCGCGATGATGAACTCGATAACGATCCCGAGTCCAACGACGATGCCATTGAAGCCTCGCTAACAGATGACGAACGCGCCGAGCTCGGCGATGACCATCCTCTCGCCGATCTGAGCCCCTTCGCCGACGGTTTCGAAGGCACCAACATCGACGACGACTCGGACTTCGAACTCGAAGACTCCGAGTACCAGTCGGATGCCGAGAATGTCTTCGAAGAATTGCTCGCCCGGGTGGGGGAGCAGGCGCCTCAGCCGCGGCTCGAAGCCACTCGCCGCGCCGTGGAACTAATCGGCGACCCGCAGCGCACCTATCCCGTGATTCACATCACCGGTACGAACGGCAAGACCAGTACGAGCCGCATCACCGAAAGTATCCTGCGCGCCTACGGGCTGCGAACGGGGCTCATGACGAGTCCGCACCTTGTGCGCGTCAACGAGCGCATTGTGATTGACGGCCGCCCCATTTCTAACCGGGCTTTGGCAGAGAACTGGGCTGACATCCGCCCGTTCCTGCTGATGGTTGATGCCGAGTTGCTTGCTAAGGGCGAAGAGGCTTTGACGTACTTCGAGGCGCTCACGGTGCTCGCGTTTGCGAGCTTCGCCGAGGCACCCGTCGATGTCGCCATTCTTGAGGTCGGCATGGGCGGCGAGTGGGATTCCACGAACGTCGCCGACGGCCAGGTCGCGGTGTTCAGCCCGATTGCCCTCGACCACACGCACCGCTTGGGTTCGACGATCTCCGAGATCGCTCGCACGAAGGCGGGCATTATCAAGCCAGCTGCGGCGATCGTGTCTGCGCTGCAGACCGCGGATGCTCAGATCGAGCTTGAGCGTGCTGCTGACCTCACCGAATCCACGATGGGCGTGGAAGGAGATGCCTTCGAGCTCGTCAGTAGCGATGTTGCCGTCGGCGGCCAGCTCATCACCGTTCGCGGAATCGCTGGTACCTACTCCGATCTCTTCATGCCGCTGTTTGGTGAGTTCCAGGGCCACAACGCCGCCCTCGCCATCGCCGCCGTCGAGTCGTTCCTGGGCGCGGGCACGCAGGCTCTCGTCCACGATGTTCTTGCTGAGGGGCTGGCGACCGTCACGTCGCCCGGTCGTCTTCAGGTGATCGGTGCTGAGCCGACGGTCATCGTGGATGCCGCTCACAACCCTCACGGTGCTGCTGCTCTCGCGGCCGCGCTCAAGGAATACTTCACTTTCGACGACATCGCCTTCGTGATCGCGGTACTCGACGACAAAGATGCTGCGGGAATCGTCGGTGCCCTTGCCCCGATCGCAAACCGCTTCTACGTCACCACTTCGGAGTCGGAGCGAGCAATTGCGCCCGAAGAACTCGTCGAGACCGTACGCACCTTCACCGATGAGACCACTGACTTCGACACCTTCGCCGAGGCTATCGAGCTTGCTCGCAGCTGGGCAGGGGAGAACGAACGCCGCGCGGTTGTGGTGACGGGCTCAATCACGCTCGTCGGCGAGGCTCTCGCCTTGGCGAAGGCGGAAGGCTGGAAGCCATGACCGCGCAGCCCAATGTTCGCCGCAAGCGGTCTGTGACCGAGCTGCTGCTGAGCATCGTGTTGGTGCTCGACGCCACGTTGATTTTCTTCGTCGCACTCACCGCATTCGGGCTCAAAGCGCTGGAGCCGGCTCCCGCCTTTATCGGGGGAGCAGTTCTCATTCTTGTGTTTGTAGCGTTAGCTCGCATGCTGCATCGCCCCGGTGCGATGGCTGTCGGTTGGGCCCTGCAAGGAGGCCTCATTGCGCTTGGCTTCATCCTCACCCCCATGTTCGTGGTGGGTGCCGGCTTCGCCGCAATTTGGGTGTTCTGTTTCGTCAAGGGGCAGCAAATCGACCGTGCGAAAGCCGAAATTCTTAGTACCCAGTCCATGACCACCCCCTCTGAGGAGACACAATGAACATCGAAGAGACCCTTGTACTGATCAAGCCTGACGGCGTTGCTCGCAACCTGACCGGTGAGATCCTTCGCCGCATCGAAGCAAAGGGCTACCAGCTCGTTGACGTTCGACTCGTGCAGGCAGATGTCGACCTTCTGTCGCAGCACTACGCTGAGCACGAAGGTAAGCCCTTCTACGAGCCGCTGCTCGACTTCATGCAGTCGGGTCCGACGGTCGCCCTGCGCATCGCCGGCAACCGCGCCATCGAGGGATTCCGCTCGCTCGCCGGCACCACCGACCCCACCACGGCAGCTCCGGGAACCATCCGTGGCGACCTTGGCCGCGACTGGGGCCTCGCCGTTCAGCAGAACCTCGTTCACGGCAGCGACTCGCCCGAGTCGGCCGCTCGTGAACTCGCGCTCTGGTTCGCCTAAAACGATCCTGTGCGTGAGCGGCTAAACCGCTCCCCGCAGAACAACGGCGAGAGTGTGACTTCGGTCAGACTCTCGCCGTTGGTGCGTTAACGAGGTCTGTTTTTAGTTCGGCTTCGGTATTCGCGTCGACGGCGGCGTTCTACTTGATCGCTGCGTTCCCGCCAGGGAATACGTTCTAGAGGTAGGCCAGCACGTCGAGTCGCACCTGGGCGACAATGGCGATGATGATGTAGCCGACGATCGTGATCACGGGAACCCAACTGTACGCTGCACCCGCGGCTTTTCGAATACGCTTCGGCGCCGGGATCGCACCGACCTTGAGGTTGCGCAGGGTCACTGCCCAGAACAGCGGAATGGTCACCGACCACACGGTCATGCACCAGATGCATAGCGTTCCGAGGTTGAAAATGCTCTGATATGCCAACCAGAGAATAAAGGCGAAAGCACCAGCAATCCCGAGGTTGAAGACCACCCAGAACCAGCTGTTGAAGCGTGCGCCGGCGAGAATCGCGGCACCGACAACAACGGGAGCCATGAAGGCGATGAGGCCGATGATGGGGTTGGGGAAGCCAAGGACGGCACCCTGCTGTGAGCCCAAGTTGGCGGCACACTGCACCACGAGGCTGAAGTCGCAACTGAGATCGACACCGGGATTCTCGAGCGCATGAATCTTCTCGATCATCAGTTCGAATGACGCCCAGAGACCAATCAGCCCGGCAAAAATCATGAAAATGGCGAGGGCGATGGGCCTGTTGCGAACCCCGGAAGCAGTCATGGAGGGATTATCGCACGCGCGCCCGGCTCACTTTCTCAGAATGCGTGCGATAATGAACCGTAGTTATTCCGAGCCGCGCTCGGAACAACACCAAGAAGTCTTCCCGGGCATAGCGACCGGACCAGTTGCGCAACGCTAGTTGCGTGAGTCGAATAGCCAGTTTCGAAGTGCTGTGAGAGAGCACAACTGCAACGCGAGCCACGGGCCCGTTGTAGGACCTGAAGAATTAGTAGCGGTTCCTGAACCATAGGTTTGGCGGGGGAATAGCGCACGAGAGAGTACCCGGTGGGTGGCGCGGTCGCCTACAAGGGCAAGGAGTACACCAGCAATGGTGAATGAAAGCGATAAGTCGAAAGAAGTTCCGAAGAAGAAGGGCCTGTTTGGCCGTATTCTTCCCTCATCCAAGGCAGCGACAGAGAAGCCTGTGGCGCAGACGCCTCAGGTTGACACTCCCGCGGTTGTGGAGGCTCCGGCCGCCGCACCAGCCGCCGCCGAGGCTCCCGCTGCAGCGCGCGAACCTCGCGCAGCCAAGTCGACGCAGCGTCCCGCCGCGAAAACTGCGAGTCAGCACCTCGGTCTCGAAGTTCCGGATGCCGTTACGGGCATGAAGGCGGATGCTGCGGCATCCGACTCTTCCGCTGCTCCCGCAGCCAAGGCCGACAAGAAGTCTGATTCTGAAGCGCCCGCTCGCTCGCGTTCGCGTAAGAGCACCGCGCCCAAGAAATCGACGGATGACACCAAGGCTGCCAAGGCCCCCGCCGCTGCCTTGACTCCGACGTCGACCACGTCGCTGCTCTTTCAGGCCCCTGACCTTCCCGATCTTCCGGAGCGCGCACCTCGTTCGCGCAACGACAGCGGCTCCAATGGCGACAGCCGCGACAACCGTGACAGCCGCGACAACGACAACGGCAACAACGATGAGGCCGGTAACGTCCGTCGTCGTTCGCGTCGTCGTTCCGGCGAAGATGCTCGTCCCGGCGACGAGTCGCCCAACACGGTCGTTCGGGTGCGCCAGCCGCGCAAGCAGGCTGAGCCCAGCAACGAGCCGACTCGTGTCAAGGGGTCAACGCGCCTCGAGGCTAAGAAGCAGCGCCGCCGTGATGGTCGCGATGCTGGTCGTCGTCGTCCCGTTGTCACCGAGAGCGAGTTTCTCGCGCGCCGTGAAAGCGTTGACCGCGTCATGGTGGTCCGCTCAAAGTTTGACCGCATTCAAATCGGTGTTCTTGAAGACGGCGTCTTGGTCGAGCACTACGTGGCGAAGGCCCAAGATGCGAGCCTCATCGGCAACGTCTACCTCGGTCGCGTTCAGAACGTGCTGCCCAGCATGGAAGCGGCGTTCGTCGACATCGGGCGCGGCCGCAACGCCGTGCTCTACTCGGGTGAAGTTGACTGGGATGCCGCGGCAGAGAACTCCGCTGACGGTAAGCCGCAGGCTCGTCGCATTGAGCTCGCGCTCAAGCCCGGCGACCGCGTGCTTGTTCAGGTCACGAAGGATCCCGTAGGTCACAAGGGTGCACGACTCACGAGCCAGGTTTCCTTGCCCGGCCGTTACCTCGTCTACGTGCCGAACGGTTCGATGAGTGGCATTAGCCGCAAGCTGCCCGACACCGAGCGTTCGCGTCTCAAGAAGATCCTCAAGGGTGTTCTTCCCGAGAACGTCGGTGTGATCGTGCGCACCGCCGCTGAGGGCGCGACCGAAGAGCAGCTCACGCTCGACGTGAACCGCTTGACCGACCAGTGGGCCGACATCAGCGCACAGGTCGACAACGCTCAGAACCAAGGTCCAGCGCTATTGCACTCGGAACCTGACCTCCTCATCAAGATCATCCGCGATGTCTTCAACGAAGACTTCCAGAAGCTCGTCATCGAGGGAAACGACGCTCGTAAGACGATCGAAAGCTACGTTCGTTCCGTTGCGCCCGACCTCGTTGACCGCCTTCAGACGCACGAGAGCTCGGTGGACTCTTTCGAGGAGTACCGCGTTTCAGAGCAGATCGAGAAGGCGCTTGACCGCAAGGTCTGGCTGCCCTCGGGCGGTTCTCTCGTGATCGACCGCACCGAAGCGATGACGGTCGTTGACGTCAACACGGGCAAGTTCGTCGGCTCTGGTGGAAACCTTGAAGAGACCGTCACGAAGAATAACGTGGAGGCCGCTGAAGAGATCGTTCGCCAGCTGCGTCTGCGTGACATCGGTGGAATCATCGTTGTCGACTTCATTGACATGGTTCTGGAATCTAACCGCGACCTCGTGTTGCGCCGCCTCGTCGAGTGCTTGAGCCGTGACCGTACGAAGCACCAGGTTGCCGAAGTTACGTCGCTCGGTCTGGTTCAGATGACGCGTAAGAAGCTTGGCCTCGGCCTGCTCGAAACGTTCAGCGAGAACTGTGAAGTGTGCGCTGGCCGTGGTGTCATCGTTCACCACGACCCCGTGTCGAAGCACCGTTCGCAGCCGACCCAAAACGAGCAGTCCGGCGGCGGTCGTCGCGGACGCAACCGTGGTGGTAACAACAGCTCCGGTGACTCGAACAACAACGGTCCAGGCAACTCCGGCTCCAACGGTGGCGGCAACGGAAACGGCGGTTCGAACGCTCAGCAGTCGAACGGCTCCGCGAAGGCGGCTGCGGCTCCGGCAGCGGGTGCCAGCAACGGTACCCACGCCATCACCGAAGACGTCCGTAACGCCCTCGCGCGGGTTGCTGCCAGCACGGTCGTTCCCGTAGTAGAGAACGGCACGGATGCTCCGGCCGCCGATTCCGCAGCGAAGAGCGCCGCACCCGCAGCAGAAGCCGCGACCACCTCGGCTCCTGAGCCGAAGAAGTCGCGCCGCAGCAAGAGCGGCAAGCAGACGAGCAAGTCGACATCGCCATCTCAGGCTGCAGCGGAACCAGCAGCTGCTGTGGCCCCCGCTGACGAGCCTGCAGTTGCGATTCTCGACATCCCGATCACGAAGACTGAAAAGGCTGCTCCCAAGATCAGCACGCAAGACGCGGAGCAGATTCTGGGATCGGTACTGGAGGCTCTTCCCGAGCCCAAGCAGCCCGGCCACGGCCGTGCTCGGGGATCGCGTCGTGCCAGCAGCCAGGGCAAGATCGTCACCGCCACCCCCAGCGACGAAAAGTAGTCTTTGGCGGCTCGGCACTTTTGGAGCTTCGAGTTTGTAAGGTTATTCCGTGACAACAACTTTGCCCGCGAGCGTCGATGATCATCATCACCACGATCATCGGCCTCGCCGCTCCCGAAAGCGATGGTTGTGGCTCGCAATCGGCACCTTGGGTGTGGCCGGTCTTCTTGGGCTGCGCGCTTTCACCGGTGGGCAAGAGTCGATCGGTGTTCCAGGCCTAACTGCTGACCTCGTCACGCTCTCCACGAGCGTCATTATCGAGTCGCTGCCTTTTGTCGTGCTGGGTGTTGTTTTGTCGATTGTGGTGCAAGCCTGGCTTCCGGATGATCTCCTCATGCGGTATCTGCCGAATAGCCCGGTGCTCCGTCGCGCCGCAATCTCGATGTTCGGAATTGCGTTGCCGGTGTGTGAATGTGGCAACGTTCCCCTTGCTCGTGGACTCGTGATGAAGGGGTTCTCTGTCCCTGAGTCGATGACGTTCTTGCTGGCAGCACCGATCATCAACCCGATCACTATCCTCACTACGCATCAAGCTTTCGGTTTTGATGACGGCATTCTCGTTGGCCGCATCTTGGGCGGTCTGGCGATCGCCAATATCGTTGGCTGGCTCTTCAGCCTCCACCCGCAGCCCAACTCCTTGTTGGAAGGGCGCTTTGCGGCTCAGTGTGCAGCAGGCTCTCACGGCCACAGCCAGTCGAGGTATGAGAAGAGTCTCGACATTTTCATGCGCGAGTCGAGCGTCTTGATGCCGGCAGTTTTCATCGGTTCGCTCATCGCTGGCGCCATTCAAGTTGCAGTGCCACGTGACGTTTTGGTGACGCTCGGCAGTAATCCTTTGTGGTCGATCCTGGCAATGATGTTGTTGGCGTTCGTTATCTCAGTCTGTTCCAGTGTGGATGCGTTCTTCATCTTGCCGTTTGCGAGCACTTTCATGCCTGGCTCTATCGTCACGTTCCTCGTGTTCGGTCCCATCATCGATATCAAGATGCTGGCGATCATGCGCACTACGTTCACGGCGAAGGTGCTCGTGCAACTGTCCCTTGTAGTCGCACTGATGAGTGCCTTGATCGGGTTGGTGATCAACTATGTTGCCTAGTCTTCGGCGCTGGTGGGGCGTCATCCTCATTCTGGTGGCGGTGAGCGCCACTGTCTGGCTTGCTGCGACTCAACAGCTTGTTCTTTATATCCATCCTCGTTATGTGGTCTTCACCGTCATCATGGCGGTCATTGCGCTTGTCATTGGTGTTCTCAGCGTGGCGGTACGCCCCGCGGACACCGAGGGTGCGGCACCGCGTAGAGGGTGGTCCCGTGTTGTTGGCGCGCTGGCGCTCGTTCTTTCCGGCGCCATGGCGCTCAGCCTGGTTCTCCTTCCTCCGACGACTTTGTCGAGTGCTACGGCCAGCCAGCGGGACATCGTGGGCTCCACGGTGGGCAGCGACAGTCAAAACGCCGATGAGGTCGAGAACGCTGACGACGAATTGATTGCGAGTTTCACCGTCGTTGATTGGGCATCGCTGCTTCGTCAGACGAGCGACCCCAGCTTCTACGCCAATAAGCAGGCCGATGTTGTTGGCTTCATCACGCCAAGTGAAGATGACCCCACCAACATTTTCTACGTGTCCCGGTTCACGGTGACGTGCTGTGCGGTAGACGCCCAGCCGGCCGGCGTTGCGGTGTACGCCCCTGACTGGCAGAACGAGTTTGAAGTTGATGCGTGGATAGAAATTGTGGGGTCGTTCGAGATCAACCCGAGCTCGCGAAGCGATTTGCCGCTCGTTTTGGTTCCGGAGAAAATGACTGCAGTGGAGCGGCCCAGTGAGCCATATCTCTATTAGCGCGCCGCCGCCGGAGGCCGCTAACAGCATGCGTTCGTTCCGTCGCACCTTTGCTTGGACGGTCGCAGCTCTCTTCGTGCTATCCGGTATCTTTCTCGCTTTGGGCTATCTTCAGGGCCCTAAATTGTCGAGTGCGCAGGTCGACGGGGACGCTTTGGTCGAGTCGTCAGATCAAACCTTGCGCTTGTTTGCGAATCAGACGATCGCTGAGATTGACCCTGAGGCGGTCACGGTTGTGCCGGCCGTCGACGCCGTGGCATCCAGCGAAGGCGACCTCATCTCAGTGCAGTTCGCCCAAGCGCTCGACTACAACACCGAGTACACCGTGAGCGTCGAAGGTGTCACGACGGCGTCTGGCGGTCCTGAGTCCACGTTCAGCTATTCCTTCACGACGGGCGAGCCTGAGCTTTACTACCTCGACCGGGGCCAGCCGTACGACGAAATCATTCGAACGGGCCTGACCTCGCAGGAACGCACGGTGGTGTTCGCGGGCGAGGGAATTCAAGAGTTTGTACCGGTTGGCGATGTGGTGGCCTTTACAACCGCAGCTGCCGACCGCACAGGCACTCTGACACTCGCGAACCCCGATACCGGGGTGACGGAAGAGGTGCTCCTGCCCGAGGTCGGTGAGGTCGCCGATTTGGATGCCACCCGTTCGGGCTCCCTGTTGGGCTTTACGATTTCGAGCAATGATCCCGGGCCCATCCCCACTGTTTCGCACACGCTATACACGGTTGATCTCGATCGAGGCCGCGATGTGGTTGCCGTCAACGACTTAGACGGTGAGCCGATGCGTGTCACGGGCTGGCAGTTTGTGCCTGGCACCACGGAGATCGTGGCGGTAACTACCGAGAGCACGCTCGTGCGCGTCGACATCACGACGGGTCTCATCGTTCCCCTCGGTGGCTATTTCAATTTTGATCGCGTTTCGGCAGATGGCTCTACGGCGATCGTGAGTGACACTACTGGCAGCGCGGCAGTAACGCTGGCAGATGGCACCGAAGTGCGGCTGCAACCTTCGCCTATTGATGGCGAACAACCCTTCATTGGTCAAACTGATGCCGATGAAGAAGGCAACCTTGTAGCCAAGATGGTGTTGGTGGGAGAGACCGGGGCATCGTTCAGCAGTGTTCTCGCGTTTGACAACGGCGAGGAGTCGCGAATCCTCTACCAGACAGTTGGCGACAAGGGAGCCATTCTCGGTTTTGAGGTTTCCCCCAATAACCAATTCGTCGCTGTCGAGGTTCAACCGAACGTTGCGACTCTCGATGCCGACGAATACGTAATGAATCCGCGACCGCAAAGCACCACGACCTATCTCGTGGAGATCGCCACGGGAGCCGTTACGCGCAGCGTTGAGGGCTTTGGTGCCGTCTGGCGCTAGCGTCGTTATATGACCGCTGTTTCTGATCTCAACGAGTTGCTCTCAACTATGGAGCCTCATCTCAACGAGGGCATTTACGTTTTCGCCACGGTGAAGTCGCTCGCGGACGTCGAGACGGAGTCACTTGTGGCCGTCATGCGCGAGACAGAGGGCGTCTCGGTAGTGATGTCCGAGGCGGATGCGGTGCGCCAGCGCATTCCGCACGAGTTCCGTTCATCCTGGATCACTCTCACGGTCACCTCGGCGTTAGAGGCAGTGGGGCTCACGGCAGCGTTCGCGCAGGCTCTCGGTGACGTGCAGATCAGCTGCAATGTGATTGCCGGGCATCATCACGATCACTTGTTTGTGCCTGTGGAGTCAACGGATGCCGCCCTCGCGGCCCTGCGGTCGCTGCAGTCGGCAGCGAACTAACTTTCGCTCGCGCCGACCGTTAGTGCGCCGGGCGATCCTTTTGCGCTACCCGCAAACCGCTGGCTTGGAGGCGATGCACGAACTCTCGCACGCCTACGGGCTCGGCGCCGAGTGCCACGAGATCACTCCACATGCGGGCGGGAACGTCGTAGTGGTCGAGGTCGAAGCCCCGGCGGGGGATGCCGGCACGCTCGGCGAACTCGTGCAGTTCTTCGAGCGAGGTGTCGCTCACAATGTGCGCCCAGACCGTATCGTGGGCTGGCCAGATGGGCTGGTCAATCAACACGGTCATAGGTTGAGCCTAATTGACGGCCAATCTGCAGGCGGAGGTTTTGACCCAGTGCCCGTTAGCGGCGTACTATTGAACCCGCTGCACCCGAGTTGTGGTTTCGATCTCCGAGATCGTGACCAATGTTGGTGTACACGTTCTCGTTTTCGTCGGGTCAAGTTGTGATTGATTCAGTCGAAAGCTACCGCAGCGTGTCGTTTGACCGGGAGTGCCCACGTCGAGTATCGTTGATCCTTGGCGTGTGCTGGGCAAAGCCCGCAGAGATCGCCACAAGCTTCAGTAGTTCTAGCTATTCAATCGTTAAGTAAGGGTCAAAAGTGGTTTACGCAGTTGTGCGCGCCGGTGGGCGGCAGGAGAAGGTAGAGGTCGGCACGATTGTCGTTCTCGACCGCATCGCAGCCGACAAGAACGGCAATGTTGAGCTCGCTCCAGTTCTGTTCGTTGATGGCGACAAGATCACTCACGACGCCAAGGCGCTTGAGAAGATCAAGGTCGTTGCCGAGGTATTGAACGACGAGCGCGGTCCCAAGATCGTTATCCAGAAGTTCAAGAACAAGACCGGCTACAAGGTTCGCCAGGGTCACCGTCAAGAACTGACCCGCATCAAGATCACCAGCATCAAGTAACTGCTGACGGACGTAAAGGACTTCTAGACAGATGGCACATAAAAAGGGCGCAAGCTCCACCCGTAACGGTCGTGACTCCAACGCGCAGCGCCTCGGCGTAAAGCGCTTCGGCGGCCAAGAGGTTCTCGCCGGCGAAATCATCGTTCGCCAGCGTGGCACCCACTTCCACCCCGGCGTTAACGTCGGTCGTGGCGGCGACGACACCCTGTTCGCTCTCGCAGCGGGCGCGGTTCAGTTCGGTGCAAAGGGCGGCCGCAAGGTCGTCAACATCGTTTCCGCGTAACTTTCCGCGGCATAAACTCCGCGTCACCTGCGTGCAGGGGGCGTAAAAGCGAAGAGCGAGCTTCGGCTCGCTCTCGCCATTTAAGATGGCAGGCTTCTGCTGTCTAAAATGACAGCAGAATATTTTCAGTAGCTCACGAGAACAGGAGGAACCATCGTGGCATCGTTCGTCGATCAGGTAACTCTTCACCTCGTGGCAGGCCACGGTGGTAGCGGTTGTGTGTCCGTTAAGCGCGAGAAGTTCAAGCCTCTCGCCGGCCCTGACGGTGGCAAGGGCGGTGACGGTGGAGACATCGTTCTCGTCAGCGACCCGCAGGTGACGACCCTTCTCAACTACCACCGCTCACCGCACCGTAAGTCGCAGCACGGTCAGCCCGGTCAGGGTGACCTCAAGGCGGGTACTGCTGGTGCGGAACTCGTTCTTCCTGTTCCGGTGGGCACTGTCGTGCGCGACGGCGACGGCGAAGTGCTCATCGATATGGACGCTCCGGGAATGCGGCTCATTGTCGCTCCTGGCGGTCAAGGCGGTCTCGGTAACGCTGCTCTGTCATCCACGAAGCGCAAGGCGCCCGGTTTTGCGTTGCTCGGTACTCCGGGTTTCGAAGGTGACATTCACCTCGAGCTCAAAACAGTTGCTGATGTTGCGCTCGTCGGTTACCCGTCCGCGGGTAAGTCCAGCCTCATCGCTGCAATGAGTGCCGCCAAGCCGAAGATTGCGGATTACCCGTTCACGACCCTGCACCCGAACCTGGGTGTAGTCGAGTCAGGTGAGATCCGGTACACAATCGCCGACGTTCCTGGTCTCATCGAGGGCGCGAGCGAAGGCAAGGGCCTCGGTCTTGAATTCTTGCGTCACGTCGAGCGCTGCACCGCTCTGCTGCACGTTCTCGACTGCGCGACCCTCGAACCTGGTCGCGACCCGATCAGTGACCTCGACATCATTCTCGGCGAGCTCGCTGCGTACCCCGTTCCCGAAGGCCAGAAGCCTCTCCTCGAACGTGAGCAGATCATCGCTCTCAACAAGGTCGATGTTCCTGACGGAAACGACCTTGCGAACCTCGTCAAAGCTGAGCTAGAGGAGCGCGGCTACCGCGTCTTTGAAGTCTCCGCTGTATCGCGTCACGGCCTTCGTGAGCTCTCCTTCGCCCTTGCCGCCCTCGTCGTGGCGGAGCGCGAAGCGCAGAACTCCGAGCCGGTCAAGGAACGTATCGTTCTGCGGCCGCGTGCCGTCAACGCCAAGGACTTTGTTGTCAAGGTCGAGGGTGGTACCTACGGCAACGTGTACCGCGTTGTGGGAGAGAAGCCTGAGCGTTGGGTCGCCCAAACAGACTTCGTCAACGAAGAAGCCGTGGGATACCTGGCTGACCGCCTTGCGCGCCTTGGCGTTGAAGACGAGCTCTTCAAATCAGGTGCCGTTCCCGGTTCCACAGTCATCATTGGTGCCAACGGTGGCGTCGTCTTTGACTGGGAGCCCACTCTGTCATCGGCCGCGGAATTGATCGTTGCTCCGCGTGGAACTGATCCGCGACTCGACGACAACCCACGCGAGACTAACCGCAGCCGTCGTCGCAACTACCTTGAGCGTATGGATGCTAAGGCTGCGGCTCGCGCCGAGCTCGAATCCGAGCGCGAGGCCGGCATCTGGCGCGACGACGAAGGCTTCGCAATTCAGCACGACGATGAGACAGAGGATCGTGACTAACAAGCCCACCGTGCGCGCCGAGATCCCTCGTGCGCGCCGCATCGTTGTCAAAGTCGGCTCGTCGTCGGTGAGCGGTGCCAACGTGGGACAGATCGGTGCTTTGGTTGATGCTCTAGTGTCAGCACATGCGGCGGGATCTGAAGTCATTCTTGTTTCCTCCGGTGCTATCGCCACTGGTATTCCGTTCCTGAAGCTCGATAGTCGTCCGACTGACCTCGCGACTCAGCAGGCTGCCGCGGCAGTGGGCCAAAATGTGCTCATCTATCGCTACCAGGAGAGCTTCGACCGCTACGGCGTTGTCGCCGCGCAAATCCTGCTCACGGCCGGGGACATGGAAAAC
Source organism: Salinibacterium sp. AL4.1 (assembly GCF_059767305.1). Taxonomy (NCBI): domain Bacteria; kingdom Bacillati; phylum Actinomycetota; class Actinomycetes; order Micrococcales; family Microbacteriaceae; genus Salinibacterium; species Salinibacterium sp. AL4.1. The sequence continues at coordinate 548,447 of NZ_JBSOQK010000001.1, read as the reverse complement.
CCCACTCACCACAGCAACGCTCAGCGTGCGCTGGAGCGTCTGCTCGGGCTCAAGATCTTGCCCATTGTGAACGAAAACGACACGGTTGCGACCCACGAGATCCGCTTTGGCGATAACGACCGCCTCGCAGCGTTGGTGTCTGTTTTGGTGCGGGCGGATGTGCTGGTGCTGCTCTCGGACATTGACGCGCTGTACACGAAACCTCCGTCTGATCCGGGTGCCGAGCGCATCAGTTTCGTCCCGTTCAGCAACGACCTCAGCGAGGTTACTTTTGGTGACATCGGGGCAGCGGGCGTCGGTACTGGGGGAGCGGGCACGAAGGTTGCCGCTGCTAAGCACGCTGCTGCGGCTGGAATCCCTGTGCTTCTTGCCGAAACGGGCAGTGTCGCGGCGGCTCTCGCCGGGGAAGAAATTGGCACCTGGTTCGAGGCAGACACCCTTTCGTTGTAACGTTCTTCGGCCTCGGGTTCGCGCCGCTACACTCTGACTATGGTTGATTCGGCAGTTACCGCTCTCTCTATTGACGACAAGCTTCGTGCAGCGCGCGCAGCTTCGCGCACGCTGGCAACGGCCACAACGGTGCAGAAAAATGCCGCGCTGGAAGCTATCGCCGCTGGAGTCGTTGCTAATGCGAACCGCATCGTTGAAGCTAACGCGCTCGACCTCAAGCGGGGTCAAGAAAACGGGATGACGGTCGGACTTCAAGATCGGTTGCGCCTCACTGCGGAACGAATCGACCAGTTGTCCGCTGCAGTGCTCGAAATCGTCGATCTCGCTGACCCTGTAGGCACTGTCGTACGGGGTTCGGTGCTGCCCAATGGGTTGTCCGTAGCGCAGACACGTGTTCCCTTTGGCGTTATCGGCGCTATCTACGAAGCGCGCCCCAACGTCACGATCGATATTGCTGCGCTCGCGCTCAAGAGCGGCAACGCGGTGATGCTACGCGGAGGTTCTGCGGCCGAGGACTCCAACCGCGTTCTGGTTGACGTCATCCAGACGGCACTGGGGAGTGTGGGTATTGACCCCGCTTCCGTGCAGACTGTTGATGAATTCGGCCGGGAGGGGGCGAAAGCGCTTATGCAGGCACGAGGCTTCGTAGACGTTCTGATTCCCCGAGGAAGTGCCCAACTCATCCAGACCGTAGTTAATGAGTCCACGGTTCCCGTGATCGAGACAGGCGCTGGCATCGTCCATATTTTTCTGGATGAATCGGCGGATGAAACAACCGCAGTCGAGATCGTGCATAACGCCAAAGTGCAGCGTCCGAGTGTCTGCAACGCCCTAGAGACGTTGCTGGTTCACGAGAACGCTGCTGAGCGACTGATCCCGGCCGTGCTTGCTCGCCTCGCTGACTCGGGCGTGACCATCCACGCCGACGCGCGTACTCGCGAGCTTTTCCCCTCTGCTGAAGCGGCCACCGATGAATCCTGGTCTACTGAAAACTTGAGTCTGGATGTCGCGGTGCGGGTCGTCGCCGACCTCGACGCCGCAATCCAGCACATCGATACTTACTCCACTAAGCACACTGAGTCGATCATCACTAATGATCTGGCGAATGCTGATCGCTTCTTGGCCGAGGTGGATTCGGCGGTCGTTATGGTCAACGCCTCCACTCGGTTTACCGATGGCGCGGAGTTCGGGTTCGGCGCAGAAGTGGGCATCTCAACTCAGAAGCTTCACGCGCGTGGACCGATGGGGTTGCCGGAACTTACGAGCACGAAGTGGGTTGTGCGCGGCAGTGGTCAAGTGCGCGGGTAGACTGTCAGTGGTTTTGTGAATGGAGATCTGATGCCGATTTTTCTAAACGTTCTTGCGTCGACCGAAGAGCTTGCACCTCTCGTGCTGCCTGCGCTCGCTTTCCCGCTCATTGCGGCTGTCGTCTTCACGACTCTGGGCTTCGTCACGTGGAGCTTCCGCGACGTCGCTAACCGTCAAGAACCGAAGGCCGCGAAGGCTGGCGACGCTCACGGCGCAGGCCACTAAGGCTTTTCATGACCGCCGAAACGGCGCCGCGCCGCGCACGCATCGGCATTATGGGTGGAACCTTCGATCCCATCCACAACGGCCACCTCGTGGCCGCAAGCGAAGCTCAAATTCAGTTCAACCTTGACGAGGTTGTCTTCGTGCCCACGGGTAAACCGTGGATGAAAGATACCGTCACGCCGGGGGAGCACCGCTATCTCATGACGGTCATTGCGACGGCGGCCAATCCAGGCTTCAACGTCAGTCGCGTCGACCTCGAGCGCGAAGGTGCCACGTACACGATCGATACGCTTCGCGATATGCGTCGAGCGTATCCGGATGCCGATCTGTTCTTCATAACGGGTGCGGATGCGGTGGCCCAAATTATGGAATGGAAGGACGTCGCGGAGGTCTGGACCCTTGCGCATTTCATAGCAGTTTCACGGCCAGGACACGCCTTAACTATTAGCGGATTGCCTGAGCAAGGCGTAAGCTCGCTTGAAGTGCCGGCGCTTGCGATCTCATCCACCGATTGTCGAAACAGGGTCAGTCGGGGTTATCCCGTCTGGTATCTGGTTCCGGATGGTGTCGTTCAGTACATCGCCAAGCACCATTTATATCGGAGTACTTAATGACCACTTTTCACGATCCGCCGCCGCAGTCGCGCCGTGCGGCGCGTCAGAGTGAGCGCGAGCACACGTCAGACGGGCAGCCCACGGTCGAAGGATTCACCACCTTCCCGGCGCAAGCACAGAACGAGCAGCCTTCGGCTGCCAAAAACCACGCCTCTCCCTCAGCAGATGCCGTTGCAGCCCAGCCAGCGCCCACTAGCGCGCCAGCAGCACACACCGCTGCTCCCGCAAAAGCCGCACCGACCGCAAGCACACCGACAACCGCATCCAGTGCAAACGGCGATGTAGAACCTGCTCGCGAACGCACGCTGACTCGTCGAGAGCTTCGCGAGATGCGAGCGCGCGAAGAAGCTGCGAAAGCTGCGAATCAGAACCCCGGTGAGGCGGCCCCAGAGCCCCGCGGCGCAGTGTCAACTGCGGCAGCCCCTGCTGCTCCCGTTCAGGCTCCGCCTGTTGTCCCGGTTGCACGCCCCACGGCGGCGGCTGCGCCTGCAGTTTCGCCTCCGCCTGCAGTTTCGCCTCCGCCGGCAGTCTCGCCGGCGCCTGCAGTTGCGCCCACATCCTCAACTTCAACCGCAGCGACGCCAGCGGCACCCGCGCCTGAAGCTCCTGCACGCTCGTCAGCGCCGGCACGTCCGAGCCTGGCCGACTTGGCCGCGGCAGCCTCCGCAGCGGCAGCAGCACCGTCTAAGCCTGCCAAATCAGTCGACGAGCTCTCGTTTGCACCCGATGCCCAGCTCTATGTTGAGCCTCCAGCTCTCGTCGACCCGCTCGCTGTTGTGCCCGAAGCCGCGTCTGACTCTGCTTCGGTCGACGCTTTGAGCGCGTTTGAGTCGTTGCTCGGCAATGCCGATGGCTCTGCGGCAGCGGCGCCTGAAGCGGCCGCACCGCGATCCCCTCTCGCGGACTTGCCTGCACCGAGTGCGTCGGCCCCGTCGTACGCCGCAAACTTGCCTGCTCCGACCTCGACTCCGGCATCCGCCAAGCTCGAGCAGCCCACGATCGAGGGTCTCCTCGGTCTCGAGCCCCCAGTTGAATCCACGAAGGCTGAGCCTGTCGCGCCCAGCCAAACCACGTTGAGCAACGCTCGCGCGGAATTCGACGAGCTTGCTCGCAAGCGTCTCGATGGCGACGTTGCTGCGCCGGCGACGACGACTCCAACTGCGCCGGCTCCGTCCGCAGCAGCGAAGGCTTCGGCTCAGACGGCCGCTCCGGCGAAGGCTGAACCGAACGCCGCGGCACCAGCAGCCCCCGGCACCTCGGCATCCACTCTCTCGGCCGGACACTGGTCCAAGCAGGCCAGCGTTACCGACGATTCGAACGACGCTATTGTTGCGCGCACGATTGGTAGCGGAAGCACGGCGACCAACGCCCTAGTGCTGCCAGCGATCCCGTTCGCAACTGACATTCGTGGGCCGCTGAACTCCAGCGGCGAAACTATGCTCACCGGATCAATTGACCTGCCGAGCACGCTTTCGGCAAGCGGGGTCTCTGACCGCTTCGATAAGGGCGACATTGATTCGCTCCTGGATCTCAACGACAGCGACATGGTGTCAACAGATTCAGCACCTGTGCGTGCGGTCAAAGCCGTCAGCACGTTCTCTAACCAATCAGTTACGCAGACGCAAAAACCGAAGGGCACCCGTGCGCTCACGGTTCTGCTGATCTCGGCGGCGTCGATGGCGGTTGTCGTTGCGGGTCTTCTCGTGGCAGCCTTTGCCTTCAACATGTTGTAGCTTTAACTCTTTGCCATCAGCTAATTTCCGATTAAGGATCCTGTGACTGCTTCTCCTCGTGCCAACGAGCTACTTTCCATCGTCGCGCACGCCGCTGACGCCAAGCAGGCGACCGACATGGTTGCTCTGGACGTCACCGGGCCCATGCCTTACGCCGATATCTTCTTCCTCGCGACCGGTCGCAACGAACGTAATGTTCAGTCGATCGCCTCCGAGATCGAAGAGAAGATGATCGCAGCCGGCGCCAAGCCGTTGCGCCGCGAAGGTCGTGCGGAGGGCCGCTGGATTCTTCTCGACTTCGGACACGTGGTCGCGCATATCTTCCACGAAGAAGATCGCCTGTACTACTCGCTCGAGCGACTCTGGAGTGACTGCCCCGTGATCCCGATCACGATCGAGCAGCCCGCACACGACGACGCCGATAGCGACGCGGAGTAACAAACTTCACACTTCGTAACCCAATTTTGTGGGGTTGCGTTTTACTGGTGTGCTTGGGGTATCCGGGCAGTTAGACCCCGGGGTCACTCGTACCGAGTCACCTTCTCACACTGGGGTTTCATGATTACGCTCAATTCCGTCACTAAGACTTTTGGTGATGTCGCGAACCCTGTTCGTGCTCTCGACGACGTCAGTCTGTCGGTGGCGAGCGGGGAGATCTTCGGCGTCATCGGCCAGAGCGGTGCCGGCAAGAGCACGCTCATCCGCACCGTCAATCTGCTCGAACGACCGGATGCTGGCACAGTGACGGTCGGCGACCGTGAACTCACCGCGCTCAACGATCGCGAACTGCTACAGGCACGGCGCGAAATCGGAATGGTCTTTCAGCAGTTCAATCTGCTCGATAGCCGCACGGTGCGCGGCAACGTTGAACTTGCTCTCGAAGTCGTCGGCGTCGATCGCCGTGAACGTACTAAGCGCACCAATGAAATTCTTGAACTGGTGGGGCTCGAGCACAAAGCCCAGCAGTATCCCGCTCAGCTCTCGGGCGGCCAGAAGCAGCGCGTGGGCATCGCGCGTGCTCTCGCATCACGCCCGCGGGTGTTGCTCAGCGACGAAGCAACCAGCGCACTCGACCCCGAGACAACAGAGTCGATTCTGCAGCTGCTGCGCAGCATCAACAAAGAGCTTGGGCTTACGATCTTGCTGATCACCCACGAGATGGATGTCGTCAAGAGCATTTGCGATTCCGCAGCGCTCATGAGCGGCGGCCGCATTCTCGAGCAGGGCCGTCTGGTGGACTTGCTCTCGCAGCCTGGATCGCAGCTTGCGCGCGGACTTTTCCCGCTGGGGGAGCTGCCGGAAGGTAATTCCACCGTCATCGACGTCACTTTTGTGGGGTTGTCGTCGGGTCGCCCCGTGGTGTCTCAGCTGGCGCGTACTCACCAGATTGATGTAGGCCTCGTTGGTGCCGCCATCGAGACGATTGCCGGTGCCCAATCGGGTCGCACGCGGCTCGAATTGCCGGGATCCGCTGACGCCAACGCGGCAGCGATCAACGACCTGCGGGCCCAAGGGCTCGTTGTTGAGATTGTGAGGAGCGGACGATGATTGATTCCACTGCTCCCGGCTTCTGGCCGCAGCTGTTCGAAACGCTTCTGAAGGCGACGGGGGAGACCCTGTACCAGGTGGGCGTCACCATGCTCATCACGCTCATTCTCGGGCTCGCCCTGGGAACGCTGCTGGTCGTCACTGATCGCGGCGGCATTCTTGAGCGCCCCTTCGGCAGCCTCGTCGCTGGCCGCATCATCAACGCGGTCACGCAGACTGTGGTGAACCTCGGTCGGTCCATCCCGTTCATCATTCTGATGATCGCGCTCATCCCGTTCACACGGTTGCTTCTCGGTTCAGCGTTCGGCGTCACCGCGGCCATCGTGCCGCTGACAGTGGCGGCCATCCCGTTTTACGCTCGCATCGTCGAGATCTCATTGCGCGAAGTGAACGAGGGGCTCGTTGAAGCAGGTCACTCGCTCGGCGCGACGCGGTGGCAGTTGGTGTCGAAAGTAATTATTCCTGAGGCAGTACCGGGCCTCATCCGTGGCTTTACAACGACAGTGGTGTCGATTGTGAACTACTCGGCAATCGTGGGCGCGATTGGTGGTGGAGGTCTGGGCGATGTTGCTATTCGCTACGGGCACCAGCGCTACAGCGTCATCCACATTGTCGCGGTAATCATCGTGTTGGTTGCGATTGTGCAGATCGTTCAAGTGGTCGGCGCTCGCTTGGCAAACCGAATGTCTCACCGCTGACACAGTCGGCGGCTGACCCTCACGTAGTTCTCTTTTTCCCTTCGTTTCACCCTTCACCAAAGGAATAGTTATGTCACGCTCTAAGTTCTTCTCCCTCTCCACCGTGGCCGCCGCTGGCGTGCTCGCTCTGACGCTGGCCGGATGCTCGGCTCCTGCTGAAGAGTCCGCACCGACTGATGGCACCCTCGGTTCGTTGACCGTCGGCGCCACGGCAACGCCCGCCGGTGAGATCGTTCAGTTCGTCATCGACAGTGGCCAGGCCGAGGCTGCCGGTCTCGAACTCGACATCGTAGAGTTCACCGACTACACGACCCCCAACCCCGCGCTGAGCGAGGGCAGCATCGACGTGAACCTGTTCCAGCACGCGCCGTTCCTTGATCTCTACAACGAGAACACCGGCGACACTCTCGCCGTAGTGGGCCAGGTGTACCTCCCACCGCTGGCGCTGTACTCGAAGACCGTCGATGAGCTTGCTGACCTGCCCGATGGCGCCAAGATCGCTCTGCCGAACGATGCCAGCAACGAAGGCCGTGCGCTGCTGCTTCTCGCGGATGCCGGACTCATCGAAACCACGGATGCCCCGTCGACCGTGTCGGACATCACCGCCAACCCCCACGCCTACAACTTCATCGAGATCGACGCAGCGAGCCTGCCGTCCGCTCTTGACGACCAGGACGCGGCGATCGTGAACTTCAACTACGCGGGCGCTGCTGGCCTTTCGGGTGACCTGCAGCTGGTTACCGAAGGCACATCGAGCGTGTACTACAACGTGCTCGCCACCCGCGATGAGCTCACGAGCGACCCGCGCGTCACGAAGCTCTACGAGCTGCTGACCTCCGACGAGACGAAGGCATACATCAACGACTTCTACAACGGACTCGTCATCCCCGTTTCCTAGGCAACTTAGCGACTAGGCGACGCGGGTAGCATCACCGTTCGCTCAGGCGCACGAAGGGCGGTCACCATCTTCACGGATGCTGGCCGCCCTTCGGCTTTTCCCAAATATTTTCCGTAGTTTAGGCCGGTATTCGCTCAGATGGTTTTGGATGCGCTGAGCGTGTAGTAATCTTGTCAAGTTGCGTTTTCTACACGGAAACAAAACAAATGGGTCCATGGCGCAGCCCGGTAGCGCACCTGCATGGCATGCAGGGGGTCAGGGGTTCGAATCCCCTTGGATCCACCATTTAGCCCCGCAATCGTAAAGATTGCGGGGCTTTTTCGTGCCCGCCTGCTGGCCTGCGCGAACTCCACCGTGGGCGTTGCCGTGTCAGAACTCCGTGCGGCAACCCCCGTGCGCTCAGCGCAGCCATTAGCCTGAGCGAAAACGATGTGGAGTGCGCCGCGCGAGTAACCGCAGCCGGCGGGCATCCACCTCACAGCAGAGCTGAATGGAAGACGCGCCGATGCATGAAGTTACCTGCCCTCACTGTGGCAAAGCGTTCACTATCGATGAGGCAGGCTATGCCGACATCGTGAAGCAGATTCGTGACCGTGAGTTCGAGAGTGAGCTGCACGAGCGACTTGAGTCGGCCGAGGCCACCAAGAAGGCGGAGATCGCGCTTGCTGAAGCGAAGGTCGCGCGGGAGCTGCAGGCCGAATCATCGAAGAAGGATGCCGCCATTCAGGAGCTGAAGGCGCAGCTGGAGTCTGGCGCTGTTGCTCAGAAGCTGGCAGTGTCAGAGGCTCTGAGCGCGGTGCAGACCGAGCGGGATGCTCTGGCTAACGATCTCGAGAAGGCCAAGCGAGAGCGGGAGTCTGCCGCCGAGCTGGCTGAAGCGAAGCGCGTGAGCGAGCTCCAAGCCGCCACCGCAGAGAAAGAAGCTGAGATCCAGGCGCTGAAGTCGAAGCTTCAGGCCGCAAGTTCAGAGCAGCAGCTGGCGCTCTCCGCAGCGGTGGGTGCCGTGGAGAAAGAGCGCGACGGGCTCAAGGGCACTCTTGAGCGGGTAGAGCTGGAGAAGAAACTCGCCGAGACGTCGCTAAAAGACAAGTACGAGACTCAGATCAAAGATCGCGACGACGCCATTGAGCGGCTGCGCGACATGAAGGCGCGACTTTCGACCAAGATGATCGGTGAGACGCTCGAGATCCACTGCGAGACCACGTTCAACCAGATTCGGGCTACCGCTTTCCCTCGCGCCTACTTTGAGAAAGACAATGACGCGCGCAGCGGCAGCAAGGGCGACTACATCTTCAAAGAGGCGGATGAGTCGGGCACCGAGATCGTGTCCATCATGTTCGAGATGAAGAACGAAGCCGACACTACGGCCACGAAGAAGCGCAACGAAGATTTCTTGAAAGAGCTCGACAAAGACCGCAACGAAAAGGGTTGCGAGTACGCGGTGCTGGTGTCGCTGCTCGAGCCAGACAGCGAACTGTACAACTCCGGCATCGTGGATGTCTCGCACCGGTACCCGAAGATGTACGTCGTGCGCCCCCAGTTCTTCATTCCGATCATCACGGTTCTCCGCAACGCGGCGCTCAACTCACTCACGTACAAGAATGAGCTTGCGCTTGTGAAGGCGCAGAGCATCGATGTGACGAACTTTGAGGAAGAGCTGGACTCCTTCAAAACAGGCTTCGCTCGTAACTTCGATCTGGCATCCCGTAAGTTCCAGACGGCGATCGACGAGATCGACAAGTCGATCGATCACCTGCAGAAAACCAAGGATGCCCTGCTCGGTACCAACCGCAACCTGCGCCTCGCCAATGACAAGGCACAAGACGTGACGATCAAGAAGCTGACGAAGGGCAACCCCACGATGGCTGAGAAGTTTTCCGACCTGAACAAGGGCGACGAGTAGCCTACGGCTGCGCGCTCGCTTTCCTGTTGAAGGAGCCACACTCCAAAGTAGGTATAGAGATAGGGTCATTTCTATAAAGGAGATTTTGTGACCGATGACGCTGTGGCCCCACCTGCTGGCTGGTACGCCGACCCGAACGATCCGACGCTGAGCAGATGGTGGAGTGGCTCATCGTGGACCGAACACTATGCGCCTGCTGTCGCCGCCCCCATTCAGGTTGTTGCGGTCGTTTCGCGCAAAGACGTGGCGATCACCTATCTGCTGGCGATCTTTTTGACCGGCTTCGCAGCGCACTACTTCTACCTAGGCCGGATCGGCAGCGCGATCGGCTTCCTTGCGTTGTGGTGGATAGGCATCGCTACGGCAGCCATTTTCATCGGTATCCCTCTTATCGTGGCCGCGTACGTATGGCTGATTGTCGATCTCTTCTTGATCCCCAGCTACGTTCGGGCCTACAACGCAAAGACCCTCGTTCGCTGAGGAATGGTTCGAGGCGAGACCCGAAGGCCGCTGCGTAACACCACCGCGGGCGTGCTGTTGGCGGCTAGCGCGTAGCTACGGGCGTCGTCGGCGGAGCTGCGGTGGGCTTGCGCACGCGCGCCTTGAACCACGCGGTATCCGGCACACGCGCCAACAGCGGGCCGGCGATGATCGTCATGAGTACGTAGGCAGTGGCGAGCGGGGCGAGCATGGGTTCGATGCCGGCGCCAACCGCGAGGCCTGCGATGACGATGGAGAACTCTCCCCGCGGGGTCAGAGCTAGCCCGGTACGCCAACGGCCAGGCGCGGCGATACCGGCGTGTTTTGCGGCTCGATATCCGGAGTACGTTTTGGTGCCGATGGTGAGCACAGCGAGGGCGAAGGCGGGCAGCAGCACCGGAATGATGTCGGCGGGCGAGGTCGAGATGCCGAAGAAGACGAAGAACACGGCAGCGAAGAGGTCGCGCAGGGGAGTGATGAGCTGAGCGGACTGGTGCGCTACAGGCCCCGAAATGGCGATACCCACGAGGAACGCACCAACTGCTGCGGAGACGTTGACAGCTTCGGCAAGGCCCGCGACGAGCATCGTGAGCCCGACTACTCCGAGCAGCAAGGCTTCAGCGTTCTTCTGGGGGAGCAAGCGCGACAAGACACGACCATGGCGCAGCGCTACGTAAAGAATGGTGACGACAACAGCAACGGCGATCGCCACGGTGAGAGACCCCTGCAGCAGCCCGGCACCGATCACGAGCGCCGACAGCACCGGCAGATAGAACGCCATGGCGAGGTCTTCCATCACCAGGATCGACAAAATTACCGGCGTCTCGCGGTTACCGAGTCGCCCGAGGTCTCGAATGACCTTGGCAATAACTCCGGAGGATGACACCCAAGTCACTCCGGCAAGAGCGACGACTGCGGCGGGTTCCCACCCGAGCAGAATGGCAAACAGTGCGCCGGGGAGCGCATTGAACACGCCATCCAGAATCCCCGACATCCGTGATGACTTCAGGTTCGCCATGAGTTCGTCGGCTGAATACTCGAGACCGAGCATCGCCAGCAGCAGGATCACGCCAATTTGCGATCCGACTTCAAAGAACTCTTCGCTGGCCTGCAGCGGGAGCAATCCGCCTTCCCCCACGGCGAGGCCGGCAAGAAGATAGAGCGGGATCGCCGAGAAGCCGAAGCGTGCGGCAACTCTGCCGAGCACACTCAGAACGAGCAGGAGAGCGCCAACCTCGATGAGTAGCTGCGTCGTCTCATGCATACGTGACTCTTAGCTGGGACCGTTATTGATGAGCTTGCCGAGGGCGTCGAGACCCTGGCGGGTGCCGACAGCAACGATGACGTCGCCGGCTTCGAAAACAACTTCAGGGCCGGGCGACGCGACAACGTCATTGCCGCGCACAATGGCAACGATCGAGGCACTCGTGAGGGTGCGGGCTTTCATCGCACCCATCGGGTGTCCGACAAAACCGGAGCCGTTGGGCAGCGAAATCTCTTCGTTGAAGAGACCTTCGGCCTTTTCGCCGAGAGCCGACAGCCGGCTGAGGGTGAGCGACGAACCGAGAACTTCCGCGATGGCGGATGCTTCATCATCGGTCAACGAGATAGACGCAGCATTCGAGTCGGGGTCGTCCGCATTGAAGAAAGCAAGATCACGTTCACCCGAACGCAGCGAGACCACGCTGACGCGGCATCCCGAGTTCGTGATGACGTCGTTGCGCACGCCAAACCCGGGAAGGTCAATTCGTTCGATTCTTACGCCCACGGTTTCAACTTACCTATTCGATTGTGGCCAATACTCCAGCGAGCAGCCTACGCCTGTTACGCCGCAACCCCATACTTTTTCATCGCAGTCTCAACGATCGTGAGACCTTCCATCCCGGGCATCCGAGAAATGTGGTCGTCGAGCTTACGGATTTCGCGCAGACCCTCTTCACCTGAGAAGAGGTGGCCCATCACATGAGTGACCTCATCCGCTGGCATGATGCTCGAACCCACAGGACCCCACGCGCCCTTGAGAGCGAATCGGGCCAGCAACTGACCCTTCTTGCTCTCTTCCAAGCGCTTTCGAGCTTGGGTCGCATAGAACGCCACATGACGAGCTTCTTGCTTGGCGATGCGGCGCAGCAATTCTGACAACACCGGATGCTTTTCTAAGTCAGCAAGCCGGTTGTAGGCGGCGACTGCCGACCATTCGTTCGCGGCACCCCAGATCATGTGCACGGCGATGAAGTCTTTGCCGATGACATTACCGAGGACCGACTGCTTAATAGGGTCGAGGCGGTCTTTCCAGCCCAACTTCAGGCGCGTCGCTTTGAGCTCGTCATAGTCGAGCGTGACGTCGTGCGCGCGCAGAACGTGTGAGAGCGCTTCTCCGTGCCAGAACTCTTCACGATTCCACATCGTCATGAAGGCGCTGACGTCGGCTTCCTTGTGGGAGGGCGTAACCAGAAGATCGCGAAGGTAGCAGACCGTGTGGTACTCAACGTCTGCCATGTAGCGGAGGCTACGCAGCGTTGCCTCAGGCAGAGGGTTGCGCTCAAACTCTGTGAAGTCGAGGTCAGCCCACTGCACCTTCTTGGATGTTGCGGTGTAGCGATCAATATCGAATGCCATGGTGTGTGGGAGCTAGCTCGACGGTGTCGAGTGGGGCTCCGCTCCTTCCGTTGTCGCAGGGGCCGCGGCGCGGGGTCGCGGGATGCGGGAGTTGGGGGTTCGACGCTTCCAGTCGAGCACGGTCCAGCGCTTCTCCTGAGCGTGCTTGTACAGGTTGACGTCAGGGTTGACCGCGTTGGGATGCCCGACGAGCTGCAGCCACCGCATGTCGGCGTGGCTATCGCCGTAACCGTAGGACTGGCTGAGATTGAGGCCATTCTGGGCCGCGTAGTGAAGCAACCAGGCAGCGCGAGCTTCGTCGACGAGCGGCGGGTCGGCGAGGAAGCCCGTAAGAACTCCGTCGCGTTCGTGCATGCGGCCTGCGATTACTTCGTCGAAGTACGGCAAGAACGGTGTCACGACGAGATCCATGGTTCCGGTGACCAAAATGGTGCGGTGGCCGGCGTCACGATGCGCTTGAACTTGGCGCAGAGCATCCGGCATTACTCGACGCATCATCGCGCGCCCGAAGCTGCCGCGAACCATACGCTCGATTTCCGCAATCTTAAAGCCCTCGTAGCGACGCATGAAGGTGCGGATGAACTCTCCACGGTCTCGACGCTCGGCCCGCACATATTTGCGCAGCGAGAATGTGAAGTCGGCAAGGTCGTGGATGACCTTCGAGCGCGGCACGGTGCCGCCCCACAGAAGGAGGTACTGCTTGACGAGGTTGGAATCGACAACGGTCCCCTCGAGGTCGAAGACCGCCACGACATCCGACCGCACCGGCAGTTTCTCTGCTGTTCGAGCTCGCGCCGCCGGTCGGTTAGCGAACGCTCGCGTGAGCGTCGTGATTGCAGGAAAGTGCACCTGCTGAAAATAGGTTTCCCAGTGGATGTCGTTGACGTCGAATCGCGCACTGGCCTCGGTTTTGCCGGGCAGCGCTGCCAGAAGGGCTCGCGTGTTCGCGTCGTCGAAGATGATCTCTGTCTGCACATAGGCCCGGTAGAGATTGGTGAAACCACGAAGCACATCGAGCTGGTGCTGACCGCTCTTGACTTCGTCGAGCCAGCGCCGAGTTCGAGGTGTTGTCGGCAACTTGGCGATAATGCCCTCGGCGCGTGCGGCTTGGCGTTCCCGCTTGACGAGCGCCTTCTCGACGCGCTGGCCGCCGGGGAAGCGCCACAGTGGCACCGCGATCTCGCCATCGTCGGCGGGGAGCGGGTTTGCGGTGAAATACGCGTTGACGTTCTCATACATGCGATGGAAGGGCAGCGGATTGCTTGCGCCCGAACTCACGTGGTAGTACTCCGGCGCGGCAGGATCAGCGGTGGTAGTGGCCGCTGCCAGAGCAGCGTTGACCACAAAGTCCACCGGAATGACGTCGAGAACAGAGTCGGGCAGTCCCGGGAAGTCCGGCAGCTGCCCGCGCCCATACGCCAAGATCAGCGGGTCGGCGACTTTGAAACCATCAATCCAGCCAGGGAACGGATGCAGCAAAGCGCTCTCAATGATCGAGGGCCGCACGACAGAAAGCGGATGACCGGCCTGAGCCCACATCTCCTCAGCGACTCGCTCAGCGAAGGCCTTCGTCAACGTGTAGACGTCGGTCCAGCCCAGGCTCTCGGCGCGCATGCGACCGTAGTCGACGAGGCGATCATGCACCCACTCAGCGCGAGCGGCTTCGGTGTACTGCGCAACAGCCTGCGGGCCGGCCTTACCGTGGCGTGCTTTCGCAGCCGTGAGCTGGGCGCGCAGAGCTTCGGGCTGCCGCGATTCGAACTCCACGCGTGAGCGAGCGGTGCGGGCGGCCTCATACTCAGCCCGCCAATCAACCTCATGAATCAGCGAGGCCTCGGGCACGATCCCCTTACGGATGCCGCCCACGTACGCGGTCGAAATGTGCACCACATGCGGGCGCGACTTGCTCGCCAGCAGGGCGGAGTAAATTCCCGTCGCTCCGCCGACGTTGGTGTCGAAGGCTTCATCGATGGGCGGATCGAAAGAGACAGTAGAGGCGCCGTGGATCACGATGTCGATGTCGTCGGGCAGGGTACCAACATCCGTCAGGCTGCCTTCAATCACGGTGACGCGGCGAGCGACCTGCGCCAGAGCCTCGTCTTTGCCCACGCGCTCCATCCACTGCGCAAATACAGGTTTGCGCATGAGGTTGGTGAGGCGGCCCTCGCCGCTGGTCGAGCCCTTGCCGCGCACCAGAATAGAAATGCGAGTTTCCGGGTGGCTCGACAACAATCGCTCGAGGATCGCTTGGCCGACAAAGCCGGTAGCTCCCGTGAGAAAGACATGCTCGCGGGTCAGGGCGGTGGTGGTCGTCATTTGGCGGCTGCCCTTGTCATGAGGTTGAGATTGGCCTGACCAGCGAGCGAGTCGATGAGGGCGTCAATCTGGGGGAGAACGTTCGGAGAATCGCCGAACAAGTAGGAGTAGAAAAACTGGGTGTTAGCTCGCGGTTCGGCCCGGGCACCAATCGGCCACGGAGTCTTTGAGAGGCGTCGTCGTGTGACCTTCTGCGCTCGCGGCGATTCGGTCAGGCGATGGCGGGCTTGGGCTTCAAAAAATTCAAGCTGACGCGTCTTCGTTGCCAGAATGCGCGCGACGATGTCGGCGAGTTGTGGATGCGGGTCTAGCTCGGCAAGGCGACGATAAGCGGCTTGCATAAGCCACTCATCCACGGTGCCGAGCGACGTGTGCACGGCAATCATGGGAAGACCAATGATGTTCGCCGCGATCGACTCACGGATCGTACGCTCGACCGGAGTGCGGAAGGGCGCGCGATTGGCGTCAGCGCCGTCATGAGCCCGAATGATCTGATCGAGAGCGTCAGCGATCCAGTATTTCTCGAAGGCCCACGTGATCAGAAACGCGGTAACGCGAGAGTCCTTGTGGGTCGCGGTGACGAGCACGCTGCGCAAGTGCGTCATTGTGCCCCGCTCTACTACATGAAGATAGCGAAGCGCGCGCACCGTATCGTCGCTAAGCGGTCGCTCTCGGTAAGCATCGAGCGACAGTTCTTCGCGATAACTTGCCTGTGCCTCTGCGGCATATCGCCGTACATCGAATGTGTGTGCCGGAACGGCCATATCATCGAGAGCAATCTCAAGACCCTGAGTCATCGTGCTCCTCCGCTCGCTGCATTGGTGGGGCGCTGAATGTCGCCAAGTGTAGTTTGTGTGCGCGTGTGTGACAGCGAAGCCACGGCGGTGTCGTGCCGTAGGGTTGGCGCCATGGCAACAGCGCTCATCACCGGTGGCACGTCGGGAATCGGCGCAGAATTTGCGCGACAACTGGCCTCAGCCGGCACCGATCTCGTATTGGTGGCTCGCAATGAAGAGCGGTTGGCTGCAGAGGCCCAGGCCCTGTCGCGAGACTTCGGCGTCGCTGTCGAGACGATCAGTGCTGATCTGGCGGACCGCGACGATGTGATGCGCATAGCCGAGCGGCTCGAAGACGTTTCTCGCCCGATAGATCTGTTCATCAACAACGCTGGGTTCGGTGTGCACGCCCGTCTCACCGATGCCGCGGCTGTCGCTGTGCACGAACATGCCTTTGACGTTATGTGTCGCGCAGTTTTCATCCTGGGCGGAGCTGCGGGGCGAGCAATGCGTGAGCGCGGCGCCGGATCCATCATCAATGTTGCCAGCATCGCCGGGCTTGTCATGATGGGATCGTATTCTGCGATCAAGGCGTGGGTAGCGTCGTACAGCCAGGGGCTTTCCGTTGAACTGCGCGGTACTGGCGTTTCGGTCACTGCCCTCATGCCGGGCTGGGTTGTTACGGAGTTCCACCAGCGGGCGGGCATCCGCACCTCAGCGATCCCCGACGCGCTCTGGATAGACGTCACCACTCTGGTGCGGGGTGCATTACGTGATTCAGCTCGCGGCAAGGTTGTCTCCACACCTACTGTTCGGTACCGAGCCATCGGATGGTTTGCCCGACATTTGCCGCAATGCACCATTCGTTGGATTTCGGCCAAGATCTCATCAAGCCGAAGTGGCGAGGGCTCCGAACTACCGGGCGTGAAAGATTCAACGTCGTGACGCCACCGGTCGACCGCTTTACCTCGCCAGCGATGGCGTGCGCTCGCTTTGTCGCGCAGCGGGGGCTGCTGAAACCGCTCGTCTGGTCTCTCGTGCGGGTGAAAGTCGTCGGTATGAGCACGATTGCTCGGTTCGATGGCCCGTTTGTCGTGGTTGCCAACCACTCGAGCCATTTGGATGCGCCTCTCATCATTGGAGCACTGCCGCGGGCTCGGGCGCGCTATCTCGCTGCCGGAGCGGCGGCGGACTATTTCTTCGAAGTCTGGTGGCGCAAAGGCCTGACGACTCTCTTTTTCAACGCCTTCGCCATTGAGCGCAATGCCGAGGGAAAGCGGGCGGGAGTATCGCGCGCGCTTCTGGAACGCGGAGTTCCCCTTCTCATTTTTCCCGAAGGCGGTCGCACGCGCGAAGGCGCTCTCGGCCGGTTCATGCCGGGCGCTGCAGCGCTCTCAATCGCAACGTCAGCTCCGTGCTTGCCGATCGCTCTGGTGGGAGCATCCGCTGCCATGCCGCGAGGCTACAACTGGCCCAAGCGCGGAAGGCTGCCCGTCACGGTAGTCTGTGGCGAATTAATGTATCGCGAAGGCACCGAAACCCCGGAACAGTTCTCCGTGCGTCTGGCCGCCGCAGTGCGGGCGCTGCACGAAACCGTTCACCCCATGCCAACCGCACTGCCGAAGGGATCGAAATGACCGCTGTCAAGCACATGAAATGGTGGGGCTGGGGAAACGAAGGTGTGGGCTTCCGTCACGAAGACAAGCCCGGTTTTGCGCCGTTCGTGCAGTATGCGGTCGGGCTCGATCTTACGAAAGCGGTGCGAGCCGGCGAGCCGTCGTTCGCTGACCTCAACGTTCCGGCGAGCAAGGCAACCGCAGCGTTCGTGAAGACGCTTGCGAAAATTGTGGGCGATGACAACGTCACGCGCGATGACATGGTGCGCGTCATCCACACCTATGGCAAGAGCTTGCGCGACCTCGTGCGTATTCGCAGCAACGCCATCCTGCGGAGCCCCGACGTCGTTATCTATCCCGCCGACGAGGCTGAAGTGCAAGCGGTCGTGGATGCCGCTGTCGCCGCCAACGCGGTCCTCATCCCGTTTGGTGGGGGAAGCAACATTGCCGGCAGCCTGGAGCCGTTGCCCGCGGAGAAGCGTGTCGTCATTTCGCTTGACCTTGGCCGCTTGCGTGAGGTCATCGACATCGACCAGGCGGCGGGCCTCGCCCGCATTCAAGCGGGAGCTCAGGGCCCCGACCTCGAACAGCAGCTGAACGATCAGGGCTGGACAATCGGTCATTTTCCCGACAGCTTCACGCACTCTACGGTGGGCGGTTGGGTAGCCACACGCTCGTCGGGAATGCAGTCAGACAAATACGGTGACATTGCCGATATCACCCGAGGGTTGCGAGTGGTTCGCCCCGGCGGAATGCTCGTTCTGCGCCCGCTACCCAGCACCTCGAGCGGTCCGAGCGTTCGCGAGATGATTCTCGGCAGCGAAGGGCGCCTGGGTGTCATCACCGAGGTGACGGTGCAGGTGCACCGCATCCCCGAAAAGCGCGACGTTTACGCGTACTTCTTCCCCAATTGGGAAGCCGGAATTGCGACGATGCAAGCCATCGCCGAATCGGATGCTGCGCCATCCATCACCCGAATTTCTGATGCGAAAGAAACGGGCTTTTCCCTTGCGACGAGCAAGACGCGCACCGGTTTTAGCAAGTTCACGGCCGAAACGGCGCTGCCCAAAATCATGCTCGCCAAGGGCTGGAACCTCGACGACATCTGTCTATCCTTCATCGGTTTTGAGGGCGAGACATCGCACGCGAAACGCCAAAAGAGTCTCGTGGACAAGATCGTTGCCAAGCACGGTGGCATGGGCGTCGGCAAGGGGCCCGGCATCCTTTACGACCAGAAAAAATTTGACACGCCATACCTGCGCGACTTTCTGCTCGACATGGGCGCCGCGGGCGACGTTTCCGAAACGGCGACCCCGTGGTCGTCGGTCGTGAAACTACACAAAGCCGCACACAAAGCTGCCCAGGATGCCTACGATTCGCTCGGTACCAAGGGCTGGATCATGTCGCACATGTCTCACTCTTATCACTCGGGCGCGTGTCTCTACTTCACGTTCGCCTTCACCTTCGGCGACGACCCGATGGGGGAATACGACACCGTCAAGCGCGCGATTCAGAAGGCGTTTGTTGACAACGACGGCACGATTTCACACCACCACGGCGTGGGCGTCGAGCACTCGCCCTGGATCGAGCAAGACATCTCGACCGAAGGTGTCAAAGTGATGCAGGGGCTATTCGACTCGGCAGACCCAGGCGCACACTTCAACCCCGGCAAAGTGACGCCGGCACAACTGGCTGTGGCAGTCGCGGTGAAGTCCGCGCCGGCGGAGAAGGCACCCAAGGCACCCAAGGCACCCAAGGCACCCAAGGCACCGAAGGCACCGGCGAAAGCTAGTCCGAAGAAGTAGCGCGCGGGCGCGGCGCTGGCGGTGGTGGCACTTCTTTGGCGGCGATCACCTTCGCAAGCTCGATGGTCTCGAGACCACGCTTGGTCGCGACGACGCAGTGAGTGTCATCGGCGAGGTGAAAGTAGCCCAGGGAGTCGGTGGCGCGGCCATCCTCGATGAGGTGGCGCACCACAACTCGGGTTCCACTCGTGGTGGCTTTCAAAAACTCTGCGGGGGTCGACATCGGGGTTACCACGAACTCTTGTCGTAGTCCTTGAGGAAGATGCCGAACAGATCTTCGCCATCCTCGCCGCGCACGATGGGGTCGTAGACGCGCGCTGCACCATCGACGAGGTCGAGCGGCGCGTGAAAGCCCTCTTCTGCCAACCGCACCTTGGTGGGATGGGGGCGTTCATCCGTGATCCACCCGGTGTCGACGCTCGTCATGAGAATGCCATCGCTCTCAAACATTTCGCGGGCACTCGTGCGGGTGAGCATGTTCACGGCGGCTTTGGCCATGTTGGTGTGTGGATGCCCGGGACCCTTGTAACCGCGGCCGAACACGCCCTCCATCGCCGACACATTCACGATGTATTTGCGACGGGACTCGGACGCTGCCATCGAGGGACGCAACTTGGAGATCAGCACGAACGGTGCCGTGGTGTTGGCCAGCTGAACTTCGAGCATCTCGAGCGGGTCGACCTGATCGACGTGCTGCGTCCACGAGTTAATCGAGTCGAGGTCAGGCACAAGGCCACCGGCATCAATCGCTGTTCCGGCAGCGAGTCGCTCCAGTGAGCTCGAGCCAGCGGTCATGGCTTGCTCGGTCAGCTCTTCAGCCCGTGTGGCAGCGGCGGCCAAGATCGGATGCGCCGACACCGACTGCGCTAGCGCCTGCGGGTGCGGGTCATTTGTGTGACCAAAGGTCACGAGCTCGGGTAGCGGGCCGTCGGGCAGGGGAGCAAGCTCGCCATCGACGAGCGGCTGGTATGCCCCGGGGGAGCGACGCACAGTCTGCGTCGCATTGTTGATCAGGATGTCGAGAGGACCCTGAGCTGCGACGGAGTCGGCCAGGCCGATTACTTGAGCGGGGTCGCGCAGGTCGATTCCGACCACGCGAAGGCGGTGCAGCCAGTCTGCCGAGTCGGGCAAGCTCGAGAAGCGACGAACGGCATCCCGCGGAAAGCGCGTCGTGATGGTCGTGTGCGCGCCATCCCGCAGTAAACGCAGCGCGATGTACATGCCGATCTTGGCGCGGCCACCGGTGAGCAGCGCACGCTTGCCCGTGAGGTCAGTGCGGGCGTCACGCTTAGCGTGATTGAAGGCCGCACAGCTCGGGCACAGCTGATGGTAGAACGAATCAACGGTCGTATACGGCTGCTTGCAGACGTAACAGGGACGAGCCTTAATCAGCTCGCCGGCGGTCGGCGTCGTCGTGCTGGTGGAGATAGGGATGCCGCGGGTCTCGTCATCAATACGGTCGGCGGCGCCCGTAGCGGTTGCTGCAATCACTTCGCGGTCGGCGTCAGCGATGGCAGCACGCTTCTCAAGGCGGCGCTCTTTCTTGACCGCCTTGAACATAGCGGCGGTCGCCCGGCGAACGGTCACAAAGTCGGGGTGCTCTTCATCCATGCCCACCATCTGGTTGAGCACTTTGAGGGCAACCTCAAGCTCGGCGGGGTCAAGACCGCTCGGGCCGTGGTCGGGGGAGGATGAAGAATTAGGCACACCCGATTCTACCCGCGCGTCCGGGCGCACCGCGCTCTCGGCGGTCTCCGCTGGCTCTATGCTGACGGGATGATTCTCAGCGTCGTTCTCGCCCTCGCCGGCTCCGTGTTTTACGGCGTCTCCGACTTCTTTGGCGGCTTGAGCACACGACGCTTGCAGGTGGTGCCGGCGACCACGATCATCCACGTCTTCGCCACTGTTTCGCTGCTCATCGCGATGCTGTTCGTCACCGTGAGTTTCGAGCCCGGCGCCATTCTGTGGGGTGCCATTGCTGGAGTAGCCGCCATCGTCGGGCTGCTGACGTTCTACGCGGCGCTCGCCGATGGGCCGATGAGCCTCGTTGCCCCCCTCATCGCGGTCGTGGGAGCCGTCGTGCCGGTCGCCTTTGCCGTGGTTTCGGGCGAACGCTTGCCGGTGCTCGCGTGGGTCGCCATCGTGTTGGCCATCGTCAGCGCTTTACTCGTGTCGGTCACCCGTTCGGATGCCGCCGCGCGCGTTCGCCCGCGAACCGTCGTGGTGGGCGTTGTCTCGGGCATCGGTCTCGGTACCGCTCTCATCGCGCTTGATCAGGCGCCGGAATCCGCGGGCCTCGCCACCGCGGTCGTCGAGATCGTGGTCGGCCTCGCCGCCATGCTGGTCCTGCTCGCGCTCACTCGCCTCAGCACGCCCATCCGCCGCTTCTTCGCGCAGTTCGATCACCAACCCGAGGGCGGTGCCGTCGTGAGTGTGAGCCGGGCACGGATGCTCGCTGCCGCCGGTGGTGTTCTCGTCGGAGCATCCAACGCTTTCGTGCTGTTTGCGCTGCAAGCCGGAAGCCTCGCGGTCGTCTCAGTTCTCGTGAGCCTGTATCCGCTGGCGACCATTGTGTTGGCGCGCTTCACTCTGCAGGAGAAAGTGAGCCGGGTGCAACTGCTCGGAATGGCACTCGCGCTCATCGCCTCGGTGATGCTTGCTCTGAGCTAGTGAGGTGCTGGTTGCGCGCTCGGTGCCTGCTCGTTGCGTGCTCGCCGTGCTCCGATGTCCTGTGACCCGGCTACGGTGGAACAATGCCCTCACTCTTGGATGCGCTTCCGACGCCCTTCGACGCAGACGCAACCTATGACGCTTTCGTCGGCTGGGCATCCGGCCGAGGCCTCGATCTCTACCCTGCTCAGGATGAAGCGGTCATCGAGCTCGTCTCGGGTGCCAACGTCATCCTCTCTACGCCAACGGGCACAGGGAAGTCGCTCGTAGCGATCGCCGCCCACGCGATTGCGCTCGCCCAAGGGCAGCGCACGTTCTACACCGCGCCCATCAAGGCTCTCGTGAGCGAGAAGTTCTTCGCGCTTGTCGAGGTCTTCGGCGCCGAGAACGTCGGCATGGTCACGGGGGATTCTTCGGTAAACGCCGATGCGCCCATCATCTGCTGCACCGCAGAAATCCTGGCAAATCTCGCGCTGCGCGAGGGGGCGGATGCTCGTGTCGATCAGGTTGTGATGGATGAGTTCCACTTCTACGCCGATCCCGATCGCGGCTGGGCTTGGCAGGTACCGCTGTTGATCCTGCCCAAAGTGCAGTTCGTGCTGATGTCGGCGACGCTCGGTGACATGCAACCGCTGGCGGATGACCTGAGCCGCCGTACTGGCCGCGAAACAAGTCTCATCACGGGTGTCGAACGCCCCGTGCCGCTGCACTACTCCTGGGCCCTCACCCCTATCCACGAGACGGTAGAAGAGCTGCTCTCCACCGGGCAAGCGCCGATCTACATTGTGCACTTCTCGCAAGCCGCTGCTCTCGAACGCGCGCAGGCGATGACCAGTATCAAGGTTGTCTCCCGCGAACAGCGTGACCAGATTGCTGACGCGATCGGGGACTTCCGCTTCACGACCGTATTTGGCAAGACTCTCTCGCGCCTCATCCGCTCCGGCATCGGCGTGCACCACGCGGGAATGCTGCCCAAGTACCGCCGCCTTGTGGAGCAACTCGCTCAGCGCGGGTTGCTGCGCGTGATCTGCGGAACCGACACTCTCGGCGTCGGCATCAACGTGCCCATCCGTACTGTGCTGCTGACGCAGCTCACCAAATACGACGGCACCCGAATGCGTCAGCTGACCGCCCGCGAGTTCCACCAGATCGCCGGTCGCGCCGGTCGCGCTGGTTTCGACACGGCAGGAACCGTCGTCGCTCAAGCTCCCGAGCACGAGTCAGAAAACGCCAAGCTCGTCGCCAAAGCCGGTGACGACACCAAAAAGCTCCGCAAGATCGTGCGCAAGAAGCCTCCCGAAGGGTTCGTCACGTGGAGCGAGACCAGCTTCGAGCGCATGATCGCCGCAGAGCCCGAACAGCTCACCAGCAACATGCGCATGAACCACGCGATGATCCTCAACGTGATCGCTCGCGGCGGCGACGTCTTCTCCAACGTGCGCACTCTTGTCGAAGACAACCACGAACCTCGTCGCAAGCAACGTGAACTCGCCAAGCAAGCGCTCGCGATCTACCGCACCTTGCGCACCGCTGAGATCGTCGAAGAGCACCGCGTTGCCGACACGATGATCGTGGATGGCGAAGAAGTCGAGAGCTTCGACGAACGCATTGAGATTCGCCTCACTGTCGATCTGCAGGCCAACTTTGCGCTCAACCAACCGCTCTCGCCGTTTGCCGTGGCATCGTTCGATCTGCTCGATCGCGAGTCGCCGACTTACGCGCTCGACATGATCTCCGTGCTCGAAGCGACGCTGGATGACCCACGCCCGATCCTCTCGCAGCAACAGTTCATGGCTCGCGGCGAGGCCGTCGCGGCGATGAAAGCCGAAGGCATCGAGTACGACCAACGCATGGAACTGCTCGAAGAAGTCACCTGGCCCAAACCCCTCGAAGAGCTGCTGGATGCTGCCTTCGATATGTACCGGGCGAGCCAGCCGTGGATCGGCGACTTCGCCCTCAGCCCCAAGAGCGTCGTTCGTGACCTCTACGAGCGCGCCATGACCTTTGCCGACTTTGTGGGCTTCTATGGTCTAGCTCGCAGCGAAGGCCTCGTGTTGCGCTACCTCTCCGACGCCTACCGTGCCACCCGTCAGACCATTCCGGATGATGCCAAAACCGACGAACTACTCGACCTCATCGAGTGGCTCGGCGAACTTGTTCGCCAGGTCGACTCGAGTCTCATCGACGAGTGGGAGGCCATGACGAACGGGGTCGACTCCGCCACTAGCGGTGAGCCGGTGTTGCCGCCTGCTCCGGCATCCGTCGTCACGAATGCTCGCGCTTTCCGCGTTCTCGTGCGCAACGAAATGTTCCGTCGCGTGCAGTTGGCTGCCCGCGACGATGCGGTCGCTCTCGGCGAGCTGGATGCCGCAGCCGGCTACGACGAAGAAGCGTGGGGCGAGTCGCTCGATCGCTACTTTGAGGAGCACGACTCTCTCTCCACGGCGGGTGATGCGCGGGGTCCCGCGATGATCACCATCACCGAGGAGCCGGGGCAGTGGCACGTGCGGCAAATCATCGAAGACCCGGAGGGCAACCACGACTGGTCGATCAACGCGACCGTGGATCTCGCTGAGTCCGCTGCCGAAGGTATCGCGGTTGTGCGCGTGACAGGGTTCAGCCGCCTCGACTAGTCGGTGCCCAAACAGCAGTAACGCCAGCAGCGCTCCGAGCTGGGCATAACGTGACGCTGGCGGGTGTTGAATAGAACCATGACCCGCGATCAACGATTTGTGCTGACCATCGCGATTCTGGCGTCGTTTGTTGCCTTTCTCGACGGGTCTGTCATCAACGTCGCGCTGCCTGCAATCAGCTCGGAACTGGGCGGTGGACTGAGCACTCAGCAGTGGGTTGTTGATGCGTACTTGATCACGCTCGGCTCCCTTATCTTGCTGGCAGGCTCTCTCTCCGACGTCTATGGTCGCCTCGTTATTCTGCGGATTGGCCTCATCGGTTTTGGCATTGCATCGCTGCTCATTGCCGTAGCGCCCACCGCCGAATTGCTCATCGTGATGCGTGGCGTTCAAGGAATCGCTGGCGCACTACTTGTGCCGAGCTCGCTCGCCTTGATCATGTCAACGTTCCGCGGCACCGCGCAGGCTCATGCCATTGGGCAGTGGACGGCCTGGACCAGCGCGGCCTTTATCGTGGGCCCCGTGCTCGGTGGTGTCTTCGTGGACCTGCTCAGCTGGCGACTCGTTTTTGCCATCAACGTCATCCCCATCGCGATCACGCTCTGGCTGCTGGTCAAGCTGGGGCACCGCGACGAGCGCAGAGCACACACGCGCATTGACTTCCTCGGCGCCGCCCTGGGCATCGTCGGGCTTGGTGGCCCGGTCTTTGCGCTCATCGAGCAGGGAAACTTGGGCTGGGGCAGCCCCGCCGTTTTCGTGCCGCTGGTGGTCGGCATCTTGAGCTTTATCGCCTTCATTGTGTGGCAGAGCCGGGCGAATCAGCCGATGCTGCCGCTTGAGCTGTTCCGCCACCGCAATTTCAGTCTGGGCAATATCGCCACGTTCTTCATTTACGGAGCGTTGGCGCTCGGCGGTTTCATCATGGTCGTCTACTTGCAAGAAGTGGCCGGCTACTCGGCGACCTTCGCCGGGTTTGCGTTCCTGCCGTCGTCCCTCGCCATCATTCTGCTCTCGTCATTCTTCGGCCGGTTGAGCGGCAAATACGGTCCGCGTTTGTTTATGACGCTCGGCCCGTTTCTTGCTGGCAGCGGTTACGTGACGTTCCTCGGTCTGGGGGAATCGGTCAACTACGTGACGGAAGTACTGCCCGGCGTGTTGCTGTTCTCCGTGGGGATGTCGATGACAGTCGCTCCGCTAACCGCGGCGATTCTCGGCGCGATTTCGGCCGAGCAAGCGGGCATCGGCTCCGCAGTCAATAACGCCGTGTCACGTATTGCCGGGCTCGTCACGGTCGCGCTGCTCGGCGTGATCACCGTCGGCTCGCTTTCGCCCGACAATTTTCACCGCGTTGTGATCGTGACCGCGGCCCTGCTGTTTGCCGGCGCTCTCACCTCGCTGCTGGGCATCCGCAATCCGGCTGTCGCTGCAGACGAACCGAGCGATATCGCGCCGCCGGTGGCGTAGAGGGTTAGCTAAGCTGCGGTGCCGACAGCACGAGAAGCGCGGCCGTGATGGCGGCGGCGACGATCGTTAGGCGAAAGAGCAATCGCTGGAGAGTTCCCCGTGCGATCAGCACTACGCTGACCGCAGCAACAGTGATGATGGCGACGAAGCCGATGAGAGCAAGAGTGCTCGGAGCTGTGCCGGGCCCGAACACCACGGCGATGCTCGCGCCGATCAGCCCGACGGCGATTGCGGCGGCAGAAAGACGGGTGCCCAGAGCGTGCGGCAACCCGCGCACCCCGGTGCTCGCATCGTCATCCAGGTCGGGCAATACATTGCTGAAGTGGGCCGCAACTCCCAAGAGCGCTCCCGCCGCAATCGCCCACGGCGCAGCAAGCTGCGGAGCACCGGCAGCAAGGGTCACGATGGCGGGCAGTGATCCGAATCCCGCGATGTACGGCACAACGGAGAACAGCGTCGCTTTGAGCCCTAGGTTGTAAAGCCAGCCGCTGGCAAGAAACACCGCATGGGCAAGAGCAGCAAGTGGCCCGAGAAGCAGCGAAAGAACAATGGATGTCGCGGCAAGCCCCGCGGCGATGCCCGCAACTTGGGTGACCGAGACTTCGCCCGACACGATGGGTTTATCGGTACGGCCGGAGGCACGGTCGCGCTCGGCGTCAAGCCAGTCATTCGAGAGACCCACCGATAGCTGATTGGTCAGAATCGCGGCAGTTAGGATGGCGATTCGCCACCCCTCGAGACCGTAACCCCACGCGAGTGCCAACATGATCACGGTCACTGCGGCAGTGGGGCCGGGGTGAGACGACCGAACGAGAGCGCGCATCATTTGCCCAGAGTAGCCGCAGACTCGAGTCGTGATGCGGACTCTCAGCCGCGGTGTTCTATGTTGAACTCGTGAGTGAAGTTTTTGATGCTTCGGTGCTAGCCGCCAAGCTGCCCGGCACCTGGTGCGTTGAGGCGACCAATTTTCCGATGTGGCTCGATGGAACGCGCCATAACCCGGAGTTTAGCTACGAGACAGCCGAGGGCGACGAGCTCACTTTCGCCGACACCGTCAGCTACACGACTCGCGATGGCGAGCAGAAGACCATCGTCGGCACCGACCGTTTGCGGGGCGATGAATTCGTCTGGCGCGGCCAAGGCTGGTTGAAGGTGCTCACGAGCCGTTGGCAAGTTGTCGGGGCTGACGATGCCTTCGACACCATCGTTCTGCGTTTCTCGCGATCGCGCCTCACGCCCGCCGGTATCGACGTTCTCACGCGCAAGGGCGTAGAGGTGCCCGTCGTACGAACAACCGTCGCTCACGCCACCGATCAGTTCGGTCTCACCGCGGAAGATTTTGCTTCGTTGACCTGGCTCTCCTGACCCTCTAGCGCCGAAGCCGGGTACGATCGCTGCATGACGATCGCGCGACGAATCCCTGCGATCGCCGCCGCTGTAGCCGCGACTCTCGTGCTTGCGGGGTGTACCGCGGGGCCTCGAACAGACGTTGTTCCCGCTCCGACCTTCACGCCGCGACCGGAGGCACAACCGGTAGATCCGATCGCTCAGTACGCGACCGACCGTCTCTCCACCATGTCGCTCCGCCAGAAGGTGCTCAGCATGCTCATGGTGCACGTTCCCGGCGAATCACCGGCCGAGCGAGTGAGCAGCGCTCTCGACGGCGTCGGCGGTTTCATTCTCATGGGGGATAACATCCCGGGCAGCTTGGGCGAGCTGAAAGCCGATACTGCCGCGCTGAGTTCAGAGGCAGGCCTGCCCGTTCTGGTCGCCACTGACCAGGAGGGCGGCATCGTGCGCCGTGTACCTACGGACGACGCGGCATCGGCGCTACAACTTCGCTCTCAAGCCCCCGACGCAGCCTTCGAGGCCTTCGCCCAGCGCGGTGCCTTGCTCGAATCTGTCGGTGTCTCGGTGAACTTTGGCATCGTCGCCGATATCGCCAGCGATTCATCCAGCTTCATTTATGAGCGATCGTTCGGAGCAACGGGCGCGGATGCCGGGGAGCGCGTTGCGGCGGCGGTACAGGGGGAGTCGATGGTGCTTTCCACTCTCAAACACTTCCCGGGCCACGGAGCGGCCGCGGGAGACTCGCACACGAGCATCCCGACGACGTCGCTGTCCTTTGCAGACTGGGAGAAGACGCACGCCGTTCCTTTCGCGGACGGCATCGCAGCGGGCGCACCACTGGTGATGTTCGGCCATCTGAAGTTCACTGCGGTGGATGAGGAACCCGCCACGTTCTCGACCCGCTGGCATGAGATTTTGCGTGACGATCTCGGTTTCGATGGCATCGCGATAACGGATGACATGGGCATGTTGGAGCGCTCCGGCGTCGCCGAATACTCCAACCAGATCACCAACGCGGTGCGGGCGATTGAAGCCGGAAATACGATGCTGCTCTATGTCGGAGCGGTTGATACCGAAGGAATCGTCGCCGCTGTAGAGCAGGCCGTCGACGAGGGCGAACTCGACGAGGCCCTCATCGACGATGCCGCGGGGCGATTGCTTGAGTTGCGGCGTGAACTCTCTGGTGAAACCGGGCGATTCGTTGCTTGTCTCGCGGAGTGCAGCGCGCTCGTCGGCTAACTAGCTCGCGCCGTCGTCGCCCACAATTTCTTCATGAACTCGGCGCACGTCTTCGAGCAGCGAGCCGATCAAAATCCAGTGCTGCGGATGTGGCGTCAATACCGTCAGTGGAGCGGTGAGCGTCAGCAGTTCCCGCGTTGGCGGCGCGGCTTCCCGTTCGCTGGGGGAGCGGCCGCGCAGCCGCAGGTCGTGAGCGGCCCTTTCTAGTTCTCGCGCGATTGACAACGCCACGGGGTCGGTGGCGAGGTTGGGGTCGTAGCGGTCGTGGATAGCGCGCGCCATTCCGAGGGCGCGAGTGACTAATACGGTGAGCATCGCGAAGAGTTCGCGGTCGCGGTGCAGAATTCGGTGGTGCTTGCTGCGGCGCGGATTCAGGGTGAGGCTGTCAGCGCCCTTGCGCAGGGCGGCGGACGCGGCATCGCGCAGCTCTTTGAGGTGGCGAGAATCGGCGAGCAGAACGTCGAGTTCGGCATCCGATTTCGGCACACGCAGAGCAGATGCCAACGACTCGAGCGCGGCCGCGGTGTGCTTGGTGAGGAGTAAGACTGCGGTGTGCGCGGGGCTCACGATCACGGGCGCGACGATGGCGAGATTCACGATCAAGCCGATCATGGCGCCGATGATCGTCTCTATGATGCGATCAACGGCATATTCGGCGTTCTGCCCGCCCAGGGCAATCACGAGCATCGCGCTGATGGGAATCTGGTTGGCAGATCCGGCACTCAGTTTCAGCAGCCACGCGACGAGAACCGCCAAAACGATCACCATCAAGATGACCCAGCTGGAAGTGCCGAAGATCTGGCCGGCGCCGAGCGCAATGACCACGCCCGCAACGACGCCGATACTGCGCTCGAGGCCCTTTTCGATCGACTGCGTCACGCTCGGCTGCACGACGAGCAGCGCAGCAATTGCAGCAAAGATCGGTAGCGGTTGTTGCACGACGAAGCCGGCAACGACCCACGCAATTACCGCGGCGACGGATGTTTTGAGCACCTGAAGAAGCGGTGAACGACGCGCAATCACCAGCGTCGTTACAAACTTCACTGCGGTGTCTTTGCTTCCGAGATCGCGTCGGCGGCGCGCACGAGGGCCAAGTGGCTGAGCGCTTGCGGAGTGTTTCCGGCCTGGCGATCGTTGGTGGTGTCGTATTCCTCACTAATGAGACCGACATCATTGGCGAAACCAACGAGGCGGTCCATGAGCACGGTCGCGTCATCGACGCGGCCCGAGGAGGCGTACTGCTCTACCAACCAGAACGAACACGTTAAGAACGGGTTCTCGCCGTCGGGCAAGCCGTCAACGCCACTCTCGGTGCGATACCGCAGCACGAGGCCATCGTGCAGCAATTCTTCCTCGATGGCAGCGACAGTGCCGAGCATCCGCGGGTCGTCAGCCTTGAGGTAGCCGACCTGAGGCAGCTGCAATAGCGACGCGTCTACGCCGGTGCCGCCGTAGTACTGCGTGTACGTGCCGCGTTCGGCATCCCAGCCGTCGCGTTCGATCTCTTGACGAATTTCTTCGCGGATGCCGATCCACTTATCGACGGGCCCTTCGAGACCGAACTCTTCCACGGCGGTGATTGCACAGTCCATCGCAGCCCAGAGCATCACTCGGGAGTGCGTGAAGTGGCGCTCGGGACCACGAATTTCCCAGATGCCGTTGTCGGGACGGTTCCAGTTGTCTTCAACGTGAGACATCAGGGCGCGCTGAAGCGGCCAGGAAAAGTCATTCTCGTGAACGCCGGAACGTCGTGCGGCCTGCAGCGCGATCATTACTTCGCCAAAGACGTCGCCCTGGAACTGGTCGAAAGCGCCGTTGCCCACGCGAACGGGAGAAGCGCCTTCGTAGCCCGGCAGCGAAGTGAGCTCACGCTCTTCAAGCCAGCGTTCGCCCGAGAGGCCGTACATGATCTGTACGTCGGCGGGGTCGCCCGCGATCGCGCGCAGAAGCCAGCGGCGCCACGCCTCGGCTTCGGCAACGTAGCCGTGGTCGAGAAGAACGTGCAGCGTGAGGGCAGCGTCGCGCAGCCAGACGTAGCGGTAATCCCAGTTGCGCGTGCCACCGAACCACTCGGGTAGGCTCGTCGTTGCCGCGGCAACAATTCCGCCAGTGTCTTCATGAGTGAGTACTCGAAGTACGAGTAGTGATCGCTTGACGATCTCGCGGTACTGTTCGGTCGGTTCGCAGTGCGCCGACCAATTGAGCCACCACTGGCTTGTGGTTTCGAGCACAGCATCCACGTTGACCTGAGATGGCGGATTACGGTGCGCGGGGTACCACGTCATGGTCAAGTCGCGAACCTCGCCCGCGCTCACAGTGAATTCGCCGCGGTGAGTGTGCTCGGAGGCGTGCATTTCGACACCGCGCGCAACGATCGCATCGGGGCCAGCAACACCGATGATGGCGTGGCCGCCCGCTTCGGGTGCCTGGTGCAACCACGGCAGGGCAGTGGCATAGCCAAAGCGGATCAACATCTCGGCGTACATCTCGACAGAGCCACTGATGCCGCGGACGCGACGGATGACATCGGCTCGACGGTTGCCGTGAGGCATGAAGTCAGTGACTTCGACTTCGCCGGTTTCGGTCACCCAGTTGGTGACGAGGATAAAGGTATTGGGTTGGTACTTGCGCGTCACCGTGACGGTGGCGGGAGCATCCATACTCGCTCGCGGAGCCACGAGCCAGCGGCCATGGTCTTCGTTGCCGAGCAACGCTCCAAACATTGAGGCGGAGTCGAAACGCGGGAAGCAGAGCCAGTCAATGCTCCCGTCTTTTCCGATGAGGGCAGCAGTCTGACAGTCGCCGATGAGGGCATAGTCTTCGATTGGTAACGCCATTAGTCAATCATTGCAGCGTCGCGGCTTGTGTTCATGTGCATCGCGGCATTCGTGCACCAAATTTAACAAAGCAATTCTGCTTTAGTCGTTGATCAGGCCCAGCTCGCGAAGTTCGATCGCCAAACGGGCGCCGTCGGGGGCATACCGCCACGGTACGGATGACTCACGCTCGCGTTCCGCAATTTTGCTGCGGCCACCGGCGAGCACCGCTTCACCATTCGACAGCTGGCGGATGGCGACGGCCGCGACGTTCTCGGGATGGCTGGCGACGAACTCCCCATAAATTTCTTCATCGTGCTGGCCGTCATCGCCGACCAGTAGCCATTTCACGTGGGGAAACTCAGAGGCGAGGCGTCGAAGGTTGGCACGCTTGTGGTCAGCGCCACTGCGGAACCAGCGATCGTGAGTGGGGCCCCAGTCGGTGAGCAGCATCGCGCCGCGCGGGTACAGGTTGCGGCGCAGAAAACGTGTCAGCGTCGGGGCAACGTTCCACGCGCCAGTAGAGAGGTAGATCACGGGAGAGTGGGGATTTGCCCGAGTGATGCGGTCGTACAGCACAGCCATGCCGGCGACCGGACGTCGTGCGTGCTCGTCGAGCACGAAGGTATTCCAGGCCGCGAGCAGTGGGCGGGGGAGTGCGGTCACCATCACGGTGTCGTCGACATCGGAGATCACGCCAAACTCTGTAGTGGGATCAACAACGAAAATATGGGCCGTGGTGGGGTCAGAGCCTGCCGAGTCGAGGGTGGCAGTGTGCCAGCCCGGAGACTGAGCGACCTCAACCTGTTCGTCGATCACTCCGCCGCGCCCGGGAGTTAGCTGGACCTGAATCCCCCCGATGGTGACGGTGACCACTTCAGAGTTCACGGGGATGCTGAAGAAGCTGCGCCAGCCGCGCACCTTCTCGGCGCGCTTCTTGGACGCTTCGGTACCTCGCGTCAGAACGACGCGACAGAGCACTCGAGCCCATCCCTCCGTCGCATAGCTGCTGTACGGAATGATCGTGGTGGTGAGCCCGCGCTTGCGGCCGCGGCGTTCACGCCAGCGATGGAAGGCATCCTCGATCCGAGCGGCTCGATGAAGAATCTCACCCGCTGTTTGGCTAGGGGAGTGGGACTTGCCGGTTCGAGCCATTACTCCAGCCTAGGCTCCCGCGCGCCCCTCGCGTATTCGCGGCAACTGTCGACGACCGCTCAACTCTGGGGTTCGGCATGCAACTGTTCACTCAGTGTTGCGGATGCGGCTACCGTCGCGTCAACGAGCAGACGGTCGCCGCGCGTGCGCGGATCGACCCATTCGTCGATCGAATCGTGATCGAGGATGACCGGCATCCGGTCGTGGATGTCAGCAAGAGCCCCGGTTGCCTGCTGGGTCAGCATGGTCGTGGTGAGATGCCAGCGCGCTGGATCGTCGGGGGCAGCCGCGGGATCTTTCCACCAGGAGTAGAGCCCGGCGAAGTACAGCAGGCCACTTGGTGGTGCGATGTAGTGGGGAACCGGCGTGGGCCCCGACTTCTGGGTTTCGAAGTATCCGATGGCGGGAAGCACCGCGCGCTGACTCACGATGGCCGAGCGAAACGTGGGCTTCTCAGTCACGGTCTCACTGCGCGCATTGAAGGTGGGGTACTTTCCGCGCAGTACAGGGGAGAACGGAGGAGTCAGCCACCACTGCGCGAGGGCCGCGCGTGGTACCAACTCAGACGAAGGATCGTCGCGGTCTTGCAGTGTCTTGAGCAGGATTGGCACCTGATCGGTGGGGCGCACAATCGGTGTCGCGAGCCAGTCTGCTTGCCACTCTTCGGGTGGCCGCCCGGTCGCCGTCACAAATTCGGTGATCATCTGATTCACCGTGTCGTCCATCGCAAATCGACCGCACATATATGAACTTTACGGTCTTCTTTCAGAAAAAGTGAGCTTCTACCCAGCGTAGAACAATCGTTCTAAAGGTTAGGATTGGTCAGACACCGAGAAGGGGGCCATTGTGTCCGCACAAACAACAACCATTGAAAGCGCGACTGAACCAGCAGTCTCGCTTCGCAACGAGCCGGTGCAAGCACGTAGCACCGCTCGTCTAACCGCACTACTTGATGCAGCAGCATCCATCGTCGACGAGGTCGGCATTGAGCGACTAACCACCGCTATGGTCGCCGAACGCGCGGGAGCGTCGATCGGCACCGTTTACCGTTATTTCCCTGACCGCATCGTTTTGTTGCAGGCTTTGGGATCGCGCAACTTTGAGCGCGTGATGGCTCGTATCACTGAGGCCATCAACGACCCGGCACACGCTGACTGGCGTGCTGCGCTTAGCAGCTCGTTCGCTACTGTGATCGACACCTACCGTACCGAGCCAGGCTTCCGTGGTCTTCGCGTTGGTGACCAGCTCGACTTGCGCCCGCTGCCCAACGGCCGCACGTTCAAGTCGTTGGTCGCTGAGCGAATCGTTGAAGCCCTTTCGGCGCGATTCGGCGTTGAGAACTCTGCAGCAACGCGCTTCACGCTCGAAGCCAGCCTTGAAATGAGCGATGCGCTTGTCGCTCGTGCGTTCTTGATGAATCCGCAGGGTGACGAGGAATTCATTGCGGTGAGCACCTCGTACCTTCGTGGCTTCATTGCGGAGAACATCGGCTGGTAGCTGATTTCGCTCTATGCGAATTTGCCTGAGTTATACCCAATCGGGAATGACAGCGGCGTCGAATACTGTTTAGCTATTAGTGCTGGCAAGTGTCGATCCGCGCATGGGCGCGAGGAATGAGCCGAAATCATGATTGAATTTCGTGCAGTAACCAAGCGTTTCCCCGACGGAACCGTGGCCGTCGAAGACTTTAATCTCGTGATTCCGTCGCGAAAGATTACAGTCTTCGTCGGGTCATCGGGCAGTGGTAAAACCACTCTGCTCCGGATGATCAACCGAATGGTCGATCCCACGGATGGCGACATCGAGATCGATGGCGACAGCATCATGGGCAAAGAGCCGGTGGCTCTGCGACGCAGCATCGGCTACGTCATGCAGAACTCCGGGCTTCTTCCGCACTTCAAAGTGATCGACAACGTCACTACCGTGCCAACGCTTAACGGCGTGCCTAAAAAGCAGGCTCGTGAACAAGCTCTCGAGCTGCTCGATACCGTGGGCCTCAGTCGAGGCCTAGCGGATCGCTACCCGAGTCAGCTGTCGGGCGGCCAACAGCAGCGCGTGGGTGTGGCACGCGGCCTTGCCGCTAACCCCAACATCCTGCTGATGGATGAGCCTTTCGGTGCGGTTGACCCGATCGTGCGCGCGGAGCTGCAACAGGAGACAATCCGCCTGCAGCATGAACTCGACAAGACGATCGTCTTCGTCACGCACGATATTGACGAGGCCTTTTTGCTGGGCGATCAGGTCGTCATCTTGGAAAAGGGCGCCAAGATCGCTCAGGTCGGCAGCCCGAACGAGATCATGGCTGCTCCGGCGAGCGACTTCGTGGCGAACTTTATCGGCACCGACCGTGGCAAGCGCGCCCTTACTCTCAAGAAAACGGAAGCTGGGACGATCCTGGTCGACAGTGAAGGCCGCGGGGCTGGCGTTCTTGTCGGGGGATCGGAGTCGGCGTGACGTGGATCATCAATAATCTTGATCTGATCTGGGGCCTCACGCTTGAACACATTCGGCTGAGCATCCCGCCGATTGTTATTGGCTTCCTCATTTCAATCCCGTTGGGCTGGCTGGCGTATCGCTTCAAGCTCACTCGAGGCATCCTGCTGACCCTTGCCGGTTTGCTGTACACGATTCCGTCGCTCGCGCTGTTCGTGATCCTGCCGCCGCTGTTGGGCATCAGCTTCCTCAGCGAACTCAACATCACCATCGCGCTCACGCTTTACGCCGTTGCCATCATGGCTCGTTCGGTAGCGGATGCTCTTGCCTCAGTTGATCCGGCAATCCGTCAATCGGCCACCGCTGTAGGTTTTGGCGGCTGGCGTCGATTCTGGACCGTGGATTTCCCGCTCGCGGGCCCCGTGGTACTCGCGGGCCTCCGCGTCGCGGCTGTGTCGACGGTGAGCCTTGTGACTGTCGGAATTCTCATTGGAGTGCAGAGCCTCGGCTATCTCTTCACTAACGGCTTTCAGCGCCGAATCTTGGAAGAGATCTTCGCCGGGGTCGTGATGACAGTGATTGTCGCGTTATTGATCGACCGCGCTCTCGTGCTGCTGGGCCGGATGCTGATGCCCTGGACGACGGTCGCTAAGCGCAAGACGCCCGCTCCCGCACTGGAAGGAGCACCCGCATGAACTTCCTCATAGAAGCAGTGCAATGGCTCTTCTCTCCGGAACGACTCGTGGGCACTAATCCGATTCCGCTCAGGCTCGAAGAGCACCTTTTCTACACCTTCTTTTCGGTAATCGTTGCGGCGCTCATCGCGATTCCCCTCGGTTTCTACATCGGGCACACGGGTAAGGGGCGCGACTTCGCCGTCGGGTTATCGGGAGCTGCACGCGCCCTGCCCTCGTTTGGTCTCATCCTGCTTCTCGTGCTGCTGATTGGGGTGACTCAGGTTCAACTCCAGCTCGCAGCAATCACGGCGTTCGTTCTTTTGGCCATCCCCTCGATTCTGGCGGGAGCGTATGCGGGAATAGAAGCGGTGGACCGCCGCGTTATAGATTCCGCGCGCTCCGTCGGTATGACGGAATGGCAGATCCTCTGGAAGGTAGAAGTTCCGCTGGGTCTTCCGTTGCTCATCGGTGGGCTCCGCGCAGCAACCCTGCAAGTCGTCGCCACCGCAACGCTTGCGGCGTACGTGGGTCTCGGCGGCCTCGGAATCTACATTTTCCGTGGTCTCCCTCTCCAGCGTTATGACGAGATGTTGGGCAGCGCGCTACTGATTGCGGCGCTCGCTCTGGTTCTCGATGGAATATTTGCGCTCATCCAACAATTCGCGGTTCCCCGCGGAGTTTCGGCTGGGCGTGCTAAAGATGTCCGCACGTCATCAACTCGACGACGTGCGGTGGCAGCAAAACCTGCCCAAGAAAGAAGAGGATAGAAATGTTCACAGCTAAGAACAAAGGCCGGCTCGCGCTTGGCGCCGCCGCGGTCGGGGTTGCAATTGCCCTGTCAGGGTGTGCAACTGGTGATCCCCTGGACTCCGGATCGAGTGACGAGAACACGAACAGCGACACCATCGTTGTCGGCTCGCAGGCTTACTACTCGAACGAAATCATTGCCGAGATCTACTCGCAGGCACTGGAGAACGCTGGCTTCGAGGTCGAGCGTCAATTCCAGATCGGCCAGCGCGATGCTTACCTGCCCGCTCTTGAGAGCGGCGAAGTAGACATCATCCCCGAATACACGGGAAACCTCCTCCAGTTCTACAGCGCTGACACCACGGCAACGGCATCAGAAGATGTCTACGCTGAACTCGCTGGTGCGCTGCCCGAGGGCCTCACGGTTCTCGAACAGTCGTCGGCTACTGACCAGGACTCCTATAACGTGACGGCTGACTTCGCGGCAGCTAACTCGTTGACGAGCCTCGCGGACCTCGCCGATGTCGCGGACCTCAAACTCGGTGGAAACGCTGAGCTCGAAGAGCGCCCCTATGGTCCTGCCGGACTTGAGGACGTCTACGGCGCCACGGTTGGCTTCACCGCGACCGGTGACACCACCGTTGCCGCACTCGTCGAGGGAACCATCAACATGGCTAACGTCTACAGCGCCGACCCGCGCATCCAGACCGAAGGCCTCGTTACCCTGACCGACCCTGAGGGCCTGTTCTTGGCCTCGAACGTCGTGCCTCTGGTGAACGCAGACATCGCCGACTCGATCGCCGATGTTATCAACGCCGTCAACGCCAAGCTCACCCCTGAGGGCCTCGTTGCTCTCAACGTGGAAAGCACCGTTGACAAGATGTCGTCTGACGACATTGCCACCGCATGGTTGAGCGCCAACGGCCTCATTTAACGCTGGCTACAACTGAACACGCTGCTGGCTAGTCCAGCACGAGGGGCGGATGCACGTGCATCCGCCCCTCGGTCGTTAAGAGTTATTCAGCGTCGTGGTGTTCCATGTGACGCTGTTGCGAGCGATGCAACAGCTTCTTGGCGATCACGGTGACGATCGCGATGACGGCCACGATGGCGACGAAAATATAGCCCGCGTAGTGCAGTTGATCGAGCAGCTCCCGAAAACTGCCTGCCGTGAGGGCGCCTACAGAGACGTACGCGATTGACCAAATGCTGGTGGCGGGAACGGTCCACGCCATAAAAGTGCGGTACCGCATCGTGCTCATGCCCACGGTTACGGGGATGAGCGAGTGCAGCACGGGCAAAAAGCGTGAGATGAAGACGGCAATGCCCCCTCGGCGCCCCAGATAGCGTTCGGCCTGCACCCAGTGCTGTTCACCGATGCGCTTGCCGAGGCGCGAGTGCCGAATCTTGGGACCAAAGTAGCGGCCAAGGGCGAAGCCGACGCTCTCGCCGATCAAGGCTCCCACGACCACGACCGCGATGAGGATGGCCGCCTCGAAGACGCTCCCTACGGCTGTGCTTGCCACCAACACCACTGTGTCGCCGGGCACGAGAAGGCCGACCAGTATCGACGTCTCCAGCATGATCGCCACGCCCGCGAGAATCGTGCGGAGCACCGGATCGACCGACTGCACGGTGTCAAGAATGTAGCTCAGCGCATCGTTGACCCACTGTCCGAAGTCGGCACTAGCAGCACTCGGTTCAGCGCTCAGAATGAGGTCTACGGGATCCACGCAACGAGCCTAGCGAGCAAACCCGAAAGCTCTCTGGCTAAATGGGGCGTGCCAAAGCGCCCAGGCGGGTGCGCCACTGTTCGAGCCGACCAGGTTTCTCGGCAAGCTCCGGGCCATCGACCCACTTCGAGACAATCCGGATGCCGTGCAGCGCATTCACGACCCAGACTTCGGTGCCCGCGAGCTCCGCCGGGGTGACCGCTTCTTCGTGGGTATCCAGCCCGAGCGCGCGGGCCAACGTCAGCACGCTGCGGGCGGTAACGCTATCAACACGCTCAAGCTCTGCCGGCGGACCGCAGAGAATCTCACCACGCCACCACAGCACAGCGCTATAGGCGCCTTCGATGACGAAGCCTTCCTCCGTGAGCAGAATCGCCTCGTCGGCGCCGTGGGCGCGCGCTCCTGCCTGCAGCGCGCCCATCGCGTCGATATCGGGGCCTTTGACCGCGGGCGCGGTGCGCGGGTCGGCGCCCCGAAAACTTACGGTCGTGGCCGAGCGCTTCAATTCGGGGTTCGCGCGCAAGCGCAGAAAGAACTCGACTCCGCGTAGCTCGACACGCGGAAACCACGTACCGGCGCGGGGGAGCGCCGCGATCGCAGTAGTGAAGAACAGGTCGGCAGTTTCTTGCTTGGCGGCGGGTACGGCATCCAGAAACCGTTGGCGGTGCAGATTGAGTGCGAGCACTGAGCCCGAGTTCACGAGCCAGGAATCGGCGACGGTCATCGGGGTTGTCGGCACCTCGTCGGGGGAGATCTCGAGAAGTTTGTCGTTCTGCCACCGATAAATTGCGTCCGCACTCATAGGCTTAGGTTATGCGCTCTCGCGTCTTGACTGCTGCCTTGCCGCGCTGGGTTGACCCTGCGGCAGTGTTTGGCGAACTCATGGCGCAGCAGGCGTCGGATGCCGCTGGTGCCGTCTGGCTCGACAGCGGAGCGGCGGCCGCTTCAGGGCGCAGCTACCTCGCCGTTTCGACTCGGGCTGTGCTGAGCACGGAGCTCAACGAACCGGTCTTCGAGTGGATGCGCCGCGAGTTCGCAGCGACAGACATCGATCACTCTGCTGCGCCCGCCGGCTTTCGGCTGGGCTGGGTCGGGTGGCTCGGCTACGAACTGCGCCGCGAGTCTCTCGGGGTTGGGGTAACAACGCCCGCAACGACTCCGGATGCCGCCTGGCTGTGGGTAGATCGTGTGATCGTTGTCGACCACGGGTCTCGCTCGCTCAGCGTGCTCGCGCTCGGCGACAGTTGGACGGGCGAGCTCGCGAAGTGGCGCGACGGTATTGCGGCTCTCGTCGAGACAGCAGCGACCCGCACCGCAACGGCGACGACCTCCCCAACCACCTCGTCGCCCACGGCAACACACCCTCCGGTGCCCGCCCCCACCGCGGTCTGGCGCGACTCCGATGCCGATTACCTCGAGATGATCGCAGCCTGCCAGCGGTCGATCGTCGAGGGCGATGCCTACCAGCTGTGCCTCACGACGAGCGTGCACGTCGACCACGGCGACAGGCCCGCGGATCCGGTCGCTACGTATCTCGCTCTGCGCCACGCCAACCCCAGTCATCACGGCGGCTTCATGCAGGTGGGCGAGATCTCGCTCCTCAGTTCCACTCCCGAGCAGTTCCTAGCGATTGATCCCTCGGGGTTCATCGAGACGAAGCCAATCAAGGGCACGCGCCGCCGCAGCGCCGACTCCGCCGAAGACCAGCGCCTTGCCGCCGAGCTGCTGGCCAGCGACAAAGAACGCGCCGAAAACCTCATGATCGTCGATCTCATGCGCAACGACCTCGGGCGGGTGTGCGAGGTCGGCTCCGTCACGGTACCGAAGCTGTTCGCCGTAGAAAGCTACGCGACCGTGCACCAGCTCGTCAGCACCATCCGGGGTCAATTGCGCCCTGACGTGAGCGCCGTCGACGCCATCAAGGCTTCGTTCCCGGCGGGATCGATGACCGGCGCCCCCAAACACTCCGCGACTCTCATTCTTGATTCGCTCGAGCGTGCCCCGCGCGGCATCTACTCGGGCGTCTTTGGGTACGTGGGCCTCGACGGTGCCGTTGACCTCGCCATGGTCATCCGCTCTATCGTCATGGATGCTCGGGCCTCAACGATCGGGGCTGGCGGCGGAATCACGGCCCTTTCGGTGCCCGAAGAAGAGCTGGCCGAGGTCAAGTTGAAGGCAGCAGCGCTGCTGCGAGTGCTGGGTGTTTCGGGCGACTGAGCGGTCGAGCATCCACTCTCGGTCGTAGTGAACGACCGGTCTACCGAGTTGCTGTGTACTGTGAGATGCGTCAACTCATAGACAATGGAATAACCCGACACTTTTTGGCCCCCTCGAGCGCGGCCGTGAGTTGGGTAATCTTAGATCTTCCCTGTAACGAATTGAGAGTGTTTACGTGACTGAGCAGCCCAACTTTGCTGGTGCACACGACGACCGCGAGAGTGGCTCGGACTACGATGTAGCCGCCATTCACGCTAAGTGGCAAGCCAAGTGGGAAGAGCTCAAGCCGTTCGCGACGAGCGACCCCGAAGACAAGCGCCCACGCAAGTACATTCTCGACATGTTCCCGTACCCCTCGGGCGACCTGCACATGGGTCACGCCGAGGCCTACGCCTTTGGTGACATTGCGGCGCGGTACTGGCGCCAGCGTGGCTTCAACGTGCTTCACCCCATTGGATGGGACTCCTTCGGCCTTCCTGCCGAGAACGCCGCCATCGAGCGCGGCATCGACCCTCGCGGCTGGACGTACGACAACATCGACCAGCAGAAGAAGAGCATGAAGCTCTACGGGGTCTCCTTCGACTGGGACCGCGTTCTGCACACGAGCGACCCCGAGTACTACAAGTGGAACCAGTGGCTGTTCCTCAAGATGTACGAAAAGGGCCTCGCGTACCGCAAGGATTCCTGGGTCAACTGGGACCCGGTAGATCAGACCGTTCTCGCCAACGAGCAGGTTCTGGCCGATGGTACGTCCGAGCGTTCGGGCGCGATCGTCGTCAAGAAGAAGCTCACGCAGTGGTACTTGAAGATCACCGATTACGCTGACCGTCTGCTCGATGACTTGAACCAGCTCGAGGGCGCATGGCCGTCGAAGGTTCTCTCGATGCAGCGCAACTGGATCGGCCGCTCGATTGGTGCGGATGTCGACTTCGAGATCGAAGGTCGTGACGAGAAGGTCACGGTGTTCACGACGCGCCCCGACACTCTGTACGGTGTGACCTTCATGGTCGTCGCCCCTGATGGAGACCTCGCCGCTGAACTCGTTGAGGGTACCGACGACGAGACGAAGGCATCGTTCGCGAGCTACCTCGAGCAGACTCAGAAGCAGACTGAAATTGAGCGCAAGGATGCTACGCGCACCAAGACCGGCATCCCGCTGAACCGTTTTGCAATCAACCCGGTCACGGGGGAGCGCATCCCGATCTGGACTGCAGACTACGTACTGGCCGACTACGGCCACGGTGCCGTCATGGCTGTGCCCGCGCACGACCAGCGCGACCTCGAATTTGCGATCAAGTTCGACCTGCCTGTGCGCGTTGTTCTCGACACGAACGCGCCCATCACCGGTGCGATTCCTGTTCTGGAGCTCGACGAGAACGGTATGGCGATTCTGCCGGATGATCTGCCGCCGCTGAACCCTCGCGACACCGGACAGTCGTTGCAGGGCGATGGCCGCATGATCAACTCGGGTCCGCTCGACGGGCTCAGCAAGTCCAACGCGATCAAGAAGATCGTGGAACAGCTCGAAGCTGCCGGCACCGGCCGCGCCGCGAAGACGTATCGGCTGCGTGACTGGCTGATCAGCCGTCAGCGCTTCTGGGGAACCCCCATCCCGATCATTCACGGTTCGGATGGCGAACTGATTCCGGTTCCCTTCGAGCAGCTGCCCGTTGAGCTGCCGTCGACCGAGGGCCTTGATCTCAAGCCCAAGGGCAAGTCGCCTCTCGCTGCCGCCGAAGACTGGATCAACGTTGAAGACCCGCGCGATGGCAGCCCTGCCCTGCGCGACGCCGACACGATGGACACCTTCGTTGACAGCTCCTGGTACTTCTTGCGCTTCTTGTCACCGAATGATCCCAACAAGGCCTTTGACCCGGCTGAGGCCGAGAAGTGGGCTCCCGTCGACCAGTACGTCGGTGGCGTCGAGCACGCGATTCTGCACTTGCTCTACTCGCGCTTCATCACCAAGGTGCTGTTCGACCTCGGTTACGTCAGCTTCACGGAGCCCTTCAGCGCGCTGCTCAACCAGGGCATGGTTCTCTCTGAGGGCAAGAAGATGTCGAAGCGCAGCCGCAAGGCCGTCACGTTCTCGGGCGAAATTGCCGAGCACGGCGCCGACGCCCTGCGACTCACGCTGGCCTTCGCTGGTCCGCCCGAGGAGAACATCAACTGGGAAGACGTGTCGCCTGCGGCATCGCACAAGTTCTTGGCTCGGGCGTTCCGCGTAGTGCGGGATGTCACGAGTGCTCCCGAGATCGAGTGGAAGACGGGCGACACCACGCTGCGTCGCGCCACCCACCGCTTCCTCGCTGATGGCCCTGGCCTCGCTGAGTCGTTGAAGTTCAACGTACTCGTTGCTCGCATCATGGATCTCGTGAACGTGACCCGCAAGGCTATCGACACCGGTGCTGGCGGCGGCGACGCTGCAGTTCGTGAAGCTGCCGAAGTCATCACGATCGCCCTCAGCTTGTTCGCGCCGCACACGGCAGAAGAGATGTGGGAGAAGCTCGGCTACGAGCCCACGGTCGCTCTTGCCGGCTGGCGCAAGGCCGACCCGGCGCTCCTCGTTGAAGAGTCGGTGACGGCTGTCGTTCAGGTGGATGGCAAGGTTCGTGACCGCCTCGAAGTCTCGCCCAAGATTGATGGCGCCGACCTCGAAGCTCTGGCCATGGCATCAGAAGCGATCAAGCGCACCGTCGGTGACCGCGAGATTGTCAAGGTCATTGTGCGGGCGCCGAAGATCGTGAGCATCGCGACTCGTCAACAGCCCGCCGAAGGCTAAGAGACTCCACACCTTGTGACTAAGCGCGCTCCGAGCAATCGGGGCGCGATTAGTTTGTGGAGGTGGAAGAGTTTGAGCAGGCCCGTCAAGCGCGGCTACGGGCACCCCCCCCGTTAGGGGGAGACAGCTCAGCAAAACCTGAGTTATTCTTTCAATAATGGCCGGTTGGCCACGATCAATGTAGATCAAATTGGAGGAAGACAATGGAAGAATTGGTCGCTCGAATCGAAAAGGACCACCTTGAAGCTTTGAAGCGAGGTGAGCTGGACTGCTGCTCAAACCCTGTCGCGACGTAGCAATAGTTGGGAGGGAGCGCTGACGCTCCCTCCCATTTGTTCGCCGAGGGACCAATAAAGGGGAGAAGATTGATTAGCGAAACATACAAACGAACAGCTCTATCGCGGATCGAGGGCAGGCCCTCTGAGACGTTGGAGCGTCAGTTGGGCGAGTGCCTAAAATACTTGGCAATCGTATCGATGACCGAGGGGAGGCGAATTCCAGTTACCCCAGAGGTCGACGACGTGTGGCATGAACTGCTGCTTCAAACAAGCAGCTATCGTCAGTTATGCGGCTCGCTGCCAGGAAAGAAGTTTCTGGATCACGAATCGATAGACCCACTCTCGTACAACGAGCGAGTGGGAGATGCAGCCTTCGTGCGGGAATGGGTCCAATGGATTCCCGACTACGTACAAAGTTTCGGTCCTTTCACCGCTGAGGTTGCCCAAGATTGGAACGTTGTGCGATTTTTGCAGGATGAACTCGCCATGTCTCTAGACCAGATCAATGAATTTGGGGCAAATAGCGAAGCGATTGCCGTCGTACCACGAGATTCCCTGTGGTCCGCTCTTTCCTAACGCGAGGAAGCCTTGCAGCGTTGGGCGCGTTTATTCCGAGCGTTCGTCCTGTCCTCATTCTGGGCATATTGGTCGTTTCTTACGACGCATCTGTGCAGACAGTGGTGGGTCTTACTGGAACCTACTTTGGGCTTGCTCTCGTCCTCGTGGCCGGTTTTACGGTTTCGGCGATCTTCCGACTATCTAGAATGAAGAACGAGAGCGTCGAAGCCCTCCGGGCTCCGATTACCGAAGAGTTTCGACTCGCGAGTGGTGCAGCGGTGTCGTTGGGCGTTTTTGCGGCCGCCGGTGGGTTTCTATTGCCACTCGTTCTCAGTGTCGACCCGGTCCTGTTTCGTACGTATTGGTTCGGGGCTGCGTTGTCGCTCCTAATCTTGCCGTTTTCAGCAACCCTCCTTGGGGTCTATCAGACTCGGAATCGTGATGGAGAAAACCTTGCAATTGCGGTAACGGCTGCGCTTTTTCAGGTTCTAGTTGCCGTCTCTGTCGTTGCAGCGGAACTATCTTCTTTGAACGCGGTCTTAGTCATTGGGGTGAGCGGGGTGGTTGGCGACGTGGGTGCTCTGGTTTATAGGCTCAAGCGTTTGGGATTCGAAGAGGGTACTACCCGCCGTGTTTTAGCGGATAGCGTGCGCCTTTTTGTCGCCAGTCCTATACATGCTATTCGTGAGTTGCCCAGTCGGCTGAAACCAGCGCTTGATGGTCTTGTGCTCATGACAGTTTTCACTGTCGCGGGCACGGTCGCTGCAGCTAGCGGTCCGAGAGACGGAGCAGTTGTTGTGCTGGTGGTTGCGTTGATGCGGGCTGTAGTCATTCCGCTTAAGCAATTTGGATTGGTTGGAGGGCGACTTATCGCTCAAGCGGGAGGGACGCTGGCGGATGATCGGGCTAGATTCCTTCAGCTAACGGCGATAGCAACGGGGATCCTCGTATCAATTGCGGCGAGTCTATTAGTAGTTCGAGCCATAGCTACACCATTAAGCCTGATCCCTTGGATGATCGTTTCGATGATGGCGCTACAGCTTTGTATGGAGCCGGTCACAGGCTTCGGGTTTGGGGCGCAAAAAGTGCTGACATCCCCCACATTCGGCCTTAAGAGCCTCGTCGTTATTTCGTTGGGCTTGACCATTCCTGCGCTACTTACTCTTTGGCTGTTGGGCTTGGGATCCGCGGAATCCATCTGGGCGGTTGTATTTTTGGG
Source organism: Salinibacterium sp. AL4.1 (assembly GCF_059767305.1). Taxonomy (NCBI): domain Bacteria; kingdom Bacillati; phylum Actinomycetota; class Actinomycetes; order Micrococcales; family Microbacteriaceae; genus Salinibacterium; species Salinibacterium sp. AL4.1. Next base: position 503,487 of record NZ_JBSOQK010000001.1, on the reverse strand, counting down.
AAGGCTAGTTTTCTTCTCGTCGCTCGTGATTAGGCTTGCAAACTTGTCATCAGCTTCACAGCTCAGAAGATGAAAAGTCGAAAGGAGCAAGTATTCGCGTTGCCGCCGAAAGGTGTCTCCTTCGCATTGCCGAGTGAGGACTTTCCTGAAGAGCTGAAGAAGCAAGTCGCTAAGCGCATGGTAAGTATCGAGTGGAACAAATACATAGATCCAGAATTGAACAATGCGCGTCGGCAGCTTAGCGACGCTTTCGCGACCGCTCCAGAGTCTCTCATTTTTACCCATGGTTCAGATGACGCAATAGACAGAGTGGTCTCGGGCATGAAGCCAACCTTTGTCCTGCTGCCCCGTGGTGGTTACCCTGGATACTCGCGTTCTGCGGCCAGTTCGGGCTCGCGATCGCTGGTTTATCACCCTGAATCAACGTCAGATGTGCTGGTCGGCATGCTTGAGAGTTGCGTTGGCAGAACGCTGGTCTTTTTGTGTTGGCCAGGCAATCCACTAGGGAATTATGATCAGCTCAATGGTTTGCGTGAAATCGTGGCCAACTCGGATCGTGTCGTCGTGGACCTCACATACCTAAATCCGTTGACAACGGAGTTCGTGGCTATTCTGCATGGGATCATTCAAGCTGGAGCTTGCGCGGCCTTCAGCTTCTCGAAAACCCTCGGCCTCGCGTCTGCTCGTCTTGGGGGGATTGTGTTGCCCGAAGGGCATCATGCAGTTCTTTCCCGCGGCGAACATTTCCCGTGGACTCTATTCCAGCTTTGCGCCTTAGAGACGGCTCTCTGCTCCGAACCGGAGACGAAGCAACTACTCGCTCGAATGGTCACGAACCAGAAAAAAGTCAAGGCTGAACTCATTTCTTCTATCGAGGAAGTGGGCATTCCAGTGCGAAATGCAGATGCTGACAGCTTTCTAAGCGTCGACTTGGCGAGGCTAGCTGGGGGTGTCGAGGTCGGCACCTTGAACTTCCCCGTCGGTTCGAAGCAATATCCTTCCCTTGACGTGTTGAGGCTTGACGTCTCGCAGGCGAACGTCTCTTGGATGCAACAGGTTAAGGCCGCGCTGACCTAATCGTTGTCGCTGGCGGCTTTACCTTGAAGGGAAGGCAGCGAGCAGGCGCGGGCGACTCGTCAACAGCCCGCCGAAGGCTAAGCCACTCCACACGTTGCAACTAAGCGCGCTCCGAGCAATCGGGGCGCGCTTAGTTTGTGGGGGTGGAAGAGTTTGAGCAGGCCCGTACAGCGCGGCTGCGGGTGCGCGTTGGCGCTGTCATCGTGGTGGTGCTTGTGGCGCTCGGTTGCGCCGTGCTTGCGACCGCACTCACGGGCAGCCCTACTGCCGTAGAGATCGCGCGCGGAGAAGTGGGCTCGGGCGAGGATGCGCTCGTTGTTGAGTCGCCGTCCCTTTTTGTGCACGTCACCGGGGCTGTGGTGCGCCCGGGGCTCTTCGAGCTGACTGAAGGATCACGCGTCATTGACGCGATCGCTGCCGCCGGAGGTTTCACCGAAGACGCGAAGCAGGATCAGCTCAACCTCGCGCGTGTGCTGACCGATGGAGAACAGTTCGCCGTGCCCGCCGCTGGCGATGAGGATGCCGCGGCCACGGCATCCGATGGACGAGTCAACCTGAATACCGCGGATGCCGCCGCCCTCGATACTCTGCCCCGTATCGGGCCCGTGATGGCCGCTCGCATTCTGGCCTGGCGGGAGGCAAACGGGCGCTTCACGAGCATCGACGACCTCCGTAACGTCGCAGGAATTGGAGACGCTACCTTCGACGGGTTGCGCGAGCTGGTCACGGTATGAGTCTCGACCTACGGCTCAGCCTGCCCGTGGCGGCTGCGTGGCTTGTTGCCGCCATCGTAATCGGGGTTCCAGCGTGGGCGCCTGCTGTTGCCATTGCGCTGTGGCTTGCGACCGGGGTGCTCATCGCGGGTGCGCTGCTGAGCCAGCAGCGTTTTCTCGCGAGCGTCGCCTTGGGGTGCGCTCTGGCCGCGTTGTGCTCCACGTCTGTCGCTGTTCATGCTGAGACCCGTCAACCCGAAGCGCTGGGTGAGCTGGCTGCGAAGCACACGACGGTTACTGTCATTGCGACAACTACCTCTGCCGTCAAGGACAGCGCCGACTTCTTCCACGCAACAATTTCCACTCTCGAGGCCGACGGCGAATCAATCCAACTCAAGTCGCCCGCCTTGATCTTCACGGAACGCGGGAGCTTTGGTGCGGTCGATGCCGACCCTGATATACCGCAGCCCGGTCTAGACCCCTCGAATACCGACGACGAACCGTGGGGGATCGGCGTCACATTCACGGTCACGGGCACCTTGGCGAGCACTGCCCCGGGCGATGGGCGGGCAGCGCTGCTCTTTGCTACTGACGCGCCGGAGTGGCTGGCCGATCCCGGCTGGCAATTCGACTGGGCGAATCAACTGAGACGCACGTTTGCGGCCGCCACCTCGTCGTTGCCGGGCGGTGGCGGGGAACTTCTGGGTGGGCTCGCCATCGGCGATACCAGCGCCGTGAGTGACGACTTGGACGCCGCGATGAAGACCAGCTCATTGAGCCACCTCACAGCAGTGTCGGGCGCCAACTGCGCGATCGTCGTCGGGCTAATCATGGCTCTCGGCGGCCGGGTCGGTGCCCAACGGACCCTGAGGATCGGCCTCTCCATTCTCGTGCTGCTCGCGTTCGTAGTCGTGGTCACTCCAGACCCCAGCGTGCTGCGGGCAGCGCTCATGGCAACGTTCGTGCTGATCGCGCTGGGCAGCGGCAGGCCGATCCGAGGAATGGCGGTGCTGTCACTCGCAACGATCGCCCTCCTCGTCTTCGACCCCTGGCTAGCGCGCAACTTCGCGTTCGTGCTCTCGGTGTTCGCCACGGCAGGTCTCCTTCTCTTTGCGGAGCCACTCGCGCAGTTTTTGGGGCGTTGGATGCCGCGGTGGCTGTCACTGGTGATCGCCGTGCCGTTGGCCGCTCAGCTGGCCTGCCAGCCCGTGCTGCTGCTCCTGCAGCCCTCGCTGCCGACATACGGTGTGATCGCCAACGTGTTGGCTGCACCCGCAGCGCCGATTGCGACCGTTGTCGGTCTCGCGGCCTGCGTGGCGCTCTCGGTGATCCCAATCCTCGGGCTGGCATTGATGTGGGTCGCGTGGGTGCCGTCCGCCTGGGTCGCGGCCGTTGCTAACTTCTTTGCCGAGGCTCCGTGGGCGCGCATCCCCTGGTGGGAAGGCTGGGTGGGAGTACTCACACTCAGTGTGCTCACGGTTCTTCTCCTCGCGGCTGTCGTGACCAGCGGTGTCTGGCGCACGCACGCGCGTACGTCTCTCGCTATTGCGTCCACGCTCGCGCTGGCAGTCGTTGTAGGGTCTGCGGTCAGTGCCGCGTTGACGTGGCCGAGAGATTGGCAGTTTGCGCAGTGTGATGTTGGCCAGGGCGATGCGGTGGTTATGCGAAACGGCGAGGAAGTTGCACTCATTGATACCGGCGCCGAACCAGACCTGCTGAAAGCTTGCCTCGATCGACTCTCGATCGACCACATTGACCTACTCGTCCTGACGCATTTCGATCACGACCACGTCGGAGGAACCGATGCTGTTGTTGGCCGCGTGGATGTTGTCCTCGTCGGCCCCACCGGCTCGCCAAGCGATGAAGCGTTGCTCGAGAGCTTTGCGGCGGGTGGCGCGCAGGTTCACTCTGTCAGCGCGGGGGACCGCGGCCAGTTCGGCGAGCAGCAATGGCGCGTGCTCTGGCCACCGGTCCAGCTTTCGGGCATCGACCCCGGTAACGACGCGAGCGTCGTCGTCGATTTTCTGCCGCGCTCCGATTGCCTGAGTCACTGTCTCAGCTCGGTGTTCCTCGGAGACCTCGGCGAGAGTGCTCAAGCTCGTCTCGCTGCGGGTAATACATTCAGGCAAGTGGATGTGGTGAAAGTCAGCCATCACGGTTCCGGAGACCAGTACTCGGCCCTCTATGCCGAACTGCAGGCCACCCTCGGACTCATCGGAGTCGGAGCGGACAACGGCTACGGGCATCCGACCGCTAGCGCTCTCGCCATGCTCGACGACGCCGGAACCGCAGTGGCCCGCAGTGACCTGAACGGACTCGTGCTGGTATCGCCCACCGCCACGTCTGGCGTCGTTTCAGTGTGGTCGGAGAAGGATGTGGGCGCCCGGCATTAGGCTGGGTTTGCAGTTCAAAAAGAGGAGTCTTGTGGCCGCCAGAACCCCCGCCCGATCGCCGGCGAAGTCCAAAGTCGCGATCCCGCAATTGGCGTGGAACAAGGTGCGTCCCGCGCCCATCGTTCTTGTCAGCGGCACGGAAGGCTTCCTCGCCGACCGCGCTATCCGCATGCTGCGCGACACCCTCAAGGTCGAAGACCCCAGTCTTGAAGTCAACGACTTAGAAGCAGATCACTACGGCCCCGGTGAGCTCATCAGCCTGGCGAGCCCTTCGCTCTTTAGCGAACCGCGGATGATCCGCGTTACGAACGTTGAAAAGTGCACCGATGCGTTCATCACCGAAACCCTCGCGTACCTCGAGGCTCCGGCCGACGACACTTATCTCATTCTTCGCCATGCCGGGGGAGTGCGCGGTAAAAAGCTGCTTGACGCTATCCGTGCGGGCAAGGGTGGCGGCATAGAGATCACGTGCCTCGAGCTCAAGAAAGACGCCGAGAAGTACGATTTTGCCTCCGCCGAATTCGCTGCCAAGCGCCGGCGCGTGACGCCGGGCGCCCTTCGAACCCTCGTGTCAGCATTCTCAGCAGACCTGGCAGAGCTCGCCGCTGCGTGCCAACAGCTTCTCGCTGACGATGCCGACGAGATCAACGAAGCCACAGTGGCCCGTTACTACTCAGGCCGCGTCGAAACTAGTGCCTTCAAGGTTGCAGACTCAGCGATTGCCGGCCGCTCAGGCGAGGCGCTGGTGCTCTTGCGCCACGCTCTCGCCTCCGGAGCCGACCCGGTGCCGATCGTCGCCGCGTTTGCCGCGAAGCTGCGTACAATGGCGAAGCTTTCCGGGGGATCGATGTCGTCGGGGCAAGCCGCCAAAATGTTCGGTATGGCACCGTGGCAGGCCGACCGGGCAATGAAAGATTTGCGCGGCTGGAGTGATGCGGGGCTCGGCTCCGCCATTGAAGCCATTGCCGATACAGACGCTCAAGTAAAAGGTTTGGGGCGCGACCCTGTCTTCGCGCTGGAACGAATGATCTCTGTGGTTGCGGCTCGCGGCATCCGCTAGCCCGACCGCAACGGTTAGCGGTTGCTGCGGCTGGGCGACAGGTCCGACTGCTTGCGCCACTGGCTCACACGCACCGCTTAACGACAAAAGCCCCTGACCGCGAACGGTAGGGGCTTTTGTGTGGTCGGCGTAATGCCGATCAGAGAGCTTTAGAGAGCTGCAACCTGCTTGGCCATAGCCGACTTGCGGTTTGCTGCCTGGTTCTTGTGCAGAACACCCTTGCCTGCAGCCTTGTCGAGCGACTTGGATGCTGCCTTGAGGCGCTCGATGGCGGTCTCTTTGTCGCCAGCCTTGATAGCTTCGCGCGTTGCGCGGATCGCGGTCTTAACCTGGCTCTTCACCTGGCGGTTGCGGTCTTGAGCCTTCTTGTTGGTACCAATGCGCTTGATCTGCGACTTAATATTTGCCACGTTTGTGTGCTTTCTTGTTTGTGGATCAGAGATGGTGGGCGGCCGTGGAAGAGAATCGGTGTTCTGATTCCCGGCCGCGATGCGCATACTGTTCGACAAGAACCATATGCATAAGCCAACAGGCAACATTACCAAAGCGGCGGGGATATGGCAATTGCGCGGCACTAGCGCCGTGCAAAGCGGTGTTCGCGGGTTTCGAGACCGTGGAGCTTCCGAAGCCAACTGTCAGCGCAGTCAAGACTAGTGAACGTGGCTGAGTGTCTCGGTTGCCACGCCAAGTTCGCGCGTTAAAGTCGCCAGCCCAGCCCGTTGACTGTTCGCACGAGGGCCGTCCCCCTGCGCTTTCGGGGGTTACCCCGATACCGGCAGCGGCGCGGTTTTTCTACCGTGAATACATGACCTCCTCAACGCCTTCAACCCTTTCACCTTCAGCTCCCTCGTCCTCTGATTCCTCAGTGCCCGTCGAAGGGCCGAGCTTCGTCACAGCAGTCGACGCTCCGGGAGCCGGTGCCACAGCATCCGATGCTTCGGCAGCCGACATTCCGCCCGCGCCCACTTCGCGCAGCACGGCATCCCGCACCATGAGCGTGCTCGCTCTGAGCCTCGGCATCGCGTCGTTCTTCTTCGCCCAGAGCATCGTGGTGCCCCTGGCGGCCGTGATCCTCGGGGTGTTCGGCTTGCGCGACGAGCCAACGGGCCGCGGCTTCTCCATCTGGGGGATTGTGCTCGCGTGTGTAGCAACCTTCGGTTGGGTGCTGATTGTCCTCGCTGGGGCTTTGGCCGCGCTGCCGTTCGTCTTCCTGGCGGCAGCCCTCTAACAGGCGCCGTTCCTCCCGAATCCTTAGCCGCGCATCCGCCCCTTTGGGGCATTTGGCCTGTCGTATTGGGCGGGTGCGCGCAGGAACGTCGGCTTCATGGGAGAATTGGGCGGATGTCTCCTCGCGCCTCTTACACACTTGAGCCTGCTTCGACCGATCCTGCGTTTATCCGCAACTTTTGCATCATTGCGCATATCGATCACGGCAAGTCCACCCTCGCTGACCGCATGCTGTCGGTCACGGGGGTTGTCAGCGACCGCGATATGCGGGCGCAGTACCTCGACCGTATGGATATCGAGCGTGAGCGCGGCATCACGATCAAGAGCCAGGCAGTGCGGATGCCGTGGTCGCTTACCGACGAGAACGGTAAGGAACAGTCGTACGCGCTGAACATGATCGACACTCCCGGCCACGTCGACTTCACTTATGAGGTTTCACGGTCGCTGGCGGCGTGCGAGGGTGCAATTCTTCTCGTCGATGCCGCGCAGGGCATCGAGGCTCAAACTCTCGCCAACCTTTATTTGGCGATGGAGAACGACCTCACGATCATTCCCGTGCTGAACAAGATCGACCTGCCGGCGGCAGACCCCGACAAGTACGCCGAGGAAATCGCGGGCCTTATCGGTTGCGACCCGTCGACCGTGCTGCGCGTCTCGGGCAAGACCGGCATGGGAGTTCCGGAACTCCTCGACGAGGCTACGCGCCTCATCCCGGCTCCGGTCGGTAACGCGGATGCTCCGGCCCGCGCCATGATTTTTGACTCGGTGTACGACGCGTACCGCGGCGTTATTACCTATGTGCGTATGGTCGACGGTCAGCTCTCGCCTCGCGAGAAGGTCATGATGATGTCGACTAAGTCGGCTCACGAACTGCTCGAGATCGGCGTGAGCTCTCCTGAGCCGACTCCGACTAAGGGCCTTGGCGTCGGTGAAGTGGGTTACCTCATCACGGGCGTGAAGGATGTGCGCCTCAGCAAGGTCGGCGACACGGTCACTAACCACGCTAAGCCAGCCGAGGTCGCACTCAAGGGCTACTCCGAACCGAAGCCGATGGTCTTCTCGGGGTTGTACCCGATCGACGGGTCCGACTATCCGGTGCTGCGCGAGGCGCTCGACAAACTCAAGCTGTCGGATGCCGCCTTGGTCTACGAGCCAGAAACATCCGTGGCTCTTGGCTTCGGTTTCCGCTGCGGCTTCTTGGGACTACTTCACTTAGAGATCGTGCGCGAGCGACTCGAGCGCGAATTCAACCTCGACATGATCGCCACCGCGCCGTCGGTTATCTACGAAGTTATGGGCGACGACAAGAAGCTCACGACTGTCACCAACCCGAGCGAGTTCCCTGGCGGCAAGATCGCCAGCGTGACCGAGCCCATGGTGAAGGCATCCATTCTGACCCCGAAGGACTTCGTGGGAACGGTCATGGAACTCTGCCAATCGCGCCGCGGCACCATGCAGGGTATGGAATACGTCGGTACTGACCGCGTCGAGCTGCATTACACCATGCCGCTCGGTGAGATCGTGTTCGACTTCTTCGATCACCTCAAGAGCCGTACGCAGGGCTATGCGAGCCTCGACTATGAACCCAGCGGCGACCAAGAGGCAAACCTCGTCAAGGTGGACATCCTGCTGCAGGGCGAAGCCGTCGACGCGTTCAGCGCGATTGTGCACCGCGACAAGGCCTATGCGTACGGCGTGCTCATGACCGAGCGGCTGAAGACCCTCATCCCGCGCCAGCAGTTCGAAGTGCCGATTCAGGCTGCCATTGGTGCTCGCATTATTGCGCGTGAGTCGATTCGCGCTATGCGTAAAGACGTTCTTGCCAAGTGCTACGGCGGTGATATCAGCCGTAAGCGCAAGCTCCTCGAGAAGCAAAAGGAGGGCAAGAAGCGTATGAAGATGGTCGGTCGCGTCGAGGTTCCCCAAGCTGCCTTCATCGCTGCTCTTTCTGGCGAAGTCGAAGCCGGGAAAGACAAGAAGTAGACCGATGGATGCGCGCACCTACCCCAATGCTCCCGTTACGTACGGGGCGGTCGGTGCCACGCGTGGCAACACTTTCACGGTGCTGCCGCCTGCCGGGTTTCGTCGCGTTCAACGCAGCGCCCGAATCGGCCATGGTGAAGCACGGTGGGCTTTTGCGCGCGAACAGATTCTGACGTGGGGTGTGAAGCGCCGCAGCGGTTTCGGCGTGACGCTTCTTCCGCGCGATCCTCACGGCGAGAATCTCGATCTGTCGATCGACAACGCCGATCATCCGCACGTGCGCCCCGGCGACACGATCGTGCTCTCCATCGGCAGCGGACGGTTCACAGCGCACGAGCCCGTGCGCGTTGTGTATGTCGTTGATGACCCGGCTGTTGCGGGCTTTGCCTACGGCACACTCGAAGGTCATCCGCTGCGGGGAGAAGAATCCTTCATGGTGGAGCGGCGCGACGACAATTCAGTGTGGATGACCGTGCGATCGTTCTCGCGCCCAGCATCGTTCAAGTGGATGCTGGTGTCACCCGCGCTGCGCGTGTTCCAGTACATCGTGGTCGGGCGTTACCTTCGCGCTCTCGCCGGAGCGATTCCCGCTCAGAAGTAGCTGCCTCACCGCGCCGGAGCGCGATGGTGTCTGGGGCCGCGCCTAACCGCGCTGAGCGAGCTCGGCGATCATGCCGAGTACATCGTCACGACCGGCAACCAGATCTTCGACAACGACTAGAGCGCTCGTGTCGCGCAGTTCAGCAACGGTGTAGGCGCCGGTGGCGACCGCGATAAAGGGGATGCGGGCCGAATCGGCGGCCAGGCCGTCGTTCGGGGTATCGCCGATGATCACGCTGGGCTGCTCACCCAGAACGGGAGCGACGAGAGCTGTCAGGTGGTGACGGTCAGGGGAGCGGTCTCCAAAGAACGAGTTGGTCCAGTTGAAGTCGTCTTCGGCGTAGCCTGCCGCGGTCAGCTTCACACGCGAATGCTGCGGGCCGTTTCCGGTGAGCAGCGCGTTGGTCCAGCCTCGACCGCCAGCGTCTCGCAAGGCATCAGCGCCGCCGACAACTGCAGTGCGAACGTAGCCCGTCTCAAGCAGCTTCTGGGTACGCGCATCCAACTCGGCCAGCACGTCGTCGAGCATGGTTGCAGGGTGGCCGTTGAGCTCGAGCAAAGCGGTAAGAATCTGACCTTCAGTCTGCCCGTGAGGGTTCGTGATGAACTTCTGCGGCTCTGTGCCCGTCACGTGGGTGAAGGCCTCGAGATAGACAGCAGCGCCGTCTTTCGAGTTATGGATGAGCGTTCCGTCGATGTCCCAGAGGATGTGCATAGTCACCCACCAATGCTCCCACGCAAGAGGTGCGACAATTGACCAGTGCCCGTCGCTACGACAATGGGCACGTTTTCTTCACCGGTTGTTAAGGGGATTAGTTCGTGCCAGGTGCGTTGCCGATTGCTGATCCTGCTCCTCTCGACGGCGCTTTGCCTGCCAGCGTTGCTCTAGGCTCCCACGACCGTGACTGGAGCGTGTACCTTCACGTTCCGTTCTGTCGCGTGCGCTGTGGCTACTGTGACTTCAACACGTACACGGGTGAAGAACTGCGCGGAGCTAAGCGTGCGGACTACGCCGATGAGGCGATCGCAGAGATCAAGCAGGCGGCCATCGTGCTCGCGAACGCTGGTGTCGCGCCCCGCAAGGCATCAACGGTGTTCTTCGGCGGCGGTACGCCCACGCTGCTCCCTGTCACCGACCTCACTCGCATGCTCGCTGCAGCGCGAGACACGTGGGGTTTCACGGATGACGTCGAAGTAACGACCGAGGCGAACCCTGATTCTGTCGACCGCGATTACCTTCTTGCACTCAAAGAGGCTGGATTCACTCGCGTGTCTTTCGGCATGCAGTCGGCGGTACCGCACGTTCTCGCCACGCTGGAGCGCACGCACGACCCCGAGAAGGTTCCGCATGTGGTGAAGTGGGCGCGCGAGGTCGAGCTCGACGTCAGTGTCGACCTGATCTACGGCACGCCGGGGGAGTCATTGGCCGATTGGGAGCGCTCGCTCGATCACGCCATCGCGCAGAACCCCGACCATATCTCGGCGTACGCGCTCATTATCGAGACCGGTACGAAGCTGGCGGCGCAGATTAAGCGCGGCGATGTTGCTCCGGTAGACGACGATCTGCAGGCAGACATGTATGAGCTGGCCGATAAGAAGCTCGCCGCGGCGGGCTACGACTGGTACGAGGTCAGCAACTGGGCGAAGCGCGACGAAGACCCTGCCATCAGCCACGCAAGCCGTCATAATCTTGGCTATTGGCTAGGCAACGACTGGTGGGGTGTTGGCCCGGGTGCCCATAGCCACGTTGGCGGCGTTCGTTGGTGGAACGTCAAGCATCCGGCGGCCTACGCCGACCGAATTGCGGCTGGTCATTCTCCGGGAGCCGGGCGCGAAACACTCGCGGACTCCAGTAAATATCTTGAGCATGTACTTCTGCGGGCGCGTGTTCGCGGAGGTTTGACAACGGCATCGCTGGATGCTGAAGGTCGCACGGCAGTCGCCGGGCTCATCGCCGATGAACTCGTTGACGCTCCCGCGGCATTCAAAGGAACGATCATCCTGACGCTGAAAGGGCGCCTGCTCGCGGATGCCGTCGTGCGGCGATTGCTAGCAGACGCCCCCGTGTAGAGCGAGAATTCGCGCTACGGCGAAAGTTCGAGCTACTTGATGAATTCGATGGTCAACGGGTACTTGTACGCCTGACCATTGTTAGCGGCGACGGCAGCAATGATGCTGAAGATGAGGATGAAGATTCCTGCTGCAAGGATGACGAGAAACCCAATGCCGGCGATTGTAAGGAGTCCGCCGACGAACATCGCGATGGTCATCGTGATCTGGAAATTCAAGGCAGTGCGGGTGTGAGCCTGCACGAAAGGACCGCGGTCTTTCAGCACGAGGTAGCCCACGAGTGCGGGGATGAACGAGAAGAAGATTCCGCCAATGTGGATCAACGTTGCCCAGAGCTTCTCGTCGCTCGGACTCATCGGTTGGATCGGCGCGTACGGCGAGGCGGGGGGAGGTGTGGAATCTGACATTCCTCCATTAAAGCGCTAGTTGGGCAAAAAAGTAGCCCTGAGAGCAGAAGCTCTCAGGGCTAGCAGCTATCGAGCTAGTCGATAGCGGGAATTACTTGATGAGGCGCAGGGCGAATGGGTAACGGTAGTGGTTACCCTCTTTGGCCTTCGTGAAGCCGATAATGGAGAAGATGATTGCGACAGCGACGAGCGCGAACCAGAGCAGACCTTGGATGATGCCAAAGATGCCGAAGGTGGCGGCAGTCAAGATCGAACCGAGGATTGCAAGCGCAATGTGCGCAATAGTTAGTGTGATCTGGAAGTTCAGGGCTTCCTTCGCTTCGGTGTTGGTGAACGCCCCGCGCTCCTTGAAGACCAACCAGATAATCAGCGAGGGCAGGAAGCTCAGGATTCCACCAAGGTGGGCGAATGATGCCCACTGCTTGTCCTCAGCCTCGGTCAGTTGAGCTGCCGGCTGCGGTGCTGCGGGCTGCGGATTTGCGTCAGTCATGTGTTCGTGCCTTTCAGGTGAACGAGGGAACTTCCCGGGTTTCATCAAAGTGCTCGGTGTCACACCTGAGCATTTCCACAAAAAGGTAGCGCTCAAGTACACAGACACGCTAGCGCTATGACTCGCGCGGTGCAACGGCTGTGTCGTGGTGTGTCGAGTAAGATTGGCAGTCGAACGGATTGAGTGCCAATCAAGAGAGGTGGGTGGTGGAATGGTTTCCGCCCGCGGACTTGACGTACTTCGAGTCATCGTGCAGGACTACGTTGCTACGCGCGAGCCTGTCGGATCTAAGTCGATCGTTGAGCGACATTCCTTCGGGGTGTCCGCAGCAACGATTCGCAACGACATGGTCTTACTTGAAGACGAAGAGCTCATCACGGCGCCCCACACCTCATCAGGGCGTGTTCCGACCGACAAGGGCTACCGCATGTTTGTCGACCAGTTGGCCGACCTGCGCCCGCTTACGAGCGCTCAGCGTCAAGCCATCGAGTCGTTCCTCGGTCAGGCCGACGATTTGGATGACGTACTTGCGCGCTCGGTTCGCTTGCTGTCGCAACTGACCAACAGCGTGGCGCTCGTGCAGTATCCCTCGCTGGCGACCGCTCGCGTGCGGCATGTGGAACTTGTTCCCTTGCATGCCACTCGCATTATGACGGTGTTCATTACCGACTCTGGTCGAGTCGAGCAGCGCCTCATTGACGTCTCTGACCCCGTGGATGAGGCGTTCCTGGGCGAGGTTCGCGCCAAGCTGAATTCTGCTCTCACCGGGCAGTCACTGCCCGAAGCGGCCGATCGGCTCGCAAGTTTTGCGCAGATTTTTCCCGCAGAGAGACAGGCATTTGTTGGCCAAATTGCTACAAGTTTGATCGAGCAGGTGCTGGCCAACCGTGCCGACAAGCTCGTTCTCGCTGGCACCGCAAACCTCGCTCGCACCGAGCAAGACTTCACCGGCAGCATCTTCCCTGTACTTGAGGCAATAGAAGAGCAAGTAACGTTGTTGCGCCTCTTTGGGGAGATGGAAGTAGCAAATGGATCAGTTTCTACTCGCATCGGGCGAGAGAACGCAGAATTTGGGTTAGAAGAGACATCGGTCGTCACGGGCGGGTATTCCTCATCCGGCGGCGGTGTTTCGCGCTTGGGCGTGCTTGGCCCGACGCGCATGGACTATTCGAACAACATGGCGGCGGTTCGCGCAGTAGCGCGATACCTCTCGCGACTTTTGGAAGACAACTGAGCTCGTAAGGAGCAATCGGAACTTTGGCAGATCACTACGAAGCCCTCGGCGTTGCGCGCGAAGCGACCCCGGAGGAAATCAAGAAGGCGTACCGCAAGCTCGCACGCGAGTTGCACCCCGACGTCAACCCCAGCGCGGATGCGTCGGAACGCTTCAAGTCGGTAACTCACGCGTATGACGTGCTGAGCGATCCCCAGCAGCGCCAGCAGTACGACATGGGCGGCAGCGGCGGATTCGGTGGAGGCGCCAACTTCGGCTTTGGCGACATCTTCGAGACGTTCTTCGGCGGTGGGGGTGGCGCTCAGACCGCTGGTCCGCGGTCACGCCGCGAGCGGGGCCAGGATGCGCTGCTGCGTATCGAGGTCAGCCTCAAAGACACGATGTTCGGTGTCACTCGCGACATCGAGGTCAACACTGCAGAACTCTGTGAGACGTGTGAGGGCAGTTGTGCTGCCCCCGGCAGCTCGCCGGTTCGCTGCGACATTTGTCAGGGTAGCGGCCAGATCCAGCGCCAGGTGCGAAGCCTCCTCGGCAACGTCATGACGTCGAGCCCCTGTGGCACGTGCCGCGGCTACGGCAACATCATCGTGAACCCCTGCGCTACGTGTGCCGGCCAGGGTCGTGTTCGTGCGCAGCGCACGCTCTCGGTCGACATCCCCGCCGGCGTTGAGACGGGACTGCGTTTGCAGATGCCCGGTCAAGGCGAAGTCGGTCCCGCTGGCGGCCCCAATGGCGACCTGTTCCTCGAGATCAAGGTGCGCCACCACGACATCTTTAGCCGTGCCGATGATGATCTGTTGGCCACTGTGGAGGTCGAGATGATCGACGCAATCTTGGGTACAACAGTGAAGCTCGATGGCCTCGACGGAGAAATTGAAGTGGTCATTAAGCCTGGTACGCAGAGCGGCGAAGTGCTCACAGTTCGCGATCGCGGAATTACGAGCCTGCGTGGCAACGGCCGCGGTGATCTGCGTCTCGGCATCCAGGTCGTCACGCCGACGAAGCTCAGTGGTGCAGAACAGACCCTAATGAAGCAGCTCGCCGCCGTGCGCAAGAGCAAGCAGCCGCATTTTGCCGAGTTCCAGCAGGGGCTGTTCGCGAAGCTTCGCGACCGTTTCCTGTAGGCACTCATGGCACATCTCTATATCGATGAAGAGCTTGGCGACGTTGGTGTTGGCGCCTCCGTTTCTCTCGGCAATGCTGAAGCACGCCACGCTGTCACTGTGTCGCGCCTGAAGGTAGGCGAGACGATCGCGATTGGTAACGGTGCTGGCCTGATCGTTTCTGGTCCTATCGTCACGGCGGAACACACCGAGCTCACCATCGAAGTAGCGGATGTTCAGCAGTCGCCGCGGCGAACACCGGCCGTTTTCCTCGCTCAAGCCCTCGCCAAAGCGGATCGCGACGAACTCGCGGTTCAGGTCGCCACCGAACTCGGCGTCGACGGCGTCATTCCGTGGTCTGCGGCGCGCAGCATTTCGCGCTGGCAAGGCGCGAAGGTTGCCAAGGGTCGCGATCGCTGGGCCGCTATCGTTCGCGAAGCGAGCAAGCAGTCTCTGCGCAGCTGGATCCCCGACGTTCTCGACCTCGTCACGACCAAGCAGTTGGCAACCTTTGCTTCGACGACGCGGATGCTCGTGCTCGAGCCCACGGCAACCGAAACGTTGGCCGAACTCGAAGTCGACGACCGTGACATCCTGCTCGTAGTGGGGCCGGAAGGCGGGGTTGCGGATCACGAACTGGAGCTCTTGACGGCGGCGGGAGCATCCACTATTCGGCTGGGTAGTGAAGTGCTGCGCACGTCGACAGCGGGCCCAGCGGCGTTGGCGGCGTTGAACGTCAAGCTTGGCCGCTGGAGCTAGAGGTTTAGGCTAGAGACATGTCTGATTCCCCATCGATCTTTACCAAGATCATCGCTCGCGAGATTCCCGCGGATATCGTCTTCGAGTCAGACGCGGTAATCGCGTTTCGCGACATCGCGCCTCAAGCACCCGTGCACTTGCTCGTTGTGCCTAAAACCGAAGAGTTCGCCAACGTTACGGAGCTTGCGGCAGGCAACCCGGCGCTACTGGCCGAACTTGTCTCGGTCGCCCAATCGCTTGCCGACGAACATGCAGGCGGGCAATACAGACTGATCTTTAACACTGGCGAAAACGCTGGTCAAACTGTTTTCCACGTGCACGCTCATGTGCTCGGCGGAAACCTCGAGGAAGGCACCCTTGGTCACTAGTGACTCCGAGTCCGCAGGTTCGACAGAGCGCGAGAGCGTCTCGATTGAAGTAGACGGTGTCGCCATGGTGCGACTTCTTGGCCCTCACGATCGACTTCTCAAGGTCGTCGAAAGCAAGTTTCCGAACGTAGAAATGCACGTTCGCGGCAACGAAATCACCCTGACGGGCGATGCGTCGTCGGTCGCGGCCGCCAAAGAACTCGTCGACGAACTCGTCACGATGGTGCGCGACGGCCACGACCTCGGCGAGATCGAGGTCGACGCGTCGGCAAAGATTCTTCGCGGCAATCAGGGCAGCCCGCAACAGCTGCTCGGGCACACCATCCTGACAGCGCGGGGTAAAGCCATTCGCGCCAAGACTCTCGGTCAGGCGCAATACGTCGATGCGATGGACAACAACACCATCGTGTTCGGCATCGGCCCGGCCGGAACGGGAAAGACCTACTTGGCGATGGCTAAAGCCGTGCAGGCTCTGCAGCGCAAAGAGGTCGAGCGCATCATTCTGAGCCGCCCAGCGATCGAAGCAGGGGAGCGTCTCGGATTCTTACCGGGATCGCTCACCGACAAAATCGACCCTTACCTGCGCCCGCTGTACGATGCCCTCAACGACATGATGGATCCCGATCTCGTGCCCAAGCTTCTCGCAGCAGGCACTGTCGAGGTCGCACCGCTCGCCTATATGCGTGGTCGGACTCTCAACAACTCGTTCGTGGTTCTTGACGAAGCTCAGAACACCACACCCGAGCAGATGAAGATGTTCCTGACCCGTCTCGGCTTCGATTCGCAGATGGTCATCACCGGCGACATCACTCAGGTTGACCTTCCTGAGGGTGCGAGCGGGCTCAAGCTCGTCTCGAATGTTCTACGGGACATCGACGACATCCACTTTGCAGAGCTGTCGAGTGCTGACGTCGTTCGTCACAGCCTCGTGGGTCAAATCGTGGATGCCTACACCACCTACGACGCCGAAAAGCAGCGTGACGAATACAACCGCAATAACCGGCCGCCCAAGCGCAGCCGCAATCACGAGGGGCGCTAACGTGTCGATCGAAATCAACAACGAATCGGCCGTCGAGGTAGACGAGCACGCCTTCCAGCGACTCTGCACTTTCGCCCTCGACCAGCTGCACGTGCATCCGGATGCCGAATTGGGCATCGTCTTTGTCGACGAGGCCGCCATGGAGCAGCTTCACGTGCAGTGGATGGACGAGCCGGGTCCCACAGACGTCTTGAGCTTTCCGATGGACGAACTGCGCCCCGGAACTGAAGACCGCCAGACGCCCGCCGGCTTGCTCGGCGACATCGTCGTGTGCCCGCAAGTGGCGATCTCGCAGGCCGAGACTGCTGGCCATACGCCTCTGGAAGAAATGCTGTTGCTGACCACTCACGGTCTGCTGCACTTGCTCGGCTTCGACCACGCCGAGCCAGACGAGGAAAAAGAGATGTTTGGCCTCCAGCGCGAAATTCTGTTGGGGTTCGCCCTCGCAGAACGAAGTTAGTAGCCGATTGTGCTGATTGGTATTTTCATCACCGTCGCGATCCTTTTGGTTTCGCTCGGTGGTCTGCTCGCCGCTGCTGACTCTGCGCTAACTGTGTTGAGCCGTAGCGACCTTGTCGAATTAGCGGGGCGCAGTCGCGCGCACAAGTCGATCCTTGCGATCTCTCGAGACACGGGCGCGCACATCAACGCGCTCAACTTCATGCGAATCGTCGTGGAAACGACCGCGGCCGTGCTCGTTACCCTCGTCTTCGCCTCCGTCTTCGAGCAGTGGTGGCTCGTACTGCTATTCAGCGCGCTCATCATGACCGGGGCATCGTTTGTGCTCGTCGGCTCCAGCCCTCGCAGCGTCGGGCGTGCCCATTCACGCAAGGTGTTGCAGCTCTCGGCTCGGTTCGTTCGCGGCATCCGCGTCATCCTCGGCCCGATCGCGGATGCACTCGTCGCGATCGGTAACCGCGTCACCCCAGGGCGCCCGCGCACGGCAACCTTCTCGAGTGAAGAACAGTTGCTCAGCATGGTGGACGAAGCCACCGAGCACGAAGTTCTCGATCAAGACGACCGCGACCTCATCCACTCCATTTTCGACTTCAACAGCACGGTGATTCGTGAAGTAATGATTCCGCGCACCGACATGGTGACGGTCGAAGCTGATGTAACGGCCAGTGCCGCGATGGGCCTCTTCTTGAGCCGCGGAGTCTCCCGGGTACCCGTGATTGGCGACGACATCGACCAAGTGATGGGCGTGCTGTACCTGCGCGACATCGCGCGAGTCGTCTACGAGCAGCCAGCCGAGGCAGACAAGCTCACCACTCAGGCGCTCGCTCGCCCCGCACTCTTTGTGCCGGAATCGCAGCGCGCGGACAGCCTGTTGCGCCAAATGCAACTCGAATCGAATCACTTGGCCATGGTCGTCGATGAGTATGGCGGCATCGCTGGACTAGTCTCGCTCGAGGACCTCATCGAAGAACTCGTCGGAGATATTTCTGATGAGTATGACCGTGAAGTTGCCGAATTTGAACAGCTGGACGATGGATCATTCCGTGTGAGCGCCCGTCTCCCGATCGACGAATTGGGCGACCTGTTCGGTCTCGAGCTCGATGATGACGAGGTCGACTCCGTCGGTGGCTTGATCATGAAGACCCTGGGGCGACTGCCCGAGAGTGGCGCAGTCGCGCACTACTCGGGCCTCGTTCTCACGGCAGAACGTACCGAAGGCCGTCGCAAACGCATCAGCACTGTGCTGGTGTCAGTCGACCCCACCTTCACCAATCAGCACGACTCACGCCCGAATGAACGAGAGAACGGTGAATCACAGTGACCGACACCAGTGAATTCAGAGCAGGATTCGTGACCTTTGTAGGTCGACCCAACGTGGGCAAGTCCACGCTGACCAACGCCCTCGTAGGCGAGAAGGTCGCGATCACGTCGTCGAAGCCTCAAACCACTCGCCGCGCCATCCGGGGTCTCGTGCACCGCAACGACGGCCAGCTCATCATCGTGGACACCCCAGGTATGCACCGCCCGCGCACCCTGCTGGGGGAACGCCTGAACTCGATCGTGCAAGACACCCTCGGTGAAGTCGACGTCATCGGTCTCTGCATTCCGGCAAACGAGAAAATCGGTCCCGGCGACCGCTACATCAACGAGCAGTTGGATGCCTTCCCACATGCCAAGAAGGTTGCCATCGTTACGAAGATCGATGCTTCGTCGCGCCCCGGCGTTGCAGAGCAGCTCAAGGCCGTGGCAGAACTGCGCGACTGGGACGAAATCATCCCGATCTCGTCGTTCGACGACATCCAGCTCGACATCCTCTCGACTGAACTCGTCAAGCTCATGCCGGTCTCGCATGCGCTTTACCCGGATGACGCTGTCACCGATGAGTCGACCGAGTCGCGGGTGGCAGAGCTCATTCGTGAGGCGGCTCTTGAGGGCGTTATGGATGAACTTCCGCACTCGATCGCCGTCACGATCGACGACATGATCGAGCGCGACGACAAGAACCTTCTTGAAGTGTTCGCGAATATCTTTGTCGAGCGAGACAGCCAAAAAGGCATCATTATCGGTAAGGGCGGGGAGCGCCTGCAAGATGTCGGCGCCCGTGCCCGCGCTGAGATTGAGAAGCTCGTCGGCAAGCAAATCTTCCTCTCGCTTCGCGTGAAGGTCGCCAAGGAATGGCAACGCGACTCCAAGCAGCTCGGTCGCCTCGGTTTCTAAACTTTTATTGCCGCATCGCGGCAGCGCGGTAACAGTTGGAGAACCAGTCCTGCGGGGCGGCGCCCGCAGTGCTAGGGTGAAATTGTGTTCTTCGGTCTGCTCCTCCTTAGCTGCCGCGACGAGTCCTAACCCAGGCCTCACTCGTCGCGGGGTTTGTCATTGGCTGACCAGATTCGTTGCGAGTGGCCCATAAGGCCTTGAGAACAGCAGGAGCTTCACATGAAAAACAATCAGTCCGCATCATCGATGCCGGTTCACAAGTACCGTCCGTTTCACGAGATCATTTCTGTAGATCTGCCGGACCGTACGTGGCCTTCGAAGCGCATTACCGAGGCACCCCGCTGGTGTGCCGTTGATTTGCGTGATGGCAACCAAGCGCTCATCGACCCGATGAGCCCCGAGCGCAAGCGGATCATGTTCGATCTGCTGGTGAAGATGGGGTACAAGGAGATCGAGGTCGGGTTCCCCTCGGCTAGCCAGACTGACTTCGACTTCGTTCGTTCGCTCATTGAAACGAACGCGATTCCGGATGACGTCACCATTCAGGTGCTGACGCAGGCTCGCGAAGAACTGATCGTGCGCACGTACGAATCGATCAAGGGCGCTAAGCAAGCGATCGTTCACCTCTACAACTCCACGAGCGTTCTGCAGCGCGATGTCGTATTCCGCAAAGACAAGCAGGGCATCATCGATATTGCCCTCAACGGTGCTCGCATCTGTAAAGCTTCCGAGGCGATGGTCCCGGAGACCGACGTCTACTACGAGTACTCGCCGGAAAGCTACACCGGCACCGAGCTCGAGTTCGCGGTTGATATCTGCAACCAGGTGCTCGAAGTCTTCCAGCCCACGCCGGAGCGCAAGGTCATCCTGAACCTACCCGCCACCGTCGAAATGGCTACCCCCAACGTTTATGCCGACTCGATCGAGTGGATGTCGCGCAACGTGAACCACCGCGAGAACGTCATCATTTCGCTGCACCCGCACAATGACCGCGGAACCGGAATTGCTGCGGCGGAGCTGGGCTACATGGCCGGTGCTGACCGCATCGAAGGTTGCCTGTTCGGAAACGGTGAGCGCACCGGAAACGTCGACCTCGTTGCTTTGGGACTCAACCTGTTCACGCAGGGTATCGATCCGCAGATCGATTTCAGTGACCTCGACGAAATCCGTCGCACGGCTGAGCACTGCAACCAGCTGAAGGTGCACGAGCGCAGCCCGTGGGCTGGCGACCTCGTCTACACGGCCTTCAGCGGATCGCACCAAGATGCCATCAAGAAGGGCTTCGAGTCGATGGCGGCTCAGGCCGAACGCGAGGGCAAGCACGTGAACGATCTGGTCTGGGCTGTTCCGTACCTGCCGATCGACCCCAAGGATGTTGGCCGCGGCTACGAAGCAGTCGTGCGTGTGAACTCGCAGTCCGGCAAGGGCGGCGTCGCCTACCTGCTCAAGACTGACCACAGCCTCGACCTGCCGCGCAAGCTGCAGATCGAGTTCAGTGGTGTTGTTCAGTCGAAGACGGATGCCGAGGGTGGCGAAGTGTCGAGCGAGCAGATCTGGACGGCCTTCCAAGACGAATACCTGCCAGCATCCGCCGATCACGCCGAGCAAAAGTGGGGTCGCTACGAGCTGCTTTCTACTCGCACGACGAGCGCCAACGATGGTGAGGTCAGCCTCGAAGCGCGACTGCGAGTGGATGATGCCGAACTGGAAGCCCAGCATGTCGGCAACGGCCCGATCGATGCGTTCCTCGGCATGTTGTCCGCGCAGGGGCAAGGCATCGGCGTGAAGCTCTATGACTACGTTGAGCACACCATGAGCGAGGGCAGCAATGCCCAGGCTGCCGCCTACGTCGAACTCGACATCAACGGCCAGCGCCTTTGGGGCGTCGGCATCGATGGTGACATCTCGCGGGCATCCCTCAAGGCGATCGTGTCAGCGGTCAACCGCTGGGTGCGCGCTTCGCAGAACGCTCCTGAATCTGAGCTGGTCGCTGGCTAGGTCTCGATTTCGCACATGCCCCGCAGCGAGAGCTGTGGGGCATGTGATCGTTAACGGCAGTGACGGCGAGGGGCCGTGAGCGAGTTAGGGCCGGCGGAACTTGGGCAAGCGATTAATGGTTCGTTGCTCGGGCAGCGTCCAGTTGAAGAGGACGGCGAGCACCCGAACGCCCACCGTGATGGCGACACAAAATGATGCGGCCAGAAGAACCGGAACATCGAAACTGCGCATAATGACGAGGCTTGTGGCGCCGGACACCGCAGCGACGGCATAGAGCGACCCCACATGCATGAGCGCGATCGGCATCGAGAGCAGCATGTCGCGAAGGACCGAGCCGCCGACGCCCGAAATGGCGCCGACGAAGATGGCCGGCACCTCGGGAAGCCCCATCGCGAGTGCTTTAGTCGTGCCGATCGCGCCGAAGAGCCCGATGGTCAGCGCGTCGAGAACTGTGATGACCGGGCCCATCCGGGCGATGAGCCGTTCCAACAGCATCCCGCATAGGGCGGCGCCCGTGGCCACGATGAGATACCAGTTGGTGGTGAGAACTATCGGTACCTCAGAGAGCACGACATCGCGAATGATGCCGCCGCCAAAGCCGGACGCCAAGCCGATAATGGCGACCCCCAGCAGGTCGAGGCGACGGTCACGAAACTGGGCCGCGAACATCGCACCCTGCATGGCCCCGACGCCGACCGCCAACAGCCCCGCCCACAGCGGAATCTCGAAAGTCTCGTCCACGCACCATTCGTACCACGCGCGGAGCGCGCGGCGCGATTGTGCTCCGGGCAAGCCTGCAATCGCGGTGTGTGCGCTGCCGCTGTCTCCTGCGCCGCTTTCCTGTACTGCCTTCTGCGCCGCTTTCCTGTACTGCCTTCTGCGCCGCTTTCCTGCCGCTGTCTCCTGCACTGCCTTCCTGCACTGCCTTCTGTGCGCCGCCTTCTGTGCGCCGCCCGCGCCCTTCCCTTCCCTTCGGAAATTCAGGAAAAACGCCGTGATCTCGTTCGGGAAGTTTGTGTCTCCGCGGCTCGGGGCGCCGTCGGCGTGCGGATTTCCTGAATTTCCGAAGGGGCGAGGGGGCGAACAAAGGCAATGGGGAGGGGAATGCACGAGAGAACGGGGCTGGAAAGCCGGGATGTGCGCGAGCGAGGCTGCGGGCGGAGTCGCGCGGGACGCGGGACACGGACGGCGCGGGGTGACGCGGCACGGCGTGACGCGGCGCCGGGCTGCGCGGTGCAGAGCTGCGCGGTACGGCCTGACGCGGCGCCGGGCTGCGCGGTGCAGAGCTGCGCGGTACGGCGTGACGCGGTGCAGCGCGAGACGACGCACTGCGAGGCGGCGTGACGTGGCGCAGTGCGAGGCGGCGTGACGTGGCGCGGCGTGACGTGGCGCAGTGCGAGGCGCTGCAGTGTGAGGCGCTGAAGTTCAGGGCCGAACGGGTCAGGGCTGGCGCTCAGCGAAAGAAGCCGCGTGCGGGCCGTCGCTCAGCAAACTCGCGATAAGCGGAGGATACTTGTCGGGTGCCTACCTATCGTGATGAAGCCGTCGTGCTGCGCACCCACAAGTTGGGTGAAGCCGACCGCATCGTGACAATGCTTTCGCGCGAGCATGGCAAGATCCGCGCGGTAGCCAAGGGGGTGCGTCGCACGGCCTCGAAGTTCGGGTCGCGACTGGAACCCTTTATGGTCGCCGACATCCAGTGCTATATCGGTCGCAGCCTCGACATTATTCAGCAGGCGGAGTCGCTTGGTTCGTACGGCTCGAACATCACGGCCGATTATGCGAGCTATACCGCCGCAAGCGTGATGGTCGAAACGGCGGATAAGGTCACGGATGACGATGGCTCCCTGCAGCAGTATTTGCTGCTGGTGGGCGCGTTGCGGTCTCTGTCGCGGCGTGAGCACAACCCGAGCCTGACTCTCGACTCGTATCTGTTGCGCAGCTTGTCGATTGCCGGTTGGGCACCCAGCTTTGTGGATTGTGCGGTGACCGGTGCTCCCGGGCCGCACTCGGTTTTCGTGGCGCAGATGGGTGGTGTGGTGGCCGACGAGGTTGCGCCCCCTGGTTCGCCCCGATTGAGCCCCGCGACTCTCGGACTACTCGGCGCGTTGCTCGCCGGTCAGTGGGATGTCGCCGAGGCAGCTGACGAGCGGTCACGATCGCAAGCCAGCGGCGTTGTCGCCGCGTACACCCAGTTTCATTTGGAGCGCAGTCTTCGCTCCATTCAGCATGTGGATCGGAGCGCATGAGCCGCGTAGCAAAAACTCACAAAGATGCCGTGGAGTTTCGTCCGCTGGACTGGACTGGCATCCATCCTCCCGCGATGCCCAAGGGGTCTGTTCCCGAGCACATCGCACTCGTCATGGACGGCAATGGGCGCTGGGCCAACGCGCGCGGCCTCACGCGTGTCGAGGGTCACAAAGCGGGGGAGGCGAGCCTGTTGGATGTCGTGGCTGGCGCCATCCAAATCGGTGTGAAGCACATCAGCGTGTATGCGTTTTCGACCGAAAACTGGAGCCGTTCGCCCGAAGAGGTTCGCTTTCTCATGGGCTTCAACCGAGATGTTTTGCACCGTCGCCGCGATCAACTCAACGATTGGGGCGTGCGCGTGCGCTGGGCTGGGCGACGCCCGCGCCTGTGGACCTCCGTGATCAAAGAGCTGCAGTTCGCCGAAAAGCTCACCGAGAACAACAGCACCCTGACGCTCACAATGTGTGTGAACTATGGCGGCCGTAACGAGATCGCGGATGCCGTGCGTTCCATTGCCGACGATGTTGCGGCGGGCAAACTGAAGCCCTCCGCCGTCTCGGAGAAGCTCATCCAGAAGCGTCTCTATCAACCGCAGTTGCCCGATGTTGACCTGTTTGTGCGGTCGTCGGGGGAGCAGCGGATGAGTAACTTCATGCCCTGGCAGAGCGCCTACGCCGAAATGGTCTTTCTCGACACGTTGTGGCCTGATTTCACCAGGGAAGACCTGTGGGAAGCGATTCGCATCTATGCGAGCCGCTCGCGCCGCTTTGGTGGCGCGGTCGATGCGCCAGCGCCCTCTTCCGCCTAAGTCCGTCGCCCTTTTGGTCAGGGTGACTTTAAGGTGTATTCTGTGTTCAGGTCAGCATGACTCTTACTGAAGGGGGTGGCGATGGAACAGAGTGAACAAGCAATCTCGCTCGCGGTGTCCACCGTGATTTTTGCGCTGCGCCCCATTCCCGAGTCGGGCGAGAGCGCGCTGTGGATCCCACTCGTGCGCCGCACCCGCGAGCCGTATGCCGGCCAGTGGGCACTGCCCGGCGGTTGGGTCGGCAACGACGAAAGTCTTGCGGATGCCGCAGCTCGCAACCTGCTTGAGACCACTGCGCTCGAACCTGCTTACCTCGAGCAGCTCTACGCTTTTGGTGACGTGGAGCGGTCGATCGGTGGGCGTGCGGTATCGGTCGTTTATTGGGCGCTCGTGCGTCAAGAAGAGGCCGATCGGGCCACCGAGGGCGAGAATGTGCGTTGGTTCCCTGCAGATGACCTGCCGGAGCTTGCTTTCGATCACAACGTGATCATCGACTACGCCCTGTGGCGGCTGCGCACCAAGATGGAATACTCGCGCATTGCTCGTGCTTTCTTGGGTGAGACGTTCACTCTCAGCGAGTTGCGCATTGTTCACGAGGCCGTGTTGCAAAAGCAACTCGATCCCGCCAATTTCCGTCGTCAGATCGAGAATTCAGGTTCACTGGTTCCCACTGACCACGTTGTCTCGGGAGGGCGTCACCGGCCTCCGAGGCTGTACCGCTATGACGAGGGCGTTGAGCTCGTTGATAACGGCCCGCTCGGCCATCTAAAGACAGGGAGCACTCGTGTCATCCATTGATTCGACTATTCAGCGCATCACCAAGACGGGCGACGGGGAAACCTGCGCTCCTGAGTTGGCCGATGGCCCCTGGACCTTTGACCTCGGTGTTCCGAGCTACGGCCCCGGTGCATCCATGGGCGATGTGATTCCCACCGGCGCACCTCGTCAGGGTCAGTTGCCGCTGGAATACCAGCAGGCCTCAAACGAAGACCTCCACGCCCGCATCGTCGCCGCTAAGGCCACGCTGGGCGACCGTGCGGTGGTGCTCGGGCACTTTTACCAGCGCGACGAGGTCGTGCAGCACGCTGATTTCCTCGGCGATTCCTTCCAGCTCGCCAACGCGGCGCAGACCGTTCCGAACGCCGAGGCGATCGTGTTCTGTGGCGTTCACTTTATGGCTGAGACGGCTGACATCCTGGCTCGCGAGGACCAAGCGGTGATCCTGCCGAACCTCGCCGCCGGTTGCTCAATGGCTGACATGGCCGACATCGATTCTGTGGAGGAGTGCTGGGAACAGCTCACCGAGATCTACGGAACCGAGCCGGATGCCGATGGCCGCGTGCCGATCATCCCCGTGACGTACATGAACTCGTCTGCCGCGCTCAAGGGCTTCTGCGGTCGTAACGGCGGCATCGTCTGCACGAGCTCGAACGCTGCGACGGTCCTTGAGTGGGCCTACGAGCGCGGTCAGCGCGTGCTGTTCTTCCCCGACCAGCACCTTGGCCGCAACACGGCAAAGAAGATGGGCATTTCGACCGATCTCATGCCGATGTGGAACCCGAACAAGCCCCTCGGCGGCAACGACGCTGAGACCCTCAACGAAGCGAAGGTTGTGCTCTGGCACGGCTTCTGCAGCGTGCACAAGCGCTTCAATGTTGGCCAGATTGAGCAGGCTCGCGCTGAGCACCCCGGCGTTCGTGTGATCGTGCACCCCGAGTGCCCGATGCCGGTTGTGGATGCCGCTGATGAAGCAGGGTCGACCGACTACATCCAGAAGGCTGTTGCTGCGGCGACCGAACCGACAACGTTCGCGATCGGTACCGAGATCAATATGGTCAACCGCCTCGCTGCCGAGTACCCGCAGCACACGATTTTCTGTCTCGACCCGGTCGTCTGCCCGTGTTCCACGATGTACCGCATTCACCCGGGCTACCTTGCGTGGGTGCTTGAGGGCCTCGTTCGCGGTGAAGTGCTCAACCAGATCACTGTCGCGGACGACGTGGCAGTACCGGCTCGCGTGGCCTTGGAGCGGATGCTCGCCGCGAAGCCGCCGGTAACGACGAAAGAAGCGTAACCATGGCACGGGTCATTGTTGTCGGCACGGGTATTGCCGGTCTCATCACCGCCTACCGCGCAAGTGCTCACCACGAAGTGGTTCTCGTGACCAAGTCGGAGCTCGCGGAAAGCAACACCAAGTACGCCCAGGGCGGCATCGCTGCTGTTCTGTTCCCCGACGACACCGTGGCCAGTCATGTTTCCGACACGATGATTGCGGGCGCGGGACTGTGCGAGCGGGATGCCGTTGAAGTGTTGTGCAGCGAGGGTCCGTTGCGCGTGCAAGAACTCATCTCTCTCGGGGTGGAGTTCGACCGCATTGCCAATGGTGAGCTCGCTCGGGGACACGAAGCGGCGCACTCCTCGCGGCGCGTCATCCACGCCGGCGGAGATGCCACGGGGCTCGCGATCGAAGTCGCCCTGTTGCGCGCCGTCCGCGCGCTGGCCGTCGAGACCTACGCCTACACGTTCATGCGCGATCTGGTCACGGAGACGGATGCCGACGGCACGCCCCGCGTAACCGGTATCGACGTCATTGCTCCCGACGGCAACGCCCGGGTGATCGACGGAGACATCGTCGTTCTCGCCAGCGGAGGAGCCGGCCAGCTCTACAAGCACACGACGAATCCGTTCGTCACGACGGGAGACGGTGTTTCTGCCGCCTACCGTGCCGGCGCTGCTCTGGCCGATGTCGAATTCTTCCAGTTCCACCCGACATCGCTTGCGGTGCCCGGCAACCCGCTCGTCTCCGAAGCTGTTCGCGGCGAGGGAGCAACCCTGCTCGACGAGAATGGCAAGCGCTTCATGTTCGACGTGCACCCCGACGGTGAACTCGCCCCGCGCGATGTCGTCGCTCGCGGCATTGCCCGCGCTATGGAAAAACAGGGCGGGCGCCCGATCATGCTCGACGCAACAGCGCTCGGCTCCGAGTTTCTCGCCACACGATTCCCCGGCATCAGCGAGGTCTGCGAAGAGCATGGTTTCGATTGGGGCACAGAACCTATTCCCGTGACGCCCGCTGCGCACTACTGGATGGGCGGCATCCGCACCGACATCTCGGGGCGAACCAGCGTGCGCGGTCTCTATGCCGTGGGGGAGGCATCCTGCACCGGCGTGCACGGCGCCAACCGCCTCGCCTCCAATTCCCTTCTCGAATCGCTCGTCTTCGCCTGGCGTGCTGCGGATGCTCTCAACGAGCCCCAGCGAGCGATTGAGGTCGACACGCTTGAGCCCCAGTTCGAAATCACGGGCAAAGAGCCATTTACCCGTGATCAGTTGCGCGAACTCATGTGGAGCCACGTCGGACTCGAGCGGGACGCGACTCGTCTCGAAGAAGCATCAGCGATTTTGGCCAGCTGGCACTCCGAATCCAACACGGTCGAGGGCGCCGAGAACGCGAACCTGCTCGACCTCGCGCGCCTCGTCGTCGTCGCGGCGCTCCGCCGAAAGGAATCTCGCGGTGCCCACGAGCGCACCGACTACCCGGAGACCCGCGAAGAGCTCGCTTTTTCCACGCGCTGGGCGGCAGTCAACGTAGCGGGCGACTTCATCCCGGCAGAGGACCAAGCAGAAACGATTAAGCGATGAATCAGCAGCTCGTGGACAACGTCATCCTGATGGCCCTCGCCGAAGATGCGCCTTGGGGAGACATCACGAGCGACGCTTTCGTGCCTGAAGACGCCACCGCCACCGCCGTGCTCAATGCGCGAGAGGCCGGAGTCGCCAGCGGTCTCGAGGTCTTCGCTCGCACCTTCTACCTAGTGGATGCTCAGGCTGACGTCACGCTGCAGGCCAGCGATGGCGACTCGTTCACCGCCGGCCAGCAACTCGCATCGGTGTCCGGTAACGCGCGCGCCGTTCTGCGGGCGGAGCGCATCGCTCTCAACCTCAGCCAGCGGATGTCGGGAATCGCCACGCAGACCGCGGCCTACGTCGCGCAGGTGGCGGGCACGCACGCGCGGGTAGTCGATACCCGTAAGACAACGCCGGGGCTCCGGGCTCTCGAACGTCACGCTGTTCGTTCGGGGGGCGGCCACAATCACCGCTTCAGTCTCTCGGATGCCGTGATGGCTAAAGACAATCACCTGGCGGTTCTCGCGGCCGCCGGTATCGAACTTGGGGACGCCATTCGTCTCGCTCGTGCCCGGATCGGTCACACCACTCACCTTGAGGTCGAAGTCGACCGTCTTGACCAAGTCGAGACTGTTGTCTCGGCGGGAGTCGACACAATCATGCTCGACAACTTCTCGCTCGATGACCTGCGTGCGGGCGTCGAGCTCGTGGCCGGCCGTGCGATCGTCGAGGCCAGCGGAGGCGTGAACCTCGACACCATTGCGGCGATCGCAGCCACCGGTGTTGATGTCATCTCGGTAGGCGCCCTCACGCACAGCGTTCGCTCGCTCGACCTCGGTCTCGACATTGCGGTGAGCGCCGCCACCTCATGATCTTTCTTGACTCCGCCGCCACCACACCGGTGCGCCGTGAGGTGCTTGAAGCGATGTGGCCGCTGCTGACGGGAGACTTCGGTAACCCGTCGAGCCATCACGAGTTGGGGGAGTCCGCGAAGCGGGCCCTGGATGCCGCCCGCACGAGTGTTGCCGCGTCACTGGGGTGCCGGGCATCCGATGTCGTATTCACGTCGGGAGGCACGGAGTCAGACAACCTCGCCATCAAGGGCCTCGCGCTTGCCGAACCACGCGGACGCCACATCGTCACGAGTGCGATCGAGCATGAAGCCGTGCTGGAGTCCGTCGACTATCTCGCGCGCATTCACGGGTTCGAAGTCACGGTGTTACCTGTAGACGCTCACGGTCTCATCAACCTTGACGACGCTCGGGATGCGCTGCGCCCCGACACCACGCTCTGCACTGTTATGTATGCCAATAACGAGATCGGTGCTGTGCAGCCCATCGCTGCGCTCGCTGAACTCTGTCGCGCGCACGGGGTGCCGCTGCACACGGATGCCGTTCAAGCCGCTGGTTGGCTTCCCCTCGACGTCGCCGGGCTGGGCGTCGATGCCCTTAGCCTGTCCGGACACAAGCTCGGAGCGCCTAAAGGTATTGGTGTGCTGATGGTCAAGGGGCGCCGCAGCCTCGAGCCCGTGTTGCACGGGGGAGGCCAAGAGCGCGGCAAGCGCTCCGGCACCGAAAACGTCGCGGGTTCCGTGGGGTTCGCGCATGCTCTCGCACTCGCCGAGACCGACCGGGCTGAGCGTGCGGTCAGGATCGCGCAGCTGCGGGATGACTTCGTGGCTGATGTGCTGGCGCGGGTTCCCGCTGCGATCTTTACGGGGCCGGTTTTGGCTGGCAAGCCGGCTGGCGCTCAAGTTGGCGCTGACGCCTACGCTGCTGCCGGCGGAGACTCACCCACACCCACCCGTCTCCCGAACAACGCTTCATTCTGTTTCCCCGGCACCAGTGGGGAATCACTTCTGCTCGAGCTCGGCCGTGCCGGGATCATCTGTTCAGCCGGTTCGGCCTGTGCCGTCGGCAGCGACGATGTCTCGCACGTGCTGACTGCGATCGGCATTGACGAAGCGATCGCCCAGACGGCGGTGCGGTTTAGTCTCAGCGGGGATACGACAGCAGAACAACTCGCCACCGTAGCTGCCGAGATCGAAACGGCCTACCGGGCGGTTCGCTCGCTCTCCGGGTAGTCCTTCAGGCCCCAGACGTCTCCGCCCAGCGCGGTCAACGTTGCAATAGTCGTTGCCACGCTGGGGATTCGCGTGGCCCCCGGCTGAATCACGTACTGAATGGTGCGCTCGCTCGACGGCTGCGGGGCATGGATGCTCACGCCCTCCGGCAGCGTCAGCGACGACAGCGCCAGCTGGGGGAGAAGCGCCACCCCCAGCCCGCGGGAGACGAAGCTCAGTACTGCGAGAGCGTTATCCGTCTCCAACCCGATCTCTGGAGCGAAACCCTCGATATTGCACAGGGCCAGCAAGTGACCGCGACAGAGGGCGCAGCCTGCAATCCACGCGTCGTTGGCAAGATCGGCCAGGCTCACGCTGTCGGCCTTCGCTAAGGGGTGAGTATCCGGCAGCACGAGCACTACAGGCTCAGTGAACAGCGGGACCGTGGTGTGGCCGCCATCGCGCGACAAATGCGGATCAGCGCGATCCTCCGGGTACGAAAACGTAATCGCCAGATCCGCAGAACCGTCCCGCAACAGCTGCAGCGCCTGGGGAGGCTCAGCCTCGACGTAGTTCACCGTCAAATTCGGATGCTGCTGCCGCAACTGACGAATCAACCGCGGCACGAGCGTCGACGACGCCGTCGGGAAAGCCGCGATGCGAACCGTTCCGCTCGAGAGACCGGCTAGCTCTGCGAGTTCGGCGCTCGCCGCATCCACCGCGTTGAGCACGGTCACGGCATGGCTCGCGAGGGCGCGGCCAGCTTCGGTGAGGCGCACCCCACGGCCGGAACGCACAACGAGCGCGAGCCCCAGTCGCGACTGGGCGCGAGTGAGGTGCTGGCTCAGGGCCGGTTGGCTGTAGCCGAGTACGCGGGCGGCTTCACTGATGGTGCCGTGCTCGGAGATGGCGCGAACGATGCGCAGCGAGAGAAGGTCTGGAGTGGTGTCCATGGAGCAAGCATAACTAAACGTGATCGTTGGTATCCCAATCATGCTCTTGTCGCATGTATCGCGGCGCGGGAACATGGGGGCATGACCTCCCCAGCTCTGGCCAGCGCCATCGACAGCTTCGCGAACACCCGGGGGTACCTTTCCGCTGCCACCATGGGGCTCCCGACCTGCGCCGCCGTCACCGAGATGACTGAGAAGCTCGGGCAGTGGGCTACCGCCACCTGCAACCCCATGAATTACGGCGACATCGTCGAGCGCACGCGTGGTCACTATGCCCGTCTTGTTGGTACAGACACCAGTCGCGTTGCCATCGGTTCGCAAACCTCGGTGATGGCCTCATTGATCGCGTGCTCGCTGCCGGCCGGTTCCGAAGTGCTGGTCGTCGAATCCGACTTTACGTCGATCGTTTACCCGTTCCTGCAGCACCGTGACCTTCAAGTGCGCGCCGTGCCGCTGGCCGAACTGGCGGATGCGATCACCGACACCACCGCGCTCGTCGCGTTCTCGCTCATCCAATCGTGCAACGGCAAGGTCGCCGAGGTCGCGGCGATCACCGCCGCTGCCGACCGTCACGGAGCACGCACGCTGTGCGACATCACTCAGGCCGCCGGTGTGCACCCCGTGGATGCCAGTCATTTCGACGCGACCGTCTGCCACGCCTACAAGTGGCTGTGTTCGCCGCGCGGCGTCGCGTTTCTCACCATCTCCGAGGATTTCGCCGAGCACATCACGCCCGTGCAAGCGGGCTGGTACGCCGGAGATGACGTCTGGGGCAGTGTCTACGGCACCGAGATGAACCTTGCGAAGGATGCTCGCCAGTTCGACGTGTCACCCGCATGGCAGGCGTGGGTGGGAGCCGAGCATCCGATCGCCATGTTTGCCGACCTCGATATCGCCGAAGTCTGGGAACACTGCACCGACCTCGCCAATCTGCTCTGCGATGAGCTCGGAATCGAACGTCAGAATCAGGCCATCGTCACCTGGCCGGATGAATCGGGTGCTGACCTCGCCAAGCTGACTGCTGCGGGAATCACGGCCTCCGGTCGCGCCGGACGCCTTCGCGCCGCATTCCACCTCTGGAATACCGAAGAGGACGTCGCGGCGGTTATCGCTGCGCTGCGTGTCTAGCTAAACTGGTCGTCCGCCGACCGTGCATCCAGCTCGGCTGACTATTGGAGTTTCTGTGGCTACGCCTAACCCCCTCGACGCCGTTATCAACCTCGCCAAGCGCCGAGGTTTTGTCTTCCAATCGGGAGAGATCTACGGCGGTTCACGCTCAGCTTGGGACTACGGCCCGCTGGGAACCGCCCTCAAAGAGAACATCAAAAAGCAGTGGTGGCAGACCTTCGTTCAAGGTCGCGAAGACGTCGTCGGGCTCGACTCGGCCGTCATCCTGCCCCGCAAGGTGTGGGAAGCATCCGGTCACGTCGAGGTCTTCTCCGACCCGCTCGTCGAATCGCTGCACACCCACAAGCGCTACCGCGCCGACCACCTTCTCGAAGCCTACGAAGAGAAGCACGGTCACCCTCCCGTGAACGGGCTTGCCGACATCCGTGACCCTGACACCGGTCAGCCCGGATCGTGGACCGAACCGCAAAACTTCTCGGGGCTCCTCAAGACCTACCTTGGCCCCGTCGACAACGAAGAGGGCATGCACTACCTGCGCCCCGAAACCGCTCAGGGTATCTTCACCAATTTCGCCAACGTCATGGGTGCTGCGCGCATGAAGCCGCCCTTCGGTATCGGTCAGGTCGGAAAGTCGTTCCGTAACGAGATCACGCCCGGAAACTTCATTTTCCGTACCCGTGAATTCGAGCAGATGGAGATGGAATTCTTCGTCGAGCCGGGCACGGACGAAGAGTGGCACCAGACCTGGATCGACGAATCCATGAAGTGGTACACCGACCTCGGGATTAACCCCGAAAATCTGCGTTTCTACGAGCATGCTCAGGAGAAGCTCTCGCACTACTCCAAGCGCACGGTGGATGTTGAGTACCGTTTCCGCTTCGCCGGTAGCGAGTGGGGCGAGCTCATGGGTATCGCTAACCGCACCGACTTCGACCTGCGCACGCACTCCGAAGCCTCCGGTGCCGACCTGTCGTACTTCGACCAGGCCAAGGATGAGCGCTGGACGCCGTTCGTTATCGAGCCCGCGTTCGGCCTCACTCGCGCACTAATGGCCTTCCTCATTGATGCTTACGCTGAAGACGAAGCGCCTAACGCTAAGGGTGGAGTCGACAAGCGCACTGTTCTGCGCCTCGACCGTCGCCTCTCGCCGGTCAAGGTCGCCGTTCTGCCGCTGTCGCGCAACGAGCGCCTGTCGCCGATGGCGCGCGGCGTTGCTGCTGACCTGCGCAAGTACTGGAACGTTGACTTCGACGACGCCGGTGCGATCGGGCGCCGTTACCGCCGTCAAGACGAAATCGGCACCCCGTTCTGCGTCACGATTGACTTCGATTCGCTCGACGATAACGCAGTTACGATCCGTGAGCGCGACACGATGGAACAAAAGCGCATGCCGATCGAAGAGCTGCGCGGCTATCTCGCGCAGGAGCTCATCGGCTGCTGAACCCCGCGGTGAGTTTCGCGGCGTCTTTCGCCTCGAGCCCGCACTACACGAAAGCGGCCCTGGACACGTGTCCGGGGCCGCTTTTTCTTGCTCGGACGCCTTCGCCTTCGCGCCGCTTGCACCCCCTTCGCGGCGCTTTTAACCCCTTCGCGGCCTTCGCCCTCTAAAACGCCCCACCTCGCCCTGGTCTGCCGGCTTCCCGTCGCCCTTTCGTGCCGAATCGGTCCGCTTGTTCGTCTTTTGCCCTGACACCCTTCGGAAACCCTGTCACCCTTCGGAACCCCTGACACCCTTCGGAACCCCTGTCACCCTTCGGAAATTCAGGAGACCTGGGCTGGGGCGCGATCCCGTCATGGCCTCGCCCGCGGAATCCCGACCCTCCTGCTGACGGGCCCTGCGGATTTCCTGAATTTCCACAGCGAACTGCTCGTCCACATCACTTCAGTAGTCCGTCAGTCAACTGAATACTTTTTCGCAGACCGCGCTGGAGAATCCGCGACGATGCTGTCGTCATGGCAGATGTGCGCGAATTGGTCGATGAGTTGGGTGGGCTTGCGCAAAAACAGCAATTAGTCGCACGGGAAGTCCGCGATTGCGATCTCACTCAAGCAGTCAAGCGAGGTGAGGTTGTTAGAGCGCGCCAAGGTTGGTACTCCACGGCGGCTGAATCAGAACCACGGTTGCGAGCGGTGCGGGTGGGCGGTCGTCTTACCGGGGTCTCAGCAATTGCCGACTGGGGCGGCTGGGTTCTCGGCGATCATCCGTTGCACGTGTCCGTGGCTCAGAACGCAGCAAGATTGCGGAGCCCCCGGAATCGGCGTCGCCCGCTCAACGATCACAGCGGGGTCCACGTGCATTGGGATTCCGCCGAAGTCAATGATCAGGGAACGAATTGGCACGTCAGTGTATTCGAGGCGCTCAAGCGCACGATTCTCGATGAAACCCTAGAAACGGCAGTTGCTGCCGTCGACTGGGCGCTGCACACTGGCCGCATTGACGGGTTCGATTTCGAGCGGCTGATTCTCGCCTTGCCGCTAGGCAAGCGAACAATCCGTTCGTGGGTTGATGGGCGTTGCGAGAGTTTGCCTGAGAGTCTCGCACGTACCCGTCTGAGGCTGCACGGCCATCGGGTCGAGATCCAAATTCCTGTAGGCCTCAAGCGAATTGATCTCGTGGTGAACGGAATCGTCGGCCTTGAGATAGATGGGCGCCAGTTTCACGCGCATACTTTCGAGGAGGATCATCTCAAGGCGATCGAAATTACAATTGCAGGCTTTCATGCCATGAGTATCAGCGCCAGGATGGTTTTCACCCAGTGGGAGTTGTTTCTGCGGGGCTTGGATAGCGCGCTGGCCTTTCATTCGCAGTCTGGCTTCGGAAATTCAGGAGATCCGACGTTGTCAGAAATACGACGCCAACGAAGACGCGAGTTGTGAGGGCTGAGCTTGTGGATTTCCTGAATTTCCGAAGGTGGAGGCGCCACAAGCTTTAAGTCGGCCAGCACCACCAGGTCGGCCAGCACCACCAGGTCTGCCAGCACCACCAAGTCGGCCAGCACCACAAATCCAGCCACTACCCAACAGGAAAGCCGCCGGCACCCGCACGAACGGGAATACTCGGGGCGTCCGCGCGTTAACGCTGAGGTGAATGATTCAGCAAACCCGATTGCCCCCGTCAAAATCGACATTTGGTCCGATGTTCAGTGCCCATGGTGCTACATCGGAAAACGTCGCCTCGAAGCGGCCGTCGAAAGCTCCGGTATCGCCGTTGACATCGAGTACCACTCGTTCGAGCTGGCTCCCGATACTCCGGTGGAGTACGAGGGAACTCCCACTCAGTTCTTGAGCGAGCGCAAGGGATTGCCGATGCCGCAGGTGAAGGAGATGCTGACCCGCGTCACCGACATCGCCACGAGCCTCGGTCTTGACTATGACTACGACCACATCCACCAGACGAACACGATCAAGGCGCACGAGCTTCTGCATTTTGCGAAGGCTCAGGGCCGTCAACTCGAAATGAAGGAACGCCTTCTTGAGGCGTACTTCATCAAGACTGAGCACGTCGGTCGCGTCGACGACCTCGCCGAGATTGCGGCGTCCATCGGCTTCGATCGCGATGAAGTCGTTCGTGTTCTTGAGTCGAACGAGTACCTCCCCGCGGTGAAGGCCGACATGGAAGTTGCTATGCAATACGGCATCCAGGGCGTGCCGTTCTTCGTGATCGAAGGCAAGTATGGGGTCTCGGGCGCGCAGGAAAGCGAAACCTTCGCTAACGTACTCACACAAGTACTTACCGAAAGAGACGCGTAACGCAATGGATGCCGCAACGAAGCCAATCCCGACCTTCGCACTACAGCAACTCGGCGACCCGAACGCGGTGGCCTGTGAAGGCGACGCGTGTGTTGTCGCTGACGACCGCCACTCGCAGGCTCTCGTCAACCGCCAGATCGACGAAGGTCTGGTCTAACCCACAAAACCGCGCTTCGACCATTCGATGAGTTCGGCAGCGCTGGCCTGTTCTGGCGCAGCTTTTGCGACCCGCGACGGTATGAGCGTGAGCGGCGCAGTGGTGGGGCGTGCGGGCAGTGACGCGTGCTGAGCATCCGGTGCGTTGAAGCGCTTGTTGATCAGTGCGCCGATGATCGCGCCGCCACCGAACCCCACCGGCAATAGCAACAGGTAGAGCGTGGGGTCGAGGTTGGCGGCAGAGCCGACGGCGAGCACTCCCGCAACGCCCACGGCGGCTCCGATCGAGAACGACACCCACCAGCGCTGCAGCTTGGCGTTTTCTTTGTCCCAGGCCCGTTGGGCTCGTAGTTGCTCAAGTGCTTCGTCGCGCGGCGCGGGGCTCACCCACAGCCGTGCTTCGAAACGGAAGACATTCGGATGCTCGTCGAGGGCCATTAGTTGTTTCCTGCTTCGGTCGTGATGTCGGCAACGATCGCGTCGAGGCCGCTGATGAGGTCATCCGCCAACACCCACGCGGTGTGACCGTGGTCTCCGGCACCCATGGAGATGCGCTTTCCGGCGATACGTTCGTCGGCGTAGACGGGCCAGGCGGTGGTGCTGCCGAGTGGCGTGATGGTGCCGCGGGCGTACCCGGTGGCGTCGAGGGCGACCTCGGCTTCCGGCATCCGCAGCTTATTGACGCCCACGAGCGTCCGAAGTTTGGGCCACGAAATCTGACGATCACCGGGCACTAGCGCGAAGAGAAAACTGCCGTCGCTGCGCTTGACGACTAGCGACTTCACGATTTCGGCGGGAGTAATGCCCAGCAGCTCGGCAGCGTGTTCGAGCGAGGTCGCGGGCGCACGTTCGATGATTTCGATGGGGATGCCGCGGCGTTCGGCATCGTCTCGAACGCGGTCAGTTCCTGCCGTCATTCGGGGCCTCCCGGGATATGCGGCAAGGTTCAGGCTCGCCGTGGGACAATTGGTACGTGACTATTCTTGCCCCTGCCGACCCGCGTGTCGCGCCACAGCTCTCTATTGGGAACCTCGACCTCGATGTTCCTGTCGTCTTGGCGCCCATGGCAGGCATCACCAACACCGCTTTCCGCCGCTTGTGCCGCGAGTATGGCGCTGGTCTGTACGTCAGCGAAATGATCACGAGCCGCGCGCTGGTGGAGCGCACGCCGGAGAGCATGCGTCTCATCACTCACCACGAGTCGGAGACGACCCGCAGCATCCAGCTTTACGGCGTCGACCCGAAGACGGTGCGCGAAGCGGTCACGATGTTGGTGGCCGAAGACCGTGCTGACCACATTGACTTGAACTTCGGATGCCCGGTTCCCAAGGTCACTCGTAAGGGTGGGGGAGCGGCGCTTCCGTGGAAGATCGATTTGTTCCGCGACATCGTGGAGGGCGCTGTGAAGGCGGCCGGCGATGTTCCGTTGACGATTAAGATGCGCAAGGGCATTGACTCTGATCACTTGACGTACCTTGAGGCCGCGCGCGTTGGCGCGGGGGCCGGGGTTGCCAGCATTGCGCTGCACGCTCGCACTGCCGCCGATTTCTACTCGGGGCACGCCGACTGGTCGGCTATCGAGAAGCTTAAGAACACGATCACCGATACGCCCATTCTCGGCAACGGCGACATCTGGAGCGCCGCCGATGCTCTCAGCATGGTCGATGAGACCGGATGCGACGGTGTCGTTGTCGGGCGCGGGTGCCTCGGTCGTCCGTGGTTGTTCGGCGATCTCGCTGCGGCCTTCCGCGGTGAGACGCTCAAGGCTGAGCCCACACTCGGCGAAGTCGCCACGGCGTTTAAGCGCCATGCCGAACTTTTGGTCGAGTTCTTTGGCGAAGAAGATCGCGCGTGCCGCGACATCCGTAAGCATGTCGCTTGGTATTTCAAGGGTTACTCGGTCGGGGGCGAGTTGCGGGCCGGCATGGCAGCAGTTCAGTCGCTCGATCACATGGATGAATTGTTGGGCAACCTCGACTGGTCGCAGGAGTACCCCGGCATCGACGCCGAGGGGCAGCGCGGCCGTGCGGGGCGCCCGAAGAAGCCGACGCTTCCGCAGGGGTGGCTCGACAGCCGCGAACTGCAGGAGTCGCATCGTTCCGAGCTGAATCAAGCAGAATTGAGTACCAGTGGCGGTTAAGGGCTATACGGAAGCGGACGCTGAGCGTTGGCTTCCCGAGCAGCATTCGAGTCGCCGCAGTGATTTTGCACGCGACCGGGCACGGGTTTTGCACTCGAGCGCGCTGCGTCGCCTCGCGGCCAAAACTCAAGTTCTCAGCCCCACTATGGGCACTGACTTTGCCCGCAACCGTCTCACCCATTCGCTCGAGGTCGCTCAGGTCGGCCGCGAGCTCGCCGACAGCTTGGGGCTCGACCCGGATGTTGTTGACACGGCGTGCCTT
Organism: Salinibacterium sp. AL4.1; assembly: GCF_059767305.1. NCBI lineage: Bacteria > Bacillati > Actinomycetota > Actinomycetes > Micrococcales > Microbacteriaceae > Salinibacterium > Salinibacterium sp. AL4.1. The sequence continues at coordinate 465,154 of NZ_JBSOQK010000001.1, read as the reverse complement.
TCTCACGACCTCGGGCATCCACCCTTCGGCCACAACGGCGAGCGTGCGCTCAATGAGTGGGCGGATGACATCGGCGGCTTCGAGGGCAATGCTCAAACCCTGCGCCTACTGACGCGCATCGAGCCGAAGGTGTTCGGCCCCGACGGCAAGACCTACGGTCTCAATCTCACGCGCGCCAGCTTGGACGCGAGCACGAAATATCCGTGGCCGAGCGCTCAGGGCATTCCGGATCCGAGCGGTCGCAGTAAGTACGGCTTCTTCGACGACGACACGGCCGCCTTCGAATGGTTGCGGGCCGGAGCGCCGGATCGTCAGCGCTGCATCGAGGCTCAGGTCATGGACCTGTCCGACGACATCGCCTATTCCGTGCACGACTTTGAAGATGCCATTGTGGGCGACTTTATTGACGTCACGGCTCTCGGTGCCCGCGTGAATCACGACGACCTCGTGAAGTCGATGTTCGAGTGGATCGGTGGCGAGTTCACCCACGACGAGCTCATCGCGGCCTTCGACCGTCTTGACCTGCTCGATCCGTGGATCGATCAGTGGGATGGCAGTCGTGCCGCCCACGGTCGCCTCAAGAACCTCACTAGCCAACTGATTGGCCGCTTTGCCGGTGCGGCCGTTCAGGCCACGCGCGAAGCTCACCCCACGGATGCTCTTGCTCGCTTCGGCGGCAGCTTGGTCGTGCCGAAAGAGATTCAGGCAGAGATCGCGGTGCTCAAGGGCATCGTGGCAGCCTTCGTCATGTCGACGAACGCGCGTCGCCCGATCTACCAGCAGCAGCGTGACGTACTCACCGAGCTCGCCGATGTGTTGCTCTGGACGGCTCCTGTGAACCTCGATTCCGGTTTCACCGCGGATTGGAATTCCGCTGAGAACGATCACCAGCGCAAGCGCGCGGTAGTTGATCAGGTAGCTAGCCTCACGGATCAGTCCGCGATTGCCTGGCACACACGACTCGTTGGCTAGAGTCGTCGGCCGGTCGGCCTAGAATTGCGATTGTGGCTGGCCTGATTAAACGAAGCGATATCGACGAGGTGCGTTCGCGCACCAACCTCGCCGACATCGTTGGCGACTACGTCACCCTCAAGAGCGCCGGTTCCGGCTCTATGAAGGGCCTGTGTCCTTTTCATGAGGAGCGCAGCCCGAGCTTCCACGTTCGGCCCCAGGTCGGCTTCTATCACTGCTTCGGATGCGGTGAAGGCGGCGACGTCTACACCTTCCTGCAGCGCATGGACCACGTCTCGTTTTCCGAGGCCGTCGAGCGCCTTGCCGGCCGTATTAGCTATGAACTTCACTATGAGGATGGCGGCGCGGCGACCGATCACGGCAATCGCGCGCGCATCTTGGCGGCCAATCAGGCGGCATCCGAATTTTTCGTCGCCCAGCTAGCGAGCCCCGAGGCCGCACCCGGGCGCAGCTTCTTGGGTGAACGTGGTTTCGATCAGTCTGCTGCTGAGCGCTTCGGCATCGGCTTTGCGCCTCGCGGTGGCGTGCTCATGAAGCACCTCAACAAGCTGGGCTACTCGTCCGAAGAGCTCGTCGTTGCCGGCCTTATCGGCAAGGGGGAGCGGGGCGACTATTACGACCGTTTTCGCGGGCGCCTTGTGTGGCCCATCCGCGATGTCACCGGTCAGACGCTGGGCTTCGGCGCTCGGCGGTTGCTCGACGACGACAAAGGCCCCAAGTACCTGAACACTCCGGAGACGCCGGTTTATCACAAGAGCCAAGTGCTCTACGGGCTCGATCTCGCCAAGAAAGACATTTCGCGCGGCAAGCAGATCGTCGTGGTCGAGGGCTACACGGATGTCATGGCCTGCCATCTTGCGGGCGTCACGACCGCGGTCGCCACGTGTGGCACGGCGTTCGGCGTGGACCACATCAAGATTGTGCGCCGCATGATCGGCGACTATGACAACGCTGACACCACAGCCACCGGTGAAGTCATCTTTACCTTCGACCCGGATGAGGCGGGCCAGAAGGCCGCGAACCGTGCGTTCGCCGAAGAGCACCGTTTCGCTGCGCAAACCTTTGTTGCGGTGGCGCCCGACGGCCTCGATCCCTGCGATTTGCGCCTGAAAAAGGGGGATGGCGCGGTGCGCCGTCTCGTCACCACCCGCAAGCCCATGTTTGAGTTCAAGATTCGCCGCGAGCTGGCCGTGCACGACCTCGAAACTGTCGAGGGCCGGGTTGCGGCGTTGCGTGCTGCGGCCCCCGTGGTCGCGGGCATCCGTGATTCTGCTTTGGGTATTGGCTACGTGCGCAGTGTCGCGGGCTGGCTCGGTATGGAGCCGACTGAGGTGCAGAACGCTGTGACCGCCGCAAAACGCACTGCAGCCCCGTCAGGACCGCCGAAGGCGCCGCAGCAGTCGCCGTCCGAGGCGTCTTCCCAGTCCCCGCCAGAGGGCTTCGGCGAGGCGCCAGCGCAGGCTGGTCCCTCGATCATGAGCTTGAAGGTCGACGCTATTACGCGCCTTGAGCGAGACACCCTCATGGCGGTGCTGCAGCATCCGGATGTCGTGGGTGCCGAGCTCATCGGCAAGCTCACGCAGATTTCGATCGCTGAGCCGTCACTCGCGGTAGTGCGCGATGCGATCGCCTCTCTCGTGAATCGCGCGCTCGAGCCCGGTTGGGCCTCCGCCGTGGCCGACGAAGTGCCATCGTCGTTCTCGACTTTCGTCAAGCAACTCAGTGTGGCGCCGATTCCGGAGCGTGAAGAGCGCATCGCGGTGTACTGCGTTCAGGTCACGACTGACCTCATCGAGCGCGACTTCTTGCGCCAGAAGCGGGAGCTTCTCGGTGTCCTTCAACGCATGGACCGGGAGAGCGACCCGGAACGCTACGTGCAAACCCAGCGCGACCTGATGAGGATTGAAGCGGACCGCCGTGCGCTCCGCGAAGAAACCTAACCGCTGCTCTTTGGTTGCGTTCGTGTAAATATCCCCCTTTCGCGGGTATACAACCTAGTCTCGAAGGTTCCTCGTGTGTTACTACTGAGGAACTACGATGCGCGGCGCCTACAAACGCGCCGTCGCATTTTCTGCACGCAACAGGAAGAGGTAGACGGATATGACATCCGCATCCAAGAACAGCAAGAGAATCCTTGCTGTAGTTGCCGGCTCAGCAGCGTTCGCGCTCGCTTTGACTGGTTGCCAAGCTGGGGGAGATTCCAGCGGTGGCGGTTCCGAGTCGCTTATCGTGGGCACGACTGACAAAGTCACGTTCCTCGACCCGGCCGGTTCGTACGACAACGGCTCGTTTGCACTCATGAACCAGGTGTACCCGTTCTTGCTCAACTCGCCACTCGGCACCTCCGATGTCGAACCTGACATCGCCGAGTCCGCTGAGTACACGAGCGAAGACGAGTACACCGTTGTACTCAAGTCGGGCCTGAAATTCGCCAACGGCAATGACCTCACGTCCTCCGACGTGAAGTTCAGCTTCGACCGCCAGGTTGCGATCAGCAACGAGAACGGCCCTTCGGTTCTTCTCGGCAATATCGAGAGCGTCGACGCTATCGACGACACCACGGTGGTCTTCAACTTGAAGAACGGCAACGATCAGACGTTCGCGCAGATTCTCTCGAGCCCGGCCGCGCCGATCGTTGATGAAGAAGTGTTCTCGGCTGATTCGATTACGCCTGATGACGAGATCGTGGAGGGCATGGCGTTTGCTGGCCAGTACGTGATCGACAGCTACGACTTCAACAACATCGTCTCGTTCAAGGCCAACCCTGACTACCAGGGCGTTCTTGGTGCCGCGGCTACTGACAGCATCACGTTGAAGTACTACACCGACGCGTCGAACTTGAAGCTCGATGTTCAAGAGGGCAACATTGACGTCGCGCACCGCAGCCTGTCTGCCACCGACGTTGCTGACCTCGAGGGCAACGACAACGTCAACGTGATCGTTGGCCCCGGTGGAGAAATCCGCTACATCGTGTTCAACTTCGACACGCAGCCGTTCGGCGCAAAGACTCCTGAGGCTGATGAAGCGAAGTCGCTCGCCGTTCGTGGCGCCGTGGCTGACCTCATCGACCGTCAGGAAATTTCTGACCAGGTTTACAAGGGCACCTACCTGCCGTTGTACTCCTACGTTCCCGACGGACTGACCGGTGCTACCGAGGTTCTCAAGGACCTTTATGGCGACGGCAACGGCGGACCCAGCGTCGAAGCCGCACAGAAGCGTTTGGCGGATGCTGGAGTCGAGACTCCCGTGAAGCTCAACCTTCAGTACAACCCTGACCACTACGGTGAGTCTTCGGGTGACGAGTACGCGCTGGTCAAGAGCCAGCTCGAGGCTGACGGAATTTTCGAAGTCAACCTGCAGTCGACCGAATGGGTGACCTACGCGAGCGAGCGCACCGCTGACGCTTACCCGGCCTACCAGCTGGGCTGGTTCCCGGACTACTCCGACGCTGACAACTACCTGACCCCGTTCTTCGGCGATGGCAACTTCCTCGGTAACCACTATGCGGATGCTGAAGTCAACGACTTGATCGTGGCTCAGGCAACCGAACTCGACCCCGCCACGCGTGAGGGAATGATCGAGGACATTCAGGCGAAGGTCGCGGCTCAGCTGTCGACTGTTCCGTTCCTTCAGGGAGCGCAAATCGCTGTGACGGGCAAGGACGTGACCGGAGCTACGCTCGACGGTTCGTTCAAGTTCCGCTACGGCAGCTTGGCCAAATAGGAGTAACTCGCTCCAGTTAGGCCTCGGCCTAGCGTTATGACGAACGGGGGTGGCCCGCACACAATGTGGGTCACCTCCTCGTCTTCGTTCTCTGCACGATAGGTAGGTATGTCGCAGTCCGCTTCCGCCGTGATCAATCCGGCACCGTCAGATCCGCCCACCCGGCGTTTTCGGGGGATCACAAATCCCCTTGCTCGTTTTCTTATTGTTCGATTCCTCCTGATTTTCCCGACCGTGTTCATCCTCGTAACGATGGTGTTCGTGCTGATGCGCTCGATCGGTGACCCCATCACGGCTGCCCTGGGGGATCGCCTGACAGCCGCCCAACTCGCTGAGCGCATCAGCGCTGCAGGTTATGACCGGCCGATTCTGGTGCAGTACTTCGAGTACCTCGGCCAGATCTTCACCGGAAACTTCGGTACGGCCATCACCGACGGTCGCCCGGTTTCGGAGTTGCTCGTCACGTATGGCAGCGCCACCCTTGAGCTCGCGTTTTACGCCGTTCTCGTCGCCCTGATCGTCGGTATTCCCCTCGGTATGGTCGCCGCGTATTTCCGTGACAAGTGGCCGGATGCGGTGCTCCGCGTTGCGGCGATCCTCGCCTACGCGACTCCGGTCTTCTTCGCCGGTTTGCTGCTGAAGCTCGTGTTCGCAGTGTGGCTGAAGGTGCTGCCGGTCGCGGGCCGCGCATCCACTCGCACTGAATTGCAGTTGAGCACTCTCGACGACAAAACGGGGATCTACCTCATTGACGCATTCCGTCTCGGCAGCCCGGCAGCGATCGGCGATGTTCTCTCGCACGCCGTCCTTCCCGGGTTAGCGCTGGGATTGTTGACCGCCGGTATCTTCCTGCGTCTCGTGCGCACGAACGTCATCGGCAGCCTCTCCATGGACTACGTGGATGCCGCCCGCTCGCGCGGCGTGAGCGAATACCGCCTCGTGCGCAAGCATGCCTACAAGCCCGCGTTGATCCCGATCATCACGGTCATCGGTCTGCAGATCGCGCTCCTGCTGGGAGGCGCGGTGCTGACTGAAACCACCTTCGAGTGGAAGGGCCTCGGCTTCAAGCTCGTCGAGTATCTCGGCGCGCGTGACTTTGTCGCCGTGCAGGGCATTGTGGTGCTGCTCGCCGTCATCGTTGCCCTCACTAACTTCATCGTCGACATAGTTGCGGCGATCATCGACCCGAGGGTGAGGTACTAATCATGACGACGACACCCTCACGTTTCGTGGCTGTGTGGCGCACGTTGCCGATTGTTCGGCAGGTTCGTCAATCGGTAGGGCTCCAGCGTGGAATGCTCGTTGCTGGGCTGATCTTGACCGGCATCTTCTTGCTGACGGCACTGTTCGCGCCGCTGCTCGCACCCTATGGCTTTTCTCAATTGCGCGACGACGACGGCGCTTTCGGGGCGCAAGTACCTCCCGGTGGAGCGCACATTCTGGGCACCACAGTGGGCGGCTACGACGTGCTCTCGCGCGTGATCTGGGGATCGCGCACCGCGGTTCTCGTGATCGTCGTTGCGGTGGCCCTGTCGATCTTTGCCGGCGTGCTGCTCGGTCTCGTATCGGGCTACCTCGGTAGCTGGATCGACCGCGTGCTCGTGGTTATCTCCGACGCTGTGTACGCGTTCCCGACTCTGCTGTTGGCCATTGTGGCCGCGATCGCGATTAGCGGTGGTCAGTCGAGCTTCTGGGGCGGCGTGTTCGCGGCGGCCGTGTCGATCACGGTTGTCTACATTCCGCAGTACTTCCGCGTCATCCGGGCCGAAACCGTGCGTATCAAGTCGGAGGCCTACGTCGAATCGGCGAAGGTCATTGGTTCGAGTACTCCGCGCATTATGTTCCGTCACGTGTTCCGCAACGCAACCCGCACGCTGCCGTTGATCTTCACGCTCAACAGCTCCGAAGCGATTCTGACCCTCGCCGGTCTCGGCTTCCTCGGTTTCGGTATCGAGCCATCGGCGGCAGCAGAGTGGGGTTACGACCTCAACAAGTCGATTTCGGATGTCACGAGTGGCATCTGGTGGACCTCGCTGTTCCCGGGGCTTGCGATCGTTCTTGTTGTGCTCGGAATCACTCTGGTGGGGGAGTCACTCAACGACCTCGCTGATCCACGACTGCGCACTCGACGTCGTGCCGAGCAGTCGGCGCCGGTTCTCGAAACCGCCGCTCTCTCGACGGTCGACCTCGACGATGATGCGAATCCGATTGACCCGCTGGAGGCTCGCTCATGAGCAAAATTGTCGAGATCAAGAATCTTGAAGTCACCTTCGCTACCGACAGTGGCGACGTCAAAGCAGTAGACGATGTCTCGTTGACCCTCGCTCCCGGGGAGGTGCTGGCCATTGTCGGTGAAAGCGGCAGCGGTAAGAGCGTTACTGCTAAATCCGTGCTCGGGCTGCTGCCCGAGACTGCGGTGTCTCGCGGTGCCATTGTGCTCAACAACAAAGAGGTCATCGGCATGTCGGGCAAGCGACTGCGTGAGCTGCGCGGCGTGGATGTGGCGATGGTCTTTCAAGAGCCCTCTACCGCGCTCAACCCGGTGTTCACCGTCGGCTGGCAGATTGCAGAAGGCCTTCGCGCACACGGCAACGTCAGCAAGCGGGAGGCGCGCACCAAGGCAATCGAGATCCTGCGCAAAGTCGGTATTCCTGAGCCGGATAAGCGCGTCGATTACTATCCTCACCAGTTCTCGGGTGGGCAAAAGCAGCGCGTGGTCATCGCGATGGCGCTGGTACTCGAGCCAGAACTGATCGTGGCTGACGAGCCCACGACCGCGCTCGACGTGACGGTGCAGGCGGAGATCCTCGATCTCCTCCGCCGCTGCCGCGATGAGTTCGGAGCGGCGATCATCCTGATCACCCACAACATGGGAATCGTGGCCGACCTGTCTGACCGCGTTGCCGTCATGTACCAGGGCAAACTGGTGGAAGAAGCGCCAGCGCAGCAATTGTTCGACGCTGCCCAGCATCCGTACACGCAGAAGCTTCTGGCCGCCGTTCCTCGCATCGGTTCGGGGGCATCCCGAGCGGCGGCTCGCGTTGCTGACCGCGCTGCCGTTGGCGGAGAGAAGGATGCCGAGGCGATTGTCATCGCCGACAACCTTGAGATCGAGTTCCCCGGCCGTTTTGGTCGCGCTCCGTTCCGGGCTGTCGACCGCGTGAGCTTCACCATTTCACCGGGCGAAGTGCTCGGGCTCGTGGGGGAGAGCGGATCAGGCAAGACCACGATTGGTCGCGCTATCGGTGGGTTGAACAAGATCACCGGTGGATCGCTCTCGGTGCTTGGGCACGAAATGTTGGGTTTCAAGGAGCGCAAGTTCCGGCCGGTGCGCAGCGATATCGGATTCGTCTTTCAAGACCCGGCATCGAGCTTCAACCCGCTGCTCACGATCGCGCAGTGTGTCGCTGAACCACTGATTGTGCACGGCGCGGCCGAAGATGCCAATGACGCCCGCGGGCGGGTCAACGAACTCCTCGAAGCGGTGCAGTTGCCGCGCGCGTTTGGAGACCGCTACCCGCACGAACTCAGTGGAGGTCAACGTCAACGCGCAAGCCTCGCACGCTCCCTTGCCTTGCGGCCACGACTGCTGATCGCAGACGAGCCGACAAGTGCGCTCGACGTGTCGGTTCAGGCGAAGGTGCTCGAGTTGTTCGCCGAATTGCAACGAGACCTCGGCTTCGCGGCCCTGTTCATCAGCCACGATCTCGCCGTCGTAGACATGCTCTCGGATCGCATCGCGGTGCTCTACAAGGGGCAGTTGGTGGAGGAAGGTGTGGGTTCCGAAGTGCTCGGAAATCCGCAACATCCGTACACTCAACGGCTGCTGGCATCCCTGCCGGTGCCCGACCCGCGTGAACAGACTGAACGAAGGGAAGCGCTGCGGGCGCTGACTGCCGTAGATTATTGAGGTGACTTCCACTCAGCCCACGGTGAGCGCCCGCGATCTTTCGCTGCGCTACCCGTCTCGCAACCCTGAAACACGCTCGGTCGCCGTCAACGGACTGAGTTTTGAGATCGGTGCGGGAGAAGTGCTGACTGTTGTTGGCGAGAGTGGCTCCGGTAAGAGCACCCTCGCCAAAGCGGTCGCGCTGCATGCTGAGACCGGTGCGTACGGCTCGCCGCTGTTCAGCGGCGGAGAGCTCACGGTGTTGGGCACTGACCTTCGCAAGGTGAGCCGCCGCAAGCGTGATCGTCTCAGCGTCAAGGTGGGCTACCTACCGCAGGATGCCGGAAACCATCTCAACGGTCGACTGACGGTGGGCGAAAACATCGCCGAGCCGATCTTTGTGCGCGACCGTCGGTTCAACCAGATCGAGGCCGCAGAAGCAGTCGCCACGCTGATCGATACCGTGCGTTTGCCGCTGTCGGTGATGAATCGCTACCCATTCGAACTCAGCAAGGGTCAGCGTCAACGCGTTGCGATCGCCCGCGCCATGATCTTGGAACCGCAGCTGCTTGTGGCCGATGACCCGACGGCGGGCATCGACGTGAACGTGCGCGCTGCCATCCTCGATCTCATCGTCGACCTTCAAGCGCAACGCTCGTTCTCGGCGCTGCTGGTGACCGCTGACCTTGCGGCTGTTCGCCGAGTCTCGACGAACGTAGCGGTGATGCACCGCGGCATCCTCGTTGGCATCGGTGAGCTGGATGCCGTTCTCGACAACCCCTGGCACCCCTACGTGAAGGGGCTAGCCGACTCACTTCTGGAGTTGCACCGTGACAACGCCTGACGTCATACCTGTTGCCGCGTCCACGTGGCTGGTTGGCGGCTTTGGTCCCGACATGGAGTGCGAGTCAGAGGGTATCTCGGTCATGCACAGCCGTGCCGATGGTTCTCTCGAACTCTCGCACCTGGCAGCAGCGGTGCCTTCGGCATCCTTCCTCGTGGTCGATGGAGCCAAGGTCTACTCGACGCTTGAGGGATCGGGTCAGGTTGCGGCGTTCGACCGCGACGGTGAGAGACTCAGCGAAGCAAGCCTGACCGCGAGCGGCGGGCAGTACCCCTGCCACGTCACCGTCAACGGCGGCACTGTAATCGCCGCCAACTACGGCACGGGCACATTGGGTGTCATCGACGCGGGAGGGGCTTCCGGAACGCTCGACACTCGCCAAGTTGTTGAGACCACCGGCATAGGGCCGCGCCCGCAACAGGAGGGTCCCCACGCCCATTCATCGCTGTTCGTGGATGACGACACCGTGTTCTCGCTCGATTTGGGCGCGGATCGCATCCGCATCTTCAGCTACGGCAACTTTGCGCTCGAGCAGATCGACGAGGTCACGTTGCCGGCCGGTTTCGGTCCGCGAGACATTGTCGCGCGCCCGGGCAACCTGTTCTACGTGCTGGGAGAACTCGGCTGCGGCTTCATGGTGTTCGAATGGAAAGACCGCCAGCTGCACAAGCTGTGTTCCATCGCGCTTCCCGGCGCGGTTGAGGGCGATCAAGCGGCAGCCATCGCGATCTCGGATGACGCCCGCCACGCGTATGTCGGCGTGCGCCACAGCAACCTGATCGCCGTTCTCACCATTGCCGAAGACGGCCGCAGCGTTGCTCCGCTCACGGCGATCTCGTGCGAGGGAAATTGGCCCCGTCACATGATTCTCAGCGACGGCATCCTTCATGTGTGCAACCAGTTTTCGAACCAAATCGCGAGTTTTAGAATTGATGACAACGGTATTCCTCAGTTAATTACTGCCCCCACGAGGGTTCTTTCGCCGACATACCTCGCTCGAATCGCCTGATGGTTTTCGAAGTGCCAAATCATTTGCTAAAGTAGTCGAGTCGCACAGCGATCCTCGATAGCTCAATTGGCAGAGCAACGCACTGTTAATGCGTAGGTTCTTGGTTCAAGTCCAAGTCGAGGAGCAGATTAGTCCCGGTCACTTCGGTGGCCGGGACTTTGTGCTTTCCAGACGGCTCCCAGGCGGCGTTCCGCAGGGTGATTTATGGCGACGTCGTCGGCGAGTTTTCGCGCTGTGTCGACTGCGACCGTGCCTCGACCACCCGCTCTACTCCGCCGGGAGTAGCGCACGCTGCACCAGCTGGCCGACGCGCGTGCTGGTAGCCGCAACTACCATCGAAGAATGCCTTCGTCTTCCCGTCGCTCAACACCGCGCGCATCGAGTGCGATGCTCGACGCACTCGTGAACGGAACAGGTGTCAGTGCATCGCGATCGCCGCGATCGCGGCGTTTGCGGCGGTGGATTCCCGTCGTTATCTCGCTACTGGTGCAGGTTCCCATCACGATCATGGGCGTCATCTGGAGTGGCGCCTATGCAGAGTTCGGTGATGCGGCATCCGTACTGCCGTTTAGCACTGTTCTTGAGCTGAGCAGTATCGGTGCCGGAGCGATCGCCGCCATCGCGCTCTCTATCGTCGGGCCGCTGCTGCTGTTGTGGATCCGTCGGTATCCGGGGCCGCTTATCGCTGTGATTTCAGCCCTAGCCGCTGCAGATTTTCTCATTGGTTACTCGGTGCTGTCGGCGCCCTACCTCGCTCTCGCGTTTGCGATTGTTATCGCGATCTCGCACGGTGCGCGCACGTGGACCTGGGTGTCGATGATCGTGGTGTGGGAGGCGACGCTTCTTGCCGCGCTCGTCGTGGGCATTGAGCTGGACCCGCATCGCGTCGTGCCGACCACCATCGGGCTCCTTTTTGTGCTCGGGTTCGCCGAAGCTCACCGCCGCCGGCGTGAACAACTGGAGCAGTTCCACACCGCCTTTGCGAGTCGTAGAGAAGAAGAACTGCGAGCCGAGCGCACCAGAATTGCCCGCGAATTGCACGACGTGCTGGCGCACTCGCTCAGTCAAATCAACGTGCAGGCCGGCGTCGGTCTTCACCTCATGCACAAGCAGCCGGAACAGGCGGAGGAAGCACTCGCGAGCATCAAACTGTCGAGCAAGGAAGCGCTCGACGAAGTGCGATCGCTGCTGGGGATGCTGCGCAACGACGGCGACGGCGCCGATTCGGGCGACGGGAGCCCGAATGGTGCTCCGCTCGTTCCGGAGCCCGACCTTTCCCGCCTCACGAGCCTCGCCGATTCGGTGCGCGCCCAAGGCGTTGAGGTCGATCTCGCGTCAGAGATCTCAGAGCACACCGCCGCAGCCGTTCAGTTAGCGCTGTATCGCATCGTGCAAGAGTCCCTCACCAATGTGGTGCGGCATGCGTCCGCGACCTCCGCTGTCGTCTCGCTGGCGGTCGAGGGCGACGACTATCTCGTTACTATTGCCGATGACGGTGTTGGCATCGACGCCGACGGTCACACAGAGGGACGAGGGCTGGTGGGCATGCGAGAGCGAGCTGAACTACTCGGCGGCACACTGACGGTGCGCGAGAGCGCGCTGCGCGGCACCGTGGTGACGGCTCGAATTCCGCGCCGTTCGGCATCCGCATGATCCGGGTTGTTGTTGCCGACGACCAGCAGTTGATCCGTGCTGGCTTCAGCAGTCTTCTCAATGCGGAAGAGGGCATCGAAGTCGTAGGCGAAGCGGCCACCGGCACCGAGGTCATTGAGGTAGTGCGTCGTGAGCGTCCCGACGTTGTACTGATGGACATTCGGATGCCCGAGGGCGATGGGTTGTGGGCGACGGAACAGATCGCGACCTACCCCGAACTTGCTGACACGCGCATCGTCGTCGTGACCACGTTCGAAGTGGACGAGTACGTCGCTCGCGCCATCCGGGCGGGCGCCAGCGGTTTTCTAGTGAAAGACACCGAACCTGTCGAACTAATTCGCGCAGTTCGCGTTGTTGCGTCGGGCGATGCCCTCTTGAGCCCCGGGGTCACGAAGCGACTGCTCGAACGTTTCGCTCGCGGCTCTCAGGTTGTCGTTGACGATGCCATCCTGTCGGCGATCACCGACCGCGAACGTGAAGTGCTGGCTCTCGTGGGCCAGGGCCTCACCAACTCAGAGATCGGCACCGCACTCTTCTTGAGCCCGCTCACGGCGAAAACTCACGTCTCTCGCATCATGTCGAAGCTCGCCGCTCGAGACCGCGTGCAGCTCGTCGTGATCGCCTACGAGACGGGGCTTGTGTCGCTGGGACGGGCGGTGTGACAGGCAGCATCGCGCGCGGTGCTGGGCGCGCGGCACGGTCTCCGCAAGTATCGGCCGCCATCCGTTCGAGCTTTGCGGTGGGACTTGCCGTTGCCGCGTACGGAATTTCCTTTGGCGCGCTGGCCGTAGCGGCTGGACTGGATGTCTGGCAAGCCTGCGTGCTCAGCCTGCTGATGTTCTCGGGCGGCTCCCAATTCGCGCTCGTCGGTGTGCTCGCAACGGGTGGCGCGGCAGCCGGCGGCGCCGCGATCGCGAGTGCAGTGCTGCTGGGCGCCCGCAACTCGCTGTATGCCCTGCGAGTGGCTCCGATGATCGGCCCGGGCGTCGCCAAACGACTGCTGGCGGGCCACTGGACCATCGATGAGAGCACCGCCGTCTCCACCGCTCAACCCACTCTGGCAAGCCAGCGTGCGGGCTTCTGGTGGACCGGCGCCATCATCTACGTCGGCTGGAATCTCACGACGCTGATCGGGGCGCTGATCGGCGATCAACTCGGTGACGTGAGTCAGTACGGTTTGGATGCCGCGGCCGCCGCAGCGTTTCTCGGTCTCTTGTGGCCGCGATTGAAGCAACTGCAACCCGTCGTGGTCGCGGTTGGTGCTGCAGTGGTCGCCGCGGTGCTCATGCCCGTGATGCCCGCCGGGCTGCCGGTGCTCGCCGCGACGCTCGTGGCTGTCGCCGTGGGCCTTACAAACTGGCTGGGAACGCGCGAGAGTGACCTCGCTGAAGCTGAACCCGACCCGATGGGGGAGCGATGACTGTCTGGCACATCATTCTGATCGCCTCCATCGCCGTGCTGGCCCTCAAACTTGCGGGCTTCACGATTCCCGCCGTGTGGGCCGAGAGGCCCACCGTGGCGAGGCTCGCGAACCTGCTGACGGTCTCGCTGTTGGCGGCGCTGATCGTTGTGCAGTCGTTCGGTTCAGTCCGCGGCTTCGAAGTGGATGCCCGGCTCCCGGCTGTCGCGGTGGCCGCCGTGCTCTTCGCCCTCAGGGTGCCGTTTATCGTTGTGATCATTGCGGCCGCTCTTGTGGCGGCCGGCATTCGGGCACTCACGTAGCGGCGCTGACGTAGCGGCGCTGACGTTGAGGGGCTGACGTAGGGTCGTTGCAAACGTAGAGCGCTGTTCGGTGGCGCGGTTACGCCGCGTTGCCTTACGCCGCGTCGCGCTTAGGCGTCGAGCTGTTCCTCGGTGGGCAACCACGAGTGGCCGGGCTGACCCCAACCCTGCTTGCGGATGGCCTTCGCAGCGGCTTTGGCATCCGGAGCCTGCAAACGGTCGGCGTACAAGACGCCATCGAGGTGGTCGTACTCGTGCTGGAAAATGCGGGCGAGCCAGCCAGACGCTTCAATTTCGAAAGGCTTCTGGTCGAGATCAAGGGCGCGCAGGATGACGCGGTCGGAACGAATGAGCGGGAAGCGTTCGCCAGGGATAGAGAGGCAACCCTCTTCATCCACTTCGTCAGCGTCAAGCAAGGGGAGCGGGCTCTGCCACAACTCGGGGTTGATGGCGACGCCGCGCCAGAGCGTGTCGTTCTCGTCGATCCAGTCGTAGACGAAGACGCGCAGCCCTACGCCTACCTGCGGGGCGGCAAGGCCGACGCCGGGCGCCTCTTCCATCGTCTCGAACATGTCGGCCACGAGGGTCGCGAGTTCACTGTCGAAGGCCGTTACCGGATTCGCGGGAGTGTGGAGCACCGGTTCGCCGGTGATGATGATGGGAAGAACGGCCATGTGCCCAGAATATCCCGAGTTAACCCAGTACATTTGACGGGTGCCGCCAGACATTCTTGACCTCACCGATCAGATCAGTCTGACCCCGCTTCAGGTCGCCGGAATCCCTCTGGCACTGATCGGGGCGATTCTGCTTTCGCTCGGGGCGCAGTTTCAGCACCGCGGCGTCGCTCGCATGGAAGAGAAACACGGCAGCGAAGCGAGCACCGGTCTCAACTTTTCCCAGATCAAGGCCTTACTGGCTCGCCCCTCGTGGGTAATCGGCACTGCGTTCCTCGGCCTAGCGATTGTTTTCCAGCTCTCGAGTCTCGCTATCGCGCCCATCATGGTGGTTCAGCCGCTCGGCGCTGTTGCCCTCGTGATGACAGCCATCATGAACTCTCGTATTGCCAAAGTGCGACTGGATGCGATTTCCATCCGTGCAATTGTGATGTGCGTTGTCGGAGTGGGCGTCTTTGTTGGGATCGCTGCAATGTTTGCAAAGTCGACGGTTGTCACTCAGCGTGAACTCTCGCTCGTACTTATCATTCTGGCGGTCGTGTTGACCGCCTGGATCATTCTTTTCTTGATCTTCCGCAAGAACGCGTCTCCCATTTTCTATATCTTGGGCGCCGGCATGCTCTTCGGCTTCGTGGCAACGCTGGCGAAGGTTGTGATCGACCGCGTCAAAACAATCGTGATCTCGGGTTCCGGCTTCGAGAGCACAGACTTCTTGACCATCCTCTGCATCGTCGGTCTCATCGTCGCGTCGTTGCTCGGTTCTTACTTTGTGCAGACGGCCTACGCCTCGGGCCCGCCCGATCTCGTCGTTGCTGGACTCACGGTCGTTGACCCTCTCGTGGCAGTCACCGTCGGCATCCTCGTGTTGGGTGAAGCGGCGGATGCCCCGGTCTGGGCAGTCATCGCCTTCGTGATCACCGGCGCGATTGCTATTTTCGGCGTGTTTTCACTCTCTAAGCATCATCCGCAAATCAAGTCGTAGCATTTCGGGGTCTGCGGCTCAGCGCCCCGCCCACACGGGCGTCGTGGGGTACGTTATTAGATGCCGTTGACCTGACCGGGTCGTAAACGAGTGGCTCATAACGCACAACTGTTAAGGAAATCTTCGACTGTGACTTCCGCTGTGAAACGCTCGCCCCACGAGGGCAAACCGCGACTTCGCATCCTGATCGGCGCTGACACTTTTTGGCCCCAGATTAATGGTGCCGCGACGTTCATCGCGCGGCTCGCCGCCGGCCTTGCTGAGCGTGGCCATGACGTGCACATTGTGGCGCCGTCGTACTCCAACAAGACGTTGGGAACAATGGTTGAGGAACACGAAGGTCAGAAAATGACCCTGCACCGCCTGTATTCGTGGCGTTGGCTCGGTCACCCGTGGCTTCGCTTCATGATGCCGTGGCGCGTGAAGCAGAACTCCGCTCGCATTCTCGACCAGGTGAAACCCGACGTAATCCACTTTCAGTCGCACATCATTATTGGCCGAGGGATGACGCTGGAGGGCGGCAAGCGCGGCATCCGTCTCGTGGGCACCAACCACTTCATGCCCGAGAACCTTCTCGACCACGCCTACATCATCCCCAAGTTCATGCGTCGAAAGGCCATTCGAATGGGCTGGGAGGCTGCGGGCCGTTCCTTCGCTCGCGCCGAGAGCGTCACCACTCCAACGCGTCGCGCCGCTGAATATCTCGAAGGCAATACGAAGGTGCGCAACGTCGTCGCCGTGTCGTGCGGAATTAACGCAGACGGCTACAACGGCAACCTCGACCCGAAGCCAGAGAACCTCATCGTGTTCCTGGGGCGGCTTTCGGAGGAAAAGCAGATTGACCGCCTAATCAAAGCTCTCTCGATCATGGATCCGGCGCTGAATGCGAAGCTCGAGATTGTGGGCGGGGGAGAGCTTGAGGGCAAACTTCGTGCGCTAGCGCAGTCGCTCGGTCTCGAAGATCGAGTCACGCTCACCGGTTTTGTTGAACAGGATCAGCTGCGGGATGCTCTTCAGCGCGGTTCTGTCTTTGCGATGCCTTCGATCGCTGAGTTGCAGAGCATCTCCACGATGGAAGCGATGGCCTCCGGTCTGCCGGTCGTCGCCGCTGACGCCATGGCGCTGCCCCATCTCGTGCACGATGGCGAGAACGGCTTTCTCTTCGAGCCCGGCAACGTCGAAGACCTGGCCGCGAAGCTCACGACGGTGCTCACAATGTCGCCGGACGAAGTTCTCAAGTTCAAGAAGGAAAGTCTCGCGATCGTCGCATCCCACGACATTCAGCGCACTCTCGACACCTTCGAGAGCATGTACCGCGGGGAACAGGTCACCGACCCTGCTGCCTTAGGCAAAAAGAACGAGAGCGCCTCCTAACAGGAGACGCTCTCGTCGGAGCCACAGCAATCGGCTCGTGAGTGTAGGCGTGGAACCTACTTCTTTGCCGGGGTGCGGTTCTCGGCCGACACCATCCAGGCGTACTGTTCAAGCGTTTCGATGATGCCGTGAAGCAAATCAGCGCTTGTGGGGTCTTCTTCATCGATCGGATCGTGCACCTCACGGATCGTCGCTACCGTGCCCTCAAGGCGCTCGGTAAGCAAGTCAATGGTGTCGGTGGTGCTGACCTCACCCGCAGGGAACGCGGGAAGAGTGGTGGTTTCGGCAACGGTGTCGCTGCGTCCATCAGGCGTGGCGTGGAGGGCGCGCATCCGCTCGGCGATCGTGTCGCTGAAGCCGCGAGCGGCATCAATGATTTCGTCGAGCACGAGGTGGGTATCGCGGAAGTTCTTGCCGACGACGTTCCAGTGCGCTTGCTTGCCCTGAAGCTGGAGTTCCAGCAGGTCAACAAGCACCTGCTGCATGCGATCGGCTAACCCTTTAGATGCCGTGAAGCCGTGCTCAGCGTTCTGCTGGCGGGTCTTGCGAGCCCCAGATTTGGCTGGACTCGTGGTCTGCGCTTTCTGTGAATCAGTCATGGTGCAACCGTACGAGCGTTGGTTTGACGCTGGCTCAACGTTGCGTGAGAGCAAGCTGAGTGGACGTCATTGGCATCGTATCGATCACACATTGTGCGCGAAGTGGCGTGCGTGGGTTGAGGCGTTTTGCCGGTAACGTAGGTACGCGCCCGCACCAGTGCGGGCACGGGGCGGTAGCTCAGCTGGTTAGAGCAGCGGACTCATAATCCGTCGGTCACGGGTTCAAGTCCCGTCCGCCCTACTTTTGTGTCTAGGCCAGGTGCGTGTGCAGCTGTTCGAGCTTTTCCGCCGTTACGGTGGGCGCGGTGAAATGGGCAGGGTACGACTTTCCATTGCGGTTCACCCACACCGTTGAGAGCCCTGCTGCCGCAGCGCCGTGAATGTCCCAGGGATGCACTGCCACGAGATAGGTAACGCCGCCGGTGTCGGTGCGCGTCAGTGCTTCCTCGTACGATGCGCGCGCGGGCTTCCAGGGTGAGTTGCCCTCCACCGAAAGGAAGCCAGCCATGGCATCCGCAACTCCGGCCTCGGTGAGCATGCGCTCAGCATTGCTCGCGGGCCCGTTCGAAAGCGTAAAGAGTCGGTGGCCTGCGTCGTGCAGGGCGCGGATGCCGGGGACCACGTCGCTGTGCAGGCTCACGTTTGAGAATGCGGAGATCACCGCATCCACAGCATCGTCGAGGGGCATGCTCAGTGTGGAAGCGCCGAGGCTGTCGCGCGCATTCGTCGTAGCGATGTCGAGGAACCGTGCCTCGGTGCCGACCGCCGTGAGCGCGAAGCCATCACGCAGAATGCTCGCAAACCACGACGACGCAACCTCGCGGGCGGCCCCGACGGACTCGAACGCGTCTCCGACGGGCGAAAGATCGGAGAGGGTCTCGTTGACGTCGAAGAAAATCGTTGCTGGTGTGTTCGGCATTGCATCCCCACTCGGTGTGCGGCTCCGCACCGTAGCGGCGGACCCTCAAGGTGTGGGGCTCTAAGGTACGCGCAGTACCGAGCGCTTTCCTGAGATCCAGAACACGAGCGAACCGAAGGCAAGCATGACAAAGACGATGAGGCCGACGAAGAAGAAGACGCTGGCGTAGCCAGTGTCGGGGTGCAGGAATGGGTACGGAACCCAACCGTCGGTGGCGCCGCGCACGAGCACGACGACGACCCAAACAATGGGGTAGATCAGCACGATCCACAGCCGGTTCAGCGCGATGCGGGCGCGGTCAGAGAAAAGGATCCAGTCGGCCAGCGCGAAGATCGGGGTGATGATGTGAAGCGCTGTGTTCGCCCACGCTACGGGAACGCCGCCGGCGGCCCCGAGTGGAGCAAGCAAGGTCGCATACACGACGCCGACGATGATGATGTACGTGGTGACCGAGGCTCGTGCGATGTTCAGCGCCGGTGACGCTGCGTCGCCGCGCAAGGCGACCACAGCGATTACGGCATAGATGACCGCGAGGATGATGTTCGACTGAATCGTGAAATATCCGAACATGTTGAAGGGGTTGATCACCGTGCGCCCTGCCGCCTCCGCAACGGTCGCAATTACAGCTGCTGTTACCAGCGCGGTAATGGCGAGGCGTAGAACGGCGACGATAACGGTGCCGCTTCGTGTTTCGGGTGTAGCGGGTGTAGCGGCGTAGGTCATAGTTCCCCTCGAACTAAAGCAAGTGTGAGCCTGACTATAGCGGGGTGGATCGCCGGCTTAAGAGCGGGCGCGCGGTTACTTGCGCACCTTGCCGCGACCGAAGATCAGCCAGAGGATCGAACCAAAGATAGACAAGAAGAATGCCACTAAGATCCAGAGGAACTTGCCGACGACTCCATGGTTCGTGCTCTTGGCGATCGAAACGACGGTGATAATAAAGACGATCAACCCGACGATGCCGAAGCTGAAGCTAATAGGTTCCATGGTCTAAATCTACCGGGCATGGCACTATCAAGTTATGAGTTTGCTGGATGCTGCGTGGCATTCCCTTGGGGAAGATGCTGCCGCCCTCGCCTTAGTGCGCGAAAACGGTACTGCGGTACCTCTCACCGGAGTGGTGCCCACGGGTCGCTTCGTTCACGATGCGATTGCTGCGGCATCGTTTTCGGCGTCGCTGCTGGCCGCCCGTCGGGTGGGCTGTGCGGTGCCCGCTGTCGAGCTGAGCCCGCTCAAGGTGGCGACCGCAGTCACAAGCGATAAGCACTTCCGTCAGGGTGGTGAACCCGTTGCAGCGTGGGCCGAGCTTTCGGGTTTCTGGCCGTGCAGCGATGGCTGGGTGCGTACTCATGCGAATTACCCACATCACCGCGCAGCATTGCTTTCGGCGTTGGACTTGCCTGTTGACACCGGCGCTGACGGGTTCATGCTCGCGCTCCACACCATGAACGCTGCCGACGTCGAAGAGAAAGTGGTCGCCGCCGGGGGAGTCGCGACTGTCGTGCGCACCGCCGAGGAGTGGGCCGAGCATCCGCACGCCCGCGCACTGGCCGATCTTCCCGTCATCGAGATGACCTCGCTGGGGGATACCGAACAGTCGGTTCTTGGTGACACCACCATCGACGCGCCGCTCGCTGGGCTGCGCGTTCTCGACCTCACTCGCGTGATCGCCGGCCCCGTCGCGGCACGAACGCTCGGACTCTGGGGAGCCGACGTCCTTCGAATCGACAGCCCGCGGCATCCAGAAATTGGTTGGCAGCACCTCGACACGGGCGCCGGCAAGCGCTCGGCACTGCTCGACCTCGAGGTCGACGCCGACCGTGCCACGTTCGAGAAACTACTCGAGACCGCGGATGTCGTACTCACCGCCTACCGCCCCGGCACCTTAGATAAGTTCGGACTTTCGCCCGCGGCTCTCGCCGAGCGCCGCCCGGGAATCATCGTGGGTCGTCTTTCGGCGTGGGGAACAGTGGGACCGTTGGCGGAACGCCGTGGCTTCGACAGCATTGTTCAGGCCGCGACGGGAATCGCGCTCACCGAGGGTGAAGGTAAGGGAACGCCAGGCGCCTTGCCCGCTCAAGCTCTCGACCACGCGGCGGGCTATTTGTTGGCGGCCGCGGTCACTACGGCAGTGCGACGCCGCATCGATGCGGGGCACTCGTGGCTCGTTGAAGTTTCGCTCGCGCGCGTGGCAACTGAGTTGTTGCAGCAACGCCGTCCGCGCCATGCGCCTACGGCATCCGCGAACTTTGTCCCCACGGTGACGACGAACGACGGCATCACGAGCGCAGTACCAGCCCCGGCCTACGCCGGCAGCCCTGGGCGTTTCGGCGCTCCCGCCGTGGAGTGGGGTTCGAGCGCAGCGGAGTGGCTCGCGTAGCACGATCGATCTAGCTTTCCTGAAATAATCCCGTGTCGGCAGTGGTTGGCATGAGGGACTTCAACAAGGATGGACTTATGACTGACACTGCCGCTCCCACACTCACGCCCGAAGCCAAGCTCGCGCTCTTTCGCGAACGTCGCGACCAGGCGGTCGTGCAGCAGAACGGCAACCTTGCGCTGACGAATACCCAGTGGGTTGACGCCGAGCAGACCATCTGGGGCGTTCCCGGAACCTGGGCTCCGCACGAGGACGGCCTCACGGTCACCGCTACCGCCGACGACAACATCGTGGTCGACGGCACTCTCGTGGATGGCAGCGCCGTAGTTCGCAGCAAGAGCCACGAGAACCCGAGCGCGATCGTCTTTGGCGAGACCGTGACGGGCTTCGTCATCACGGCGCCCGAAGGCAACCACGCCCTTCGCGTGTGGGACACCAACTCGCCTGCAATTCAGGAATTCGGCACGATCGACGCCTACCCGTACAACCCGGAATGGGTCATCACGGCGACTTTCACGCCCAACCCCGAGGGCACCACGCTCGGCTTCGAGCACATCAAAGACAACGGCCAGGAGCGCGAGCAGCCAATTCCCGGTGACATCTCATTCACCAAAGATGGCGTTGACTACAGCCTTGCCGCCTTCAAATCGGGTCGCGCCCTTCAACTCGTATTTGCGGATGCCTCTAGCGGTGTCGACACCTACAGCGTTGGTCGCTTCCTCTTCGTCGCTCCCAACCCCGACGGAACCATCGTTCTCGACTTCAACCTCGCGATCTTGCCTCCGTGCGCCTTCAGCTACAACTTCAACTGCCCGATGCCTCCCAAGCAGAACCGTTTTGCGGTTGCTATCGAGGCCGGCGAAAAGAACGTGCTGAAGAAGGATGGCTCGCTGCTGCACGACTAAGCGGTGTGCCTAGTCGCTAGCTGCTACTGCACGACTAAGCGCTCGGCGAGTGCGACTCTAAGAACTCGAACACTTCGGTGGAGTCCACGCCGGGATACATTCCCGTGGGCATCGCGGCGAGCAGGGAACTGTTGAGCCGCGCGCTCGGGAGTGAATGCTGCGCCCAGCGCTCCGTGAGGTCGTCGGGGGCGCTGCGGCAGCATCCGTCATCGGGGCACGTCGACACGGCACGATTCGTCGTGTCGCGACCGCGGAACCATTTTGCAGAGGCAAAGGGTGTTCCCAGACTGATCGAGAAGTCCCCGCGTCGCCCCGACTGAATGCGCGACGTGCACCAGTAGGTGCCGCCCGGCTTATCCGTGTACTGGTGGTAAGGGCTGAAGCGATCTTCGACGTCAAAGACCTGGCGCGCACTCCACTGCCGACACACAATCTGGCCCTCGATTGCTCCGAGCGCATCGGTGGGGAAGGCCGCGTTGTCGTTCTCGTAGGCTTTAGAAATCGTGCCGCCTTCGTGCACCTTCAGAAAGTGCACGGGAACGCCCAAGTGCTCGGTCGCGAGGTTCGTGAAGCGATGGGCGGCGGTCTCATAGGGCACGGCGAAGGCATCGCGCAGATCTTCGACCGACAATTCGCGTTGCGCCTTGGCGGCCGTCAAGAACTCCACTGCCGTCTTCTCGGGAATCATGAGCGCGGCAGCGAGGTAGTTGGTCTCCACGCGCTGGTACAGAAACTCGGAGTAGTCGGCGGGCTCGCGGATGCCCAGCACATGCCCCGCAAGAGCCTGCAACAATGTCGACCGTGGGTCGGTGCTCTCCGCCTGGGCCACCGGCAAATAGATGCGGCCATTGCGCAGATCCGTCACGCTGCGGGTGGAGGCGGGAAGGTCGGGCACGTAGTGCAGCGAGAACCCGAGGTGCGAGGCAAGGTCGGAGGCAACACGCTGCGAAAGCGGACCGCCGGTGTGGCCCACGGCATCCAGTAGCTCGGTGGCTGTCGCTTCGAGCTCACCAAAGTAGTTGTTGCGTTTACGCATCAGGCGCCGAAGTTCGGTATTGGCACGGCGAGCTTCTTCGGGCGTTGCGGCGCGCTCCCGGTGCAGCCGTTGTAGCTCGTCGTGCAGGCCAAGCACGGTCTCAATCGCTTCATCGCTCAGCGTCTTGCGGATCGGAAGCTCGGGCAGTGCAAGTGAGTTGTAGAGGGGGCCGCGCTGAGCACGTTCCAGCGCGATCTCGAGGGCCGCGCGCCGCGAGGGCGGTTCGGCGTTGAGCAGGTCGTCGACCGAAACGTCGAAGATGCGCGCGAGCTTCTGCAACTCACTGAGCTTGAGCTCGCGCTTGCCATTCTCGATGACAGACACCTGAGACGCGGCTCGATTGAGGGCAGCGCCAAGGTCGTCGAGGGTGAGACCGCGATCCGTGCGAAGTTGCCGGATGCGTCGGCCAACGGTGAGGGAATCGATCATGTCCTCATCGTCTGCCTGCGCGAGCGTGCGTGGGGTCATCGTGGCGTCCTCCTTGACGGCCTTCTGCGGAAAAACAGAAGAATGCAGAGAATTCTGCCGTAAAACCCGGTGAAGAACCAGTGCTAAGGCAGCAGAGTCGAAGAAACGCACCACCGACCATCCCTGACGAAGGAGCCAGCAATGTCGAACAACCGCCCCGGCGACCAAATCCAGACCGCAGCTGAACTCGAAACCGAGTGGAAGACTGCCGCGCGCTGGAATGGAATCGAACGCGAGTTCAGCGCGGAAGACGTCATTGCGCTGCGGGGGAGTGTTCGTGAAGACCACACGCTCGCTCGTCGCGGCGCCGAGAACCTCTGGAACCTTATTCAGCGAGACGAGACCGAGTGGGTTGCCGCTCTCGGAGCGCTCACTGGTAACCAGGCGGTGCAGCAAGTGCGCGCCGGACTCGAAGCGATCTACCTGAGTGGCTGGCAAGTTGCCGCTGACGCCAACCTGTCAGGTCAGACCTACCCCGATCAGAGCCTCTACCCGGCCAACAGCGTGCCGGCCGTAGTGCGCCGCATCAACAACGCCCTCCTGCGAGCAGACCAGATCGAGACCGCCGAGAACGGTGCTCCCCAGACCGACTGGATGGCGCCGATTGTGGCCGATGCGGAGGCAGGCTTTGGTGGGCCTCTGAATGCCTACGAACTCATGTCATCCATGATCGAAGCCGGCGCGGCCGGGGTTCATTGGGAAGACCAGCTGGCCTCGGAGAAGAAGTGTGGCCACATGGGCGGCAAGGTGTTGATTCCCACCTCGCAGCACATCCGTACGCTCAATGCCGCGCGTCTCGCCGCCGACGTTGCCGGGGTGTCGAGCATCATCATCGCTCGCACCGACTCGCTCGCCGCCGACCTCATTACCAACGATGTGGATGACCGCGACAAGCCGTTCTTGACGGGCGAGCGCACGAGTGACGGTTTCTACCGCACCACTCCGGGTATCGAAACGGTGCTCAGTCGCGGGCACGCTTACGCGCCCTATGCAGATCTGCTCTGGGTCGAGAGTGCGAAGCCCGACCTGGAGCTGGCGCGAACGTTTGCGGAGAGCATCCATAAGGAATTCCCCGGCAAGAAGCTCGCCTACAACTGCTCGCCGTCGTTCAACTGGAAGCGTCACCTCGACGACGCTCAGATCGAGACATTCCAGCGGGAACTCGCCGCGATGGGCTACGCCTTCCAATTCATCACCCTTGCCGGGTTCCATGCCCTCAACCACTCGATGTACACGCTCGCCCGTGGCTACAGCGAGCGGCACATGAGCGCCTATGTGGAACTGCAAGAAGCAGAGTTCGCGTCCGAAGCAGACGGCTACACGGCCACACGCCACCAGCGTGAGGTCGGCACGGGGTACTTCGATCGCATCGCGACCGCCCTCAACCCCACCAGTGAAACGCTCGCCCTCGTCGGAAGCACCGAAACGGCGCAGTTTCAATAAACCCTCTGGCGCCCTCGCCCACGCGGGGGCGCCAACCCCACCGACACCTCATGCCAGAACAATCTTTCTAAGGACCCATCATGACCACGCACAGAATGGAACCTCTCGCTGATTCGCATGACCGATCAAGCGAGATCCTCACTCCTGAAGCTCTGCACTTTCTGACTCGGCTCCACGACCAGTTCGCGGGTCGTCGTCACGACCGTCTCGCAGCGCGCATGGAGTCGCGCAAGCACATCACGAACGGTCGCAACCTGCGCTTCCTGCCGGAGACGGCCGCGATTCGCGAGGACGACAGCTGGCGCGTTGCCGGCGCAGGCCCCGGCTTGCACGACCGCCGCGTTGAGATCACCGGGCCGACCGATCGCAAAATGACGATCAACGCCATGAACTCGGGCGCGAAGGTGTGGCTCGCTGATCAAGAGGACGCGACGAGCCCGACGTGGCACAACGTGATTGGTGGTCAGGTGAACCTGCGCGACGCGATCCGCCGCCAGATTGACTTCACCACCGAGGAGGGAAAGACCTACGCTCTCGGCGAGGAGACACCCACGATCGTGATGCGACCGCGCGGGTGGCACCTGGTAGAAAAGCACCTGCGGTACACCGACCGGGCAGGGCTGCGTACGCCGGCATCCGGCTCGCTCGTCGACTTCGGGTTGTATATATTCCATAATGCGCACGAACTAATCGAGCGCGGCAGTGGGCCGTACTTCTACATCGCCAAGATCGAGAATCACCTCGAAGCGCGGCTGTGGGATGACGTCTTCACGTTCGCCGAAAACGCTCTGAACATTCCCCACGGCACGATTCGCGCGACAGTGCTGATCGAGACAATTCCGGCGGCGTTCGAGATGGAAGAGATCCTGTACGAACTGCGCGAACACTGCGCGGGCCTCAACGCGGGCCGCTGGGATTACATCTTCTCGATCATCAAGAACTTCCGTGGCCGCGGCGCCAGCTTCGTGCTTCCTGACCGCGCCGCAATCACGATGACGGTGCCGTTTATGCGGGCGTACACCGAGCTGCTCGTTGCAACCTGCCACAAGCGGGGTGCACATGCCATCGGAGGTATGAGCGCGTTCATCCCGAACCGCCGTGACCCCGAAGTGACCGCTCGCGCCCTCGATGCGGTAACGCGCGACAAGCGTCGCGAAGCGACCGACGGATTCGACGGCACGTGGGTCGCTCACCCCGATCTCATCCCCACCGCCCGCGCCGAGTTTGACGCGGTACTGGGAGAGCGCCCCAACCAGGTTGACCGCCTGCGCGACGATGTTCACGTGACGGCGGATGACCTGCTCGACCTGCGCATTGACGGTGCGGTAACGGATGCCGGAGTGCGTTCCAACGTCTCCATTGCGCTGCGCTACATCGAGAGCTGGCTGCGCGGAGTCGGCGCCGCAGCCATCGACAACCTCATGGAAGACGCCGCGACTGCTGAGATCAGCCGCAGTCAACTCTGGCAGTGGATGCACCAGCACGTCGTGACGGCGGAAGGCACACCGATTACGAACCGCAGCATCGAGGAGGAACTCGCTCACGTGTTTGCCACGATCGAGCGCACCCCCGGCGATCGCTTCGATGAAGCCGCTGCGGTCTTCCGCGAAGTAACGCTGGAAGAGGAATTCCCCACCTTCCTCACTCTCAGCGCGTACAGCAGCTACCTCGTCGAACAGCCCCGCGAGAACGCTGCCTGACAGTTCCACGGGCTAGCCAACTAAGCTAAGGGCACTCGACCAACGTTGATCGGAGTGCTTGTGGCTAGCCCGTGGATGTCCACCGCTGAATCCAGCGCGCGTGCCCGCGTTGAGCAGGCCCACAGTCGGGCCGTCGCCGATGGGGCACCGACTGCCGGAGTGCGACGCCTCGTTCACGAATCGTGGCAACGCTCACTCCAGCTGGAACTCGATCCCGATCAGCCGCTCGACGCTCGTCAACTCACCGAGCACGACCTGCGCGAGTACCGAGACTCGCACCCGCTCTCGCTCGCTCTTCCCACAATTCATCGTCTCCTGATCCGACACACTCTGGATGCCGGACTCATCGTCGCTGTCGGAGACCAAGACGGTCGTCTGCTCTGGATCGATGGCGATCGCACCATGCGTCGCCGCGCGGAAGGGATGCTCTTCGTAGAGGGTGCCGACTGGAGTGAACAAGCCGTGGGAACGAGTGCACCGGGCACCGCTCTGGCTCTCGACCACGGCATCCAAATTCATGGTGCCGAACACTTCAACCGCATCGTGCACCCCTGGAGCTGCACCGCCGTTCCGGTGCATGATCCGTCGACGGGGGCAATGCTCGGTGTCATCGACATCACTGGTGGCGATGAGGCCGTGGCTCCGGCGACTCTCCCGTTGATGGAAGCAGCGGTGGCCGCCATCGAGTCAGAGCTTCGCATCCGTACCCTTGACGCACAGATCGCTCGGCCTGCCCGCCGTATTCAGCACGCCGTATCCCGCCCGGAGTCACTGCCTGCGCTGTCGGTGCTGGGCCGCGAAGGTGGCGCGCTCGATGTTTCTGGCAGCTCGAGCGATCTCAGCCTGCGGCACGCCGAAATTCTTGTCTTGCTCGCCTGGCACTCCTCGGGGCTCTCGGCCGAACGGTTAGCGGAACTTCTCGGTTGTTCCGTCGACACTTTACGGCCCGAAATGGTGCGTTTGCGTCGGGTGCTGGAGAGCGCAGATGCGAGCCTCGTTCCCAGTTCACGCCCCTACAAAATGCCTCGCAGCTTCGACGTCGACGCTCAGCGGGTTCTCGCGTTTCTCGACCGTGGGGCGCACCGCGTCGCCTTGGCGGGCTATTCGGGGCAACTGTTGCCCACCTCGACTGCCCCCGGCATCCGTTCGATCCGGGATGATGTCAGCTCGCGTCTGCGCGAGTCGATGCTGACGGATGCCTCTCTCGACACTCTGCTGGCCTACGCCCGCATCGACGAAGCCGCCTATGACGTTGAGGTGTGGACAGCCTGCCTCACGCGTCTGCCCGCCAAGTCGCCCAAGCGAGCATCGATCGTCGCGCGCCTCGAACGCATCAACTCCGAGTTGGCCTAGCGCGACCCGTTAGCTTGCCACGAGGCTGCCCCTGAGGCTCCGGGGCAGCGCCTTTGCTTCCCACACGCGCCTCGCGATGCAAGCTTTCGCAACGTTGCTGCAACCTGTGTGCGCGTACCGTTCTGGCCACGGCATCCGCTTTACCGCCGCATCCCAGACAACGACGTCGACAGGAGTCATCGAATGACCGTTTATGCAGCCCCAGGCACTCCCGATTCGCTGATGGCTTTCAAGCCACGGTACGAGCACTGGATTGGCGGCGAGTGGGTAAAGCCCATCAAGGGCCAATACTTCGAGAACGTTTCTCCCGTGAATGGCAAGCCCTTTACCGAGGTTGCTCGCGGCACAGCAGAAGACATTGACGCAGCTTTAGATGCTGCGCATAAAGCAGCGCCGGCGTGGGGCAAGACCTCCACGACCGAGCGCGCAGCGGTGCTACACAAGATCGCCGACGTGATCGAGGCAAATCTAGAGTTACTTGCCGTCGCTGAAACGTGGGACAACGGTAAGCCCATTCGAGAGCCACTCAACGCTGACCTTCCGCTCGCGGCTGATCACTTCCGCTACTTCGCGGCTGCAATTCGGGCTCAAGAAGGTCACTTCGCTGAGATGGACGGCGACATGACGGCGTACCACTACAAAGAGCCGCTCGGCGTTGTCGGGCAGATCATCCCGTGGAATTTCCCGATCTTGATGGCGGTGTGGAAGCTCGCTCCGGCGCTAGCGGCGGGCAACGCGGTCGTGCTGAAGCCGGCTGAACAAACTCCGGCGTCGATCCTCGTGCTCATCGAATTGATTGGCGACATCCTGCCGCCCGGAGTGCTCAACATCGTCAACGGATTTGGTGCTGAGGCGGGCAAGCCGCTCGCATCGAGCCCGCGCATCCGCAAGATCGCGTTTACGGGTGAAACCACCACCGGCCGACTGATTCTGCAGTACGCGAGTGCCAACATCATTCCGGCCACGCTCGAGCTGGGTGGCAAGAGCCCCAACATGTTCTTCTCGGATGTCGCCGATCATGACGATGCCTATTACGACAAGGCGCAGGAAGGGTTCGCTCTCTTCGCTTTCAACCAGGGCGAGGTCTGCACCAGTCCCAGTCGCGCGCTCATCCAAAAGCCGATCTATGACGGATTCTTGGGGGATGCCGTCAAGCGCACGGCGTTGGCCATTCAGGGAAACCCGCTCGACACTGACACCCAGGTCGGTGCGCAAGCCTCAAACGACCAGCTTGAGAAGATTCTGAGCTACATCGACATCGGCAAACAAGAGGGTGCCAAGCTGTTGCTCGGTGGCGAGCGCGTAGATCTCGGGGGAGATCTCAGCGGCGGCTTCTACGTGCAGCCGACGATCTTCGAAGGCCACAACAAGATGCGGCTCTTCCAAGAGGAGATCTTTGGCCCCGTCGTCGCCGTCACGAGCTTCGACGACTACGACGATGGAATTTCGATCGCGAATGACACGCTCTATGGTCTCGGCGCTGGCGTCTGGTCGCGCAACGGCAACATCGCCTACCGCGCTGGTCGTGATCTTCAGGCGGGCCGCGTGTGGGTGAATAACTATCACGCCTATCCCGCCGGTGCCGCTTTCGGTGGCTACAAGAGCTCCGGAATCGGTCGCGAAAACAGCGCTCTTGCTCTTGACCACTACCAGCAGACGAAGAACCTGCTCGTGTCGTATTCCGAGAACAAGCTCGGCTTCTTCTAAACCAGGAATCAGCTCTCTTCAACCAGGGAGCAGCTCTTCTCAACTAGGGAGCAGTTCTTCTCAACCAGGGATCAGGGCGGCCAGGCGGCTGTCGCGCCACACAACGCGACAGCCGCCCTCGGCATCAATCGACAGGACTAACTCATGATCGAAGCACGCATAGCGATTCCCGGCGAAACGAAGCCGCGGTTAGGGATGACGGCAGAGAGCATCGACCTGCTGCGGTCGTTGTGGCGAACGCACGGGCCGCTGATGTTTCACCAATCCGGCGGATGTTGCGATGGCAGTTCCCCGATGTGCTTTGCCGCGGGGGAGTTTCTCACTGGTGGTAGCGATGTGCTGCTGGGAGTCTTCGATATCGCGCCGGAAGGGCATCCCGAGCAGCTGATTGACTTTTGGATGTCGGGTGAGCAGTTCGCCTACTGGAGTCACACCTATTTGACGGTGGATGTCGTCGCTGGGCGGGGCAGCGGATTCTCGCTCGAAGCACCCGATGGTGTGCGATTTCTGATCCGTTCCACGCTCATGGAAACCGCCGAACCGTTCAGCTAGACGGCCGCTGTCGGTGCAGCACGGCAGACTAGGGGCGTGTACCTCGTGCTCGCGACTAGCAGCCGCACCCTCACCGCCACACGAGTGGATGCTGCGGGCGCGGTTGTCGGCGAACGCGTTGTCGACAATCTGGCGGCGTTTGTTGCGCAGACGCAGGCCGCGGAGCCGGCCGTTCGTTGGGTCTGGCATGACACAGCGGCGTGGTATCCGGAGTTGCTCGAGGCGCGCGTGCGGGTCAACCGCTGCTTCGATCTGCGGTTGTGCCACGCGATTCTGCGCAATTCGGTCTTCACCCGAGAGTCGGCGTTAGCTCAGTCGCGCACGAGCCGCTGGGACGCGCTCGCTCAGGCGGGTCACGCGGCACCGGTAGACCCTCTTAGGCCGCAGCACTCAACGCTGTTTGATTTCGACGACGATTCTGAAGCCGTGGCCGACGGCGACCTCAACGCGTTGACCGAATTTCTGAGCCAGCTCGAGGCGGTGGCAACGTCGTCTGAGGCCGGACGGTTGCAGCGACTGCTCTCCGCCGAGTCCGCCGGCGCGCTCATCGCCGCCGAGATGCGCTTCGCAGGCTTGCCCTGGAGTGCGCAGGCTCATGACGAGATCCTCACCGAGATGCTGGGGCCGCGCCCGAGCGTCGAGGGCGACAGGCCCGCACGACTCCAAGCACTGGTCGACGAGATACGGCTGCGGCTCGACTCTCCGCGATTGGCGCCCGAGTCGCCCGCTGAACTTTTGCGGGCGTTGAGCGTCGCGGGCATTCAAGCGACCACAACCCGGTCGTGGGAACTCAAGCAGCTCACGCATCCGGTTATTGCCCCGTTGCTCGAATTCAAGAAACTTCAACGGCTGATGACGGCGA
This sequence comes from Salinibacterium sp. AL4.1, assembly GCF_059767305.1. Lineage (NCBI taxonomy): Bacteria > Bacillati > Actinomycetota > Actinomycetes > Micrococcales > Microbacteriaceae > Salinibacterium > Salinibacterium sp. AL4.1. Next base: position 434,388 of record NZ_JBSOQK010000001.1, on the reverse strand, counting down.
ATGGATGGTCGTGGCTCGACGCGTGGGTGGTCGACGGTCGTTTTCGTCCCGACTATGTTCCCGGCGGGGTCGTGACCGGGCGCTGGGCAACCAGCGGCGGCGGTGCTCTGCAGCTTCCGCACCTGATTCGTGGTGCGGTCCGGGCCGATCCGGGCTGGAAGTTTGTTGTTGCGGACGCCTCGCAACTCGAGCCCCGCATCCTCGCAGCGATGGCCGGTGACCGCGGAATGGTCGCGGCCGGAGCCTCGGGTGATCTCTACGAAGGCATCGTGGCGAGCGGTGCCGTCGATACTCGCGCTCACGCGAAGCTCGCGATGCTTGGCGCAATGTACGGCGCGACATCGGGGGAGAGTGGCCGGCTCATGCCTCGCCTCGCGCGGGCCTACCCGCAGGCGATTGCTCTCGTGGAGAAGGCGGCACGAGCCGGTGAACGTGGCGAAGTGGTGAGCACCCAACTCGGGCGCAGTTCGCCTCCGGGCACTCACGCGGCGGACTACGACGATTCGCAGTCTCCCGCTCAGCGCGCGGTGTCGCAAGAACGCGGGCGCTCGTGGGGCCGCTTCACGCGCAACTTTATTGTTCAAGGCACTGCGGCCGAATGGGCGCTGTGTTGGATGGCGAGCATCCGCAACCGCCTCGGCCAGCTGTCTGAAGGCGCCTGGCTCACTGAAGCGCCCCACCTCGTGTTCTTTCTGCACGACGAGGTTGTGGTGCACGCTCCCGCAGAGCTCGCGGACAGCGTCGCTGAACACGTGACGGCGGCAGCAGCGGATGCTGGGCGGCTCGTCTTCGGCGACATCCCGGTCACGTTCCCGCTTACAACCGCCATCGTCGATCGCTACGATCACGCCAAATAGCCCGAGCGCTGCCAACCTGGCCCGTGGGTCCCACTATCCGTTGGACGAAGAGGAAGCACCGGTGGCGGGTCGCCCGCGCTTGGGTTTCGTGGGGTTCAAGGGAAAGGCATCAGCGAACCCGCGGGATTGTGCCGTGGTCAGTGCGCTCTCGACGCGGTCGAGCCACTGCAGTTCAGCTTCGGCGTGCGCGAGCAAGGAATCAGTGACGAGTTGCTCCGCGAACTGGCTGGCGTCGCGGGCATCCTCGCGCACTTCGGCGGTGAGGGAGAGGGCGTCAACGGCGCCACGGGTGGCTTGCCGTTGGTGTTCGATCACGGAGTGCGCATCCACTCCGGGGAGCGTCACGGCGATGGCGAGCTTGATCGCAAGCTCATCGCGGCTGACGGAATAACTGTCGACCGGAGTCGTGAGCCAGTGCTCCACTTCCTGCTCTCCGGCATCCGTGACCGTGTAATACGTCTGCTGCGGTCCGTCTGAGTCGTCGTCAGCGGGTGCGCTGGTCGTGAGCACGAGACCGTCGCGCACGAGCCGATCGAGCGTGTTGTAGATCTGGCCGACGTTGAGTGGCCAGGTGGACCCAGTGCGCCGGTCGAACTCCGACCGCAACTGATACCCGTAGCAGGGGCCCTGCGCCAAGATTGAGAGCAAGCTGTGGCGGATTGACATGCCAGACCTTCCGGGTAAGTCGATACTGAGTATGTAGTAGTTGACCCTAGCGAGGGGGCGGATGCTCGCCCGCTACTGTTCGGTGTGTCGAGTTCTTCGGCCTCGAGTGGTACCTCTCTGGTCCGCTCGTCGCAGTTTTCTCGGGGTGGATCATTGGAGGCCATAGCTCCCCTTCCGGCGACAAAATGTCCACGCAAGCCGCACGCGTTCTAGATGAACTGGACTCTTCGCGGTCGATTTCGTGCAGACCGCCTCCGCGCCCCATACTCATCTGCGTGAGTGATGCCCCCGTAGCCGCCGCAGCGGCCCAGCCTGTTCCCGATTCGATCAATAACCGCGAGTTCATTCTGGTCTCGTCCTCGGGGAGCGCTGTGTCGACGGCAACTCCCACGCGATTCCGCTATCACCAAGACGGCCAGATGGTCTGGGGTGAGTACTACGGCGACACCGTTGCTCTCGGGCGCTTCGTCGGTCGTCGCGATGGCGACATCGTGTCGATTCGTTTCGCCCACCGCTTGGCCGCGAGCGAGGAAATCGTTCTGGGTATGGCGTCCAGCACTATCCAGTGGAATGCGGATGGCAAGCTCGAGCTCTACGAAGAGTTCGAGAAGAATGGCGAAGCTCACGTGAGCATTTGCGTTGAGGCTGACCGCCGCGGGGCGTGGCCCGAGCTCGACCCAGCGCAGCGCAGCACTCCTCAGCTCGACGGCACCACATTCATCCTCGAGGAGTCGACCGCGAGCACGGTCAGCGCTGAGCCCACTCAGTTCGAGTTTGACGAGAACTCGGGCATCGTGTGGGGCTTCTACTTTGGAGACACGGTTACGGCAGGCCGCTGCGTCGGTCGCTACCGCGACGGCGTGCTCGATGAGTTCTTCGTGCACCACGTCATCGCAAGCGATGCAACCCTGCTGGGCGACAGCAGCACGACCCTCGGTTCACGCCCCGACGGTCGTCTTGAACTCATCGAGGAGTTTGTGCTCGATGGCGTTCCCGGTAAGAGCGTGTGCGTTCAGGTCGTCTAGCGCCTGAGGTGACGTGGCGAATTAGTTGTTGAGCCCAGCCCGCCCCGGGTCAGCCCGGGTGAACCGGGTGAGGCCCAATTGTGCGGGTTCTTGCGGGCGCTCGGGCAGGTCCGTGGGTAGCAGGTACGGGCGCTGAAAGACTTCGTCGAGTACCAGAACGGTCTCGAGCGACTTTACTTCGGGCAATACCGAGAGCACTCCGACAATGAAGTCGTGGATGGCGCCCACCTCGTGGCCGCGGATCAACAACATTGCGTCGTGCTCACCGGTAGTGATTCGGCACGACTCGATTTCTGTCATGTTTGTGATGCGATCGCGAAAGCTGGCCCAAGTCTGCGGATGCACGGAAAGAAACACCAGTGCGCAGATGCCGAGCCCGGCTTTGGCCGGGTCAACCTGGGCACTGAAGCCGGTAATCACTCCTTCAGACATGAGCTGTTCCACGCGCGTGTAGACGTTGGCGCGAGAGACATTTACCTTCTCTGCGAGAGCAGACATTGATATTCGTCCGTTATAGCGGAGCTCACTCAATATCTTCAGGTTGATCTCATCCAATTCTGACGATGATTGTCCAGTACTGGGTGAGCCGGTGGTGCCTTTACTGGACATATTGTGTGAAATCTCCCTCATGTTTAACTCATGGTCTGAATTATCGCGCCTTTGATTGGACAGACTAGCGGGAATTGTGCCAATCTCAAGCACAGCCGTCCAGAGGCTGTTCTATAACCACCAAGGAGTTCCCTTTGCGCACCAAGTTCCGCTACGTAGCGGCCGCGTTCGGACTGACTGCATCACTGGCTCTCGCCGGTTGCGCTGCAGCAGCACCCGAAGCAAGCGACAGCATCGTTATTGACACCGCTTTCACGCTCGAGACCAGCGACCCCGGTCGCAACTACGTCCCCACCGGGTACATGGTCTCGAAGGCTCTCTACGAGACTCTTCTCGACTTCGCCGGCTCCGACGAGTCGACTCCGGTTGACGGCCTCGCCTCCTACGAGTCGAACGACGACGCCACGGTCTTCACCTTCACGCTCAAGGACGGCCGCGTCTTCTCTGACGGTTCAGCAATCACCGCTGACGACGTTGTCTTCTCGCTCAACCGCGTCGCCGGTATGACCGAGAGCAAGGCAAACTTCTTGATGAACGGCATCACCGTCACCAAGATCGACGACATGACCGTCGAGCTCAGCACGGAAACCCCGTCGCTCAAGCTCCCCGCCCTCATGACGAACCCGTCGCTGGCCATCCTGAACTCCGCGCTCGTTATCGAAAACGGTGGAACGACGGATGACTCGGATGCTGCTGAAGCATTCTTGAACGAGACGTCGGCTGGTTCCGGTCCGTACATCCTCGACTCGGTTAACTTCGAGTCGCAGGTTGTTCTCACCGAGAACGAGAACTACAACGGTGACGAAGACATCGACTTCACTCGCGTTGTCATCCGCAACGTTTCTGAGGCCGCAACCCAGAAGATCAACCTTGAGGGCAATGACTCTCAGGTAGCGGTTGACCTCAGCGGTGACCAGGTCGCAAGCCTCAGCGATGGCATCAACGTGTTCTCGACTCCGTCGGCACAGACCATCTTCCTGCTGATCAACCAGAGCGAAGAAGTGGGTGGCGTTACGTCGAACCCCGACTTCGCTAACGCCGTTCGTTACGCTCTCGACTACCCGGCGCTCCTCGAGCTTGCTGGTGCAGGTTCCGAGCAGGCCACCGGCGTTATCCCGCCGTCGTTCCTCGGCGCGCTGGAGAACGGTGTAGAGCAGGACCTCGACGTTGCCGCTGCTTCGCTTGAAGCATCCGGCTACGACGGTGAGAGCATCACCCTCGAGTACCCGAACGACTACCCGGTTGGTGGCGTGAGCTTCACCCCGCTCGCCGAGCGCATTCAGTCGCAGCTTGCGGATGCTGGAATCACCATCGAGCTCGCTCCGGCACCGTTCACCACGCAGATCGACAGCTACGTCAACGGAACCGAAGCCTTCAGCATCTGGTTCTGGGGCCCTGACTACGCCGACTCCGCCAACTTCCTGCCGTTCTCGGCGGGACAGAAGGTTGGACTGCGCGCCGGTTGGACCGCTGAGCAGGACACCGACGTGGTGAACCTCGCTTCGGCAGCAGAGAACGCCACGAACTTCGACGAGCGCGAGACTGCATTCAGCAACTTCGCTGAAGCTCTGCAGCAGCGTGGACCGTTCGTTCCGCTGATCGTTCCTGGCTCCAACATCGCGACCGCCTCGTACATTGATGGAGTTGCGTACAACTCCACCTGGACGATGGACATCGCTGAACTGCAAGCTAAGTAGAAAGAACCTCTAGCGTGGGAAACACACCCCGCGCGACTCGCAGGTACTCGGCCAGATCACCTCTGGTCGGGTACCTGCTTCGTCGCCTCGGAACCTCAGTCCTGCTCCTCTTCGGAGTCACTATCGTCACGTTCGCTCTCGCGAACCTTGTGCCGGGTGACCCCATTGCGGCAGCGCTCGGTGAAGGGGCGGCGAGCAACCCCGCCACGGTCGAGGCTTACATCAAGGAACGCGGGCTCGATCAGCCGCTTCCCGTGCAGTACGCCAACTACATCGGCGGGCTGTTCCAGGGCGACATGGGAATCTCGCTGCGCACAGCACAGCCCGTGGCATCAGACCTCTCGAAGGCAGTGCCGGCCACGGTCGAGATCGCTCTGTTGGCCATCGTCGTCAGCCTCGGAGTCGGGGTGGCTCTCGGCTCCCTCGCGGCCTACCGCCGCGGCAAGATCAGCGACCAGCTGGTTCGCGTGTTCTCGCTCATTGGCCTCAGCATCCCGACCTTCTGGATGGCGCTGGTCAGCTTCAACTTCTTCTTCCTGCAACTGCGCATCGCGCCAGGTTCGGGCCGGCTCTCGCCCGCGCTGGCGCCGCCGCCCACTGTAACGGGGTTCTATACGGTCGATGCCCTGCTGGCGGGCCAGTGGGTCACGTTCACGGATGCCCTTGCTCACCTCATGCTTCCGGTCTTTGTCCTCTCGCTCTTCACGATCGGTCTGCTCACGCGCTTCGTTCGCACCTCGGTGCTCGAAGTGTTGGATGCCGACTACGTTCGTGCCGGTCGCGCTAAGGGGCTTAGTGGCCCACGACTGCTCTTCGGCTACGTGCTGCGCGGAGCATCGCTGCCCATCCTCACGATCGTCGGCCTCGCGTTCGGAACCCTGCTCTCGGGCACGGTGCTCGTCGAGGCAGTATTCGCGTGGCCCGGGCTTGGCAGCTACGCCTACAACTCGGCAACCAGCCTCGACCTGCCCGGCGTCATGGGCGTCGGTCTCGTAGTGGGCGTTGTCTACTTGACTATCAATTTCGCCGTCGACCTTCTTTACGGTGTACTCGACCCGAGGGTGAGGCTCGCATGAGAAAGCGCTGGCTAAAGATTCCTGCCGCGTGGATAACCCCACTCGGCGTCATCGGCGCTGTTATCGCAGTCGCTTGGGTGGGCATTGCCTTCACCGCTCGACTGTGGGTTCCGTTCGACCCGCTGGCGCAAGACTTGCCTCGACTGCAGGCTCCCGGCATCGACACCCTCATGGGAACGGATGCGCTCGGCCGCGACATCTTCTCGCGCCTGATGACCGGTGCGGGCGTCACGATTCCGCTGGCGCTCATGCTCGTGGTGATGTCACTCCTCGTCGGAACCCTCATCGGCGCGATCGCCGGGTACTTCGGCAAGTGGGTCGACGAGCTGTTGATGCGCTTGACTGACCTCGTCATGGCGTTCCCGACGGTCATCCTCGCGATGGTGGTCGCTGCAGCTCTCGGACCCTCGCTCTTCAACGCAGTGATCGCAGCCTTCGTGGTCTCGTGGCCGCAATACGCCCGCATGACACGAAGCATTGTGCTCGGGCTTCGTGCTCAGAATTATGTGATGGCCGGTCGGCTGATGGGCTTCTCGCCCTTCAAGACGCTGCGGGTCGATATCGCGCCGAACGTTGTTGGCCCGATTCTCGTTCTTGCGAGCCTCGACGTCGGAACCGCCATTCTGCTGCTGTCGGGCCTGTCGTTCCTCGGCCTCGGAGCTCAGCCTCCGACGCCGGAGTGGGGCTCGATGATCTCCGCCGCTATCCAGAACTTCGACAGCTGGTGGATCGGGTTGTTCCCCGGTCTCGCCATTCTCACCGTAGTGATGGCCTTCAACTTCGTGGGTGACTCGCTGCGAGACATCTTCGATCCGACTTCTCAGGTATCGCGAGCGGGGGCTCGGTCATGATCGACGCACCAACACCACAGTCCGCGGATGCCGCATCCGCTGCCTCCACGCCCGTGCTCACCGTCGACGGTCTCACGATCGGCATCGGCTCCCGTAACAACGTCAAATCAATCGTCAAAGGCATCAGCCTCGCGCTCACCCCCGGACGTATCCAGGGCCTCGCGGGGGAGTCGGGCTCGGGCAAGACCGTCACGTCGCTCGCGATGTTGGGTTTGCTGCCCAGCAACGCCGTCGTGGGTGGCTCGATCCGGCTCACTGATCCTGAACGTGGCGACACCGAGCTGGTCGGGATGTCGCACCGCCAGTTGAATGAGATCCGCGGGCGTCGCATTGCGATGATCTTCCAAGACCCATCGTCGAGCTTGCACCCGCAGCTCACCGTCGGAGTTCAGCTCACCGATCACGTGACGCGCCACCTCAAGCTCTCCAAGAAGCAGGCCCGCGAGCACGCCATCGGGCTACTCGACCGCGTGCGCGTGCCCAACCCCGCAGAGGCTCTTGGTCGCTACCCGCACCAATTCTCCGGTGGTCAGCGCCAGCGCATCGCCATCGCAATTGCTCTCGCGTGCGATCCCGTCGTGCTCTTGGCAGATGAGCCGACGACCGCTCTCGATGTGACTGTTCAAGCGGGCATCCTGCACTTGCTGCGCGATCTCGCCGATGAGCGTCAACTGGCCGTTCTCCTCGTCACCCACGACCTCGGTGTCATGAGCGCCATCGCCGACGACATCGCGGTGATGCGTCACGGCGAGATCGTCGAGTCGAACGTTCGTCACAGTATTTTCGCCGACCCACAGCACGCGTACACGCGTGAACTGCTCTCGTCTCTGCCCGGTGCAGAAGGCTTTCAGGAGGTAAGCCAATGAGCGAGCTGCTCGAAGTATCCGACCTCGTTATCGAGTACCACGGCGCGAGTGTCGTGCGCGCTGTCGACGAAGTCTCGTTGACGATCGCCCCCGGTGAAGTTCTCGCTCTCGTGGGGGAGAGCGGCTGTGGCAAATCGAGCCTCGCGCGTGCCGTCGTCGGCATGGAAAAGCCTCGTTCCGGCGCCGTCACCTACCGTGACGCTGAAGTCCCTCTTCTTGGCGTGCGTCGCCGCAAGGCGCAGTTCACGTCCATTCAGATGGTCTTCCAAGACCCCAATTCGTCGCTCAATCCGCGCATCCGCGTCGGCCAGCAGATCTCCGAGGGCATTCGTGCCGCGCTGGAGCGCGGTGCTGAAGGCTCCCAGCCCGAAGAATGGCTAGAGCGCGTAGGCCTGCCCACCACGATGGTGTCGCGCTACGCCCACGAACTTTCGGGTGGCCAGCGTCAGCGCGTCGCAATCGCGCGGGCTCTTGCCGCGCGCCCCGATTTGTTGGTGGCTGACGAACCGATTTCTGCTCTGGATGCCTCCAGCCAGGCCTCTGTCGCTGACATGATGCGCAAGCTCGCGCTCGATGCCGGCGCCGGGTTGCTCTTCATCTCTCACGACCTCGCGATCGTGCGTCTCATTGCCGACCGCACCGTCGTGATGTACCGCGGCAAAATCGTCGAATCCGGAGTATCCGATCTCATCTGGAACGATCCCGTCCATCCCTACACGCGGGCACTAATCTCGGCGATCCCGGAGCCCGACGGCAAGGGCATCCTGCCCGCGGCTCCCGCTGCAGAAGCCCCAGAAGAGTGGCGGATGACGGTACCTGAGGCTCTGAACCGCGTCTAATTCGCACAAATATAGTTACACGCTTGTATTTTCCCGGATTCGTCAGGGATAATGTCCCCAAGCGGTTCGCCGCACAATTTAATAGCCAAAGTGCCGTCACAGGTACCGTTCATGGGTCGATGGGGAAGTCGCATCCAACGGAACGGAGATATCGTGACTGCACACAACGCTCGCGGAGTGCTCTACGTGCACTCTGCTCCTCGCGCGCTCTGCCCACACATTGAGTGGGCGGCTGGTCGCGCTCTCGAACGTGCCGTGAACTTCGATTGGGATAACCAACCGGTGCTCAAGGGATCCCAGCGCGCCGAGTTCTATTGGGAAGGCCCGCAGGGCTCCGGCGCCGTGCTCGCTGCTGCGCTTCGTGGATGGGAACACCTTCGTTTCGAAGTGACCGAGGACCCGAGCCCCGGCTCCGACGGTGGACGCTGGATGCACACGCCTGATCTCGGAATCTTCTTCGCGCAGACCGATAGCGTCGGCAACATGGTAATCCCCGAGGATCGCCTGCGTTACGCGATGGAAGTTGCCGGTTCCGATGCGTTCGAACTGCATCGTGAACTCCGCCTGGCCCTCGGCCAGGCTTGGGACGACGAACTGGAGTCGTTCCGTCACGCCAGTCAAGACTCTGCAGTTGTGTGGCTCCACAAGGTAGGTTGATCATGATTTCCGAACGTACGCACACTCCAGAAGTAGCGGTTGACACACGGATTCCCTTGATTGAGTGGCAGGACTGCACCGACATCGTGCTCGACGCCGTCGACTCGCTCTTTGATGGCGAGTGCACCCTCCACGACGGATGCCGCTCCATCCTGTGACGCGTTGCATTCGCTGACGCGCCACATTTTCTGAACGCAGCGCCTTCATTCGAGCGCTGAAAAGCCATCTGCACATTTGTGTTGCTGTTTGTTCGCTGCGAGCGTGCCGTTCAGGTCGCTTGCAGCAGACTCTCGGAGTAGCGTTGAAATGTGGCCGGAAGTATTCGGGCACGGTTGCCACAATGGGCCGTCCTCGGGTCCTCGGGCCTTCTCCTTCCGGCTGAAACCGATTCAGTATTTGGAAGGAACACCATGTCTCGCTTTGACGGAAAAGTAGTTCTCATCAGCGGCGGCGCCCGCGGAATGGGCGAATCGCACAGTCGCGGAGTCGTCGCGGAGGGCGGCAAGGTCGTCATCACTGACGTTCTTGATGCCGAAGGGCAGGCTCTGGCCGAGGAACTGGGTGAAAACGCCATCTATGCGCACCTCGACGTCACGAAGGAAGAAGAGTGGAACGCGGCTGTCAAGCTAGCGGTCGACACCTTCGGTGGCCTCAACGTACTCATCAACAACGCCGGCATCGTGAACTTCGGAACCCTTGATGGATACACCGAAAAGGACTGGTCGCTGATTATCGGCATCAACCTCACCGGATCGTTCCTCGGCATTCGCGCGGCAGCTCCTGAACTCGTCAAGAACGAGACCTCGGCCATCGTCAACATCTCGTCGACCGCCGGCATGCAGGGCTTTGCGGCGCTGCACGGCTACACGGCATCCAAGTTCGGACTCCGTGGTCTCACGAAGTCAGTTGCGATGGAGCTTGGCCCGCAGGGTGTTCGTGTGAACTCGGTACACCCCGGAAACATCCGCACGCCGATGACCGACGGTCTGGGCATCGACGAGACGCGCACGCCGATTCCGCGCCTGGGCGAAGCAGAAGAGGTCACCAAGATGGTGCTCTTCCTTGCCAGCGAAGACTCGAGCTACTCGACCGGTTCTGAGTTCATCATCGACGGTGGAGTGCTCGCCGGTGAAGGCGCAGTTCCTCAGTAACTAGCACCTCAGCCGCTAGCGTGCTGCTGCGGCGTGGGCGCGGAGAAATCGTCTCTCGCCTCATCACACTCGTTAACAACACATCGCCCGCCTCGATCTTATGATCGGGCGGGCGATGTGTTGTTAAGCGCTTACCGGCACAGCCAACGAGCGCAGCGGAGCTTAGACCGAGCGGAACGCTGCAACAGCGTTGTGGCCGCCGAAGCCGAACGAGTTACTGATCGCCAATTGGGGGCCCGAGCCGAGGTCGCGAGGCGACGTAACGACGTCCAGCGGAATCGCCGGGTCCTGGTTGGTGAGGTTGATCGTCGGGGGAGCAGTGCGGTGGTGGAGAGCCAAGACGGTGAAGATTGCCTCGAGTGCTCCTGTGCCGCCCAAGAGGTGCCCTGTGGCGCCCTTAGTGGCCGAGACCGGAATGTTCGGCAGGTGGTCGCCGAAGATGCGCAGAAGCGCCTTGTACTCGGCGATGTCACCCACAGGCGTGCTCGTCGCATGAGCGTTGATGTGGGTAACTTCTTCCGGCGTTGCTCCGGCCGCTTCGAGAGCGTCGCGTACAGCGCGGGCTGCAGCGGTTCCCTCGGGGTCGGGAGCAGTGATGTGGAACGAGTCACTCGTCACGGCGCCACCAGCGAGTTCAGCGTAGATGCGCGCACCACGGGCGAGAGCGTGCTCTTCGGTCTCGAGAACGAGCGTTGCTGCTCCTTCGCCGAGAACGAAGCCGTCACGAGAAACGTCGTAGGGGCGCGAGGCCGTTGCCGGGTCGTCATTGCGCTTCGAGAGTGCCTGCATCGACGCGAAGGCGGCGATGGGAAGCGGGTGCACCACTGCTTCCGTTCCACCGGCGATGACGACATCCGCAAGCCCAGCCTGAAGGTGCGCGTACGCGTTGGCAAGAGCCTCGGTGCTCGAGGCGCAAGCCGATACGTCGGTGCGAGCGTAAGCACGCGAAGGAATTGCCATGCTGATCGCGGCCGCAGCGGCATTGGGCATGAGCATGGGGATCGTCATGGGCAGAACACGACGGGGGCCCTTTTCGCGCAGGGTGTCCCAGGCGTCGAGAAGAGTCCAGAGTCCACCGATTCCGGTGGAGTAATCGACACCGATACGAACGGGGTCTACATCGGGGGAGCCGGCATCCGCCCAGGCTTCACGAGCCGAGATGAGGGCGAACTGGCTCGAGGGGTCGAGACGCTTGTATTCAACGCGCTCAAGAACTTCCTCGGGGCGAACCTTGGCTTCAGCAGCGAAAGTCACGGGCAACTCGTGCTTGGCGACCCATTCATGCTCGAGCGGACGGGCGCCTGACTCGCCAGCGAGAAGGGCGTTCCACGACTCGGTCGCGGTTCCGCCAATGGGCGTAGTGGCACCGATACCGGTGACAACGATCTTTTTGGTCATTTCACGTTCCTTTAGAGTGCATGGCTCAGAAAATCGGCCAACGGCAGACTTCTGGAGTGCTGCGCGGAGGCCAACCGCAACGAGTGCGGTTGGCCGTCCACGACGAGCGGGTGTTACGCCTGAGCGTTGGTGATGAAGCTCACTGCGTCACCGACGGTCTTGAGGTTCTTTACCTCTTCGTCGGGGATCTTGACGTCGAACTTCTCTTCTGCGTTGACAACGATCGTCATCATCGAGATCGAGTCGATGTCGAGGTCATCGGTGAACGACTTGCCCATTTCAACAGTGTCGGTCGCAATGCCGGTCTCGTCGTTGATGAGCTCAGCCAATCCGGCCATAACTTCTTCAGTGGACAGTGCCATGTTTTTCTCCTTGGGATGTAAATTGACCGTTAGCCAGTGTAGGCCAGCGGCAGTGATTCTTAGGGTTACTACGGCAGAACGATTACTTGCGCGCCGAAGACAAGGCCCGCACCGAAACCAATCTGGAGGGCGAGGCCGCCGCTCAGTTCGGGGTTCTCTTCGAGCAGACGGTGGGTTGCCAGCGGAATGGATGCTGCTGAAGAGTTGCCCATCTCGGCAACGTCGCGAGCGATCACCACGGATTCAGGCAGCTTGAGCTGCTTCGCGAATTCGTCGATGATGCGCATGTTGGCCTGGTGGGGGATGAAAGCGGCAAGGTCGTCTGCGGTGATTCCCGCAACATCCAAAGCTTCCTTCGCGACCTTGGCCATGTCCCAGACAGCCCAACGGAAGACCGTCTGGCCCTCCTGGCGCAGCGTCGGCCAAGCAGCGTCGCCTTCACGGAAGTCGACGAGAGTCGCGTTCATCTTGATCGCATCGGCCTTGGAGCCGTCTGAACCCCACACGGGAGCGGAGATACCGGGGGTGTCGCTCGGGCCGATGACAACCGCTCCGGCGCCGTCAGCAAGAAGGAACGAGATGCTGCGGTCGGTCGGGTCAACGATGTCGGAGAGCTTCTCGGCACCAATGACGAGCGCGTATTTGGCAGCACCCGCGCGAATCAGGGCATCAGCTTGAGTCACCGCGTAGCTGAAACCAGCGCAAGCAGCGTTGATGTCGTAAGCCGCAGCGGGGTTAGCGCCCACACGGTCGGCGACAACGGCGGACATCGAGGGCGTCTGCAGAACGTTGCTGATCGTGGCAATGATCACGAGGTCGATGTCTGCGGGGTCGATACCCGACTTCTCGATCGCTTCGCGAGCGGCGTCAACGGCGAGATCGACCGCGAGGATGCCGGCGGATGCGCGATGGCGGGTGATCATGCCGGTGCGCTGCTGAATCCACTCATCGCTTGAGTCAATCGCTTCGACGAGCTGATTGTTGTCAACGACGAGGTCACCACGGGCGGCGCCGTAGCTGTAGATCTTCGTGAACTGTGACCCGGCGGACTGGGTGAGGGTGGGTGCGGTCATGCGTTGGCCTCCATCAGGTCAAATGCTGCGGATAGATCATCAGGGGTCTTCACTGCCACAGCAGGAATTCCGCGGAGGCCGCGCTTAGCGAGGCCCGTCAGTGCGCCCGCGGGCGCAAGTTCGATGATGCCGGTGACGCCGGCATCCGCCAGCGAGTTCATGGTGAGATCCCATCGAACCGGCGAAGAAACCTGGCCGACGAGAAGGTCAACGAAGTGTGAACCGCTCTCAATCAGCGAGCCATCGCGGTTCGTATAGATGGGCAGCGAAGGATCGTTCGCGGTGAGGCCGGCAGCCACGGTTTCGAGGTGCGCGACCGCGGGCTGCATGTACCGGGTGTGGAAGGCGCCGGCGACCTGAAGCGGCACAACACGCGTTCCCTTGAGCGGTTCTTCGGAGAGTTTGGCGAGCGCGTCGAGCGCTCCGGCGACAACGATCTGGCCGCCACCGTTGAAGTTGGCCGGCTGCAGACCGAGTTCGGCGAGACGCTCAAGCAGCGCAGTTTCGTCTCCACCGATAACGGCAGACATGCCGGTGGTCTCGAGTGCCGCAGCGGCGGCCATGGCGGATCCGCGCTGCACAACGAAGCGCATCGCGTCGTCTTCAGAGAGGATGCCCGCAGCGGCTGCCGCAGTGATTTCACCAACGGAGTGACCCGCGACAGCACCGATGTGCTTGCGACGGTCTCCGGCAGTCAGCGCGCTGAGCGTGAGTAGACCCGCAGCGACGATAAGCGGCTGAGCCACTGCGGTGTCGCGGATCGTGTCAGCATCCGAAGTCGTGCCGTGCGTGATCAGATCGATCCCGGCAGCCTCAGAGATCGCTCCAAGCTGCTCTCGCAGGGCGGGGTCTTCGAGCCAAGGCTCAAGAAAACCGGGGGTCTGGGAGCCCTGACCGGGCGCTACTACAACAATCACTTAGCTAGTCTGCCAATCTTTCGTCGGAATCGCTTGGATGACCCCACCAAAGCTCGACGGGATCGTTGTGTGAACTCACCAAACGGCGGAACGCTAGCGAGTGCGTCCGGGCTCGGGTTCAGAAATCGAACCCACGATGAGGGCTGCTTGTAAAATCAGCGCTTCGCGTGCTCCCGTGGCATCCCAGCCAATGACTTCGCTGACCCGCTTCAAGCGGTAGCGAACAGTGTTGGGGTGCACAAAGAGCTCGCGTGCGGTGGCCTCGAGAGACCTGCCGTTGTCGAGATAGCACCACAGTGTGGTGAGCAGATCGGTCGAATGGGCTTGGAGTGGTTTGTAAATCTTGTTGATGAGGGTCGAGCGAGCGAGCGGATCTCCCGCGAAAGCACGCTCCGGCAACAGATCGTTCGCCAGCGTTGGGCGGGGAGCATTGCGCCACGATCGAGCTACGGCAAAGCCAGCCAGAGCAGCCTTCGCGCTCTTCGAGGCATCAACAAGGCTCGGAACCTCTGGACCAAGCACGAGGTGCCCGCTACCGAAGCCGGGTTCCAGTTGCTCGGCGATCGTGATGAATGGCAGTGGCTCATCATCGTCGGTTTTCTCCGAGCGTGGGGCTGCGCGGCCAATGACAAGCACCAACCGAGAACCTTGCACTCCGATGAGAACGTCGGCGTCGAGATGACGGGCTGTACGACGCAATTGGTCGACGTCGAGCATTCGCGGGGAAGTGCCCACGAGTACGCACACTTCGCCATGACCGTTCCAGCCCAGAGCTGCAATGCGACTCGGGAGTTCGTTGTCGTACTCGCCGCTGAGGATGGAATCGACAACGAGGGCCTCAAGGCGCGCATCCCACAGTCCGCGTGCTTCAGCAGCACGGGCGTACACGTCAGCGGCAGCGAAAGCGACCTCTCGCGAGTACAGCAGAATCGCTTCGCGTAGTACGTCGTCGTCAGCCTTGACCCGCGCTTCAACAACTTCAACCGCAATACGGATGAGTTGCAACGTTTGGAGCAACGACACCGACCGCAAGAGTTCGCGGGGAGCCGCGCCGAAAACGTCAGCCGCGATCCACGGGGTGGAGGTGGGGTCTTCAAACCAGCTGATGAAGCTGGTAATTCCGGCCTGAGCGACGAGCCCGACGGCGGAACGCCGCCCTGGAGGGATTTCTCCGTACCAGGGCAGCGTGTCCTCGAGACGCTTGAGCGTCGCCGTCGATAGTTCGCCCGAGATAACACGCAACCAGGCGAGCGTTTGCGCCTTGGTCTTCTGTACCGGGGGAATTGTTTTTGCCTAGCTTTCGCCGCCGGCGGAACCGGTGGTACCAGCGTTGACGTCGTGCAGGCTGTACTTCTCAATTGCTTGAGGAAGCACTGCGGGGTCCATCTCGCCGCGCTTCACGAGCGACTGCAAGGTACGAACAACCAGCGAGTGGCTGTCGATCTTGAAGTAGCGACGTGCTGCTGCGCGGGTGTCCGAGAAGCCGAAGTCGTCAGCACCAAGGGTGGCGAAGTCACCGGGGATAAACGCGCGTACCTGGTCGGGTACAGCGTGCATGAAGTCGGTGACGGCCAAGAACGGTCCCTGAGCATCCGCGAGCTTAGACGTGAGGTACGGAACCTTGGCTTCGGCGGTGGGGTTGAGGAAGTTGTGCTCCTCAGCCGCCAAACCTTCGCGACGCAGTTCAGACCACGAGGTAACAGACCACACATCAGCGGCTACGCCCCAGTCAGAGGCCAGCAACTGCTGTGCTTCGAGAGCCCACGGAACGGCAACACCCGACGCCATCAGCTGAGCCTTCGGCCCGGTGATAGTCGGCGATGCCAAGTGGTAAATACCCTTGATCGCGCCCTCGACGTCAAAGTTCTCCGGCTCAGCGGGCTGAACGAGAGGCTCGTTGTACAAGGTCAGGTAGTACATGACGTTGGGGTCTTCGTGCTCCCCGCCGTACATGCGCTCGATACCGTCACGCACGATGTGACCGAGCTCGTAACCGTATGCAGCGTCGTAGCTGATCACTGCGGGGTTCGTGGATGCCAGCAGCAGTGAGTGACCGTCAGCGTGCTGCAGTCCTTCACCGGTGAGCGTCGTGCGGCCGGCGGTAGCTCCCATGATGAAACCACGGGCCATCTGGTCGCCCGCAGCCCACATGGCATCGCCTGTGCGCTGGAAGCCGAACATCGAGTAGAAGACGTAGACGGGAATCAGCGGCTCGCCGTGAGTGGCATACGAGGTGCCCACCGCGGTGAAAGCGGCAAACGCTCCTGCCTCGTTGATGCCCACGTGAACGATCTGACCCTGCGGGCTCTCCTTGTAGGCCAGCAATTGCTCGCGGTCTACCGAGGTGTACTGCTGCCCAGCGGGGTTGTAGATCTTGGCACTGGGGAAGTACGCGTCCATTCCGAACGTGCGTGCCTCATCCGGGATGATCGGAACGATGCGGTTACCGATCGACTTGTCGCGCAGAAGATCCTTGAGCAAACGAGCGAACGCCATCGTTGTGGCGATCTCCTGCTTGCCGGAGCCCTTCTTGACGACGTCGTAAGTCTTCGCTTCGGGAAGCTCGATCTGCGTGTACTTGCTGCGGCGCTCGGGAACGTAGCCACCGAGTTCGCGGCGACGCTCCTGCAGGTACTGGATGCCCTCGTCGTCGTTACCGGGGTGGTAGAACGGCGGCTGGTAAGGATCAGCTTCGAGCGCAGCATCCGTAATCGGGATGTGCATCTCGTCGCGGAACTGCTTGAGGTTGTCGAGCGTCATCTTCTTCATCTGGTGGGTCGCGTTGCGGCCCTCGAAGCTGGGGCCGAGGCCGTAGCCCTTGACCGTCTTCGCCAGAATGACCGTGGGCTGACCCTTGTGTTCGCTTGCAGCCTTGAACGCGGCGTAGACCTTGCGGTAGTCGTGGCCACCGCGCTTGAGGTTCCACACCTCGTCATCGCTGAGGTGCTCAACCATCTTGAGGGTGCGGGGGTCGCGCCCGAAGAAGTTCTCACGAACGTATGCGCCTGACTCAGCCTTGTACGTCTGGTAGTCACCATCGGGAGTGCGGTTCATGAGGTCGCGCAGGGCGCCCTCGTGGTCGTTGGCAAGCAGGTCGTCCCACTCGCGGCCCCAGATGACCTTGATGACGTTCCAGCCGGCACCGCGGAAGAAGCTCTCGAGCTCTTGAACGATCTTGCCGTTACCGCGAACAGGGCCATCGAGACGCTGCAGGTTGCAGTTGATAACAAAGTTCAGGTTGTCGAGCTTTTCGTTCGCGGCCCACTGGAGGGCTCCACGGCTCTCAACCTCATCCATCTCGCCGTCACCGAGGAAAGCCCAGACCTGCTTGTCTGACACATCCTTGATGCCACGGTTACTGATGTACTTGTTGTTCTGTGCCTGGTAGATCGCGTTGATCGGTCCGAGGCCCATCGATACGGTGGGGAACTGCCAGAACTCCGGCATAAGGCGGGGGTGCGGGTAGCTCGAAATACCGTTCGGCGCTTGCGACTTCTCTTGGCGGAAGCCGAGGAGCTGGTCCTCGCTCATCCGGCCTTCGAGGAAGGCGCGGGCATACATACCGGGGGAGGCATGGCCCTGATAGAAGATCTGGTCTCCACCACTTTCGTGGTCTGCACCACGGAAGAAGTGGTTGTGCCCTACTTCATAGAGAGCAGCGGACGACGCATACGTCGAGATGTGGCCGCCGACGCCAACGCCGGGGCGCTGCGCACGGTGCACTGTGATCGCGGCGTTCCACCGGATCCACGCACGGTAACGACGTTCGAGCTTTTCGTCACCGGGGAAATCGGGCTCATCATCCTTTGCAATGGTGTTGATGTAGTCCGTAGTCGGAACCATCGGAACACCGAGGTGCAAATCTTTGGAGCGCTTGAGAAGGCTGAGCATGATCTCCCGACCGCGCTCGTGTCCTTGTGCTGCAACGAGGGAGTCGAGTGATTCGTTCCACTCGGCGGTCTCCTCCGGGTCCTTGTCGGTGTTGGTTACCGAGTATGGGTCCTGGTCGTTTACCGTCACCGTTGACCTCTTTCGTGTAGAGAACAGAGTCGTGCGAGTCGAGGCACTACCGGGTTGCGGATGTGATGGGATCGACTACGCCCATCGATTCTAGTTGTCGAATGCGGCAAGATTCGAACCGGGGCTTTTTATCCCGCAAACACGGGGCGTTCGCTCAGTTTTCTCAAGAAAGGTTCTGTATGCCGATCACGCCGGGAGCTCGTGCGCCGAGTTTTGCGTTGCGCAATCAGCACGGTCAACACGTCGATTCCCAGGAGCTTCTTTCGCGACGCGCGGTGCTCGTCGTGTTTGTGCCCCTTGCGTTCTCGCCCGTGTGTGCTCGGGAGGTCGCTCAGCTGAACGAATGGCACGATGTTGCGGCCAGTGCCGGAGTTGAAATCGTTGTGGTCTCGGTGGATTCGACCGCGACTCTGCGTGCCTGGTCCGACGCCGACGGCCTCCGGCTGTCATTGCTCTCGGACTTCTGGCCCCACGGCGCGGTCGCGAACACGTTCGGGGCGTTTCTAGACGACAAAGGCTTTGCCAGCCGCACGAGTTTCTTGATCGATAAGACGGGAATTGTTCGCGATGTGATCACGTCGCCGCTCGGTGAACCCCGCTTGTTTGCTGACTACGAACGGGCTATCGAGCGACTTTCTGAGGAGCATCGCTGAACGTTTTGCGGCGGGTGTGTAATCGGCACCAAAATCCCGTGTAACATTATCGAGCGCTGCTTCGCATTGCGTCGCTGCGGGCCTTTAGCTCAGCTGGTAGAGCGCCACGTTTACACCGTGGATGTCATCGGTTCGATCCCGGTAGGGCCCACCGCAACAGAAAACCCCCGTCATTGACGGGGGTTTTCTTCGTTTCGCGCACAGCACCATTCCCTGCGCTACCTTCAAGGCCTGGCTGCTCGCCATATCGGTGCGCGCGCGGGGCGCGACGAGAAGATGGCGGCATTGCACAAACAACTGCCGACGCTGGGGGAGACGCCTTTTCCGCTCTCGTAAATCGGTCTATCCCTCATATTTGTTTCGATAACTGCGCTAACAACGGCTAGTCATACCCGCAAAACATTGGTATCGCCTTAGGATTTGTGCATGGCATTCCACGACGACGTTGACGACGCGAACGATGCGAACGACGAAACGTCTTCAAAGCATGAGTTCGAACTACCTTTCCCGCACGCTGCGGCTGCGAAAAAACCCGGCTCAGATTCGGCTGAGCCCCTGAGCGATGACGGTCGTATCGACCTCAGCGAAGCGTCAGCTGACGGCATTATCGATCTCGATGCCGCCCTCAACGGCGAAGCACCCGAACATGCTGCAGCGCTGGATGACTCTCTCGCGCCTCCCGTGGATTCTGCTATCCCTGCACCCTTCGACTTGAACGAAGAATTTCAGCGCTCGGATATCGCGGATGCGCTCGATCAAGGAATGCCGCCCTGGGCCATGGCCCCGGCGCCCGATCCGACTCAAGCCGTTCCGCAGCTTGACGCCCCCGAGTCCGCTTCAGTTTCGGATGCCCCGGTGAGCGCCGAAGAGCTGCCCTCCGCTGTCTCGGACTCAGCGACTGCCTCCGCAGATGATGATGACGACGACCCGTACCAAATTCCTGCTGACTACACGACGCCCGATTTCTTCGCCTCACGAATTTCGCGTCGGCGGACTCCGGCCGAAGCAGAGGCAGAGAATGCTGCCGCTGCGGCTGCTGAACTTGCGGCGTTGGAGGAAGAAGCAAGCGCGACTGCCGGAGGTGCCGAGGGGGGCGCTGCAACCGGTGACGCTTTCGATGTGAGCGCGGACTCTGCAGACGAAAAAGAGTTCAGCTTCGAATCCCTTTTCGCTACTGAGGAACCCGCCGCCGCGTCGAAGCCCCCAGCATCCGCTGACGACTTTGACGACACGATGTGGGCTGACGTTTCGCCTGCGATTGCTGAAGACGAGCCCGCTGCAGAGGCGGCCGAATCAGACGCGCCAGCAAACCACATTTGGAAGCTCGGGCCGCTTGAGCCCGAGGTCGCCGGAACGCCGGTGCCCGCTAGTTCTTCCGTGCCAACCGATGGCACTGAGCTTCCGACGGACACCGCCGCCGCTCTTCCCATTGAAGAGGTAGTTGAAGGCGCCCCGATGTGGAACCTCGACGGCAAAGACGCTGCCGCCACGGCCGCAGAGGCTCCGAGCCTTGGCCTCGACGGGTTCCTGTCGCTCGATAACGACCAGCCCGTTGAGGATGGGGCTGCTGGAGCTGAGCAGTCGGCCACTGACGCTTCTCATGCTTCATCAGATGCCACTGCGGAAGCCGAAAACGTCGCTGCTGAGCTCCCGCCGGTCGAAAGCGTTTCGGCCTTCGACCTCGATGCTGCGTTCAAAGAAGCGGCTGCCGCCGTACCCGCGGGTGACTCGAGCGCCGACGCCGAGGGAGACGTTGCTGACACCACCGACCTCGCAAACGATGATCCCACTCTGGGTGCCCCGGCCCCTGATGCTGCGTTCGATTTCTTCGCTGCGCTGAACGACGACGTCGCACAAGATGCACCCGTCGAGCACGCCAATCAACCATTAGGCAGCGGAGAAGCCGCAAACAGCGTCGAGGAGTCAGGCGTCAATGATGTTGACGAGCCAGCTGCCAACACCGTCGACGAGTTGCCTGTCGACAGCGTAGACGCGACCGCAGACGACGCTTCGATCGATCCCGTGGTCAAGTTCTTCGCCGCCCCTGCTCCTGCTCCCGGAACTCCTGCGCCTCCAGCCGAAATGCACAACAGTGCCAGCTCTGCGGCGGAGTTCGATGTGTCTGAGGTTGCAGGATCGGAAGCAACTAAGGCGGATACCGCTGAGGCACCAATAGCTGATGACGAGGATGCCGCTCGTGATGCCGAAGCTGCTTCGCCCCTAGCGCCATGGTCGTTGAGCGCTGAAAATGCAATTGATCTGGATGACGAAATCGCTCCCGTCGTGAATACGCACGACGAGTCGACCCAGCTCGATCACTCTGAGTCGCCGGCTGTTGAGCCAGTTGCGGACGAATCGGTAGACGCTGGCGCCGACGATTTCAGCGCGTTCCTTTCGCTTCCAGAGGAAGAGGAAATCGCGGCAACAACGGACGTCGAAGAGCAATCCGCTGCGGTAGCTGATGCCGCGCCATTTACTGTTGCGCCCGCCCAGCCCGCCGTCGAGAGTGACGCAGTTGATGCCGAATCAGGGTTCGGCTCTGAACTGCCGTCCTTCCCGGCGCCGGATGTCACCGCTTCATCCGCGGACGAGCCGGCTCAGGTGCCGTTGAGCAGTGAAACCGACGTCGTTGCTGACGCCACAGCCGCCACTAACTCTGAGGCCGACTCCGACTCCGACTTCGAATCGCCATTCGCCCCGCGGCAGTCATTCGTTGCCCCCTCGGCTGATGCGCCAGCTCCTCGCGTAGAGGATCTGTTCGCCGCAGCGGAGGATGTCGCCCCGGTTGATGAGTCGTCGCCGGCCGCACCCTTCGTCTCCAGCTTTGCTCCGCCGGCGCCGATGGCCCCGATGGTGCCCGAGAATCCGCAAACCGAAGCCACAACTGCGGCGCCCGCGGCCAATGCCTCGTCCACTCCGGATGATGCTTCGTCCACTCCGGATGATGCTTCGTCCACTCCGGATAGTGCCTCGCCAGTCGCCGGCGCGCCCATCGAAGAAGCAGCTGCTTCGACAGCGGACGAGCCCGCCGAGGCTTCCGCTGAATCCGATGCGAGCGCTACTGGCGAGGGTGATGACGCGCCGACGCCACCGACCCGCCGCTCGATGGCGGATGAAGAGTTGCTGACCTGGGCAGACAACCCTGCGAATCAATCGACGGGAACGCTCAGCGTCATCGAGGTCCTTGAGGCTCAATTGCGCTTGCGTGAAGAAGAAGCGCGCGAATATCGCGAGTGGGAGACTACGTTCCGTTCGCGCGGTGGCCCCGTAGCTGATCAGGTTATTGATCAAGTCCGATCGGAGTTCGCCGACGTCGTAGACGACGACCATGAAGCATCCGCGCCCAGCAATGCCGCAACGGATGCCCCCGAAGCTGACGCAGCGCCAGCCGCGTTCGCTCCCGCCCCCGAAGCAGTCGGAACCCCTGAAGCGGCCGAAGTACCTGAGGTTGCTGAAGCACCTGAGGCAGCTGAAGCACCTAAGGCGGCCGAAGCACCTGAGGCGGCCGAAGCACCCGAGGTTGCAGCAGCGCAGGAGGTTGCGGAGGCGCCCGCCGCCGCTCCGGCTGCCCAGCTGCCGGCCTGGGACGTGCCGCCGCCCAGTGAATCGTGGTCGCCCCCCGCTGACTTCGAAGACGAGATCCCATTCGCAGCCCATGCGGACCCGACCGGCTCCATCACGCTTCCCGTGGTTGGCGAAATCTCGGATGACAGCGCAGGGACTGCCGACACCGACGGTTTCGCATCCGCCTCTTCTCAGACGCCTGCTGCCGACACTTCGGCTGCTGCCGACACTTCGCCTGCTGCCGACACTACGGCCGCTCCTGAGAACGAACCAGTTCCTGACGCTGCGGCCGAAGCGACGACTCACGTTGCTGAGGATGCCTCCGCCGAGCCGGAAGCCGAAGTGCAGACCGAGGAGCAGACCGAGGAGCAGGAACCCGTAGCGGCGCCGCTGTTCGATCCCGCATCCGGTCTCCTGAGCTTCAGTGACACAACTCCTGAGCCTGCGGTCTCGCCTGACGCAACGGAAGCACCAGCAGCCCCTATCGCTGAGGATCTCTTCGCAGCGCCCGCTCCATCAGCCCCATCAGCGTCGGCTGCTCCTCCTGCTCCTTCTGCTCCTGACGCACCTGCTGCTTTTGCCGGACAGGCCGCACCGGAGTTCCCTGCCGACGAAGATGGCGATTACGACGAACTGCCCTTCGCCCCTCCGGCTCTCGTTGAGCCCGACACTGCACCGAGCATTCCGCGAGCGAATCTCGATGAGCATGTCTCCTTCGGCGATTTCGGCTTCGCGCCACCGCCGGCTGATGCTCCGGCTGCTGACATGCCCGAGGCTGTAGCTGAGGAGGACGCCTCCGAAGCGCCGTTTGCGTTTGGCCTGAGCGCTGAAGCGAACGCTTCCAACACTTCAACGCCCACCGTCGATGACGCAGTTTCTATCGACTCAGCGATCGCGCCGGTCGAAGCACAGGGTGCACCCACTCCAATTGCACCACTTGAAACGCCCGAAGCTTCAGCTGCAGCTGAAGCTGAAGTCGAGCCGACATCTGATGTCACGGCTGCTGCGGCCCCGGCGTTCAACTTCGCCTCGACGGAAAACCCGCACTACGTCGCGTCCGACCCGATCGATTTCGATGATCTCCTGAAGACTGACGACATCGATGATGCCGACGTCGACAGCGATGAGCCTGAGGTTGATCCTCTCGTGGCATTGCTGGCGAACGCCGCTCCGCCGATGCAGGGTGACCCTCTCTCCGAGCTGCAGACCGGTTCGATCGCGGTCAACCAGGCCGATTTCGAAGCAGAATCTGACGATGCTGTAGATGACAGCGATCGCCTTACTTATTCCACGGATCTTTCTGCAGGCGTTAGTGACGTTCCTTCCGAGAGCACTGCTACGAAGGACGATGAAATCCCGTTCGCCGCGGGTGCCGCAGGCGCCGCCGCGATCGGGGGAGCCGCTGCAGCAGCATCACTCGCATCGCAGCCGGCACCAATCGGCGCCGCAGTGCCGCTTCCGGCGCCCGCTGCCGCGCCCGTCGTTGCCGAGGCTGCGGCCGCACCGTCGGTACCTCAACCAGTAGCGCACTCCACTGCGGTGGTTGCTCAGCAGCCCCTCGGACTCGAGGAAGTTGCACCGACCGCTCAGAAGGTCTTCAGCCTCGAAGAGAGCGGCCTTGAGCCCACCCCTGTAGACCGTCGAATTGGTCACGCGGCTCGTTTGTTCTGGCTGTGGTTCGCGGCTAACTCGTCGATCGTGAGCCTCGGTCTCGGTGCCGCGGTCTTCGCTGTCGGGATGAGCTTGCGCCAGTCGATCGTTGCGATCTTGGCTGGTGTCGCTCTGTCGTTCATCCCTCTGGGCCTCACGACTCTCGCGGGCAAGCGCAGCGGTCAGCCGACGATGGTCGTCTCGCGAGCGTCCTTCGGCGTTCTCGGCAACATCGCACCGTCGGTTGTCGCTCTTATCGCTCGTCTCTTCTGGGGAGCGGTACTGCTGTGGGTCTTGGCATCGTCGGTGGCAATCGTGCTCGTCGGTTCCGACCTCAACGGTGGTCTCGGCGATCGTCAACTGCTGTTGATCGCTCTAGCCCTGTCGTTCCTGATTGCGCTAGTGATCGCCTTTGCTGGCTACCCGCTGTTTGCGCGCATCCAGCTCATCCTGAGCATCATCTCGGGTGTTCTCGTCGTCGGTCTCATTGGCTTTACGGCGCAGTTCATCGACGTCTCTCAGGCTCTCACCACCCCCGACGGCTCGTGGTTGCTCACGATCACCGGCGCCGTGCTCGTCTTCAGCTTCCTCGGTCTGGTCTGGGCCTACAGCGGTGCGGACATTGCTCGCTACCAGCGTCCATCGTCGAGCGGTGGGGCTTCGATGCTCTCCGCTACGTTCGGTGCTGCGCTTCCCGCGTTTGCACTGATCGCCTACGGTGCGCTTCTCGCCGCATCCGACCCGGCCATCGCTCGTGGATTCTTGGCATCGCCTCTCGATACCTTGATGCTCCTGCTGCCGAGTTGGTACCCGATCCCGCTACTGCTCGCTGCAACGCTGAGCCTCCTCTCCGGCATCACCCTGAGCCTCTACTCCGGCGGTTTTGCCCTCCAAGCAATCGGTGTGCGCGTTCCCCGTCAGTGGTCGATTGTGATCGTTGCCGTATTGCTCGGTGCTCTCTCGATCCTCTTCGCGTTCGGCGTCAACGGTGGCATCAACGAACTGTTCCGGGATGTCGCGACAACTCTCGCGGTACCCACTGCAGCGTGGGCCGGCATCTTTGCTTCGGAGACCATGATCCGCACCCGCAAGTTGGACAGTGCGGCGTTGCTTTCCCGCGGTGGTGTTTACGGCGACGTGCGTTGGGTCAACCTCAGCGCGTTCGTCGTGATCTCCGCAATCGGCTTCGCTCTCACGAGCGCAACGATCAGCTGGCTTTCATGGCAGGGCTACGGCTTCACCGCTCTCGGTGTAGACCTCACCTCGGAGCTTGCTGGAACCGACCTGGGCGTACTCGTTGCTCTCGGCCTCGGACTCCTGACGCCACTCGTCGCGGGCATCCCCGCCATCCGTCGTCAAGAGGCTGAGCAGGCTGAGCGCGCTCCGCGTCCCGCCTAGACTGAAAGCGTGTCTACTACTGTCGCTCACGTAATTGCCGCGGCTGAACAGCTCTGGCCCGTTTCTGGTGCCGAAGCGTGGGATGCCGTGGGCCTCGTCTCTGGCGACCTCGGTGCTCAGGTGTCGAAGATCTCGCTCGCTGTCGATGCGGTTCTCGACACCGTCGACGAGGCGATCGCCGACGACGCCGACATGCTCATCACGCATCACCCCCTTTTGCTGCGGGGCGTAACGTCGGTCGCCAGCGACCGCTACAAGGGCGCGGTACTTACCAAGTTGATCCGAGCCGAGTGCGCTTTGCTCGCTGCCCATACCAATGCGGATGTCGTAGAAACGGGAACATCGGGTCGCTTCGCCACCAAGCTGGGCTTGTCGTCCATCGCTCCCATCGTTGAAGGCGAAACCCCGGGTCGTGGCATCGGCCGCACGGGGCAACTGCCGGAGGCGATGACACTCGGTCGTCTCGCTCGCCTCATCGGTGAGATCCTGCCGCCGACGGCGACGGGCATCCGTGTCGCCGGCGATTTCGATCAACTCGTTCACTCGGTGGCATTGTGCGGGGGAGCGGGTGACGCATACTTGAACGACCCGGCCGTGTTGGCGTCGGATGTGTACATCACGAGTGACCTTCGGCATCATCCGGCCTCTGAGGCTCGGGAGAACGCTCGGCTGCAGAATGGCCCGGCACTGATCGATGTGTCGCACTGGGCGAGCGAGTGGTTGTGGCTCGATGCCGCAGCCAACGAATTGCGTGCGCTGCTGCCAGACGTAACGATTACGGTGAGCGAACTGCGCACTGACCCTTGGGATTTTGCGGTTGTGCAGTAAGCGCACCGTTAGACAGAAAGAAGCATGACTATGGCGTTGACCGCTAGCCCCGCTGACCAAGCTTTACTCCTCGACCTGCAGGCCTTCGACACGAAGATTGCCCAGTTGGAGCACCGCGCTAAGAAGCTTCCCGAGCACGAACAGCTGTCGGAACTCAAGAAGCACCGCGACAAGCTTCAGCTGACGATTCTCGAAGAGCGTGGCATCAAGGAAGACATCGAGCTCGAAATGAGCCGCATCGAGTCTGACGTCACGGTTGTCGAAGCGCGCATTGCTCGTGACACGTCACGCCTCGATGCCAGTTCTTCACCCAAAGACGTTGCCGCGCTTGAGCAGGAGCTCACCGCTTTGCGCACGCGACTCAGCAACCTTGAAGACATCGAGCTCGCCGTTATGGAGAAGCTCGAAGCGCAACAGAAGGTCGTAGATAACCTCCTGGAGCAGGGCGGAAACCTCACCTCTCAGTTCGCCGAACTCGAAGCCAGCCGCGACGAGGCTCTCTCCGTGATCGAAGCTGAGCTGGGCACGACTCGCACCGGTCGCACCGCGTTGCAGGCCACCATTCCGGCGGACCTTCTTGCTCTCTACGAACGTCAGCGCGATCGTTACGGCGTTGGCGCTTCGTTGTTGCGCGGCGGAGTATCGCTGGCATCTGGAGTCAAGCTGCTCGAGAATGAGATGCAGGAGATTCGTGCTGCCGCGCCCGACGCCGTGATTATGTGTGCCAGCAGCGAAGGCATCCTTGTCCGCACGAACGAGTCGGGACTCTAAGCGCTCTCCAAACGCTAAGCTAGACCGTTGAATGGGTCGGCAAGACGGTCGCGTTATCCGTTACGGATACCGAGGAACGTCCGGGCTCCGTAGAGCAGGATGGTGGGTAACACCCACCCGGGGTAACCCGCGAGAACAGTGCAACAGAAAGTAGACCGCCACAGACTTCGGTCTGGGGTAAGGGTGAAACGGTGGTGTAAGAGACCACCAGCGGCCGGGGTGACTCGGTCGGCTAGGTAAACCTCGTCCGGAGCAAGATCAGACAGAAGACGCCAAGGCTGCTCGCCAAGTCTTCGGGTAGATCGCTAGAGGTGTGCGGCAACGTACATCGTAGATAGATGACCGTCCAGCGCGAGATTTCGGTTTCGTGTGAACAGAACCCGGCGTACTAGCCGGCCCATTCCTTCATCGCAGCCCAGCTGCGCACTCAGCCGCGAAGCGCGGGCTCTGACGCGGCGCGCCTACCGGCGAGGCAGCGTCTAAACGACGCCGCTAGTGCCGAGCAAGGTTCCGATCAGGAACGTGGTGATGAGCGCGAGTGCGCCGCCAATCACGATGCGAAGTGTTGGTCGCACCCAACTATTGCCGCCGACGCGGGCCGAGAGCGCACCTGTAATTACCAAGGCCGTCAGCACCGCGATAAACGTCGCGAGAACTCGAATGGGTTCGGGAGCGATAAGAATTGCAGCCAGCGGTAGAACTCCGCCGACGGTGAAGGCTAGCGCGGATGCTCCGGCTGCTTGCCAAGCGCTCACGACGTCGTGTTCGGTGATGCCGAGTTCGGCTTCGAGGTGTGCCGCCAGCGCATCATGCTGCGTGAGCTCTTCAGCTACCTGCTGAGCGGTGGCAGCGCTAATGCCCTTGGCCTCGTAGATAGCGGCCAGTTCAGCCAACTCCTCTTCGGGCATCTCGGCGAGCTCGCGGCGCTCCTTCTCAATGAGCGCACGCTGGCTATCGCTCTGGCTGCTTACGCTCACATACTCACCGAGAGCCATCGAGATTGCCCCGCCAACGAGCCCGGCGACGCCGGCGGTGATGAGCGGTGCGATGGCGGATGTCGCACCCGCGACACCCACAACAATGGCCGCGACCGACACGATTCCATCATTCGCGCCCAAAACTCCCGCGCGCAACCAGTTCAAACGACCCGCGAGGTCTCCCGAGTGGGGCTCGTTCGAATGGAAGCTCATCGTTATTCCTTCACGGCTAAGGCTGCGGCGCCCATGATGCCGGCGTTGTTCCGCAGCTTCGCAGGAATGATTGGAGCATTCAGCTTCAGCAGCGGCAAGAACTTTTCGTGACTCTTAGAAACACCGCCGCCCACCAGAATGAGGTCGGGGGAGAAGAGCAGTTCAAGGTGGGTGTAATAGCGCTGCAGTCGCTTTGCCCAGGCTTTCCAGCTCAGACGGCGGCGTTCTTTCGCTGCAAACGAGGCGCCCTTTTCTGCGTCGCGGCCGCCGATCAGCAGATGCCCGAGTTCGGAGTTGGGAACGAGCGTTCCGTTGTAAATCAGGGCACTGCCGATTCCAGTGCCCAGTGTGGTGAGTAAGACGAGCCCCGAGACACCCTGGGCGGCGCCGTAACGCACTTCGGCAACGCCAGCGGCATCCGCATCGTTCACGAAGTGGATGTCGCGACCGAGGGCTTTCTCGAATTGCTTCTCGGCATCCAGCCCTATCCACTCTTTGGAGATGTTGGCGGCAGACATGGTCTTGCCGTTGCGAACGATCGCGGGAAAGCACACACCAACGGGCATGCCTTCTGGGAGGCCGCCGAGCTTCTCGATCAGTTCGACAACGACGGCAATGATCTCTTTAGGCTTGCCCGACTTGGGCGTTGCGATCTTCATCCGCTCGCTCACAAGTTTGCCGGTATCGGTGTCAACGATCGCACCTTTGATACCGGTGCCTCCGATGTCGATTCCAAGTGCCTGAGTCATAGTGTCTACTTTCGCGTGCGTAGGGATGCGTCAGATCGTGTGCGAGCGTTGTCGTTAGGGAAGCGTCAGAATTTCGGTGCCGCGTTCAGTCACAACCATTGTGTGTTCAAACTGGGCAGTCAAGCTCTTATCGCGGGTGGTAACCGTCCAGTCATCAGCCCACAGGTCCCACTCGTGGGTGCCGAGCGTCAGCATTGGCTCGATCGTGAAGACCATGCCGACCTCGATCACATCGTTGAACTGCGGCGCGGAGTCATAGTGCGGAATGATGAGGCCCGAGTGGAATGCTGAGCCAACCCCGTGCCCGGTGAAGTCTCGAACCACGCCATAGCCAAAACGCTTCGCGTACGACTCAATCGCGCGGCCGATCACGTTGACCTGGCGACCGGGTGCCACGGCCTTGATGCCGCGGTTGAGGGCTTCCTGAGTGCGCTCCACAAGGTTGCGGGCATCCTCCGATACATCTCCAACGAGGAATGTCTTGTTGAGGTCGCCGTGCATGCTGTCTTTGTAGGCGGTGATATCGATGTTGATGATGTCGCCATCCTCAAGCACGGTGTCATCAGGGATGCCGTGACAGATCACTTCGTTGATGCTCGTGCAGCATGACTTGGGGAACCCGCGGTAGCCCAACGTTGAGGGGTAGGCGTCGCGCTCGAGCATGTACTCGTGGGCGATGACATCGAGCTCTGCCGTCGTGATGCCGGGGCGAATAGCGGCACCAACCGCTTCGACTGCACCGGCGGCAATCTTTCCCGCGGCGCGAATGCGGTCAACTTCTTCGGCAGTGTAGACGTCGGAACCGGTGAACGGGCGCGGCGCCGTCTTGCCGACGTACTCGGGCCGAGTGATCGACTTCGGTACAGCGAGTTGAGATGGGATTACTCCCGGAACGAGGTGACCAGAATTATCCCGAGGCATTGGTCTAGTCTACCGGCGTAGTCTTACCGCGAGCGAAAGGACGAACCACATGGAGCAATGGTGGTACAACCACAAGACTGGTGAAGTCGAAGAGGGGCCGCAATCACTTGCGGTTGATCGCGATGGACCATTCGAAACGCGAGCAGAAGCCGAACGAGCTCCGCAGATCATCGCCGAGCGTGCCCGCAAATGGGCGGCGGAGGAATCCGACGCCTAGTACGAGTGGTCCTCGGCCGGGTAAGAGCCTGAGGCCACATCGGCACGGTATTCGTCTACCGCGCCCGCGAGCGTCGCACGCAAGTCGGCGTACTGTTTGACAAATTTGGGGATGCGACCCTTAGTGAGGCCAGCCCAGTCCGTCCAGACTAGGAGCTGCCCATCAACGTGGGGGCCAGCGCCGACACCGATCGTCGGAATCGTGAGTGCTTCAGTAATCTTGGCTGCGGCATTCGCGGGAACCATTTCAAGCACGACCGCAAACGCGCCAGCCTCTTGAACGGCGAGAGCATCGGCGAGAAGCTGCTCGAAGCCGTCGCCACGTCCCTGAATAACGTGGCCACCGAGGCCGTGTTCGCTCTGCGGTGTGAAGCCGATGTGAGCCATCAACGGAATGCCGGCATCCACGATGCGTCGGATCTGCTCGGCGCTGCGCACGCCACCTTCGAGCTTCACGGCGTGGGCGCCGGTTTCTTTCATGAACCGGAACGCCGTGTGGAGCGCCTCATCCGATCCGGTTTCGTAGGAGCCGAACGGCATGTCGGCGACAACAAAGGCGCGCGTCACAGCGCCAGCAACAGCGCGCGTAAGGGGGATGAGGTCGTCGATGCTCACCGGAAGAGTGGTGTCATAGCCATAAACGTTGTTGCCGGCAGAGTCACCCACCAAGAGGAAGTCGATTCCCGACTCGTCGAAGATTCCGGCGGTCAACTGGTCATAACTGGTGAGACCAACAATCTTGATGCCGTTCTCTTTCGCCGTCTGAAAGTGGCGAGTGCGAACTCGTTTGAGCTTGGCTTGGGCCTCAGCGGCGGCAGAGTCAGTCATAGCCGCCAGTCTATCGACACCGGCGAACGGTTCAATTGGGCTAGTGCGGCGGCGAGTGCGCTGCATAGATGCCTCAGAGCAAGTAGCCTTAGATTGGCAGAATCGATGTCGCAATTTCGCGGCAGGGCACGGATCGAGGGACTCAATGTCAATGGATAAGCAGCGCGACTTCGTTCTTCGCACTATTGAAGAACGCGGCATCAAATTCGTACGCCTCTGGTTTACGGATGTCGTGGGCACGCTCAAGAGCGTCGCTGTTGCTCCAGCAGAGATCGAGGGCGCGTTCTCAGAGGGCCTCGGCTTCGACGGTTCGGCCATTGAGGGCTTCACTCGGGCGTACGAGGCAGACATGCTCGCGCATCCCGACCCCACCACTTTCCAAATTCTGCCGTGGCGTGGAGAGATTGATCCCACTGCACGTATGTTCTGCGACATCACGACGCCTGACGGCCAGCCCGCAGCATCCGACCCTCGTAACGTGCTCAAGCGCACGCTCGAGAAGGCGGCCGAGCGCGGCTTCACGTTCTACACGCACCCTGAGATTGAGTTCTACTTGCTCAAGTCGAGCAAGCTCAAGAAGGGTCGCCCTGAGCCGGTTGACTCGGCAGGGTTCTTCGACAACGTTCCCGGGGGAACAGCCCACGACTTCCGTCGCCGTTCGGTGCGGATGCTCGAAGATCTCGGCATCTCGGTGGAGTTCAGTCATCACGAGTCGGGCCCCGGCCAGAACGAGATCGACCTCCGCTACGCCGACGCTCTCACGACCGCCGACAACATTATGACGTTCCGCACCGTGATCAAAGAGGTCGCTATCGAGCAGGGTGTCTACGCGACGTTCATGCCCAAGCCGATGTCGGGTCAGCCTGGTTCGGGAATGCACACCCACATGTCTCTCTTTGAGGGCGACCAGAACGCGTTCTACGACGCGAGCGGTCACTACCAGCTGTCAAAGGTCGGTCGTCAGTTCATGGCCGGCGTTCTCAAGCATGCTCCCGAAATCACCGCCGTCACGAACCAGTTCGTGAACTCGTACAAGCGGCTCTGGGGTGGCGACGAAGCGCCGAGCTTCGTCACGTGGGGTCACAACAACCGTTCCGCTCTCGTGCGTGTGCCGTTGTACAAGCCTGGCAAAGGGCAGAGCGCCCGCATCGAGTACCGCGCTCTCGACTCGGCTGCCAACCCGTACCTTGCTTACTCGTTGCTGCTTGCTGCCGGGCTCAAGGGCATCGAAGAGGGCTACGAACTTCCCCTCGAGGCTGAGGATGCCGTCGGCGATCTCTCGGAGCATGAGCGCCGTGCGCTCGGTTACGAGCAGTTGCCGTCGAACCTCAACCACGCGCTGAGCATCATGGAGAACTCCGAGCTCGTTGCTGAAACGCTGGGGGAGCAAGTCTTCAACTTCGTTCTTCTCAACAAGCGTCGCGAGTGGAAGGAATACCGCGCTCAGGTAACGCCGTACGAGCTCGAGAGCAGCCTAGAGATCCTCTAGACCCCGCGGTCACGTTATGTCGACGCCTACCTACACCCTGACCGAACTCGCCAAACTGGGCTTTCTCGAGCTCAGCGAGGCACGAGAGCGCCTTGTGGCGCTCGATCGGCCAGAAGTGCCGGCCGCGTTGTTCTCTCGTGCAGCGGACCCTGACCAAGCGCTTCGGCTGCTTCTCGAGCTCTCCGAATCGGCGCCTCAGCAGTTAGTGCCGCTGCTTCAGAACGATGAAGCCGCTGTGCGCCTCGTTCAAGTGCTCGGAGCATCCTCCGGGCTCGGCGACTTTCTCGTTCGTCATCCCTCTGAATTGGATGCGATGTGCACGCCGATCGCGGCGCCATCCTCGCCGGAGGAATACGTCGAGTCGCTCACTGAGGTAACGCGTGAACTCGACGAGGAGGATGCCTGGGTTGCGCTGCGCGTTCGGTACCGTCGTGAACTAGCCAAGATCACGGCGTGGGACCTCGCTCAAGACGATCCGCTTGCCGCCGTCGACCGCGTCGCGATGGCACTCGCCGACCTTGCGGGAGCAGCCCTCGAAGCTTCTCTCTCGGTCGCCCGTCGTTCCGTGAACTTTCCCGAAGCGGATGTTGCTGCCACCCGCATCGCCATCATCGGCATGGGTAAGGCCGGCGCGCGTGAACTGAACTACGTGTCGGATGTCGACGTGATCTTCGTCACGGAGCCCGACGGCATCAGCGCCGACAGGGCTGTCACGATCGCAACGCCACTCGCCGTGCAGACGATTCGCGGCATCCAAGACCTCACGATTGAGCCTGCCCTGTGGGAGGTCGACACGAACCTTCGCCCCGAGGGCAAAGACGGTGCTCTCGTTCGCACGCTCGACTCGCACCTGGCGTATTACGATCGCTGGGCAGAGAGCTGGGAGTTTCAGGCTCTGCTCAAGGCGCGCCCCCTCGCCGGTGACCGCGAGCTCGGCGGCCGCTATATCGGCGGCGTCTCGCCGCTTGTCTGGTCCAGCGCCTCTCGTGAAAACTTCGTCGCTTCAGTGCAGCGGATGCGGGAGCGCGTAACCGAGAACATCCCGCCTCAGGAGCGCGATGTGCAGCTCAAACTCGGCCCCGGCGGTCTGCGTGATATCGAGTTCACGGTGCAGCTACTGCAACTCGTGCACGGGCAGAACGATGAGAGCGTTCGCCAAACCTCGAGCCTTCAGGCGCTCATCGCGCTGGCCGAGAGCGGCTACATCGGGCGCACTGAAGCGGGCGAGTTCGCGCGCGACTATCGATTCTTGCGGCTGCTGGAGCACCGCATCCAGTTGTCCCGCCTGCGTCGAACGCATCTCATGCCGCGCGACCCGGATGACCTCCGGGTGCTCGCACGCGCCACCGGCATCGCGAAGAACGCCGCTGACCTCACCGAACAGTGGCAGCGCACCAAGATCGCCGTGCGTCGGCTGCACGAGCGTCTCTTCTATCGCCCCTTGCTCTCCGCGGTGGCAGCACTGCCCGAAGAGGGCTTGGCGCTGTCGAGCGAGCAAGCGGCTGCGCGTCTCGCGGCCATCGGTTTTCTCGACCCCAAGGGTGCGCTCGCGCATATTGCGGCGCTCACGGGTGGTGTCTCTCGCCGCGCGACGATTCAACGCGCGTTGCTGCCCGTCATGCTGCAGTGGTTCTCTGAGGGTGCCGATCCCGACTACGGGCTGCTCGCGTTCCGTCGTCTCAGTGAGGCGCTGGGGGAGGCCTACTGGTTCTTGCGAATGCTGCGGGATTCCTCCGGAGCAGCTGAGCGACTGACGCACGTGCTTTCGGCATCCAAATATGTGGGTGGATTGTTCGAACGTATTCCGGAGGCGGCTGCGTGGCTCGAGCATGAGAAAGAGCTTCGTCCCCGACCACTCGCGGTCCTCCGTGATGAGGCACGCGCAATCGTCTCCCGCCACAAAGGACATGAGGATGCAGCGGCGGTGGCCCTGCGAACCGCACGTCGTCGTGAAGTGCTTCGACTCGCGATCGGCTCCATCGTTGGCGTGATCTCGATTCAAGAGCTCGGCCGTGGGTTGAGCGACATCACGACCACCATTCTCGAGGGAACGCTCGCAGTCTTGCGTCCTGAACCCGACGGAATCGAGTTTGGCATCATCGCAATGGGACGCTACGGGGGAGCCGAGTCCGGCTTCGGCTCCGATACTGACGTGATGTATGTCTATCGGGCGACTGATGCGTCCGCCGAAGACGCCGCGAAGCGGGCTACTGCTCTCGCGAAGGGCCTCACTCGAATAACCGAAGACGTCAAGCTTCCTCTCGATCTCGACCTCGATCTTCGTCCTGAGGGAAAGAACGGCGCCATTGTGCGGTCTCTCGAGTCGTACGAGGCCTACTACGAACGCTGGTCACTCACCTGGGAAGCGCAGGCCCTGTTGCGTGCGCGCGGTGTTGCTGGCGATGAAGCGTTGCTCAACGATTTCACCGAGCTTGCCAATCGCGTGCGCTACCCGAAAGCGATCTCTCCGCAGGATGTTCGTGAGGTCAAGCGCATTAAGGCCCGCGTCGAGTCAGAGCGGCTTCCACAGGCTGCAGATCCGTCGCGTCATCTCAAGCTCGGCCGAGGATCACTGAGTGACGTCGAGTGGTTCGTGCAGCTTCTTCAGCTTCAATACGGTGCCGCCGTGGAGGGTTTACGCACAACGTCGACGTTGGACGCTCTGGATGCCGCTGTCGCGGAGAAGCTGGTCACGGCATCCGATGCAGAGCGGCTTCGTGAAGCATGGATCCTGGCATCACGAGCTCGGTCTGCCATCACACTGTGGACGTCTAAAACGTCGGATGTTCTCCCCAACGATCGCCTTCAACTCGAGGGAATCTCGCGCATGTTGGAGTATCCGCCGGGCTCTGCCAGCGAACTTGAAGAGGACTATCTTCGCGCCACACGTCGTGCTCGCCGAGTGTTCGAGCGGCGCTTCTACGGCGTCGCCAACGTTCCTCGTTCCTAAGAAGCTGCTCGGCTCTGCGCCGCGGAGTTCATGCCGTCTGGCGTGTGCTTCTAGGGGCTTCATTGTTTCGGCTATGTAAAACCTGAAACCAATTCGGGCACCTTCAGGCGTCGCTTTAGCGCCCTCCATTCTTGTACCCCATTGTGGGGAGGGGTGGCGGCGAATTCGCGCCTTGGATTCGAAACCGACGCCGCCGTAGACGATCAGTTCTACCCGTTCCCGCCGAGTTCTCATCGCCCGAAAAGCACCTCGGACGGGCACTTTCTTGAATCCGACTCTGCCTCAGTGACCGAGTGTCGATACAGCTAACGAGCCTTCGCTCGACGTCGCAGAGCGAGGAGTAATAGTCGCCCGAAAACGTCAGCCGAAAGGCCCACATCGCGACTGCGCGGCGTCTGCGACCGAGACCACTTTGTGTCGCAACCTGCCGAAACAGGAGCCTTGCGGCTGGCGAAACTAGCGGGCAATAATCAAGCAACTCAGCGCTGAGAAGCATCCTCAGCGTCGCGGATGATCACCTTTCACAATGACAAAGTCGGGGGCATTCGTGTTTATTTTCATTCTGCAGCTTCGCCACATGATCGAGGGTCACCCCGAGATCTATATGTTCGCCATCTACTCATCGCTTATCTGGGCGCTCTGGCTGCTCAAGGTCATTCTGTCGTCGCGGTATCGACCGTATACGGGCACTTTTACGGGCACGACAAGTGTCGTTGTGCCAGTGCTGGACGAGCCCGAGGATCTCTTTCGAGACGTTCTCGCTCGTATGGTCGAACAGCGGCCCTCCGAGATCATCGTGGTCATCAACGGTGCGCCGAACCCCACGCTGGAGAGAATCAGCGAAGAGTTCGCGCCGCTGGTGCGGTGGGTTCACACTCCCATCCCGGGCAAGCGCAATGCCGTAATGATCGGCACGGAGCTGTCGACAGGCGACATCACCGTGCTTGTCGATTCCGACACGGTGTGGACAGACAACACATTGTCAGAGCTGGTTCGTCCGTTCGCCGATACCAAAGTGGGCGGGGTCACGACGAGGCAGCGCATCCTGGAGCCGGAACGAAGCTGGATTACCCGCTGGGCGGACTGGCTGGAAAACTCGCGGGCGCTGTACTCAATGCCGGCTCAGAGCGTGCTCGGCCAAGTGGGATGCTTGCCCGGACGCACGATCGCGTTCCGCAGGTCGATCATGATGCGCGTGATGGACCGCTTCATGAATGAGCGATTCATGGGCGTGTTTCTCGAGGTCAGTGACGATCGAACCCTCACCAACCTCGCGCTTCAGGAGGGTCATCGCACGGTGTACCAACACACCTCGCTGGTATACACCGATGCTCCGCTTGAGGTGAAAAAGCTGTACAAGCAGCAACTGCGGTGGGCACGGGGCAGTCAGTACAACACACTTCGGATGCTCCCCTGGATGCTAGGGCACGCTCCCGTACTCGCCGTCTTCTTCATTATGGACATCATCCTGCCGTTCCTGCTTGCGGGAGTAATAGCGGGCTGGATCTATAGGGCCGTGAGCGGGCAGGGATACAACTTCTACGAAGGCTTCCTCTCGGAATACGGAGTGCAGAGCGGCGTGCTTTTGGTGCTCGGCCTCATGGTCGTTTCCTCGGTCGTGAGCATGGCGATTCGGCAAGTGCGCCACCTCTCTGAGAAGCCCATGGACTTCTTCCGGCTTCCGGCCTTCATTATCGTTTCGACGGCGTTCCTCATGCCCATCCGACTCATTGGTTTCTTCAAGATGGGCCACGCCAGCGGCTGGGGCACCCGGGCAGGGGCGTACGCGGGTGGCAACTCCAATGATCTTCTCGTCGAACAACTCGATGCTGACCGTAACGCTATCGCTGATCTCGATTTCCAGCCGGCGAGCCCTGCCGGGGCGGTGGCTGTGCTTGAAGCGCCGCCACGACGCGCAACACGCGTGGCAGCGAAAGCAGCTCCTGCACGTCGGCTCAACCCCAAGGCCGCGTGGCCTTACGTCATTGGCATTTCGATCTTTGCAGTAGAGGCGGTATCCATTGTTTTCTTCTCGTAACTCCGCAATCAGTAGTAGCGCCGCAGCATGGTGGGCAGTCAGTAGCGCGAGAACACGCTGGACGGGCGTCGGAAGCGCCGCACTAATTCTCACGCTCGGCGCGACTAGCGCCTTCGTCTGGATCTCACCGACTAGTCCCGTCAATCAAACCCTCAGCAACGCCGCGAAGAGCGTGCTCGGAGCAGAGACTTTGGCGGCTGAACGAGCCGCGTGGGAGGAGGAGAGAGACGATCTTCTCTCCGAGATCGAAGGGCTTGAAGCATCGATTGATGTCGCCAAGGAGAACCTGACGGAGACGAACGCCCAGTCTGCTGCGCTGCAGCAGGAACTGTGGTCGGTCGAGGGCACGCTCAAGGCTTTGCAAGCTAGTAAGTCGGCAAACTCCGCAGCGCCAGCACCATCAACCTCCAGCAAACCGCAGACTCCGTCGATCACGGCAGGAATAACGGCGCCGTCCAAAGCCGAGATCGTGAATCCCGCCTCGTCCTATCTGGGGCTATTCACGGAGCAAGCACCGTTCAACTGGGCAACGTACGACTCGGTTTCAGACAAGTTGGGCAGCACCCCCAACGCGGTGGGCTATTTCGGCGGCTGGGATGAAGACTTTAGGGCAAATGCGGTCACGCGATCGTGGGAACGAGACACGCTTCCCATTCTGACCTGGGAGTCACGTCCGATCGGCGCGGCAAACGATCAAGTCATCGAGCCTGATTACACCCTGCCGACGATCATCGGTGACCCCGAGGCTGGCGTTGCTGGTGCGTTCGATGACTACCTTCACCAGTACGCACGGGACATCGTTGCTACAGGGCTACCCCTCGGCATCCGCCTCGACCACGAGATGAACGGTGTCTGGTACCCGTGGTCTGAGACGGATGGGCAAGGCAACTCCATCAACTCGAATGGCGTCGGGGACTTCGTCGCCATGTGGCAGCACGTCCACGACATCTTCGCCGAAGAAGGCGCCAATGATCTTGTGGTCTGGATTTGGTCTCCCAACATCATCAATAATCTGCCCGCGACCCATCAATCGTCTGATTTCCTCGACGCTTTATATCCCGGCGACGAGTACGTGGACTGGGTGGGGCTATCCGGTTACCTCCGACCGCCGTACATCGCTGAGAACGACTTCACCTTCAGCTACACCTTCGACGCGAGTCTCGCTGAACTGCGGCGCATCACAGACAAACCGATCTTCCTCACCGAAATCGGTGCATCAGAAACAGGAGGCCATAAAGCCGAGTGGGTTTCCACGCTGTTCGAATCACTTGCAAAACCAGAAAATGACGACATCATCGGAATTTC
This sequence comes from Salinibacterium sp. AL4.1, assembly GCF_059767305.1. NCBI lineage: Bacteria > Bacillati > Actinomycetota > Actinomycetes > Micrococcales > Microbacteriaceae > Salinibacterium > Salinibacterium sp. AL4.1. The sequence goes on along the minus strand of NZ_JBSOQK010000001.1, from coordinate 395,774 downwards.
CTGGTTCAACTTGGCAGTCACTTCCTACGTAGAAGGGGAGCGTGCGACGAACGATTGGCGCATTGATTCCCGTGCTGACTCGCTCACGGCCTTCATTGAAGGCCTGGCGAGACCCGATAGCGACTTCACCCTCACAACACGCTGAACCGATGAATAAGGAGAACGATATGAACAGCACAGCAGCATCCGCAGCAGGGCAGATCATCGGTCAGTGGGGCGGCGCTGAGCGTCCCCGCTTGAGCGTCGTCGGTACCGGCTATCTCGGAGCAACCCATGCCGCCGCGATGGCCGAGATGGGCTTCGACGTCATTGGGGTCGACACCGATCCCGCCAAGGTGAAGCAACTCAGCGAGGGAAAAGTTCCCTTTTTCGAGCCGGGATTACCTGAGCTCATCCGCACGCACGTCGCGAGCAGGAGACTTCGCTTCACGACCGACCTGGCAGAGGCTACTGCGAACTCCGACATCCACTTCATCTGTGTGGGTACCCCGCAGCAGCGGGGGAGTAACGCGGCGAACCTCGATTATGTCGAAGAAGCGACGCGACAGGTGGCGCGCTATCTCACGCACGACGGGCTCATCGTCGGCAAGTCGACGGTGCCGGTGGGCACAGGGGCACGCTTGCGCTCCATCATTGCGGATGCGGCCCCTCTGGATGTCGCGGTCGAACTGGTGTGGAACCCCGAGTTTCTCCGTGAGGGTAAAGCTGTCGAGGACACGCTGCGCCCAGATCGCATTGTGCTGGGCGGAGTCTCTCCCCGATCGGAAGCGGCGCTTCGCCAGGTGTACGCGATCCCCATCGAATCGGGTACACCCGTAATTGTGTGTGACCTTCCGACGGCAGAACTCGTCAAGGTGAGCGCGAACGCATTCTTAGCCACCAAGATCTCCTTCATCAACGCGATCGCGGAGGTGTGTGACTCCGCTGGCGCCGACGTGGCGGTCTTGGCGGATGCGCTCGGTCACGATGTGCGCATCGGCCGGCAGTTCCTCAACGCGGGCCTCGGATTCGGTGGGGGCTGCCTGCCGAAGGATATTCGCGCTCTCATCCACCGCTCGAGTGAACTCGGCGCGACGAAGGCTGCGGCGCTGCTTCAACAGGTCGATGAGATCAACATGTCGCAGCGGCTCCAGGTAATCGGTCTGGCCATCGACGCCTGCGGAGGCTCAGTGCTCAACCGTCGCATCGGAATCCTGGGTGCTGCTTTCAAACCGCTCACCGACGACGTGAGAGACTCGCCAGCGCTTAACGTGGCAGCAGCGCTGCACCTGCGCGGGGCTCAAGTGGTGGTCTATGACCCGGAAGCCACTGAAACGGCCCAGCGGATGTTCCCCACGCTCACCTATGTGGGTTCGGTCGACGAGGCGGCAGCAGGTTCCGATGCATTGCTTGTGCTCACGGAATGGGACGAGTTCACTTCGAGCGATCCGGTTGCTCTGGGTACTCTCGTCGGCCGCCGGGTCATGATCGATGCCCGAAACTGCTTGCACGCTGCGACGTGGCGTGCTGCTGGCTGGTCATTCAGCGGACTCGGGGCGGCATCCTCTCAGGCTCCGGCTATTGACGGCAGCGGCGTCGACCTCACGCGGCGCATGCCGCAGTTGGCAGCAGCGGGCTAGTTCGGAGTCGTTAACGAAGTGGGGCCGCATCCCGAAGGATGCGGCCCCACTCTGTGCTGTGTGAGCGCTTAGACGCCGAAGTACAGTTCGTACTCGTACGGGTGCGGGCGCTGTGCGAACGGAAGCAGTTCGTTCGTACGCTTGTAGTCGATCCAAGTCTCAATGAGGTCCTTGGTGAACACGTTGCCTTCCATGAGGAACTCGTGGTCGGCTTCAAGGGCAACGAGTGCCTCTTCGAGTGAAGCGGGAACCTGAGGAATCAGGCGTGCTTCCTCGGGAGGCAATTCGTAGAGGTCCTTGTCAACGGGCTCGTGCGGCTCAATCTTGTTCTTGATGCCGTCGAGGCCAGCCATGAGCTGAGCCGCGAATGCGAGGTACGGGTTACCCGAAGCGTCAGGCGCGCGGAATTCGATGCGCTTGGCCTTGGGGTTCGTTCCCGTGATCGGGATACGGATGGAAGCTGAACGGTTTCCAGCCGAGTACACGAGGTTTACGGGAGCTTCGAATCCCGGGATCAGGCGACGGTACGAGTTGACCGTGGGGTTCGTGAACGCGAGCACAGCAGGAGCGTGCTTGAGGAGTCCACCGATGTACCAGCGAGCAGTGTCGCTGAGTCCGCCGTAGCCCTTTTCGTCGTAGAACAGCGGCGATCCGTCGTTCCAGAGCGACTGGTGGGTGTGCATACCTGAACCGTTGTCGCCGAAGAGCGGCTTTGGCATGAACGTTGCCGTCTTACCCCACTCGTTCGCCGTGTTCTTGACGATGTACTTGAACTTGAGGATGTCGTCACCGGCGTGGACGAGAGTGTCGAACTTGTAGTTGATCTCACCCTGGCCTGCGGTGCCGACCTCGTGGTGGCTGCGCTCGACCTCGAGTCCGACATCGATGAGCTTCACGACGATGTCGTCGCGGAGGTCAGCGTGCTGGTCAACGGGGGAGACGGGGAAGTAGCCGCCCTTGAAGGGGGTCTTGTTGGCGAGGTTTCCGCCTTCTTCGGTGCGGCCGCTGTTCCAGGCACCTTCGCTGGAATCAACTTCGTAGAAGCTCTTGTTGGCCTTCACTTCGTAACGCACGTCGTCGAAGATGTAGAACTCTGCTTCGGAGGCGAAGAATGCGGTGTCCGCAATTCCCGTTGAAGCAAGGTACTTTTCCGCCTTCTTGGCAACCTGGCGCGGGTCGCGAGCGTAGATCTCGCCGTTGCGGGGGTTGTAGATGTCGAAGATGATGACGAGGGTGCGCTCGACGCGGAAGGGGTCGACGTACGCGGTAGTGACGTCGGGGATCAGCTGGAGATCCGACTCGTGGATTGACTGGAAGCCACGAATCGATGAACCATCGAACAGCTGGCCGACAGCGAAGAAGTCTTCGTCGACTGAGGCTGCGGGAATGTTGAAGTGCTGCTGGATACCGGGCAAGTCGGTAAACCGGATGTCGACGAACTTGACGTCTGTGTCCTTGATGAAAGCAAGAACCTCAGACGAATTGGTAAACTTCGGATGAGACATTGAGTGGAACTCCAAGGGGTTCATTTGGTGATCGGCTGTCGTTACAGCCACCTCTTAGGGTACAGAACCCGAGTTTCGACGTCACGTCAGAAATGTTTCCGGCATGTTACGCGCCTACCGTTCGTTAGGCTGGTGAAGTGAACCAGCAAGCAATAACCCCCGACGAGTGGCCAGGTAAAAGAATCGGACTTCCCGCGGAAGGCCCGAGATCAATAGGTCGCTTCGGCCGACGGTTAGTGGCCCTCGCTATCGATTGGGGCTTTGCGGTTGTCGTCTCAATCGCCTTCTTCGACTACGACGCTTTTGCCACGCTCGGCATCTTCGTGGCGGCCCAAGTCGTGTTGCTGATCACGGCCAATGGAAGCTTCGGTCATCTGATTACCGGAATGCGAGTAGTGCCGGTGACCGGTGGCATGCTGGGCGTCTGGCGTCCGCTTGTCCGCACAATTCTGATGGCACTGGTCATTCCTGCAGTGATTTGGGATGTCGATCAGCGCGGTATGCACGATCGTCTCGCTGGCACGCTCTTGGTGCGTCGCTAGTCCCGCGACCGGCACGGAAGTCACGGCGGTTAACGCACGAAGCCGACACGCCCTGGGGCATGTCGGCTTCGGTAATGAAAAGCTTAGGCGCGCTGCGAACGCTGAGCACGAGCCTTCATCGGGTCGATTCCCTTGGGAATCGGAAGGCTGTTCTTATCGAGTGAGGTCAGTCGGTTGGTGATGGCGAGGATCTCTGGTTTGCGCAGTACGTTCTTGAGTCGACCGAGTGCCGGCGCGAGCTTGTGCAGTGCTACCGAGTCAGCGTCGGGGCCGACGTAGATAAAGTGCACGGGAACGTTGGGTAGGAAGCGGTTCATCTTGCGACGTTCATCTTCGAGCATTTTCTGGGTGCGGCTGCGGGGACCCTCGCCGATCAGCGCAATGCCGCCCTTGCCGACCGCGCGGTAGACAGCATCTTGAGTCTTGGGGCTAATCGCTACGGGCATTTCGCTTGCGGTCCACCCGCGGCGAAGAGAGCTCTTCAAGACGGCGCCTACAGCTCCGGGCTGACCTGCGATTTGAGAGTACGCAGCGCGTTCGGCGCGACGGCCCAAGACGATGAGGAAGGCGAGAAGACCTGCCATCACGCCGGCCACGATGTAGAGCACGAAGCCGAGAACGTTCTCTGACGATAGAAGGAAAGCCAAGGCGAGTCCGACAAGAATCGGCAGCAGGAAGGCCAACAGGAAGAACCAAATCGCGAGGTTGTCGTACCGTCGCGTCATCTGGAAAACCTGGTACATCTGCTTGATGCGACCGGGTTCTTTTTGAGCCTTGGGGGTCTTTTCGCTGCGTGCCATGGTTCTAGGATAAGGCCTCCAGCGGTTCTATGAATTCGACGAGGGCAAAGATGTCGTTTCGCCCGCGGGAAGCCGAGCATCGAGAGCTCTAGTCCTCCAGTTTCCGGCACCCTCACCGTGATCCCCATGTTCGTGCGCGAGCTCCATCGCGACTCACCAACACGCGAAGCTGAGCGGGTGAATGAGAACACTATTGCGGGCTATCGCACGATTCGGTCACTGAAAGAAAACACTGAGGCTCAGACGATCTTGGTCCGTTCGAGCGCCCACGAGGGCGAAGCAGCGCTTGCCGAGTTGAAGACTGTCAAGCGCTTTGAGGCGGGCGCCGCGATATCGCGCATACTCTCGGAGATCGAGTGCGGCGTCCGAGCGAACGGGGAGTCCGTGTGCCCGGTTGAAGACATCGCGTCAGCTCCCGATGGTTCACCTGTGATCGTATCGTCGTGGCAGAGCGGAGGAACGCTTCGCCGCCTCTTGCGGGAGCGCGAGGCATTGCGGCCAGGCGAAGCGATCACGATTCTGGCTCCACTGAGCGCTGCTCTAGGTCGGGTTCATCGCGCTGGCGTCGTGCTGAGCGTAATCACACCAGACGGCATCCATTTCGATGCGGCAGGACGCCCATTCTTCGCCGAGTGGGAACACGCGCAGTCGAGGGAGACCTCTCCCACGCCGAAGGAGTTGCAGTGGGACTCCGCATTCCGGGCGGATCGCATGAACTTCGCTACCCTTGCGTGTGGAGTACTTGCGGCTATTAGAGCGGACCGAGAAATTGAGCGACGTGCCGCAGAGCTCACGGAGTGGCTGAGTGACATTGAACAGAGTGCCACGTCTGTGTGGGAGCTCGATTGGGAACGCAAGCTTTTTGAACTGGGGGCACCCGAACCCGTGCGGCTCGAGCTGGAGGGCGAATCCCCGGCTGCTCACTCTGAGCCGGTCCTATTCGACCGCAGCGCACTTGTGACGACGCTGCCCGAGGGCGTGAAGTCTGAATGGGGTGCTGTATTCGCGCTGCCGCCTGGTATTCAGCGCAGCGTCGTCGAGACGGCTCACCGTATCCGCGGATTCTTCGACGGCGTGGTTGGCTCGGCGCGAAAGTGGTGCGCACCGGTCCGAAAGCGAACATGGTTCATCGCCGCAGCGGGAGCTCTCGCGCTCGGACTGGCTGCAACAATACTGCTTTCCGATGATGCGGATGCGGGCGCGGATGCCAGCGCAGAAGCCTCCCGCGCAATCTCCGCCCCCGATAGCGGAAGCGATACTCCGGATGTGTCGGCTGCCGGCGCGGCACCGAGCAGCGATGGAGACGCTGCCGCTGTCCCGGAGATCGAGTTGACGAGTGGTGCCGGTGGACTAGCCGAGGACCCGCTCGAGGCGCTCCCCACTCTTTTGGCGACTCGCGCAGATTGTCTTCGGGATCTCTCAGTGGAGTGTCTCGACGCGGTGTCGCGTAGCGAATCGCCAGCATTCGCGGCGGACTCGGCCATGATCAGCGAGGTGATCGAGGGCGCAGAACTCTCCTCTGTCGTGCTTTTCGACGCGGCTCGTGCCGTGGAGGTGCAGCGTTTGGGCGACAGCGTGCTCTTCGAGTTTGAAACGCCTGGGGACGAAAGCGAACCGGCCTCGCTCCTTCTGGTGAAGGGCGAGGCCGGTTGGCGAATCAGGAGCTATACGCTCCCTCGATGATGCGGGATAACTTAGATTCCGAGCTTGTCGGCGAAGTCGCCACCCTCGAGGCGCTTCTTCATGTCGACGAGGAAGCCTGCGGCATCCGCGCCGTCAACGATGCGGTGGTCGTAGCTCAGTGCGAGATAGACCATCGAACGGATCGCGATCGAGTCACCATTGGCGTCGCTGATTACGACGGGCTTCTTGGTGACAATTCCGGTTCCGAGAATTGCCGACTGGGGCAAGAACACCACGGGAGTGTCGAACAGGGCACCGCGTGAACCGGTGTTGGTCAACGTGAACGTTCCGCCCGAGAGCTCGTCAGGAGTGAGCTTGTTGTCGCGGGTGCGAGCTGCGAGATCAGCGATCTCGCCAGCAAGGCCTGCGATGTCAAGCGAGGCAGCGTCGCGGATGACGGGCGTGAGCAATCCACGTTCGGTGTCAACAGCAATGCTGATGTTTTCCTGCGCCGGGTAGACGATCGAGTTGTCCTCGATTGTCGCGTTGATGATCGGGTGCGCGGTGAGTGCCTCCGCTGCAGCCAGAGCGAAGAACGGCAGGAACGAAAGCTTCGTGCCGGTCTTGGCGAGGAAGTCATCTTTCACCTTGTTGCGGAAGTTCGCAACAGCGGTGACATCAACTTCGACGACTGACGTGAGCTGTGCCGACGACTGCATCGACAGCACTGCGCGCTCGGCAATGACCTTGCGCAAACGCGACATCGGAACAGTGGTTCCGCGCAACGGCGAAACTTCGAGCGGAGCCGATGCGGCAGCGGGTGCTGCGGCTTCCGGTGCCGAACTCGTGGCCTGCTCGCTTGCGGCAAGAACATCCTGCTTGCGGATGCGGCCGCCGACGCCCGTTCCCGTGATCGTGCTCAGGTCGACACCACGCTCGTTCGCGAGCTTGCGCACGAGAGGAGTGAGGTATCCAGCCTGCGAGTCGTCGCTGTCGTCCGAGTCAGTTGCTGCAGGTGCAGTTTCTTCAGCGGGAGCGGCGGGTGCTTCTGCCTCGGTGGCAGCGGCGGGCGCTTCCTCCGCAGCAGGAGTAGCGTCTTCGGCAGGAGCCTCAGGGGCTACCGCTGGAGCCTGCTCAGTCGCGGCAGGAGCAGCAGACTCGGCAGCGGGTGCCGCTTCAGCTGCGGGTGCCTCGGCTGCAGAAGTTTCCGCTGCAGGAGCTTCGGCTGCCGGAGCCTCCGCTGCAGGCGCAGCCTGCTCGGCCGGCGCTTCAGCAACGGGTGCGGCTTCTTCAGCCGGCGCCGCTTCAGCAGCAGGTGCGGCTTCTTCAGCAGGTGCCGACTCAGCGGGGGCTTCTTCTGCGGGAGCGTCTCCGCCACCCGAACCGTCGCCGATCTTTACGAGCGCGGTGCCCACTTCAACTGTTTCGTCTTCGGCAACCAAGATCTCTTCGATGACACCGGCGACGGGAGACGGAATCTCCGTGTCGACCTTGTCAGTCGAGACCTCGAGCAGGGGCTCGTCAACCTCTACACGCTCGCCGACTTGCTTCAGCCAGCGGGTCACCGTGCCCTCGGTGACACTCTCTCCGAGTGCCGGAAGGTTAACGGATTCGCTCATCAGTACTGCTCCTTTGTGATGCTTGTCATCAATAGCTTAGTTCCGTGGTTGAGGCGGAGCCTAGACCGCGTGAAGCGGCTTGCCTGCCAGAGCGAGGAATGCCTCGCCGAGGGCTTCATTTTGGGTGGGGTGTGCGTGAAGCAGTGGCGTGATGTCTTCGGGGTGTGCTTCCCAGTTGACGATGAGCTGTGCTTCACCGATCAGTTCGCCAACGCGAGCTCCGATCATGTGGACTCCGATTACCGGGCCGTCGACAACGCGAACGACCTTAATCGAGCCAGCGGTGCCGATGATGGCGCTCTTGCCGTTGCCGCCCAGGTTGTAGTCGTATGCCTTCACGTTTTCAGCGCCGTGCGCCTCGATGGCCTTAGCTTCGCTCAGACCGATCGATGCAACCTCGGGGTCGCTGTACGTGACCTTGGGGATGTTGAGGTCGTTGATCACGATCGGCTTGAGGCCGGCGATCTCTTCGACAACAAAGATTCCCTGCTGGAAACCGCGGTGCGCGAGCTGGAGTCCGGGAACGATGTCTCCCACGGCGTAGACGCCGGGAACGTTGGTTGCGAGTCGCTCGTTTGTCAGAACGAAGCCACGATCCATCTCGATGCCGACCTCTTCGAAGCCGAGGCCTGCAGTAGACGGGCCACGGCCGACAGCGACGAGCAGAAGTTCTGCTTCAACGGTCTCGCCGTTTTCGAGTGTCACGACGACACCGTCATCGTTCTGCTCAACGCTCTTGAAGCGAACGCCCGTGTGGAAGTTGATTCCACGGCGGCGGAATGCGCGCTCGAACTGCTTGCTGACCGACTCGTCTTCGTTCGGGACGAGGTTGGGAAGACCTTCGATGATCGTGACGTCGGCACCCCAGCTCTTCCATACGCTGGAGAACTCCACGCCGATGACGCCGCCACCGAGAACGGCGACCTTCTTGGGAACGAAGTCGAGCTCGAGCGCCTGCTCCGAAGTAATGACGCGGCCGCCGATTTCGAGACCGGGGAGGCTTCGCGAGTACGAGCCAGTCGCAAGGATCACATTCTTGCCCACGACAGTGTCTTCGCCCACCTGAACAGTGTTCGGGGCAACAAGCTTGCCTTCGCCCTCGATCACGGTGATGCCGCGCATCTTCACGAGGCCCTGAAGGCCCTTGTACTTGCTCGCGACGATGTCCTGGCGGTACTTGGTGACGCCGGCGATGTCAATTCCGTCAAGGGTGGTGGTGACGCCGTACTTGGCGGCTTCGCGGGTGACGTCAGCCACTTCTGCTGAGTGCAGCAGTGCCTTTGTGGGGATGCAACCAACGTGCAGGCAGGTGCCTCCGAGCTTGTTCTTTTCGATCAAGCCAACAGTCATACCGAGTTCGGCGGCGCGCAACGCTGCTGCGTAGCCACCACTTCCTCCACCAAGAACGACAAGGTCAAAATTGTGCTCAGCCAATACAGCAGCTCCTCTGTAAGGAATTTGTTCGCCGGAACGCATCGTCTGTAATCCGTGCGACCGGATGGTGCGGAAAGAATCCGCGTTTAAAAAACCTTACTACGGACGGGAAAATTCCTCGGCCAGTTCAATGAGTGTTCGAACACCGATTCCGGTTGCTCCCTTACCGACGTAACCCCAGCCGCCACCGCGGTTGTCGGACGGACCAGCGATATCGATGTGCGCCCACGGGATCGTCTCGGTGCTATCAGGACGCTTTCCCACGAAGTCTTTGAGAAAGGCGGCGGCGATGAGCATGCCACCGGCAGTATTGCCCGGCTTGATGTTTGCGATGTCGGCGATGTCTGATGCGAGCAAAGGACGCAGCTCGGGGCTGATCGGCATCGGCCAGAAAGGTTCGCCTACTCGATCTGCGACAGCGACGACTTGGTTTACCAAGGCCTTATCGCCCATGGCTCCGGCGTAGCGGTTACCGAGGGCAACGACAGCGGCACCGGTGAGAGTGGCGATATCGACGATGGCGTCCGGGTTCTCTTCGCTGGCCGCTACCAGCCCGTCGGCCATGACCAGTCGCCCTTCGGCGTCAGTGTTAAGCACTTCGACGGTCTTTCCTCCGCGAATGGTCAACACGTCGTTGGGACGAATGGCGCTGCCTGACGGCATGTTCTCGGCCAGGCAGAGCCAGGCGGTGAGGCGCACATTGGTGCCGAGTTTTGCGCAGGCCTCTACGACGGCCATGACCGTTGCGGCGCCACTCATGTCGAACTTCATACCGATCATGGAAAGACCCGGCTTGAGCGAGAGCCCGCCGGAATCGAAAGTGATTCCCTTGCCGACGAGCGCAAGATGCTTGGCTGCGTCAGTCGGCGTATAGCTGATCTTGACGAGGCGCGGTCCTCGAGTCGATCCTTGGCCAACTCCTAGGATGCCGCCGAAGCCGCCTTCTTCTAGTTCCTTCTCGGCAAACACTTCTACTTCAACGTTGGCGAGTGAGGCGAGCTCGCTGGCGCGGTCCGCGAAGGTAGCTGGGTAGAGTTCGCGAGGAGCTTCGTTCACGAGGTCGCGCGTCACGTGGGTCGCGTGGGCGATGATGCTGGCGCGCTCGATGAGCGCGGCATCCGTCACTGGGCTAAGAACAGTAATGCTGCTCGCCTGGCTCTTCGCAGCATCAGGGGCGGTGGAACGGTACGCGTCGTACGAATAGGCGCCGATGGCTGCGCCTTCGAGTACGGCGAGCGTGTCCTCCGGTGACTCCGCGCCGAGGGCTAACGCGATGTGTGCGGCGCCGCGCAGCTGACGAGCAGCGGAACCGGCCGCGTAGCGCAGGCTCTCGGCTGTGGGGGAGGAGTCACCGAGACCGATAAAGGCGACTGCAGGCGCAGTAATGCCGTTAGCAGGAATGCGGAAAAGCTCATCAGCAGCCCCGGTGGCGCCAATGACGCTCAGCGACTGCTCGAACGATGAAAGCTCTGGCGACGCGTCGACGAGCTTGGGGCCAGAGTCTGTCTTCACCACCCCAATAACGAGAACATCGGATTCGAGTTCAGAGGCGGACGAGGTGGACAAGTGCAACGTAGCAACGGTCATATCCTCATGATAGCCAGCATCCGTCTGCATGTTCGCTAGGAGCATGATGCTGTGGAGGCGTTTGAAGAGGATGCTGTCGTGCCCGCGATTAGAGTGGGAGCATGCGAGATCCTGCCGGCTTATATGACATCGCGACCGATGTTGCTGGTGTGCCGCGCGGCCTGCCCCTTGTAGCCGGTCTGACTGGCTTCGCGGATGCCGGTGGTGCTGTCAGCCAGTTCAGTCAGTACCTGCTCGACACTCTCGAGCGCACCGTCGTTGCGTCGTTCGACAACGATGCACTCCTTGACTACCGAGCGCGGCGCCCGACTATTTACTTCGACCAAGATCACTTGAGCGACTACCGGCCGGCGAAACTCGAGCTGTACTTAGCCAAAGACGAGTTGGGGCAACCCTTCCTGCTGCTGACCGGATACGAGCCCGACTTTCAGTGGGAGCGCTTCTCCGCAGCGGTGTTGCGATTGATTTCGAAGCTTGATGTGAAGTCCACGACGTGGGTTCATGCCATCCCCATGCCTGTTCCTCACACCCGGAGCATCGGGGTCACGGTCAGCGGAAACCGCTCAGAACTCATCGACTCGATGTCGGTGTGGAAACCTCACACCCAAGTGCCGGCCAATGCGATGCACTTGATTGAATTCCGATTGCAGGAGCTTGGGCATCCCACCGCCGGGTTCGTGCTGTTGATTCCGCACTACCTCGCAGACACGGAGTGGCCGACGGCGGCTGTTACTGCACTCGAGAGCGTGAGTGCTGCAACTGGTCTCATCTTCCCCACAGACCGGCTCCGGGAGGAAGGTCGAGAATTCGTGGCCAAGATCGATGGCCAGGTCGAAAGCAATCAAGAGCTTGCGAAGCTCGTGGGAACGCTTGAAGAGCGCCACGACAATTACATGGAGGAGAACCCTATGCGTTCGCCCCTTACGGATGAAGATGGCGAACTGCCGTCGGCAGACGAGATTGCTGCCGAGCTGCAGAAGTTTCTCGCTATTCGTCGCGCTGGTGATGATGACAGCGCTTCGCAGCCTCCGTTGTAAGTAGCGCGTCTCCGGGGCGGTGCAGATGACAGGTTCTCACTACCGCGATCGCGTGCAGGGTCCGTCGCCTGTGAGCATTGGTGCAGAGCATCAGAAAAGCGTGGCATAATAGGAGTAAGACCCGGTCTTGATTCTGGTTCTGTTTCGCCATGCGGCGGAACAGTCAGAGACTTGACATGGGTCTTAGTACTGCCCGAAAACCTCGGAAAGGTGTTCACATGGCGACCCGAACTAAGACTGCGGAGACTGCATCCGCACCAAAGAAGGCCCCCGCAAAGGCGGCCACGAAGACTGGAACGCGCACTAAAGCTGCCGACGCAGTTGAAGAAGTAGCGACTGACGCTGAAGGCGCCGAGAGCACAACGAAGAAGGCCACGACAAAGAAGGCCACGACAACGAAGTCAACTGCCGCTGCGTCTGCCGCTAAGAAGCCCGCTGCGAAAAAGCCGGCCGCGAAGAAGCCTGCAACGCGTGGCAAGAAGGCTGCCGCCGAAGCTGACGACATCGTCGAGGCTGACGGCGAAGAAGCGAAGCCCGAAGACGATCAAGAAGAGAAGTCAAAGGGTAAAGACGAGGCGCTGCCCACGGGTGCTCTCGTTCTCTCGCTGGTTGACGACGAAGACGACGTTCCCGTGTACTCGGCCGCCATTACCGGTGCCACGGCAGACCCCGTCAAGGACTACCTGAAGCAAATCGGTAAAGTCGCGCTGCTCAACGCTGCTCAAGAAGTTGAGTTGGCCATGCGTATCGAAGCCGGCCTTTTTGCAGAAGACAAGCTTTCTCAGATGGCACCCGGCGAAGTTCGTTCGACCCTCGGCCGCGAACTTCAGTGGGTAGCCAAGGACGGCCAGCGCGCGAAGAGCCACTTGCTCGGCGCCAACCTGCGTCTGGTGGTATCGCTTGCAAAGCGCTACACCGGGCGCGGAATGCAGTTCTTGGACCTCATTCAAGAGGGAAACCTAGGCCTCATTCGTGCGGTCGAGAAGTTCGACTACACCAAGGGCTTCAAGTTCTCGACCTATGCCACGTGGTGGATTCGCCAAGCGATCACCCGCGCAATGGCTGACCAGGCTCGCACGATTCGTATCCCCGTGCACATGGTTGAAGTCATCAACAAGCTCGCACGCGTTCAGCGCCAGATGCTTCAAGACCTGGGCCGCGAGCCCACTCCAGAAGAGCTCTCGCGCGAACTGGATATGACGCCCGAGAAGGTCGTTGAAGTTCAGAAGTATGGTCGCGAGCCTATTTCGCTCCACACGCCGCTCGGGGAAGACGGCGACAGCGAGTTTGGTGACCTCATTGAGGACACCGAAGCTGTTGTTCCTGCCGACGCCGTTGGATTCACCATGCTGCAGAAGCAGCTGGAGAGCCTTCTCGATTCCCTCTCCGAGCGCGAAGCCGGCGTCATCCGCATGCGCTTCGGCCTGGGCGATGGAATGCCGAAAACTCTCGATCAGATCGGTGACACGTTCGGCGTAACGCGTGAACGCATCCGTCAGATCGAATCAAAGACGATGGCCAAACTGCGCCACCCGTCACGCTCGCAGTCACTGCGCGACTACCTCGAATAGGCCAACAATGGGTGCTGAAGCGAACGCTGGTAAGAGTCTCACCGTCGAGGTCGATGGTGCCGTTTACGAACGGCTTCCCATCAAGACTCGTTTGGTGGTTCGTGAAGACGACATCGTTCAGGTCGTCTCGGAGTACGCGGCCGATGTCGTGCGTGATGGAGACCTGCTCTTTGTCACGGAGAAGATCGTCGGAATCACGCAGGGGCGGGCTTACCCGATCTCTGAGGTAGAGCCGCGCAAGCTTGCGACCTTCCTGTCGAAGTACGTGACTAAGACATCTCACGGCATTGGCCTCGGGATGCCTGAGACCATGGAGATGGCGTTGCGCGAGTGCGGGACTCCGCGCATCCTGTTCGCCGCAGCCGTCGCTGCTGTCACGAAGCTCGTAGGCCGTCGCGGTGACTTCTACCGAATTGCAGGGCCCAAGGCTCGCGCGATCGATGGGCCCACGAAAAACACGATTCCGCCGTACGACTCTCACGTCGTACTTGGCCCGGCTCGTCCGGATGGTGTTGCCGCCGACATCGCTGCCGCGCTCGGTCGAAAGATCGACGTGCTCGTCGTTGACATCAACGACTTCGGTGGCAATATCTTAGGCTCGACCGCTACTAAAGCAACGAATGAACTCGTGCTGAAGGTGTTGAAAGACAACCCTCTCGGGCAGGATCACCAAAGCACTCCGCTCGGCGTCATCCGTCGCGCTTAGGGATTCTTGCGAAGAACGAACGATCGGCGAGAGCTCCGCGTGAGCCTCTAGAAGTCGATTACCTCGCGGAACTTGGGGAGCAGTCCTGTCTTGATTCCCGTGAGACTCGGCTTCATCTGGAACACGCCAGTGTTGTAGTTTCCTTCGATTATGGCTGGTCCGGTGGGGGAGATGGCGACATCCCAGCCCACGTAAGGAATTTCCGGAATCACTCGGCCCACGGTGTCGAGCGTGGCAAGAACTTCGTCGTAGAGCGGCACCTGGAATCCGACGATGGGCGTTCCCGTCTGGGGGTGTTCGGTGAAGGTGTTGGCGTACTTGTCGAACGCCCCATAGGGAGCGATGCCGGTCTTTTCGTCGAGAACCGTATACATGCCGCCGCGACCGTAATTGTCGACATCGGCGCCGTTGCCCATGCGTAAGACAGCCTCCATGATGTGAACCTCGGTGCCATCGAAGAAGGTGATCATGCGCAAAGAGTTGACGCTCGTGGGGCATAGTGCCGACATGCCCTCGTGCTGCTCGATAAAGGCTTCAACGAGGAATTGGCGTTTGTTCATGAGCTCGCGATAGAGCGCATGAGCATCGTCGAAGTCATCGCCGCCGTGCTTTTCGATCCCGGCACCGCTCATGCTGTCGACGACTTTGACCATGATTGGATCGTGGTTCTCGACGAATTCGACGAACTCGCTTTCCGAAGCGGTTCTCAGGTCGAGCCATGCACGCCCGAGCCACTCGTCGAAGGTCTTATTGAAAGTGGGCTTGTCGTAAAACCGTTCGCGAAAATCGCGCTGGTTGTACTTGACGACAATGGAATTCGCGTTGCCGCTAGTGATCCAGGTGCGGCGTTCGGCACGACTCAGTACGTTGAACTCGAATTCTTCGTAGTCGAGGTAGCCGGCCTGGTAAACCAGTGAGCACCACACCATGTCAATGAGGATGAAGAACACCGGGGTGCGGCTTCGCGAGCTGATGGCCCGGGCCACAGCGAGCATGTTCTTTACGTCGAGCGAGACAAGACGCGACACGTAGTGTCGGATGCGCTTCACAGTTCTCCTACGAAGGTCACACCGACACACGTGCCGGCAAGCGAGCTAACTATCTGATGATGCTAAACGAAAGCTTAGGCAGTCAGACGGCTGGACTCGTCGTGCCACTTGAGCGCGGTGGGAAACAGCTTGTCTTTGAACTTAGCGCCGTGGTGGGCGCAAAAGAGGAGGTCGCCACTGGCGAGGGTCGCGCGGATATATGCCTGCGCGCCACAACTGTCACAGCGATCGATCGCCGTGAGGGTGTAGTCCATCTCATCGACTGGGGTGTCTTCTGTTGCAATGTTCGACATGGCCTACTCCTTCTTCTTGCTTGCGGTTGTTATTCCGTACGCCTATACAAGCACGAGCGCCTGAAGATTCTTCCTACATTGCAGGCATTTCGCTCAGCGCGTACCGCATCCGGAACGTCGGCCTCGGCCACAGCGTGATGGGTGTCGGTGAGCGGCAATGTCGTGCAGAGAACGTAGTCTTGAATGTGGCCTTCCGTTCTCAAACCCTAGGAGATTACTATGGCGAGCTCTGACTATTCAGCCCGTCACCTATCCGTGCTCGAGGGGCTAGAAGCCGTTCGCAAACGTCCCGGTATGTACATCGGGTCCACCGACTCGCGGGGACTCATGCATTGTCTCTGGGAGATCATCGATAACTCGGTTGACGAGGCTCTCGATGGTCACGGTTCTGAGATCAGCGTCATCCTTCACGCCGATGAGAGTGTCGAAGTGCGTGACAAGGCGCGCGGTATCCCTGTGGATGTCGAACCTAAGACTGGCCTTACCGGCGTTGAAGTCGTGTTCACCAAGCTGCACGCGGGTGGCAAGTTTGGCTCCGGATCCTACGCAGCGTCTGGCGGACTCCACGGTGTTGGAGCTTCAGTCGTTAATGCGTTGTCGGAGCGCCTCGATGTGGAGGTCGACCGCAACGGCAAGACCTACGCCATGTCGTTCCATCGCGGCGAGCCAGGTACTTTTGCCGATTCGGGCGAACCAACGCCGGACGCTCCCTTCACCGCGTTTGTCTCGGGTAGTGAGCTTCGCGTTGTCGGCAAGGTGCCTAAGGGGCGTACTGGTACGCGAGTGCGCTACTGGGCCGATCGTCAAATCTTCACGAAGGGGGCGACTTTCCAGTCAGATGGACTAATCGACCGCCTTCGTCAAACAGCGTTCCTCGTGCCTAATCTCACCTTGAACGTGTCGGATGAGCGAGGCGAAGAACCTCGTCATGAGTCGTTCTCGTTCGAGGGCGGCATTTCGGAGTTTGTTGAGCACCTCGCGGTTGATCCGCCCATCACCGATATTTGGCGACTGACCGGTTCTGGCGGCTTCACCGAGAGTGTGCCGGTTTTGCAAGACAACGGGCACATGGTGTCGACCGAAGTGTCGCGGGACTGTGTAGTCGATGTCGCGCTTCGTTGGGGCACCGGCTATGACACGGTCGTCAAGAGCTTCGTCAACATTATCGCGACGCCGAAAGGCGGAACGCACCTCGCCGGATTTGAGCAGAGCTTGCTCAAGTTCCTGCGGGCAGAGACAGAGAAGAACTCGCGCCGGCTGAAGCTCGGCAACGACAAGCTCGACAAAGACGATGTGCTTGCAGGGCTCACCGTCGTGCTGACGGTTCGACTCCCTGAACCGCAGTTCGAGGGCCAAACTAAGGAAATTCTGGGAACGCCGGCTGTGCGCGCGATCGTGGCCAAGGTCGTGGCGACTGCCCTTTCTGAACGCTTCACCTCCACCAAGCGCGATGACAAATCGCAGGCGGCTCTTGTTCTCGACAAGGTCGTTGCCGAGATGAAGTCGCGTATTTCTGCTCGAGCTCACAAGGAAACCCAGCGGCGCAAGAACGCTCTCGAGAGTTCCAGCCTTCCGGCGAAGCTCGTCGATTGCCGTTCCAACGACGTTGCCAACAGTGAACTGTTCATTGTTGAGGGTGATTCTGCACTCGGCACGGCAAAGCTCGGACGCGACAGCGAGTACCAGGCGTTGCTTCCGATCCGCGGCAAGATCCTCAACGTTCAAAAAGCATCGATTAGCGACATGCTGTCGAACACCGAGTGCGCGTCGATCATCCAAGTTATCGGTGCGGGCTCGGGGCGCAGCTTCGATCTTTCTACTGCTCGCTATGGCAAGGTCATCATCATGGCGGATGCCGATGTCGACGGTGCCCACATCCGTACTCTGCTACTGACGCTGTTCTTCCGGTACATGCCTGACATGATTCGCGATGGGCGTGTCTACGCCGCCGTGCCACCGCTGCACCGCGTCGTCGTGATCAACCCGGGTTCCAAGCCGAACGAAACGATCTACACGTACTCAGAAAAAGAACTCACCGGAGTTCTGGCGGGGCTGAAGAAGTCGGGCAAGCGCTACCAAGACCCGATTCAGCGCTACAAGGGCCTGGGCGAGATGGATGCCGACCAACTGGCGACTACCACTATGGACCGCAACAACCGTGTTCTTCGTCGCGTCAACATTGCGGATGCTGAGAACGCTGGCACGGTCTTCGAGCTTCTCATGGGCAACGAGGTAGCTCCTCGTAAAGAGTTCATCATCCAGGGTCAAGGTCTCGATCGGGATCGTATCGACGTCTAGCTCGGGGGTCGTCGTGGGCGTTCATCGTTCGTTGGCGGCGTCTCAAGCAATCGATCTTCAACGACCGAGGGCCGTTACCTGAACAAATCAGGTAACGGCCCTCGGTCGTTGCGTGCGTGGGGTTGCGCGGTTGGTGCCGGTTACGGAGTGAAGCCGATCGATCCGATCACGCTATCGAGAGGCACGCCTGAACCGTCACGCTTTGTGCGCTCGGTCGGCAGCTGCCGTACAGCTCCATCGGCTCCGACCGCCGTAGCGGGAACTCGGCCGACCCACGCGAGCGTCAGGACGTCCTCGCCCTTGAGCAGCGAGTGAGCGCGAACACCCCCGGTACCGCGACCCTTGGCCGGGAACTGCGAGAACTCGCTGAGCTTGACGCGCCCGGGGTCGGTGCCGGGAATGGTGACACTCGATCCCGAGACTGTTACCGCGACGTTTTCTGCGTCGGCATCTACGGAGTCGAAGAAGATAACCTGGGCTCCGGCGCTTACCCGGATGCCTGCCATTCCTCCGGCGCTGAGACCCTGCGGGCGCACCGCCGAGGCAGCAAAGTGCAGCAGTTGAGTGTCGGAGGTCACAAACGTGAGTTCTGCATTATCCGCGCTATGAGCTGCACCAATAAGCTCATCGCCAGCTTTGAGGGAGATGATCTCGAACTCGGGCTTCGATGGCCACACGCCGGGCGTGACGCGTTTGACGGTGCCCTGGCGGGTGCCAAGCGCGATGGGCTCGTCGCTGTCGAGAGACACGATCGCGAGAACACGCTCTTTCTTCTCTAGCGTGAGATATTCACTGATTTTTGCGCCAGCCCCAAGTTGAACAGAGCTGGTCGGGACGCTCGGTAGATCTACAGCGGTGAATCGGATGAGGCGGCCGCGGTTTGTGATCGCGCCGATCTCAGTTCGCGTTGTCGTGGTGACACGCGAGCGGATTGCGTCGTGCTTCGACCGGCGTGACGCCGCCAAAACCGTGTCGCCTTCGCTGATGCCGACTCGGATGATCCGGCCCGTCGTGGAGAGCAAGACGATGCAGGGTTCATCGGCGATCTCGAGCACGGCCTGATTCTTACGCGCTGCTGCTCGTGATGTCGTTGCAATCGAGGAGGGCGCCTCGGTGAGGAGCGTGCGTCGCGGGGTCCCGAACTTATCGGCAACGGCGTCGAGTTCTTCTGAGACGAGGGCCCGGATGAGTTTGTCGTCCGAGAGCAGCGCCTGAAGACGAGCGATTTCTGCGCGCAGTTTCTCGGCCTCAGCCTCCAGCTCGATACGGCTGAACTTCGTGAGACGACGCAGGCGCAGCTCAAGAATGTATTCGGCCTGCAACTCGCTGAGATCGAACACCTCGCGCAGGCGCGTGCGAGCCTGGTCGCTGTCGTCACTCTGGCGAATGACCTGGATTACTTCGTCGATGTCGACGATCGCGATGAGCAAGCCTTCAACGAGGTGAAGGCGCTCAAGGTGGCGCGCAAGGCGGTACTTACTGCGACGCGTGACAACCTGCAGGCGATGCTTGAGGAAGACCTCGAGCAGAGCCTTGAGTCCGAGAGTTTGCGGCCGACCATCAACGAGCGTGACCGCGTTGATGCTGAAGTTATCTTCCAACGGGGTTAGGCGGTAAAGCTGCTCGAGTACGGCATCCGGGCTGAAGCCGGTCTTGATGCCGATAACAAGACGCAGACCGTGATTGCGGTCAGTGAGGTCGGTGACATCGGAGATGCCCACGATCTTCTTGTTGTTGACGCCATCTTTGATCTTCTCGATGACGCGCTCTGGGCCGACCAAGTAGGGAAGTTCGGTGACGACAAGGCCCATCTTGCGGGCAGTGATCGACTCAACCGCAACCGTGGCGCGGGTTTTGAACGCGCCGCGACCGTTCGCGTAGGCATCCTTCACTCCAGCAAGCCCCATGATCTTTCCGCCGGTAGGGAGATCAGGGCCAGGAACAAATTGCATGAGTTCTTCGAGCGAGGCATCGGGGTTCGTCAGAAGGTACTGCGCCGCACCGACGACCTCGATGAGGTTGTGGGGAGCCATGTTGGTGGCCATACCCACGGCGATGCCGCTTGCACCGTTGACCAACAGGTTCGGGAACGCCGCCGGCAAAACCTCGGGCTGCGTAGTCGAGTTGTCGTAGTTGGGCACGAAATCAACGACGTCCTCGTCGAGGTCATCCGTCATCGCGATAGCGGATGCCTGCAAGCGAGCTTCTGTGTACCGGGGAGCAGCGGGGCCGTCATCCAATGAACCAAAGTTGCCGTGGCCGTCGATGAGCGGCACTCGCAGGATGAAGCTTTGCGTCAGTCGCACCATGGCGTCGTAGATGGAGGCGTCACCGTGGGGGTGGAGCTTTCCCATGACATCGCCGACGACGCGCGAGGACTTGACGTGGCCCTTTTCGGGGCGCAGCCCCATCTCGCTCATCTGGTACAAAATTCGGCGTTGAACCGGCTTGAGGCCGTCGCGTGCGTCGGGAAGCGCACGGGAATAGATCACGGAGTACGCGTACTCCAAGAACGAGCCCTGCATCTCGGTCGTGACATCGATGTCCTCGATGCGTTCGCCGGCAGGGGAGTCTGGGGTGGGTTTTGTGGGAGTAGCCATAGGATTGCCCTAATGTTACCGGCGCTCAACCCAGACTCAGCGAACCTTACCGATGTGTTGTCAAGTTCATTCCAGGCAATCTCAGGCGAGGGGAACCGCTTAAACCTGCCTCCCGTGCGGCACGCTGTTGTGCTGCTCGTCGATGGAATGGGTGCTCACAACCTGAAAGCGCGATTGGGGCACGCCCGCACGCTTGCGGGCGCGTTCTCCAAATCCGCCGTGATTCAGTCCGGGTTCCCGACAACGACGGCGTCAGCCATTGCTGGCCTCACGACGGGCCAGCGATCGGGCCAACACGGCTTGGTGGGATACAGCGCTTTTGATCCGGTGAACAATCGAGTTTTGCAGCAGCTTTCGGGGTGGGATTCTCTTACCGACCCCGGGACGTGGCAGAGGGTCCCGACGATCTTCGAGCGCGCGACGGAGCGTGGCTACACCGTCGTCACTGTTGGAGCCGCACGCTACCGGGATTCGGGGTTCACTAAGGCCGTCTTACGCGGCGCACGCTACGTCGTCGCCGGATCTCTAGCTGAGCGGATTCGCGCCGCGGTAGAAGTTGGTCACACGAGCGGTCAACCCTCACTTACTTATGTCTATGCGCCCGAACTCGATATGGCCGGTCATGCGAACGGGTGGCAATCGCCACAATGGACCCACGCCCTTGAATCTCTCGACTCGGCGCTTGCGGCTGCTGTCACAGAGCTGTCTGCTGATCAGGGCCTTCTCGTCACAGCCGACCACGGGATGATCGATGTCCCTCGTGAGTCGCACGTGCTGTTCGATTCCGCACCCGAGCTGCTTGAGGGAATCGCTCACATTGCTGGTGAGCCTCGCTGCCTGCAGCTCCACTTCGAGGCGAGTCTCGATGTGGATGCCCGCGCCACACTTCTCGAACGCTGGCGCGACTCCGAAGGCGGTCGAGCCTGGGTCGTCAGCAGAGATGAAGCCATCGCAGTGGGCTGGTTCGGCGACGTTGATCCCGAAGTGATCGCTCGAATCGGCGACATCGTCGTTGCCGCCCGTAAGGGGATCGCCTATTACGATTCGCGCGCAGCAAACGATAAGGCGCGCAACATGATCGGCCAGCACGGATCGTGGTCGGATGAAGAGCTTCGAGTGCCGCTGTTGAGGTACGGAGCATTCGCGCTCTAGGTACACCGTGTGTCGGTGAGGCTATGCCCACACAACGCTGTCGCGTCGGGCCGGGTTATGCCAGGCCGGGTCAGGCCGGGTCAGGCCGGGTCGTCGTCCGGCTTTGTGCCAAAGACGATGTCATCCCAGCTGGGCATCGCAACGCGTCGTCGTCGTGACTTTGCCGTCGGTTGAGGCGCCGTTGCTTGGGGAGGCGCGGGAGCATCGCGACGCTCTTCTGCCGCCGGTGGGTCAAGCAGGCGCATCGACGGTTCGGCGCTGGTCGTCGGTTCTGGCGCGTCTTCTTCGGCATCGAAGTTGGCGGGCTCCCGTTCGCCACGTCGGCGACGAAGAGCGTCGAGCAAGTCTGCGGTTTGGTTGCCGACGCCTGCGTCGGCACTGCGATCGCGCATGACGGGAAGTTCCGCTGGTCGGATCGGAGCGGGCTCATCGCCCAGATCGTCGATGTCGAACGCTCCACTATCGAAGCGTGCAGCATCCGGAGCGCCCTCGGTGGGCGTCACGGCACGGAGACGGGGGATGAGGGCTCCGCTCACTTCGCCCTGCTGCGACAGCGTTTTCGCCTCGTTGTTGAGCGGGGAGAGTGACTGACGCTTGGGATCGTACTGCCAGCGTGCGTCGTGATCGATGGTGTTTGCGCTGAACGAAAGCTTGACGATCCACCCTGACTCGGGATCCTTCCAACTCGCCCAGCGCTCGTCGGCCGCGCTCATGTCGGCTAAGCGTTCGCGGATGGCGGATCCAAAGGTTCGTGTGGAGGTGAGGGAGTCAGTTTCGCCGGCCACATGCACGGGAACAGCGAGTGCCGACTTGACGACAAACTCGCGCTCGGCGACGACCGGTCCTTCAAAGCGCTCGATGTACTCGAGGTCGGCGCCGGTGAGATTTGCAACATCCTGTGCCGACATGCCGGCACGGATGTGAGCCTGAATCTCGCGGGGAGCCAACTTGGGGCCGGTTCCCGAGAGGGCGCGGCTTTGGCGCAGTCGAGACTGCAACACGCTGTCAACAGCGAGACGATACCGATTGCCGTCGTTACTCGACACGATCAGTGCACCGTCTTGTACTTCGATTACCCGAAGGTCTTCCATAGCGAACTTCTCCAGCCCTCACGATTCCCCTTTAGGGTCGCACGCATTGGGAAGAATTCATGGGAATAACACGCCCCCATGAACAGTTATCACAGGCGCTGCACAGTGATGCAGAATCTGCGGTTTGCAATTCGTCTCGCTTTCATGGAGACTGTGCCCGCCGATTCCGGTGATTCAACGTAAAAAAGAAGTGGATGGGCATGGCCACCGACTACGACGCACCTCGTAAGACCGACGACGACTCCGAGTCGATCGAGGCTCTTAAAGAGCGTGTTCCTGACAAGATGTCGGGCTCGGTTGACGTCGACGATTCAGACAACCCGGCAAACTTTGAGCTTGCCGGCGCAGACCTTTCTGACCTCGACCTCGACGTGGTTGTTCTGCCTCCTCAGGCTGACGAATTCACTTGCGTGAGCTGCTTCCTGGTGAAGCACCGCTCGCAGGTAGACCACACCACGAAGCTCGGCGCTATCTGCCTGGAGTGCGCAGCTTAACCTCTGCGATCGCTTCAGCAACCAATTCGGGAGTGCGACTCGACAACAACCAATACGGTGTCGGGTCGCTCTCATCGAGTAGTTCAAGGCGCACGACAGGTGACACCCAGCCTCGAATCATCAACCAAGCCCGCGCATCCAGTCGCTGCCCGCGTTCGAGCGTCGCCTCGGTGCCGTCAAACGTCGCAACCTCTCCGATGATCTCAATCGGAAGGCGAGCACTTCCGGCGCGCAATTCTTTGTCATCAATCGTGATGAGCGGCGCCGACCACAGCAAGAAGCCGACAATCGCGAGATAAAGCACTGCAGCGGTGATGTAGCCGACGGTGATGTTGATCGGCAAAAAGACCAAAATGCTGGCCGGAATGATAAGTGCGGTGCTGAGGTAGAGCCACGCGGTGGGCCACAAGCGTTCACGGTAGTAAGTCACTCATCCATTACACACTGATTTTGCTGTGTGCGTTTCGGCGAGTTGGATCTTCTGCACTAGCCTCGAGTCGTGATTGACAACGTAGAGGTGCTTATCTCATCCGGCCAGACGCCGACCTACGCGCATCCTGGAGACGCCGGCGCCGACCTGTATTCGGCTGCAAGCTATTCGCTCGCACCTGGGGCGCGAGAAACCGTCGCCACAGGCGTTTCTATCGCCCTTCCTGATGGGTATGTGGCTTTCGTCGTGCCCCGGAGTGGCCTCGCGTCGCGCCACGGCATCACCGTCGTCAATAGCCCTGGAACAGTGGATGCTGGCTACCGGGGTGAAATTCGGGTTACGTTGCTCAATACTGATGCTTCGTCCACTTTCGAGATCGAGCCGGGCGATAGAATCGCGCAATTGATCGTTATGCCAGTTTCCCGAGCCCGATTCATTCCCGTATCGACTCTTCCTGGCAGCCATCGCGGTGAGGCGGGCTTCGGCTCGACCGGATTCCGTGCAGAGTCAACACAACAAGGAGCCACGTCGTGAGCGACACTACTGAGACCGAGCAGCCGCAGGATCACCCCAAATCGGCACCGGAGAATCGCGCCACCGATGGTCCTCTCGATGAGAGTGAGGCGAACGCCGTTCGCCCCTACGTCGACCTCGGTGGCGTCAAAATTCTTCCCCGTCAAGAGCTGCACCTTCGCCTCGAGGTAGAGGAAGCGAGCAAGCGCGTCGTCGCCGTGGGGCTTGACTACGCCGGATCGACGCTCCAAATCCAGCCTTTTGCTGCGCCCCGCTCGAGTGGTCTTTGGCATGAGATTCGTCAGCAGATTATCGACCAAGTGCACACGCAGGGCGGCACGACGAAGGTGTCCGAGGGGCCGTTCGGCCCCGAGGTTTTTGCTGAAATTCCCGTTGCCGGTAAGCCGGGGGAGAAGCGCATCGCCCGTTTCGTCGGTGTTGACGGGCCACGCTGGTTCCTTCGCGGCGTAATCGCCGGTGAGGCGTTGAACAGTGCGGATGCCGCTACCAAGATCGAAGATCTCTTCCGCTCGATCGTGGTGATTCGCGGTAACACCCCAATGCCACCGCGCGACCTCATCCCGCTGCACATGCCGGCGACGGGTGATAAAGAAGCCAAGGCGTGAGTTCGGCCGACGAGCACACGGGGGAGTCCGGTGCCGAAGGTGCCGGGGTCGAGCCCAGTGTTCGTGAAGCGCTAGCAGCCGCGGCTCGCCGGTCCGCCGTCGGTCAGGTGGCGCCAGGCGAGGCACCAACAACGGGTGCATTGCTTGCCGCGATGGGCGGCATCCGTGGCTTAGTAGAGTCGATTCTGCCCGGCCTCGCCTTTCTGGTCATCTTTACGATTACTCAGGAGCTCGTCGCTTCCGTTGTGGCGCCAGTGATCGTTGCGGTGGGCTTCGTTCTCGCACGCCTCATCTCGCGCACCCCGGTATCTTCCGCACTTGTTGGTGTATTGGGTGTCGCGCTCTCGGCTGGTCTCGCGCTCATCACTGGGCGAGCGGAAGACAATTTTGTGCTCGGTTTCATAATCAACGCTGTTTTTCTCGCCGCCATCATCGTCAGCGTGATTGCTCGGCGGCCGCTCGTCGGGATAATTGCAACGTTCCTCGTGCCGAGCGCGTCGGATTGGTTGGAAGATAAGGCCAAGTTCCGGGTCGCTTTGATCGCCACCGTGCTCTGGGCGGCGCTCTTCGCGGTTCGCCTCGGAGTCGAGTTGCCGCTGTACTTCGCAGAAGCGACGCAGGCCTTGGCTACGGCGAAGCTGCTCCTCGGAGTTCCGCTGTACGCGGGAGTGCTCTGGGTAACGTGGCTCTTGATGCGCGCGGCCTACGGACGAAGCGCATCCGAGTAGTTCGAAGTTGTCGCCGTGGCGATCGGCTCGCAGAAACGCCATGGTGTATATTTATCTCGACGTCAAGATACTTTTGACGTAGATCGCAGCGCAGTTTCTGCGATTCAGTCTTAGGCTTGCCTTGCTGGATGCAGCGCACGCTCCGCGCAAGGATTGAAGAACCGTAGCAAGGGAGATGACAGTGTCGACAGTCAATAGTTTTGGGTCGAAAGACACCCTCACAGTCGGTTCAGCCGACTATGAAGTGTTCCGCATCGACAAGGTAGCGGGATACGAAAAGCTACCGTTTAGCCTCAAGGTTTTGCTCGAAAACCTCCTCCGCACCGAAGACGGAAAGAACGTCACAAAGTCGCAGATCGAGTCCCTCGGATCGTGGGTGCCCAGTGCAGACCCCGACACCGAAATCCAGTTCACCCCTGCCCGCGTTGTGATGCAGGACTTCACCGGTGTTCCGTGCATCGTTGACCTCGCGACCATGCGCGAGGCCGTCGCTGAGCTCGGTGGAGACCCCACCAAGATCAACCCGCTAGCTCCTGCGGAACTCGTCATCGACCACTCGGTCATCGCGGACCTCTTCGGTTCCGAAAACGCTCTCGAACGCAACGTCGAACTTGAGTACCAGCGCAATGGTGAGCGTTACCAGTTCCTTCGTTGGGGCCAGACGGCGTTCGATGACTTCAAGGTTGTTCCTCCGGGAACCGGAATCGTTCACCAGGTCAACATCGAGCACCTTGCCCGGGTCACGTACACGCGTGAAGTTGACGGCAAGACTCGCGCCTTCCCCGACACGCTTGTCGGCACCGACTCGCACACCACGATGGTTAACGGCCTCGGTGTTCTTGGCTGGGGCGTTGGCGGTATTGAAGCCGAGGCAGCAATGCTCGGCCAGCCCGTATCGATGCTCATCCCCAAGGTTGTTGGCTTCAAGCTCAACGGTGAGATCCCTGCTGGCGTCACCGCCACTGACGTTGTGCTGACGATCACGCAGATGCTTCGCCAGCATGGCGTTGTCGGCAAGTTCGTTGAGTTCTACGGTGAGGGCGTTGGCGCAGTGCCTCTCGCTAACCGCGCGACCATCGGAAACATGAGCCCTGAATTCGGTTCGACGGCGGCGATGTTCCCCGTCGACGATGTCACGCTCGACTACTTGCGTCTTACGGGTCGCAGCGAAGAGCAGGTTCAGCTTGTTGAGGCGTACGCGAAGCTACAGTCGCTCTGGCACGACCCGAGCGTTGAGCCTAACTACAGCGAGTACCTCGAGCTCGACCTCGCCACTGTTGTTCCGTCAATCGCTGGCCCGAAGCGTCCTCAGGACCGCATTGAGCTCACCAGCGCGAAGAGCCAGTTCGAGATCGACCTCAACAACTACGCATCCGTGGACCACTCCAAGGTCGACGCTGCGGTTGAAGGAACCTTCCCGGCATCCGATCCGGTTGGTCTGACCCCGCAGGATGAAGATTCCGCTCACGAGCGTTCGCACACGCACTCCAGCCATGCACCGTCGACTGCATCGCAGCCGACCGCGGTGAGTGTCGATGGCGGAGACCCCTTCACTCTCGACCACGGTGCCGTTGCTATTGCAGCGATTACCTCGTGCACCAACACGTCGAACCCTTCGGTGATGCTCGCGGCAGGCTTGCTGGCTCGCAATGCAGCGGCGAAGGGCCTCAAGTCGAAGCCGTGGGTCAAAACCACCCTGGCTCCCGGTTCCAAGGTAGTCACTGACTACTACGCGAAGTCGGGTCTCGACGAGTCGCTTGAAGCTCTCGGTTTCTACACCGTCGGCTATGGCTGCACGACGTGTATCGGTAACTCGGGTCCTCTGGAAGATGAAATTTCCGCTGCGATCAACGAGAACGATCTCGCGGTCACCGCGGTTCTTTCGGGAAACCGCAACTTCGAGGGTCGCATCAACCCCGACGTAAAGATGAACTACCTCGCTAGCCCGCCGCTCGTCATTGCCTACGCTCTCGCGGGTTCGATGAACTTCGACTTCGACACGGACGCTCTTGGTCAAGACCAAGATGGCAACGATGTCTTCTTGAAGGACATCTGGCCCGACGCTGCTGAGGTTCAGGCAACGATCGACTCGTCGATTGACCGCGAGATGTTCACGCATGAGTACGCCGGCGTCTTTGACGGTGACGAGCGTTGGCAGAACCTGCCGACGCCGACCGGTTCTACTTTCGAGTGGGACGACGAGTCGACTTACGTGCGGAAGCCCCCATACTTCGAGGGAATGACCATGGAGATCACTCCGGTCAGCTCGATCACGGGTGCTCGCGTTCTCGCCAAGCTGGGTGACTCGGTAACAACCGACCACATCAGCCCCGCCGGTTCGATCAAGGGCGACAGCCCCGCTGGTATCTACCTCGCGGAGCACGGCATCGACCGTAAGGACTTCAACTCTTACGGATCGCGCCGTGGAAACCACGAAGTAATGATCCGTGGAACCTTCGCCAACATCCGCCTCAAGAACCAGCTTCTCGATGGCGTAGAGGGTGGTTACACTCGAGACTTCACCACGCCGGATGCCGCGCAGTCGTTCATTTACGACGCGGCTCAGAACTACGCAGCGCAGGAAACTCCGCTCGTCGTTCTCGGCGGCAAGGAGTACGGTTCCGGTTCTTCGCGTGACTGGGCTGCCAAGGGCACGAGCTTGCTCGGTGTGAAGGCTGTCATCTGCGAGAGCTTCGAGCGCATTCATCGCTCCAACCTCATTGGCATGGGCGTTCTTCCGCTCCAGTTCCCCGAGGGACAGAGCTGGGAGACGCTGGGGCTCGACGGAACCGAGAGCATCAGCATCACCGGTGTTGAGGAACTCAACGACGACCGCATTCCCAGCACGCTGCACGTTGTAGCGGAGCCAACCGCGCACTCGCCCGAGGGTAAGGCAACGATCGAGTTCGACGCGAAACTCCGCATCGACACTCCCGGTGAGGCTGACTACTACCGCAACGGTGGAATCCTTCAGTACGTTCTGCGTTCGCTGGTCTAACTAGCGCGTGCGCATCAGGCGCGCGGGAAGAGCATTTACGCTCTCCCCGCGCGCTTTTTGCGTTGCCGGCGAAGACTGAGGGTCGGCTCAGAACCTCATGCACATTTGTTCACAAGGCAAATGAAGGAGCCTAGACTGAGCGTATGAACATACTCGAGGGAATCAATGGTCCCCGAGATCTAGACGGTCTCTCTACACAGCAACTTACTCAGCTATCGCAAGAGATCCGCGAGTTCTTGATCGAAAACGTGTCGCGAACGGGCGGGCATCTCGGCCCCAACCTCGGCGTTGTCGAGCTCACTACGGCTATTCATCGTGTCTTTGATTCACCGCGAGATGCTGTGGTGTTCGACACCGGGCATCAGAGCTACGTTCACAAGATTCTGACGGGGCGCAAAGACTTTACGAAACTACGTTCGCAAGGTGGCCTTGCGGGTTACCCGCAACGCTCCGAGTCTGAGCACGACATCGTAGAGAGTTCCCACGCCTCGAGTTCGCTGTCGTGGGCAGACGGAATTTCCCGCGCCTTCGAGATGACGGGCCAGAGCGACCGTCACGTTGTCGCAGTTGTCGGCGACGGGGCCCTCACGGGCGGGATGACGTGGGAAGCGCTCAACAACATCAGCGACGACAACAGTCGCAATTTGGTCATTGTCGTCAACGACAATGGGCGGTCGTATGCCCCCACCATCGGAGGAATGGCACACTTCCTCAACAGTGTGCGCACCCGACGCTCCTACCGCACATTGCATGGATCGAGCGAGAAATTCTTCGGCACTTTTGGTGGGCCTGGTAGGGCTCTGTATCGAGGCATCCGCGGTGGCGCACACGGGTTCCTTTCGCGCTTCAGTAACAACGAAGCCCTCTACTCCAATCTGGACATTAAGTACTTGGGCCCTGTGCACGGCCACGACATCGGCGCGCTCGTCGAGACGCTCGAGCAGGCTAAGTCGTACGGCGCTCCGGTTATTGTTCACGCAATCACCGAGAAGGGCCGCGGCTACGAACCGGCCTTGGCCGACGTTGCCGATCAGTTCCATGCCGTCGGTCAGATCGATCCCGCGACGGGGGAGCCGATCGTAACGGGCGGCGCTGCATCCTGGACGTCGGTCTTCTCTGAAGAGATTGTGAAGCTGGCGGATGCCAACCCACGTCTCGTGGGAATCACAGCTGCCATGCTGCGCCCCACGGGCCTTCATCGCTTTGCTGAAAAGTATCCGGCACGGGTTCACGACGTCGGGATCGCTGAACAACACGCGGTCACGTCGGCGGCGGGACTCGCCTTTGGTGGGCTTCACCCGGTTGTGGCGCTCTACGCCACATTCGTCAATCGTGCTTTTGACCAGGTGCTGATGGATGTCGCGCTGCACCGCGCCGGCGTCACCTTCGTGCTCGACCGGGCGGGGGTCACCGGCCCCGATGGTGCGAGCCATCACGGCATGTGGGATCTCGCACTGTTGCAAGTCGTCCCGAATATTCGTATTGCTGCCCCCAGAGATGCTGCACGCCTGCGTGAGGAGCTCGGCGAGGCCGTCGCGGTTGACGATGCACCAACCGTCATTCGCTTTGCTAAAGGCACCGTAGGGACCGAGTACGACGCGCTTCGTCGCACTGACGACGGCGTCGATGTGCTTCGTGAAGACGAGCAGCGCGATGTTCTCATCGTCACGGTGGGGTCGATGGCCAAGACCGGGCTGCAGGTTGCAGAGCTTCTCGCAGCTCAAGGAATCGGTGCGACCGTAATCGACCCTCGCTGGGTGGTTCCGGTGCCCCGGAGTGTCATCGATTTCGCCGCTGATCACCGCATCGTGATTACGATCGAAGACGGTGTGCGAGTGGGCGGCATCGGAACGCGAATTCGCCAAGATATGCGTGCCCATGGCGTGGACACCGCGGTTAACGAGCTGGGGCTGCCGGACACGTTCCTCGACCACGGGAGCCGTGATTACATCCTTGACCAGGTGGGCTTGACCCCGCAGCACATTGCTCGCGACGTTGTCGCCCAGGTGCTGGGAAGCAAGATCCCGATTGCTCGGCCGCTCCTTGAGAGCGACTCTGATGAGTATCGGCTTCCCGCCGAACGCAGCTAGCGGCACCGCAGCGCGGTTTCTGCGCGTGGAAACTTAAAGACTCGAGGCCCTGTTCAGATTCTCTCTGAACAGGGCCTCGGCCGTTATACCGGTACGGGTGCGCGCCTACTGAACGCCGCGGATGCGCGGGTCGTGGAAGGTGCTGCCGAATGCTCGCTCCGACGCTCCGGCACGGTCGAGGTAGGGCGTCACTCCACCCATCTGGAACGGGTAGCCCGCGCCGAGAATGAGGCAGAGGTCGATATCTTCTGCCGCAGCGACAACGCCGCCTTCCAGCATTCGATGAATTTCGTCGGCGAGACCATCTTCGATACGGATCTGAAGCTCTTCCGCTGTCATGGGCGAGTTACCGCCCTTGACGATCTCGACGGCCTTCTTGGAGACACCCTTTGACTTGCCCTTGCTGTCACGGTCGAAGATGTAGCCAAGTTCCGCGAGCTTGTGAAGGTTCTTGCTCTCAAAGAAGCGCTCGGGGAACGCCGCATGGTGCGTGTCCAGAACGTGGGCGCCGACCTTGAGCCCGACGAGTTCGAGTAGCTCGAACGGTGTCATCGGAAGACCGAACGGGCGGGTGGACTCTTCAACGACCTCGAAAGGAGTTCCGGTGTCCACTGCGTGCATCGCTTCGCCGAGAACCTTCGCGAGGATACGGTTGACTACGAAGCCAGGAGTGTCGGTCGTGATCACGGCATTCTTGCGCAGGTTTTTCGCGGTCACCATAGCGGTGGAGAGGGTCTCGTCGTTGGTGTGAGGTGTCTTGACGACCTCGATCAACGGCATGACAGCAACCGGGTTGAAGAAGTGGAAACCCACAACGCGTTCCGGGTGCTTCAGTTTGGCACCGATTTGCTCGACAGAAAGTGACGAGGTATTCGTGGCCAAAATAGCCTCTTCGGAGATGTGCTGCTCGACCTCGGCGAAGACCGACTGCTTAGCTCCGAGTTCTTCGTAGATCGCTTCGATGACCCAATCGCAGTCAGCGAAGTCAGCCTTGTTCGTTGTTCCCGTCACGAGCGCCTTGAGGCGGTTCGTGTCGTCAGAGGAGAGGCGGCCCTTCTCGTTGAGCTTCTCGATTTCCGCATGAATCGCGGCGACTCCGGCGTCGGTTGCGGCCTGGTCAAGATCAGTGATGACGACCGGCACCTGCAGACGGCGAACGAAGAGCAGCGCAAACTGGCGAGCCATGAGTCCGGCGCCGATAACACCGACCTTCGTCACCTTGCGGGCGAGTTCCTTATCGGGAGCTCCCGCCGGGCGCTTTGCGCGCTTCTGCACGAGGTTGAAGGCATAGATGCTGGCCTGGAACTGGTCACCGGAGATCATGTCGGCGAGAGCGTTATCTTCGGCCTCAAAACCAGTCTTCTTGTCAGTGTTCTTGGCGGCCTTGAGCAGCGCAAGTGCAGCGTAGGGCGACTTGGCGACGCGACCAATGCGGTTCGCGAGCATTTTCTCGGCGATACCGATAGCCACATCCCACTTCACTGTGCGTTCGATCTTGCCCGGCTCATTCTTGCGCTTGACCTTCGTGGTGCCAGCGATGACACCATCTGCCCAGCGAATGGAATCTTCGAGGAAGTTTGCGGGGCCAAACATGGCGTCGGCGATGCCCAGCTCAAATGCTTCGGGGCCCTTGAGCATCCGGTTGTTCTTGAGCGGGTTCTCGATGACGACCTTGAGCGCGTTTTCGATTCCGATGAGGTTGGGGAGCAACCACGCGCCACCCCAGCCTGGAATGAGTCCAAGGAAGACCTCGGGCAGCGCAAGCGCCGGAACCGAGCTGTCGATCGTGCGGTAGTCGGCGTTGAGGGGAACCTCGACGCCACCGCCCAGAGCGAGGCCGTTGATGAATACGAAGGAGGGAACACCCAATTCGCTGAGTTTGCCGAGCGCCCAGTGACCAAGCTCGGCCATCTGCTTACCGGTTTCGCGGTCAGGGATTTCGCTGACCTTCGAAAGATCGGCGCCCGCAGCGAAGATGAAGGGCTTGCCCGTGACGGCGACACCGTGGATTTCGCCAGCAGTGGCGCGTTCCTTTTGCTCGTCGAGCACCTTCGCAAACTCAAGCAAAGTTGCCGGGCCGAGCGTATTCGGACGCGTGTGGTCCTTGCCGTTGTCGAGGGTGATGAGGGCGAGCGTGCGGCCCGCTGAGAGCGGAACGTCGCGCACGTAGGAGTGAGTGACTACTTCGTCTTTGGCCAGATCAGCAAGACGTGCAAATTGCTGGGTCATTGTTACTTTGCTCCCTTGTAGTTGGGGTTCTCCCAGATAACGGATCCACCTTGACCGAGGCCGACACACATGGCGGTCAGGCCGTAACGCACCTCGGGGTGCTGTTCGAACTGTGCGGCGAGCTGGATCATGAGACGGACACCGGATGACGCGAGCGGGTGTCCCATTGCGATGGCTCCACCCCACTGGTTGACGCGGGGGTCCTCGTCATCGATCCCGTAATGGTCGAGCAACGAAAGCACCTGAACAGCGAATGCTTCATTCAATTCGAAGAGGCCGATGTCGTCGATCGTGAGGCCAGCCTTGCGCAGCGCCTTCTCAGTTGAGGGGATCGGACCAATACCCATGATTTCGGGTTCGACGCCGGCGTAGGCGAAGCTCACCATGCGCATCTTTGGCTTGAGGCCGAGTTCACGAGCCATTTCGCCGCTAGCGATGATGCTGGCGGTCGCCCCGTCGTTGAGTCCCGAGGCGTTTCCGGCCGTGATGCGGCCGTGCGGGCGGAACGGCGTCTTGAGACCGGCAAGGCCCTCAAGAGTCGTTTCCGGCCGAAGCCCCTCGTCGCGAGTAGCCAAGCCCCAGCCGGACTCACTCTTCGTGGCGACAGAGATCAAGTCGGGCTGGATGTTGTTGGCTTCGTACGCGGCCGTGGCGCGCTGCTGGCTGCGCAGTGCGAATGCATCGGCGCGGGCCTTCGTGAGGTGCGGGAAGCGATCGTGCAGCTTCTCGGCAGTGTTGCCCATGTTGAGGGCTTCAGGGTCAACCAGCTTTTCTGCGAGGAAGCGAGGGTTCGGGTCTACGCCAGAACCCATAGGGTGATGCCCCATGTGCTCGACGCCGCCAGCGATCGCCAGATCATAGGCGCCGAAAGCGATTCCGCCGGCCACATTGGTGACTGCGGTCATCGCGCCAGCGCACATGCGGTCGATGGCATATCCGGGAACTGATTGGGGGAGTCCGGCAAGAAGAGCCGCACTGCGGCCGATCGTCAGGCCTTGATCTCCCGTTTGAGTGGTTGCCGCGATGGCAACTTCGTCGAAGCGTTCCTTCGGAATCTGGGGGTTACGCTCCAGAAGTCCGATCATCGCCTTGACGACGAGGTCATCAGCTCTGGTATTCCAGAACATGCCCTTCTCGCCGGCACGTCCAAATGGAGTACGGACTCCATCTACGAATACAATCTCGGTTTTCTCGGCCACAATGCCTCCACTAAATCCTTGGATGTAGCACTGATCATAAGTGGCCGAGTTTAAGGTTAGGAATCCTTTGATTGTTCCTACGACTCGGTGTCGACGGAGTCTTCAGGCGTTTGGTTGGCTTCCACAAAGGCTTGCGCAATTGACTGTGCAGATACGTCAAGTTGCCATTGTCGCGCGCCGAGCGCGACGAGGGCTTCAGAGATGCTCTCCGTGGAGATTTCTGCGGGCGGGTTCCACGCAACTCGGCGCAGGTAGTCGGGCGTCAATAAGTTCTCGATGGGAATTGACATTTCTTCGGAGAACTCGGTCATGAGAGCGCGAGCAGCCTTCAAGCGACGATCCGCTTCGGGATTCTTGTCCGACCAGACCCGCGGGGGAGGCAGAGTGTCGCTCGCTACGCGCGAGGCGGGAATGTCGGTCGATGCAAGCCCCGCCTGGATCGCGTCCCACCATCGGTCAATCTGGGTGCGGCTTGCGCGCCCGCGGAACTCTTTCAAGCTCGAGAGCAGTCGCTTCGACTCGGGAAGTACCTTCGCGGCTGCGAGCAGCGCTGAGTCCGGTACGAGGCGACCAGGAGCCGTATCCACTTCTTGCGCGTACGCATCGCGAGCGAGCCAGAGCTCACGGGCCACGGCCAAGTTCTTGCCGCCGCGAATCGAGTGGACTCCGCTCAATCGGCGCCATGGTTCGGCCCGAACATTGCTGAGATCGCGTCCCAAGACTGATTCGAACTCTTGGCGGGCGATCTCGCCCTTGCCATCCTTATCGAGCAGCGCACCAAGCTCTTCCCGAAGATCAACAAGAAGTTCGACATCCAGAGCGGCATAGACGAGCCACGACTGCGGAAGCGGGCGGGTTGACCAGTCTGCCGAGGAATGTTCCTTCGCAAGGTGGATACCCAGTAAGTGCTCAACGACCGTTCCGAGACCGACGCGGGGAAGACCCGCGATTCGCGCACCGAGCTCCGTGTCGAAGAGACGGGTGGGATTCAGGCCGACCTCGCGCAAACAAGTGAGGTCTTGAGTGGCTGCGTGCAGAATCCACTCTTCCTCTGCAATGACGTCGTTCAGTTCGCTGAAGTCACCAATAGCGGGCGGATCGAAGAGAAAAGTGCCAGCTCCACGTCGAAAGATCTGAATGAGGTACGCACGTTGCGAGTAGCGGTAGCCGCTGGCCCGTTCGGCGTCGATACCGATGGGGCCGTGCCCGGCAGCAATCGCGTCGACGGCAGCAAGATATTCGTCCCGATCGTCGATGACATCAACGGGAACATGAGGGGCTTGGGTGGCGGCGTGCGACTCGCCCTCGGGGGCTGCACTCTCGGAGGCGCTACTCACGCCCAGCTCTACGGGCCGACAACATGGTGACTCCTTCAATCGTGGGCGGAAGTCCGGCAAGCATGCAGACTAACTCGCTCCAGCCTTCCACATGAGCAGCAATGTCGAGATCTTGGGGGCTCCAAGAGGCTCGAAGTTCAATTTGTGCGCCGTCGGGCTGCGACTCAAGTTCGCCAAATCCCGTAGAGAGGATGCGAGTAGCCGTGCCGGAAACTTGGTCGTACTTCGCGCCACAGCTATCGAGCGCATCGACGAGCCAGGACCACGTAACTGAGC
The DNA here is from genome assembly GCF_059767305.1 of Salinibacterium sp. AL4.1. Classification (NCBI taxonomy): domain Bacteria; kingdom Bacillati; phylum Actinomycetota; class Actinomycetes; order Micrococcales; family Microbacteriaceae; genus Salinibacterium; species Salinibacterium sp. AL4.1. The sequence continues at coordinate 360,328 of NZ_JBSOQK010000001.1, read as the reverse complement.
TCAGAAATTCATCGACTCCGATGTCAGGTTCGAGGGGTGCTTGGGCGAAGCAGATGATCCTGAACTCGCCCTCCCACGCGTCGGGCGACTCGGGGTCATACAACAGCACGAAGCGGCCTGTGCCGAGGTCAGAGTCTTCACCGTGACGGCTGGGCGTGACATCCGCAGCAAGGGCGAATGACCACGGCGCGATCTGAGTCGGTGCCGAAATCTCGGTAATCGCGAGCTCGGGGCGCAAAGCAGCGGCGCGGAGTGACTCGACCGCAGACGTAAATATCGCGGGCGGCGTTGGTCCAGCTGGCGATTCAGGCACGTCAGAAGATTAGGCTTTAGCTGAACAATCGCTAGTAAGGCACGCCGCGCTCTCACGGCTGCACGATGGAGGTTTTAGGATGCCGGTATCTTCTCGACTCCGCGTCGCTGCCAAGGTTGTTGGCGGAGTTGCAGTTGCTGCGGTGGCAGCGGGAGGCATCGCTCTGGTCAGCGGCGCTGCGCTATCGGTCTACTTTGCGCGCAGAATCGTGACCCCGCCAGGGATAGCCGACAGCACTTTGCGGGTACTCGCGGTGGGAGAGTCGACGATCGTGTTGTCGTCGGCGGCGGAGAGCCGGGCCCCTGGTCGCTTCAGCCTGTGGTTCGCCGACAACTCGGGACTCGCGCGAATCGGTCCGGTGGTTTCGCAGGGTGCTCAATGGGTGGCGCGCGAATTGATTGAGGTAGAGAAGGGTGTGCCGCAGCCGGGCGATAACGCTCGGACTAGTGGATGGTTCTATGTCACGCCGGCTGGACTCGGACTCGAGTATTCCGAGGTGATGGTTCCTACGGAGCTAGGCCCAGCACCCGCGTGGCTGGTTCCTGCGGCGCGTCCTACGGCGACGTGGGCCATCCATATTCACGGCCGTGGCGTGCAACGTCCCGAAACGGTTCGCGCCTTGGGCGAGTTCTACGACGCGGGCATAACCTCTCTTGCTGTTTCGTACCGCAATGACACGGAAGCCCCGAGCTCATCCGATGGTCTCTACGGCCTGGGTTCGACGGAGTATCGGGATGTCGACGCAGCGATTACCTATGCCCTCTCGGCTGGTGCCGAACGCATCATTCTCATGGGGTGGTCGATGGGTGGGGCGACCGCCCTTCAGACGCTGGTTCGCTCGACCAACCGCGACACGATCATCGGACTCATCCTTGATTCGCCAGTCATCGCCTGGGGCCCGACCATGGAGCTTCATGGCGATCTCAACCGCATCCCCACCCCGGTTCAACGGGGAGCCCAGATCGTATTGAACAGCGACCAGGCTCCCTTTCTCGTCGGCATGGAGGGGCCACTCGATATCGCAGAGCTGAACTTCGTCGACCGTGCGGATGAGCTTGATCGCCCCATCTTGTTGATGCACAGCGAAGACGACGGCTATGTGCCCGTAGAGCCGTCTCGCGCGCTGGCTGAATCCCGACCCGACATCGTCACCTACGAAGAGTTCGACACAGCAGGCCACACACGCCTCTGGAACTATGACAGCGATCGGTGGCTGACCGCGATTAGAGTCTGGCTCGCGGCGCAGCTCGGTGCGGTTGAGTCATCCGTTGAATGAGCGACCGCGGCGGAGCGACCTGTGTGCTGCGGCGCTTAGACCGCGGTCTTGAGCCGGATTTGTCGTTTAGCGCGCGCCAGCATGCCGGTCATCCCGCGTAGCCTCAACGGGCTAACAGCTTGAGAAAGCCCGAGAGTCTGCGGAAAGTCATCCGACAGCTCAAGAACTTCGGCACTACTGAGCCCGGAGAGGCCCTGGACCAGGATGGACGCGAAACCTCGCGTCGTGGGAGCCTCAGCAGGCGCTGTAGCAAACATGTGAACGATGTCGTTTTCAACTTCGATGAAGATGAAAACAGGGGACTGACACTCTTCTACCCGTTCAAAGAGGTCGGGGTGATCGGCGTAGCGCGCGGGCAGCTCCGGAAGTTCGTTGGCGAACTCCAGCAGAAGTTGCAGCCGATCCCTCAGCTCGAAGCCAAGAAAGTCGTCTCGAATTTCGGCTAACTGGCTGGGGATCTGCTGCTCACTCACTGCACCAGTCTAGCGGGAAGGAACATCACCCGGCTCAGTGCCGAGAGCGATTGGAACCCGCACGAGGGAGCCCCACTCGGTCCACGATCCGTCGTAGTTGCGTACGTTCGGGAACCCCATGAGGTAGTTGAGAACGAACCAGGTGTGACTCGAACGCTCACCGATACGGCAGTAGGCGACGATGTCGTCGCCATCCTTCAGGCCCGCACCTTCCCGGTAGATGGTGTTCAGTTCGCTGAGCGGGCGGAACGTGCCGTCTTCAGCAACAGCCTTCGACCACGGCACGCTCTGTGCGCTAGGGATGTGGCCGGCGCGAAGTGCGCCTTCTTCGGGGTAGCCGGGAACCGTGGTGCGCGCACCGCTGTACTCTTCGGGCGAACGGACGTCGACCAAGGGGTTGCCAAGGTGGGCGAGCACGTCATCGCGGAATGCGCGAATTACCGAGTCGGAGCGTTCGACGATGGGGTACTCAGTCGGGGTCGGGGAGGGAACTTCGAGGGTGTATTCGCGGCCGTCGGCCTCCCACTTTGCGCGCCCACCATCCATGAGACGGACGTCTTCGTGACCGAATAGCGTGAAAACCCACAGGGCGTACGCAGCCCACCAGTTGGTCTTGTCACCATAAATCACGACGGTGCTGTCGCGCGAGATGCCGCTGCGCGACATGAGTTCAGCGAAGCCTTCGCCATCGATGTAGTCGCGCGTTACAGGGTCGTTGAGGTCTGTGTGCCAGTCGATTTTGACGGCGCCGCGGATGTGACCCGTTTCGTACAGAAGTACGTCTTCATCGGATTCGACGACAACGAGTCCGGGTTCGCCGAGGTGTTCTTCAACCCACTGAGCAGACACCAAGCGTTCAGGGTGAGAGAACTCAGCAAATTGGGGGGCTGGGTCGCGTTCGATAGTCATAACTACCTCCGATTGTGGGTGGAAAAACTGGCGCGGGCTTCAAACTAAGCTTGACGGGTCCCTTGCCCAAGAAATTACGCATTCGCCGCTGATTACACCGCGTTGCCGTAACACTGCGAAAAATAACCGAGGCTGAGAATGAGCGCTACTGCGCCTACGACTCCTGAGCGTCTAGTCGATCGTATCCCGTCGTTGACCGGAGCGCAGATGCTCGCCGAACTTGTGCCGCCGCGCCAGTTCACCGGCGCGACGTTAGATTCCTATCGTCCTGATCGTGACTACCCTTCGCAGGGCGCTGCAGTCGCTGCGATGCGGCACTTCGTCGCCGGCGCCAAGTCGGGCGGGTTGTTCTCTCGCAAGAAAACTCCCGCAATAAAACCTGGGGTTTACCTCGACGGCGGATTCGGCGTCGGCAAGACTCACCTGCTCGCGGCGCTCTGGCACCAGATGGCCGGCCGCAAGTACTTCGGAACCTTTATCGAGTACACGGCGCTCGTGGGGGCCGTGGGGTATGCGCCCGCCGTCCAGCTGCTTAAGGGCGCATCTTTGGTGTGCATCGATGAATTTGAACTCGACGATCCCGGCGATACCCGGTTGATCTCGCGCTTGTTGTCTGAGTTGGTTGCTTCGGGCACCAAAATTGCTGCGACGTCCAATACTCCACCGAACGCCCTCGGCGAAGGGCGCTTTGCAGCTCAAGATTTCTTGCGCGAAATCGACTCGCTCTCGGCGAAGTTCGAGACCATCCGTATCGACGGGCTCGACTACCGTCGCCGCGACACGGGAGCCCACGCCGTGGCGGTTGCGGATGCAGCGGCAGCTATTGCGACAGCGACCGGTGTGACAACACTCGATTCCTTCGACGAGTTGCTCAAGCATCTTGCTGGAGTTCACCCCTCGCGGTATGTGAAGTTGATCGAGGGGATTGATGCGGTCGGGCTTACCGGCGTTCACGAGTTTGCCAACCAAACCGACGCGTTGCGGTTCGTGGCCTTTGTCGACCGGCTTTATGACGCACAAGTCGCCATCTATGCAGATGGCACTGCGCTGGATGCGGTGTTCCCCGACGACATGCTTGCCGGCGGTTACAGCAAGAAGTATCTTCGCGCGGTGTCGCGGCTAATCGCTCTCACATCCAACAAAGCCTGATCTCATTGTTGAGAACCACTCGAACAATTACGAGTGGAGTGTTGTGCGGTGATCCATTGGGCGCGAAACTGGTGCGGGGAGGGCAACAGTGACGGCAGATTTAGCGGCGGCGAGCCTAGGGGCGGTCGCATTGTTGCTGCTGTTAGTGGCGCTCATCGTTCTGTACGCGAGCACCTTGCCTGCCGCGACGTGGACCGCGCTGACAATCTCCTCGCTAGCCTGCGCCGCTCCGGGCGCCGTTGCGTGGCTGGTCATCGTTCCGGCATTGTCCGTCGACTTACGCACGGTAATGATGCCTTCGCTAGCCGCTTTAGGCGCCGTCTGCTGTTTCCTCGTCACTCTGGTGTCGCGAAGTTCTGGCGCGCCCCTCTGGCGGAGCGTTGCTTATAGCTGTGTGTGGGGCATCGCCGTGTATGTCCCAATTGCCGTGCGCACGTTCGAGCCGTTTGGGACGACGACACCGCTGGGGCTGAGTCCGATCGATCATGGTGGCGCCTTGGTCATGAGCGTCGCGGTCGGTGCCAGCATGCTCGCCGTGCTCGTCGTGGAGCGGCGTTCTCTCATCCGTGGTGCGCGTAAGGCCGTTCCTGTGCGTGTTGGCATTACCGCGCTCGTTCTTGCTGTGTTGGGATGGCTGGCATGGCTTGTGGGAGCTGAATTCGCGTTCGATGACGTGGTGGGCCTCATCGTGGCCAATGGCGCTGTGAGCGCGATGTTTGGCGCATTGGGCTGGTGCATCGTGCAACTGATCAACCACGGCACGATCAGACTCAAATCGCTTGCCGGTGGCCTCATTAGCGGCCTTATTGCGGTCTCTGCCGGCGCACCGTTGTTCACTCCGGTCTCCGCGGCCGTCGCTGGCTTTATTGCAGGCGCCGTTGCGTGTGCATTTACTGTGCGCAAAGGGTCGCCTTTGGGCAACCAACTTCGGTTTCTGGTCAACACCCACCTCATTGGTGGGAGCATCGGGGTCGTATCTCTTGGTGTGTTAGCTACAGGTTCGGGGTTCCTCTTCACCGGTCAAACTTTCATCTTTGAACAGCAGCTTCAGAGCGTGCTCGCCTCAGCGGGCTTTGCGTTTGTTGTCTCGTCGCTCGTGTGGTGGCTCTTGGGCCGTATTGGTCGTCGCAGCGAGGTCGTTGAGCCGCGCATCCTCGCCAAGAACTGAACGGGTCAACAGTGTCGCGCCGGCAACTGCAGCGGGCATAGCGAGCACGGCCCCGAAAGGGATCAAGAAAACTACGTAGGTCGCAGCCCCTAGCCCCAGCGCTCGCGCGCGTGACGCTCGTAGTGTGCGCCGCCGAGCCGTGAGGTGGAGTCCACGGGATTCGAAAGGGATGTTGCTGAGCTCCACGACCAGCAACCATCCACCCAGGAGTGCGCCAGCTGTCGCTGCGATGACTCCTCCGGCAATGGGGATGAACCCCAACGCGAACACGAGGACAGCGAGTCCCACGGTGGGGATCAATACCCGGAGTCCTTCCCCGATTCCACGGCGGAGGTCGCGCCAGAAGCCTTGAGGCTGTTGTTCCGGGGGAGCACAGTGTACGGCGTCCACGTGGGTGGCGATCAATCGATAAAACGAGTCGCCCACCATCAAGGTGATCGTGGTGTAGGTGTTCAGAATGACGAGGATGCTCGCCACGATGAGAGCCAGACCCGCCGCGAAGTGGGTGGCAGCCTGCGCGACTTCACCCCATTCGCGAGCGAACGGAGTGATTGAGACGGCGATGACCTCAATGTTGACGATCAGGGCAACAAGCACGGCAATCGCGGCGATGCCCACGATGGCGGCAGGGATCATTCCCAGCAACATCAGCCGAGGGGCGGTGATCCACATTCGAAACCCGCGAAAAAGAAATCCGACGCCCGAAAAAAATTCTCGCAACACAGATGCGCGACGTGGAGAGGGAGCTGACATTCCTCAAGGCTACCGGGCAGGCCACCGACACTAGCCTCGATGATCCGCGGATTTCAGCGGCAAGACGCGGGAAATAACGGTGGGCGATACCGGACTCGAACCGATGACCTCTTCCGTGTGAAGGAAGCGCGCTACCAACTGCGCCAATCGCCCGCAGACCAATCTTCGCATATCTCGACGACACGCTCGCGGCCGAATTGGAACTTCGCGCACTCTTCGTATACAGTCATCTAGCACGCGAAAACGGGTAACCGAATAGCTTGCAAATGCGGATGTGGCGCAGTGGTAGCGCATAACCTTGCCAAGGTTAGGGTCGCGAGTTCGAATCTCGTCATCCGCTCGAATGAGAAGTGTCAGCCTCGTTGACACTTCTCATGTGCGGTGGAGTGGCCGAGAGGCGAGGCAGCGGCCTGCAAAGCCGTATACGCGGGTTCAAATCCCGTCTCCACCTCGTAACGAGTGTTCAGCCGGTTTCCCGGTTGGTGTTTGTAACTTGGTTAGTTTCTAACTAAATAGCATGAGCGATTGGCGCAGCGGTAGCGCGCTTCCCTGACACGGAAGAGGTCGCTGGTTCGATCCCAGTATCGCTCACAGATGAAGCCCCGGTTCGCCGGGGCTTCTGCTTTTTAACCACGCGAGGATATCTCCCGCGGGCGCGACGGTTCACTCTCCCGCGTGGCTCTCTTCTGAACGCCGCACATGCGCAAATATGGGCGCATGGGGAAAACTCGCACGCCGTCGAAACAGAGCAGAGCATTCGTGAAGCTGTTGCTCGACGAAGGGCTGGCAACGCCCGCGCAAATCGCTGAGGCGCGCGACGCGAAGGCACGCTCCGGTGTTCACATCGATCAAACTTTGGCGAGCCGCGGCTATCTCAACGACGCTGCGTTGGTTGATGTGATTTCCCGCGTGTGGGGTATCGAACGCGCCCAGATGACAGAGGTTGATGGAGAGTTTGCGCGGCAGTGGAGCGGGCAGCTCTATATCGCCGAGAACTGGATGCCGCTGCGTGAGCTCGCCGATGGCCGCGCCCTCGTCGCGACAGCTCGTGTTCCTGATGACGAGCGAAGTGAGCGCATCGCCACCGCCCTCGGCAGGGGAGTGGTGTTCGTAGCGGCAACCTCCGCGCAAATCTGGCACTCGATCCTCGATGTCTTCGGCCCGGCGATCGCCGATCAAGCGGCAAATGAGTTGTGGAACAGAAATCCCGTGCTCTCCGCCAGAACCGTGGCTTCCCGAGGCCAAAAGATCGGGCTAATCATCCTCCTGATCGTGTTCACTGTTGCGCTGGTGTTGTGGCCCGCCGCAACGGTTATCGCGCTGATAGCCATCACGAGTCTCGTTTTTCTCGCGGGCACGGCCTTCAAATTCTTCATTTCCTTGCGCGGAGCACGTTTCGACCTCGTCGAGCGAGTGTCGGATAGCGAGGTCGACGCACTCGATGACGACACACTGCCGCGGTACACCGTGCTTGTGCCTGTATTCAAAGAGGCAAATATTGTCGCGCAGCTCGTAAAGAACCTGGGCGGCATCGATTGGCCCACTAACCGGCTCGAAGTCTTCGTACTGATTGAGGAATCGGATGACGAAACGAGAGCGGCGTTTGAGGCGAGCTCTCCTCCCGACCATTTTCAGATCATCACGATTCCGGCTGGGCATCCGCAGACGAAACCGCGCGCCTGCAATGTGGGGTTGTTCTTCGCCACGGGGGACTACCTCGTCATCTTCGATGCCGAAGATACGCCTGAACCCGATCAACTCAAGAAGGCGTACATTTCGTTCCAGCGCGGTGGCGAGAAGACCGTCTGCGTCCAGGCCGCGTTGAACTACTTCAATGCCAGCGAGAACGTGCTCACTCGGATGTTTTCACTCGAGTACGGCTACTGGTTCGACTACATGCTCTCTGGCTTGGACTCGCTGGATCTGCCCATCCCGCTTGGCGGCACGTCGAACCACTTCCGTACAGAAGCTCTCAAGAGCTTGGGCGGTTGGGACCCGTACAACGTGACGGAGGATGCCGACCTGGGAATCCGTGCCAGTGCGCTGGGGTATCGCGTGGGAGTCGTTAACTCGGCGACCATGGAGGAGGCGAACAAGTCGATCCCCAACTTCATCCGACAACGCAGCCGTTGGATCAAGGGCTATATGCAGACAACGTTGGTGCATGCACGACGCCCGCGCGCGCTGATGCGTCAGATCGGATTCTGGCGCTTTTGCAGTTTTGTTCTCTTGATTGCGGGCACCCCGGCAACGTTCTTGGGTGTGCTTCCGTTCTACGTTCTCACGATCCTGTCATTAGCGTTGCCCACCGAGTTCGTCGCTCAATTCTTCCCGGTGTGGTTGCTCTGGGTCTGCTTCCTCAACTTCGTTATCGGAAGCTCAGTCATGGTCTATCTGTCGATGATGGGGCCGTACAAGCGGGGAACTTTCGCGCTGGTGCCGTGGGCGCTGTTGAATCCGCTGTACTGGATTCTGCATTCAATCGCTTCTTACAAGGCGCTGTGGCAGCTCATTACGAAGCCGCACTACTGGGAGAAGACGGAGCATGGCCTGACGAGCCAGACCCACCATGAGTGAAACATCGACCAATACCCGGGCGCTCCGAATCGCGACCCGTCCGCCGCGCACGCGCCTTGACGTGTGGCCACGCCGTACGCCTCGACGGTGGATGCTCCGCGGCGTGTTCGCGCTGCCCTACGTGATCTTCGCACTCGTCGTTTTCATTCTGGGGGCGACCGATTCTCCGAATGCCACTCTCGTAGACCGCGCTACTCAGATTGACTGGGACCGAGCGGATGCTCAGTGGCTGGGGGATATTTTCCCGCCCATCAGCACGCTGCTCGCCGGCTTCGTTCCCGGTGGCGCGCTCACCCTTTCGATCATCGGTGCGCTCAGCGCGGGCATCTTCCTGCAAAAGCTCATCGAGATTATGGTTCAGCGACGTTTTGCCCGCTCAACAATCGTGATCCTGATGATGGCGCTTGCCCTCAACCCGCTCTTCTTCTACAACGCGACGCAAAACTGTGCGGCATTCTTGGGCCTCTTGCTCTTCGGTTTGGGCCTCTCGCACATCGTGCGTTTCATCACGTGGGGAAACACAGAATCAGGCTTTCGCACGGGAATTTACTTTATGGTGGCGGTGCTTACTGACGTCACTGCGCTTGTCTACGTCACGGCAGCTGCGGTTTCGGCTCCGTTCCTCCGGCATCGGCGGGCCGGGGTTGCGGGTAACCGCCGTGCGAACGCTCTTGTCATCCTGTATCCGGCCGCGTCGGCGCTGCTCTCTTTAGCGGCTCTGAATGCTCTCTTCCTTGGACGTCCGTTTGCGGGCGCCACTCAGACCGCGTTTACCGGGTTTGGCGAGCGACTCATCGTCGTGGCCGAGTTCTTTTCCACGGTAGAGGGAATGATCGTGATCGCTCCTCTCGTGAGCGCGTGGATGGTCGCCCTGATCGTGCGGAGACCTGGCGCGATCATCATCTCGACACTCGTGTTCGCTGCCTTCATCGTCGGCTTTGCACTCGGATTGCTTCCCAGCGGCTCGACAGGAAACATTTTCATGGCGATGACCCTTCTGGCGATCGCGCTCATCCCAACGGCGCGCACGGACAGGGGCACACTGATGATTGCCCTTGTCGGAATCTTCCAGTTGGCCGTCGGCTGGGCGACCGCACTCACCAGTACGGCTTTCGCCCAGTGGTTCAGCCAGATCTTTGGTGGCTAGCGGCGGCGGATGACACGGGTTCGCTCCGAACGCCGCTAAAGTTGTTGTGTGAGTAACACTGGATTTGAGCTGTTTACCGACCGCAACGTCGTCGCCATGCGCGTCAACGGTGAGTTGAAAGATCTCGCCGCGACAGTAACTGACACGGATGAGGTCGAGGCCGTCACTATCGACTCGCCCGATGGACTCAACATCCTTCGTCATTCGGCCGCCCACGTCGCGGCTCAGGCTATCCAGACGATCAACCCGCAGGCCAAGCTCGGTATTGGCCCGCCCGTCACCGATGGTTTCTACTACGACTTCGACGTCGAGGAGCCGTTCACTCCAGAAGATCTCAAGGCCATCACTAAAGCGATGGACCGCATCATCCGTCAGGGCCAGCGCTTTCAGCGTCGTGTCGTGACTGAGGCTGAGGCTCGTGCCGAGCTCGCTGACGAGCCGTACAAGCTTGAACTGATCGGTCTCAAGGGCTCTGTCGATGACAGCGAAGTGGATGGCGACAACGAGTCCGTCGAGGTCGGTGGCGCCGAATTGACGATCTACGACAACGTCGATGGCAAGACGGGCGAGGTCTACTGGAAAGACCTGTGTCGTGGCCCGCACCTTCCCAATACCCGCATGATCGGCAATGGATGGTCGCTTACGCGCACTGCTGCCGCCTACTGGCGTGGCTCGGAGAAAAACAAGCAGCTTCAGCGCGTGTACGGAACGGCGTGGCCGACCAAGGACGAACTGCGTGCCTACCAGGCGCGTCAGGAGGAGGCTCTCAAGCGCGATCACCGCAAGCTGGGCGCTGAACTCGACCTGTTCTCGTTCCCGGACGAAATCGGCTCTGGGCTCGCAGTCTTTCATCCCAATGGCGGCATCATCCGGCACGAAATGGAAAACTACTCACGCACACGTCATCTGCAAGAGGGCTATGCGTTCGTCAACACTCCGCACATCACAAAGTCGACACTGTTCGAGACCTCTGGACACTTGGGCTGGTACAAGGACGGAATGTTCCCGGCGATGCATCTCGACGAGGCTCGCAACGAAGAGGGCGAGATCACGCGCCAGGGTGCTGACTACTACCTCAAGCCCATGAACTGCCCGATGCACATCCTGATCTACAAGTCGAGCGGTCGCTCGTATCGCGATTTGCCGATGCGCTTGTTCGAATTCGGCACTGTTTATCGCAATGAGAAGTCGGGCGTTATCCACGGCCTCACGCGCGTTCGTGGGCTTACTCAAGATGATGCCCACCTCTTCACTGCGAAAGAAGGGATGAAGCAAGAACTCACGAACACCCTGAATTTCGTTCTCTCCCTGCTGCGCGATTACGGTCTTTCAGACTTCTATCTTGAGCTCTCGACGAAGAACCCTGAAAAGTATGTCGGCGACGACGACGTGTGGGAAGAAGCAACCCAGACTCTCGCTGAAGTTGCTGCCGAGACGGGCCTCGAACTTGTTCCTGACCCGGGCGGGGCTGCGTTCTATGGCCCGAAGATTTCAGTACAGGCTCGCGATGCTATCGGCCGCACGTGGCAAATGTCGACCGTTCAGCTCGACTTCAACCTGCCGGAGCGATTCGACCTGGAGTACACAGCGGCAGATGGTTCGCGTCAGCGCCCCGTGATGATCCACCGTGCACTCTTCGGCTCGATTGAGCGCTTCTTTGGCGTGCTCACGGAGCACTACGCCGGTGCCTTCCCCGTCTGGCTGTCGCCAGTTCAGGTCGTCGGAATCCCCGTCGCAGAGGCGTACGAGGAGTACTTGGCTGGCGTTATCGATCAGCTCAAGGCCCTCGGCGTTCGCGCCGAATTGGATGCCTCGAGCGAGCGCATGCAAAAGAAGATCCGTACCCACACGAAGTCGAAGATCCCGTTCCAGCTCATCGCTGGCGAACAGGATCAGGCTGCGGGTTCGGTGAGCTTCCGTTTCCGTGATGGAACTCAAGAGAACGGCATCCCGATTGCGGATGCTATCGCCCGCATCACTGACGCGATCGCGACGCGAGCGCAGGTTTAGTTCGTGCACGACTACGACGGTTCTGAGCTGCCCGCGGGGGAGTCGAGTTCTGACTTCGCCGCGGTGCCCGACGCTTTTCAGCGCTTGTGGACGCCGCATCGCATCGCCTACATCACCGACCAGACGCAGCCGGATAAGGATGACTGCCCGTTCTGTGTCGCGCCCACGCTTGACGATGAGAAGGCTCTCATCGTTGCGCGCGGAACGCACGCCTACGTGTTGCTGAACCTGTTTCCTTATAACAGCGGTCACCTGCTGGTGTGCCCGTATCGTCACGTGCCGCTCTACGACGAGGCAACTGAGGAAGAGACCGCTGAGATCGCAGCTCTTACCCAGACCGCCATGCGAGTGCTGCGCGAGACTTCCAAGGCTCACGGCTTCAACATCGGGATGAACCAAGGCGCTCTGGCTGGCGCCGGTATCGCCAATCACTTGCACCAGCATGTTGTTCCGCGGTGGGCTACTGACTCGAACTTCTTCCCGATCGTGGCCGGCACGAAGGCGATTCCGCGACTGCTCGGTGAAGTTCGGGATGAGCTCGCGAAGGCGTGGCCGACGAACCACTGAGTTCAAATTGGCTGCATTCTTTTGGTGGATCCGGTCTTAGCGTTGAAGCTATGAGCGAGAACACTTCATCCAACGAATCGGGTACGAGCCGCGTCAAGCGCGGACTGGCAGAAATGCTCAAGGGCGGCGTCATCATGGATGTCGTCAACGCTGAGCAGGCAAAGATTGCCGAGGATGCCGGCGCCGTTGCCGTCATGGCCCTCGAGCGCGTGCCTGCCGACATCCGTTCGCAGGGTGGCGTTGCTCGCATGAGTGATCCCGATCTCATTGACGGAATCATCGAGGCTGTCTCGATCCCTGTCATGGCGAAGGCTCGTATCGGGCACTTCGTTGAAGCTCAAGTTCTTCAGGCTCTCAAGGTCGACTACATCGACGAGTCCGAAGTGTTGAGCCCCGCTGACTATGTGAATCACATCGACAAGTGGAACTTCGACGTTCCCTTCGTCTGTGGCGCGACCAACCTGGGCGAAGCTCTCCGCCGCGTCACCGAGGGTGCTGCGATGATCCGCTCGAAGGGCGAAGCTGGTACCGGCGACGTTTCTGAGGCGACCAAGCACATCCGTACCATCAAGGGCCAGATCAACGAGCTCCGCTCTAAGTCGGTCGACGAACTGTATGTCGCCGCGAAGGAACTGCAGGCACCGTACGAACTCGTTCGCGAAGTAGCGCAGAGTGGCAAGCTTCCCGTCGTTCTCTTTACCGCTGGTGGAGTAGCCACGCCGGCCGATGCTGCGTTGATGATGCAGCTCGGCGCCGACGGTGTCTTCGTCGGTTCGGGAATCTTCAAGTCGGGTAACCCGGCGCAGCGTGCCGCAGCGATCGTCAAGGCGACGACCTTCTTCGATGACCCCAATGTCATCGCTGAGACCTCGCGTGGTCTGGGCGAGGCCATGGTGGGCATCAACGTTTCTGACCTTGCTGCACCGCACCGCCTCTCCGAGCGTGGCTGGTAACCCTTCCGTCGATCAGCTTCCCATTGGGGTTCTTGCTCTTCAGGGTGATTTTCGTGAGCACTTGCAGGTGCTCCAGCAGCTCGGTGAAACCGCAGTAGCGGTCAAAACTCCGGAGCAGTTGGAGCACATTGCAGGTCTCATCATTCCTGGCGGCGAGTCGAGTGTGATCGACAAGCTTTCGCGGCTCTATGGTCTTTTCGAGCCGATTCGCACTGCTATCCACGCGGGGCTTCCCGCCTACGGAACCTGTGCCGGGCTCATTATGCTGGCGGATACAGTTGAAGATTCGATCGAAGGTCAGCAGTCGTTCGGCGGCCTCGATGTGGTTGTTCGCCGCAATGCATTCGGCTCTCAGACGGACTCGTTCGAAACCGATCTGAGCATCCCGGAACTGGGGGAGAACCCCGTGCACGCCGTCTTTATCCGCGCTCCGGTGGTCGAAAGCATCGGCGCTCGGGCTCGAGCTCTCGCAACGTTGGATGACGGCCGCATTGTCGCGGTGGAACAGGGCAACCTGCTCGGCACGTCGTTCCATCCCGAAATTACGGGTGATGCGCGATTCCACGAGTATTTCGTGCGTCGAGTCCGCGCCACGCAGTAGTTCCTGCATCATGGGGGAATGCAACTGTATGCCGACCAGCCCGCGCGTCGAGCGCGTCAAATCATTGCTGACTTGATTTCCCTCGGGTTCATCGCGGTGTGGATTGCTCTCGGTGTCTGGGTCTATCAGCTCATCGCTGCCTTTCAGGAACTTGGCGTTCGGATGCAGGAGGCCGGGGCCGGATTCGAATCAACGATGGTCGAACTGGGCGACACACTCGGCGCGGTCCCGCTGATCGGATCGGGCATCCGGGCACCGTTCGACGGTGCGAGCGAAGCAGGGGCAGCGCTGGAATCCGCGGGGCAAAGCCAGCAAGCCTCAGTCGAGGCCGCAGCGATCGGCATCGGGCTGTTCATCGGCATCGTGCCTGTAGCGCTCATTCTTCTCGTGTGGCTGCTGCCGCGCATCCGTTTCGCTGCACGGGCCAGCGAAGCAAAGCGGCTGCTGGCCACGCCGGGTGGGGCCGATTTGCTTGCTCTCCGTGCGCTCTCGGCGCTCAGTTTGACGGAACTAGCGCGGGTCTCCGAGGCTCCGGCCGCAGAATGGCGAGCGGGAAACAGCGCGACTGTGGCGCGACTAGCCCAATTGCAATTGGCTGAGTTGGGGCTCCGTAGCTCGCTTGAAGAACGCTAGCGCGGGGATTCGCGCAGTCGAGCGAGGTTCATACGCGTTAGAATGTCCCTTATGTCAGGGCATTCTAAATGGGCAACTACCAAGCACAAGAAGGCGATTACAGACTCTCGCCGCGCGAAGGCTTTCGCGAAACTAATCAAGAATATTGAGGTCGCCGCCAAAATTGGAGGCGCTGACCTTTCGGGAAACCCGACTCTTGTCGACGCCATTCAGAAGGCAAAAAAGACGTCGGTACCCAACGACAACATCGATCGAGCGGTCAAGCGCGGCTCAGGCCAGCTCGGCGACGCCGTTGAGTACCTCAACATCATGTACGAAGGCTATGGCCCCAACGGCGTAGCGCTCATGGTCGAATGTCTGACCGATAACAAAAACCGCGCTGCAGCAGACGTTCGCACGATCATGAGCCGCAACGGTGGGTCGCTCGCAGATCCCGGCAGCGTGGCTTACAACTTCGAACGCAAGGGCGTTATCTCGATCACGAAGACCGAGGGCGTCTCAGAAGACGACATCCTCATGGCTGTGCTCGACGCTGGCGCCGAAGAGGTTAAGAACCACGGTGAGGGCTTTGAAGTCATCACCGATACTGCTCACTTGGTCGAATCGCGCAACGCTTTGCAGTCCGCCGGGATCGACTACGACTCCTCCGAAGCAGAGTTTGTTCCTAACCTCAAGGTTGAGGTCGACGCCGACACTGCGCGCAAGGTTTTCAAGTTGATTGATGCGCTAGAAGAGTCTGACGACGTGCAGAACATCTACTCGAACTTTGACATCAGCCCCGAGGTGCAAGCCGAACTCGACGAGGACTAGTCGATGACCCTGCGGGTAATCGGGATTGATCCCGGTCTCACGCGCTGTGGTGTCGGAGTGGTCGACGTAGCTCCCAATCGGCGGGCAACGCTCGTTTATGTTGGAGTCGTTCGTACGCCGCCAGAGATGGCGCTCGAAGAGCGACTGCGGGTGATCGGTGAAGGTATCGATGCGGTGATTGGCGAGTACGAGCCAACGCAGCTCTCTCTCGAACGAGTCTTTGCTCAAAACAATCTCAGTACAGTGATGGGCACTGCTCAAGCGAGCGGCGTCGCGATGTATGTGGCCGCGCACCGGGGGCTTTCCGTCTCGCTGCACACTCCGACCGAAGTCAAACTTGCGATTACTGGCTTCGGCGGAGCTGACAAGAAGCAAGTGGGCACCATGGTTGCCCGGGTTCTTGGTCTAGCCGAGGCGCCTACACCAGCGGATGCCGCAGATGCGTGTGCCCTAGCGATCTGCGGTGCGTGGAAGAGTGGCCCGGGTTTCTCGACGGCGCCCCGCTCAGCCGCCGCTGATGCTCGGGCTCGCGGGTCTCTTCCAACCCCAGCGTCCTCGAGCGGCTCCGGTCTTACCCCCGCGCAGGAGGCGTGGCGGTCGGCAGAGAAGTCGGCGGGTGCTCGTAGGCTGAACTTATGATTTCTTCCCTTCGTGGCACCGTTCTCGCCGCGGTCGGAACCTCACTCGTTATCGAAGTTGGGGGAGTCGGGCTCAGTGTGAGCGTTACCCCCGAGCACGCCCTGTCGGTGCGAGTAGGTTCTGAAACCCAAGTCAATACCGCGCTCATCGTGCGCGAAGACGACCTTGCCCTGTACGGCTTCCGGTCATCCGACGAGCTCGAGGTCTTCAACCTCTTGCGGGGTGTCACCGGCGTCGGCCCCAAGAGCGCGATGGGGGTTCTTGCTGCGCTCTCACCCGATGACGTTGCTCGCGCTGTCACTGAAGAAAACGACTCTGCTTTTCGCAAGGTCTCGGGTATCGGCCCCAAAACTGCCAAGCTCATCGTGCTGAATCTGGCCGGCAAGCTCATCGTGTCGACGCGCCAGCCTGGGGTTGCCTCCGTTCGCGCGAACTCGGTCTCTGAACAAGTGTCGATGGCTTTGCAAGGTCTGGGGTGGCCTGAGAAGCTCGCTCAACCGGCTGCCGAGAGTGCACTGCGTGATGCGAGCGAAGCAGAGTTTAACGACGTTCAAGCGATTCTTCGCCGGGCGATCTTGCTTGTCGGCTCGCGCAGTGGCAAGGCAGGTTCTTAATGTTTGACAGCGGCGACGAAGTGGTGGCGAACCCAGCTGTTGAGTCGGATGCCGAACTCGCGTTCGAGGGAGCGTTGCGGCCCGCCTCTCTCGCAGAGTTCGTTGGGCAAACGAAAGTGCGCGGCCAACTGCAGCTTCTGCTGCGCGCTGCGGCGATGCAGAACCGCACCGCCGACCACATTCTTCTCGCCGGGCCTCCCGGCCTGGGCAAGACGACGCTCGCGATGATTGTGGCTCATGAGAGCGAGAGGCCGTTGCGACTCTCGAGCGGCCCCGCGATCCAACACGCGGGGGATCTTGCGGCAGTGCTGTCCTCGCTGCTTCCCGGCGAAGTTCTCTTCATCGACGAAATCCACCGCATGGCGCGCTCAGCCGAAGAGATGCTCTACCTCGCGATGGAAGACTTCAGAATCGACATTATGGTGGGCAAGGGGGCCGGAGCGACATCGATCCCTCTGGATATCGCTCCCTTTACTCTGGTCGGCGCGACCACCCGCTCGGGGTTGCTCCCTAATCCGCTCCGCGATCGTTTTGGTTTTACCGCTCACCTTGAGTTTTACGACGAGGCAGAGTTGGAGCGCGTCATCGCGCGCACGGCAGGGATGCTCGATCTTGACATCGATAAAGAGGCTGTCGCGGAGATCGCCGGGCGCTGCCGGGGCACTCCGCGTATCGCGAACCGACTCCTTCGACGCGTCCGCGACTATGCGCTTGTCAACGACACGGCCGCGAGTAAAGATGCCGTGCGCGCGGCACTTGAGCTTTACGACGTTGACGAACGGGGACTCGACCGCCTCGATCGAGCCGTGATGATGACTGTCCTCGAACGCTTCGACGGGGGACCAGTAGGCCTCAGCACTTTGGCGGTATCTGTCGGTGAAGAGGCTGAGACCGTAGAGTCCGTTGTTGAACCGTTCCTCGTGCGCGTTGGTTTGCTCACACGAACGCCCCGTGGACGAGTAGCGACACGGGCGGCGTGGGATCACTTCGGGATGACCGACAGGAATTCGAGCCCGGCTAGCGATGAACTATAGTTTTACTGGCTTAACACGCGCCTCAGCTTGAGCGCCAGGCCCACAGACCAACCGAAAGGTACCTCATGGATCCGCTTTCTATTGCGATGCTCGCCATTCTCGGCGTGCTCATCTTCTTCATGTTCCGCAACAGCCGCAAGCGCAAGGCTCAGATGGAAGAGCTGCGCGACCAGATGGTTCCCGGCGTAGAAGTAATGACCAACTTCGGTCTCTTCGGAACACTCATCACGATGGACACCGTCAAGAACGAAGCTGAGATCGAAATCAGCAAGGGTGTCGTCGTCAAGGTCCACAGCCAGACTCTCGCGAAGGTCGTCACCGAAGACGTCGTCGAAGATGGTGCTCCCCGTTCCGTTGAGGAAGCAATGGAGATCGCTAACCGTGAAGCTGCAGAGCGTGAAGCTGCATCGGATGACTCGACCGATTCTTCAACCCCTGAGTTCGGCGAGCTCTCCGACTCGAAGGACGACAAGTCCTCAAAGTAGAGGAACGTCGCCTGTAACCCACTAGTGTTGAGAGTCGTCCTACCCGAGGGTGGCTGTCGAACGGCGTGCGATTCTGCACTGCTCTGTCAAGAAAGCTGAGTCAAATAGGTGGCAAGAACAACCCCTGTGAAGAACGCCTGGCGGGCCATAGTCTGGCTCACAGCAATCACGGTGGGATTCACCGTCTTAGTTGGCGCTGGCTCCATCTTCGGTACGGCATCCTGGGCTCCCAAGCTCGCTCTTGACCTTCAGGGCGGAACGCAAATCGTTCTCGCCCCGCAGCTCGAAAGCGGACAAACCGTCTCGGGCGAGCAACTCGCTCAAGCTGTGTCGATCATTCGTGACCGTGTTGACGCCAGTGGAGTCTCCGAAGCTGAGATCACCACGCAAGGTGCGAGCAATGTCGTTGTCTCTCTCCCGGGGACACCGGACGATGAGACTCTCGCCCGAATTCAAGCGTCCGCCAAGCTCGAGTTCCGCCCGGTTCTTTATACCGATGTCGCGAGTACCGCTACAGCGGAAGAGACTCCTGATCCGGCCACGACGGATGCCCCAGACAGCGAGACAGCCACTCCCGAGCCCACGCTCGCGACTACTCCGACTGCAGCGCCGACCGATGCCAGCGATTTGAACTGGATCACCGATGCCCTCTTCGATGAGTTCAGCAACTTTGACTGCTCGTCGCTCGACAACTTCAGCGTTGCGCCTGCCGACGAAGCTCTTATTACCTGTGAAGCCGATGGTTCGTTCAAGTACATCCTTGGACCTGTTGAGGTCGAGGGCAGCACCATCACCGATGCGTCCGCTGGTCTCGTATCGAGTTCACAGGGCATTAGCACCGGCCAGTGGGGAGTGTTCCCGACCTTCAACTCAGAGGGCACTACCGCTGTCGCGGATATGACTACCCGCCTCTTCGGCTTCGACGAGACGGACCCGCGCAACCGTTTCGCCATCGTGCTCGATGGCCAAGTGATCTCCGCGCCGACGACTCAAGGCATCATCACCGGTGGCAACCCGCAGATCTCCGGAAGCTTCACGCAGGAGTCAGCGGAGATTCTGGCTGACCAGCTGAAGTTCGGTGCGCTTCCGATCGGCTTCGAGATCCAGAGCAGGGAGGACATCTCTGCGACATTGGGAACGTCGCAGCTGAACTCGGGGCTCATCGCAGGCCTCATCGGTTTGCTGCTGGTCGTTATCTATTCGCTCTTCCAGTACCGCCTGCTGGGTCTGGTCACCGTGGCATCGCTCATCGTCGCTGGTGTGCTGACTTACCTCGTGATCGCCTATCTATCCTGGCGTCATGGATACCGTCTGTCTCTGGCTGGTGTCGCTGGTTTGATCGTCGCAATCGGTTTCACGGCCGACTCGTTCATCGTGTACTTCGAACGAATTCGCGATGAGCTGCGTGACGGGCGTTCCTTGACCGGCGCTGTAGAAGCGGGCTGGAAGCGTGCGCTCCGCACAATCTTCGCGGCTAAGGCCGTCAACCTCCTCTCGGCGGTGGTGCTCTTCGTTCTCGCGGTCGGCAACGTTCGTGGGTTTGCTCTCACTCTGGGAATCACTACGGTGATCGACGTGCTCGTAGTGGTGCTCTTCACGCACCCGATGCTGCAGCTGCTCTCTACGACTCGGTTCTTCTCAAGTGGACACCCGCTGAGCGGACTTGACCCGAATGCGCTTGGCGCTGTTTACCGCGGCCGGGCGCAGTTCCGCACGCCCGTCGCTGCTAAGAATAAAACGGGCGCGAGTCGCGAAGCTGCTAGACGTCAAACAATTGCTGAACGAAAAGCTGCTGAGCTGGCGGGCCCTGCCCAAGATTCCAGCTCAGACGGAAAGGACTCCTGATGGCTAGCTTCTCTAAGTTCGGCAACGACCTTTACACCGGTGACGTCTCGATTAACTTCATCGGACGACGCAAGGTCTGGTACGCTCTCGCGGCAGTCCTGCTCGCCGTTTCGATCATCGTTCCGGCGCTCCGAGGCGGCTACGTCTTTGGCATCGAGTTCACCGGTGGTTCGCAATTTCAGATCGATTCGGTCGAGGCGCTTACCGATCCTGACGCGAGTATCGAGGCGCAGAACCTCGCCACCGAAACTGTGGTCGACGTCGTCGGCGACGCGGAGCCCAAGGTCACCGTCATTGGAACGAGTTCGCTTCGCGTCCAGACGGAGCAGTTGGAGACTGATGAGACCGATGAAGTTCGAGAAGCGCTAGCCGGCGCTTTCGGTGTCGATACAGACCTCGTCGCTGCATCCTTCGTTGGGCCTTCGTGGGGTGCTGACATCACTGGGTCCGCCCTGCGCGCTCTCGTTGTGTTCATCGCACTTGCCGCGATCATGATGGCGATCTACTTCCGTACGTGGAAGATGTCGATCGCAGCGATGATCGCGCTGCTTCATGACATCGTCATCACGGCGGGGGTCTATGGAATCTTCGGATTCGAGATCACGCCGTCGGCGGTGATCGGATTCCTCACCATTCTGGGATTCTCGCTGTATGACACGGTCGTCGTGTTCGACAAGATTCGAGAAAACACGTCGGAAGACGGATCGGAATCTCGTCGAACGTTCGCTGAGTCTGTGAACCTCGCTGTAAACCAGACGCTTGTCCGCTCGATCAATACCGGAGTTGTTGCAGCGCTGCCCGTTGCCGCCATCCTCTTCATCGGCGCCTACGTTCTGGGTGCAGGTACCCTGCGCGATATCGCGTTGGCCCTGTTCATCGGTATCGTCGTCGGCACGTATTCGACTATCTTCATCGCAGCGCCGCTGTACGCGCAGTTCCGTCAGAACGAGCCCGACATCCTCAGCCGCACCAAGCGACTGACGGCTGCTCGCGCCGCTGACAAGGGCAACAAGTAACCACGATGGGCGAACGGCAGTGTGTGCGTTCGCAGGCGGTTGAGTCCGCCCTGAGCGACTGTGTCTTCGCTCGTCCCCAACACAACCTAGAATCAAACTAGGGGGTAGAGGGATGAGCGAAGCGCAACAGTCATCAGCTTCTTTTCGTGCGCTACTTCCGCGGCTGTTCTCTCGAGCTCAGCCGGCAGGTTCCGTCGAGAAGCTCCTGCGCACGGTAAAGACGAGCCATCCGAAGGCGAACCTCGCGCTTATCGAGCGCGCCTACGCGGCAGCTTTTCGGGCGCACGATGGTCAGAAACGCAAGAGTGGCGAGCCCTACATCACCCATCCGATCGCGGTTGCGCAGATTCTCGCGGAACTCGGAATCGGTGAGAAAACGATCGCGGCAGCGCTTCTGCACGACACCGTAGAAGACACGGCCTACTCGCTCGATGAGCTCCGTCTCGAGTTCGGCGACGAGATCGCAATGCTCGTCGATGGCGTGACGAAACTCGACAAGGTCAAGTACGGCGACAGCGCCCAAGCCGAAACCGTACGAAAGATGATCGTCGCGATGTCAAAGGACATCCGCGTGCTGGTCATCAAGCTTGCCGACCGCCTCCACAACGCGCGAACCTGGGGCTTCGTTCCACGTGAGTCCGCGTCACGCAAGGCGCAAGAGACTCTAGAGATTTACGCGCCGCTCGCGCACCGCCTCGGTATCCAAGCGATCAAGCTTGAACTCGAAGATCTTTCTTTCGCAGTGCTACATCCGAAAATCTACGTCGAGATTGAGAGTCTCGTTACCAAACGGACTCCACAGCGCGACGAGTTCGTCAAGCAAGTGATCGCCTCTGTGAAGGACGACCTCCGCACCTCGCGTATCAAGGGTGCGGTCGCGGGGCGTCCGAAGCAGTACTACTCGATCTACCAAAAGATGATCGTGCGCGGTCGTGAGTTCGATGAGATCTATGACCTCGTAGGAATTCGGGTTCTGGTCAATTCTGTGCGCGATTGCTATGCCGTACTTGGCTCCATTCACGCGCGTTGGAATCCGATCCCTGGTCGCTTCAAGGATTACATTGCGACACCGAAGTTCAATCTCTATCAGTCTCTTCACACCACCGTTATTGGTCCGCAGGGCCGTGCCGTGGAGATCCAGATTCGCACGAATGAAATGCACCACCGCGCTGAGTTCGGTGTGGCGGCGCACTGGAAGTACAAGGACCGCGCGGCGGGTAAGGCGGTCGAGTCCGGCCCTGCTGACAACGACATGGCGTGGCTCGCGCACATTACCGACTGGCAAGCGGAGACCTCTGACCCGAGCGAATTCCTCGAATCTCTGCGGTTCGAGATCGGCGCAAAAGAGGTGTACGTCTTCACGCCGCAGGGCAAGGTTATTGGGCTACCAGCAGGCGCAACTCCCGTCGACTTCGCGTATGCCGTGCACACCGAAATTGGTCATCGCACCATGGGCGCTAAGGTCAACGGTCGGCTCGTGCCGCTGGAGACTGCCCTCACGAGTGGTGATTCCGTCGAAGTGTTCACTTCGAAGAGTCCGGATGCTGCGCCCAGCCAGGACTGGCTAGGGTTCGTCAAAAGCACCCGAGCCCGCAACAAGATTCGAGCGTGGTTCACCAAGGAACGTCGCGACGAAGCTATTGAGCAGGGCAAGGACGCGATTGCTCGCGCGATGCGCAAGCAAAACATGCCGCTGCAGAAACTCATGAGCCAAGAGTCGTTCGCTGAGCTCGCTGCGACGATGCGGTACGAAGACGTCTCGGCGCTGTACGCCGCAGTCGGCGAAGGACACATTTCAACGCAGTCGGTAATCGAAAAGCTGGTCGGCTCGCTGAGCAGCAGTACCGAGGAAGATGACGGGGAGCTTTCCTTCCCCGCGGCGGGCAAGCTGCGCCCTTACAAGCACTCCGACTCTGGCATTCTCGTCCGTGGCGCGCCCGACATTTTGGTTAAGCTCGCGCGCTGCTGCACTCCGGTTCCCGGCGACGGCGTTGTCGGCTTCATCACTCGCGGTGCGGGCGTCTCGGTGCACCGTGACGACTGTAAGAACGTGCAGTCGCTCTTGGACGAACCAGAGCGCATGATCGACGTCGAATGGGCGCCAACATCCAAGAGTCTCTTCTTGGTTCAGATCCAAGTTGAGGCGCTTGATCGTGCTGGTTTGCTCTCTGACATCACCAAGGTGCTGAGCGAAACGCACGTCAACATCCTGTCAGCGACGGTGAACACATCGACGGCTCGGCTTGCGATCAGCAAGTTCGTGTTTGAGATGGGGGACACGACGCACCTTGACCGTGTACTCAACGCGGTACGTCGCGTGGATGCCGTCTACGACGTCTATCGCGTCAATAGCGGCTAGACAGGTGTCACGCCGCTGTCGTTGCTTTATCTAGTGCCGCTAGTCGCTCGAGTGCAACACGTTTTTGGGGCAGATTTCGGCGTGCGTTAAGAACGGTTGCGCACTCCTCGTATCCGAACCCGCCGTCTCCCATCAGGGTTGAGACTGCAGCCTTTTCACGCGGGCCGAAGGGTTCGCTGAAGCGAGCGAGATCGACCACCGTCCGCAATCGTGAGGTCACGCTGACGCCAGATACTGTGTCGATGTCATCCGCGCTGATAACCACTTCACGCAGGACAGCGTTGAGGGCACTATGTGGGCGTGTACGAGCGCCAATGGCCACGCACAGTTCATAACGCACCGGGGGATTGAGCGTGGCCGCCCACACCCATGCTGCGGTCATGCGTTCTGCGATGATTCGGGGATCGAGAACGACGGCCAGAGCACGCGCACGCAAGTGAATGGTGTCGAACTCGTCTATTGGGCAAAAGCAGCTATCGAGCGCGTAAAGCTCGCCATCGAGAGCTGCGCATTGCAACTCTGCCAGAGGTAAGTCGTGCGCGCTGAGTACGGGAGGCAGTCGAGGTGTCATGCCTCAATAGTGCGTGCAATAACGTCTGTTCAGACGCACAGAGTCTGGTTCGGTGGAGAACCAGAACCCTGTGGACAGATGGTTACTTGAGGGCGCCCAGCCATGCCTTGCGGGCATCGAGAGCATCCTGTGCGGCTGCGATCTTCTTCGCATCCTTCGTGGCCTGAGCTTCTGCCAGTTCAGCTTCAAGCTTCTGGATTGCTTCGTTGAGCTGGCCCAGGAAACCCTCGGAGCGCTCTTGGCGTTCGGGGTTGCTCTTGTTCCAGTGGTCCTCATCGAGCTTACGAACAGCCGTCTCAACCTTGCGCAGCCGCTCTTCGGCAACCTTGATCTTGTCGCGAGGAACCTTGCCGATTTCATCCCAACGCTTCTGGATGGAGAACAACGCCTTCTTGGTCTGAGCCCGGTCCGTAGCGGTGAGGAGCGGTTCGGCTTCCTCAAGAAGCGCCTTCTTCAGTTCCCAGTTAGCAGTGAACTCGACGTTGTCTTGAGCATCAATCTCAGACTTAGCCGAGTAGAGAACGTCTCCGGCCTGCTTGAACTTGGCCCACAGGGCGTCGTCGAACTTCTTGCCTGCGCGGCCTGCGGCCTTCCACTGGTCGAGCAAGCGGCGATAGGTCGGAATGCCGTCGGCGCCCTGAGCGACGAGTGCTTCGGCCTGATCAACAAGCGCTTGCTTGTCGGCACGGGCCTTTTTGTGTGCAGAGTCGAGCTCGGCAAAGAATGCGCGACGGTGAGTGTCGATAGTGCTGCGAGCGGCACGGAATCGCTTCCACAGCTCGTTGGCCTCGTTCTTGGGCAGGCGGGGGCCATCTGTCTGATGTGCCTTCCAGCGCGCAAAGATGTCATCCATCTGAGCGGTAACTTGCTTCCACTGAGCCTTGGCGGGATCAGCGGCGGCAAGCGTTTCGGCTTCGACGACGAGAGCGGTGCGCACGGTGATCGCTTCAGCGAGCGCGGCCTTCGCTTCTTCGCTCTGCTTCTCGGTCAGCTTCGAGACGGAACCACCGAGGGCTTCGACGCGAGTGTGAAGAGCAGCCAGGTCGCCGACGGCGTTGGCTGTACTGATGGACTCCTTGAGCACCTTGATGGCCTTAGCGACGTCAGACGCCGGAGCGCCGTTCTTGACCCGCTGCTCGAGCAGGGTCACCTGACCGGCCAGTTCGTGGTACTTGCGGGTGAAGTAGGCCAGGGCCTCTTCGGGAGTTCCGTCTGGGTATTGACCGACGGCGCGATCGCCAGTGGCCTCTCGGACGAAAACGGTACCCGTCTCGTCGACGTGTCCCCACTCGTTCTGCTCTTGTGTAGCCAATTACTTCACCTTGCTGCTTGTGCCGGAAGTCGCTGCCGGGTTACCCAAGCTTAGGACAACCACGCTATCGGTCGCTGACGCTGTTACTGGATCGTGAAGCCCGTGATGCTTGTGGCAGTCACCGGTGCTCCGTCTTGGGCATCATCCACAATGCCGCCAGCGACGATCTCTGTCTGGAGAGCGTCGAGCCCTGAGGTGACCTGACCGACGATGCTGTAACCGCCGGCGGTGTCATCAGGAATGATCGCATCGTTGTAGACGATGAAGAACTGGCGCCCGTTGGAGAACGCGGCGTCTCCGGTGCGAGCGATGGCGATGGTGCCAGCAGGGTAGAACCCGCCGACTCCTGCGTTCTCGATGGGGCCGTAGGCGTAGTTCGGGTCGCTAGCGCCAGAGCCATCGAGAGAACCGCACTGGATGAGCCCGGCAGTTTCGGTGTCGACCATGCGGTGGCAGGTGGTGCCTTCGTAGTAGCCAGAGGCAGCGGAATCGATGAGGGATGATACGGCCTGTGGCGCGGCGGCTCCATCGAGTTCGATACCGAGAACGACATCGTTCAACGTCAGTTCGCCGGTCCACGTGCGCGCTTCGGCGAGTGCGAGATCGGGAACGTCGCCAACATTGCCTGGTTCGACCGCCTCGGCTTCGGGGGTGAACGACGGGGCCGGCTCTGGCATGCCCGGGCCCGATGAGAAGTAGAAGACCTGAGCGGTCGCGACGAGAGCGATGATGACGAGACCCACGCCGACAGCCAGCACGTTGTCGCGCTTGCGCCGTGCGATGGTGCTTTCGTGAACCGAAGCACGAGCCGTGTACTGGCGCAGTCGTTCCCGAGCCTCTCGTTGCTCGCGTGAATGCTTCTTGCTGGATGCCACCATTACTCCTTGAAGAATCGCGGATTTCGCCGCTGTCGTAGGAACGCCACAATGAACCTTACGGTCTGGTGGGAACCTCGACCAAACGCCACGACGAGCGGGCGTAATGAGGGCGTGCTGTGCGGATGGTCGGTACAGCCGATTACGATTGCTTTATGGACGGTTCCGCAACTCTGCACAGCGGAGCAACACCTCTCGCAGTGCGCATGCGGCCGCTCACTATTGACGAGATAGTTGGTCAAAAGCATTTGCTGCAGCGCGGGTCACCGCTCATGCGCTTGGCTTCGGATGCCGAGGGAAGCCACGGTTCGGCATCCATCATTCTCTGGGGCCCGCCTGGCACGGGCAAGACCACCATCGCAAAGGCCATCGCTCGCGGTTCGCAACGCAAGTTCGTCGAGCTCTCTGCTGTAACCGCCGGAGTCAAGGATGTTCGCCAGATCATGGAGGAGGCGTTGACCGCTCGCGACCTCTATGGCGTTTCGACGGTGTTGTTCCTTGACGAGATTCACCGTTTCACTAAGGCGCAACAGGATGCGTTGCTTCCCGGTGTCGAGAACGGCTGGGTCATTCTTATTGCAGCCACGACCGAGAACCCGTCGTTCTCCGTGATTTCTCCCTTATTGTCGCGCTCGTTACTCCTTACGCTCAACCAGCTCGACGACAACGATCTCGGCGAACTCGTCGACCGTGCGGTCAGCGACCCCCGCGGGCTCAATGACGCCGTCGTGCTCGAGCCCGAGGCGCGCGCACTGCTTATCCGGCTGTCGTCGGGCGACGCGCGCCGGGTCTTGACTGCGCTCGAAGCATCCGCAGTCTCGGCTGCTAACGATGACGATGCTGCCTCACCCGCCGTGGTGACGGCTGAACATGTCGCTAACGCCGTCGACAGAGCTCTATTGCGCTACGACAGGCAAGGCGATGAGCATTACGACGTGATTAGCGCGTTTATCAAGTCAGTGCGCGGTTCAGACGTTGACGCAGCCCTGCACTATTTGGCTCGCATGATTGAAGCGGGGGAGGATCCTCGCTTTATCGCGCGGCGTGTGATCATCAGCGCAGCTGAAGATGTGGGCGTTGCCGACCCGCAAGCGCTCGTCATCGCTGTCGCTGCCGCCGACGCCGTGCAGCTCATCGGCATGCCCGAGGGCCGCATTCCGCTAGCCGAAGCTGTGGTCTATCTAGCGACAGCGCCGAAGTCGAATGCTGCTTACTCCGCTTTGGATGCCGCGATCGCCGATGTGCGCGCCGGGAAGATCGGTCGAGTACCGAAGCCGCTCCGCGACGCGCACTATCCCGGGGCGAAACGTCTCGGGCATGGAAAGGGCTATCGCTATTCCCACGATTCCGAGTTTGGTGTGGTGAAACAGCAGTATCTTCCCGACGTGCTGAAAGGCACTGAGTATTACACGCCGACGAACAACGGCAACGAGCGTGAAGTGTCGGCGCGTTTAGCCAAATTGCGCGAGATTATTCGCGGCGAGTGAGCCAGTGAGGCGTAGTGCGGTTCGGGCGTGGCGATTCGTCGCTCGACGGGGCTCGGCGTGGTAGAGTTATGCGTCCCAACGATACGGTTTCGGCGCGCGGCTGCAATGAAATCGAATATCGCGGAACACAGGTCTGTAGCCGACCAGGTTCCCTAGGGTCATCCCTCTTCTTTCGTCTGGTGTGTTGTGCACGCGCGTTCGCGTGCGAGTGATCACCAGATTGTTCTTACTTGAATCAATCGAAAAGGATCCTGTGTCTACTAAGTCACGTACCCGTAGCAAGACTCGCCTTTCGCGTGCACTGGGCATCGCCCTCACGCCGAAGGCAGCTAAGTACCTCGAAAAGCGCCCTTACGCTCCCGGTGAGCATGGCCGCACCAAGCGCAAGCAGGACAGCGACTACGCTGTTCGTCTTCGCGAGAAGCAGCGCCTACGTGCCCAGTACGGCATCCGCGAAGCTCAGCTGAAGATTCAGTTCGAGGAAGCTCGCAAGACTGCTGGCCTCACCGGTGAGAACCTGGTTGAGCAGCTTGAAATGCGTCTCGACGCACTGCTCGTTCGTTCGGCGATCGCTCGTACGACTGCTCAGGCTCGCCAGATGATCGTTCACCGCCACATCTTGGTTGACGGCCAGCTCGTTGACCGTCCGTCGTTCCGCGTCAAGCCCGGGCAGCTCATGCACGTCAAGGCTCGCAGCGAAGGCATGGAAATCTTCCAGGTCGCCGCAGCAGGCGGACACGTTGATGTTCTTCCCAAGACTCCCGGCTACCTCGAGGTAGAAATCGACAAGCTGCAGGCACGTCTCGTACGTCGCCCGAAGCGCGCCGAGGTTCCTGTGACCTGTGAAGTTCAGCTCGTTGTTGAATACTACGCAGCACGCTAACTAGCGAAAGAAAGGGCCGGGGCATTTGCTCCGGCCCTTTCTCGTTTTCCGGCGCCGTTCGATGCCAATGTCGAATAGCGTGTACATGTACATTTCTTCAGAGTGATCGGAGTAGCCATGACTGGCGGAGATATCGCAGGGCTCATCGCGGCCGGAGTGTTCGCAATTTTGGTCGGCTTGCTGGCTGTTCCACTGCTGAAGTTGGGCAAAGTGTTCGATGAGACGAGCACAGCCATTCGCGGCGTGAGCGACAATCTTGACCCGATGCTGACTGAAGCGACAACGACGATCTCAGAAACGAATCGTCAGATCGCTCGGGTCGACGCCATTACGCGCAACGTGGAAGAAACGACGGGCAATATCTCAGCTCTGGTAGCTCTCGGCGCAGCCACCGTTGGTGGCCCGCTGATCAAGATTGCAGGCTTCAGCGCCGGCGTTCGTGCTGCCGTTCTGGGTCTTCGCCCTAAGAGCCGCCGCTGAGCCCGCTCGACCACCTAAACTAATACGGTTCGTGTATCCCCAATCTGAAGGAGAAATATGAAAGGCGCAGTCCTTTTCGTCGCAGGAATTGCCGTCGGGTTCGTGGCAGCACATCAAGTAGCCAAGACTCCAGAGGGCAAGCAGTTCTTCTCAGATGTTGACTCCAAGGCTCGCGAGTTCACCAGTGCCGTCGTTGATGGCTACCGTGAGCGTGAAGCAGAGCTTCGCGACGCCGTAGCGGATGTTGAAGAAGCCGTTTCCGAGTTCACGAAGCGTTCCTAGCACCACCATCAGGGCCCTTGGGCCGCAGTATTTAATTCCCCGGGGATCCCATGCAAACCGCAGAAATTCAGAAACGTTGGCTGACCTATTTTGGTGAGCGCGGCCACACCATCGTGCCGTCGGCATCGCTCGTCAGTGACGACCCGACGTTGCTCTTTACTGTGGCTGGCATGGTTCCCTTCGTCCCGTACCTGACCGGGCTTGTGCCCGCACCGTACGATCGCGCAACAAGCGTTCAGAAGTGCATTCGCACCTTGGACATCGAAGAGGTCGGCAAAACGCCACGGCACGGCACGTTTTTCCAAATGAACGGCAACTTCTCCTTCGGCGACTACTTCAAGAAGGAAGCTATTCAGTTCGCGTGGGAGTTCCTCACCAGCGCTGAAGACAAAGGCGGGCTTGCTTTCCGTCCCGAAGATCTCTGGGTCACCGTGTACGAAGACGATGACGATGCTGTGGCGTACTGGAAAGAGACTGCAGGGTTGCCCGACGAGCGCATCCAGCGTCTAGGAATGGATACCAACTATTGGTCAACGGGGCAGCCGGGCCCCGCCGGTCCTTCGTCTGAGATTTTCTTCGACCGAGGCCCTGCCTATGGTGCAGACGGTGGCCCTGCCACCGATGACGACCGCTACGTCGAAATTTGGAACCTCGTGTTCATGCAGTACTTGCGTGGCGAAGGCAAAGGCAAGCAGTTCCCTATTCTGGGCGAGCTGCCCAAGCAGAACATCGACACCGGCATGGGGCTTGAGCGCGTTGCGTTCTTGAAGCAGGGCGTCGAGAACATGTACGAGATTGACCAGGTTCGCCCAGTCCTCGATAAGGCTGCCGAGCTCTCCGGTCGCACCTACGGTGCCGATCACGAGGCTGACGTTCGCCTGCGTGTTGTCGCTGATCACGTGCGTTCGAGCCTCATGCTCATTTCGGATGGCGTAACCCCCAGCAACGAAGGCCGCGGCTATGTGCTGCGACGCCTGCTCCGCCGCACCGTGCGCGCAATGCGCTTGCTGGGTGTCGAAGGCGCAACTTTCGCGGAACTTTTCCCCGAATCGCGGGACGCGATGAAGGCCGCGTATCCCGAAGTCGAGACAGACTACGACCGTATTTCGCGAATCGTGCTCGCCGAAGAAGACATCTTCCTGCGCACACTCGCCAGCGGAACCACCATTCTCGACACTGCTGTAGAACACACCAAGCAGTCAGGGCTCGCTGAACTTCCCAGCGACACCGCTTTCCTCTTGCACGACACTTTCGGATTCCCGATCGACCTCACCCTGGAGATGGCGGCAGAGGCTGGCCTCAGCGTCGACCGCGAGGCGTTCGACACCCTCATGAAGCAGCAGCGCGACCGCGCGAAGGCCGACGCGAGTTCGAAAAAGCAGCACCTCGCCGACCTTTCCGTGTACAGCGCATTCCGTGCGCTCGGCGAGACCACGTTCACCGGGTACGAGAATCTCGAGACCGAGACCAGCGTCATCGGCATCATCGTTGATGGTGTGTCAGTAAACCGCGCCACCACCGGTCAAACAGCAGAAGTGATCTTGGCCGAGACCTCGCTCTACGCTGAGTCCGGCGGTCAGGAAGCCGATGCGGGCGCGATCGTCGGCGCTAGCTTCCACCTTGAGGTCCTTGACGTTCAGCGACCTGTGAAGGGACTCATCAGCCACAAGGTGACCGTCACTTCCGGCGAGGTTGGAGTCGGCGACCCGGCGAGTGCGCTCGTGGATGCTGACTGGCGTCGCGGCGCTACTCAAGCGCATTCGGCGACCCACGTCATCCATGCAGCGCTGCGTCAGATTTTGGGTAAGGACGCTCATCAGTCTGGTTCGTACAACAAGGCTGGCTACATGCGTCTCGACTTCTCGTGGTCGCAGGCGTTGTCGGCTGAGACCAAAACCGAGATCGAAGAAGTTGCAAACACTGCAGTGCGTGACAACCTCGAGGTATCGACGCGCATCATGGCTTTGGACGATGCCAAGGACCTCGGCGCTATGGCGCTGTTCGGTGAGAAGTACGGCGACACGGTGCGCGTTGTAGAAATCGGTGGCCCCTGGTCGCTCGAGCTCTGCGCGGGTACCCACGTTTCGCGCTCGTCGGAGATCGGCCTCATCTCGCTCGTCGGTGAATCATCGGTCGGCTCCGCCAACCGTCGTATCGAATCTCTCGTGGGCATGAATGCGTTCCGCAACTTTGCAACCGAGCGCGCCATCGTGAACGAGCTCACCACCAATTTGAAGACGCCGCGCGAACAATTGCCCGACCGCATTTCCGAACTTCTGGCCAACCTCAAGGCTGCTGAACGAAAGATCGCGCAGCTCGAAGCCGGCCAGCTTTCACAACGGGTTCCTGCTCTCGTTGAAGCGGCTCAGGTGGCAGGGCCCGTGAAAGCTGTCGTCGAGAATGTGGGTGAACTGCCCTCGACGGACGACCTGCGCGGCCTCGTTCAGTCTGTTCGCGAGCGACTTGGCTCTGAAGCGGTGGTTGTGGCGCTAGCGGCAACCGTCGGCGAAAAGCCTGCCGTGATCGTGGCTACAAACGATGCTTCGCGCGCTCATGGCTTCGCTGCCGGTGCTTTGGCTAAGGCGGCGGCTGGCGTGCTGGGCGGTGGCGGTGGCGGCAAGCCGGACATCGCGCAGGGTGGTGGCGCCAACACCGCCGCTATCCCGGATGCTCTCGCCCTTATCCTGTCGACACTTTCGGCGTAGTAGATGCGTTCCGGTACCCGGATCGGCGTTGACGTCGGCAAGGTGCGAGTGGGAGTTGCTCGAAGCGACCCTCATGGGATGCTGGCGACGCCGGTAGAAACAGTGCAGCGTGCCAAGGCGAGCGTGAAGCGTGTGCTTAAGTGTGCGGTGGAGTCCGACGCTGTGGAGATCGTGGTGGGCCTTCCCATCGCTCTCTCTGGGCGCGACACCGCATCCACGGGGGATGCGCGGGCGTTTGCCCAACAGTTGGCGGACCGGACTGAGTTGCCTGTGCGTCTGGTAGACGAGCGGATGACCACGATGTCGGCACAGACAGCGCTGCGCGCATCCGGTCGCACGACAAAGAATTCACGGTCGGTCGTCGATCAGGTTGCCGCCGTTATAATTTTGCAACATGCCCTCGACCTCGAGCGTTCGACGGACCGACCGCCGGGCGAGCTCGTAGAACCGACGCAAGGATCGTAAATCATGGCCGATGAACCGAGCTGGGACGACATCTTCAGCGATCAACCCGGCGCGGGTGCGCCGAAATCGGCTCGCGATGCTGCCGCCCATGGCACTGGGGGTTCACCTGAAGAATCCGCCGCCGCGGCGAATCCAGAACCGGCGGCTCCGGGCGCTGCGACGAATGCGGGCGCGACGCCCGCAGCTCCCCGTGGTGACCAGCCGATGACGCGGCGGGAAGCCCGTGCTGCTCAAGAAGCCCGCGAGGCTCAGCAGAACCAGGCGTCACAGGTGCCGGCGGTAACGCAAGCCGCGCGCGAAGCTGAAGCACTCGTCACTTTCGAAGAGCTCACGGCGGGCACGGCGTCTGCAGGCGGCGGCGATCACGCTGCTGCGCCACCGGCATCCGTCGGCGACGGCGGTCGACAGGACTCTCCTCGAAAAAGACGCCGACTCGGCCTGATTATTGGCTTGCCACTGCTCATCATCGCCCTTCTGGGCGCGGGCGTTGCGGTGTATGGCTGGATCAACTACGAAGACAAGATCCGCGAAATCATGGGCTGGGAGCTCGCCAACGACTTCGAGGGCTCGGGCACTGGAGAAGAAGTCATCGTCACGGTTAACTCCGGCGACATCGGCTCCGATATCGCTCGCAGTCTCAACGTTGCTGGTGTCACGATGTCGTTCGACGCCTTCTATGACCTCTTGCTTGAACAAGAGAGTGATCCCGCGTTCTTCCCTGGCAATTACGCGTTGCAGAAAGAGATGAGCGCACAATCAGCACTCGATGCGCTGCTCGATCCAGCGAACAAGGTGACTGACCGGTTGCTGATTACCGAGGGCACCACTCTGCCGAATGCGCTTGAGATCATCTCTGAGACCACAGGGATTCCGCTGGCTGAGGTTCAAGCAGCTTCCGAAGATCTCGAGCATTTTGGCCTCCCCGCCGAAGCCATCAGCCTCGAAGGTTACCTCTTCCCGGCAACCTACGAACTCGACGGCAGTCAAGATCCGTATGCCGTGCTTGATCTGATGGTCGATACGATGTACGAGAAGTTGGATGCCGCCGGGGTGGCGGTTGAGGATCGCTACCGCATCCTGACGATGGCGGCGCTCGTGCAACGTGAAGCGGGGCCTAACACCGACGACTTCTACAAGATTTCGCGGGTGTTCTACAACCGTCTCGATCAGGACATGCTCCTGCAGTCAGATGCGACCGTCGCCTATGGAACAGGCAATCTGCACACGGTATGGACGACGGACGCCGAGCGCGCCGACGCCAGCAACCCCTACAACACGTACGCAAACCCTGGACTCCCCGTCGGACCGATTGGCCTTCCCGGCGAACTTGCGATCGATGCCGCTATCAACCCCGCTGCGGGAGATTGGCTGTTCTTCGTGCCGATCAACCTCGCCACGGGCGAAACCGTCTTCACAACGAATGTCGACGACCACGAGGCTGCAGCTCAACGTCTGCGCGACTGGTGTGCGGAGAGTGACGAAAATGGAAGCTATTGCTAGACAGTTCTGAACAGGCCCAGACCTTATCCGCGCGTTCGCGGCTTGCTGTGTTGGGATCGCCCATCACTCATTCGCTGAGCCCCGTCATCCACCGTGCCGCGTATGCCACGCTCGGTTTTGACTGGGAATACGATGCCGTTGAGCTGTCAGGGGAGTCGTTGCCCGCTTTTATGGCCGCGCTCGACGGCCGCTGGCGTGGTCTTTCTCTCACGATGCCGCTCAAAAGGGATGTTGTGCCCTTGCTCGACTGGGCGGATCCGCTCGTCGAGCTCGTTGGCGGCGCCAATACAGTCGTCGTGACCGATGCAGGCCTTCGGGGCTACAACACGGATGTTGAAGGAGCGATGCGCAGCTTTCTCGACGCCGGCCTCTCCGACCTCGACAGCGTTTGGATTCTCGGCGCGGGTGCTACCGCTGCCTCACTTCTCGTCGCCGCGACTCGGATGGGCGCGAGGACAGTAACAGTTTTTGCGCGCACCCCTCAGAAGGCTGCGCCGCTGCAGCAGCTGGGCGAATCTCTCGGGGCGACGGTGGTGTTGCGGCAGTGGGCGGAGGCCTCGCAAGAAACCGAAGCTCCCACGATCATCATTACGACGGTTCCCGGCGGTGCGATGGATCTGAGTTTTTCAGAGAGCATCCGCACGACCGCGGCGTTGTTTGACGTGGCCTACGACCCGTGGCCGAGCGCTGTTGCTCAGACCTGGTTTGACGTTGACGGCACCGTGATCTCTGGCCACGATCTGCTCATCAATCAAGCGATCGCTCAGGTGCGTATCTTTGCCGCGGGCACAGCCGATGTTCCGCTGGATCGAGAAGCGGATGCTATCGATGCCATGCGCGCTGCAATTGAAGCCCCTCACGGCCACGAGCACTCGTAGTCACGCGCACAAGCCGACTCCGCTGATGTGGGAGGATTGAAGAATGCTTCGATGGTTAACGGCCGGGGAATCGCACGGCCCCGAATTGGTTGCAATTCTTGAGGGGATGCCTGCGGGCGTTCCCATCTCTCCTGAACAAATTCAGGCGGATTTGGTGCGTCGCACTCTCGGCTACGGCCGCGGTGCCCGCATGAAGTTCGAGCAGGACGAGCTCACTCTCAGCGGCGGAATTCGCTTCGGACTTACGATGGGTAGCCCCGTCGCTCTGCGCATCGGCAATACCGAATGGCCGCGCTGGGTCGACGTCATGAGCCCTGTTCCGGTTGATCCGGAGACTCTGCCGAAGGGGCGTGGTGCTGCGTTGACGCGCCCCCGTCCCGGTCATGCGGATCTCGTCGGCATGCAGAAATATGATTTCGCCGAGTCCCGCAATGTTCTCGAACGCGCTAGTGCGCGCGAGACCGCTGCGCGAGTCGCGCTCGGTGCTGTCGCCCGCGCGTTTCTCGAGGGGCTTGGGATCCGTCTGGTGAGCCACACACTCTCCATCGGCACCGTGCGCTCGCCCGAAAGTAGTGCCCTGCCCGCGCCCGACGACGTTGGGAGGCTGGATGCTGATCCGCTGCGGTGTTTCGACCCTGAAACGTCGAAGCGCATGGTCGCTGAAGTCGACCTTGCTCACGAAGATGGCGACACTCTTGGCGGCATCGTTGAGGTGCTTGCCTATGGTCTTCCTCCCGGGCTGGGCTCGTACACCCACTGGGATCGTCGTCTCGATGCGCAGCTTTCGGCGGCTCTCATGGGCATTCAAGCAATCAAGGGTGTCGAGGTCGGTGACGGCTTCGAGACCGCCGCACGCCGAGGTTCTGTGGCGCACGACGAACTTGTTCAGGGCGACGACGGTATTTCACGCCTGAGTGACCGTGCTGGCGGCATCGAAGGTGGCATGACCACCGGTACCGTTCTGCGGGTTCGTGCGGCGATGAAGCCAATCTCCACGGTTCCACGTGCTCTTCGCACGGTCGACGTTGCGACCGGAGAAGCGGCGGTTGCTCACCACCAGCGCTCCGACGTGTGCGCGGTTCCCGCATCCGGTGTTGTGGCTGAAGCCATGGTCGCTCTGACGCTCGCCAACTCAGTTCTTGAGAAGTTCGGCGGCGACTCTCTCGGTGAGACCAAGCGCAACCTCGACGCGTACATCGCGGCGATCCCCGACTCGCTCAGCACCACCCAGGCGTCCCGTGCTGAATGACAGTGGCGCCCTCGTGGTGATCATTGGCGCACCGGGTTCAGGTAAAACCAAGGCCGGCAAAAAACTTGCCAAGATCTTGGATGCTCCGCTCATCGACACCGACAAGGTCGTCGTAGCCTCGCACGGCCCGATCCCGGAGCTTTTCGCTGAGTTCGGAGAAGAGTATTTTCGCGAACGGGAACGCGAAGCTGTTGCGAATGCCTTGCTTGAACCCGCGGTCGTCACGCTAGGCGGGGGAGCAGTGCTCAACCTTGAGACACGTGCCGACCTTGCTTCGCATCGCGTTGTTCAACTGACGATGTCCAAGGCAGCCGCTCGACTGCGCATCGCCGGTACGAAGCGTCCCCTCGCAAAGAACGCGGACGAGTGGGAAAAGCTTGTCGAAGCGCGACGCCGGATTTACGACGAACTTTCGTCGCTCACGATCGACACCTCACTGAAGCCAATGGATAAAGTCGCGCGCGAAATCGCCGACTGGTTGGGAACCCAACAGCAATGACTGAAACCACGATCATCCCGGTCGCCGGCGTGAATCCCTACGACGTTCTGATTGGGCGTGGCCTATTGCCGCAGCTTTCGGAACAGCTCGGCCCGCGTGTGGCAAAGGTGCTTATCATTCACCCGCCGACGCTCGGTGCGCGCGCGAATGCTCTGCGAGAGTCGCTCTCGGAGAAGTACGAAGTTCTTCTGGCCGAAATCCCGGACGCCGAGGACGCCAAGCGCGTCGAAGTGGCCGCGTTTTGCTGGCAGATCATGGGCCAAACCGACTTCACGCGCACGGATGCCGTCATCGGTTTCGGAGGCGGAGCAGCGACCGATCTGGCCGGTTTCGTCGCCGCGACCTGGCTGCGGGGCGTGAAGCTCATTCAGTGCCCGACGAGCGTCGCAGGCATGGTTGACGCCGCCGTCGGTGGCAAGACAGGAATCAACACTGCTGAGGGCAAGAACCTCGTGGGTGCGTTTTATGCGCCAAGCGCAGTCGTTGCCGATCTCGATGTGCTCGAAGATCTCCCGCGCAACGAGATCTTGGCGGGGTTCGCCGAGATCGTTAAGTGCGGTTTCATCGGCGAGCCCGAGATCCTCGATCTGATCGAGGCTGATGTGGATGCTGTCACCGATCCTCATTCGGAATCGTTCCGTCGTGTTGTCGAGCTCTCGATCGGCCTCAAGGCTCGCGTCGTTGGAGAAGACTTCACCGAGACCGGTCTGCGCGAGACGCTCAACTATGGCCACACGCTGGGCCACGCCATCGAACATGCCGAGCGTTACCGCTGGCGCCACGGCGCTGCGGTATCGGTGGGAATGGTCTTTGCCGCTGAACTCGCGCACCTCGCTGGCTCGCTGAGCTCCGATGTCGTTGACCGCCACCGCAGCATCCTGCAGTCTCTGAGTCTTCCCATCGACTACCCTCTCGGCCGCTGGAATACGCTTCTCGCCACCATGCAGCGTGACAAGAAGGCGCGTGCTGGAATGATCCGCTTCGTCGTCCTCGATGCTGTGGGGCGAACCTCGATGCTCAATGGTCCTGACGAAGCAATGTTGTACTCCGCGTACCAAGAAGTCGGGGTCTAGCGGGCCTGCCTCGCTAGAGTGGAGCGGTGACTACAGTATTCGTGCTCAACGGGCCCAACCTCGGTCGGCTCGGCAGCAGAGAACCCGATGTGTACGGCGGCGGAACGCTCGTCGATCTTCAGGCTCAGCTTGACGCCCACGCGCAAACGCTCCCCAACGCGGCCGCAATCACTCTCGATTTTCGCCAGACAGACAGCGAAACCGAACTGATTTCGTGGCTGCACGAAGCGGTGGATGCGGGCGCGCCGGTCATCATGAACCCGGCTGCTTTTACGCACTATTCCTACGCGCTCCGGGATGCCGCAGCCCAGGTCTCCAGCGCCGGGTTGCCGCTGATCGAAGTCCACATCACGAACCCACACACCAGAGAAGAGTTTCGCCACACGAGCGTGATCTCGGGTGTGGCGACCGGCGTTATCGCTGGCTTCGGCTTTGAGTCCTATATTCTGGGCCTCGACGCGGTTGCACGACGACTCAGTTAGACTCGAACGTTGGTTTTTTCACTTCGGTGTCTCAATCGCGCTTTTGCTCGTTAACAGAAACGGATTTACGAATGGCCTCTACCGCTGACATCAAGAACGGCGTCGTTCTCAACATGGACGGTGGACTGTGGTCCGTTATCGAGTTCCAGCACGTCAAGCCGGGCAAGGGTGGCGCTTTCGTTCGCACCAAGGTCAAGAACGTGCGCACGGGCAAGATCGTCGACCGCACCTTCAACGCTGGCGCGAAGATTGAGACTGAGGTCGTTGACCGCTCCGACTTTCAGTACCTGTACAAGGATGGCGAAAACTTCGTGTTCATGAACACGAGTGACTACGACCAAATCACGTTGAGCGAAGCCGCCGTGGGCGATGCCGCCAACTTCATGCTGGAGAACCAGAACGTGACGATCGCCCTGCACAACATGGAGCCGCTCTACGTAGAGCTTCCGGCATCCGTTGTTCTGGAGATCACCTACACCGAGCCTGGCCTGCAAGGCGACCGGTCGACCGGTGGCAGCAAGCCCGCAACCGTTGAAACCGGCTACCAGATTCAGGTACCGCTGTTCGTTGAACAGGGCACCAAGGTCAAGGTCGACACCCGCGATGGCGGCTACCTCGGTCGCGTGAACGACTAAATGGGAGCTCGCACCAAGGCGCGTAAGCGCGCGCTTGACGTTATGTACGGCGCAGACGTTCGCGGCGAGAGCATCAATGCTGCTCTGGCTGCCGAATCGACGCGTGCGATGGGCGAACCCGCTCGGGCCACCGCGTGGGCATATGCGCAAGACATTGTCGTGGGCATCACTGAGCACGGCGAAGAAATCGATGAACTCATTGAAACGTATTCACAGGGCTGGCCGTTGAACCGGATGCCAGCAGTCGACCGTGCGTTGCTGCGCATCGGCCTCTGGGAGATCATGTTCAACGATGAGGTTCCTGCCGGAGTCGCCATTTCCGAAGCTGTCGAATCGGCCAAGGTTCATTCGACCGAAGATTCAGCTGGCTTTATCAATGGATTGCTCGGTCGCATCGCGGCCAGCTTCGAATAGCCATTCTTATGTGACGTAGCGTTACGCGATTGCGTGACGCTACGTTACGACCTCGGTAGCCATCGTGTGAGCCGGGTCTTAGCGTTCAGGGATGAGTTCTTCTTCCCTCCGCGACAGCATCGCTTCTGATGCCCTCTCGGTCAGCATCCGCGGCCTCGCTCGTAGTTTCGGCGAGCGCCGGGTGCTCAATGATGTCTCGCTTGAGATTGCTCAGGGCGAGATCGTCGCGCTCATTGGTCCCTCTGGCTGCGGCAAGTCGACACTATTGCGGCATATCGGGGGTTTGGACGCCCCAACCGCGGGATCCATCACCATCGGCGACGCTCCTGTTACGGGGCTGGATGCGCGGTCAGCGATCGCGTTTCAGGAGCCTCGGTTGCTTCCGTGGCGCTCGCTCACTCGCAACGTTGAGGTCGGGTTGCCGCGTACTCGTCGTACAGCGAGTGACCGCGAGCGCGTGTCGCATCTTCTCGAGTTGGTCAAGCTCTCCGAGTCTGCTCACTTACGGCCTCGAGAGATCTCGGGCGGCATGGCTCAGCGGGTCTCTCTAGCGCGCGCTCTGGCGCGCCAGCCAGGGGTACTCCTACTCGATGAGCCATTCGGGGCCTTGGATGCGCTGACGCGGCTAGCGATGCAAGATCTGCTTCTGGAACTCCATGCCGCAGAGCCCGCGACCATTGTGATCGTCACGCACGATGTCGACGAGGCGCTCTACCTTGCCGACCGCGTCATTCTCTTGGGTTCGAGCCCCGCCGCTTCCGCAGATGCGGTCTCTCGCGTGCGCGCAACCGTCACGGTCCCGGGGTATCGCCCCCGTGACCGGGGCAGCGCAGACCTTGCTGAATTGCGAGCTGAGCTGCTTGAAGGTCTCGGCGTCGCCACCCACCACCTCTCGGTGACGAGTAGCAGCTAGCTCCGTCGCCCGTTTTCACTGTTCTCCCCACACCCCTGAAGGAAATTATGTCTCGCCGTTCTCTCTCATCACTTCTCACCGCGGGCGCTGTAGCGCTCACTCTCGGACTCTCCGGTTGCGTGGCGGGCGAAGGCTCAGGCCTCGCTCCCGAAGCCACGGATAACGAGGGTGGCTGGAGCAGCGACACCCTTGCGGTCGACTTTGCGACCTACAACCCGCTCAGCTTGATCATTAAGGAAGAGGGGTGGCTGGAATCGACGCTCGGCGATGACGTTGAAGTGACGTGGCTTCAGTCATCCGGTTCTGCCGCAGCAAACGACGCCTTGCGAGCGGGTGCTCTGGATGTCGGGTCTACAGCCGGTTCTGCCGCGTTGCTGGCGCGGGCCAACGGTTCGCCCATCAAGACCGTAGACGTGTACTCGCAGCCCAATTGGTCTGCCATCGTTGTCGCCGCAGACTCACCCATCCAGTCTGCTGAGGATCTTCGCGGCAAGAATATCGGTGCGAATGCCGGTACTGACCCGTACTTCTTCCTGCTCCAGACGCTCGCCGAGTTCGACATCGGGCTTGACGAAGTCACGATCACTCAGTTGCAGCACGCTGACGGTAAGACGGCATTGGAGTCAGGCGCCGTAGATGCGTGGGCTGGCCTTGATCCGCTCATGAGTGCATCCGTCGTGAATGCAGGGTCGCGCATCGTGTACGACAACCCCGACTTCAACAGCTATGGCTTCCTCAACGCCACGGAGAGCTTTTTGGAGAAGTCTCCCGATCTGGCCCAAGTAGTCGTTGACGCGTATGAGAAGGCGCGTCAGTGGGCTGCGGAGAACCCGGATGACGCTGCGGCGATCTTTGCAGATGTCGCCGGTATCGATCTCCCCATTGCTAACTCGGTTCTGCTGGAGCGAACGAACCTCGCTATCGACCCTGCTCCCGGGCAGAAGCAGCTTGACGTTCTCGGCGTGATCGGTCCGATCTTCGTTGACTCGGGAGCGGTTGCCGAGCAATCGCAGATCGACGATGCTCTCGCGACGCTGTTCGAAACGACGTATGTCGACAGTGCGGACCCGAGCCGTGTCGCTGAATAGCCCGTTGAACCTGTTGGAGCGGCCCGTCGTCACTGATGTCGCGGCCGCTCCGGCACCCGTAGAAACCAATACACCGCGTCGTCGACGCTGGGTCCGCCCGGTTCTCCTGGGCGCGGTGCTCCCGCTGGCGCTGATCGTTCTCTGGCAGCTCATCGCCACCTCCGGTGCGGTCGCCAGCTACCGCCTGCCGACACCGCTCAGTGTGTGGGCGGCCGGTGTGGACCTCTACGAACGTGGTGTGCTCTACCAACACGTTGCGATTTCTACGCAGCGGGTGCTCCTCGGATTCGTGATTGGTTCGGTCGTCGGCTTGGCGCTGGCTTCCGTTGTGGGGCTGTCGGCTCGCGTGTCAGAGTTCTTTGCTCCCACGTTGGGTGCTCTGCGGGCGGTGCCCTCTCTGGCTTGGGTACCGCTTCTCGGGCTCTACCTGGGCTACAACGAAGATTCCAAGGTTGCGCTGATCGCCATCGGCGCGTTCTTCCCGGTGTACACGACGGTGGCGTCGGCGCTTCGCCATGTGGATGGCCATCTGGTCGAACTGGGCCGAAGCTACGGTTACTCAGGTCCCGCGCTGCTCGGGCTCGTTCAGTTGCCGGCCGTTGTGCCGGCTGTGATCTCGTCGCTGCGGTTAGCACTGGCACAGGCGTGGCTGTTTCTCGTGGCTGGGGAGCTGTTGGGCGCTTCGCTCGGCCTCGGCTTCTTGCTTGTCGATTCGCAGCAGAACGGGCGCATTGACCGACTGTTCCTCACGATCATCCTGTTGGGTGTTCTCGGAAAACTCACCGATACAGCAGTGGGAGTGCTTGAACGCTTCCTTCTCAAGCGCTGGGGTTCGTAACTCTCCGTGGGCAAGTGTGAACTGCTCGTCGTGGTGCGCTAGAGTCATCGAAACAGATTTCCTTTAAATTCCGTCCAGAGAGGCGGGGAAGGAGGTCAGAATGCCTGTACGCACAGTGCTGCAGCATGCTGATATCACCCGAGCGTTGACTCGTATTTCTCACGAGATTCTAGAGTCCAATCGCGGTTCAGACGATCTCGTCATTCTCGGCATTCCGACGCGCGGCGTCACGCTGGCCTCCCGCATCTCGGCGATCATCCACTCGGTTGATTCTGCCGTGATCCCGGCAGGGGCACTCGACGTCACGATGTACCGCGACGATCTCGCGCAGAACCCCACCCGCGCTACCGGCCCCACTGACATCCCCAGCGGAGGCATTGACGGCAAGACCGTCGTGCTCGTCGATGACGTGTTGTATTCGGGCCGTACTATTCGCGCTGCGCTGGATGCGCTCGGCGATCTCGGTCGCCCTCGCGCCGTGCGCCTCGCCGTGCTTGTCGACCGCGGGCACCGGGAGTTTCCGATTCGGGCCGATTTCGTTGGCAAAAACCTTCCCAGTTCGGCAGAAGAGCGCATCAACGTGCGCCTCGAGGAAATCGACGGCACCGACGAGGTGACAATCGGATGAGAAATCTCCTCACCACCCAGGGACTGACTCGCGACGAAGCGATCGCGATTCTCGACGTTGCCGAAGACATGGCGAGCGTCTCGGAGCGCGAAGTAAAGAAACTGCCCACTCTGCGCGGCAAAACCGTCATCAATCTCTTCTTCGAAGACTCCACGCGCACTCGCATTTCTTTTGAGGCTGCGGCCAAGCGCTTGAGTGCCGACGTCATCAACTTTGCTGCCAAAGGATCGAGCGTTTCTAAGGGCGAAAACCTTAAGGACACCGCGCAAACTTTGGCCGCGATGGGCGCAGACGCGGTAGT
Organism: Salinibacterium sp. AL4.1; assembly: GCF_059767305.1. NCBI lineage: Bacteria > Bacillati > Actinomycetota > Actinomycetes > Micrococcales > Microbacteriaceae > Salinibacterium > Salinibacterium sp. AL4.1. Next base: position 317,439 of record NZ_JBSOQK010000001.1, on the reverse strand, counting down.
CGTACGACACTGGGCATCCGGAGCACCGAAGACGCTGGCAGACAGCGGTTGGATTGACGCCGGAATCGTGAACGCCGGCGACGGCACGCACGAGCATCCGACCCAGGCTCTTCTCGACGCTTTCACCATTCGTCGCCGCCTGCACGGAACAGCGGCTCGAGGCAAAGGGCTTGAGGGAGTCACCGTCACCATCGTCGGTGACATCGTTCACTCGCGAGTCGCCCGCTCCAACGTCTGGCTTCTGACGACGCTTGGCGCTCATGTGACTCTCGTTGCCCCCGCTACGTTGCTTCCCGTGAACCTCAGCGGCTGGCCCGTCGAGGTCTCGTATGACCTTGACCATGCCATCGCGCAGGGGCCCGACGTCATCATGATGCTGCGCGTGCAGGCCGAGCGGATGGCCGCAGCATTCTTCCCCAATGCTCGCGAATACTCGCGACAGTGGGGACTCAACGACGAGCGAATGTCTGCCCTGCCAGCCAGTAGCATGGTTATGCACCCTGGGCCGATGAACCGCGGCCTTGAAATCTCGGCTGCCGCCGCAGATTCGCCACAATCAACAGTGCTTGAGCAAGTGGCGAATGGCGTCTCCGTGCGTATGTCGGTGCTGTATCACTTGCTGTCCGGAGCTGTGGAGCGGTGAGCGCGGGAATCCTGCCCGCCGCCCCTCAACGTGAACTAATTCAGAGAAGAGGACTCTCGTGAGTATCAGAATCGTCAACGCCACCCTGCCGAATGGCGAGCGCGGAGATTTCACGATCGAGCGCGGCGTCTTCACGGATGCAACCTCTGCCGACCGCACGATCGACGCAGCCGGTCTTCAGGCACTTCCGGGGCTCGTCGACCTTCATACTCACTTGCGCGAGCCCGGCTTCGAGCAGAGCGAAACGGTTCTTTCGGGATCGCGCGCTGCGGCAATGGGCGGTTTCACTGCCGTGTTCGCCATGGCCAACACGATGCCTGTTCAAGACACCGCTGGTGTTGTTGAGCAAGTGCAGTCGCTCGGCCTCGACCACGGATACGCCACAGTGCGCCCAATCGGCGCGGTGACCGAGGGCCTCGAAGGTGTGAAGCTTTCTGAGATCGGCGCAATGGCCAACTCTCGCGCCAACGTGCGCGTCTTCTCGGACGACGGCAAATGTGTCCACAACGCCTTGCTGATGCGTCGCGCACTCGAGTACGTCAAGACCTTTGACGGCGTCGTTGCGCAGCACGCTCAAGAGCCCACGCTGACGGTCGATGCCCAGATGAACGAGGGCGCCGTTTCTAGTGAGCTGGGGCTCGCCGGCTGGCCTGCTGTCGCGGAAGAGTCGATTATCGCCCGCGACGTTTTGCTTGCCGAGCACGTGGGTGCCCGACTTCACATCTGCCACCTTTCGACCGCCGGCTCGGTCGACGTGATTCGCTGGGCGAAGGCTCGTGGAATCGCCGTCACCGCAGAGGTGACGCCTCACCACTTGCTGCTCACCGAGGAACTCGTTCGCGGCTATGACGCCCGCTTCAAGGTGAACCCTCCGCTGCGTCGCGACGAAGACGTTCACGCCTTGCGTGCAGCCCTCGCCGACGGCACGATCGATATCGTCGCGACTGACCACGCACCGCATCCGCCCGAGGCGAAAGAGTGCTCGTGGGCAGAAGCCGCGTTCGGCATGGTGGGGCTCGAATCTGCTCTCAACGTTGTTCAGCAGGCTGTTGTGGACACCGGCCAGCTTGACTGGGCGGATGTTGCACGCGTGCTCTCGCAAAAGCCCGCGCAGATCGGCCGCCTCGACGGTTACGCCATTCCGTTCGCTCTCGGAGCCCCGGCCAACATCGTGCTGGTCGACCCGAGCGCTCGTTCCACGTTCTCTGCGGAATCACTTCGCGGCAAGAGCACGAATTCGCCCTACCTCGGGCGCGAACTGCCTGGTCGAGTTATGACTACCATCCACAACGGCTACGAAACTGTGCGGGATGGCGACGTCGTAGACGCGGCCGAAGTCGCTCAGCAAGCGCGGGCCGCCGAGAGCGAGGCCGCTCGTGGCTAAAGAAATCTCGATCGTCATCGTGCTCATCATCGTGGCTCTCGCTCTTACCGCGATGGTCATCGGCTGGCGTGCGCGTAAGCGACGACAGTCCCACATCGGAGCACCGCTCGCGCCGCCCGTTGATCTCGACGACACCGACCTCCGTTTCAGCGGCAAGTACGTTGCGACCACTGTCGCGGGAGATCAGCTCAACCGCATCAACGTGCACGGCTTGGGTTTCCGCGCGAACTGCCTTCTCGAAGTGCACCCCGAAGGCATCGTGGTTTCGCGCGCTGGCTCACCCGACCTCTGGCTTTCTCGCACTGATGTACGCGGCATTACCCGCGCAACCTGGACCATCGACCGTGTGGTCGAAAGCAACGGGCTGCAGGTGATCGAGTGGAATCTCGATGGCACTGCAGTCGATAGTTATTTCCGAATGGATGACCCCGAGACGTGTGAACGCGCTCTCGATAGTGTCGTCGGCAACGAAAGGCAGTCCCAGTGACCTTTGAACCCGCAGTGCTCGTTCTTGAAGATGGCTCGCGCTATCTCGGTCAGGCCTATGGTGCCCGCGGCCAGAAGATCGGCGAAGTCGTCTTTGCGACCGGGATGACCGGCTACCAAGAGACAATCACCGACCCCAGCTACGCGGGACAGATCGTCGTGATGACGGCACCTCACATCGGTAACACCGGTGTGAACTCCGAAGACCCCGAATCCTCGCGAATTTGGGTGTCAGGCTTCGTCGTTCGCGATGCGAGCCGTGTCGTCTCCAACTTTCGTGCGGAAGAGTCGCTGGATGCCCAGCTCACCGAGCAGGGGATTATCGGTATCAGCGGCGTCGACACCCGCGCTATCACCCGTCGTCTGCGCGATGCCGGTTCGATGCGTGGCGGAATCTTCTCCGGTGAAGCCGCGAACCTCAGCACCGAAGAGCAGCTCGCATCCATCACCGCGGCGGCCGAGATGGCGGGCCAAAGCTTGTCTTCTGAAGTGTCAACGTCGGAGGCGTACGTCGTCGAGGCACAGGGCGAGAGCATTGGCCGTCTCGCCGTTCTCGACCTCGGAGTGAAGACGTCTACCCTCAACTACCTCGCGGAGCGTGGATTTGAGGTGCACGTTCTTCCTCAGACCGTCACCTTCGAGGAAATGCTCGCGATCGAACCGGTCGCCGTCTTCTACTCGAATGGCCCGGGCGACCCCTCGGCATCCGATGGTCACGTTGCACTGTTGAGCGAGGTTCTCAAAAAGGGCCTCCCGTTCTTCGGAATCTGCTTCGGCAACCAGCTCTTGGGCCGCGCGCTCGGCTACGGCACCTACAAGCTGCCGTTTGGTCACCGCGGTATCAACCAGCCCGTTATCGATGTGCAGACCCTGCGCACCGAGATCACGGCGCACAACCACGGCTTCGCGGTAGACGCTCCGGTCGGCGAGATCAGCCAGTCACCGGCAGGATTCGGTCGCGTAGAAGTGAGCCACGTCAACCTCAACGACAACGTGGTCGAAGGCCTTCGCGCCCTCGACATCCCCGCGTTCTCCGTTCAATATCACCCCGAGGCGGCCTCAGGCCCCCACGATGCCAACTACCTCTTCGACAGGTTCCGCGACCTTGTTCTCGAGACCGCAAAGGACGCCAAGTAATGCCCAAGAGAGACGACATTTCATCGGTACTCGTTATCGGCTCCGGCCCGATCGTCATTGGTCAGGCAGCTGAATTCGACTACTCCGGCACGCAGGCGTGCCGGGTGCTGCGTGAGGAGGGCATCCGTGTCATCCTCGTGAACTCGAACCCGGCCACGATCATGACCGACCCCGACTTCGCCGATGCCACCTACATCGAGCCGATCACGTGGGAAGTCATCGAGTCGATCATCGCCAAGGAACGTCCGGATGCACTGCTGCCGACTCTCGGCGGCCAGACAGCGCTCAACGCGGCCATCGAGCTTGACGCTCACGGCATCCTCGAGAAGTACAACGTCGAGCTGATCGGCGCCAACCTCGAAGCCATCAACAAGGGTGAAGACCGCCAGATCTTCAAGCAGCTCGTGTTGGACTGTGGAGCGGATGTCGCCAAGTCGCACATCGCTCACACCGTCGCCGAAGCGGTCGAGTTTGCCGAAGACCTCGGGTATCCGCTCGTGATCCGCCCCTCGTTCACGATGGGTGGCCTCGGTTCCGGCTTCGCGTACTCGCGCGAAGAGCTCGTGCGCATGGTTACCGATGGTCTTCACCAGAGTCCCACTACCGAGGTTCTTCTCGAAGAGAGCATCCTCGGCTGGAAAGAGTACGAACTCGAGCTCATGCGCGACACCTCGGACAACACGGTTGTCGTGTGTTCCATTGAGAACGTCGACCCGGTTGGGGTGCACACGGGAGACTCGATCACGGTCGCTCCGGCTCTCACGCTGACCGACCGTGAGTACCAAAACCTGCGCAACATCGGTATCGACATCATCCGCGCGGTGGGCGTCGACACCGGTGGCTGCAACATTCAGTTCGCGATCGATCCGGCCAATGGTCGCGTCATCGTCATTGAGATGAACCCGCGAGTGTCTCGTTCGAGTGCGCTGGCGTCGAAGGCAACGGGCTTCCCGATCGCGAAGATCGCAGCCAAGCTCGCCATCGGCTACCGCCTCGATGAGATTCCCAACGACATCACCAAGGTGACTCCGGCAAGTTTCGAGCCCACGCTCGACTACGTCGTCGTCAAGGTTCCCCGCTTCGCTTTCGAGAAGTTCCCTGCCGCCGACACCCGTCTGACGACGACGATGAAGTCGGTCGGTGAAGCTATGGCTATCGGCCGTAACTACTCGACCGCCCTGCAGAAGGCACTCCGTTCGCTAGAGAAGCGCGATTCGAGCTTCCACTGGAACGGCGAAGTCGGCAACAAGGACGAACTGCTCACGCTGTCGTCAGTTGCTACCGATGGTCGCATCATCACGGTGCAGCAGGCCATGCGTGCCGGTGCCACCTCAGAAGAAGTCTTCGACGCCACCAAGATCGATCCTTGGTTCATTGACCAGATTGCGCTCATCAATGAAGTTGCTGCTGATGTCGCGGCGGCCCCTGAGCTGACGGCGGCGCTGTTGACCCACGCGAAAAACCACGGCTTCAGCGACGTTCAGATCGCTGATCTGCGCGGGCTGACCGAGGCTGAGGTGCGCGATGTGCGCTGGAACCTTGATGTGCGTCCCGTCTTCAAGACGGTCGACACGTGTGCTGGCGAGTTCCCGGCTCTGACGCCGTACCACTACTCGAGCTATGACTCTGAAACTGAGGTCGTTCCCAGCGACAAGAAGAAGGTCGTCATTCTCGGGTCAGGCCCGAACCGTATCGGTCAGGGCATCGAGTTCGACTACTCGTGTGTCCATGCTTCGTTCGCGCTGTCAGATGCTGGCTACGAGACGATCATGATCAACTGCAACCCCGAGACGGTTTCTACCGACTACGACACGAGCGACCGTCTCTACTTCGAACCGCTCACGCTCGAGGACGTGCTGGAGATCATTCACGCCGAGAGCGGCAGCGGTGAGCTCATGGGTGTCATCGTGCAGCTCGGTGGCCAAACGGCGCTCGGGCTTGCTCAGGGATTGAAGGATGCCGGCATCCCCATTCTCGGCACGACTCCCGAAGCTATCGATCTTGCCGAGGAACGTGGACTTTTTTCCGCGATTCTGGACAACGCTGGGCTGCTCGCTCCGAAGAACGGCACGGCAACCAACCAGTCCGAAGCAATCGCAATTGCAGAGAACATCGGCTACCCCGTTCTCGTGCGTCCTTCGCACGTTCTCGGCGGTCGCGGTATGGAAATTGTGTACGACTCCGAAGCGCTGGCTGACTACTTCGAGCGCGTTCGCGACCTCGTCATCATTTCGGAGACGTCGCCGCTCTTGGTCGACCGCTTCTTGGATGACGCCATCGAAATCGACATCGACGCCATCTATGACGGCAATGAACTCTACGTCGGCGGAATCATGGAGCACATCGAAGAAGCCGGTATTCATTCCGGCGACTCCGCGTGCACCTTGCCCTCCGTCACTCTCGGTCGCGACGTCCTCAACCGGGTTCGCGAAGCGACGCTCGCTATCGCTGAAGGCATCGGCGTTCGAGGTCTCATCAACGTTCAGTTCGCCATCGGCCAGGGCATCCTCTACGTGCTCGAAGCCAACCCGCGCGCGAGCCGCACCGTTCCCTTCGTGTCGAAGGCTCTGGGTATCCCGCTCGCTAAGGCGGCCGCTCTCGTGATGGCTGGCTCAAGCATCCGTTCTCTCGTCGAGAGCGGTCTCTTGCCTGTGCTCGATGGCTCGCAAGTGCCGTCGACTTCGCCGGTATCAGTCAAGGAAGCAGTGCTGCCGTTCAAGCGGTTCCGTACCGTTGAGGGCAACGTTGTTGACTCAGTTCTCGGCCCGGAGATGCGCTCGACCGGTGAAGTCATGGGTATCGACTCCAACTTCCCTAAGGCATTCGCTAAGAGCCAGGAGGCTGCGTACGGCGGTCTTCCCGATGGGGGATCGGTCTTCGTCTCTGTTGCCGACCGCGACAAGCGCGCTGTCATCCTGCCGGTATTGCGGTTGAGCCAGCTCGGCTTCACGATCCTGGCCACCGAAGGCACCGCAGAGATCCTCGCCCGCAACGGCATCGAGGCTCAAGTCGTGCGCAAGTACTTCATGGGTCAAGAGTTGGATGCGGCCGAGCCGTCGATCGTGGAACTCATCAACGACGGCAAGGTTGACGTTGTCATCAACACGCCGAGCGGTCGCAGTGCTCGGGCCGACGGCTACGAGATTCGCACCGCAACGGTTGCGGCCGACAAGCCGATCTTCACGACGATTGCGCAACTCGCCGCAGCAGTCGCGTCGTTCGAAGCGATCCGCGACGGCTTCGACGTTCGTTCATTGCAGGATTACGCGCTCGATCGCGCCGCCGAGCTCGAAAAGGTTGCCAACAATGCCTAGTTTCGCTTCGCGGCTGGCGCAGACCTTCGACGAGTTCGGGGGAGTGTGCATGGGAATTGACCCCCATCCGTTCCTCCTCGAAACCTGGGATCTGTCCAACGACGCCCACGGCGTTCGCGAGTTTGCGCTGCGCGCTGTGGATGCCGCAGCCGGCAACGTAGGAATGATCAAACCCCAGGTGGCGTTCTTCGAGCGCTTCGGTTCCGCGGGTTACGCGATTCTCGAGGAGTCTTTCGCTCTGGCACGTTCCGCCGGGCTGCTTGTTATCGCCGATGTGAAGCGCGGCGATTTGTCGTCGTCGGTTGATGCCTATGGCCAAGCGTGGCTCACTCCCGGCTCGCCGCTGGAAGCTGACGCAATGACCGCGGTGGCCTATCAGGGCGTTTCTGAGCTCTCGAGGCCCTTCGAACTGGCGCGGTCGGCCGGCAAGGGGATTTTTGTTCTTGCGGCGACGTCCAATGCCTCGGCTCGCAGCATCCAGACGGCTCGAATCGCTGAAGGTGAGCACGAGGGTGCTACGGTCGCGGCGAGTGTCGTTCGAGATGTGACCGCTCTGAACACTGAAAGTGGATTGGGGTCGTTTGGCGTCGTTATCGGTGCGACCGTTGAGGTCGCCGACTACGGCATCACCAGCGGTGAGCTTGTGGATTTGCCCATCTTGGCTCCTGGTTTCGGGGCACAGGGTGCTCAGGTTGAGCAGGCTCGTGAACTGTACGGCGATGCTGTGTCGAACACGATCGTGACAGTATCTCGAAGCGTTCTTCAAGAGGGCGCGAGTCAGATTCCGGCTGAACTTCGTTCGTTGCGTTCTCAACTCCGTGAGCAGGTGCGCTAATGACGCCCCGTCCCGCACCTCCCGCGGTTGATCGTGCGGCTGCCTCACGCGCGGCGATCGCGGCGCGACGCGCCCGGGCTGCAGTCAAGCGCGAAGTCGCAGAACGCGCCCGGACCGCTCTCAGCGTTGCGCGCACCGCTTGGGCTCAGCCCGACAGCGCTGAAGCTCGGCTTCTTGTTCGTGAACTGCTCATGAGCGTTCCGTCCCTTGGCCCAACTCGTGTCGACTCGATCATGGCCGACCTCGCCATTGCCGAACGCAAGCGAGTCGGCGGGCTTGGTCCGAAACAACGTCAGCGATTGACCGACTACCTATCGAGCCGTCAAGGCCCCGAGCCGACGCGCCTCGTCGTGCTGGCAGGGCCAACCGCCGTGGGCAAGGGAACTGTTTCTAGCTTCATTCGGGAGAATCATCCGGACGTTCTACTCAGTGTTTCTGCGACCACTCGCAAGCCGCGCCCAGGCGAAGTCAACGGCGTTCACTACTACTTTGTGAGTGACGACGAGTTCGACTCGATGATCGAAAACAAAGAACTTCTCGAGTGGGCCATCGTGCACAACTCCTACCGCTACGGTACGCCGCGCCCGCCGATCGATGCCGCTTTGGCCGAGGGTAAGCGCGTGCTGCTTGAGATCGATTTGCAGGGCGCACGCTCAGTTCGTACGGTCATGCCCGAGGCATTGTTGGTCTTCTTGCTCCCGCCCACGTGGGAAGAATTGGTGCGTCGTCTCATCGGTCGCGGCACCGAAGAAGCCGCCGAACAGTCTCGCCGTTTGGAGACCGCGAAGGTCGAATTGGCGGCTCAAGATGAGTTCGATGTGAAGGTAGTCAACACAGAAGTAAGCCAAGCGGCTGAAGAAGTCGTAGAATTGATGGATGCGCCCGCTGGCGCGACCACTTCCGACTCCAAGGAGCACCCTTATGGCTGACAAGAACTCGGGCATCATTGATCCCCCCATCGACGAACTACTGTCGAAGGTTGACTCCAAGTACCAGCTCGTTATCTTCGCTTCGAAGCGCGCTCGTCAGATCAACGACTACTACGCAGACCTTCACGAAGGCAGCCTCTTCGACAACGTCGGGCCGCTCGTAGACTCCACGATCGACGACAAGCCTCTTTCAGTTGCTCTCCACGAGATCAACGAAAACAAGCTCGAACTCAAGCGACTCAGCGGCGAATAGAACGTTTCTCGGTGACCGCGCTCAACGTTGTCGTCGGAATTTCTGGCGGAATAGCTGCTTATAAAGCAGTCTCTGTTGTGCGCGAGCTTGTGCTTGCTGGCCACGATGTTCACGTCGTGGCCACAAGCAATGCCCTCAAGTTCGTGGGTTTACCCACTCTTGAGGCAATCAGTCGCAACCCGGTTCACACTGACCTCTATGAGGGTGTGGACGAGGTCCGACACGTCTCTGTCGGCCAAGCCGCAGACGTGATCGTTGTTGCGCCGGCTACGGCCAATACGATCGCCAAGATCGCGACAGGCCAAGCCAACGACTTTCTCGGCAATACGATTCTGGCGAGCACTGCTCCCGTACTCATTGCTCCGGCAATGCACACGGAGATGTGGCAGAACGCTGCCACAATTGCCAATGTCGAGATGTTGCGCTCTCGCGGCATCCGCATTGTCGGCCCCGAATCGGGCCAGCTGACTGGTTCTGATATCGGACCGGGGCGGATGTCTGAGCCCAGCGACATTGTTGCTGCGGTTCTCGATGCCGCGGCCACCACTCGCGATCTCGTGGGCCGCTCTGTGCTGGTCACGGCAGGTGGCACGCGGGAGCCTCTTGATCCGGTGCGTTTCATCGGTAATCGCTCGAGTGGCAAGCAGGGTGTCGCCTTGGCGATGGCTGCGGCGGCCCGCGGTGCCGATGTCACTCTGATTGCGGCGAACCTGGAGGTTCCGTTGCCGTCGGGTGTGCGCTGCGTGCAGGTGGGAACAACTCTCGAACTGCAGGCGGCGGTGACGGCTGAAGCGGCATCCGCTGACCTCGTGATTATGGCGGCGGCCGTCGCGGACTACCGCCCGGCAGAGACAGCGCAATCCAAGATCAAGAAGCGCAGCGATTCAAGCACGCTTGAGCTGCGGTTAGAAGAGAACCCTGACATTCTGCGCGGACTCTCTCACGACCGCCCGCGAGAGCAGACAATCGTGGGCTTCGCGGCAGAGACCGAGCAGGACGAGGCTGCACTGCTCGAACTGGGCCGCGGCAAGGTCTCCCGCAAGGGCTGCGACTACCTCGTGATCAACCGAGTCGGCTGGACCGACGGATTCGCCACAGACAGTAACACTGTCATCGTCATCAACGGTGGCGGCGATAGAGTGGGCGAGGCAAGCGGAAGCAAGTTGTCGGTGGCTCACCGCATTCTGGATCTTGTGTTCGCAGCCCGCTGACATCCATTCATCACTACCGGAGACGGCTTATGACTTCGCCCCTGCGCACCTTCACCTCGGAGTCCGTTACCGAGGGTCACCCCGACAAGATTTGTGATCAGATCAGCGACGGCATCCTGGATGCGCTGCTCGGCGAAGACCCGAACGCCCGCGTCGCCGTCGAGACTCTCGTGACAACCGGCCTTGTGCACGTTGCCGGCGAGGTCACCACGACCGGCTACGCCGACATTCCCGCCATCGTGCGCGACCGTATTTCTGAGATCGGCTACAACTCCTCAGACGTCGGCTTTGATGGTCGCTCCTGCGGAGTTTCGATTTCGATTGGCGCGCAATCTCCCGACATCGCTCAGGGTGTCGACCGTGCCCTCGAAGCGCGTGAAGAGCACTCGGACGACGCTCTGGATGTCCTGGGCGCCGGCGACCAAGGCGTCATGTTTGGGTACGCCACGAATGAGACCCCGCAGCTCATGCCCGCGCCCATCTGGTTTGCGCACCGTATGGCCGAGCGCCTGGCCGAGGTGCGTAAAGAGGGCCTCGTCGATTACCTGCGCCCCGATGGCAAAACTCAAGTGACGGTCGGCTACGAGGGATCCGTGCCGCGCAGCATCGAGACCGTTGTGCTTTCTACGCAGCATTCACCTTCTGTCTCGACCGCTCAGCTGCGTCAGGAGATTGAAGAGTTGGTTGTTCGCCCGATCGCCGAAAGTTCGGGCTTCGACCTCTCGAACCTGCAGGCGATCGTGAACCCCAGCGGCCGCTTCGAGATCGGTGGGCCTCAGGGCGATGCCGGCGTCACCGGCCGCAAGGTCATTGTCGACACCTACGGTGGCGCTTCCCGTCACGGTGGGGGAGCGTTCAGCGGAAAAGATCCCTCTAAAGTCGACCGCTCGGCAACGTACGCCATGCGCTGGGTCGCCAAGAATGCCGTCGCTGCTGGCCTCGCTGACCGCGTGGAAGTGCAGATCGCGTATGCGATCGGGCGGGCGGCACCCGTGAGCCTCTACGTCGAGACTTTCGGTACCGGCCATGTCTCTGATGAGACACTGTTGGGCGCTATCCACGACGTCTTCGATCTGCGTCCCGGTGCGATCATCCGGGATCTGGATCTGTTGCGCCCCATCTACGCCAAGACTGCGACGTACGGTCACTTCGGCCGCGAGCTTCCCGAATTCACCTGGGAGCGCCTCGACCGCGTCGACGCGCTTCGCCAGGCGGCCGGCCTGTAGCGATGACTGACGCATCCATCGCTCGGGTGCTCATTGATTCGCCTCTGCCCCAACTCGACAGGCTCTTTGACTACTCGATTCCCGAGAAGCTTCGTGCTGACGCGAAGGCGGGCGTGCGCGTCAAAGTGCCGCTCCGAACACTCGGCAGGCTCGTCGAGGGCTGGATCGTCGAGCTCACCGACACGGTCGATTACGCAGGCAAGCTGAGTGAAGTCGAGACGGTGATCTCGCCGTTCCCCGTGCTCTCGCCTGAAGTCTGGAAACTTGCCCGCACCGCGGCCGACCGCGCCGCTGGCAATGCGGCTGACGTTTTGCGACTGGGTATTCCGAAACGCCATGCGCGCGCCGAAAAGACACTTCCCGATCCCTCCTTGAACACCTTCGAACCATCGGGGGAGCCGGCGGCGGTTGCCTTCTTCGATGAGGGAGCGATCACGACTCTCGTGGCGCAGCGCAAACGAGCTGCTCTTTCCGCTCCGACGGGAGTGACCGAGGTTGCTCCCGGAGTGTGGGTCGGCCGTTGGGCCGTCACAATGGTAGAACTGGCGGCTCAAGCTCTCGCGCGGGGTACCACGGCGATCCTCGCAACCCCGGACTTCCGCGACCAAGAGCAGCTTGAAGCGGCCGCGGCCGCTCTGCTGCCCGCTGACCGGGTGCTGCGGTTGGATGCTCGCCAGAGTGTGCAGAAGCGTTACGGCAACTTTCTCCGCACTCACGACGGCACGCCCTACGTCATCATCGGTAATCGATCGGCCGTCTACGCTCCGGCAGCCAATCTCGGGCTCATCGTGGTGTGGGATGACGGAGATTCTCTCTATAGCGAAAACCTCTCGCCCTATATTCATACGCGGGATGCCGCCCTGCTTCGTCAAGAACAACAGCAGTGCGCGCTGGTTTTTCTCAGCCACTCGCGCAGCACCGAAGTGCAACGCCTTGTTGAGGTTGGCTGGTTGGTTGCGCTCAGCCCCGGCGGTATTCGGCCGCCCAAAGTAATTCCCTCGGCCAACCAGGTCAGTCAAGACCGGCTGGCCGCGATCGCTCGCATTCCCTCTGCGGCGTGGAAGGCTGCGCGAGCAGGTCTCGATGAGGGCCCGGTTCTCGTTCAAGTCGCACGCCCTGGCTATGCGCCTCGACTCGCCTGCGCTGACTGCGCGCAAACGGCGCGCTGTACGACCTGCGCCGGGCCGCTGGCGCAGCGTTCGGCATCCGCGACTCCCAGTTGTGTCTGGTGCGGAGCGCTTGCCGTGAAATGGCGCTGTCGTGAGTGTGACGGCACGAAACTGCGCATGGTCGGCTCGGGCAGTGCTCGAACCGCCGACGAATTGGGCCGTGCGTTCCCCGGCTATCGCGTGATCGTTGCTGATGGTGACCATCAAGTGCTTACGGTCCCCAACGAGCCTTCGCTCATCATTGCGACTCGCGGTGCTGAGCCGGTAGCCGAAGGCGGCTATCGAGCGGTGCTGTTGCTCGATGGTGCTGGCATGCTGGCGCGCGAGAGCCTGCGGGTGGCGGAAGACTGTCTGCGCTGGTGGTCGAACGCGATTGCGTTGGCCGCCGACGGTGCGCCGACGGTGATCGTGGGCGTCGGTGGCGCACTAGCCACTTCGCTCGTGACGTGGCGCCAAGAGGATTTCGCCCAGACAGAGCTCGCTGATCGACGAGAGCTTCGTTTTCCGCCAGCGGTCCGCGTCGCAACGCTCACCGGAAAGATTGCGCTGATCGATGATGCGATACGCCAGCTCCCCGTCGCGCCGCTCGATATCTTGGGCCCGGTCGACCTCCCCGACGGACTAGTGCGCACGATTGTTCGTTTCGACTACAAAGACGGTGCTGCCGTCGCTGAGCAACTGAAAGCGCTCGTGGTGACGGCCACGACAGTGGCACGCCGCAGTCGCAAACCGGGCACACCGCGGGCCCAACAACCGCCGCCGGGACTGCGGGTTCACCTCGACGACCTTGAGCCCTTTGTCGATCTCTAACTGCTCAGTGCGCACCTTTGCGCGATTTCACGAGACAATTGGTGGATGACTTCCTTGCGACTCCTTTTTGCCGGTAGCCCCGAGGTAGCTGTTCCCAGTCTCGACGCGCTGCTGAATTCCGAGCACGAGGTAGCCGGAGTGCTCACGCGCACCGATTCACCCCAGGGGCGACGCCGCGTGATGACCCCCACGCCGGTGGCGGCTCGCGCGCACGAGGCTGCGGTGAGCGTGATTCGTGCCAACCGGCTCGACGCGGCTGCGGCATCCGCCATCGACGATCTTCACGTCGATCTTGGTGTGATCGTCGCTTACGGCGGGTTGGTGCCCGCAAACGTTCTTACGATTCCTCGACTCGGCTGGATCAACCTCCATTTCTCGCTGTTGCCGCAGTGGCGCGGTGCTGCCCCCGTGCAGCGCGCGATTATGGCCGGGGATACTGTGTCGGGCGCGACAGTGTTTCAACTCGTCGAGCAACTCGACGCGGGCGACATCTTCGCCACAATGACCGAGCCGATCGGCGCCCAGCAAACTGCGGGTTCGCTGTTGCAGCAATTGTCGCTGTCTGGTGCCGCGCTGCTTTCGGAGGTTGTCGACTCGCTTGCTGCCGGTACAGCTCATGCTGAACCGCAGGTTGGTGAGGTGACGTTGGCTCCGAAGCTCGCGCTCGACGATGGTCGCATCGACTGGACTGAGCCCGCGCAGTCAGTACACAACCGCATTCGTGGTGTCACGCCCGAGCCCGGCGCATCGACGTCAATTGATGGCAGCCGTCTCAAGGTGCTCGAAGCAGCGATTGCGCGTGACACCCCCTCACTTGCCCCCGGCCACTTCGAATTTGCCGGTAAGAAAGTCTTGGTCGGCACGGCAACCGACCCCCTAGAACTTCTCCGGGTCCATCCCGAGGGACGCAAAGCAATGGATGCCGCAGCCTGGTGGCGTGGCCTGAATTCAGAATCAGAGGTGGTGGCTTCGTGAGCTACGCACAGTCAGCCCGTCGGGTAGCGCTCGACGTCATCATGGCGGTGCGCGAGTCGGATGCGTACGCCAACCTGCTCTTGCCCGTTCACCTCGACCGAGCCAAATTGTCGAGTGCCGATGCCGGCCTCGCGACCGAGCTCACGTACGGCACGCTGCGCATGCAGGGTTATTACGATGCAGTGATCGCACAAGCGGCTGGTCGCGCGGTGTCGAAGATTGATCCACCGGTGCTCGATGTTCTGCGTCTTGCGACCCACCAACTCCTGTCGATGCGTGTGCCGTCTCACGCGGCCGTCGATGAGTCGGTACGGCTGGCCAAGACCATTGGTTCTCGTTCAGCGGTCGGCTTTGTCAACGCGGTGCTGCGCGCTATCACGAAGCACGATGCCGAGACCTGGCGCGAGCGTGTGATTGGTGCTGCGGGCTCTGGCGAAGAAGCTCTTGCGCTGGCGTACTCGCATCCGCTGTGGGTCACTCGGGCATTCCGCCAGGTTCTCGTTGCCGAGGGGCGCGAAGCTGAACTCGAAGGTCTGTTGGCCGCCGACAACGTGCCCGCTCGGGTGTCGGTTGCGGCGTTGCCCGGTTTCTCGGATGCGGCCGACATCGACGTCACTCCATCCGAGTACTCGCCGATCGGTGGCGCACTCCGCGAAGGTGACCCGGCCAAGAACGCTGCAATCGCCTCCGGCCGCGCCCGCGTGCAAGACGAAGGCTCCCAAATCGCCGCGCTCGCCCTCAGCCGCGCTCGCCCCGTCGAGGCGGGGGAGTCATGGCTCGACATGTGCGCAGGCCCCGGCGGCAAGGCCGCCTTGCTCGCCGCTGAAGCCCTGCAGGGCGGAGCGACGCTCACGGCCAACGAACTTGTTCCGGCTCGAGCCAAGCTTGTCCGCAATGCTCTGGCCGTATTCGACGCTCCGCCCGAGGTGTGGGAAAAGGATGGCGTAGAGATCGGCGAAGAGTTCCCGAATCAGTTCGACCGCATCTTGCTCGACGCGCCGTGCACCGGTCTCGGTGCACTTCGTCGTCGTCCCGAGGCTCGCTGGCGCAAACAGCCCGGCGATGTCGCGCAGCTCGGCGCTATTCAGACGGCGCTGCTGAAATCGGCGCTCACGGCGTTGAAGCCGGGCGGTGTTTTGGTGTACGTCACGTGCTCGCCGCACGCCGCTGAAACCAAAGCGATCGTCGGGTCGGTGCTGCGTAAGGTCGAGGGAGTGACCAAAATGGACACTCCTGCGGTGGTGCAGGGGTTCTCCAAGGCAGAGCTTGACCTGCCCGAAGCAACCCACGTTCAGTTGTGGCCGCACCGTCACGGAACTGACGCCATGTTCATCCAACTGCTTGTCAAAGCTGACGCTTAGAGAGGTCTCGGTTATGTCTGTACGCATCAACCCCAGTATTTTGGCGGCGGATTTCGTCAATCTTGAACGCGATATCGCCAAGATATCGAACGCTGACCTCGTCCATGTCGACATCATGGACAATCACTTTGTGCCGAACTTGACGTTTGGTCTCCAGATGACGGAGCGCATTCAGCAGGTCTCCACGATCCCGCTCGATGTGCATTTGATGATCACTGATCCTGAACGCTGGGCGCCGGACTACGCCGACCTTGGCGCCTATGGCGTTACTTTCCACGCCGAGGCTGCTTCGGATGCTGTGGGCCTAGCCCGCACGCTGCGGGCGAAAGGCGCTCGTGCCGGCATCGCGGTTAAGCCCGGTACTCCGATTGAGCCGTATCTCGAGCTGCTCGAGGAGTTCGACCAGGTGCTCGTGATGACGGTCGAGCCGGGTTTTGGTGGCCAAAGCTTCATGGAGGAGACGATGCCCAAGCTCACCCAGCTTCGTGAACTCGTCGACAAGCGCGGGCTCGATGTCTGGCTTCAGGTCGACGGCGGAGTCGACGAGCGCACGATCGAGATCGCGGCAGCGGCCGGGGCTGATACTTTCGTTGCTGGTTCTTCCGTCTACCGCGGCGACGACCCGTCACTGCGGGTGTCAGAACTGCGCGAGAAGGCTAGTGCGCACCGTCACGCTCACTAACGTTCAGTAAACGGCGTGGTGAAGCGTTCGGCCGCCCACGCTCAGGCGCGGCAAGCGAATACGCGAACAGCGTGCTGCCCACAGCGTGCTGCCCACAGCGTGCCGCTCACAGCGAACACGGCCATATTTCGCGGGGCGCTGAGCCGGGCATCCGGGTCCATCTGGTTGACTAGTCCAATGACTGATTCAGGAAAAACTAAGCCAGAGGTCGAGTTCTACGAGGGCCCTGCGCCCACTGAGCTCGTCATCATTGACATCGAAGAGGGAACCGGTGCGGAGGCAACTGCTGGTTCCACGGTTGACGTGCACTACTTGGGCGTCGACTTTGAGACTCTCGAAGAGTTTGACTCCTCGTGGAGCCGCGGCGAGTCCATCAACTTCCCGCTCATGGCACTCATTAGTGGTTGGCAAGAGGGAATTCCCGGCATGAAGGTGGGCGGCCGTCGCCAGCTCATCTGCCCGCCGCACCTCGCGTACGGTCCCGCCGGTGCTGGTCACCAGCTCTCCGGACGCACCTTGACCTTCGTGATCGACCTGCTCGGCACGAACTAGTCACACCTCGTTCAAGTCATGCGGCAAGGGACCGCCCTCTGGGGCGGTACCCTTGACGTGTGAAAGACTTCGACGCACTTTTTGCTGAACTAAGCCGCAAAGCGGTAGAACGTCCGGCCGACTCTGGTTCGGTTGCCCTGTGGGATGCCGGAGTGCATTCGATCGGCAAGAAGATTGTGGAAGAGGCTGCCGAAGTATGGATGGCAGCCGAGTACCAGTCGGACGAAGAGACCGCAGAAGAGATCTCCCAACTCATCTACCACCTTCAGGTTCTGATGGTTGCTAAAGGGCTCAGCCCGGAGGACGTGTGGCGACATCTTTGATGTGCCCACGACCACTTTTCGCACCAAATGACTGAGAGCTGACATGTTAAGAGTTGCAGTGCCCAACAAGGGTTCACTGAGTGAGATCGCTTCCGAAATGCTCTACGAAGCGGGCTACACGGGGCGACGCGATCCGCGCGCCTTGAACGTTCGCGATGACCGCAATGGCGTGGAGTTTTTCTACCTCCGCCCCCGCGACATCGCCACCTACGTGGGCTCGGGCGCCCTCGACGTAGGGATCACTGGTCGAGACCTCCTCTTGGACTCGGGATCACCGGCGGTGGAGATCGCGAGCCTTAACTTCGGTGACTCGACGTTCCGTTTCGCGGGGGAGCCTGGGCGGTTCAACGAACTTTCCGACCTCAACGGAGTGCGGGTGGCCACGAGCTATGCCGGCCTCGTTGGAGCATTCCTTGAGCGTCACGGCGTCACGGCAGAGCTCGTGAGCCTCGACGGCGCCGTGGAGTCCGCGATCCGACTCGGAGTAGCGGATGCTGTGGCCGACGTCGTGTCGACCGGCTCGACACTTCGCGCTCAGGGCCTCGAGATTTTCGGCCCCGTCATCCTCGACTCGACCGCTGTGTTGATCAGTTCGGGCAAGGATGTCGAGGGCAGCGCAACGCTTCAGCGTCGCCTGCAGGGTGTGCTTGTCGCTCGCCAGTACGTGTTGATCGACTATGACGTTCCGGTGGCGCTTCTCGAAGCGGCAACGAAGGTCACCCCGGGCATCGAAAGCCCCACGGTTTCTCCGCTCCAAGACCCCGCTTGGGTTGCTGTGCGTTCGATGGTCCACCGGGTTGATACCAACCAGGTCATGGACGAACTGCACGCTGTCGGCGCGCGGGCCATTCTGGTCAGCGCGATTCACGCAGCGAGGATTTAGTAATGACGGTCGCTGTACGGGTCATTCCGTGTCTCGATGTCGCCGACGGTCGCGTGGTCAAAGGTGTCAACTTCAAGGATCTTCGTGACGCTGGAGATCCAGTGTCTCTCGCGCGTCTTTACTACGAGCAGGGGGCCGACGAGGTCACCTTCCTCGATGTGACGGCAACGGTCGAAGGCCGCGCCACGATGTACGAGGTAGTGCGTTCCGCTGCCGAGCAAATCTTCATTCCGCTCACCGTCGGTGGCGGGGTTCGCCAGCCTGACGATGTGTCGAAGCTGTTGGCCCACGGTGCCGACAAGGTGGGCGTCAACAGCGCCGCACTGGCTCGCCCTCAACTGATTGACGACATTGCCCACCGCTTCGGTGCTCAGGTGCTCGTGCTCAGCCTCGACATCAAGCGTCGCGGAGACGGCTGGATTGTCACAACGCACGGTGGCCGCACCGAAACTGATCGCGATGCGCTCGAATGGGCCCGTGAAGCTATGGAGCGTGGCGCCGGAGAGTTGCTCGTCAACTCGATCGATGCTGACGGAACGAAAGAAGGGTTCGACCTCGAACTCGTCTCCGCTATCAGTGAATTCGCCACAGTGCCGGTTATCGCCAGTGGTGGAGCCGGCAAGGTCGAGCATTTTGCTCCGGCCATCGATGCGGGGGCGGATGCCGTACTTGCAGCATCCGTCTTCCACAGCCGTCAGTTGACGGTTGGCGATGTCAAGGCTTCACTCAACAGTCATGGATTGGTTACACGATGAGCGATGAACTCACTCTCGAGACCGTGAACGACGTGCTGGAACGAGCTCAGTTCGCTGCCGATGGCTTGCTGCCGGCAATCATCCAGCAGTGGGACACCAAGGAAGTACTCATGTTGGGTTACATGAATGCCGAAGCTCTCACGCGAACCCTCACTGAGGGGCGAGTAACGTTCTACAGCCGCAGCCGTCAGGAACTCTGGCGCAAGGGCGACACGAGTGGACACCGCCAGTACGTGCGCACTGCGGCCCTGGACTGCGACCGTGATGCGCTGCTCGTGGGCGTTGAGCAGATCGGCCCCGCGTGCCACACCGGCACTCACTCCTGTTTCGAAGTAGATCCGCTCGTTCCCCGCCAAGGATTCTCTGATGAATAGCACCACCACTCGCGAAGAGTTCGATCAGCTCGTCGCTGCCGGCCACCGAGTCGTTCCGGTCATCCGCCAACTCTTCGCTGATGGCGAGACTCCGGTCGGGGTTTACCGCAAGTTGGCGAAAGCCAATCCGGGCACTTTCTTGCTCGAATCAGCAGGTCAGGGCGGCATTTGGGCACGCTTCTCGTTCGTCGGCGTCGCGAGCTTTGGTGTGCTCACGCAGCACGAGCATGGCGTCGAGTGGATCGACTACGGGATGCCGCGAGAGCGAATTCTGGGCGACGATTGCCCGACGGCTCCGCTCGAAGCACTCGCGCATCTCAATGAGCGCTGGAAGACTCCGCGCGTTGAGGGCCACCCTCCGTTGACCGGCGGTCTCGTCGGCTTCGTCGGCTGGGAAGCCGTTCGTGAGCTCGAGAACCTCCCGGATGCCCCTCCCGCTGACTTCGAGGTACCGAGCCAAGCGCTCAGCTTTGTATCCGATCTCGTGGTTCTCGACCACCGGTTCGGCACGGTATTGCTCATCTCGACCGCGCTCAACGATGCTCACCAGTCTGCCGACGAAATGTGGGCCGAAACGCAATCGCGTCTCGATTCTCTCCAAGCGGGCCTAGCTCAGCCGACGGAGGCCTTCTTGGCCGATGTCGATATCGAGATCGAGCCGCAGCCCGCGCCGCGCACCACTCCTGCCGAGTACGCAACAGCCATCGAGAAGTCCAAAGAATTTATTCGTGATGGCGATGTCTTTCAGGTCGTGATCTCTCAACGTTTCGACCACGAGGTCTCGGCGACACCCCTCGACGTATACCGGGTTCTGCGCACTCTGAACCCGTCGCCATACATGTATCTGCTCTCACTAGTCGATGTGGACGGGCGACCGTACTCGATCGTGGGCGCGAGCCCTGAGGCGCTCGTCAAGGTCAGCCAAAAGCGTGTGCACATGCATCCGATCGCGGGTTCGCGTCCGCGGGGCAGTGACACCGAGCGTGATCTTGAACTCGCTGAAGAATTGCTCGCTGACACTAAAGAGCGCGCCGAGCACCTCATGCTTGTCGACCTTGCCCGTAACGACCTCCTGAAGGTCTGCACTCCCGGCACGGTCGCGGTAACCGAGTTCATGCAGGTCGAGCGCTTCAGCCACATCATGCACCTTGTGTCGTCGGTAGAAGGCGATCTGCGCCCTGAAGCGACCGCGGTAGACGTATTCCGCGCGACCTTCCCCGCTGGCACTCTGTCGGGCGCTCCCAAGCCTCGCGCGCTAGAGATCATCGACGAGCTCGAACCCGCCCAGCGCGGTGTGTACGGGGGAGTCGTGGGTTACTTCGACTTCGCCGGCGACGCCGACCTGGCGATTGCTATCCGTACAGTCACGATTGTTGACGGTATGGCTCGGGTGCAGGCTGGTGCCGGTCTCGTTGCGGATTCAGATCCCGCTGCGGAGCACCAAGAAGCGCAGAATAAGGCTGCAGCGCCGTTGCGTGCTGTTGCAGTCGCTAATGCGATGACACAGTTGAGTTCATGAACGGCAAGCGGTCTCGAACAGTAGTTCTCGCGGGGCTCGTACTTCTCGCCGCTCTGGTGATGCTCACGTGGACCCAGCGGTGGTTCACAATCACGCTCCCGGATGCCGTCACAGTCGAGGTGCTCGGCAGCGATGCCGCCGGTGCGCTGGCTACGCTCGCACTTTCCGTATTCGCGCTGGTTGCTGCTCTCAGTATCGCGTCGGTGCTTGTGCGACGGATTCTTGGTGTCATGGCCGCGGCGGTAGGCGTGGCCATTGTCGTCGTGAGTCAGTCGACCCTCGCCGACCCTGCTTTGGCCTCGTCCGAACTGGTGACCGAGTCCACGGGCATCAGCGGCATTGATTCTGTACGGGCGCTTATCGTCCTGATTGAGGGCAGCATGTGGTCGTACACTGCGCTCGTGGCAGGGGCACTCATTGTCATTGTGGGGTTGCTTGCAACGATCTCCGCTCATCGGTGGCCGACCGCTACGAAAAAGTACGACCGAGCAACCGCCGTAGTCGCGGATGACCCCGCGTCGCAGTGGGATGCCCAAAGTCGTGGAATCGACCCGACAGAGCTCTGATTGGCAACGCCAAGCGGCTTACTCCCGCTACAATTTAAGATCAGCAAAGGATGGAGCCTGATGAGTACTGATAATGACCCCGGCCACGGAAACTCCCCGGCGGCATGGACCGCTGTAGTGATCATGTTGGTCGCGTTCACGATCGGAACGCTCGCTTTTTGGTTCAACATCGCGTGGCTCGTCTTCGCGTCGGCGGGACTGGTTGTCGTCGGGCTAATCGTCGGTCAGGTGCTCAAGCGCCTCGGCTATGGCGTGGGTGGCGACAAGCTCACCCCCAAGACGCACAGCTAGAGTGCTCTCCGATTTAGTTGACGGCGCGCTGGAAGACGCCGCCGTCCGTCGCGAGTCCGTCAGTCTCGCCGCTATAGAGCGCGCTGCGGCTGATGCTGCTCCGGCGCTGGATGCTCTTGAAGCGCTGTCTCCTCGCGAGCGTGTGCACATCATCGCTGAAATCAAGCGATCGAGTCCGTCTCGCGGTGCCCTCGCGGAGATCACCGATCCTGCGTCGCTCGCGACCTCGTACCAAACCGGGGGAGCGAGCGCGATTAGTGTGCTCACCGAACAGCGCCGTTTCGGCGGTTCGCTCGATGACTTGATCACGGTGAAGTCTGTAGTGCGGCTTCCCGTATTGCGTAAGGACTTCATCGCCGAGCCGTATCAAGTCTTTGAGGCTCGAGCCGCCGGTGCTGACCTCGTTCTGTTAATCGTTGCGGCGCTGGATCAACCTACATTGACCACGCTCTACAACCTCATCGTGCAGCTCGGTATGACTCCGCTGGTGGAAACACACTCAGCAGAAGAAGTTTCTCGGGCCCTCGATGTGGGAGCGAGCCTCGTGGGAGTCAACGCTCGCAACTTGAGCACGTTTGAACTTGACCAAAATCTGTTCGGCGAACTCGCTGACCAGATTCCTAGCGGAGTTATCCGCATCGCAGAGTCGGCAGTGAAGACCGCCGCAGACGTTGCGCATTACCGTAACGCGGGAGCGGATGTGGTTCTCGTGGGCGAAGCACTCGTCACGGGCGACCCGATCGCCACTTTGCAAGACTTTTTGGACTGCTAATGCTGAAAGATGAACTGGGCCCCTACTTCGGTGAGTTCGGCGGGCGATTCGTTCCAGAATCGCTGATTGCTGCGCTCGATGAGTTGGATGCCGCGTACAACGAAGCCAAGAACGACCCGGAGTTTGCTGCCGAGCTTGCTGAGCTCCACGCGAGTTACACGGGCCGTCCTTCGATCATCACTGAGGTCCCGCGTTTTGCGGAACACGCTGGTGGCGCTCGGATCATTCTCAAGCGTGAAGATCTCAACCACACGGGTTCGCACAAGATCAACAACGTTCTCGGTCAGGCGCTGCTAGCCCGTCGCTTGGGCAAGACACGACTGATCGCGGAGACCGGCGCCGGTCAACATGGTGTCGCCACGGCCACTGCAGCCGCACTCTTCGGAATGTCGTGCGTCGTGTACATGGGCGAGGTCGACACTGAGCGCCAAGCGCTCAACGTCGCGCGCATGCGCCTCCTGGGCGCAGAAGTAATCCCCGTTACGGCAGGCTCGCGCACGCTGAAGGACGCAATCAACGAGGGATTGCGCGACTGGGTTGCCAACGTTGAAGACACCCACTACCTCATGGGCACCGTTGCCGGCCCTCATCCCTTCCCCGTGATGGTGCGGGATTTCCACCGTGTCATCGGTGATGAGGCGCGCAAGCAGGTTCTCGAACTCACCGGAGCACTGCCGACCGCGGTCGCCGCGTGCGTGGGTGGCGGTAGCAACGCGATGGGAATCTTCCACGCCTTCCTCGACGACACCGATGTGGCCCTCTACGGCTACGAAGCAGCCGGCGAAGGGCACTTGACCGAGCGTCACGCTGCCACGCTCACTAAGGGACGCCCCGGTGTTCTGCACGGTGCTCGCAGCTACATGCTGCAGGATGACGAAGGCCAGACTGTTGAATCGCATTCGATCTCGGCAGGGCTCGACTATCCCGGAGTGGGCCCCGAGCATTCGTGGCTCAAAGACATTGGGCGCGCCAATTACGACCCGATCACCGATGCCGAGGCGATGGAGGCTCTGCGGCTGTTGAGCCGCACCGAGGGAATCATCCCCGCTATTGAGTCTGCGCACGCGTTGGCCGGAGCAATCAAGCTCGGCAAGCACTTGGGCCCAGAGTCGGTCATCCTCGTGAACCTCAGCGGTCGCGGAGACAAAGACATGGAAACAGCGGCCGAGTATTTCGAATTGATTGATTCAGCCGAAGCCAGCAAGGCAGGGGAGTAGCCGTGAGCGCAGTAGAAGCAGCGATTGCTCGCGCCAACGCGGAACGTGGCGGAGCCCTCATCGGTTACTTGCCCGTCGGTTTCCCGACCGTTGCCGAGAGCATCGAGGCCGCAGTCGCAATGGCGGAGAATGGCGTCGATGTTATCGAACTCGGCCTGCCCTACTCTGACCCGGTCATGGACGGTCCCGCGATCCAGAAAGCAACGCAGACCGCGTTGTCGAATGGCTTCCGCCTTCACGACGGCTTTGATGCGGTTCGCGAGATTACCTCTCGCGTATCGGCACCGGTTGTCCTAATGAGCTACTG
Source organism: Salinibacterium sp. AL4.1 (assembly GCF_059767305.1). Lineage (NCBI taxonomy): Bacteria > Bacillati > Actinomycetota > Actinomycetes > Micrococcales > Microbacteriaceae > Salinibacterium > Salinibacterium sp. AL4.1. The sequence continues at coordinate 293,465 of NZ_JBSOQK010000001.1, read as the reverse complement.
GAATCCGATCATGCAGTACGGCGTCGATCGTTTCGCCGATGAGCTCAAGGCTGCCGGCGGGTCTGGAATCATTACGCCTGACCTCGTGAGTGACGAAGCGGCTGACTGGATCGCTGCATCCGAGCGCACGGGTCTCGACCGAGTGTTCCTCGCGGCTCCGTCGTCGAGCGATGCGCGCCTCGTTCGTGCGGTCGAAGCAAGCACCGGGTTTGTTTACGCCGTCTCCACGATGGGAATCACGGGCGCACGTTCCGACGTTGACGCTGCAGCTAAGACTCTCGTTGCACGTCTGCGTGACGCTAGCTCCACCAGCGCCTGCGTCGGTCTAGGTATCTCTACTGCCGAACAGGTCCGTGAGGTTCTTACCTACGCCGACGGTGCAATTGTCGGTTCAGTGTTCGTCAGTGCTTTGTCGACCGGTGGGGTGGATGCTGTCGCGAAGACTGCAGCGTCACTCGCGACCGGTACTCTTGCTTAGTCGCAGTCCAGAAAGGTGACCTCCTTGTCATTAGTGCCCCTCAGTATCCCGAGCCCACCTGACTCGTGGTCGACGCTTGTTACGATCCCGTTCGATCAGTGGTTCAGTGCTGTCGGCCTCGACTTCGGTCAAGCAGTCCAGATCCACACGTACGCGATTTGCATCCTGCTCGGAATCATCGCGGCGACGATGCTCACCGAACGTCGCCTCACACGTCACGGCGCCGAACCCGGAGTCGTCATTGACATCATCATTTGGGCGGTGCCGCTCGGTCTCGTCGGTGCTCGTCTGTACCACGTCGCGACTCACCCTGGCGATTACTTCTACGAGGGTGCAGACCCGTGGGAGATTATCCGCATCTGGAACGGCGGCAACGCCATCTTCGGGTCGCTCATCGGTGGCGCTGTTGGTGCCTACATTGGCGCCCGCCTCACTGGTATCCGTTTCTGGAGCTTTGCGGATGCCCTGGCTCCCGCCATGCTTTTGGCTCAGGCCATTGGTCGCCTCGGTAACTACTTCAACCAGGAGCTCTTCGGGCAGCCGACGGCGTTGCCCTGGGGCCTGCAGATCGATGCCGGCAACTCGGCCATTCCGGTGGGGCTTCCCGCCGGCACGCTGTTCCACCCAACGTTCCTCTACGAAATGATTTGGAATGTCGTGGGCATCGTTTTCCTGCTCACCATGGAGCGCCAGTACGGCTTCGTCAAGAAGCACGTTCTCGGTCTCACCGTTCCCGTCTTCGCACCCACCGGCCCTGTCCGTTTGCAGTGGGGCAAGGTCTGGGCGCTGTACATGATTTGGTACGGAATCGGCCGAGTGTGGTTTGAGTCGATTCGCATCGACCCCAGCGAAGTGATTCTCGGGCTGCGCGTGAATGTCTGGGGCGCCCTGTTGACTGTTGCTCTCGGTATCGTTCTCTTCATCATCCAGTCACGTCGTCACGTGGGCGCCGAAAAGACGGCCTACGTTGACGGTCACACGTGGTCTGCTGATGGTGTTGTAAACTCCGAAGATCGTTATTCCGAGCATGACATTGTCGTCAATGCTGTCGAGGAGTCCGCTCCCGTCATTGCTTCGAAATAGTCCGCCACAAGCGGTCGCACCCCCTCAGGCCTGAATCAGGCGCTGAAAATTGTCTCTGGGCCATAGAAGTCCCTCTCCGCACCAGTAATACGTGAGGACGGTACGGCATGGCTGTTACCCCACCCTTTGAACGCTTTGGATCAATCCCTGCAGCACAGGGGATGTACGACCCAACAAACGAGAAAGATGCCTGCGGGCTCGCCATGGTGGCGACCCTGCGTGGCACCCCCGGGCACGACATTATTGCGACCGCCCTCGAGGCGCTGCGTAATCTCGAACACCGTGGCGCAGTCGGTTCCGACGCCGGTACCGGTGACGGTGCTGGCATCATGCTCCAAATTCCGGATGCGTTTTTCCGCGACGTCGTAGAGTTCGAGCTGCCTACGGAGGGCCGCTACGCCGCCGGCATCGCGTTCTTGCCCCTCGACAGCGCAGCACGCGCGGAGGTTAAAGAGGGCATCGAGAAACTCGCTGAAGAAGAGGACCTCACCGTTCTCGGCTGGCGCGACGTTCCGATCCAGCCGGGAGAGCTTGGCTCGCTGGCGCGCGGCGCTATGCCCGCGTTTGAGCAACTCTTCTTGCAGTCGAAGCGGGTCGATCTCAAGGGCACGCTTCGTGGCATCCACCTTGATCGCCAGACCTATCGTCTGCGTAAGCGCGCCGAGCGCGAGCTTCACGTGTACTTCCCCTCGTTGTCGTGCCGCACGATTACTTACAAGGGAATGGTTACGACGCTTCAGCTCGAGCCGTTCTACCCTGACCTGTCAGACGAGCGCTTCGCGTCCAAGCTTGCGCTTGTGCACTCGCGGTACTCCACAAACACGTTCCCCTCTTGGCCGCTTGCGCAGCCGTTCCGCATGGTCGCTCACAACGGCGAGATCAACACCGTGCAGGGAAACCGAAACTGGATGCGCGCCCGTCAGTCTCAGCTCGAGTCCGCGGTCTTTGGCGATATCAAGGATATTCTTCCGGTCAACACTCCGGGCGCCAGTGACTCGGCTTCGTTCGATGAGGTTGTCGAACTGCTCAACTTGGCTGGCCGTTCATTGCCGCACGCCATGATGATGATGGTTCCCGAAGCCTACGAGAACCAGACCGATACCGACCCGCGTCGTCGAGCGTTCTACGAGTACCACTCGATGCTCATGGAGCCGTGGGATGGTCCTGCCGCCCTTGTCTTCACCGACGGCTCCCTCGTGGGTGCCACTCTCGACCGCAACGGACTTCGCCCCGGACGTTACTTGGTGACGGATGACGGTCTCGTTGTTCTCGCGAGCGAGATCGGCGTCTTTGACGTCGAACCAACGAAGGTTGTTCGTAAGGGACGTCTACGCCCCGGCAAGATGTTCCTCGTTGACACAGCCGCTGGACGCCTGATCGAAGATGACGAAATTAAGGCAGAGCTCGCTGCGTCGCAGCCCTGGGCTGAGTGGCTCGAGAGCGGTCGAATTGCCCTCGAAGAGCTGCCTGAACGCGAGCACATCGTGCACACACCCGCGTCGGTCACCCGTCGTCAGCGCACCTTCGGTTACACCGAAGAAGAGGTGCGAATCCTCATCGAGCCCATGTCGCGGCTCGGCGCCGAGCCGTTGGGCGCCATGGGGTCGGATACTCCGATTGCTGTGCTCTCACAGCGCCCACGCCTGCTCTTCGACTACTTCACTCAGCAGTTCGCGCAGGTCACAAACCCGCCTCTCGACTCCATTCGAGAGGCTGTCGTTACCTCGATGGCGCTGGGCATTGGTCCGCAGCGCAATCTGTTGAACGCAACGCCGGAGCACGCCAAGCAAGTCGCGCTGCCGTTCCCCGTGATCGACAACGACGAGCTCGCCAAGATCCAGCACATCGAACCGCACCCCGGTAGTCGTCTTTCGACGACTATCAAGGGGCTGTACCGCGTTGATGCAGGCCCCTCCGCAATGGAATCCCGGCTCGCCGAGATGTGCGCTGAGGCTGATGCTGCTATCGCCGCTGGCGCTGAGTTCATCGTTCTCTCTGACCGTGACTCGAACAAAGACCTCGCGCCTATTCCGTCCTTGCTCATGCTTGCGACCGTGCACCACCACCTCATTCGTCAGCAAGAGCGCATGAAGGTCGGAATGATCGTCGAGGCTGGTGACGTTCGGGAAGTTCACCACGTCGCGCTGCTCGTCGGTTACGGTGCTTCCGCCATCAACCCCTACCTCGCTATGGAGTCAGCGGAAGAACTCGTCCGCAACGGCACCATCACAGGACTCACGCCTGAGAAGGCTGTTCGCAACCTCATCACTGCGCTCGGTAAGGGCGTACTCAAGATCATGTCCAAGATGGGCATCTCAGTGGTGAGCTCCTATGCAGGTGCGCAAGCTTTCGAAGCTGTCGGCCTCTCGCAGGCGTTCGTTGATCAGTACTTCACCGGCACGAAGAGCATCCTCGGTGGTATCGGGCTCGACGTTATCGCTCGTGAAAATGCAGAGCGTCACATCGCTGCGTACCCCGAAGATCGCGCGCCTACGGTCCACGAGCGCTTGAACACGGGTGGCGAGTATCAGTGGCGCCGTGAAGGCCCACCGCATCTCTTCAACCCCGAAACAGTGTTCAAGCTGCAGCATGCCACGCGTAACCGGCGCTACGACATCTTCCGGGAGTACACCTCCAAGGTTGATGAGCAGGCCGAAAACTTGATGACTCTGCGTGGCCTCTTTAAGTTCAAGAAGGATGAGCGTACGCCCATCTCGATTGACGAGGTCGAGCCGGTGTCGAGCATCGTGAAGCGCTTCAGCACGGGGGCCATGAGCTACGGCTCCATCAGCAAGGAAGCGCACGAGACGCTCGCTATTGCGATGAACCAGTTGGGTGCGCGTTCCAACACGGGTGAGGGTGGCGAAGACGTCGACCGTCTTCTTGACCCGACCCGTCGTAGTGCCATCAAGCAGGTTGCTTCTGGCCGCTTCGGCGTTACGAGCATGTACTTAACGCACGCCGATGACATCCAAATCAAGATGGCTCAGGGAGCAAAGCCCGGTGAAGGTGGGCAACTACCTGCTGGCAAGGTTTACCCGTGGATCGCTCGCACGCGTCACGGTACTCCCGGTGTCGGTCTCATTTCGCCGCCGCCTCACCACGACATTTACTCAATCGAAGACCTCAAGCAATTGATTTTCGATCTCAAGCGCTCGAATCCCTCGGCGCGCGTTCACGTCAAGCTTGTCAGCCAGAAGGGCATTGGCGCGGTTGCTGCCGGTGTCACGAAGGCTAAGGCCGATGTTGTCTTGGTCTCCGGCCACGATGGCGGTACCGGCGCGAGCCCACTGAACTCGCTTAAGCACGCGGGCACGCCCTGGGAGATCGGTTTGGCTGAGACCCAGCACACGCTCATGCTCAACGGCATGCGCGACCGCGTCGTGGTGCAGGTTGACGGCCAGATGAAGACCGGCCGCGATGTCATTATCGGTGCCCTTTTGGGCGCTGAAGAGTATGGCTTCGCTACGGCTCCTCTCGTTGTGTCGGGTTGTATCCTGATGCGCGTCTGTCACCTCGACACGTGCCCCGTTGGCGTTGCAACTCAGAATCCGGAGTTGCGGGAGCGCTTCACCGGCAAGCCTGAATTCGTCGTGAACTTCTTCGAGTTCTTGGCTCAAGAGGTGCGCGAGTACCTCGCAGAGCTTGGCTTCCGCACGTTGGAAGAAGCGATTGGCCACAGTGAACTGCTGGATGTTGACCGTGCCGTTTCGCACTGGAAGACTGACGGCCTCGACTTGTCGCCGGTATTCGATGGTCCCGAGTTCAGTGACGCTGAGCCTCGCACCCATGCCGTAGAGCAGGATCACGAACTCGCTGAGCACTTCGATCAGCAGCTCATCCAGTTGAGCAAGGCCGCTTTAAAGAACAAGGAGCCGGTCGAGATTGATCTGGCTGTTCGCAACACCGATCGAGCGGTCGGAACGATGCTGGGTCACGAAGTAACCCGCCGCCATGGCGAGCACGGATTGCCCGCGGATACGATCTCGATCACCCTGCACGGTTCTGCCGGTCAGTCCCTGGCAGCGTTCGTCCCCGCCGGCATCTCGATCAAGCTCTATGGTGACAGCAACGACTACGTCGGTAAGGGATTGTCGGGCGGCTCAGTTGTGGTGCGTCCTGACCTCACCAGCGTGTTCGCTGCGGAGAAGAACGTCATCGCCGGAAACGTCATCGGTTACGGTGCCACCAGCGGCAGCATCTTCATCCGCGGCAAAGTCGGTGAGCGCTTCATGGTGCGAAACTCAGGCGCTACCGCAGTTGCCGAAGGCGTCGGCGACCACGCGCTCGAATACATGACGGGTGGGCTGGTGCTGATTCTTGGCGCCACTGGCCGCAACCTGGGCGCGGGAATGTCGGGCGGTACCGCTTACATCCACCAGCTCCGCGAGGAACGTGTCAACGGTGACTCCCTGAGTTCAGGGGAGCTCATGTTGAGCGGCCTCGGCAGTGCCGATATTGAAATCGTCAAGGATCTGCTCGAACGTCATCTCGAAGAGACCGGGTCAGTAGTTGCCGAAAGCATGCTGGCCGATATGGATGCCACGGCAGCCCAATTCACGAAGGTTACGCCTCGTGATTACGCGGCCGTCATTCAGACTCGAGAGACTGCATTAGCCGAGGGACTCGACCCCGACGGGGACGTTACCTGGGCACGAATTAGGGAGGTTACCGGTGGCTGATCCCAAGGGATTCCTCAAGGTTCAAGAGCGCGAGCTTCCGAAGCGGCGCCCCGTCAGTCTCCGACTGATGGACTACAAAGAGGTCTATGAGCAGCAAGAGTCGGGCCAGCTGGCTCGGCAGGCTGGTCGCTGTATGGACTGTGGCGTGCCGTTCTGTCATCAGGGCTGCCCGCTCGGCAACCTGATTCCGGAGTGGAACGACCTCATGCGTCGCGGCGAAAGTGCCGAAGCGATCGAGCGTCTCCATGCCACCAACAATTTCCCGGAGTTCACGGGACGTTTGTGCCCGGCACCGTGCGAGAGCTCGTGCGTACTGGGAATCAACCAGCCGGCAGTCACGATCAAGCAAATCGAAGTTTCGATCATCGATCAGGCTTTCGCTGATGGCAACGTCACGCCCCACCCGCCCGGACGCTTGACGGGCAAGACTGTTGCCGTTGTCGGCTCGGGCCCCGCGGGACTCGCTGCCGCTCAACAGCTCACTCGCGCAGGCCACACTGTCGCTGTTTTCGAGCGCGAAGATCGCATTGGCGGACTGTTGCGCTACGGAATCCCAGACTTCAAGATGGAGAAGCGCCACATCGAGTCGAGGCTCGCTCAAATGCAGGCAGAGGGAACGCGTTTCCGTGCCGGTGTCAACATCGGAGTCGACATCTCGTGGAGCGATCTCCGCTCACGTTATGACGCTGTTGTGGTTGCTACCGGCGCCACCGTGCCCCGCGACCTGCCGATTCCGGGACGCGACGCTCTTGGCGTTCATTTCGCCATGGAATACCTGGTTCAGTCCAACCGCGCAGTCGCGGGCGACTCCGTGAGCGAACAGGTAACGGCCGAGGGCAAGCACGTCGTTGTTCTTGGCGGTGGAGACACGGGTGCTGACTGCATCGGCACCGCTCACCGTCAGGGCGCGCTCTCGGTCACGAACCTCGCCATTGGTGTTCAACCTCCGAGCGAGCGCCCCGAACACCAACCCTGGCCGCTCACGCCTACGCTTTTCGAGGTCTCTAGCGCCCACGAAGAGGGGGGCGAACGCCAGTACTTGGCGTCCACCGTTGAATTCTTGACGAACTCGGTTGGCGAAGTGCGCGCTATTCGTGTCGCCGAAACTGAGTTCGTTGACGGCCGCCGTGTACCGAAGGTAGGCACCGAGCGCGAGATCCCTGCGGATCTCGTTCTGCTGGCTCTCGGGTTCACCGGGCCCGAAACTGACACTCTCGACAAGCAGCTTCCGCTCGCGGCCGACAATCGCGGCAACCTCACGCGCGACGACAACTATGAAAGCGGCACCCCCGGCGTCTACGTCGTCGGAGATGCCGGTCGTGGCCAGTCGCTGATCGTGTGGGCAATCGCTGAAGGTCGGGCTGCGGCATCCGCTGTTGATCGCTACCTTGAGGGGGAGACGCAATTGCCGTTCCCCGTTCGCCCGGACGATCGCGGCATGACGCTCTAAGAGTTCCACCACCACCACCACCACCACTAACCCGTCAAAGGAAGATATGAGACGCGCTAAAATCGTCGCGACACTCGGCCCGGCTACGTCGAGCTACGAGAACATCAGGGCAATCATCGATGCAGGTGTCGATGTTGCCCGAATGAACCTCAGCCATGGAAGCTACGCCGTGCACGAAGAGGTCTACGCGAACGTTCGTCGCGCCGCTCAGGATGCCGGCAAGCCGGTAGCGGTGATGGTTGACCTTCAGGGTCCCAAGATTCGTCTCGGCAAGTTCGAAGACGGCCCGTACGACCTCGCGGTTGGCGACATCTTCAAAATCACGATCGAAGACATCGTGGGTAACCGTGAAATCTGCGGCACGACGTTCAAGGGCCTGCCCCAAGACGTCGCCCCCGGCGACTTCCTGCTGATCGATGACGGCAAGGTCAAGGTCAAGGTTGTCTCCGCGACTGACACCGTCGTTACGACTGAGGTCGTTGTTGCCGGCGCAGTGTCGAACAACAAGGGAATCAACCTTCCCGGGGTAGCCGTCAACGTTCCTGCTCTGTCGGAAAAAGACGAAGACGACCTTCGTTGGGGTCTCAAGCTCGGTGCTGACCTCATCGCACTCTCATTCGTGCGCAACGCGGAAGACATCGTCCGCGTCCACGAAATCATGGACGAAGAAGGCCGCCGCGTTCCCGTCATCGCCAAGATCGAAAAGCCGCAGGCTGTCGATCACCTCGAAGCCATTGTGGACGCGTTCGACGCGATCATGGTCGCTCGCGGTGACCTTGGTGTTGAGCTTCCGCTGGAGGCAGTGCCGATCGTTCAGAAGCGCACTGTCGAGCTCGCTCGTCGCATGGCGAAACCCGTTATCGTCGCGACGCAGATGCTTGAGTCGATGATTTCGAGCCCCGTGCCAACTCGTGCCGAGACTTCTGACGTTGCTAACGCCATCCTCGATGGTGCTGACGCTGTCATGCTCAGTGGTGAGACCAGCGTGGGGGAGTACCCCGTCATCACCGTGCAGACGATGGCGAAGATTGTGGAGTCGACCGAAGAACACGGTCTCGACCGTATTGCAGAGCTCGGAACCAAGCCGAAGACGCAGGGCGGTGCCATCACGTTGGCCGCCGCAGATGTCGCGTCGTTCGTGGAGGCGAAGTTCGTCTGTGTCTTCACCGAGTCAGGTGACTCGGCTCGTCGTATGTCGCGTTTGCGCTTCCGCATCCCGATGAAGGCGTTCACTCCGAGCCCGGAGATTCAGCGCCGCATGTCGCTGATCTGGGGTATCGAATCGTTCATTGTCGACCGTGTTACTCACACCGATGAGATGTATCGCCAGGTTGATGAGATTCTTCTCGGCCAGGAACTCGCAGAGGTTGGCGACAAGGTCGTCGTGATTTCGGGTTCCCCTCCCGGAATCTCCGGTTCCACCAACGACCTGCGCGTGCACGTCATTGGCGATGCCGTCAACGCCAAGGCGCCGGCTTGGGCTACAAAGTAGCGTCACGACGCTTCTGAGGCCTCTCTGCGGCACGAACTTTCGAGTTCGTGCCGCAGAGTTCGTTAACGAGAAAAAACCGGGAGCAGAACTGCTCCCGGTTTTCCCTTGTTTGTTGTGCCGAATGTGGGACTCGAACCCACACGTCCTTTCGAACAAAGCATTTTGAGTGCTCCGCGTCTACCATTCCGCCAATTCGGCTGACTACAACGCTGATTAGAATACCGTAGGCTTGGCTCTGTGACTGACCAAAACACCAATCAAACTGCTCCTCGCCGCGTTGTCGTTGCCGAAGACGAGTCGCTCATCCGCATGGACATTGTCGAAATCCTGCGGGATGCCGGCTACGAGGTTGTCGGAGAAGCCGGTGACGGCGAGACCGCTGTCGCCCTTGCCACCGAGCTGCGCCCCGATCTGGTCATCATGGATGTCAAGATGCCGCAGCTCGACGGAATCTCCGCAGCCGAGCGCCTGAGCGCCAACCACATTGCTCCCGTTGTGCTTCTCACGGCGTTCAGCCAGAAGGAGCTTGTGGAGCGCGCCTCTGAGGCCGGTGCTCTGGCTTACGTGGTCAAGCCCTTCACCCCCAACGACTTGCTGCCTGCGATCGAGATCGCTCTCAGCCGCTACACCCAGATCATCACCCTCGAGGCTGAAGTCAGCGACCTCGTCGAGCGCTTCGAAACGCGAAAGCTCGTCGACCGCGCCAAGGGCCTCCTCAACGAGAAGATGGGCCTCAGCGAGCCAGACGCGTTCCGTTGGATTCAAAAGGCTTCTATGGACCGCCGTCTCACGATGCACGATGTTTCGCAGGCGATCATCGACCAGTTGAGCGCCAAGAAGTAGACGCTTCACCAAAAACCCGGTCCGCCTCGTGATAGCGAGGCGAACCGGGTTTTCGTTTTTCTCACGCGTGCGACACGCCCGTGGTTACGACGTGGGGCGATCTTTCAGGATGTTCGTAATCCGGATCGTGGAGAGGCGGCGCTCTTCCTCATCGCGAACGACGATCTCGTGAGTCGCTAATGTGCGCCCCAGCGCAAGCGCAGTGCAGGTCGCGGTCACGACGCCGGAGCGCACGGACCGGCTATGAGTCGCGTTAATCTCGATCCCCATGGCGATGCGCCCAGGTCCGGCGTGGATCGCGGACGAAATCGAGCCCAAGGACTCTCCGAGCACGACGTGTGCTCCGCCGTGAAGGATGCCGATTACTTGGGTGTTGCCCTCCACTGGCATCGTCGCCACGGAGCGTTCAGCGCCCAGCTCGAGAAATTCGATGCCCATTTTTCGGGTGAGTGATCCGCCACCAGACTCAACGAGGCGAGCAATTAGTTCAGGATCTAGGGTCTCGGGGTACTTCACAGAGGGTGTCCTTCTTGTTGGGCCGTTTCCGCTGTCGGCAGCCCCGGCTAGGCTGGCTGCGTGTCGGATTCCCAAAAGCCTACTCTTATGATCATTGACGGCCACTCGCTGGCCTTCCGAGCGTTTTATGCGCTCCCCGTCGACAGTTTTCAGAACCGCGAGGGGCAGCACACCAATGCCATCCACGGTTTCTTGTCGATGCTGATTTCTCTTCTTCAGAACGAGAAACCAACGCATCTGGCGGTCGCCTTCGATATTTCGCGGTACTCCTTCCGTACCCGTGAGTATCCCGAGTACAAAGGAACTCGCGGCGAGACGCCCGTCGAGTTCGTCGGTCAAATACCGCTTCTTGAGGAAGCGCTCAAGGCCATGGGCATTCAGACGCTCAGCAAAGAAGACTTTGAAGCCGACGACATTCTCGCCACTCTGGCTCACGAGGGTTCGGAGAATGGCTATCGAGTACTCGTGGTCTCAGGTGACCGCGATGCGATTCAAATGGTCAATGACAACGTCACCTTGCTCTACCCGAACGCTCGCGGTGTTTCTGAGCTCAAGCGTTACGACCGTGATGCTGTGTTCGAGCGTTACGGCGTCGAACCTCATCAGTATTCGGATGTCGCAGCACTCGTCGGGGAGACCAGCGACAACCTCATCGGCGTCGACAAGGTGGGGGAGAAGACCGCTGTCAAATGGGTCAATCTGTACGGTTCCCTCGACGAGGTGCTCGCCCACGCTGACGAGATCAAGGGTGTCGTTGGGCAAAACCTCCGCGATCAGATTGATCGTCCCGTGCGTAACCGCAAGCTCAACCACTTGCTCACCACGGTCGACTTGCCCGTGAGCGTTGGAGACCTCGACCGCCGACCGATCGACGAGACGGCCGTCCGCGAGGTATTCGATCGTCTGCAGTTCAAGACGTTGCTGCAGCGAGTAATGAAGATCGCTGCAGCTGAACGCGGCGACGACGCGACGGCCAAGGCATCATCCGACGCCGTTGATGACGCGGCGGCCATTCCCGCCGTCCGAACCATGGTCGACGAAGAGCTCGCTAAATGGATTTCTACCAACAGCAAAGACAACACGGCGCCGCTCGGGCTCACAGTCACGAGCGTGGACGGTGTAGTCACCGGGCTAGGGCTCGCGACAGCTACCGAGACAGCGTTCGTTCCTTGGGCTGCTGATCGGCCCGACTACGAGGCGCTCACGACCTGGCTCGCGAGTGATTCTCCCAAGTTCATGCACTCCGCCAAGACGCAACTCAAAATAGCCGCAGAGTCGGGTCTGAACATTGCCGGTGTCGCGTTCGACACCATGTTGGCAGCCTGGGTGCTCAAACCGAGTGGTAAGCCCGAAGAGCTTGAGGCACAGGTTTACAACTACCTCGGCGAAACGATCGAGCAGGGCGATCCCAACCAGTTGGTCCCCGAAACCGAAGAGATGAGTCCAGCAACGAAGTCGTGGTACGTCGTGCGGCTAGCGGAGTACCTTGCGTCGCGCCTCGACGAGGGGTCCCTTACGGTTCTCACCGACATCGAAATGCCGCTTGTGCCCGTCTTCGCGCAGATGGAGCGCACGGGAATCGCCGTCAACCGCCAGCTGCTCACTGATCTCAGCTCGTCGCTCAGTACGACTGCGGCTGACGTCGCCCGGAATGCGTTTGACGTGATTGGGCGCGAGATCAATCTCGGTAGCCCCAAGCAACTTCAAGACGTGCTGTTTACCCAGCTCGAAATGCCGAAAACTCGTGCCAACAAAACGGGGTTCTCGACGGATGCTGCCAGTCTCGCCGATCTCCAAGAACAAGCACCGCACCCCTTCCTTGACCTGCTGCTTCAACATCGTGATGCGACCAAGTTGGTTCAGATAATCACCGGAATTGAGAAAGCGATCGATGACACCGGTCGTGTTCACACGACGTACGAGCAGGCCGGATCCAGCACGGGACGCATTGCCTCGAACGACCCCAACCTGCAGAACGTGCCGGTCAAAACGGCCACAGGGCGACAGATTCGCGCGGCGTTCGAAGCGGGCGCGGGATTCGACACGCTCCTCACTGCGGACTACTCGCAGATCGAAATGCGCATCATGGCACACCTCTCCGGGGATGAGGGCCTTATTCAAGCCTTCAACGAGGGTGAGGACCTCCACCGTTTCGTCGGCTCTCGCATCTTCGGCGTCGAGCCGGCAGACGTCACCGCCGAAATGCGCACCAAGGTCAAGGCGATGTCGTACGGGCTCGCCTACGGATTGAGTGCGTTCGGGTTGAGTAAGCAGTTGCGTATCGAGACCAGTGAAGCCAAGGCGCTGATGACTGACTACTTTGCTCGCTTCGGCGCAGTGCGTGACTACCTGCGTAACGTAGTTGAGCAGGCTCGAGTCGACGGGTACACCACGACAATCTTCGGCCGCCGCCGTCCCTTCGGAGACCTCAACTCCAAGAATCGTGTTCTGCGGGATAACGCGGAACGTCAGGCCCTGAATTCGCCTATTCAGGGCTCGGCAGCCGACATTCTTAAGCGGGCAATGCTGCAGATCGATGCAGACATTCGCAGCGAAGGGCTTCGATCGCGCATGCTACTTCAGGTGCACGACGAACTGGTCTTTGAAATCGCTGGGGGAGAACTCGAGCGAATGACTACACTCGTTCATGAGCGAATGTCAGGGGCTGCGTCGCTGACGGTTCCGCTCGATGTACAAATCGGAACGGGCCACAACTGGGACGCTGCCGCGCACTAAGCGCGCCAGCGGCCGACGCCGTACCCCGCACCCGGTATGCACGAGCAACACGCGCACCCCACGAAGGAGCAGATGTGAATAGCAGAACAGTCACTGTTGGTTCGAAAGTGGGGCTGCACGCCCGCCCCGCTTCGGTGTTCGCGCAGGCGGTCGCTGAGTGCGGCGTTGTAGTGATGCTGACGGATGCCGCGGGCAAGACCGTGAACGCAGGCAGCATCCTCAGCGTGCTCTCGATGGGTATCGGCTACGGAGATTCGATCACTCTCAGTTCCGACGACGAGGGCGCCGACCCCGCTCTGGATTCTCTCGCTCAGTTGCTCGCAAGCGAACTCGACAACTAATACACCCACCCCGGCAACGTGAAGGAGCCCGACACCGATGTCAGACACGAACATCTCATCTGCAGCAGCCCACCATGCACCTCGTGCGGCCACACCGATCGACGCAATCGCCGAGGCGTGGGTAGAGAAGCTGGTGGAGCTGAACCCCGCTATTGGAACCTACATCGGTTCGCCGGGGGAGCACTCGGGCTATGCCGACTACTCGCCTGAAGGTCACGCGAATGTAGTCACGGCTACCCGCGAAGTGCTGGCGCGTCTAGAAGCGGCAACGATCGTTGACGACGTTGACGTCGTGACCAAGACAGAGATGGTCTCGACGCTCAAGCTTGATCTCGATTCCGATGCCGCTCAACTGTGGAAACGCGATCTCAACAACCTCGCTAGCCCAGCTCAAGATATTCGGGGCGTTCTTGACCTAATGCCCACCGCGACTGAAGCGGATTGGTCTGTCATCGCCGAGCGCCTCCACAACATCCCCGAGGCGATCAACGGCTACATAGCAACGCTTCGTCACGGAATCGAAGGTTCAGTCGTCCCTGCCCAGCGTCAAGTCGCTGAAGTGATCGCTCAAGCGCGCCAAATCGCTGCTCCCGGCGGGTTCTTCGACTCATTCATCGCCCAAGCCGCCGCGGAAGGTGGCAGCAGCACGCTCAACTCCGCACTGTCGGAGGGCGCAGCGGCTGCAGCATCCAGCTATCAGAAGCTCGAACACTTCTTGGCAGACGAACTGGCACCGAACGCAACTTCGCAGGATGCATTCGGTCGTGATTTGTACGCGCTGCAGTCGCAGTCGTTCCTCGGCGCGAAAATCGATCTAGACGAGACCTATGAATGGGGAATCGAAGAGCTTGCGCGCATGACGGCCGAGCAACAGGAGATTGCTCACGAGATCAAGCCGGGTGCTTCGATTGCCGAAGCGATCGAGCTTCTCGACGCTGACCCGTCCCGCACCCTTCACGGCACGGATGCTCTGCAGCAGTGGATGCAGAAGCTCAGCGATGAAGCGATCGAGGCGCTGGCTGGCACACACTTCGACATTGCTGAACCGATGCGCGCTCTCGAGTGCATGATTGCCCCCACGCACGATGGAATCATCTACTACACCGGCCCCAGCGATGACTTCTCGCGCCCCGGCCGCATGTGGTGGTCTGTTCCCGAATCGGTGACGGAGTTCACGACCTGGCGCGAGGCAACGACCGTCTATCACGAGGGCGTTCCCGGCCACCACCTCCAGATTGCTCAGGCTGTCTACAACCGCGATCAGCTCAACACGTATCGGCGTCAGCTGGCCGGCTCCTCGGGTCATGCCGAAGGCTGGGCACTCTACGCCGAGCGACTCATGAGTGATCTGGGCTTCCTCGACGACCCTGCGAATCGTCTTGGGATGCTCGACGGCCAGCGGATGCGGGCGGCGCGGGTAGTTCTTGACATCGGTGTACACCTCGGCAAGCCCAAGCTCACGGGTTCTGGCGTGTGGGATTGGGACTATGCGCTCGATTTCATGACGAACAACGTGACTTTGGATCCCGCAAACGTGCGGTTCGAAGTGAACCGTTACTTCGGGTGGCCAGGGCAAGCCCCGTCCTACAAAGTTGGCCAGCGTATTTGGGAACAGTTGCGAGACGAGTGCCACGCCAACGAGGGTGCGGACTTCGATCTCAAAGAGTTCCACCGGCGAGCTCTTAACGTCGGCGGCGTCGGTCTCGACACGCTCCGTGCAGCACTTTTGGCCCCATACTCGGCGTCGTAAACCCACGGTCGTCACTGGCGGTGCGCGAGTATCGGTCCACGGCGGATGCGGGTGAAGCGACATCCGCGAAATACCGGCGCATAATGGTTGGTTTTGTGGGCTTCGAAGGGCTAGGCTGGAGTGTCGCAATTGCGACTTCTTATTCGCCTGCCTTCGGCGATCCACAAGATTCATTTCGTCGGCGGCCCAATTATTCGCTTCTCGAAGCGTGACCCATACCGGAGCAACTACTACATGACAAACGCAACGACCGACAAGGCACCCAAGCAGGTCGCCATCAATGACATTGGATCTGCTGAAGATTTCCTCGCCGCGGTCGAAAAGACGCTGAAGTTCTTCAACGATGGTGACCTTATCGAAGGTACCGTCGTCAAGATCGACCGCGACGAGGTTCTCCTCGACGTCGGTTACAAGACTGAGGGTGTCATTCCCTCTCGTGAACTTTCCATCAAGCACGACGTTGACCCCACTGAGGTCGTCAACGTTGGTGACACCGTTGAGGCCCTCGTTCTCCAGAAGGAAGACAAAGAAGGCCGCCTCATCCTCTCCAAGAAGCGCGCACAGTACGAGCGTGCTTGGGGCGACGTCGAGAAGATCAAGGAATCGGATGGCGTTGTCACCGGTTCGGTCATCGAGGTCGTCAAGGGTGGACTCATCGTTGACATCGGACTTCGTGGATTCCTCCCGGCATCGCTCATCGAGCTGCGCCGCGTTCGTGACCTCACGCCGTACCTCGGCCAGGAGATCGAAGCCAAGATCCTCGAGCTCGACAAGAACCGCAACAACGTTGTTCTGTCGCGCCGTGCACTCCTTGAAGAGACGCAGTCGGCGAGCCGCACTTCGTTCCTCAACAACCTCGCCAAGGGCCAGGTTCGCAAGGGTGTCGTTTCGTCGATCGTCAACTTCGGTGCATTCGTTGACCTCGGCGGCGTAGACGGCCTCGTCCACGTTTCTGAGCTCTCGTGGAAGCACATCGAGCACGCTTCAGAGGTTGTTGAAGTTGGCCAAGAAGTTACCGTTGAAATCCTCGAGGTTGACCTCGAGCGCGAGCGCGTGTCGCTGTCGCTCAAGGCAACGCAGGAAGACCCGTGGCAGGTATTCGCCCGCACCCACGCAATCGGACAGGTTGCTCCCGGTAAGGTCACCAAGCTCGTTCCGTTCGGTGCGTTCGTTCGCGTCGCAGACGGCATCGAGGGCCTCGTGCACATCTCCGAGCTTTCGGGTAAGCACGTTGAACTCGCCGAGCAGGTTGTGTCGGTTGGCGACGAAGTATTCGTCAAGGTCATCGACATCGACCTCGAGCGTCGCCGTATCTCGTTGAGCCTCAAGCAGGCCAACGAGGGCGTTGACCCCGAGGGTACCGAGTTCGACCCGGCTCTCTACGGAATGCTCACGGAGTACGACGACCAGGGTAACTACAAGTACCCGGACGGCTTCGACCCCGAGACCAACGAGTGGAAAGACGGCTTCGAGTCGCAGCGCGAGAAGTGGGAGCAGGATTACGCTGCTGCCCAGGGTCGCTGGGAACAGCACAAGAAGCAGGTTGCCGCCGCAGCGATTCAGGAAGAATCGATCAGCAGCGCACCCGCCGGAGCATCCTCGTTCTCGAACGACGACGCTGCATCGAGTGCAGGCGCGGGAACGCTCGCAGACGACGAGACTCTCGCCGCTCTTCGCGAGAAGCTCTCGAGCAACAACTAGTAGCACCTAGCTGAACGTTGTGGCCAGTCTCCTTCGGGAGGCTGGCCACAGTCAGTTAAGGCGGCGTCTGTCTGGGCGCTAAGAAATCTGAGCCTTAACCCGACGGGCTCGTCTCACTCTCACCACAAGCAGAGCGATAAGTCCCACGAGCGCGATCGTGCCGATCACCGGGACGATCAGCGCGAGAAGACTGAGCACAACGCTGCTGATGTCTTCGACAGTGCTCACGACCGGCGCGGCTACCCCGGCTGTTGCCGCATTGAGCACCGGCCGAGCAGCCATCTTCGTGGCATGGGTACCCAGCGCGAGTACTATTCCGATCACGACGGGCACCCAGGCGCTCGACGAGAAGAAAGATGCGGGGTCGGTAACAACCGCTGTTTCTGAGGCAGCCCCGGTCCCAAAAGCGATTCCGCCGGCTGCCGGTCGGACGATGGTTTGGATCCAGTCGTTGATTGAATCAACCATTGGCACCTTGTCGGCGATGACCTCGACGACGAGAAGCACGCCGAGGATTGCAATCACCCAAGGATTCTCGAGCCAAACCCAGGCGCCGGGCAACTCTACGAAATCTAGCGTTCGACCCGCGACCCCGAGCACGAGCAGGGGTATGTACGCGTTAAGACCGGCCGCCACAGCGAGTCCGCTACCGGTGAGAATTTCGAGCATCCGCAGCTCCTTTCGACAGGCTGAGGCTAGCATTAGGGCATGCATTTGATAGCGCTCACTGGAGGTATTGCCTCGGGTAAATCGACCGTCGCGGCGCGTTGGGCGGAGCACGGAGCCGTCGTTGTCGATGCGGATGCGTTGGCACGAGAAGTCGTGGAGCCGGGGTCACCCACGCTCAGTGCGATCGCGGACCGTTTCGGCGAGCAGGTGTTGCGAAGCGACGGCGCGCTCGACCGTCAAGCACTGGGGGCACACATCTTTGACGATGCGAAAGCGCGCGAAGCGCTGAACGCGATCACGCATCCCGCCATTAGCGCTCTTGCGCATCAACGCTTCGAACAGGCCGCCGAGCAAAACCCTGACGTGTTCGTCATCTACGATGTGCCGCTGCTCGTGGAGTCTGGTCAGCCACTGGCGAAGTTCGAGGCGGTCGTAACGGTCGAGGCCGATGCGGAGCGCCGAGTGCAACGGCTCATCACCCATCGGAATATGGATCCCAGCGAAGCAAAGCGTCGCGTTGCGTCGCAAGCAACTGGTGATCAACGGCGTGCCATTGCCGACTTCGTCGTCGATTCGGGTGACGACTTAGAGAGCACCGTTGCGCGAGCGGATGACGTGTGGCACGAACTCCACAACAAGCTGGTGCGTTCGCCCTAAGCGTGCGCCAGACGCTCGACTTTCAGGCTCGTTGTCAGTGCCCTTGTTTACACTTGAGGGATGCAACCAACTCGATCTGTGCGTCCTTTTGAGGTGATCAGCGAGTACTCGCCTTCGGGCGACCAGCCTCAAGCGATCAAGGAATTGGCTCAGCGCATCAACGCGGGCGAAACAGACATCGTGCTGTTGGGTGCTACCGGTACTGGTAAATCGGCAACGACCGCGTGGCTAATCGAGCAGGTGCAGCGTCCGACGCTCATCATGTCGCACAACAAGACTCTCGCGGCTCAACTTGCTAACGAATTCCGCGATCTGATGCCCAACAACGCTGTCGAGTATTTCGTGTCTTATTACGATTACTACCAGCCTGAGGCCTACATTCCTCAGACAGATACCTTCATCGAGAAAGACTCCTCGGTAAACGCCGAGGTTGAGCGACTCCGTCACTCCACTACGAACTCGCTACTGAGCCGCCGCGACACGGTCGTGGTTTCGACGGTGTCAAGCATTTACGGATTGGGCGCCGCAGAATCCTACTTGGAAGCGATGATTGCTCTGCAGGTGGGCATGCGCATCGATCGCGAGGCGCTCATTCGCAAGTTCGTCGGCATGCAGTACCAGCGCAACGACTACGACTTCTCCCGGGGCAATTTTCGAGTGCGTGGCGACACTATTGAAATCATCCCGGTGTACGAAGAGTTGGCTATCCGCATCGAGATGTTCGGCGATGAGATCGAAGCCCTCTACTCGCTCCACCCGCTCACGGGCGAAATCGTGAAGAAGATGGACTCAGTTTCCGTCTTCCCCGGTACGCACTATTCGGCCAGCCCAGAAACAATCAAGACGGCGATCGTCTCGATTCAAGAAGAACTGGCAGAACGCCTTGCCGTCCTTGAACGTCAGGGAAAGCTTCTCGAAGCACAGCGTCTTCGAATGCGCACGACGTTCGACATCGAAATGATGGAACAGATCGGATTCTGTAACGGCATCGAGAACTACTCGCTGCACATGGACGGCCGCCAACCGGGGGAGCCGCCAAGCTGTTTGCTCGACTATTTCCCCGATGACTTCCTGGTTGTGCTCGACGAGTCGCACGTTACGGTGCCGCAAATTGGTGCGATGTACGAGGGCGACGCCTCTCGCAAACGCACTCTGGTGGAGCATGGCTTCCGCCTCCCCAGCGCTCTCGATAACCGACCGCTCAAGTGGGAAGAATTTCTCGAACGGGTGGGCCAGAAAGTTTATCTTTCGGCGACACCCGGTAAGTACGAACTCGGAATCACTGACTCCATCGTTGAGCAGGTCATCCGCCCCACGGGTCTCATCGACCCCCAGATCATCGTCAAGCCGTCACAGGGGCAGATCGATGATCTGCTCGAACAAATCACGGTGCGGGTGGAGAAGAACGAGCGCGTCTTGGTGACTACGCTCACGAAGAAGATGGCAGAAGAGCTCACCGAGTTCCTCTCCGAAAACGGTGTTCGAGTGCGCTACCTGCATTCGGATGTAGATACGCTGCGCCGAGTTGAACTGCTCACAGAACTCCGCCAAGGCGTCTACGACGTGCTCGTCGGCATCAACTTGCTTCGTGAGGGTCTCGACCTTCCCGAGGTATCGCTCGTGGCAATTCTTGACGCCGATAAGGAAGGCTTCCTCCGCTCGTCGACCTCCCTCATCCAGACCATTGGTCGAGCGGCGCGTAACGTTTCGGGCGAAGTGCACATGTACGCCGACGTGGTGACGCGCTCGATGGCTTTCGCAATCGAAGAAACCGACCGGCGCCGCGAAAAGCAGATCGCTTACAACACCGAACACGGAATCGACCCTCAACCTCTTCGAAAGAAGATTGCTGACATCACTGATGCGCTGCTCCGCGAAGGTGCAGATACCGCTGAACTTCTCGCCACACGCAGCCGGGACGGCAAGAAGCGCGCTCCGACTCCGAACCTCAAGCGTGAAGGGATCGCGGCCGCGGGCGGCAACGATCTCGAACAAATAGTTTCAGACCTCAACGAACAGATGCTGCAAGCAGCATCCGAATTGAAATTCGAACTCGCAGCTCGACTGCGCGACGAAGTTCAAGATCTCAAGAAAGAACTGCGGCAGATGGAGCAGGCCGGTCACTTGAAATAGCGGCCGGTGCGCGCCGCCGTCGAACGCGTTCGCAGCGGTTGTAAGTGCCTTGACGCGAGGAGCGGCTACTCTTCCTCGTTGCACAGCGATTCGTGGAGAGCGAGAAGAGTTCGCTCTGATTCGGTGGAGTCATAGCGGAGCGCGGTAGACCGCGCAGCATCTCGCCTATTCTCGACCGGCTCACCCTGAATGATGCGCAGTGCGTGTTCGATATGGGTCAGGTCCGGCTCGACTGCGAGCCCGCCACCGTCGACAAATTGGAGCAACGGGCTGCAGGCACTGGTTGCAACAACGGGCGTTCCTGAGGCGAGCGACTCCAACGCAACCGCATGACCGTGATGGTTTCCGACTGTCACTAGGGTGATGTCAGCAGTGGCGAAAACTTCGGCACGTTCAGCGAGCTCTAGATCGCTTGCGCTCAGAAACTGTACGGGCAGCTCGACAGTGCTGCGCTCCAGGCGTCCCAGAAGCGGTCCATCTCCCAGCATCACCAGATGGACATTCTCGCCGGCTGCAACGAGCCGCTTCACCACGTCGACGGCGAGGGCCGGCATACCGGCGGAGGTGAGGGGCGTTGCGCACAGAAGGACGAGGTCGGCATCGCTTGAATCTCTCAGGGTGCTGTTGTGGCGAAGCGGCGAGAACACCTCCACATTTACGCCCGCCGGGGCGTAAACCAATTCATCGCCGCTAGCTGTTGCTGCGACAGCTGGCTTATGTGCTGCGCGAGCGGTGTCGCTACCATCCTGTGCCGAGTTCGGCGCAGTTTCTGGCCGCCCGAGTTCCTGAGCGACCGGAGCCACACTCAGTACGCGGTCATAACCGACGAGGTCATGGATGCTGGGCACAGCTTTGCTTGACGGGTCGACAACGTAAATCGCGGGGACACGGTTGTGTCGCGCCCACGACCCGATTTCACGAGCGCTCAGGCGATCGGCGACCTCAATGTGATCGGGAACAAGCTTCTCAAGTGCATGCCGAATTGCTTTCGCTATCGGCACAAAACCACGAGATAGCGAGCGTCCACGAGCGGGAACCGTAATAACCGTGCCGTACTCAGCCCACGCCACAGATGCCTCTTTACCCGGAACAATGACCGTAAACTCGTGGCCTGATGCTCGGTAAGCGAGTCCGCGAGAGCGGACCGCGCTCGACGGGCCGAGCGCGGGAGCAGTGAAGAAACTCGTGACGTGCGCAATGTGCATGGTGCCATTATCCCGGTTGCTGCTCGCGCTACACGGTGAACGTACAGGCAATGTCAGTGGTCTCCGTAGAATAGTAAGAGTGACTACTGCACAGTCGATCCCCAATTCTCACCTCAGCGTCCGTGGCGCTCGGGTTCACAATCTCAAGAACGTCGACCTGGAGATTCCGCGCGATTCTCTCGTCGTCTTTACCGGCCTGTCTGGTTCGGGTAAGTCGAGTCTTGCATTCGACACGATCTTCGCGGAGGGTCAACGACGCTATGTTGAGTCTCTCTCGGCCTACGCCCGCCAGTTCTTGGGACAGGTGGATCGACCCGACGTCGACTTCATTGAGGGCTTGAGCCCTGCGGTGTCGATCGATCAGAAGTCGACCAACCGCAACCCTCGCTCTACTGTCGGCACGATCACAGAGATTTATGACTACATGCGGCTCTTGTGGGCCCGCATCGGTGTCCCGCATTGCGCTGTTTGTGGTGAAAAGATCGAGCGCCAATCGGTGCAGCAGATCGCTGACCAGCTCATGAAGCTTGAGACAGGCAAGCGCTACCAAGTGGTGAGCCCCGTGGTCTCGCAGAAGAAGGGCGAATTCGTCGATCTCTTCGCAGAACTCGCGTCGAGCGGTTACTCTCGTGCCATTGTTGACGGCGAAGTTGTGCAGCTCAGTGATCCACCCAAGCTTAAGAAGCAGATCAAACACGACATCTCCGTTGTCGTCGATCGTCTGGTCGCTGGCGACGATATCTTGACCCGTCTCACCGACTCCCTCGAAACGGCGCTTCGCCTCACCGACGGCACCGTTGCGATCAACTTTGTGGACGAAGAGGGCGATGCCGCCTGGCGTTCGTTCTCCGAAAAACTATCGTGCCCGAATAACCACCCCGTCCAACTCACCGAAATCGAGCCACGTACGTTTTCGTTCAACGCTCCTTTCGGCGCTTGCCCGGAGTGTTCAGGGCTCGGTACTCGCATGTCGATCGACGCCGAACTACTCGTTGCCGATGACTCGGTGAGCCTTGCTGAAGGCGCGATTCTTCCGTGGGCTCAGGCGGGTAAGGGCCTTTATAACTACTTTGAAAAGCTACTCGATGGCCTCTCTCGTGATCTCGATTTCTCTTTGGACACCCCGTGGGGCGAATTGCCCGAAGATGTTCGGGAGGCCGTGCTTCGCGGCAACGACTTCAAGGTCTCGGTCAAATGGAAGAACCGTTACGGCCGTGAGATGAAGTACTCGACCGGCTTCGAAGGCGTTATTCCGTACATTGAGCGTAAATATCTCGAGGCCGAGACTGACGTGCAGCGTCAGCGTTATGCCGCGTACCTTCGAGAGATTCCGTGCCCTGTCTGCGACGGAAAACGGCTCAAGCCTGAGGTCTTAGCTGTCACGGTCGCTGATAACAGCATTTCGGATATCTGCGAGCTCAGCTTGATTGATGCTTACGGCTTCATGAAGGAACTGGAGCTCTCCGATCGTGATGCTCGGATCGCCGCACAAGTGCTGCGTGAAATTCGTTTGCGCCTCGAGTTCTTGGTTGAAGTCGGGCTGAGCTATCTCAATCTCGCTCGCGCAGCAGCTACGCTGAGCGGCGGAGAAGCACAGCGCATCCGATTGGCAACCCAGATCGGTTCCGGCCTTACCGGAGTCCTCTACGTGCTCGATGAGCCCAGCATTGGCCTGCACCAGCGTGACAACCGCCGACTGATCGAGACGCTTGTAAAGCTGAAAAACCTCGGCAACACGCTCATCGTGGTCGAGCACGACGAAGACACTATTCGTACAGCGGACTGGGTCGTTGACATTGGGCCGGGAGCCGGCGAGCACGGTGGAGAAGTCGTTCACTCTGGCTCGTACACAGACCTACTTAAAAACAAGAACTCGATTACGGCTGATTACCTCTCGGGGCGAAAGGCTATCGAGACGCCAAAGAAGCGCCGCCCCGTCGATAAGAACCGTCAGATTGTGGTCGAAGGCGCCAAGGCGAACAACCTCAAGAACCTTACGGTCAAGTTCCCCTTGGGAACCTTCACGGCGGTGACGGGGGTGAGCGGGTCGGGAAAGTCCAGTCTCGTCAACGACATTTTGTACAAGGTGCTCGCTAACGAGCTCAACGGCGCACGCCAGATTCCGGGAAAGCACACACGCGTTACTGGCCTTGAGAACCTTGACAAGGTTGTGCACGTAGATCAAAACCCGATCGGCCGCACACCACGATCGAACCCTGCCACCTACACAGGAGTCTTCGACAAGATTCGAACTCTCTTCTCTGAGACCGCGGACGCTAAGGCGCGTGGGTATCTTCCCGGTCGCTTCAGCTTCAACGTCAAGGGCGGCCGTTGCGAGAACTGCTCGGGTGACGGCACGATCAAGATTGAGATGAACTTCCTGCCCGACGTTTACGTCGCGTGTGAAGTGTGTGGGGGAGCCCGGTACAACCGCGACACGCTCGCCGTGAAGTACAAAGCGAAGAACATCGCTGAAGTTCTCGATATGCCGATCAGCGAGGCCGCCGAGTTCTTCGAGGCGATCTCCAGCATCCACCGTTTCCTAAAGACGTTGGAAGATGTCGGACTCGGCTACGTGCGGCTTGGCCAAAGCGCGACCACTCTCTCGGGCGGTGAAGCCCAGCGCGTCAAGCTTGCGACTGAGCTGCAGAAGCGTTCCATGGGCCGTAGTATTTATGTGCTCGACGAGCCGACGACTGGCCTGCATTTCGAGGATGTACGTAAGCTCCTCCTCGTACTTAACGGACTCGTCGACAAAGGCAACACTGTCATCGTCATTGAGCACAACCTGGACGTCATCAAGTCGGCAGACTGGCTTATCGACCTCGGTCCTGAGGGTGGATCTGGCGGCGGCGAGTTGCTCTCCACCGGCACGCCCGAAAAGGTAGCCAAGGTCGCTGGCAGCCACACTGGTCAGTTCCTTGCTGAGGTATTGAGCGGCAATCGTGTCTAGAACGCAAGGGGTGCACCGTGGCTAACACTGTGGCGTGGCGCCCCCGAGCGGGCGATATGCCTACGCGGCCGGGGGTCTACCGGTTCACGGACGACAACAAACGAGTGCTGTACGTCGGCAAGGCCAAGAACCTTCGCGCCCGATTGAGTAACTACTTCGCCCCTTTAACGACGCTTCACGAGCGAACTCGGCGCATGGTCCTGTCAGCGTCGAACGTCGAATGGACGATTGTCGGCAACGACTTCGAAGCGCTCCAATTGGAATACACGTGGATCAAGGAATTCGATCCGCCATTTAACGTTCAGTACAAGGACGACAAGTCATACCCGTATCTGGCCCTCACGATGGGCGACGATGTTCCGCGAGTACTCGTCACTCGCAACCGGAAGCTTCCCAATGCGCGCTATTTTGGGCCGTATTCCCGCGCGTGGGCTATTCGCGACACGGTCGACGTTTTGCTCAAAGCATTTCCGATGCGCAGTTGCTCGACGTCGGTGTATAAGCGTGCCCAACAAACCGGGCGTCCCTGCCTTCTCGGCGATATCGGCAAGTGCGCCGCTCCCTGTGTTGGCCGGGTATCTCAAGAAGATCACAAGTCAATCGCCCTTGACTTTGCCTCGTTCATGGCAGGCAACGATTCTCGAATGTTGGACTCCATCCGAGTAAAGATGACGGATGCCGCTGGCGAGCAAGACTACGAATCTGCTGCTCGATACCGCGACCAAATCGGAGCAATGGAGACTGCCCTGGCGAAGAACCAGATTGTGCTCTCTGAAGACGTTGACGCCGATTTCTTCGGTATCGCTCACGATGAGTTAGCAGCTGCTGTCCAGCAGTTCATCGTGCGCGGCGGGCGCATCCGCGGTGTGCGGGGTTGGGTTGTCGACAAAGAACTCGATGTCGAGCTCGGCGGACTCGTTGAGTCGGTACTCCAGAACGCCTATGACGACACCTCGCCGCCGCGCGACGTGCTCGTGCCGGCGCTGCCGCACGACAGCACAGCGCTCGAAGAATGGCTTGCTCAACGGCGGGGCTTGGGGGCCCGAGTTCGGCTTCGTGTCGCGCAGCGTGGCGAGAAGGCAGCGCTCGCGCAAACAGTAGAGACGAACGCGAAGAACGCGCTCATGCTCTATAAATCGAAGCGAAGCGGCGACTTCGTTGCCCGATCACAGGCCCTGGCTGATATTCAAGAAGCGCTCGGCATGGCAGAAGCACCGCTGCGCATGGAATGCTTCGACGTCTCGCACCTCTCCGGAACCAACGTCGTCGCCTCCATGGTTGTTTTCGAAGACGGGCTGCCGAAGAAGCAGCATTACCGTCGCTTCAACATCACCGAGACCACCGATGACACCGACTCGATCTATCAGGTGCTGAAGCGCCGCCTCGCCTACCTCGCTGCTGGGGACGCCGTCCCGACTGCAGCTGAGGTCGAGGCGGCGGCGGTGGCACCCGAAAGCTCGGGTGAGCCGGGTGATTCCTTACGACCAGCACCCGAAAGTGATGAGCTTCCGGCACCACCGTCCAAATTCGCCTATCCGCCGCAGCTTCTCATCGTCGACGGCGGTCAGCCCCAAGTGAACGCAGCGCAGCGCGCTCTCGAAGAATCGGGTGTCTCGGGCATCCAGCTGGCGGGAATTGCCAAGCGACTTGAGGAGATTTGGCTGCCGGATTCTGATTACCCCGTCATCTTGCCTCGAAACAGCGATGCGCTCTTCCTGATTCAACGTCTTCGCGATGAAGCTCACCGTTTTGCGATTACACATCAACGTCAGCGACGTTCCAAGGACATTTCCTCAGTGCTCTCCACCGTGCCGGGTCTTGGTCCCTCGCGTATCAAGGCGCTGCTCCAGCATTTCGGCTCGGTCGCGAGGCTCAAGGCGGCGACGCCCGAGCAAATGAGCGAAGTGCCCGGTATCGGAGAGACGACAGCGGCGGCGATTATCGAAAAGTTGGGTCAGCGCTAGCTCGGGTAGTCTGGACACACCATGAAACCCGTCACAGAGCAGCAGGAAGTACTCATTGTGACCGGCATGTCGGGCGCGGGGCGTTCGACTGTTGGCAACGCACTAGAAGACCTCGGATGGTATGTCGTCGACAACCTTCCGCCCCAGATGCTTCTGCCTCTCGTCGACCTTGCTCATCGCGCGGGGGACTCGCTTCCTCGAGTCGCTGCTGTGATCGATGTGCGCGGCGGAAAGCTTTTCTCGGATGCGCAGCATGCGATTGAAGCGCTACGCGGTTCAACATCGTTGCGGGTGCTCTTCCTCGATGCCGAGGACGTAGCGCTTGTACGCCGATTCGAGCAAGTGCGTCGGCCGCATCCTCTTCAAGAAGAGGGCACTCCGCTCGACGGTATCGCCGCTGAACGAACGCGCATGGCGGAGATTCGCTCAAACAGCGACATCATCATCGACACTACCGATCTCAACATCCATCAACTCGCTACCACCATCATCGAGAAGTTCTCTGCGGAGAACGACGCTGGATTGCGTATTACTATTGAGAGCTTCGGATTTAAGTACGGACTTCCAGCGGACGCCGACATGGTGGCTGACTGCAGATTCTTGCCTAATCCCTTTTGGGTGCCCGAGCTCAAAGCACTAGACGGACTCAATGAACGCGTCCGTGCGTATGTGGTTGGGGCGCCCGGAGCACAGGAGTTCGTTGCGGACTACGCACGAGCCCTCGAACCTGTATTCGCCGGGTATCAGCGCGAGAATAAACGACACGCAACGATCGCGATCGGCTGTACTGGTGGCAAACACCGTTCGGTCGCGATTGCCGAAGAGTTGTCAGCTATTCTTAGCGGCCTGCCCGGTGTAGCCGTCAGCATCAAACATCGGGACCGTGGACGAGAGTAGATTACTCATCCAACCGCACCGTCATCTTGGAAGGAAGGCCAGTTAGTGGCATTAACTGCTGAAGTCAAAGACGAACTGGCACGAATTCAGTTAGGCAAGACGACTGAGCGCGCTGCAGAGCTCGCGACTATTTTGCGTTTCTCCGGTGGTCTCCACCTCATTTCTGGACGCATCGCAGTCGAGTCTGAGCTAGAGAGCGAACTACTCGCGCGCCGGGTGCGCCGCGATATCGCGGAGCTTTACGGCGTTCGTTCCGAGATTTCGCGAGTTGCCTCGTCAGGCGGTGGCCGCCGCACCAACAACCTTCTCGTTCGCGTGCTCGACGGGGGAGAGACTCTGGCGCGTCAGACCGGGCTTCTGGATGCTCGTCGACGCCCCATCCGCGGGCTTCCGAATCGAGTTACCACTGGCGGTCGCGGCGAGCTCGCTGCCGTGTGGCGTGGTGCTTTTCTCGCTGCTGGATCACTGACTGACCCTGGTCGCTCCGCCGCGCTCGAGGTCACCTGCCCCGGTAATGAAGCAGCTATGGCTCTCGTGGGAGCAGCCGGCCGTCTTCGCGTCGCTGCTAAAGCCCGCGAAGTCCGCGGCGTGCACCGCGTGGTGGTTCGTGACGGTGAGGCGATCAGCGCCATGCTTACGATCATGGGCGCCAATACAACGGTGGTGAGCTGGAACGAGCTTCGCCAGCGCCGCGAAGTGCGCGCGACAGCCAACCGCTTGGTGAACTTTGACGACGCAAACCTCCGTCGATCGGCGCAAGCAGCCGTGGCAGCCTGTGCGCGGGTTGAGCGCGCGCTCGAAATTTTGGGTGATGATGTTCCGCAGCACCTTCGTTATGCGGGAGAGCTTCGGTTGAGCCACCGTGACTCGAGCCTCGACGAGCTTGGTCATCACGCCGACCCACCCATGACAAAAGATGCTGTGGCCGGTCGTATTCGCCGCTTGTTGGCGATGGCCGACAAGCGCGCCAGCGATCTGGGCCTTGCTGGCACCGAGGCAAACCTTCCTGCGGAGTTGGACGAGGCTTAGCGTTCCCTCCATGCGGCACGAGTGTCGCATGGACGTGGTTACACTGGAAACATCGCCTGGCCGTGCTTACAGCCGGTTCAGGAATCTAGATCCTAGGAGGACTTTCGATGGCTGACTACACTCTTCCCGAACTCTCATACGACTACTCCGCGCTTGAGCCAAGCATCAGCGCGATGATCATGGAGCTGCACCACAGCAAGCACCACCAGGCTTACGTCACTGGGGCGAACGCAGCGATCGCTGGCCTCGCAGAGGCTCGCGATTCTGGCGACCTCGCCAACGTGAACAAGCTTGAGAAAGACTTGGCCTTCAACTTGGGTGGCCACGTCAACCACTCCATTTTCTGGACCAACATGTCTCCCAACGGTGGCGACAAGCCCACTGGCGACCTCGAGAGTGCGATTGATGACCACTTCGGATCGTTCGACAAGTTCACCGCGCACTTCACTGCGACCGCTATGGGCGTTCAGGGCTCCGGTTGGGCCGTACTCGCTTGGGACTCGATCGGAGAACGACTGATCATCGTTCAGTTCTTCGATCAGCAGGGAAACCTCCCCGCCGGTATCGTGCCCCTCCTCATGCTCGACGTGTGGGAGCACGCGTACTACCTCGACTACAAGAACGTACGTGCCGACTACGTCAAGGCGTTCTGGAACATCGTTGACTGGGCAAACGTACAAGACCGCTTCAGCGCAGCTCGCTCGAAGACAAACGGTCTCCTGCTACTCTCGTAGCGGCATCGTGGCCGGGTTAGGCCCCGGCTTAAGCCCTGTCTCCGCTATAAGCAACATCCCACCACTACAGCACGACGCGTCGTAGACGCCTGATTTTCTGGAGTAACAGTGAGCGTAAAAATCGGTATTAATGGTTTCGGTCGCATTGGTCGCAACTTCTTTCGAGCGGCTATGGCCAAGGACAGCAACATTGAAATCGTTGCCGTCAACGACCTGACAGACAACAAGACGCTCGCTCATCTGCTCAAGTACGACACCATCACTGGTCGCCTCAACGCCGACGTTACGTTTGATGACGACCAAATCGTCGTTGACGGCAAAGCGATCAAGGTCTTCGCCGAGCGCGACCCTTCCAACCTGCCGTGGGGCGAGTTGGGTGTTGACATCGTCATCGAGTCGACCGGCCACTTCACCAAGTCGGCGGATGCTGCCAAGCACATTGCTGCAGGCGCCAAGAAGGTCATCGTTTCAGCACCGGCTACCGGCGACGACGTCGCTACGTTGGTTCTCGGAGTGAACGAAGACACCTACGACTCGGCCGTCCACAACATCATCTCGAACGCTTCGTGCACCACGAACTGCTTGGCTCCTCTTGCCAAGGTGTTCATGGACAACTTCGGCATCGAGACTGGCTTCATGACCACGGTTCACGCGTACACCGCTGATCAGAACCTCCAGGATGGCCCGCACGGCGACCTGCGTCGTGCACGCGCTGCAGCGCAGAACATCATCCCGACCTCGACGGGCGCTGCTAAGGCACTCGGTCTCGTCATCCCCGAGCTCGTCGGCAAGCTCGATGGCTATGCACTGCGCGTTCCCGTCATCACTGGATCGATCACGGACCTCACGATCACCACGAATGCCGACGTCACCGTCGAGCAGATCAACGCCGCGTACAAGGCAGCGGCTGAGGGCCCCCTCAAGGGAATCCTCAAGTACACCGAAGACGCGATCGTATCGACCGACATCGTTGGCGACCCGCACTCGTCGATCTTCGACGCTGGTCTCACGAAGGTCATCGGCAACCAGGTCAAGGTCGCTTCGTGGTACGACAACGAGTGGGGCTACTCCAACCGCCTCGTTGACGTTGCAGAGTTCGTCGGCGCACGCCTCTAACCCTCAACGACTATGAGCCTCAGAACTCTTTCAACGCTCTCCGATTTGCGCGGAAAGCGCGTCATCGTCCGGTGCGATCTGAACGTCCCGCTCAAGGATGGTCAGATCACCGACGACGGTCGCATTCGTGCATCCTTGCCCACACTGAACGCTCTCATCAACGAGGGCGCCCGCGTGGTTATCGTTTCTCACCTGGGTCGTCCCGGGGGAGAGCCCGATGCTCAGTACAGCCTCGAGCCTGTCGCTCAGCGACTCTCGGAGTTGTTGGGTAAGGCAGTGGTGTTCGCCAAGGACACCGTGGGTCACGCCGCCGAACAGGCGGTCGCTGATCTCGAAGACTGCGGCGTAGCGCTGTTGGAGAATCTGCGGTTCAATTCCGGTGAAACTTCGAAGTCAGAGGCTGAACGCGAAGAGTTTGCTCACAAACTCGCTCGCTTCGGCGACGCGTTCGTCTCTGACGGTTTCGGAGTCGTACACCGCAAACAAGCGAGCGTTTTTGAGCTTGCTCAGGCGCTTCCGAGCGCTGCGGGTTTGCTCATCGAAACTGAGCTGGGTGTTCTTGAGCGCCTCACGGTCACCCCTGAGCGCCCCTACACCGTTGTTTTGGGCGGTTCCAAGGTATCCGACAAGCTCGATGTCATCGGAGCACTGCTCCCTCGCGTCGACTCACTCCTTGTCGGCGGCGGAATGCTCTTTACCTTCCTTGCGGCGCAGGGCTACAAAGTCGGCGCAAGTCTTCTCGAGGAAGACCAGCTCGACACTGTCAAGCGCTACTTGACTCAAGCAGATGAGCTTGGTGTCGAGATCGTGTTGCCCACAGATATTTCTGTAGCCGCATCGTTCGGCCCCGACGCTGCGCACACCGTCACGTCAGCACACGCGATCGAAGATACTGAATTCGGCGCTTCGGGCATCGGCCTCGACATCGGTCCCGAGACTGCAGCGCGGTTCGCTCAGGTGATCCGAGATTCGAAGACGGTTTTCTGGAACGGCCCCATGGGCGTGTTTGAGTTCCCCGCTTTCGCGGCGGGCACGAAGGCGATCGCTCAGGCTCTGACCGATACCGAAGGTTTCGGTGTGGTTGGCGGCGGAGACTCTGCCGCTGCCGTACGAGCATTAGGTTTTGACGACGACCAATTTGGTCACATTTCTACGGGTGGCGGTGCAAGCCTCGAGTTCCTTGAGGGTAAGCAACTCCCCGGACTGGAGGTACTCGGATGGCAAAGGTAAAGCGCGTCCCGCTTATCGCGGGCAACTGGAAGATGAATCTCGACCATCTTCAGTCGATCGCCTTCGTGCAGAAGCTTGCATGGACGTTGAAAGACGCGAATCACGATTTCGGCGTCGATGGCGCAGAGGTGGCGGTATTCCCTCCGTTCACTGACCTACGGTCGGTGCAGACGCTCGTCGCCGCCGACAAACTCGACATTCGGTTCGGCGGTCAGGACGTCTCCGAGCACGATTCCGGCGCTTACACCGGTGAGATCTCGGGAGCGTTCCTCTCAGCCCTTGACTGCCGTTACGTTTTGGTCGGGCACTCGGAGCGTCGCACGATGCACGGTGAAACCGATGAGCAACTGGCTCGCAAGGTTGCCGCTGCTCTTAAGCACGGTCTCGTGCCAGTCTTGTGCGTTGGCGAAACTGCCGATGACCTCGAAGCCCACGGTCCGAGCGCCGTTCCTGTCGCTCAGCTGAAGGCCGGACTCGCCGGCATCACGGGTACGCCCGAGATCGTCGTGGCCTACGAGCCCGTATGGGCTATCGGCTCGGGCAAGGCCGCTACTCCGGAACAAGCCGAGCAGGTAGCTGCCCGTCTCCGCGAGACACTTGCTGAAGTCCTAGGCGACGATGTCGCAGCGGCCACCCGCGTCCTCTACGGCGGTTCGGTGAAGTCGAGCAACATCGCGAGTCTCATGCGAGAGCCGAACATTGACGGTGCACTCGTCGGCGGAGCGAGCCTTGATGTGGCCGAATTTGCCAGCATCTCGCGCTTCTCCAAGCACGTCGGCACCTAAACGCTATACTGTTCGAGGCCGCTACGGCCTGTTCGAAAGGTTCTTTGTGGAAATTCTCCAGGTTGTGCTGCAGGTATTGCTCGGTATCACGAGCTTGCTGCTCACACTTCTTATCCTTCTCCACCGCGGTCGCGGTGGAGGTCTCTCTGACATGTTCGGAGGAGGAGTCACGTCCAACCTCGGTGCGTCGGGTGTTGCTGAACGCAACCTCAACCGTATTACGGTGATCCTCGGCATCGTTTGGATCAGCTGCATCGTGGTTCTTGGTCTCATCACCAAGTTTGACGGCGCTTAAGAACCTCTAGCCTCAAGACGAAGGAACACAGTGGTATCAGGCGGAAGTGCAATTCGTGGTTCGCGCGTGGGCTCAGGCCCGATGGGCGAGCAAGATCGTGGGTTCCAAGCTGAGCGTGTCCAAATCTCGTATTGGGACGCTGCTGGCAACGAAACCGTGCGATCATTCGCTGCCAATGTGCCCGATGAAGACATCCCGGAAACGATCGATTCGCCATCCACGGGACTTCCTGCAGGCCGGGACAAAGAAAACCCGCCCTCAGTTTCAAAGCTCGAACCGTACAAGACACACTTGGCCTACGTAAAAGAACGTCGCAGCGACGACGAAGCCGCAGAGCTTCTCGACGAAGCACTCGTTCAACTCCGCACCCGCCGCGGCACCGTAACTTCTTAGAAGATACAACTCAGCCAGTGAACCCAGAGTTCGCGCGGCAGGCTCGCAGCTTGTAACAATAGGAAAGCCCCAACCGATTCGGTTGGGGCTTTCCTATTGTCTTGAAGCCTAGCGCTACCGCGTGCGCGAGAGAAAGAACTTAGTGCTCGTCTGTCGAATCGGCGCTCGTCCAAAACTGGCCTGGGTCGATCAGCGCCGCAGGGACCTGCGCCGCTGCATCAGAGTCGACAAGGAACAGAGTCTTGCGGCGCCCTTCGAGCCCGGCCGCCGGAACTTCGTTGTAGCTCGCACCAGCGAGCGTGAGTCCAAGAGCCGAGGCCTTGTCAGCGCCGGCTACAACTGCCCAGATACGTACCGATGAGTTGATGACCGGCAGTGTGAGGCTAACGCGCTCGTCGGGTGGCTTCGGCGAGTTGCGAACGGAAATAACTGTGCGCTCGGTCTCACGGATGCCTTCACGCTCGGGGAAGAGCGATGCGATGTGTCCGTCAGGGCCGACGCCGAGAAACACGATGTCGAAGTTCGGGTACTTACCATTGCGAGCGGCGTGCGCCCGCAGATCGTTAGAGTAAGCCTGAGCAGCGTCATCCAGCGACAGCCCTGCGTCAGAGGCCGCGACGGCGTGGACCCGAGCCGGATTAACCGGGATGTGGTCGAGAAGCGCAGCGCGCGCCTGTGCGTCATTGCGCTCAGGATCCCCGGCGGGCAGCCAACGTTCGTCGCCCCACCAGAAGTTGACGCGAGACCAATCAACGGCGTCACGCTGCGGTGACTCGTTGATGGCGGCGAGAACAGCCTGTCCCATGCTCCCACCGGTCAGTACGACTGTGGCTTCATCGAACTCCGCAATGATCTGGGGCACCTTGGAAAGAAAGTGAGCCGCTACCGCTTGGGCAAGGTCAACCTTGTTGGGGTGGACTATTGCACGACGTTCATTACTCATCAGATCTTTGCCTTCACGTATTTTTCGATCTCGACACCGGTGATGTCGCTTACGCCGTAGCGGACGACGTTTCCGAAGAGCTTGTCGGGGTCAAGTCTGCGCAATTCCTCCGAGAGGCAATCGCGAAGGTTGCGACGGGGGAGTGAGATGTCGTGCACCGGTTGATCGGGCTGCGTCAAAGTAGCGATCGACGCCACATTGCGTTCGAGCTTAATCGTTCCAGATGCACGTTCTAAGATCACGGCGTGGATCCCGGTCGGGACTGGGGAACCGTCTGCGACATCCAGAGTCACAGTTACCTTGAGTTGCATTTGCAACCATGCTGCCAGAAGCATCGTTGACGCAGACTCTGCGGAACCGCTCACGGTAACCGCGGTGATCGGCTCGTACGGAGGCTGGTCGAGTACAGCGGCAAGCTGAGCTCGCCAGAGCGTAAGGCGAGTCCAGGCGAAGTCGGTGTCTCCGGGAACGTAGGTTTTGCACATGCGGTGCATCGCGTCGAGCGGAGAAGCACTGGCCGCCGCGTCGGTGATGCGGCGCTGGGCAATGCGTCCCAGTGGCGACTCGGATGCGCTCTCCGGACCTTCGCCCGGCCACCATGCGACTACCGGCGCATCGGGCAGCAAGAGCCCCGTGACAAGGCTCTCCTGATCGAGTGCGGCATCTCCGTGGGCGGTCACGACGATAACTTCGCTCGCTCCGGCATCCCCGCCGACGCGAATCTGGGCGTCAACGCGAGCTTCCTCATCCGACGACGAAGCGGTGGGGCTGGTCGACACCACGAGAACCCGCATGGGGTGCTCGCGCGAGGCGTCGTTGGCCGCCTCGATTGCTTCTTCTTCGTTGCCGAACTCGGTCGCGATAATCAAGGTGAGTACGCGTCCGAGGGCAACGGCACCGCCATCTTCACGAATGCGCACAAGCGCTTTAGAAATTTTAGCCGTGGTGGTGTTGGGCAAATCAACGATCATGGTCGTCTCCAGACTCGGCCGTCGCGCTCCATGAGGTCATCGGCAGATTTCGGGCCCCAGGTTCCGGGACGGTATTGCTCTGGGGCGCCCTGCGTTGCCCAGAACTCTTCGATCGGGTCGAGAATCTTCCAACTGAGCTCAACCTCTTCGTGGCGTGGGAACAACGGGGGATCGCCGAGAAGTACGTCGAGAATCAAGCGTTCGTAGGCTTCGGGGCTGGCTTCGGTGAAGGCGTGGCCATAACCGAAGTCCATCGTGACATCGCGAACGTGCATTTCTGCACCGGGGACTTTGGAGCCGAAACGAATCGTGACACCTTCATCGGGCTGCACGCGAATCACGAGTGCGTTTTGCCCGAGTGCTGAAGTGCGGCTTTCCTCGAAAAGGTATTGCGGTGCCCGATTAAATACGACGGCGATTTCGGTAACCCGACGTCCAAGACGCTTGCCGGCGCGGAGGTAGAAGGGCACGCCTGACCATCGCCGAGTTCCGATGTCAAGACGGATGGCAGCGTACGTCTCCGTGGTCGACTCAGGATTCATGCCGTCTTCGTCGAGGAAGCCGCTGACCTTCTCGCCGCCCTGCCAACCGCCCGCATATTGTCCGCGCGCAGTGTGCTCCCCGAGGTTCTCCGGAAGGCGCACGGCTGAGAGCACTTTCTCTTTCTCAGCGCGCAAGTCGGCGGCATCAAACGACACTGGCTCTTCCATAGCGGTGAGGGCGAGAAGCTGCAAAAGGTGGTTTTGGATGACGTCGCGCGCGGCGCCAATGCCATCGTAGTAACCAGCCCGGCCGCCCACTCCGATGTCTTCAGCCATGGTGATCTGAACGTGATCAACGTGGTTGGAGTTCCAGAGGGGTTCGTACAACTGGTTCGCAAACCGCAGCGCCAAAATGTTCTGCACGGTCTCTTTACCGAGGTAATGGTCGATGCGGAAGACGCTGTCAGGCGGGAAGACCGACTCCACAACGTCATTGAGTTCACGGGCCGTATGAAGGTCGCTACCGAAAGGCTTCTCGATAACAACGCGGCTCCAGCGACCTTCGCGCTGTTCAGCGAGGCCAGAGTTACGAAGCTGCTCGGTCACCTGCGGGAACGATTTGGGCGGAATTGAAAGATAGAACGCGTGGTTACCCATGGTTCCTCGTTCGCGATCCAAGTCGGCCAAGGTGTCCTTGAGGCGCTCAAATGCCGCGGCATCGTCGAACTCGCCTTGGACGAAGCGGATGCCCTGAGCGAGTTGCTTCCAGACGTCCTCATCAAAGGGGGTGCGCGCGTACTGCTTTACGGCATCATGGACGACCTTCTCGAAGTCTTGGTCTTCCCAGTCGCGGCGGGCAAAACCCACGAGGGCGAAGCCAGGAGGAAGTAGCCCCCGGTTGGCGAGGTCGTACACAGCCGGCATGAGCTTCTTGCGCGACAAGTCGCCGGTTACGCCAAAAATGACCAGAGCGCTCGGGCCCGCAATGCGATTAAGCCTGCGGTCCGAGGTCAACCTCAGGGGGTTGAATTCGGCACTGATGTCAACGGGGGACATACTTCTCCTCTGTACGCTGCGCTAACGAGCGGCAGCTATCCGATGGCGTCGAGTACGAGCGGCAACGAAACGTTCGGGTTCGACACCGTGAGGCTCAAAACCGGACGGCCATGCCCTGCCAGAACGCTGGCGTCACCAGCAGCCTGCGCTCGGATAAGTTCGCCGAACGTAAACGGACGGTCAGGAATCTGCAGATCAGACTCTTCAACCACGATGATCTGCAAGAACACGCCTACCGCGGGCCCGCCCTTATGGAATTGCCCGGTCGAGTGCAGGAAGCGAGGTCCCCAGCCGAATGTCACAGGGCGCTTAGCGCGCGCTGCAGCGCGCTCACGGATCTCCGCGAGCTCGGGGTAGGCGGTGCGATCGGCGTAAGCCTGGATCGCAACATAGCCATCGTCATCCAAGTAGGACAGCAGCGACGAGACGACGCCGGCGAGATCGGTGCTCTCTGCCACGACTCCAGCGGTACCGCGCACCTCGATATCCCCGGCGACGAAGGCGGGAGCCTGCGGCGGTGTGGGGTTATCGATCAGCTCACGCGCTGCATTCTTCGCAGCTTCGACATCCGGCTGGTCGAAGGGGTTAATGCCGAGAAGACGTCCGGCGACAACGGTCGCATACTCCCACAGAAGTAGCTGCCCGCCGAGCGAACCGGCAATCTCGATCTCGCCTTCGACGACCTCTTTGGTGTCATCCCAGTCGCCAACGAGTCGAACTACCTGCAGGTCGTCGAGACCTTCAGCAATTTCGGGGGAGTCAGACTGCAAAACTACAGGCAGGATGCCCGTGCCCAGTTTTCCCGTTGACTCAGCGATGAGCTGTTCAGCCCAATCTCCGAAGCCGAGGATGTGGGTACCGTCAGCGACGATTCCCAGCTTGTCTTTGAGGGGGTCCGCACCAGCGATAGCCGCACCGAGCACGAGGCCCGGGTTGCTCTCGTTGTCGACCGCGAGTTCCACCATGACCGCTTCAGCTTCGTCGAGAAGCTCCGACAGGTCAACGCCGGCGAGTCCTGACGGAACAAGGCCGAACGCGGTGAGTGCCGAGTAGCGCCCGCCAACGTTCGGGTCGGCGTTAAAGACACGGTATCCGGCGGCCCGAGCCGCACCATCCAGGGGCGAACCGGGGTCGGTCACGATGATGATTCGTTCGCGGGGATCGATCCCGGCATCAGTGAAGAACTTCTCGTAGATTCGTTTCTGCGAGTCTGTCTCCAACGTCGAGCCCGACTTCGAAGAAATCACTACTGCAGTCGACTGCAGACGGTCAGCCAACGCAGCCTGCACCTGCGCGGGATCGGTCGAGTCAAGAACCGTGAGCTCCACGCCGTAGGTGCGAGTAATAACCTCGGGTGCGAGCGACGAACCGCCCATTCCGCCCAGCACGAAGTGATCGACGCCAGCGGCACGCAATTTATCGCGCAACGCGTAGATGTCATCGATCATGGGGCGTCCGACGGAAACGGCTTCGACCCAACCGAGACGCTTAGCCGACTCCTCTTCAGCGTCGGGGCCCCACAGGGTCGCGTCGCCTCCAGTAATTCTGCTCGCAACGAGATCGTTAACTAGCTGCGGCACAATACGGTTGACGGCCTCGGCAGCCGCTCCCGATACTGCGATTTTCACACTCATTTTGCAGCCTCTAGTGCGGCGGAGACCGTGTCGAGAAGCTCGTTCCAGGAAACGATGAACTTCTCAACGCCTTCTTTCTCAAGAAGCGCAGTCACCTCGTCGTAGGAAATTCCGAGCGCTGACAGAGCGTCCAGAGTGATGTTCGCGGCGTCATAGTTCGACGTCACCTGCTCACCCTCGATAACTCCGTGGTCGAACGTTGCTTCCAAGGTCTTCTCCGGCATTGTGTTCACGGTCTCGCCGACAGCGAGCTCGGTCACGTACAGCGTGTCGGGCAGGCTGGGGTCCTTGACACCGGTGGATGCCCACAGCGGACGCTGCTTGTTGGCGCCAGCGGCAATGAGGGCCTGAGCGCGGTCGGTCGCGAATACGTTTTCGAAGACCTCGTACGCCAAGCGTGCGTTAGCGACGCCCGCCTTGCTCTTAAGGGCCTTGGCCTCGTCGGTGCCGAGCGCGTCGAGACGCTTGTCGATCTCGGTGTCAACACGCGACACGAAGAACGAGGCGACCGAGTGAATCTTCGAGAGATCGTGGCCGGCGGCCTGCGCCTTCTCGAGACCGGTGAGGTAGGCCTCGATGACATCGCGGTGGCGAGCCAAGCTGAAGATCAAGGTGACGTTGACGCTGATGCCAGCGGCGATCGTAGCGGTGATGGCTTCGAGGCCTTCAACCGTTGCGGGGATCTTGATCATCGCGTTCTCGCGGGCGACCTTCGCCCAGAGCTGCTGCGCCTGTGCGATCGTGCCGGCCGCATCGTGAGCCAGCCCAGGCTCAACTTCGATCGACACCCGACCGTCGCGACCAGCGGTTGCGTCGTAAACGGGACGGAAGATGTCGCTGGCAGCAGCGACGTCATCGGTCGTGATTTCGAACACAGCGTCCGTAACGCTCGCGCCTTGAGCGGCCAGAGCGGCAACCTGCTCGTCGTAGGCCTCGCCCTTGGCGAGTGCCGTAGCGAAGATCGTCGGGTTCGTCGTGACTCCGACAACGTTGCGTGACGCCATCAGTTCCTGCAGTCCGCCTGAGTTGATGCGTTCGCGAGAAAGGTCGTCAAGCCAAATGCTCACTCCGAGGTCGGAGAGTGCTGCGGTGGGGGTTTCGTTGGTCATTCTTATCTCCTTGACTGGGGGCGCCTAAACGGCATCCAGCGAATCGCGTGCGGCGGCCACAACGGCCTCGGTGGTGATGCCAAACTCACGGAAGAGTGTCTTGTAGTCGGCGGATGCGCCGAAGTGGTCGATCGAGATGCTGCGACCAGCGTCGCCGACATACTCGCGCCATCCGGTGGACACTCCCGCTTCAACTGACACACGTGCACGCACAGTAGAAGGCAAAACAGACTCGCGGTATTCCGCGGACTGCTCAGCGAACCACTCGAGGCTCGGTGCCGAAACAACACGAGCGTTGATTCCGTCGGCCTTGAGTGTCTCGCGTGCTTCTACGGCGAGCTGAACTTCTGAGCCGGTTGCGATCAGGATCACATCGGGCGTTCCGTTCGGAGCTTCTGCCAGCACGTAGGCGCCACGGGCCACATTGGATGCTGCAGCGAAGGTCTCTCCGCTTGCCTCTGCTTCGCCACGTTCGAAGACGGGGATGTTCTGACGGGTAAGAGCGATACCAGCGGGTCCGTTGCGGCGCTCGAGGATCGTCTTCCACGCCCATGCCGTTTCGTTGGCGTCGGCAGGACGGACGACATCCATGCCCGGGATCATGCGGAGGCTTGCGAGCTGTTCGATGGGCTGGTGAGTCGGACCGTCTTCGCCCAGAGCGATCGAGTCGTGAGTCCAGACGAAGATCGACGGAACTGCCATCAAAGCAGCAAGACGAACTGCGGGACGCATGTAGTCGCTGAAAATCAAGAACGTGCCACCGAATGCACGGGTATTTCCGTGCAGGACGA
Organism: Salinibacterium sp. AL4.1; assembly: GCF_059767305.1. NCBI lineage: Bacteria > Bacillati > Actinomycetota > Actinomycetes > Micrococcales > Microbacteriaceae > Salinibacterium > Salinibacterium sp. AL4.1. The sequence continues at coordinate 253,347 of NZ_JBSOQK010000001.1, read as the reverse complement.
TGCCGTTGATGATCGCGCCCATGGCGTGCTCGCGGATACCGAAGTGAAGTACACGACCGTATTCGTTGCCGCTCCACTCGTCGGTCGAGTGCTCGGCAGGTATGAAGGACTTTCCACCAGCGATGGTCGTGAGGTTCGACTCAGCGAGGTCAGACGAACCGCCCCAGAGTTCGGGCATGACGGCACCGATAGCGCCGAGCACTTTACCGCTCGCTGCGCGAGTCGAAACATCCTTGCCCGCTTCGAACTGGGGGAGTGCATCGTCAATACCTTCAGGCAACGCGCCCGAGAGTACGCGGTCGAGAAGCTGCTTGCGCTCAGGGTTTGCTGCTGCCCACTCGTCGAACTTCTCAGTCCACTCAGCGCGTTCCTGCTTGCCACGTTCCACAGCCAAGCGAGTGTGAGCAATCACGTCGTCGTCGACTACGAAGCTCTTCTCAGGGTCGAGCCCCATAGCGACCTTCGTCGCAGCGAGCTCGTCAGCACCCAATGCAGATCCGTGGATCTTTCCGGTGTTCTGCTTATTGGGTGCCGGCCAACCAATAATGGTGCGCAAGATGATCATCGACGGCTGGTCGGTGACTGCCTTGGCAGCCTCAATCGCAGCGTTGAGTGCTTCAACGTCTTCGACGTACTCGCCAGTCTTCTTCCAGTCGACTACCTGAACGTGCCAGTTGTAAGCCTCGTAACGCTTCTGCACATCTTCAGTAAAAGCAATGTTGGTGTCGTCTTCAATAGAGATCTGGTTGCTGTCGTAGATCGCAATCAGGTTGCCGAGTTGCTGGTGCCCCGCGAGCGACGATGCTTCGGCGGAAACGCCTTCTTGAAGGTCGCCATCACCAGCGATGACGTAGACGAAGTGATCGAACGGGCTCGTGCCCGCGGCCGCCTCCGGGTCAAATAGGCCACGCTCGTAGCGGGCCGCATAAGCGAAACCAACTGACGAAGCGATGCCCTGGCCGAGAGGGCCGGTGGTGATCTCTACACCCTTGGTGTGGCCGAATTCGGGGTGTCCGGGGGTCAGCGAGCCCCACGTGCGAAGTGCTTTGAGGTCATCGAGTTCGAGACCATAGCCGCCCAAATACAACTGGACGTACTGAGTGAGCGAGCTGTGGCCCACTGAAAGAATGAAGCGGTCGCGACCGATCCACTGATCATCGCTTGGATCGCGACGCATGACCTTCTGAAAGAGCAAGTACGCTGCAGGCGCCAGGCTCATCGCGGTACCGGGATGCCCGTTACCTACCTTCTCAACAGCATCAGCCGCCAGAATTCGAGCGGTGTCTACCGCTTTGTTGTCGATGTGATCCCATTGAAAAGCTGCCATGAGATTAATGACCCTTCTGCAAGCGAAGTGCCCGGCCGAAAACGGTCAGGGCACATGAACGACCCGCCACGCGACATCATTGCCTCAGTCGGAAGTGTCTCGCTGCACCAAACTGTGTGCGAGCAGTCCACCGACAGGCGGGCACCCCAAGTATAGGGAACCGAGCAAGTGCGCGCTGCCTCGTTACGGGCGCGGTCAGCGCAATTCTCTATGCGGATTACAATCGTTGGTATGGATGTCACGTTAGAAGCCCCCACGCAGCAGGAACGCATTGGCATCCTCCGCAAGATTCGCGCTTACGTTGCGCTGACAAAGCCGCGCGTTATCGAGCTACTTCTCGTCACCACCGTGCCCGTTATGGTGCTTGCCGCAAATGGCATCCCGAATCTCTGGCTGGTCCTTGCCACTCTCGTCGGCGGCATTCTCAGCGCCTCATCCGCGAACGCGTTCAACTGCTACATCGACCGTGATATCGACCGTGTGATGGCCCGCACCAAGGGCCGACCCTTGGTGACCGGCGAGCTGAGCGACCGCGAGGCGTTGATGTTCGCCTGGATCAGTGGAGTCGGCTCCGTCGTGTGGCTCGGCATTTTGACAAACTGGCTCGCTGCGGCACTCTCGCTCTTCGCCATCCTCTTCTATGTCTTCGTTTACACGCTGTTGCTGAAGCGGCGCACCCCTCAAAACATCATCTGGGGCGGCATCGCTGGCTGCATGCCCGTACTCATCGGCTGGGCTGCTGTAACCGGCGACCTCTCATGGGCTGCCTTCATTCTCTTCGCGGTGGTGTTCCTGTGGACGCCGCCGCACTACTGGCCCCTGTCGATGAAGTATCGCGCTGACTACCAGTCAGTCGGCGTTCCCATGCTTGCGGTCGTCCGCGGCCGTGCGGCAGTGGGCCTGCAGGTCATTCTTTACGCGTGGGCCACCGTCGTATGCTCGTTGCTACTCGTACCGGTTGCAGGGATGGGCGTGCTGTACACGCTGGTCGCAGCCCTCAGCGGTGCATGGTTCATCATTGAATCGCACCGTCTCTACAACACCGCGATTCGTCACGGCGAAGTCAAGGCCATGCGCGTATTCCATAGCTCAATCAGCTACTTGACGCTGGTGTTCTTGGCCGTGGGCATCGACCCGCTGCTCCCGTTCTAGCTAGAGAACAACGGGCCCACCGGTTGCTCTAGAGAGCAGCCTTTTCCGCGCTGGTGCGCTCAACTTGGGTGACGCTGGGTCGCAGCGAGAGCACGACCGCGGTCATGGCCGCGGCAATCGTGCAGGCGATCACCATATGGCTGCCCACCAGGAGAATTGGTAGACCGCTGCGCGACTGGATGATTCCGATCAATGCCTGAACGACCTCAAGCACGAGCAGGATGATGGCAAAGTCCATAATGCGGCGGTGGCCTCCGCGTGCCAACACGATGACGAGCGCGAGAGTCGCTGCGATCAACGCGTAACCCGGCCAGCTGTGCACGTGCTGCAAGAGACCGGCGTCAAGGCCATTGCGGGCGGTTCCATCGTCACCGGCGTGAGGGCCTGCTCCGGTAGTCAAGATTCCCGCGATGATCGTTAATGCCACCAAGAGGCTCGTCACATGCGTAAGAATCGCCACGGGCTTGGGCACCGAGAGTGCCGGTCCGCGCAGGCCAGTCCAGACCCGATAAACAAGAGCGGCGCTAATGGCCACCAAAATCGCCGAGATGGCGTAGTGAACGCCCACGATGCTGGGGTCGAGCTGAACGCGCACCGAGAGACCTCCAATGAGGCCCTGAAGGACGGTACCGCCCAAGATCATGAAGGACAGCGACATGAGGTCGCGGCGTTCGCGACGGATGCGCAGCACCATCAGCACCATGAGAATCGCTACAAAGCCAACGATGATCGAGAGCAAACGATTGCCGAACTCAATTACACCGTGAACTCCCATCTCGGGAGTCGCGATCAATGACGCGTCTGTGCAGAGCGGCCAGGTTGGGCATCCGAGTCCCGATCCGGTCAAGCGAACGGCCCCGCCCGTGGCAACAATGAGGATCTGAATGACCAGCGAAGTGACGGCAAAAAACCTCACTCGAGCGTCGACAGAATGGGGCAATCGTGCGATGACGGCGTTCACGGCCGTACCTCCTGTTATTTCGGGCTTCTGCCTGTAGAATGGATTGCGTTCAGGAACACAGCCCACGCCGGGAAGTCAATGTTGACAGCGGGATAATCTCCCGCTTGTCCTGTTTCAGTCTAAGTTCGCCCGCGCAGTGTTGTGACACAGCGCACGCGAACCTCACGAAATATTCCCGGCAAAGTGCTGTGCGAAGGAATGCCAACGCAGCCACCTTGGTTGATAGGGGCAGGAAAAGAGGTACCAATGTCCGACGTGCTGATTGATCGTCCGGAACTCAATGGCTTGGGCCAGTATGAGTTTGGCTGGGCTGACTCCGACGTTGCGGGAGCCTCTGCGCGACGGGGCATCAACGAAGAGGTCGTTCGCGACATCTCTACACTTAAAAACGAACCCGAATCTATGCTCAAGATGCGCCTTAAGGGCCTCGAGCTGTTCGGTCGCAAACCCATGCCGAAGTGGGGCGCCGACCTATCGGGCATCGATTTTGACAACATCAAGTACTTCGTGCGCTCTACCGAGAAGCAAGCCCAAACGTGGGAAGACCTTCCGGCAGACATTCGCGACACCTACGAGAAGCTGGGAATCCCGGAAGCCGAGCGCAACCGCCTCGTCTCCGGCGTTGCTGCGCAGTACGAGTCTGAAGTCGTATTCCACTCGATCAACGCCGAGCTCGAAGCCAAGGGCGTTATCTTCATGGACACTGATACGGCACTGCGCGAGCACCCCGAGTTCTTCGAAGAGTACTTCGGAACCGTAATTCCGGCCGGCGATAACAAGTTCGCGGCTCTCAACACGGCCGTCTGGTCGGGGGGCTCGTTCGTCTACGTCCCTAAGGGCGTGCACGTAGAGATTCCACTTCAGGCTTACTTCCGCATCAACACGGAGAACATGGGCCAGTTCGAGCGCACCCTGATCATCGCTGACGAGGGTTCCTACGTTCACTACATCGAGGGTTGCACCGCGCCGATCTACAAGTCGGACTCGCTGCACTCCGCAGTTGTAGAGATCATCGTCAAGAAGGACGCCCGCGTTCGCTACACGACGATCCAAAACTGGTCCAACAACGTGTACAACCTCGTGACCAAACGAGCTATCGCGCACGAGGGCGCCACCATGGAATGGATTGATGGCAACATCGGCTCCAAGGTGACGATGAAATACCCGTCGATCTACCTGGTGGGGGAGCACGCCAAGGGCGAAACGCTTTCCGTCGCATTCGCTGGCCCCGGTCAGCACCAAGATGCCGGCGCCAAGATGATTCACATGGCGCCGTACACAACGTCATCGATCGTCTCGAAGTCTGTCGCACGGGGTGGCGGCCGCGCTGGTTACCGCGGAGAAGTCCGCGTGGACGAGAAGGCCCACCATTCGGCCAATACCGTTCGCTGCGACGCACTGCTAGTCGACACCATTTCTCGCTCGGATACGTATCCGGCAATCGACATCCGCGTGGATGACGTACAGCTCGGTCATGAAGCTACGGTTTCGAAGGTCAGCGCTGAGCAACTCTTCTATCTGCAGTCTCGCGGAATGGAAGAAGACGAAGCTATGGCGATGATCGTCCGCGGCTTCATCGAACCCATCGCGCGCGAACTGCCCATGGAGTACGCCTTCGAACTCAATAAGCTCATTGAACTGAGCATGGAAGGATCCGTCGGCTAAATGACCGTCGTTACACCAGAACAACACGGATTTAAGGCTCACAGCGACGGCGGATGGGACGCGAGCGAAAAAGGCTTTGTTCCTGTCCAGACTCGTTCGGAGCGCCCCAAGTCATTCGCTCACGACGATTTCGCTGCGGTCAACGGACTCGAAGCGGAGTGGAAGCTCACTCCCGTCAAGCTCGTCAAGCCACTCATCGACGACGCCCTCGACGGCTCGCCGTACGACATCGTTACTGACGCGGTCGACGGCGCCACCATCGAGTGGGTTCCACGCGAAGATTCTCGCGTCGCTTCCGCTGGCGCGCCCGAAGAGCGTGCTTCCGCTAACGCGTGGAGCAGCTTCGAACAGGCTTTGGCAATTACGTTGACGGGCGAAGAGCACCGCACAGTGCGAATTTCGCGCTCGACTCTCGGTACTGCTGCGCGCGGCGCGCACACGGTTATTACTGCTCGCCCTCACAGCAACACCACGGTGATCATCGAATCTGCTGGTGAAGCGTTGCTGAGCGAGAACGTTGAGGTCGTAGTCGAAGAGGGCGCGACTTTGAACTTCGTGAGCGTGCAGGACTGGGCGGCTGACGCCATCCACCTCTCCAGTCACTTTGTTCAGGTGGGGCGCTCGGCCACGTTGAAGCACACGATCGTGTCGCTCGGCGGCAAAGTTGTTCGCGTGAACCCGTCTGTTCATCTGTCAGGAGAGGGCGCCGACGGCGAACTCTACGGTCTGTACTTCGCTGACGCGGGACAGCACCTCGAGCAGCGCGTGTATCTACACCACCAGGCTGCCCAGACTCGCGGTCGCGTCAACTACAAGGGCGCGCTCCAGGGCGACGGCGCACGCACGGTGTGGGTCGGTGATGTCTTGATCGGTCGCGACGGTGCTGGCACAGACAGCTACGAGCAGAACCGAAACCTGGTTCTTACCGAAGGCACGCGCGCTGACTCGATCCCGAACCTCGAAATCGAAACCGGAGACATCCAGGGAGCCGGTCACGCCAGCGCCACCGGACGCTTCGACGACGAACAGCTGTTCTATCTGCAGGCTCGTGGAATCTCTGAGGCCGAAGCACGTCGCCTCGTGGTCATCGGCTTCCTCGCAGAGATCGTTCAGAAGGTTGGCGACGAAGAACTCGAAGCGCGACTTACTGTTGCGATCGAGTCTGAGCTGGAAGGAACGCACTCGTGACCGCTCAGCGTGTCTGCGGCGTCGAAGAACTTGAACTCAACAAGGCTTACCGCGTCGAGCTCGATGGCACCGCAATCTGCATCGTCAAGGACTCCGCCGGTGAGGTACACGCCATTGGCGACACCTGCACCCACGGAGATATCTCCCTAGCCGAGGGCTTCGTTGAAGACGGAGCGATTGAATGCTGGGCCCATGGCTCGCTTTTCTCGCTCGACACGGGAAAACCACTGAGTTTGCCTGCCTATGAACCTGTACCGGTCTTTGTAGTGAAGATCGACGACGACGGAGGGGTTCATATCGACCCCGAAGACACCGTCGCCATTGAGAGCTAACAGCTCTCCACACGAGACCATTAAGGAAAGAAAACGAATGTCAGTACTGTCAGTCAAAGACCTGCACGTGAGTGTCGAAACCGAGCAGGGTACAAAGCAGATCCTCAACGGTGTCGACCTTGAGATCAAGCAGGGTGAAATCCACGCCATCATGGGCCCCAACGGCTCGGGTAAGTCGACTCTCGCTTACACAATCGCTGGCCACCCCAAGTACCACGTCGAGGGAGGCTCAATCACTCTCGACGGCGCTGAAGTTCTCGACATGAGCATCGACGAGCGCGCCCGCGCTGGGCTTTTCTTGGCCATGCAGTACCCGGTAGAGATTCCTGGCGTCAAGGTCGCCGACTTCTTGCGCACTGCTAAAACCGCCCTCGCCGGTGAAGCCCCTGCTCTTCGTCCGTGGATCAAAGAGGTCAACGGGTCGATGAAGGCGCTCCGTATGGACAAGACCTTCTCTGACCGCAACGTAAACGAAGGTTTCTCCGGTGGCGAAAAGAAGCGCCACGAGATTCTTCAGCTTGAGTTGCTCAAGCCGCGGTTCGCGATTCTCGACGAGACCGACTCCGGCCTCGATGTCGACGCATTGAAGATCGTCTCGGAGGGCGTGAATCGTGCCCAGGAAGCGACCGGACTCGGCCTGCTGCTGATCACGCACTACACGCGCATCTTGCGCTACATCAAGCCCGACTTCGTGCACGTGTTCGTTGACGGTCGTGTCGCCGAAGAGGGCGGTCCGGAACTTGCAGATCGCCTTGAGAACGAGGGCTACGATCGATTTTTGACCGACACGAGCGTAGCCTAAGCGTATGTCTACCGTTCTGGCTCCCGCGCTCTTCGACGAAGTCGAAGAAGCCCTCAAGGACGTTGTTGACCCCGAGCTTGGTGTCAACATCGTCGACTTGGGTCTCATTTACGATCTCAGCTGGGATCCCGAAAACAATGCCCTGATCATCAGCATGACGCTGACCTCAGCCGGCTGCCCACTTACCGACGTCATCGAGGAGCAAATCGCTCAATCTCTCGATAACGTCGTCGAGGCCTTCCGCATCAACTGGGTGTGGATGCCGCCATGGGGCCCCGAAAAGATCACTGACGACGGCCGCGACATGATGCGCGCCCTCGGCTTCTCAATCTAGACAAACTCTGCAGCACGTGGTCGTCGCTGCAGCACTGCTTTCCAGGTAAACGAAAGTAGCGCTGCGGCGATTGTCACTTTAATGAGGGCGCCAGGGGTGAACGGTGCGACGCCAATAGCAAACAGATAGCCGAGGCTGAAGTCTTCACCGGCTTCTGACAGCACTCTCGCGATGCCCATCATTCCAAATGCATAGATGACAACACTGCCGATGACGCTGGCGAGAGCGGCTCGCCAGAAAGTCTTGTTCCAGCCCCGTTCGGCGAGGGCGCCGATCAACCAGGCCGCAGCGATGTAACCAATGATGTAACCGCCGCTGGTACCGGCAACGACATCGGCACCGCCTTGAGCGTTACTGAATACCGGGAGGCCACTAAGCCCGAGCGCTGCGTAAAGCAGCATGGCGAGGGTCGCCCGTGTGGCTCCGAGGCTGAGCCCTACGATCATCACAGCGAGCGTTTGTGCCGTAATCGGAACGGGATTCAGGGGAACAACGAGTTGCGCAGCGATCGCAGTGAATCCGGCCGCAGCCGCGATGAAGACGACGCTGGAAGCGGGACTCGGGCCGAAAATGAGATCGATCATCGTCGGCTTGAAGAATCGCTCGCTCACGCTCTTAGCCATGGCATTCCCTTTGAATCGTCGTTCGTGCACTGATCGACCAGCGCTAGGAAGTAGACTAGTTGGTTGGTGCTGTCGCCCACTTTCCCCAACCCCCAAGATTTGGATGTTTTGCCGTGCTTGCTGTGCATGACCTCGAGTTGCGCGTAGGCGCACGCATGCTGATGCAAGGCGTCAACTTTCGCGTAGACCGTGGAGACAAAATCGGGCTCGTCGGGCGCAACGGTGCTGGCAAAACCACGCTGACCAAAACCCTCGCGGGGGAGTTGGAAGCCACCGACGGCAAGATCGAACGCACGGGTGAAATCGGCTACTTGCCGCAGGACCCACGCTCGGGAAACCCCGAAGATCTCGCCCGCACCCGTATTCTCGATGCGCGTGGGCTGGGAAGCATCGTTCTCAAGATGCGTCAGGCTCAAGACGAAATGGGCAGCAGCGATCCCGCGATCAGCGCCGCAGCGATGGACCGGTACAGCAAGCTCGATGACCGCTTCTTAGCGCTTGGTGGTTACGCGGCCGAGGCCGAAGCCGCGTCTATCGCGAGCAACCTGAGCCTTCCTGACCGCATCCTCGATCAGCCGCTCTCCACGCTTTCGGGTGGACAGCGCCGCCGCATCGAACTCGCGCGCATTCTGTTCTCGGGCGCCGATACCATGCTGCTCGACGAGCCGACAAACCACCTCGACGCCGATTCAGTTGTGTGGCTCCGCGAGTTTCTCAAAAACTTCAGCGGCGGTTTGATCGTGATTAGCCACGATGTTGAACTGGTGGAAGACACCGTCAACAAGGTGTTCTATCTCGATGCCAACCGCCAATTGATTGACCAGTACAACATGGGCTGGAAGCACTACCTGCGCCAGCGCCAGTCCGACGAAGAGCGTCGCAAGAAGGAACGCGCCAACGCCGAGAAGAAGGCGTCAACGCTCCAGGCGCAGGCCGCACGTTTCGGTGCGAAAGCATCCAAAGCCGCCTCAGCTCACCAGATGGTGGCTCGCGCCGAGAAACTGCTTGCCGGGCTTGAGGATGTTCGTGCCTCTGACCGTGTCGCGGCTTTGCGTTTCCCGGATCCAGCACCGTGCGGTCGCACGCCGCTCATGGGTTACAACCTCAGCAAGAGCTACGGCTCGCTCGAAATCTTCGCGTCCGTCGATCTCGCGATCGACCGTGGCTCGAAAGTGGTCATCTTGGGCTTCAACGGTGCCGGAAAGACGACTCTGCTTCGGATGCTGGCCGGGGTAGATCTGCCGGACACTGGCCACATCGAGCCCGGTCACGGACTCCGAATTGGCTACTACGCGCAGGAGCACGAAACGATTGACGTCAAGCGCTCCGTGCTTGAGAACATGGTTTCGTCGTCGCCCAACATCACCGAGATGGAAGCGCGTCGTGTTCTTGGCTCATTCCTGTTCACCGGGGATGATGCGACTAAGCCTGCTGGAGTTCTCTCCGGTGGAGAGAAGACCCGACTTGCTCTCGCCATGATCGTCGTGAGCGGCGCAAACGTATTGCTGCTCGACGAGCCGACTAACAACCTCGACCCTGCGAGCCGTGAAGAAATTCTCGGAGCCCTCGCGAATTACACCGGTGCCGTTGTTTTGGTCAGCCACGACGAGGGCGCTGTCGAAGCCCTCAACCCCGAGCGGGTCTTGATTCTTCCCGACGGTATCGAAGACCACTGGAACAAGGACTACGCAGACCTCATCAGCCTGGCCTAAGAATCGAGCAACGCGTCTTCAATCTCCGCGTCGGTGGGGCCACGCTTTTCTGACTTGAGGCGACGCTTCTTCGCGCGCTCCTGCTCAGCGGGGTCGTCTTCATTGATCAGGCGGTACTCCTGACGCACAGCCCAACCCAGGCCGATAAAAGCGAGCACGCCAAACGCTACCCACTGGAATGCGTAGGACAGATGCGCACCTTCGTCGAGGAGCGGTTTGGGGTAGGCGAGTGGTCGTACGTCGACGGCAGGTGTCTCTGTGGCGAGCAACCCATAGGCGCCGGTGTAAGTAGAGTCGCCGAGGATCTCCGCGATCGCCGGTAAGTGAATGGTTGCGATCTGGCCCTCAGGAGCTGAACGTCCGAATACGGTTGGTTCACTCGGCTTGAGTCTGATGACCACATCGACGGTGCCCGTCGGAGCTTCGGGTACCGAATCCGGAGCGTCTTGGCTGTTACCCGAGGGCACCCAGCCGCGATCGACGATGATGATTTCGCCGCTCTCAAGTTGCAGCGGCACCAAAACTTCGAATCCTGACTGTCCGCCGTACGGACGACCTCGGACGAGGAGCTGTTCCTCGCTGAGATACTCGCCGCTCACCGCGACCGACATCCACTTATTGTCTTCGTCGAATTCGTTGAGCTCAGGCATCACTGAGTCAAGGGATCGCGGAGCGGATTCCCAGTTTTCACTGACGCGAGCTACTTCAGTAGCGGCCTCTTCGCGGCGATCAAACTGCCAATGTGAGAGAAAAACGCAACCAATTGCGAACACAATCACAAGCGTGAGGTAGCCGAACCAGCGACTTGAAAGCACGAAACGCCATTTACTCACGCAGCACCGCCATCCGGAACCATGCTGACGGGGGAGTCGAGATCGCTCACCAGAACGGGGAACCCCCGGCTTGCGAGATAGTCACGAAGAAACTCTTCGTGTTCGGCGCAGGCGAGCCATACCTTCACACGCTCGGGGCCGTGAATACGGGGGTTACGCCAGTTGACGTTGACCTGCGCTGGCGCAGTGCAGCCAGCGCGCGAGCACTGTTGCGTGCTCGGGCCACTCTCTCCGATCACCGAGCAGCCTCATCCGATCCATGAGCAAGGAAAGAATCACGCGACTCGAGAGCAAACTGCCCTGGCGCGCTCACGGTGCCCGAACGACGTGTCTCGACGTTCGCGAGGACGACCGCGACATACGGCAAGACCACTGCACCAAGAATCGGCAGCACGAGCCACCAGCCGCGCACGAACACACACAGCAACACGCAGACGACGCGAATCGCCATGGCTATGGAGTAGTTGATGACGCGGCGACGACGCTCATCATCCGGCCGCTCAGGGAGGGACGTGATCGACTCAGGAGTGTTCATTGGCTTTCTTCGGTTGCCGAGGTTGTACCCCTAAGCCTACGCCGCCCTCGGCGACTATATGCTGGGAACTATGAGCACCACAGCAACTGAATCACGAATCGTTCTCGTCACCGGCGGCAATCGCGGCATCGGCCGGGCCATCGCCGAAGAATTTGTGGCTCAGGGCTACCGCGTAGCCGTGACTGCGCGCTCGGGCACCGGCCCCGAAGGAACCCTTACGGTCACCGCGGATGTCACCGACGCTACAAGCATTGATGCCGCCTTCACCGAGGTTGAAGCCAAGCTCGGCCCAGTCGAAATCGTTGTCGCCAACGCCGGCATCACCCGCGACATGCTGTTGATGCGCATGAGTGACGAGGACTTCACCGACGTACTCAACACCAACCTCTCCGGAGCCTTCCGCGTGGTCAAGCGGGCTTCAAAGGGCATGATGAAAGCGCGCTTCGGGCGCGTCATCCTTGTGTCGAGCGTTGTCGGCCTCTTGGGCTCGGCGGGCCAAGTGAACTACTCCGCATCGAAGAGCGGTCTGATCGGGCTCGCTCGCTCGCTCACTCGTGAGTTGGGTAGCCGCGGAATCACCGCCAACGTGGTTGCTCCCGGTTTCATTGAAACTGACATGACAGCCGCTCTCGCGACAGAGCAGCAGGAGGCGTACCTCAAGCAGATTCCCGCGAACCGCTTTGCCCAGCCGGCTGAAGTTGCGAAAGCAATCACGTGGTTGGCCAGCGATGACGCCGGCTACATCTCGGGCGCGGTTATCCCAGTCGATGGCGGCCTCGGCATGGGCCACTAGCCCACACGCCTGCTGGGCAGCTGCCCAGCACTGGGCGACCTCGGATGCACGCTAGCTGCGCAATCCCAATAGCGGCAGAACGGCGCTGAGATCGCGAATGTCGATGTGTACGTCGGCGTTGGCGCGCACGATCGGTTTCGCGGTGATGCCGACAGACAGCCCTGCAACCTCCATCATGCGGAGATCATTGGCGCCGTCGCCGACGGCAATGGTTCGCGAGAGCGGAATGCCTGAATCGGCGACCCACTCGCGCAGTGCATCGGCTTTGGCTTGCGCATCGATGACGGGACCGAGAACCGCCCCGGTCAGTGCACCATCGACTATCTCGAGTCGGTTCGCTCGGGCGTAGTCCAACCCGAGCGTGGTTGCGAGGGGATCAAGAAGCTCATGGAAGCCACCCGAAACTGCGGCAACGCGGCCTCCGGCATCCTTCACTCCAGCAATAAGTTCGGTGGCGCCATTGGTGACCCGGATGTCGCGAGCACACTCGGCGATGACACTCTCCTGGAGCCCCGCGAGCGTTGCGACGCGCGCTCGGAGGCTCTGCTCGAAATCGAGTTCGCCGTTCATGGCGCGCGCGGTAATTTCGGTAACTTCTGGTTCGGAGCCTGCGCGAGCGGCGAGGAGTTCGATAACTTCATTCTCGATGAGCGTCGAGTCGACATCGAAAACAACGAGAAACTGTGCCACAACGAGGCTCCTTCTAACGACGATTACTGCCGCGAGGTTCGTCACCCCACCGCTTTACTCGTCAGACTATCGGGATCGCCCTTCGCGCCTCGCCCATAGAAGCCTGCGAAGCAATAGGATGAACACATCATGGCTAGCGTTCTTTCATTCACCGACGTCACCGTCACGCGTAGTGGCAACACGATCCTCGACTCCGTTTCTTGGAGCGCGGACGCTTCCGACCGGTGGGTGATACTCGGTCCCAACGGTGCAGGCAAGACAACGCTGCTCCAAATCGCTGCGGCGCAGATTCATCCCAGCTCGGGTGATGTCACCGTCCTCGACAGCACGCTCGGCTCTACTGACGTGTTCGATGTGCGCCCGCGCATTGGTTTTTCGTCGACCGCGCTTGCCCGCCGCGTGCCCAGCAACGAACGCGTTATCGACGTCGTGCTTACTGCGGCGTATTCGGTGACGGGGCGCTGGAATGAGGAATACGAAAGCGTCGACATTCGTCGCGCGCGCCGAGTACTCGCCGAATGGAGCCTTTCGCACCTCGAAGAACGTCGCTTCGGCGACCTCAGCGATGGTGAGCAAAAGCGAGTTCAAATCGCGCGCTCAGTCATGACCGACCCAGAAATTCTTCTTCTCGATGAGCCAGCAGCAAGTCTTGACCTCGGTGCACGGGAAGAACTCGTTCAATTGTTGAGCGGTTATGCGCAAGCGGAGACCGCGCCAGCAATTGTTATGGTCACGCACCACGTTGAGGAGATTCCCCGTGGATTTACTCACGCGCTGGTTTTGACCGAAGGATCTGTGCACAGCGCCGGTAGAATCGACGACGTTGTTACATCAGAGAACTTGAGCGCCGCATTCGGCCTCGAACTCATCATCACGAAAGACGCCGGCCGCTACACCGCACGAGCCGCCTAATCCTCTGATAGGCTTGTGTGTCGGTCCGCGTGACCGCCTACGTCTTTTTTCATCCAGAATCCAGGGAAATCCAATGAAGTCCGAGATCCACCCCACGTACGCGCCCATCGTTTTCCGCGACCTCGCGTCTGGTTCCACGTTCCTTACCCGTTCGACCGTGTCGAGCGAAAAGACGATCGAGTGGGAAGACGGCAACACCTACCCGGTGATTGACGTTGAAATCTCGTCGGAATCGCACCCCTTCTACACCGGTAAGCAGCGCATCATGGACTCCGCCGGCCGCGTTGAGAAGTTCAAGAACCGCTACAAGGGCTTCGGCAACTAGTAGCAGCCAGTTTTCCCTGAAGGCGACCGGATATCCGGTCGCCTTCAGTCGTTAACGTGGCGGACTGCACAATGCTCTCCGCCCCAACGGCAAGTGCGCAGCACCCGAGGGCGCTGCGCACTTCGACGCAATGAGCCGGGCGGCTACTGGGGGAGTGAACGCACAGGCCAGTCCGGGTTAGCCACAAAACTGTGATCACCCTTGGACGAGCGCATGTAGTCCTGAAAACTGGCGGCCTGATCGGCGTACCAGCGCTGCTGCTGCGAATGCAGTTCTCCGAACGGAATGCTGAGCTGGTCACCGTACTTGGCGAGGAGTGCCTGCGCGACGCGTGCCGCTGCGATGGCATCCGCCCCAGCATCGTGCGCATCGTCGAGTTCGACGCCGTACAGCGCGGACGTGACTTCGAGCGTGCGCTTGCCGCGACGGTAGCGGTCGACCGCTTTGTCAATCACGAGCGGGTCGATCACGATGTACGGCTCAGCGAGGCTATCAAGCGAGTACCGACGACATTCGCGGTCAAGCAGCGACAGGTCATAAGGAGCGTTATAGACAACCAGCGGGATTCCGAGAGCACAGGTCACCTTAAGGGTTTGCACGATCTCCGCGACGACCAAGGATGCCTGGCGGCCTTCCGTTTGAGCTCGTGCGGTCGAAATTCCGTGAATTGCCGCCGCACCCTCCGGAATCTCGATGCCGGGATCAGCGAGCCAATCCCACCGCGATACGACAGCGCCAGAGGCATCGACGATCGCGATGCAGGCCGAGACGATACGACTGGTTTCGACATCGACGCCGGTGGTTTCAAGATCAAAGGTGGCTAACGTGCCGGAGTTGCTCATGCACTTAGCGTAGAGCGCGACACTGACACCGGGAACTCGGCTCGCGGCACTCCGCGGGGAAGCGGCTAGCCGATCACTACTCCGCAGCACCCCCGATATGCTCAATGCCGCCAACCGTCGCCGCACTACATAGAATTGTCTGAATGAAGCCCGCATCGCCGTATGGAGCACTGCTCGACGCCACACCGGCGAAGCACTCCGAAATAGCCGTGCTGGGGTCATCCACCCATTACTGGGAGTACGGCCCTGCAGATGCCGACACCGTTGTGGTGCTGGTCCACGGGTTTCGGGGCGACCACCACGGTCTTGAGGCTGTCTGCGCCCACCTTCGCGGCATCCGCATCGTCAGCCCTGACCTTCCGGGTTTTGGCGAGTCCGAACCGCTCACCGGGCACGTTCATGACATCGCGGGCTACGCGATGTGGCTCGACGCGTTCGTAGGACAACTCGGGCTCAGCGGCCGGGCATACATTCTGGGGCACTCGTTCGGGTCGATTGTCGTGTCTGCTGCACTCGCACGCGGCCTCACTACGCCCCGACTCATTCTGGTGAATCCCATTGCTGCACCAGCGCTCTCGGGGCCCAATGGTGTGCTCAGCAAGATCACGCTCTGGTTTTACCAGGCTGCTCGCGCCCTGCCGCTCGCCATTGGCGCGCCGCTGCTCAGCAATTGGCTGGTCGTCCGCGTGATGAGTCTCGCCATGGTCAAGACCCACAACCCTGAGCTGCGCCGCTGGGTGCATCAGCAGCATCATGCTCACTTCAGCAGCTACGCCAATCGCGACAGCCTGCTCGAAGCTTTCGAAGCCTCGATCGGTTCGGATGTCAGCATGTTTGCCGAGAGCATCACGGTGCCCACACTCCTGATTGGCGCGCGTAACGATCCGATCAGTCCCGTTCCCGCCCAAGAGCGACTGCACACACTGTTCGCCGACTCTCAGCTCGAAATTTTCGACAACGTCGGCCATCTCATCCACTATGAGCGGCCGCGCGAAGCTGCCGAACTCATCGTCTCGTTCCTCGGCGCAGGAACAGTTGCGGAGCCCCACTCATGAAGATCGTTTTTGACTGCCGTTACACGCGCATCGGCCGCCACGATGGGATCAGCCGCTACGGCTCACGCCTCGTCGAAGAGATAAGCAAGGTCCACCCGGTGACAATGCTTATCTCTGACAAGCGCCAGCTTGAGCTGCTGCCTGATCTTCCGTGGGAGATGGCATCGTCTCCCACCGGCATCCTTGAACCTTTCGTGGCGCTTCAGGTGAACAAACTTAAACCGGATGTGGTCTTCACTCCGATGCAGACCATGGGGCCATTTGGCCGTAAGTATGCGCTCGTCACCACGGTGCACGACCTCATCTACTACAAGCACCCCACACCACCCCGCAATTTGCCCGCGGCCGTGCGCGTCATGTGGCGCCTCTACCACTTGACCTGGGCGTTCCAACGCGCCCTCTTGAACACGGCAGATGGACACGTCTCCGACTCCGACACCACGCGCAATCAGATGCTCGAGCACAAGCTCACTCGCAATCCCATTTCGGTGGTGACGCTCGGCACGGATAGTCCGGGGGAGTACGCCCCTCGTAGCGCACCGACCACACGTGAACTCGTCTACATGGGCTCGTACATGCCGTACAAAAACGTCGGTCTAATCGCCCGCGCGCTCCATGAGCTTCCGGGCTACACCCTGCACCTGATGAGCCGGGTCGATGACGCCAACAGAGCAGAGCTCACTGCTTTGGCGCCCGCCGACAGCCTCGTCTTCCATAACGGTGCAAGCGACGAGGTCTACACCGAGACGCTATCTCGCGCGACCGCTTTGGTCACTGCATCCCGCGACGAAGGCTTCGGCCTGCCCCAGGTCGAGGCGATGGTTCTCGGAACTCCCGTATTGGTCAGCGACACAGAAATCTTCCGCGAAATCTCCGGCCCGGCCGGGGGATTCTTCAGCCCGGATGACCCTTCCGAACTGGTACGCGAGGTGAAAGCTCTCGAAGACCCCGCAACCTGGCAGGCACGCTCCACCGCGGCGCGCGAGCGGTCGGCCGAATTCACGTGGGAGAAGGGCGCGGCAACGCTGTATACGGCCCTTGAAGATGCTGTCGCTGCTCGTGGCGCAAAGAAGAAGCGCTAGCGAGCATGAACCACTAAAGAGTACTTTCGCGCCGAGCGAGAGCGTTCTGAGCAGCGAAGTCTTCGCCACCCTGGCGCTCTGACTCTTCTTCGATGGGATCATCGAAGTCCACCAAGGTCAGAGATCCGTCGTCGTGACGGAAACTGTGCACCGAGCCGTTCGCGATCCGACCATGAGAGTGATCGGGAGCGACTGCGGCGAGAACAGCAGCAATGACGCCTCCGTGGGCAACCACGATGATCGACTCGCCGTGGTGCTCTTCAGCGAGCGACACGAGCGCGGGAAGAACTCTCTCGACCACAGACTCTCGCGATTCTCGACCCGGGACTTCGACATCCGCCGAATAAATGGCATCGATCTCCTCGGCAGTGCGCCCCTCGGCAACCCCGTAGTTGCGTTCGACAACAGCAGCGATGGGCTCGGGCGCCGGCAGCCCCACCTCGGCGGCGATGATCTCGGCTGTCTCCATGGCACGCGACAAGGGGCTGGCGAAAATGCCGTTCCATCGGCGGCGAGCGAGAAGGGCACCGGTGGTTCGAGCCTGGGCACGACCAGTGTCGTTCAGCGGGATATCGGTGCTGCCCTGAATGCGACGCTGAAGATTCCAGTCGGTCTCTCCGTGCCGCACAAGGTAAATGAACACAACGCTCCATTCGAAAGGCAGGACTCAGCGCGGGCGAGCTGAGATGCGCCGGTTACTAGGCGGCTAGCCGTTCCACGAGTTCACCGAGAACCGCAGAAGCACCACCGTCAATCTTAACGTCGGCTCGACGATCGGCCTTTGTGGTTCCGCGATTGATAATCACGAGCGGAATCTTCTTGCGCATTGCGCGTTCGACCAAGCGGATGCCGGAATTCACCACGAGAGAGGACCCCGCGACGATCATCGCCTCTGATTGATCTACGAGCGCGGCACCGAGTTGGAACTTTCGCGTCGGCACGAACTCGCCAAAGAAGACGACATCCGGCTTCAACAGCCCACCGCACACCGTGCAATCGGGAACGATGAAGTCATCGACATTATGCACGTCAGCATCGCCGTCAGGGTTGAGAGTGTGGGAATCGGACTCTTCAAGCCACGGATTAAGTTCGGAGATCCGGGCGGCCAGGGGAGTACGCGCAAAGTACTGACCGCAACGCAAGCATCGAGCTCGGTCGATGCTGCCGTGGACGTCGACAACGCGCTTAGAGCCTGCCCGCAAATGCAATCCGTCGACATTTTGAGTGACAATGCCGTTGCTGAGGCCCAAGCGCTCGAATGCGGCAAGCGCCTCATGGCCATCGTTGGGCGTGGAGGCCGCGAAACGCTTCCAGCCGAGGTGACTGCCCGCCCAATACCGTTGACGAAATTCCGGCGAGCTCTGAAACTGCTGGAACGTCATCGGATTGCGCACAGCGGCGCCTTCACCGCGATAATCGGGTATGCCCGAATCGGTGCTGATGCCAGCGCCAGTGAGTACGCTAATGAGCTTGCCCTGAAGAAGCTCGGCAGCACGATCAATATCGTCGCTGAGCGGGAGTGTATTCACACTTCAAGCGTAAGCACTTCGAGCACGATAAGCGCCATGAGAGATTCACCTGATGGCGAAACCGCACAGTTGGGACCACACCGTGAACGTCATCCGCGTCACCGATCTCTCCGATCCTCGCCTCAGCGACTTCGCTAACCTCACGGATGTCGCGCTGCGTCGTCGCACCGAACCCGCCGGCGGTCTCTACATCGCCGAGTCATCGAAGGTGATCGCACGTGCATTACGTGCCGGCCATCAGCCGCGTGCGATCCTCGTTCTTGAGCAGTGGCTCGACGACGTGGCTGAACTGCTGGGAGACTCCGATACGCCGGTCTATGTGGGCGAATCAAACTTGCTCGAGCAATTGACCGGCTTCAACCTGCATCGGGGGGCCTTGGCATCCATGCATCGGCCGGTTCTGCCCACGGTTGCCGATCTGGTGAAGGATGCACGACGGATCGTCATTCTCGAAGACATCGTTGACCACACCAACGTGGGTGCGATCTTTCGCTCGGCGGCTGCTCTGGGCGCCGACGCAGTACTGATCACGCCCCGCTGCGCAGATCCCCTGTACCGTCGCAGCGTTCGCGTGAGCATGGGCACGGTGCTGCAGGTGCCCTGGACGCGCATCCCGAACTGGCCCGAAGACGCCGCCGAGCTCAAGGCTGCAGGCTTCCATCTTGCCGCGCTCGCCCTCAACGACGACTCGGTTGACCTCGATACTTTTGCTGCGACAGCGCCCAAGCGCGTCGCTCTCATTCTCGGCACGGAAGGCGACGGCCTCTCGCGCAGCACGATCGAAACTGCCGACACCGTCGTGAAGATTCCAATGATGCACGGGGTCGATTCGCTCAACGTTGCCGCGGCGAGTGCTGTCGGGATGTACACACTTCGGGTGCGCTAGGTTTCGCCCGCCCCGCACCTGTTAGCGTTATCCGGTGCCGCTGACTCAACGCCAAATCTTCCGTCGCCGTCGCATCGTCGTTTTCTCCGCTGTAGCCGTTGCATTCTCGTTAACGTTCTATCTGCCTCTGACGTTGCTAGCACCACTGGATGCGATCTCTGCGAGCGTGGTGCCCGTAGCCGACCCCGAGGTAGCGGTACCCGAAATCACCCTTCCGGAATACGGCGCTTCAGCAATCGGCGCTCTCGACCGCCCGGGTGTCTTGGCCCAGGCGGGGAGCGCAG
Organism: Salinibacterium sp. AL4.1; assembly: GCF_059767305.1. Lineage (NCBI taxonomy): Bacteria > Bacillati > Actinomycetota > Actinomycetes > Micrococcales > Microbacteriaceae > Salinibacterium > Salinibacterium sp. AL4.1. Next base: position 233,485 of record NZ_JBSOQK010000001.1, on the reverse strand, counting down.
AAGCTGTACCGATTGCCTCGATCACGAAGATCATTACGGCGCTGGTCGTTCTTGATGCCAAGCCACTCGCTGCGGATGAAGCGGGACCGACCATCACCTTTGGTCAGACGGACGTCGATTATTACTACGACCAACTCGCTCAGTACGGTTCGGTCGCCCCTGTCTATAACGGCCAACAACTCTCGCAACGCGATGTATTGACTGTCGTTTTGCTCCCCTCAGCAAATAACTACGCTCAATCGCTGGCCCTCTGGGCTTTCGGCTCCGAAGAAGCGTTCGTTGCCGCGGCCGCGGCGTGGCTAGACACCAAGGGTCTGGCCGACACGACGCTCACCGAAGCATCGGGCATTCAAGACACCAATCGGAGCACCGCTGCTGATCTGACCGAGATCGCGCGGTTGGCCACCGCAAACCCCGTCATCGCACAGATCGTGTCGAGCTCAACTGCAGAAATCCCCGGCATCGGTACGGTCAGCAACAGCAACAAACTTCTCGGCATCGATGGAGTAGATGGAATTAAGACGGGAACCCTAGACGAGGGCTGGTCGTGCCTTCTCTTCTCGGCTGATGTTTCCGTTGGCGACACCGTAATTACGCTGGTTGGCGCCGTGGTGGGCGGTCCAGACCACCCCACGATTAACGCCGCGATCCAAGAACTCATTGCGGATGCGACTGCCGGTTACTCCGAAGTGACGCTCGCCAGCATTGACGAAGAGTTCGCCGAATATGACACGCCGTGGGGTGACGAAGCGTCCGCCGTCTCAGCGTCCACAGTCAGCGCCGTCGTGTGGGGCGAAGACGAGATTTCGATGAGCGTGAATGTGCCGACTGTGCGGACTGCGGATGCGGGAGAGAGCGCAGGAACCGTGGAATTCCGGGTCGGGAACGAAACGATTAGCGTACCGCTGGTCTTGAGCGACGAGATCGACGATCCAGGGCCTTGGTGGAGACTGACAAATCCGACTGCAATGTTTTAGTTATCGAATAGACACGGCGCTCACAGCCTGCCGCGATAAGATGGAGTGCATCTGGAGCACTTGCTCGCTTGTCACATGACTGGGAAGTCATTCGAAAATATCTGAGGTCACGTGAGTAGTTCTCTCTCAGCCGATCCCGTACGTGTAATTAAAACTGGTCCCCGCGGCGTGGGTAGCCAGATGAGCGATTTCGCCGCCCTCTTGCGCACTGTGCGCGAGGCTGGCCTGCTACGTCGCAGCAAACGCTTTTACATCACCACTTTTGCCGTCATCACCCTCGCCATGGCTGGCGCTTGGGTTGGCTTCGCGATGCTCGCCGGCACGTGGTACATCCTTCTCATCGCCGCGGCGATGGGCATCATCTTCACGCAGTACGCATTCTTGACTCACGAGTTGGCGCATCGCCAGGTCTTCCAGTCAAGCAAGCTCAACGACACGCTCGGCCGGCTGATGTCCGACCTCGTGGTCGGCATTAGCTACGCGTGGTGGATGAACAAGCACTCGCGTCACCACGCGAACCCCAACACTGTCGATAAAGACCCCGACATTGAAACCGACTTCATCATTTTCCAGAAGGAAAAGGCTGTCGGCCTCAAGGGACTCACCAAGTTCATGGCTAACCGCCAAGGCTACCTGTTCTTCCCTGCGCTGTTGCTTGAGGGCTTCAACCTTCATTCACACGCCTTCCAAGAAGTTTTCAACTTCAAGAAGAAGGTCGACAAGCGTTGGCTCGAGATCACGCTGTTGCTCGTTCGCAATATCGGTTACCTCGCAATCGTATTCAGCTTCCTGCCCCTCGGAATGGCTTTTGCCTTCCTCGGAGTGCAGATGGGAATCTTCGGTCTCTACATGGGCGCATCATTCGCGCCCAACCACAAGGGAATGCCGATCCTGCCCAAGGGCTCCAAGGTCGATTTTCTTCGCCGTCAGGTACTCACGAGTCGCAACATCCGTAGCGGTCACTTCATGAACCACTTCATGGGCGGCCTCAACTACCAGATCGAGCATCACTTGTTCCCGACCATGCCCCGACCCCACCTGCGCCGCGCGCAAGAGATGGTCAAGGAGTACTGCAAGACCAAGGACATCAAGTACACCGAGGTCGGTCTCTTTACGTCTTATGGCATCGTTATTCGCCACCTCAATGAGGTCGGGCTGAGCGCCGATGGCGATCCGTTCGATTGCCCTGCAGCAGGACGCACCGGCTACAGCGGCTAACGGCCGCTTGAGTTCATAGAAAAGGCCCTCACCACTAGGTGAGGGCCTTTTCTGCGTTCACGGGGCATCCAGCGACTGCTGACCAGGTAGCGAACCCCGGAGACGAGCCTGAGCTGGCGTGACCTAAAAGCCTGGGCGCTTAGCCGTGATGTTGTCGCCCGACGACTGGTGGCGAACGCGACGCAATACCCACGGCACGAGGTGCTCGCGAGCCCAACCGATGTCTTCTACCCGCGCTTGACGCCACCGCCGCGGAGGGAGCGGCTCTGGCTGGAATGGTTCGAGATCGTTCTCGACGTTGATGGCATCCAGCACCATCCGGGCAACCGTATGGTGGCCCACTGCCGAGAAGTGCAAACGATCGGGGGCCCACATGCGCGGATCGCCCAGTTCACGCAGCGACCACATGTCTGCCACGATCGCGTCATGGCGCTGAGCCACGGCGCGGATGTTCTCGTTGTAGATGGCTACCTTGCCGCGCATTCGGTTCAAAACTGGGGTCATCCCGATGTCGGGCCCCGTGAAGAGCACGACCGTGGCGCCGTCGCTGCGCAGCTGACGAACGAGTTCGTCTACACGGCCGGCAACCTCGTCGGCATCCGAACCGGGGCGGATGATGTCGTTGCCGCCCGCAGACACGCTGATGAGGTCAGGCTTCAGTTCGAGGGCCGGCTCCAGTTGCTCGCCAGCAATCTGATTGAGTAGCCGGCCTCGGATCGCCAAATTCGCGTAGGCGAAGTCTTCTTTGCGCGAGCCAAGCACTTCGGCCACGCGGTCTGCCCAGCCACGATTGCCGCCGGGGGAGTCAGGCTCGGGGTCCCCGATGCCTTCGGTGAACGAGTCGCCGATCGCGACGTATCTACTCCAAGGATGTTCGTGTTGCATAGTTCTAGCCTGTCTCAAAATACTGCTGTGCGCTACCCGAGTGAAACCTGTGAGCAACCTGTATTGCTTTGACCCTCGTACGGGGCACGTGGTTAAGTCTTCTCTGTTGGTTTTCACAACGAAAACCATGTAACCACCGTTTGGAGAACACACAATGGGAATCATCGGTTGGATCGTACTGGGATTGATCGCTGGCGCTATCGCTAAGGCTATTCTGCCCGGACGCCAAGGCGGCGGTTGGCTCGCAACACTCCTGCTCGGTGTAGTAGGAGCTCTCGTTGGAGGATTCGTGGGAGGCGCCATCTTTGGCATTGGCCTCGAAGAATTCTTCTCAATTGAAACCTGGCTCGTCGCTATCGGCGGCTCGGTACTCGTGCTCTTCCTCTATGGACTGATCACGCGCGGCTCACGTCGCTAAACACTCTTAGCTAGACAGCTTCACAACTAGGGCGGTGCACTTCGGTGCACTGCCCTTTTTGGCGCCAGCACAACGTCGCCGGGCGCGGGTGCCGAGTCGATGGCGAAGCTCCAACGTCAGCGGCACCTGAGACAATAGGCCCATGGGTAAGCAAGACGGTCGAACGCGGTACGTAACCGCGGCGGACGTCGATGACAGCACCGCCACGATCCTCCATGTAGACATGGATGCGTTCTTCGCCTCCGTGGAGCTTTTGGATCATCCGGAGCTCGTGGGCAAGCCCGTCATTGTTGGGCACAACTCGGTGCGATCCGTGGTCACCGCAGCAACATATGAGGCCCGCAGGTTCGGTGTGAACTCGGCAATGCCGATGGCGCTGGCACTTCGCCGGTGCCCCCACGCCATCGTGCTCGAGCCACACTTTGAGCGTTACCAGCACTTCTCTTCGGTCGTCTTCGACATCTGCGACCAACTCACACCCAAGGTCGAACGCCTCGGCATCGATGAAGCCTTTTTGGATGTTGCAGGAGCCCGCGCGATCTATGGTTCACCGATCGAGGTGGCCACTCTGCTGCGCAAGCGAGTGTTCGAAGAGACTGGGCTAGTGTGCTCTGTCGGAGCCGCCGCGTCGAAGTACGTGGCGAAAGTTGCCTCCGGGCTCTCCAAGCCCGACGGACTTCTGGTCATCCCCGCCGACAAGACTGTCGACTTTCTTCACCCCCTCCCCATCTCCGCGTTGTGGGGCGTTGGCGGCAAGACGGCTGAGGCCCTCCAGCAGCGCGGATTCACGACCATCGCCCATGTCGCCCGTGCAGACCGCGAAACGCTCACTCGCGCCGTTGGCGAGGCGGGAGCAGTGAAACTGCACAATCTCGCGTGGGGCAACGACCCGCGCCCGGTAGTCGAACGAGCAGCAGAGAAAAGCGTCGGGCACGAGACCACATTCGAGTACAACGTGCTTGATGCCGATGAGATTCGTCGAGAGTTGCTTCGACTTTCCGGCAAGGTCGCCGCTCGACTGCGGGCCGGGGGCGTCGAGGCGCGCACCGTCGTGCTCAAACTCCGTTTCGAGGACTTCAGCACCATCACTCGGTCGCGCAAGCTTCCCGACCCCACCGACCTCGGTCGCACGCTGTACGAGACCGTGCGCGACATCTACGCCGACTTTGCACGCGAGGGTCGACCGGTGCGCCTCGTCGGCGTGCGCGGTGAGCAACTCGTCGCGCCCGGAGGCGGGCAGATGAGCTTGTGGGACACAACTGACGGCTGGCGGGATGCCGAAGAAGCCATGGAGGCGGCATCCGCTCGATTCGGCACCGGCGCTATCGGTCCAGCCCGGTTGCTCGGCTCGCAACGTTCCGAGCGTCCTCGGCTTGGCCAACGCGACTAGCTCTCTTCCGCAATAGCTCGGAATTCGCGGCAAGTCGAAAAACGCAGCCGACACGAACACGGTTGTCAGAAGTGAACGGTAAAGTCTTATCAAGTGAGTACTCCATTGCCAGCCCCCACCGTGGGCACCTTCGCGGCGGAACATCTCTCACCGTCGTACCCTGAACGCGCCGCCCGCGGCACCGCGTCCAAATTGCGGGCGTGGCAGGCAGAAGCGCTTGACCTGTACTTCGAAAAAGAGCCGCGCGACTTTCTCGCCGCGGCAACACCGGGCGCAGGCAAGACCACCTTCGCGTTGCGCTTAGCGGTTGAACTCATTGCCCGTCGCGAGATCGACCGCGTTACCGTTGTTGCGCCGACTGATCACCTCAAACGCCAGTGGGCAGATGCTGCCAATCGCGTTGGTCTGCGCCTGAACCCGTCGTTCTCCAATGGCGATGCGTGGGGCGGCCGTCGTTTTCATGGCGTCGCCGTCACTTACGCACAGGTGGCGATGAAGGCATCGTTCCACCAAGAGATCACTGACTCCGCCCGCACCCTCGTTATCCTCGACGAGGTGCACCACGGTGGTGATGCGCTCAGCTGGGGTGACGCGATCCACACGGCCTTCGGTCGCGCCACACGCCGCCTCTCGCTTACGGGAACCCCCTTCCGCAGCGATACCGCCCCCATTCCCTTCGTCACGTACGCGCCCAACCACGAGGGCATCCGCACCTCGGTTACCGACTACAGCTATGGCTACGGTCGCGCGCTCGAAGACGGCGTTGTTCGCCCCGTGATCTTTATGGCGTACGCCGGCAAGATGAAGTGGCGTACGCGCATGGGCGACGAGATGGAAGCCAGACTCGGCGAAGGAGACACCAAAGACGTCACGGCGCAGGCCTGGCGCACAGCACTTGACCCTAAGGGCGAATGGATGCCAGCCGTACTGCGGGCGGCCGACCGTCGCCTCAGTGAGATCCGCCACTCTGTTCCGGATGCCGGAGGGCTCGTGATCGCGACGGATCAGCTCGCGGCGCGCGCTTACGCCAAACTGATCAAGGACATCACGGGGGAGTCCGCCACGATCGTTCTCTCCGACGAAAAAGAGTCGTCGTCGCGCATTGAGACCTTCGCCGAGAGCGATAGTCGCTGGATGGTCGCCGTGCGCATGGTGTCAGAGGGCGTCGACGTGCCTCGACTGGCTGTGGGCGTGTACGCAACGTCGGCATCTACCCCGCTCTATTTCGCTCAGGCAGTGGGACGCTTTGTGCGCACCCGTCGTCGAGGCGAAACAGCGTCGATCTTCCTGCCGAGCGTTCCGAACCTCATGAATCTGGCCGGCAAGCTCGAGAAAGAGCGCGACCATGCGCTTGACCGTAAAGAAACGGGCGACGAACTGCTCGACGACAGCCTCCTTGATGCGGAGAACCGCGAAGAGAAGACGAGCGACGAGCTTGCGGACGAGTTCACGTGGGAAGCGCTGGAGTCAGAGGCAAACTTTGACCGGGTGCTATTCGACGGCGCCGAGTTCGGCTTTGCCGCCGAGCCGGGCAGCGACGAAGAACTCGACTTCATTGGCCTTCCCGGCATTCTGGAGCCCGAGCAAGTGCGCGAACTGCTCATGCAGCGCCAGAAGCGTCAGTCAAAGCGCACTGAGAGCCGGCCGAAGGCTGAACAACCCGCTCCGCTGTATCGCACGCTCAAAGAGCAGCGAACCCTGCTGAACAACCTCGTGGGCCGCAGAGCGAAGCTTTCCAACGAACCGCACGGATTGATCCACGCCGAGCTCCGACGCGTCTGTGGCGGTCCTGCGGTCGCTCAGGCCACTGTGACGCAATTGCAGACCCGCATCGATTACCTGCGCAAGGGCTTTCACTCCTAAAAGCCGCTCTGCGTGGTCGTTGACGCAAAAACGCGGCTGTTCAGAAGCCGCGGTCGTCCTGTGCGCGTAGCACCAGCATCGTTGTTGACCAGAAAACGCCGTTAACAAGAAAACGCCCCCGGTATAGGACCGGGGGCGTTCTCATTACTGAACTATCAAGATCAGAGGGGGCGGATGTTCTCCGCCTGGGGACCCTTGGGTCCCTGTGTGATGTCAAACTCAACCTTTTGGTTCTCGTCGAGCGACTTGTAGCCATTTGTTGCGATGGCCGAGTAGTGGGCGAACACGTCAGGACTTCCATCCTCGGGGGCGATGAATCCAAAGCCCTTTTCTGCGTTGAACCACTTGACGGTACCTAGTGCCATTTAAAACTCCTCCAGGAGCGTTCTTCAGGCCCCGACAGTCGAGGCCGCCTTCATGCCTTTGTATAGAACATGAACGATGGCCTAAGGCTATAGCAGGAAAGCCCTGCATGTGTCATGTATTTCGAAAAAGTCACATAACGGTAATGAATTGGTCACTAATGAAAGTCGCGAGATTGGGTGCGGGGGAGTCCTGAAAGCGGTTCAAAACGGTCGGCAACCACATTGATTACGCCGTCAACAGATCTTTCCAGCACCCCGCGAACGATGAGGGCGGCGCTATCCCGAGCGACTCGCCGATAACGACCCCAGACCCCGACGCTGCAGATTACGTTGATCAGGCCCGTCTCATCCTCGATATTCATAAAAGTGATTCCGCTGGCGGTGGCGGGGCGTTGACGGTGGGTCACTACGCCCCCGATTTCAATGCGACGACCCGATTCTGCAGTCACGAGATCGCTCGCGCTCAGCACACCACGTCGCGCCAGAACGGGCCTGATGTGGGCAACGGGGTGGCTGGCGGGCGAAATTCCGGTCGACCAGAGGTCAGCCATGAGGTCATCGACCGGGGTAGCCATCGAGAAGAGAGGCGGTTGCACCGCCACCATGCTGTGTGGCAAAAATTCTTCACGGTCTTGGGCTGCCGAGCCGGCATTCCACATCGCTTCGCGTCTCGTGAGTTCCAGACTCTCGAATGCTCCCGCTGCCGCCAATGCTTCCAATTGTTTCGTTGTGAGACCCACCCGACGCACCACATCGTTCATCGAGGTAAATTTGCCGGCCTCGCGCGCCGCCACAATTTTTTCTGCCACCGGCGTGCCGATGCCCTTGACCTCGTCAAAACCGAGCCGTACGGCAAAAGATCCATCACGACGGTGGTCGTCGGTGTCGAAGTGCGCAGAACGATCAAACAGACCCACCGGGGGCTGCTCCGCAGCGAGACACTGATCGCTGCCCGTTGCCCCCACTCGACCTTCGTGTGGTTCGAGGGACGCAAAAACCCCCGAGAGTTGGATGTCGGGACCATGCACGACCACACCATGGCGTCGAGCATCCGCCACCAACGACTGCGGCGAATAAAAGCCCATGGGTTGCGCCCGCAATAGCGCCGCCAAAAAAGCTGCCGGATAGTGCAGTCGCACCCAGGCGCTGGCATAAACCAGCAGCCCAAAGCTCAGAGCGTGACTTTCGGCAAAACCGAAACCGGCAAACGCTTGGATGCTTTCGTAGATGCGGTCGGCATCCGCCCCGGTAATGCCATTGCTAGCCATTCCGGCATAGAGCTTGGTGCGGAGCTTGTCGATTCGCTCGATACCGCGCTTGGAGCCCATCGCGCGACGCAGCAGGTCGGCGTCGTCGGCCGAACACCCACCCACCGCCACAGCGATCTGCATGAGTTGCTCTTGAAAGATGGGCACGCCGAGGGTGCGCTCGAGCGGCTCCACAAGGTTGGGGTGCAGATAGGTAATCGGTTCGGCGCCCATCTTGCGGCGAACATAGGGGTGCACGGCGCCACCCTGGATCGGGCCCGGGCGCACGAGAGCGATCTCGACGACGAGGTGATAGAACTCGCGCGGCTGAAGGCGCGGCAGCAGCCCCATTTGCGCACGGCTCTCGACTTGAAAGACACCAATGGCATCCGCTCGACAGAGTTGATCGTAGACGCCCTGCTCTTCGGCCGGGATCGTGGCGAGATCCCAGCGTTCGCCGAGAGCCTCATCGACCAAATCGAAGCTGTACTGCATGGCCGAGAGTATGCCGAGGCCGAGCAGATCGAACTTGACCAGCCCCATCCAGGCGCAATCATCTTTATCCCACTGCACCACCGTGCGCTTCTCTTTGCGCGCGTGCTCAATCGGTACCACTTCGCCGACCGGACGCTGGGTCAACACCATGCCGCCCGAATGGATGCCCAAGTGCCGGGGAAACTTCATGACCTGCTGGGCAAGCTCCAACACCGAATCGGGGATGTCGTGGTCGATCCCCGAGACATCAGAACCCCAGCGCTCCATTTGCTTCGACCACGCATCCTGCTGCCCCGGGCTATGGCCGAGTGCTTTCGCCATATCCCGCACGGCGAAACGAGGACGGTACTGAATCACATTGGCTACTTGAGCGGCGTTCTCGCGCCCGTAGCGTTCAAAAACATACTGAATGACTTCTTCGCGGCGTTCGGAATCGAAGTCGACGTCGATGTCTGGCTCCTCTTCGCGCATCGCCGAAATGAAACGCTCGAAGGGCAGTTTGTAGCGAATGGGATCAACCGCGGTGATCTTGAGGAGGTAACAGACCACAGAACTCGCGGCTGAGCCGCGCCCCTGACACAGGATTCCTCGCCCCCGAGCAAAGGCCACAATGTCGTGCACGATCAAGAAGTAGCCGGCAAAACTCTTCTCCTCGATCACATCGAGCTCACGCTGGATGCGGGCCCGATTCTCGTCGGACAGTTCAATGGAGCGGTCTTTCACTCCCGCCCATGTCAGTTCACGCAACCAACTCGCCGGAGTATGGCCCTCAGGAACATCTTGATCGGGCAGGGCAGGTTTTGCCTGCCGCAACTCGAAAGCGGCCTCTTCTGCAATCTGCACCGTCTCGGCTACCACTCCGGGATAGTGAGCGAATCGCGCAGCCATCTCAGCCCCTGACCGCAAGTGCGCGGTTCCTGCTGCGGGGAGCCAACCATCCATCTCGTCGAGACTGCGCCGGGCTCGCACCGCCGAAATCGCAGAGTGCAAGCGGTGTTGGCGGGGAGTGGCGTAGTGAGCGTTCGAGGTAGCGACGACCCGCAGCCCACGCTCTGCAGCTAAGCCATAGAGGGCGTCGTTGTACGCCGAATCGAGTGGATAGCCGTGGTCGAAGAGCTCGACCACTATCGAGTCGTGCCCGAAAAGCGTGCAGAGGGTGTCGAGCTCTGCTCCGGCCGCGAGCAGTGATTGCGCGGTGGGAGCGTTCGTGCCATCGGGGCCCGCCAGCGCTCGACGCACTGCTCCTTTGCGGCATCCGGTAAGAATGAACCAGTGGCCTGATGCCAACTCGGCCAACTCATTGAGGTCGTACCGCGGCCGCCCCTTTTCTCCACCGGCAAGCTGGGCACGAGTAATCGCCAAAGCGAGACGGTGATAGCCCTCTTCTTTGCGCGCCAACACAAGAAGGTGGTCGCCCTCGGGATCGGCGATGCCGTTCTGCGGACCGCTAAGCCCCAGCGACAGCTCGGCCCCGAACATCGTTCGCAGCCCCAGTTCGGCTGCCGCTTCTGCCATGCGCACGATGCCGTATAGCCCATCGTGATCGGTAAGAGCAAGCGCGCTCAGGCCCAAGCGGGCCGCCTCCTCGGCAAGTTTTTCGGGCATGCTCGCACCATCAAGAAAACTGAAACTGGAATGCGCGTGCAGTTCGGCATAGGGCACGGCGTCGCCGGCGTTCGCGGATGCCACGGTAGCGTCAGCCGGTGGTTCCACCGGCGCAATGTAGGGCGCTCGTTTGCTCGACACGAGAGACTGGGCGCGCCCATCACCCGCTTCACCGATCGGCGTGACCGTGCCGAAGCCCGACAGCGTGCGCTCCAGCTTCTTCCAGGAGATAGGCGGATTACTCCAGGCCATTAGTCATACCTCGCTTCAGCCCACCAGCCGCCGTTATCGAGCACGAGAAGCCAGGCACAGCCGGTGTCATCAACGGCCTGAAACCTCCACGAGGGACCTGACGACCCCGCCTCCCACCAGCGTTCGGAGAGAGGCCATGGCCCCGCCCACGCTGTGAGGCTGCGCGATCGCGAATCGCTCGTCGAGAACCGGGCGGGTGGCGCCAGAACCTGGCCCCGCTCATCCACAGCCACGGTAGTTCCATCGGCCGTAAAAACATGAACGGCGTGACGCCTGGAGAACACCGTTCCCGGCAGGGGATCGGGCAATGCTCCCGGCCACGGGCGTTGGGGAGATCGCTCGGCAACGCTGCGGTCGCCCCACGCCGTGAGTCGCTGGCGGGAACTGAGGGTGCGCCCGCCCTCAATCGACGGCACAAGAACACCTCCGTGGCCGAGCATGCTCTGCACTCGGGAAAGGCCATGGTGGATGCGGGGCTCTAGCCCGGACCCCCACAGTCCGATCTCGTGGTGACCAATCTCATCCACGGTTTCGGGAACAATGCGTACTCGACTTATGCCTGAACTGAGCCCTGCCTCGATGAGGTTAGAACCCTGCACCTGCCACCGCACTCGATCAACAACATCGCTGGCGCTGAAGGAACGGGGATGCAGCCACACCCGTTCGGCCACCTCGCCCGACTCGGAATCCAGTTCAACCCGGATCGCCGTCGCTACCAACTGGGCCCGCATCAGAGCATCGATAAAGTCGTCGGCACGGCTACGAACCGCAAATGCCACCTGATCGACGCGGTCGAGCGCTGGCTCAAAATCAATAACGACATCAAGGTCGAGCGGGGGAGTGCGGGCTACAAACGCCTGCGGGTCGCGGCCGCTGGCAAGAGCGTGCAAGCGCGCTCCCGGCTCACCGAAACGAACGCGGACATCGGTGCGATCGAGATGCGCAAATTCCCCGAGCGTAGAAATCCCCAGCTTCGACAACAGCGAAACGATGTGAGGCTCCTCCAACACCACCAGCGGGAGTGGAGCCAGAAACGCAGCAGAGTCACCGGCGGTGACCACCCGCACGTGGCTAGCCCGCGAACCCGGATCACGAGCAATAGTGCTGCGGGCAGCGTGGACCGCCGTAAAGAGCGCATCCGCTACCCCCACCCGAGCATCGGAGGCCGCGATCTCATTCACGCGAGCAATCACCGTCAACGCGGCAGCTTTTTCACCACCGTAGTACTGGGCTGCTCCGCGTACCTTCACGGCGCACATCCCCGGCCGCAACAACTGCACTCCGGGAATCAGCTCCTCTATCGCCGTCAACACCGGCTCGAAGGCACGGCTATCGAGAGCTGGATCGTAGGGCCGGTCAATGATGCTGGGAAAACGCGACTGGGCCTCCCGCAGCCGCAAACCCCTCGTGACGCCCTCGGCGCGAGCGGATGCCGCCGCCGCGAACACGAGACCCTTCTCGACAAGAACGAGGGGAGCATCCGCCGGCAGTTTCTCGTGCTGTCGGGCGGCAACGATTGGCCAATCTGGAGCCCACACCACGAGAACTCGCGGCAGCGACTCGGGAACCGTCGATGTCGCACTCACGCTGCCGCCACCAGCGTCGCGGCCGCCAACGCCGCCAACATCATCACGCCGACACCCGGTGTGGAACTGGCCGCAGCTGCGGGGGAGCAGAATCAGACGCGGCAGGAGAATCCGTAGCGCTGTGCGAGCGAACGGTCTGCGCAGCATCCGGCAACCAGACCCGGGCGCTGCGGGGGCGCCCCGCGTTCTTGCTCGTCACCGTGATCGTGACCTCGCGCGCGGCCAAGTGCCCGTGACCCTCACCAATGCCATGCCATCGGCTTTCGCCGAGAGACAGCATCGCTTCGCTCTGCGGCCAGGAGCCCACCATAAGCAGCGTCGACTTGCGTTGTCGCAGGCGCGAAGCGAGTCTGGCAACCGCAGAGTCTGACGCACGACGAGGCGGCCTCGCCACCACGACATCCACCACATCAGCGATCGCTGCCGTTACCGCCAACCACTGATCACCCGGATGCGGCACCAACACAAGCCGTTCGAGGTCGACCCCAAAACGCTGGGCTGCTTCAATGCCAAACTCGGGCACCCCGACGACAGCGCACCACGATCCTGCTGCGGAAGGCGCAGCCAAAAGCGTCATGAGGAGCATCGCCGAGCTATCGACCGAATAAACGCTGCCCTGCTGCAAGCCGCCACCGGGCAGCAATGAAGCAATAACGGGGTGAGTGGGAATGAGTTTCGAACTGAGCGTGCGGGACTGCATCTGACCGATACGTGCTTGCAGCTCAGCGACGCGTTCTGCCGCCGACAGACTGCCGCCCACTGCACTCGGAACGCCACCGCTACTGCGGTCGCCGCTGGCACTGCGCTCAGCCGAAAAGACTTTAGCGGTCGCTGAAGCGGCGGAGGCAGATACAGGGGACACCTGTTCATATTCGAACATATGTTCGATTGTGTCAATTGCGTACGACATCCACCGGCGTGTCTTTCGGATGTCGGCGGCATCGCCTACCGTTACCTCGTGAGTTATATCGAAGCAGTAGATCTCAAGAAGACGTACACGCCCAAAGGCGCTTCTCCCGTTCACGCCCTCGACGGCCTCAATCTCGAGGTTCCGCAGGGCACAGTGACGGCACTTCTCGGCCCTAACGGTGCGGGCAAAACCACCACCGTCAAGGTTCTCACCACCCTGACACGCCCCGATTCCGGCACAGCAACGATCAACGGCGTCGATGTGATCACATCGCCCGAACGCATTCGCCCCATGATCGGGGTTTCCGGGCAATATGCGGCCGTTGACGAAAACCTCACTGGCTTCGAAAACCTCGATATGGTTGGCCGGCTTTACCACCTCGGCGCCAAGCAGTCGCGTACGCGAGCCCGTGAACTTATCGACCTCTTCGACCTCACCGAAGCCCAAAACCGCCCCGTCAAAGGTTTCTCCGGCGGCATGCGTCGTCGCATCGACCTCGCGGGTGCTCTGGTGATGCGCCCACCGGTGCTCTTTCTCGACGAGCCGACCACCGGGCTAGACCCCCGCAGCCGCATTGGCATGTGGGAGATCATCACCACACTCGTGGGGGAGGGCACCACAGTGCTCCTCACCACCCAATATCTCGAAGAAGCCGACCAGCTCGCCGACAGCATCTCTGTCATCGACGACGGCAAAGTCATCGCTAAGGGCACTTCCGACGAACTCAAAGCGTCTATCGGCGGCCAGCGCGTCGAACTCAGCCTGGTGTCTCAGGATGACGCGACCGCTGCCCGCGAAATCCTCACTCGTTTCGGCAGCACCGAACCTGCCGTGAGTCTCGACGGTCGCGGGTTTACCGTCAACGCGGAAGATGCTCCTGCAGCACTGCAGCTCATCCTTACCGAGTTCGCTAGCCGCGGCATCCCGCTCTATGACGCCGGCATGCGTCGCCCCACTCTCGACGACGTGTTCTTGAAACTCACCGGTCATATGGCAAGCGCCGATGACGCGGCCGCAACGGGCACCGAAAACACGGATGCACCATCGTCACGGAAGGCCCAGAAATGACCGCCACGATTCCCAAGACAACGCCCAACTCCGTTGCCGCTTCACCGGTGATGAACTGGCTCAATGACGGCTGGATCACCACCCGCCGCAACCTCATCAAGATCAAGCGTGTTCCCGACATTCTGGTCTTTACGACACTGCAGCCCATCATGTTTGTGCTGCTTTTCACCTATGTCTATGCCGGCGTCATCGACATTCCTGGCAGCACGTACGCCGAATTCATCATGGCTGGAATCTTCGCCCAGACCGTCGTTTTCGGCTCCACCTATTCCGGGTCGGCCATGGCTCAAGACCTCAAAGACGGCATCATCGACCGTTTTCGCACACTGCCCATGAGCCCCTCCGCGGTTCTCGTGGGCCGAACCAACGGCGACCTTCTCATTAACTCAATCTCGATGATCGTCATGATGACGACCGGCTTGATTGTCGGATGGCGCATCAACTCCAGCCCGTTCGAGGCGCTTGCCGCAATCGCCCTCCTCCTGCTCTTTGCCTACGCGCTCTCCTGGGTAATGGCCTTTATCGGCATGAGCGTGCGCAGCCCCGAAGTCATCAACAACGTTTCGTTTCTCGTGCTCTTTCCGCTCACGTTCATCTCTAACGCCTTCGTTCCTGCCGAAACTCTGCCAACGCCATTGCGAGTTTTCGCCGAGTTCAACCCTGTTTCAGCTCTCGTGCAGGCGGCCCGAGAGCTCTTCGGCAACACTCCGGCCGGCTCGGCTCAGTCTGAGGTGTGGACCCAACAGCATCCGGTGCTCACCGTGCTCATCGGCATCGTTGTCATGCTCGCCATTTTCGTACCGCTCGCAGTGCGCAAGTTCGCCAACATCAGCAGCCGCTAGTCCAGTCGAGGGAGCAAGCCGCGTCTGCAGCCACGCTGCGATGCTGCCCCAAACCGGCGCCCCGCGGTGATGTGAGAGCGCGACCATTTCTATTTTTACTATAGGAACAACGGTTTTTCGGTGATAATCTTCGCGTAATTGGAGCTGCCCGTCCCGCCGGGAAACACGCCGAGACTCACCCACTCGACGCTCGTCGGCGCCACCCGAAACGGAGTTCGCGAGATGTTTGCCACCCTAGAACACGCTGTCATGAGAATTTTCATGTTCACGTGGGTGCGCATTTCGCCCAACTCGTGGCGCGGCTACCCGCGCCCGAAAGATAACCCGACGGTGTTTGCCGACGGCCCCAACCCCCACAAAGTTATTCTTGCTGGCTCCGGGATCGTCATCGGCTACGGCGTTGCGTCTCACGAACTTGCGTTGGGGGGCTCCTTCGCGCGCGCTTTGACGACTCAGACGCAGCGAGGCGCCGAAGTCACCACCATTACAGCCCCCGGCTTCTCCGTGACTCGAGCACAGAAGCAGCTAACTTTCCGACTGCTCGACGATGCCGACATCGTCGTGCTGTCGTTCGGCACCTTCGAAGTTCTCACACTGATGCCACCACGGCGCTGGGGCGCTCAGCTTGAAGCTCTGGTTGCGAGCGTGCTCGCACGATCAGCGCCCCACACTCAGGTCTTTCTTGTCGATTGCAACACTCCCAAAATGTCGACCTTCGCTGCGGCCTATCAGCGCCGTATCGGCCAGACCGCAGCCGGCTTCAACGAGCAACTTGCCGCCACAGCACGCACGCACGATCGCGTTCACCGTGTCGAATTTCGGCCGGTAGCGGAGGATGCCGAAAACCTCGAAGGACGATCGCGCTACCAAGAGTGGGCGGCCAGCCTCATTCCTGACGTTGTGGCACATCTTCCCCTAGATGGAACCGGGGGATAGCCGAAGCAGATCAACCCTTACGGCGCTTGTTTCGGTTGAATGCCGGCCGGTCCGGGCGTCGCGGTGCGGCTTTGCCCCCAGAAGACCGGGCATTGGCGCGCTGCGAGGTGGACTTCTTCGGTGCGGATGCTCGGGGAGCCCGCTTGGGTGATTCAGCTTCCTCTGCCTCCGAACCACCGGCGGTGCCACGCGAGCTTTTGGCGGTGCGGCCGCGCACGATCCCGATGAATTCCTCGACGAGCGGATCTACGGATCCTTCGCGCCACACCACCGCGACTTGCCACTCTGGGCCGTCACTAATGATTCGCGAAACGACGTCTTTGCGCAGAAGAGCGCGGGCGACGGCCTGGGGGAGCACGGTGATGCCGATATTCGCGGCCACCAAGTCGACCGCTGCCCGCCATTCCTCGGTAATGCGGTGAACGGAATCGAGTTCAGCAAGGGTTACTTCATCGCCCTGAGCTAGCTCGTGTTCCTTGGGAATTACGGCAACGGCACGTTCGGTGTAGAGCGGGATGGCTGCAAGAGGGCGATCGCTGTCGACGGCGCGATCAATGGGCAGGCGCACGAGGGCAACGTCAGCGGTGCCCGCCGTGAGCATCGCAAGTGCCTCGTCTTGTTCGCTCGGCACGAGCTCAATCGGGGACTCCGGAAGCCGTTCCCGCCAGACGCGCGACCATTTGCCGGGCGTCGCCCCCAGCACAAAGGCGACAGTGAATGATGTTGGCATGTGTTCAGGTTAGTCTTGGGGTGTGCCAGTCCAGACCATGAAGCCCGCAACCGTCGCCAAGAAGTTGGGGATTTACCTCCCCGCAGCCCCGGAAGAGTTCCGCGATTCCGAAATCAGCCGCGAAGCATTTGCAGAACTTCTCGCTACTCCACCCGAGTGGCTCACGAAGTTGCGCGCTGATGGCCCGCACCCTCGCTTGGTCGTGGCCCAGAAACTCGGCGTTTCGGCGTCGGGGCTCGCTCGCGCTGGCGCACCCGATGTCATGACGACCGCCGAGATCAAGGCGTTACTTGTCGAGATGCCAGAGTGGCTTGTCGTTGAGCGCGCGACTCACGCTGCGGTCAACGAAGAGAACGCCCGCGTTAAGTCAGAGCGCGCTGCGAAGGCCGCTCGCAAGTAATTTCAGTTTTCCTCATACTTGCTGGTATTGAAAAGTATTCAGCTCTATACTGAGCAGCCTAGAGTGCCCGTGTCTGGGTGGTCGGGTGGGGAATTGATTGCTTCGTAGCTATGCTGCGCTATTGGCGTGGCCAATAATTACTCTGTGGCTTGCGGTTCATCCGCAACGGTGGCGCGCCCTGATTGCGCCAAGCGATGACCCACGCGCCGAAGCCATCGGGCCTGATCCCGACAAGGTGCTGCTGGTGGGGCCCGGGAAGTCATCCGGGCTCGGGGTGCATACCCACGAACTCGGCCTCGGAGGCCATCTTGCGCGGGAGCTATCCGCGCTGACCCATCGTGGGTGCAGTGTCGACATCGTCTCGGATCCGACCATGTCTGCCGCCGATGTCGGCGTAGTAGTCAACTGGGCCAGTCTGGATCGCTTCGACGCGCTCGTGTTAACGCTGGGCGGTGGCGAGGTTTTGCGGTTCCGCTCGCTCTTTGGCTGGCGACACAATGTGACCGCGTTGCTCGACACCATCCGGGATTCTGGTGGCGGCGCACTCCACACTTTTCTCTTGGGTATTGCGCCCATCGATGAATTCGTTTCGCTGCCCGCGCCGCTGCTCGCGATCGTGAACCGCAATATCCGAAACCTCAACGAGATCAGCGAGCAGCTGTGTTCTTCGCGCTCCAGCGTCACTTATGTTCCGGCCACGGCAAGGGCGGGCACAACCGCGATCTCTCTCGACAGTCCGACTTACGCTCACTGGGCCAAAGAGCTCGCTCCGACGGTGGCGGCGCAGCTTTCCAGCGTCGCATTACCACCGGCCTCGACCGCTTCGACCACCCCTGCACTCGCTCGCTTCGACGGTTCCTCACTCACCAAGGCGTCGGTCTCGAATTCGTTGACCGCCATCATGAACTCTGCCCGAGTGCTCTTTGACACGACAGGAGCGGCAGTCACGTTCCACGATCAAGAAGCGCACTGGTTCACCTCGACATCCGGTGTAGGGAACATGCGGCGTGATGAAGCCGGCGCGTTCTGCAGCCGCGCGTTCATTACTCGCAGCCTCGTCGTGCTCGAAGACACCCTAAAAGACGAGCGGTTCGCTGAGCACCCGTGGGTAGTGCGTGGGCCGCGCATCCGTTTCTATGCTGGCTATCCCATCGCCGCACCGAACGGCGACATCGTGGGGGCAGTGTGCGTGTTCGACACTGGGCCACGGCGCTTCGATCTGAGCCACGAAACACTCCTTCGTGAACTCGCTCGGCGTGCAGAGTCGGCAATACGACGTCGATAATTGCCGTACCTTGGATACGGAGGTCATTTCTGAACTCCGAGAGAGGACCCTATGTCTGGCACTGAGTGCATCCACGGTTTTGAAAATGGCCTGTGCGATTCCTGCTTTCCTAAGGCAGCCCCCGTTAAGCCTGTAACCCGTGCCAGCAGTCCCTCTCGGCCGAAGCGAGTTCCCGGAACTCCTCGCGCCTCGAGCGCTAAGGTTCCTTCGCTCTCGGATCAGCGTGTTTATCACGTCACTCACATCAGCAATCTTGAGAGCATTCTCCGCGAAGGCCAGCTTGTAGCTGCAGCGTCGATTGAAGATTCGATTCTCGACATCAGTTCTCCGCTAACCCGCGAGCTTCGGAGTGCTGCAGCGTTGAGCACGGGCGAGCCCGTCGACCGCTATGTTCCGTTTAGCTTGGTTCCGGAATCCACTTCGTGGCGGGAACTTCGCGCTGGAGCAACCGAGCCTCGCTGGTCGGATGCCGCCCGCACTGCTACCCCCACAGATTTCGTTTTTCTCGTGAGCACCGTACGTGCGCTCGGCGACGACGCAGTGCTCGCAGACGGCGATGCCGCCGCTAGTCTCACTCGCTTTGCGACGGACGAGACTGCGATCACCCGCATGCTCGGCAACTTGCGCGCCGATGAGCTCGCCGATGACGCCGAAGTGCTTATCCATGGCTCGTTCGCCTTTGACGACGTTCAGCTGGTGGGCGTTGCCAGCGACAAGGCCCGTGAGCGAGTTAAGGCGTTGCTCGATGGCGCTTCGTTCAAGACCAAGGTCGCTGTCTACCCGCCATGGTTCATTCAGTAAGGTTCGCGATAGCGTTGGTGCATGACCAACGATTTTGCTCACCACCCGGTTGACCCCACGTCGGCTGCTTCCCTCGCGGCGAGCGGTTTTCAGTACGATCTCGTAGATACCGCCGATCGTGCTGCGTTCGGGGCATGGTTTCAGGCTGACTCCCGCGGTTTTCATGGCCCCGCGATGTCGAAAGAGCAGATCGACTCGGGCTTTGCCGGCATCACGTACCGCCGCACTGTCGGCGTCTGGGATGACCGTCTCGTTGCCCCCGAGGTTCCGGTCGCCACGGTGAGTTCCTGGACCGAGCAGGTCACTGTTCCGGGAAACCGCAGTATTGATGCGTGGGCCATTAGTTCGGTAACGGTGTCGCCCACTCACCGGCGTCGCGGTATCGCCCGAGCGTTGCTGGAAGGCGAACTGCGTTCCGCTGTGGATATGGGACTGCCGATGGCCACCCTCACGGTCTCTGAATCCACAATTTACGGCCGCTTCGGTTTCGGTCAAGCGGTGTTCGCTGCCGACCTCACAATCGACACCACACGGGCCACGATTCCCGTACGCGAACGTCGCGGTGTGCTCCAGCATGTTGCACCTTCGGTATTCGTCGCCGAAGCTCCCACGGTGTTCGAACGCATCCGACTTTCCACTCCCGGCCAGATCACTGTCTGGCCGTTGCGTTGGGAGCAGATTGCAGGAACTGCGCCCGGTGACGAGGAGTACACCAAAAACACTCGAGTGGTTCGCTTCGATGACGAAGACGGCACTCCGCGTGGGTTCGTCGTATACCGGGTCGCCGGTGGAGGCCTCGATTTCACCAACCACAAACTCACGGTTGACTACTTGCTCGCCGAAACTCCGGAAGCGTATGAGGCACTCTGGCGTTACGTCCTCGAGGTCGACCTCGTCCGTGAGGTTAAAGCAGACCTGCGTTCGGTCGACGAACCTCTCCTGTGGCTGCTTTCCGATATGCGTGCAGCACGGGTGTCGCCCGTTGATCACCTTTGGCTGCGCATCCTCGATGTTCCGGCTTCGCTCAACGCCCGATCGTATTCCAGCGCCGGCATGATCGCTTTCGAGGTCAGTGACGAACTCGGCTTCGCGAACGGTCGCTACGTGCTGGAGACCGATGATCAGGGGATGCCAACGGCCAGCCGCGTAGAGAATCTTCCCGAAGGCGTGCCAGCAGTGTCACTCTCGGTGAATGAACTCAGCTCGCTGTACCTCGGGGGAGTGTCCGCGTCATCCCTGATTGCTGCCGGTCGCATTGTTGAACTCAATACGGGCGCGGGGGCCGTTATCGAGCGTATTTTCCACTCGGCGACCACTCCCTGGTTGAGCGTCTGGTTCTAGGGCGTCGCCGCCGGTGCAGGCGCGGCGGCGACACGCACTACGGCAGGAAAGGCTCGACGAGGGGTGCGAGAATAGGCGCATGACTGCTGCCCTGAACCACGTCCATGATCTTGCTTCTTTTGTCGCCGCTTCGCCGTCGTCGTTTCATGCGGTAGCCGAAGCCGCTCGCCGCTTGCGCGAGGCTGGTTTCACCCAGCTTCATGAAGCCGATGACTGGAACGGCTCGCGCACCCGCAAGGCGGCTAAGTACTTCGTCATTCGTGATGGTGCAATCGCAGCTTGGGTTCAGCCGACTAAGGCTGTCGGCACGACGCCATTCCGCATCCTTGGGGCTCACACCGACTCGCCGAGTTTTAAGCTGAAGCCGAAGCCCACGACCGGCTCGGAAGGCGTATTGCAGGCTGGCGTCGAGATCTACGGTGGCCCGCTACTCAACTCGTGGCTTGACCGAGAGCTCGAATTTGCGGGACGAGTCACCTTCCGCGACGGCAGCACTGAAATCGTGCGTACCGGCCCGCTCTTGCGGTTCCCGCAGTTGGCCATTCACTTGGATCGCGGTGTGAACGACAAGCTCACGCTCAAGCGTCAAGCGCACATGAACCCGATGTTTGGTCTCGGCGAACGCGACGACGCTGACGTGCTCGGCCACCTCGCGTCCATCCTCTCGTCTAAAGCCACTAACCGCTCGGCGGATGACATCGACGGCTATGACATCGTTGTCGCCGATACCGCTGCTCCCGCCGTCTTCGGTCTCGATGACGCCCTCTTTGCCTCCGGACGCCTCGACAATCTGTCGTCAGTGCACGCAGGTCTCGTCGCACTTCTGGGGCTCGACACGAAGCTCGACCAGATTCCACTGTTCGTTGCCTTCGATCACGAAGAGATTGGCTCGGCCTCACGATCGGGTGCCGGTGGGCCGTTCCTGGCCGACCTCATCGCGCGCATTAGCGCCGGTCTTGGCGGTTCTGAAACTGATCGAATGCGCGCTGTCGCCGAGTCATGGTGCCTCTCGTCTGATGCCGGTCACGCTGCACACCCCAACTACCCGGAGCGCCACGATCCCGCTAACCGTCCGCGCCTGGGCGGGGGACCACTTCTCAAGATCAACGCCAACCAGCGCTACGCCACTGATGGCCCCGGCGCCGCAGAGTGGGCTCGCGCTTGCCGCCAAGCGGGCGTCGAGTACCAAGAATTCGTTTCTAACAACGACATGCCTTGTGGATCCACGATCGGCCCGATCACCGCTACGCGGCTTGGCATTCGCACCATTGATGTTGGTTTGCCGCTGCTCTCCATGCACTCAGCGCGTGAAATGTGTGGCGTCGCCGACCCAATCGCGCTCAGCAACGCAATCGCGGCGTTCTTCGCGCCGGAGTAGATCCCTACGCTGTCACGCAGTGTGATTGCGTCGGTGCTGTCGCGCGGATTCCCCCGCGACAGCACCGCACTCTAGAACAGGGGAGCGATCTCGTCCGCTGCGCCGGGCAGGCTTGCATCCGTGGCCGAGGCACCGGGGTAGCCAGGTCCGACGGGGCATACCGTTCCGCGTTGGAACGCTTCGGCTGCGCCTCGAGCCCGCACATCGGCGGCTTCGTTAAGCGGATGCCCCACGTGCCCGCGCACCCATTCGAAGCGGTAGCGACGACCCGTAATGGCTTCATCGATCTGCTTGATGAGATCAACGTTCATGACGGGCTTGCCGTCGCCTTTGCGCCAGCCCTTCTTCTTCCAGCCGGGCATCCACTTGGTCACAGAGTTGATCACGTATTGGCTGTCGCACAGGATAAGAAGGTCATCATCAACGTGCGCCGTTGCGCGAAACAGTTGCAGCACGGCCATGAGCTCGCCTTGGTTGTTGGTGGCATGATCCCAGCCACCGGCAGCCCACGTGTTGTCGTCGACGTACCACGCCCATCCAGCCGGGCCGGGGTTGCCGAGCGCGGAGCCATCAGCAGCAGCAGTAATCGTCATGACACCCTTTCGTGGAGCTCGCGATGTCGAAAAAATCGCGTCCCCTCGACTCTAGTAGCTGGTTATCGTCACAGATTCTGCGGCGTTCCACGCTCTGAGCGCAGTTCGGTTTTAGGGTAGACCTGTGCCCGAAAACCCGCCCCTTGCCCCCGCGCTTGAAATCACTGGACTGACGAAGCGCTTTGGCGAGAAGCTTGCGGTTGATTCCGTAAACCTCACCGTGCCTCGCGGCTCGTTCTTTGGCCTCGTCGGCCCTAATGGAGCTGGCAAAACGACCACGCTCTCTATGGCCACTGGTTTACTGCGGCCAGACGCCGGCTCGGTCTCCGTTCACGGGCTCGATGTCTGGAGCAATCTGGTTGACGCCAAACGACGGATCGGCGTATTGAGCGATGGCGTGCGACTCTTTGATCGCCTTACTGGACTCCAACTTGTCACTTACGCTGGCCTCTTGAGTGGGATGGAACGCACTGTCGTGGCCGAACGCGCTGCCGATCTCCTCGACCTCTTCGACCTCGACTCCGTCAGCGGAACGCTCGTCGTGGACTATTCAGCCGGCATGACTAAGAAGATTGCTTTGGCCTGTGCACTGATTCACGCGCCCCAATTGCTCGTACTCGACGAACCGTTCGAATCAGTCGATCCGGTTTCTGGCGCCAATATCCGTGACATTTTGCATGGCTTCGTGGAGTCCGGTGGCACGGTCATCGTGTCGAGCCACGCCATGGACCTCGTGCAACGGATGTGCGACCATGTCGCCGTCATCGCCGATGGGCGAGTGCTGGCATCCGGAACAACGGATGAAGTGCGCGGGTCGTCCACGCTCGAAGATCGATTCGTCGAGCTCGTCGGTGGCCGCCGTCACGGAAAGGGCCCGGAATGGTTGCGCATCTCATAAGGCTGCGCTTTCGGCTGCTCGCCAATTCCCTGTCCCGCAGCCCGTGGCAAGCGGTCGCTGTAGGGCTGGGCACCATGTATGGCCTCGCCATGCTGTTCCTCGCCGTCGTCGGCCTCCTCTTTCTGAGCGCTGCCTCCGAGGAATTGGGCCGCACCGTAACGGTCTTAGGTGGCGCGGTGCTCGTTCTGGGTTGGACCTTCTTGCCCCTCCTGAGTTCAGGTATCGACGAGACCGTCGAACCCGCGAAGTTAGCGACCTTCCCGATCCCCATCCCGACGCTACTGCTCGCCCTCGCCATCAGCGGCGTGCTTGGCGTACCCGGCATCATCACGACGTTGGCCGCTCTAGCGACGAGCCTCGTCTGGTGGCACACGCCGGCGATCGCCGTCGTTGCCGTGGTCTGCGCAGTTATCGGTGCCCTCACGTGCGTTGTGGGCTCTCGGATGCTCGCTGCGCTTACGGTGCGCATCTCGTCGGGGCGCCGCGCTCGAGAAGCAAAAACGGTTCTCGTACTCATCCCGTTGCTGCTGCTCGGCCCAGCGATCTTGGCGGTGTCGACCCTCTTTCGCGAATTCCGTTCCCTGCTGCCGATCATTTCGGATGTCGTTTCCTGGACTCCATTCGGCGCCATCTGGGCGGTCCCCGGCGATCTCGCTACGGGGCGCCCCGGACTCGCTGCACTCCACGCCCTCGTCGGTATCGCGACTCTGGTGGCATCCACCGCTGTCTGGCGCTGGGCTCTCGACCGCGCGCTCGAACGTCCCGCCGTCTCAACGGCCACCGGGGGAGCCCGACGCGGATTGGGCTGGTTTGCGGTGTTTTCGGGAACTCCGACAGGTGCCGTTGCGGCCCGGTCGCTGACGTACTGGGCACGCGACCCTCGCTATGCGCAGTCGCTCATCAGCGTTCCGCTCGTGCCAGCGATCGTCTTCTTCTACACCGGAGCCAGTGGCGATCTCAGCGGACTGCTCTTCGTTGGCCCGATCGTCGCGGTGTTACTCGGGATGTCCATCTACACCGATGTCTCCTACGACAACACAGCCTTCAGTTTGCACTTGCAAACGGCTGTGAGCGGGCGCGCCGACCGCTGGGGACGAGTGATCGCGGTGAGCGTGTTCGCAGTACCCACGACCATCATCCTGACGGTGGCAAGCGTGTGGATCAGCGATAGCGGAGACCGCCTGGTGGGAATGCTCGGCATCTCGCTCGGTCTGCTCGTCACCGGGCTCGCGCTGTCGTCGCTCGTGTCAGGGCGTTTCGCGTTCTCGGTTCCGGCTCCGGGCGAGAACCCCTTCAAGGCCCGGCCAGGCGGTGGATTCACCCTAATGCTGTCGATGTTCGCGTCGTGGACGGCTCTCGCCGTACTCGCGCTGCCCGAAATGGTGATCGCACTGGTGGGGTTCGCCACTTTCAACGAAGCCCTCGGATGGGTAGCGCTAGCCGTCGCGCTCGTATTGAGCAGTGTCTTTCTCGTCATTGGCGTGCGCGTCGGCGGAACGATGCTCGACAATCGCGGTCCCGAGCTTTTGGTGCAGTTACAACGTCAGAAGTAGCGGATGCCGCCCGCGCGGCCTGGCACAGCGCCTCGGTGTAAAAGCGGCGCCAAAGTGGGGCGGCGTTAGCGAGACAGCAGTTCAGCCCGCTCAGGGTTGCGATCAAACCACTCAGCAACGTACCAGCACATCGGCAACACACGCAGTGACGAATTCGCTTCGACGTCATCGACCGCGAACTTCACGAGCTCAGCGGCATAACCTTTTCCCCGATGAGCGGGCTGCGTATACGTGTGATTAAACGAGATGGAGCTTCCGTTGGTGCGGTAATCCGCCACAGCGACAAGCGCGCCGTCGACGTTCATGACGTAACGGGCAGCATCCTTCTCATGAATAAAGTCTGTAGCCATAACTCTCTAGCCTAGGCGGGAAGGGCAGCTTCAATTGCACCGACGATGGCCGGATCATCCGGAACGACAGTCGGGCGGAAACGCTTCACTTCGTTGCCGGGCGTCACCAAGAACTTTTCAAAGTTCCACGCGACCCGGCCCGCCTTACCTGCACCGTCGGCGGTCTTCTTCAACTCGGCGTACAGCGGGTGAGCTGACTTGCCATTGAGCTTGACCTTTTCAAACATCGGAAACGTGACACCCCACGTCATCGTGCAGTATTCCTTGATGGCATCTTCGCTGCCCAGTTCCTGCAAGAACTGGTTGCTGGGAAATCCGAGAACTGTGAAACCACGGTCTCCGTAGGTCTTCTGAAGCTGCTCTAGCTGCTCGTACTGCGGCGAAAGGCCACAACGCGATGCCACGTTGACGATGAGCACCACTTTGTCTTGATAATCGGCCAGCGTCGTTTCGCTGCCATCAATAGTGGTGAGGGGAATATTTCGGAGTTCGGTCACGCTTTAAAACTACGCCCACAGTCTGAGCGCCCGCCCACGACATCCCGAAAGTTGCCAGCGACGTTCGCTAAAGTGGGAGTTTCTGCACTCGCGCTTCGCGCGGTACACCGAGAGTGAGTTCATGCCCGATAGCCCCATGTCAGCGAGTGCGTACGACGTACTTGGTGTTCAGGCATCGGCGACCGAAGTCGAGCTCAAGAAGGCGTTCCGTCGAGCACTTCGAGAAACGCATCCCGACACCGGGGGAGATCCGACCAAGTTCGCTGCCGTTCAGGATGCGTGGGATCGCGTGGGCACCCCAGAGAAGCGTCGTCGCTACGATGCCGGTTCACGTACGGGCGCGCACAGCACCCCGGCAGGTTCTTCGCCCTTCTCTTCACGACCGTCGACGGCAGCGCGCGAAGACTCGCGCCCACGCGCCCGCACCCACGGGCATCCGGGAGGCTGGCGTCGCGAACGTTTTCTCGACAGCATGCGCGAGTGGGTCGGTCGAGGTGTCACGCTCGACGACCCCTACGACCCCGCCCTCGTTCGTAGCGCTCCGCGCGAAATTCGACGCACGCTCGCGGATGCTCTGGCCGAAGAAGCTACTGCCCGCACGGTGAGCAATCTGGGCATTGGCTACACGATCTGGCACGACGTGTCGACGGGACCACCGGAGCGCAAGCTCGACCACATCGTGCTGGGGCCGACTGGCCTTTTCGCGATGCTCTCCGAAGACTTTGGTGGCGAAGTAAAGGTTCGCCGTGGCGAACTCATCGGCCCCGCCGTCGCACCGGAGAAACCCATGCACGAGCTGGCCGCGCGGGCCAAGTCGATCAGCCGCCAGCTGAAGGTCAACTTCACCTGTTTCGTGATCGTGGTGCCCGACGACGCGCTAGCTCAACCCCAGATCTCACTCGGAACGGTCAAGGGGCAACCCGCCGTTGTCGTGCGGCAGAGCGTGCTCGCGCACTTACTTCGCACCGGCCCCGAGCTCGGCCGCGGGCGCGACATTGGCGGCAACGAACTCTTCGACGTGCGCACACGACTCGCTAGCGGCATCCGTTTCGTCGAATAGCGGTTTGCGGTTCACCCCCTCTTTATCGATCGTTCATCGCAATCTCTCCGTGTTCAACGTTCACGATTCTTCGTGGGAGTAGGGTGTGCACGTGAAGACCACTGCCCCGCTGGCACGACGGCTCAGCGTCTTCGACGCCACCGTGATCGGACTGGGTTCGATGATTGGTGCTGGCGTCTTCGCCGCCTTCGCGCCGGCCGCTCTCGCTGCGGGCTCGGGGTTACTCATCGGGCTGGCGATCGCGGCTCTCGTGGCGTGGCTCAATGCCTCGGCGAGTGCGCAGCTAGCGGCGGTCTATCCGGTGGCCGGTGGCACATATGTCTACGGGCGCGAACGTCTTGGCCCCTGGTGGGGATTCTTCGCGGGCTGGTCATTCGTGGTCGGCAAGACCGCAAGCTGTGCAGCCATGGCGCTGATCTGTGCCGCGTATATTGCGCCCGCAGGCTCTGAGAAGCTAGTCGCCGTGCTGGCCGTCGTTATCGTGACCATGGTCAATCTGCGCGGAATAAGCCGTACCGCGGCAGCGACCAAGGTCATCGTCGTGATCGTCGTCGCCGTTCTGATCGGTGTCATGGTGTTGGCCTTGATCGCCGGTGACACCTCGACGAGCCCGCCGGCCGTGCCGGCAGAATCAGGGGCGCCCCAGGCCTACGGAGTTCTGCAGTCGGCGGGCATCCTCTTCTTTGCTTTCGCGGGCTACGCTCGCATCGCCACGCTGGGGGAGGAAGTACGCAATCCTCAGCGCGCCATCCCTCGCGCCATTATGGGAGCCCTCGCCATTGCAGCGGTTCTCTACGCGGCGGCCGGGGCAACCCTCCTGACGGTGCTCGGCCCCGACGCGCTAGCGACCTCTCGGGCACCGATCAGCGATCTGCTGTCAGCTGCGGGATGGGGCGACTCATCGGCCCTCGTGGCAATAACGGCCGCTCTCGCCTCGCTGGGAGCACTACTCGCGCTCATGGCGGGCATTGGGCGCACCACGCTCGCCATGGCGCGCACACGCGATCTGCCACGGTGGCTGGATGCAGTGCATCCGACATTTTCGGTGCCCCACCGCGCAGAACTCGCTATCGCTGCGCTGGTGATCGTCATCGTTCTGATCGCCGACGTGCGTGGGGCGATCGCCTTCTCCTCATTCGGAGTGCTGTTGTACTACTTCGTCGCGAACGTGGCGGCGTACACGCAGCCGGCATCACAGCGTCGTGTCCCGCGTGCAGTAAACATCCTCGGCGCGATCGCGTGTTTGCTGCTGGTCGCTACGGTCCCTTTCGTCGGCATCGCCGTTGGTGTCGTTGTTCTGGCCGTCGGGATTCCTGTACGTTTGCTTTCTAATCGCCAGTCTCGGCCAGTTTTCACCCATGGAACATAGGCTAGTTTTCTCTTAAGAAAGAGGGTTATCGGTTCGTGATTCGCGCAATTAGCTACAACCTCCGCAAACACAAGGCGGCGTCGGAGCTCGAGGCTCTCTCGCACACCCCCGACCTCGACGTGCTGTGCCTCCAAGAGGCGATCTCTACCCAGCTGCCCGAAGAAATCGGCAACTTGCATCTCGCTGACTCCACAAAAAATAATCGCCTAGGGCTCGCGGTGTACTACCGTCGCGACCGCTATGAGCATCGCAAGAGCCAAGCATTCGAACTCAAAAAGTCGCTTCACGACCGGGTTTTCACGCCCACGACGGAACGCCTCGTCGGCTCCCAACTCGTGGATCGCGAGACCGGCCATGAGCTTGTCGTCGCGTCGTTCCACGCGGCACCGCTGACGGCACTTAATTCGCTGCGCCGCAACCAGATCAAAGCCGCTCACGGGATGCTCGCCGAACTTGGCGAGGGTGCGCCCATGCTGATGCTCGGCGACTACAACTATCCGCTGTTCAAAGATGGGCTTACGCAGCGCGTTAATAAGACCGGCTATGACCTGTCATTGAGCGACCGCACCACGTATACGAACTACAAATTTTTCCGCGGTCATTTCGATTTCGTCACCTCTCAAGGGTTCACGATCGAAGGCGTAGAAACGATGCCGCGCGGTTCCTCAGACCACCTACCGATCTTGGTAACCGCGTCTTACGGCTCCACGAATACGCATAAGTCCACGGTGTCACCCGCCGAGACATTCTCTCACTAACGATGAAGAGGGGCGCAGCTTTCGCTGCGCCCCTCTTCGTCGTTGTGGCTCTCTGTGGTGAGGCTAGCTAGCCTTCGCCGCCCAAGTTTCCCGCGAGACGCTCGTGCATGTACTGGCTGGCTTCGTTCATGCCGATCAGGATCACGCGCTTCTCGAGGCGCTCGTACTTTGTCGTAATCGCGTCGAGCGCGGCCACCGTCGAGGCATCCCAGATGTGCGAGTTCGACATGTCGATAATCACGCGGTCGGGGTCATCCGTGTACTCGAACTGGGTGGTGAGGTCGTTGCTCGAAGCGAAGAAAAGTTCTCCATTGACGCGGTAGTACGCGGTCGGCACTGCTTCGTCTTCGGGCAGCGTGCGCTCGACAGTGGCAAAGTGAGCCACTCGACGCGCGAAGGCGACCATGGCAACGACGACGCCGACAAGAACGCCGATTGCGAGGTTTTCGGTGGCGACGACGACGATCACTGTCGCGACCATGACGGTCGTCTCGCTCTTTGGCATGCGCTTGAGCGTGGACCAGCTCACACTGTGCCAGTTGAAGGTCGAGACAGCCACGATGATCATGACGGCGACGAGGGCCGCCATGGGGATGATCGCAACGACATCGCCGAGAACGACGACGAGGATGAGCAGGAAGACACCCGCGAGGAACGTCGAAATACGCGTGCGAGCACCCGAAGTCTTCACGTTGATCATCGTCTGGCCGATCATTGCGCAACCGCCCATTCCGCCGAACAGGCCGGAGAGTACGTTGGCAACACCTTGGCCCCAGGCCTCGCGGGTTTTGCGCGAGTGGGTGTCGGTGATGTCGTCCACGAGCTTGGCAGTCAACAACGACTCGAGAAGACCAACGAGTGCCATCGCGATAGCGAACGGGCCGATGATTTGCAGCGTCTCCCACGTCAATGGGACGTTAGGGATGAACAGCTCAGGCAGGCTGCGGGGGAGCTCGCCCTGATCGCCGACGGTCGGGACTGCGATCGCGAAGGTGACGGTAACAATCGTCAACAGCACGATAGCTACCAGAGGAGCGGGGATCACCTTGGTGAAGCGCGGCATCAGCACCATGATCACAAGACCGACAGCGACGAGCGGGTACACCATCCACGGCACGTGGAAGAGGTGCTCGAGCTGAGCCATGAAAATGAGGATGGCGAGCGAATTGACGAAGCCGAGCATTACGCTGCGCGGGATGAAGCGCATGAGCTTCGCGACGCCCAATACGCCAAGCAATACTTGAAGCAATCCGCCCAGGATGACGGTGGCGATCAGGTAGTCCATGCCGAACTCACGAGCGACCGGGGCCACGACAAGAGCGATGGCTCCCGTGGCGGCGGTGATCATGGCGGGACGTCCACCGAGGAACGCGATGGAGATGGCCATCACAAACGAGGAGAACAAGCCAACCCGAGGGTCAACTCCGGCGATGATCGAGAACGAGATTGCTTCGGGGATCAACGCGAGTGCCACCACAAGCCCGGCAAGCACTTCGCGAGTGAGGATACGGGGAGTGCGGAGGGCCGTCATGACGGAGGGCTCCGCTCGATAACGGTCGGCGCGATTCGCTTGCGTGATGGCCATGAGGTTCTCCTACTCAAGGAGCCGCGAGAATGCGCGACTGACGATGTGATGTGATGTGAGCCGAGCACCTGGTTATCCGGCACGGCTATACGCCAGCAACACTGCCGACTACGAGTCGGTTGTTCTCCGACTAGACAAGGGTGGTTGGCAGCACAGGAGCGCGAACCTTTTTCCACGATAGCCGATCCCACAGATTCATGGGTGACTCTCAGCCGGTGCAGCACATGCCCCGTGCACCTGCGGGGCGCTCTGGCTGATCGGCTAGAAGAGGCGGTTTCGAGCGAATACTCCGGCGAAGAGTGCGTGAGCCAGTGGCAACGCGGAGGCGATCATCAGAATGAGCCCCACGGTGGGGTCGGTAGGGCGCAACAAGATGCCGCCGATAAGGAGTGCGGTGAACAGGATGGAAGACAGCACCCGACGCACGAGCTGTTCGATTGCTCGAAGTCGCTTATCGGCACTGGGCGTCTCGACCGCCAACTGGCCTCGCTGCATGAGCGTTGCGACACTCTCGAGTTGTTGCGGTAACCGAAGAATGAGGCCGGCCGAGGAGAGCGCCTGTTTGGCGAACTCCCGTACAGTGCCGCCGCCTTCGTCTCGCGCTAGTCGTGCCGCGAAGGGCTCGATCGCGGTCCACACGTTGTAAGCGGGGTTGAGGTCGCTCGCAACACCCGACGTGACAGAGACCGCCCGGATGATCAGCAGAAAGTTTTCAGGGAGCTGGAACGGCATCGTGCGCACAACTTCACTGAATTCGTTGCCGAACGCTCGGAACTCCTGAGGGTCGACCTGCTGCAGTTCGGTGAAGCCCATGCCGCCGAAACGATCGAAGAGTTCACCCATGGCTCGTTCGAGCGGCGCTGTCTCCGCGCTGCGCAGCAGGATTCCCATGTCGCGCACGCTGGCGACCAGTCCCGGGGCGTCGCGCGCTGCGGCAGCAATGATGAGGCGCTGAAGACCGCGGCTGAGGTTTTCGGGAACCTCGCCCATCATCCCGAAGTCGATGAACGTGAGCGTCCACTCGGGCGTCGAGGAGTCGGCGCGCTGGGGATCGGCCGGTGTCACAAAGATGTTGCCCGGATGCGGGTCAGCGTGAAAGAAACGGTGCATGAAGAGCTGCTCGAACATCGCCCGCGACAGCTCATCTGCGACTTCTGCGGGATCAATTCCCGCTGCACGCAGTCGCTCATGATCGTTGATCTTGATCGCGGTGGCGTCAGCGAGGGTCAGGATGCGACGAGTCGAGCGCTCCCACACCACTTCGGGCGCCTGCACTCGAGCATCCTCGGCAAAGTTCTCGGCAAAGCGTTCAGCGTTGCTGCCCTCATTGAGGTAGTCAATTTCGCGCAGACTGATAATCGCGAACTCTTCCAACAGCGCGGGGAGGTCTACTCTGCTCGACACGAAGCGCACACGGCTCAGCCACGCTGCGACGCGGCGCAGCGCGGCGAGGTCGACGTCAATGATGTCGGCAATGCCTGGACGCTGCACCTTGACAACGACATCCGCAAAACCGACGTCACTGGCCTCGGCATCAGTCAAGCGGGCACGGTGAACTTGACCGAAGGATGCCGCAGCAACCGGCGTGGGATCAAACCGCGCGAATGCGCGCTCCAGCGGCAAACCCAACTCACGCTCGGCGCTCTCTCTAATCAGTGCGAAGTCGACGGCGGGCACTTCATCCTGCAACCCCTCAAGCTCTCGGGTGATTTCACCCGGCAGCACATCGAGGCGCGATGACATGAACTGACCGACCTTGATCATGAGACCGCCCAGGTCAACGGCTAGCCCGTGAAAGTTGCGCGCGATGCGAGCCGCGCGAGCAAGACGACGCCGAGCAGCGATCCGCTCCAGTCCGAAGCGCGGCAGCACAAGCTCGAACCACCACTCCAGAACCATGTACCGGGCAGCGAAGCGCAGAATCCGCCGGTAGCGGGCGCGCAGCTGTCGGGTGTCGGTCATTACATCTCCCTTGAGCCGACGGTGCGGCGGGTCCGATCAGTCCTGAGCGAGAATTGCGTACAGCTTACGTCGCGCATCATCAATGATCGTGATGGCGTCATCGATCTGCTCCGGGGTGCCGGTGCGCATAATGGGCACGACTGCTTCCGCGAGTTTGGCTGCGGACCGGGGGAGAGCTGTGGGCCGCGTCGTTCCCGGCGCGTCCGCGTCTTTCCACGGAGCGGGTCGAGCAGCCTGTGCCTCGTCATGACCCTTTTCAGTGAGCGTGTAGGTCTTCTTGCCTTCCGCCTCGTGAGCTTCGATCAGTCCCTCGTCGGCGAGCAACTGAAGTGTGGGGTAGACCGAGCCGGGGCTGGGCTTCCACGCACCGTTGCTGCGCTTGTCGATCTCACGAATGATCTGGTAGCCGTGCATCGACTCTTCGGCGAGCAGCGACAGGATGGCGACGCGAACGTCTCCACGGCCCATGCGCGGCGCTACGCGACGCTCGAATTCTGAGCGCACGTTATCGAGAGCGTCCCACAGGCCTTGGCCCGCCGTATCGAAAGCGTCTGAGAAGGAGCGGCGCGAGTTGTGGCCGCTGGTTCCGAATGAGTTATTCATGCTGATCCTCCTATCGGTGAATGCGGGGCACGCGTGGCCTCGCCGATAGTTAACGATACATCGTTAACTTTCACGATCGTAAGGATCCCAGCCAACTAGCAGCCAAGGCACGAGAGGCCGGATTGCGAAAGAAATCGCACGAACAGCTTAAACAAGTAAAGGCCGGCAACCAGATAAATCTGACTGTCGGCCTTTACTTTTCTTACTGATTCGGTGTCCGAATCATTCGCTGTGCGCGAAGGGGGACTTGAACCCCCACGCCCTTTCGGGCACTAGCACCTCAAGCTAGCGCGTCTACCAATTCCGCCATCCGCGCGCATCTGCGGCGCTCTAGGAGCACCGCCGAGATAAGAGAATAGCACCCTTTTTGAGTGCCAAAACACACATCGCTTTCATGACCCCCGCGAAGCCCTTTTTCGCCTGCCGTGGCGTGCAGATTTTTGCTGGCGAGACGGCTAGCGTGGCCTTATGACTTCTGAGCCAGAACTTGAGCGCACCGCGCGCATCGCGCAAGATCTCATCCGATTCGATACTTCCAACTACGGGGAGGGTCGATCGAACGGCGAGACGGTAGCCGCCGAATACTTGGGCGCACTGCTCGAAGACATGGGTCTCACTACCCAGTACTTCAATGCTGCTGAGGGGCGCACCACGGTGATCGCCAAGGTAGAGGGAAGCTACGAGACTGAGTCATCGGCCCCTCACGCCGCCGAGCGCCCCGGCTTGATTCTGCACGGCCACACCGATGTCGTGCCCGCAGATCCCAAGAACTGGTCCGTTGATCCTTTCGGGGGAGTCATTCAAGACGGCCTTCTGTGGGGCCGTGGCGCGGTGGACATGAAGAACATGGATGCCATGATCGTCACCGCTCTCGGCGACATTTTGGGCGCCGGCAAGCGCCCCGCTCGTGACCTCACGATCGCGTTCTTCGCTGACGAAGAAAATGGCGGCGAATTCGGGTCACACTTCATGGTTCAGAAGCACCCCGAAGTGTTTGCGGGTGCGACAGAAGCCATTAGTGAAGTTGGCGGCTATTCGGTCGACCTTCAAGGTCAGCGCGCGTATCTCCTTCAGACAGGAGAAAAGGCGCTCATGTGGATCAAGCTGACCGCCCGCGGCATGGCTGC
Organism: Salinibacterium sp. AL4.1; assembly: GCF_059767305.1. Classification (NCBI taxonomy): domain Bacteria; kingdom Bacillati; phylum Actinomycetota; class Actinomycetes; order Micrococcales; family Microbacteriaceae; genus Salinibacterium; species Salinibacterium sp. AL4.1. The sequence goes on along the minus strand of NZ_JBSOQK010000001.1, from coordinate 199,138 downwards.
CCACGGTTCGCGCGTGATCAGCGATAACGCGGTCACCAAGCTCGCCGAAGCAATCGCGATTATTGGCCGCCAGGAATGGCCTGTCCGCCTCACCGACACCACGACGCTCCTCATTTCTGAGCTGTCACGCATTCTCAACATTGATCCCGAAGAGGTCGGCCCCGACCAGCTGATTCTCGCTACGGGCACCGCTTCCGGCTTCTTGCAGGCCACGCTGCGCACCACCAGCAACCCCACGCTGCTGAATGCCGGCTACAAGCACAACGTGATTCCCGATGTCGCTGAGGCCCTCGTCGACATCCGCACCCTTCCTGGCGAGGAGGATGAGGTGCTCGCCCAAGTGCGCGCGCTGCTGCCGGATGAGATCGAGATCGAGATGATGCACCGCGACATTGGGCTCGAAACCAGTTTTGACGGCCCTCTGGTCGACGCGATGGTCAACAGCTTAGGAGTCTTCGACCCCGGAGCCCCCGTGCTGCCGTACTTGATGTCGGGTGGCACCGACAACAAAGCACTCAAGCTGCTCGACATCACGGGCTACGGTTTCGCGCCCCTCCAGCTGCCTCCGGAAATCGACTTCCCGGGCATGTTCCACGGCGTGGATGAGCGGGTACCGCTCGACGCACTAGTCTTTGGCAGGCAGGTCTTGGGAGACCTGCTTCTCAAGTACTAGTTCTTAGCTGATCGGGAGCGCTCCATGGGTTTTATCGAGGCCATTATTCTCGGGCTTGTTCAGGGCCTCACGGAGTTTCTTCCCATCTCGTCGAGCGCCCATTTGCGCATTATGGGTGAGTTTTTGCCCTCCGCGAGCGACCCCGGCGCGACATTCACGGCAATCACCCAGTTGGGCACCGAGCTCGCTGTCATCCTCTACTTCCGCAAGGACATTGCACGCATTCTGAGCCGCTGGTTTCAGCAATTTCGCAGTAGCGGAGGCGCTCACGGCGAAGTAATCGACAAGAACCATCCGGATGTTCGCCTCGGCTGGCTCGTGATTCTCGGAACCATCCCGATCGTGCTCGTGGGCTATTTCGCCCAGGAATACATCCGTTCAACGTTCCGCTCGCTCTGGCTCGTCGCGACCGTGCTCATAGTCTTTGGCATCATCTTGGGTATCGCTGATTACCTCGGTAAGCGCACTCGCGCACTCGAAGAAATGACGTACGGCCACGGCATCACGATTGGCCTCGCGCAAATGCTCGCGCTGGTTCCTGGCGTGTCGCGCTCGGGTTCAACGATGACGGCAGGTCTCGCGCTCGGCTACACGCGGCCTGCGGCAGCTCGGTTCGGATTCTTGCTTGCCATCCCCGCAGTCTTCGGCAGTGGACTGTATGAACTCGTGCACAGCTTCGGTGAACCAACTCAGGTTTTCACTTACGCCGAAACCGCCGTCGCCACAGTGATTGCATTCGTCGTCGGCTACGTCGTAATTGCAGCCCTCATGCGCTACATCGAGAAGCGGTCGTTCTTGCCGTTCGTGATTTATCGCGTTGTTCTAGGCGTCGCGCTCTTCGTGCTGTTGTCGCTCGGCGTCATCCAGCCCGTTTAGTCACGACGATCGCTGGCCTGAGATCGCGGGCTCACCAACGAACGATCGTGAGGGTGGCGTTAGTCCTTGCCCCGCCACGGTTCGTCGCCAGCGGCACCCTGGTCGGGTTTGTCGTCGCCACGACGGAGGTACTTTTCAAACTCTTGAGCGATCGCTTCACCACTGGCTTCCGGCGAATCGACGGTGTCGCGGGCTTTCTCTAACTGCTCGATGTACGACGACATGTCTTCGTCTTCGCCCGCAAGAGCATCGATGCCGGTTTCCCAATCCGCGGCGTCGGTGACGAGCTCGCCACGCGGAATCACGACATCCACGATTTCTTCGAGCTTGTCGATGAGCGCGAGCGTGGCCTTGGGTGACGGGGCGTTGTGCACGTAGTGCGGCACGGATGCCCAGATCGAGATCGTGGTGATGCCGCTGGCTTCTGCCGCCTGCCCCAATACCGACAGAATGCCAACGGGCCCTTCATACGTGCTGCGCTCAATACCGAGAGCCGCGCGAACCTCGGCGTTCTCGCTCGACGTGAACACCGAAATCGGCCGTGTGTGTGGCACGTCGGCGAGCATCGCCCCCAGAAAGACGATCGAGGTAATTCCGTTATCGACGACGGTCTCGAGGATGTCGCGCGCGAAAGCCTTCCACGAACGCGACGGCTCTGTGCCGAGCAGAAGGTAAATATTCGATTGATTGTTGGCGCTCAACTGCAATTCGGCATCCGCCGCAATGCTCTCGGGGCGACCGGCATTGGGTTGTGAGGGGCCGTACATCGTGACTGAAGGCCACGTAAGCACCCGATTGCCATCGTCGTCGTGGGAGAGCACGGGGCGATTGAACTGGTAATCGAAGTACTCTTCGGGGTCGACCTCAGAGATGGGATAAACGTCGAGCTGCTCCTTGAGCGATCGCACTGCGCCACTGGCCGCTTCTCCGGCGTCATTCCACCCCTCGAAGGCAACGACGAGGAGTCGTCCGTTCGCAAATGGGGTGTTAGTCACAGGTCTCCTTGGGGTGCATGCCACGAATGTCGCTTAGTCAAGGATAGAACTACGATGGTGCGTTGTGACTCACTCCACTCCAGCGGCCGTCCTGTGGGACATGGACGGCACGCTCATTGACTCAGAACCTTATTGGATTTCGGCCGAGATAAGGGTCGTTGAATCCTTCGGCGGCGAGTGGACCCATGAGGATGCCATGTCGTGTGTCGGCAATGGACTTTTAGAGTCTGCCCGTGTGATGCAAACCAAGGGCGTGACCCTCGACGCGCAGGTGATTGTTGATCAACTCACCGACAGCGTCATGGCTCAGCTCAAGGAATTCGGTATTCCGTGGCGCCCGGGTGCACGCGAACTACTCACGGAGCTGCGTGAATCGGGAATCCCGACCGCTCTCGTCACGATGTCGATCGGCCGCATGGCTCAGCATGTCGTAGAAAACCTTGGCTTCCACGGCTTCGATGCCGTGGTCACGGGTGATGACGTCGAGCACGCTAAGCCTCACCCGCAGCCTTACCATATGGGCGCAGCCGCGCTCGGCGTCGAGATCTCCGAGTGTGTGGCGATCGAAGATTCGCCCCCCGGCGCCTCGTCTGCCTACGCCTCGGGCGCCACCGTAATCGGCGTGCCCTTTATGGTTGACATTCCCGAAGAGAAAACCCACGTACTGTGGCCAACTCTCGAAGGCCGAACTCTTGACCATCTCTCCGAACTTCACGCAAAGGTGACCACGCGATGAGCGACGTATTCCGACGACAGAGCGGCCCCTTTCGCGAGGGAGACCGCGTTCAACTGACTGGCCCGAAGGGTCGCCTCAACACCGTGACGCTCGAAGCTGGGGGAGCGTTCCACACGCACCGCGGCGTGCTGAGCCACGATCTGATCATCGGGCAGCCGGATGCCAGTGTCGTCGTCAGCACGAACGACATCGAATATTTGGCGATGCGCCCGCTGCTCACCGACTTTGTCATGTCGATGCCGCGCGGCGCCGCGATCATCTACCCGAAGGACGCAGCGCAGATCATCGGGCAAGCCGACATCTTCCCCGGCGCTCATGTTGTCGAGGCCGGCGTTGGTTCGGGTGCATTGTCGCTGTGGCTACTGCGCGCCATCGGGCCAAGCGGCACGCTGAATTCCTTCGAACGTCGTGAAGAGTTCTCTGAGATTGCACAGTCCAACGTTCAGGCATTCTTGGGCGCGAAGCCGGACAACTGGTCGGTCACCGTTGGTGATCTTCAGGAGCAGCTGCCAGCATCCGTTGAACCGGGCTCGGTCGACCGCGTTGTGCTCGACATGCTCGCCCCCTGGGAGTGCATCGAGGAGTGTGCTGAAGCTCTCACTCCGGGCGGTGTACTGCTCTGCTACATCGCCACCGTGACCCAACTGTCGCGCGTCGCTGAAGCCATCCGTTCCACTGAGCTCTTCACCGAACCAGACTCCAGCGAGACCATGGTGCGTGGCTGGCACGTCGAAGGACTGGCGGTACGCCCCGATCACCGCATGGTTGCCCACACCGGCTTCTTGATGACGGCCCGCCGTCTCGCCCCCGGTTCCGTTCTTCCCGAGCTCAAGCGTCGCGCTTCGAAGTCGGACTTCAAGGACGAGGATGTCGAGGCCTGGACCCCCGGCGCGCTTGGCGACCGTAATTCCAGCGCCAAGCGCCTGCGAAAGACCGCCCGCGAAGCGAAAAAAGCGGCCGATGCCGCGACGACTGACCGGTAGAGTGTTGACGATGTCTGTGTCGATGAAAAGAGTGTTTGTGCGCAAGCTTGCAGTAGTGGCCGTGAGTGCCGGAGTTGTTGTTTCGTTGGCCGGCTGTGCCAATGGTCCGTTGAGTTTTGCGGATTGCACTCCGATCTACTCGTCTGGTGCCAACGCCGCGTTGGTCACCACTACGGGTGAGTTCAGCGCAGACCCCGAGGCCGAGTTTCCCACGCCTCTCGTGGCGTCTGACCTCGAGAACGCCATCGTGACGGTCGGCGACGGCGAAGAACTCAGTGCCGGCGATGTGGCCACCATTCAAATTACGATCTACGACGCGGCAACGGGTGACCAGCTCATCTCAACAGGCCACGACACCGCAGGTCTCCGCGTTCCCGTCACTGAGCGCGAACCGATCTTCGGTGAGATCGCTCAGTGCTCCAATGTGGGCTCACGAATCGTCACTGTGGGGGCCGCTGGCGACATCCTCGGTGCCGAGAACATTGCGCAGAACCAGCTCCCGCTAGCCGAAGACGACGCCATCGTTATGGTGAGCGACGTAGAATCACGCTTCCCGGGTAAGGCCGATGGTGTGAGTAAGCCTGCTCCGGCCGGTCTTCCCGCAATCGTCCTGGCTCCGAATGGCCAGCCCGGCTTCACTTTCCCCACCGGTGACGCTCCCTCCGAGCTTCAATACGCTGCCCTCAAGGTTGGCTCTGGCGAGAAGATCACCGAGGGCGACGCAGCAGTCATGCACGTCAGCGGAATCGAGTGGGGCGCAGATGCCACATTCACCAACAGCTGGGAGGACTCGGGTGTTCCCGGCACCTTCCTTGTCGAGAGCACCGCGACGTCGGAGAGCGGTCTGCCGCCCGGACTCGCTGAGGCCCTCATCGGCCAGACCGTTGGATCGCAGATTCTCGTTGTCTTGACTCCGGATGTGGGCTTCGCCCCGGGCACAGAACCCACTGGCGTCACGAGCGGGGCGACTTTGGTCTTCGTGTTCGACATCCTCGGAATTCAAGAGCAGTAACCGTTACCCACGACACGGCCGGGTGTCAGAGACAAAAGGATTTGACTCGTGCCAGCACCGAAAGTTCCTAACGAAGAACGGCTCTTCAGCCTCGTTTTGGCGTTGCTCTCTACCGAGAATGGACTCACCAAGAGCGAGATTCTGTCGACCGTTCAGGGCTATCGCCAGCGGTTCGTACACTCGGGCGACAACGCCAATCTTGAGCGACAGTTTGAACGCGATAAAGACGATATTCGTGAGCTCGGGGTGCCGCTCGAAACAATCGAGCCCCCCGAGCAAGCGGGTAACAACCAGAACCTTCGCTACCGCATCCCGCGCGTAGATTACGAGCTTCCCGACGACATCGCCTTCTCGGCAGAAGAGTCGACGCTTCTTGGACTCGCGGCCATGGTGTGGCGTGAAGGATCGCTCTCTGAGGGGTCCCGGCGAGCGATCGTGAAGCTGCGGTCGCTCGGCATTGAAACCGCAGAGCCCGTTCTGAGCTACGCGCCCCAAGTACGCGTTCGCGATGAGGCTTTTGAGCCACTGCGCGAAGCCATGGACCGCCGCGTACTCGTGAACTTCGAGTATCTGAAGCCGGGGGAGCAGACCTCGACGACGCGTCTCGTGGCACCGCTCGCGCTTGTGCAGCATCAAGGGCGATGGCACCTGTACGCGAAAGATCCTGCAACGGACACCTTCAAGACGTTCTTGCTTCGTCGCATGGTGAGCGGCATCCAGCGCACCAAAAAAACCTTCGATTACCCCACCGATGACGCAACGGCGCAAGCCCTCGCCGGGTTGGACGAGGTCTGGCAGTCGAACCTTGCACTCTTGCGTGTAGAGCCCGGAACGGACGCGGCCACCCGCCTCGGTAAACGGCGCGGCGCAGTGATGCACCCGGATTGCCGCCTCGAAGTGAACTTCACCGATCTGAACATCTTTGCGGATGAGCTTGCCAGCTTCGGTCCCGAGGTCGTTGCGATCTCCCCACCCGCCCTGCGCTCTGCAGTGATTGAGCGACTCACGAGAACGGTGGCAGACCATGGCTAACAAGATTCCGCCCCTGCGCGCACAAGACAAATTGGTCTTCCTGCTCGCTCTCGTGCCGTATTTGATGGATCGCGACCGGGTCAGCGTTGCGGAAGCCGCCAAGCACTTCGGTGTTCCTGAGCAGCAGATTCGCGAGGCCGTTCGCCTTATCGCGGTGTCGGGTATTCCCGGCGAAACTGCCACGTATCAAGCGGGCGACCTCTTTGATATCGCCTGGGATGACTTCGAAGACAACGATCAGATTGTATTGACCCAACTGGTGGCCATCGATGATTCGCCGCGGTTCTCCGCCCGCGAAGCATCGGCCTTGATCGCCGGCTTGCAGTATCTTTCGAGCCTGCCCGAGCACGCGGATCGCGAAGCCATCGCTACGCTCACCTCCAAGCTGTCTCGGGGCGCCTCTGCGGCTCCGACAGCGGTAGCGGTGGAATCGAGCGCGCTCGACGAAACGCTGGCCCTCATCCGTGAATCCGTTGCCGCGGGAACCCAGATCGAGTTTGATTACCGCAATTCGCGCGGCGAGTCTGAGCGTCGTCGTATTGACCCGCTCCGCGTCGAATCAGTGGATGCCGACTGGTACGTGCGCGGCTGGTGTCACTCGCGCGAAGACGTGCGAACGTTCCGTCTTGACCGCATCTCGCAGCCAGCAATGACTACTGAGGCGATTACGCACACCGCCGGTGATGTGAATCTTCCCGAGACACTCTTTGACACTTCTGACAAAGACATCGAAGTGAGCATTGAAGTAGTAGCTAGCGCTATAGGGCTATTGGGGGACTACGTCGCTGACGATGCGCCCCGCGTGCCCTCGGGTGACCGCGTACGCACTACCGTTCGCGTTCCGCACTTCCATGGACTCAAGCGACTTATCTCTGGCCTGCCGGGCGTCGTGACGGTTGTCTCACCTCCGGAAGCACGCGACGCGGTGGCACGGTGGGCACAGGCTGGCGCCGAGCAGTACGCCGACGAGCTGTAGGTGACATCGTGATCGCGTGGTGGGGGTGGCTGTTGATCTGGGTGGGCCTTGTGCTCGCTCTACTCATCATGCTCGCGTTCATGGCTTGGGTGTTGTTCCGCAAGGCGATGGCGTTGATGAGCGACCTGTCGGATGTCGTCGACAAGACCGCGATTCTCGACGTGGAATCAGAGAAGCTTTCGAAGCCTCAGATCGCGATTCTCACTGAAATGGCAGAGATTCGTGACCGGCACGAGGCCCAGCGACGCCGGCGTCTCGAGCTAAAGGAAGCGCGGCGAGAACAGCGCCTCGAGCGCGGCAAAACGATTACGAAACGCGATGCGTCGATCATGCACTGGCCAGAGGGCTGGTCGTAGGTGGGCTGGGTTTTTGCCGCTGGCTTCATCCTGATCGCCTTGCTCTGGTTCGCGACCTGGCTGCGACGCCGCACCATTCGTACACTCCTTCTTACAACGGGCGCTCAAACCATCGGTTCGAGCAGTCTTCAGAGCCGCGGTCGACGGTTACCTCGCATCGCGGTGCGCTACACCGACAACGCGGGAACCGAGCGCGTGATAGTCAAAGCGATCGTGAGCGCGGGGGATACCCAATTGCTGCAAAAACCCGCTGTCGTGCTGTACCACCCGAAACATCGCGGTCGTTCCGACTACGTATTGATGGGCTTCGGGGCGCAGCCACGGCGGTGGTTCCACGGCGAATTCAGCCGCGAGAAGAAGCCGTCCCGCTAACTCGCCGATGTGCGCCCAATCTCGACCAACCTAGGTATGATTGGCCTACGCAGCCTTCGATTTTTAAGGAAGTTCTCCATGCTCGGCAATCTCAGCGGTTGGCACCTTGTCATTCTCTTGGTCGTCATTCTTCTGCTTTTTGGTGCACCGAAGCTTCCCGGGCTTGCTCGTAGTCTCGGCCAGTCGATGCGCATCTTCCGCAGCGAGGTCAAGACGATGAAAGACGAGAACAGTTCTGACGCTCCGACCGACTCGCCGTCGGACTCGAACAGCGACACCCCTCCTAAGCCTTAATCCCTATGGCAGTTCGCGCCGAGAGGTGGCGTTCCAAGAGTGAAGAACGGATGTCACTCGGTGCGCATCTCGTAGAGCTCAAAAGACGGCTGTTCATCTCAGCAATCGCCATTGTGGTCACCGCTATTGCTGGCTTTGTTTTTGCCGACTTTTTCATTGATGCGCTTCGCGCACCAGTCACGACGATTGCGGAATCATCTGGCCGCGGGGCGGCGTTGAACTACGACGCCGTGACGCAGGCATTCGACATCCGCATGCAGATCGCGTTTACCGTTGCGATTGTGGCAGCGAGCCCCGTGTGGCTCTACCAGGTGTGGGCTTTTCTCGTTCCCGGCCTGGTGCGCAAAGAGAAGCAGTACGCCATCGGATTTTTGGCTACGGCCATTCCGTTGTTTCTTGCCGGTTGCGCCGCCGGTTGGTACGTCATGCCGAACATCATCACGCTGATGTTGGGCTTCGCTGGCGAGCAAGACCTCTCCAACTTGAACGCAAAGTACTACTACGACTTCATCGTCAAACTGTTGCTGTCAGTGGGCATCGCTTTCGTGTTGCCCGTATTCGTCGTGCTCTTGAATCTCGTCGGTGTGCTCTCGGCGTCAGCCATTCTCAAAGGGTGGCGCATCGCCATCCTGACCATCTGCGTCTTCACTGCGATCGCTACGCCCGCTGCTGACGTTATCTCGATGTTCCTGCTCGCGATCCCCATGATCATGCTGTACTTCATTGCAGCCTTCATTGCGTGGATCCACGATCGCCGGGCAGCTAAGCGCGCCGCGCTGATTGACCCTGACGTGAGCAGCGAACTCTAGACTCCGAACGCTTAGGCTGTAGTCAATGAGTGAACTGTCTCCCGCCGAACGGTACGCCGCGGCGAAGAAGCGTCGGGGGTACCCGGTACTCGAAGCCTTCCGCGCTAGTCAGCGCTTTGACCTCGATGCTTTTCAAATCTCGGCCTGCGAAGTAGTCGAGGCCGACAAGAGTGTGCTCGTAGCTGCACCCACCGGTGCAGGAAAGACGATCATTGCCGAGTTCGCCATTTACCGCGCGATGCAGCTGGATGGTCCCAAGGTCTTCTACACCGCGCCGATGAAGGCGCTGAGTAACCAGAAGTTTCAAGAGCTCGTCGGCGAATATGGCCCAGAGGCCGTCGGCCTGCTCACGGGTGACACCAATGTGAATGCGGGCGCCCGCATCGTCGTGATGACTACTGAGGTTCTTCGCAACATGCTCTATGCGAAGTCTGACCTACTCACGAACCTCAGCACCGTGGTGATGGATGAGGTTCACTTCTTGGGTGACCGCTTCCGTGGTGCTGTCTGGGAAGAAGTGATCATCCACCTTCCCGACGATGTGCGCATGGTCTCGCTCAGCGCAACGGTATCGAACGCCGAAGAGTTCGGCGACTGGCTTCAAGCTGTGCGAGGCGACACGGAAGTGATCGTGTCTGAAGAGCGCCCCGTGCCTCTCGAACAACACGTCTTGGTCGGCACGAAACTGATTGATCTCTTCGACTCGTCTGGACTCGCCGCGACCAACCGCGTAAACCCTGAGCTCGCCCAAATGGCCCGCTTTGGTGGCCGCAGCCAGTCGGTGGGCAACCGCCGTAAGAGCAGCCGCCAGAAATCCTATGGTGGTCGCCCTCAGCGCACACGCATGGACCGCGCGGATGTCGTGGCGATGCTCTCGTCCAAGAACCTTGTTCCTGCCATCTTCTTCATTTTCAGTCGCATGGGCTGCGACCAGGCCGTGAATCAGGTGTTGCGGGCTGGTGTTCGCTTAACGACCTCCGAGGAACGCGATGAGATCCGCGAAATCGTGGAGGCCCGCTGTCGCACCTTGCTCGACGAAGACCTCGCCGTTCTCGGGTACTGGGATTGGCTCAGCGGTCTCGAACGTGGCGTGGCCGCTCACCACGCCGGCCTGCTGCCCGCGTTCAAAGAGGTAGTAGAAGAGCTCTTCCAAAAGAAACTTGTGAAGGCAGTCTTCGCTACGGAGACGCTGGCCCTCGGCATCAATATGCCGGCCCGCACCGTGGTGCTGGAAAAACTCGAAAAGTTCAACGGTGAAGCTCGCGTGCCGATCACGCCGGGCGAGTACACCCAACTCACCGGGCGCGCCGGGCGACGGGGCATCGACATCGAAGGCCACTCGGTCATCCAATGGGTCGATGGTCTCGACCCGCAGGCCGTAGCCTCTCTGGCCTCGCGCCGCACTTACCCGCTCAACTCAAGCTTTAAGCCGACCTACAACATGGCGGTGAACCTCATCGAGCTCTTCGGTCGCGAACATACTCGCGAAATTTTGGAATCGAGCTTCGCGCAATTCCAAGCCGACCGCGCCGTCGTCGACCTCGCGCGCAAGGTTCGTTCGCAGAAGAACTCGCTCGAGGGCTATGCCAAGTCGATGGAATGCCACGTGGGCGACTTCGCCGAGTACTCCCGCATCCGCCGCGAACTCAACGACCTTGAGAAGAAGGCTCAGCCCCGTGGCGATGCGGGTCACCGCGGCGAACGTGAACGTCGACAGCGCAAACTCGGCGACCTGCGCAATCAAATGCGCAAGCATGATTGCCACGCGTGCCCGGAACGCGAATCTCACGCTCGTTGGGCCGAACGCTGGTGGCGCCTCAAGCGCGAAACTGATCAGCTGAGCCGCCAGATTCAGAACCGCACAGGTGCTGTCGCGAAGATTTTCGACCGCGTCACCGACGTTCTCACTCAGCTGGAATATATTGAGCCGGGCAAGAACGGCGAGATGACCCTCAACGAACACGGTCGTGTCTTGCGCCGCATCTACGGCGAACGCGATCTTCTCGTCGCTGAATCGCTGCGCCAGGGCTTTTGGAACACACTGGATGCTGCTTCGCTCGCGGCGATGGCTACCACCCTGGTGTACGAGCCGCGTCGCGATGAGGGCGACCTCGGCGACCGTTACCTGCCGCGAGGTGCCTTCCGCGAGGCTTTCGATAAGACCTCCACGCTGTGGGCGCAACTCGATGACCTCGAGCGCGACAACCGGCTTCCCGGTAGCCAGCCGCTCGCCACCGGACTCGCCCTGTCGATGTATCGGTGGGCCAATGGCGCCACCCTCGATTCCGTTCTCGACCTCGCCGATATGGCCGCGGGTGACTTCGTGCGAGTCACCAAGCAAGTAATCGATCTACTCGACCAGTTGTCGGTTGTCGCTGACGGCGATGTCGGGCGCACCGCTCGCAAGGCCCTCGATAACATCCGGCGTGGAATCGTCGCCTACAGTTCTGTCGCTTAGGCTCGACTCGTGATGCCCGATAAACCCGTTGCTGTGCTGCCCTTGTGGGCTGCGATCATCACAGCACTGGCCTCCGGTCCGATCATGGATGCCGGGTTCCCCGACATCAGCGTCTGGCCGATGACTTTCGTGGGCATCGCCCTCATGCTGATCGCGCTTCGCGGTCGACGCTCATGGTCGGCATTTCTTGTCGGCTTTCTCGGCGGCTTTGCGTTCTACCTCACGCACATCTCCTGGGCATCGCTTTTCTTAGGCCCCGTTCCCATGCTCGCGCTGTCGTTCTTGGAGTCACTCTTCGTGGCCCTCGGGGCGCTGGCAATCACGCTGGCGTATCGCTGGCTGCCTCGGGCGTTCGGGGCAGGCTGGGGCGCGACGCTCGGGCTTGCCATCGTCGTAGCGGGCCTCTGGACAGCCCGCGAAGCGTGGATGAGCGTATGGCCCTACGGCGGCTTCTCCTGGGGCCGCGTCGCGCTCTCCCAAGCAGAGAGCCCCCTCGCACCACTTTTTCCGTGGATCGGCGTCTCCGGCGTGAGCTTCACGATTGTTCTCGTCGTTGCACTGGCTCTCGCCGCCGCCGAATACTCTTGGCGTCACTACAGCGAGCTACCGCTGGATGCCCGCGCTCAACACGTGTCGCGCGCGCTACGCACAGCGTTTGTGCCGGTCGCGGTCTTCGCGCTCATGCTCAACGTTCCGACGTGGCAGGCGACGCTCAACGGCACCCTGCGCGTCGGCGCCGTTCAGGGCAATGGAAAGGCTGCCTACTTTGACGAGCGTGAGCGTGGCGATCTCCTTACAGCCCAGCTCACCGCGACTGAGCCCCTCTATGGCCAAGACCTTGATCTCGTCGTGTGGCCCGAGGGCGGCACTGACGTGTCGCCGCTGAGCAATAGTTATGCGGCATCCGCGTTCGACTACGTGGTCGAGCAGGCTGGCGCGCCCCTCATCTCCGGTGACATCACCGAGCGGGATGGCGAAGTCTTCAACAGCCAGCTGTTGTGGATGCCGGGGGAGGGCGTCGTCGACATTTATGACAAGCGTCATCCGATTCCCTTTGGCGAATACGTGCCGAATCGCGACTTCTGGGCGCAGTTCGCCCCCGATCTCATCGGACTCATCGCCCGGGATTACTCCATCGGTACGACTGACATGGTCTTCGACGTCAATGGAGTCACGGTCGGCGTAAATATTTGCTTCGACATTGTCGATGACCAGATTTTGACCGAATCGGTCGAGCAGGGCGCGCAAGTGATTATCGCGTCGTCCAATAACGCCGACTTCGGCATGACCGACGAGAGCGCCCAGCAGCTGGCCATGGCTCGTATCCGCGCGCTCGAACTCGGCCGCAGTGTCGTCAATATTTCTACCGTGGGGCTCAGCGCGATCATCGCTCCTGATGGAACAACGATCGCCGAGGTTCCTTGGTACACCGCCGCCACGATGGTCGAGGATGTGCCGCTATCGACGAGCATCACTCCTGCAGTCGTGTGGGGTCGAGAGATTGAATGGCTCGTGTCTGGTCTCGGACTTGGAGCCCTCATCATCGCAGGATTGGCCGGTCGGAGAAAGAATGCCTAACGTCGTCGTGGTGGTTCCCACCTACAACGAGATCGAGAACATCGCCTCGATCGTCGGCCGTCTGCGCCAAGCGGTGCCGCGTGCTCATGTGCTTGTCGTAGATGACTCCAGCCCTGATGGCACGGGGGAGCGCGCTGAGGAACTTGCCGCTGCTGATCCCGGAGTATCGGTGCTCCACCGGCCCGCCAAGGAAGGGCTGGGAAAGGCCTACCTCGCGGGCTTCGCGCTCGCTCTGGAACGCGGCTACAGCTACATTGTCGAAATCGACGCGGATGGCTCTCACGACCCCGCCGAACTCCCCGCGATGATCGCACTCGCTAGAGCCGGCAACGATCTCGTCATCGGATCACGCTGGGTGCCAGGTGGATCAGTCAAGAACTGGCCATGGTACCGCCACAGCGTCTCGCAGGCCGGAAACACCTATGCCCGGCGAGTTCTGCACTCAGACATTCGCGATCTCACCGCAGGCTTTCGGGTGTTTCGCGCGAGTGCTCTGCGAGAGCTCGGCCTCGAAGGCGTCTCGTCGCAGGGTTATTGCTTTCAAGTGGAACTGGCCTGGAACTTAGAACGTGCGGGCTACCGAGTGGCGGAGCATCCGATCACCTTCGTTGAGCGCTCAACGGGCCGGTCAAAAATGCATGCAGGAATTGTTGCAGAAGCACTGCTCAGGGTCACCGGATGGGGAATATCGGCGACCCTGAGTTCAGTACGTCGTTAGGCGCCGATCTTCTGCTGACCGCGACGGGCGCGCAAGAAGTCGAGACGCTCTTGAAGAAGCTCTTCTAGTTCTGGGCGAGTGCGACGTTCGAGAAGCATGTCCCAGTGGCTACGGGGAACCTTCACGTCGACCTCATCGAGTTCTACCAGCTCGCCGTTGTCATCGAGGAGTGTTCCTTCTTGACCCGTCTTGGCGTCAAGCCACTGCTGGGGAACTTCGGCGTCAGACGAGAACATCACTTCAAAAGTGTTTCCGTCGGTCGCCTTGTATACGCTCTTTTTCCGCGGGGAAAACTCGACACCCTCTTCGCTCTGTAGGCTCTGGGTACCAAGTCTCATGCCGCGCAAGCTGCGATCTGCCATCGTGTGGCCTCCTTCAATTCGCGGTTTCTACAAGTAATAAACCCTCTTGCTGAACGTATGCTTCCAAGCGCGCAGTCTTCACAGCGAGTTGTCAGCATTTGCCAACATTTCCCGCTGCCGTGAAGTGGAGTGTGCGCGATCTTGTTAGGCGCGCGATTTCACAACTTCGAGGGCGAGGTCTGCTCGGTCGGTGACGATTCCATCGACGCCGAGGTCAAGCAGGTGACGCATTCGCTGCGGTTCATTGATTGTCCAGACATGCATCTCTAGTCCGAGATCGTGCACGCGGGAAATCATCCGCTGAGTGGTCACCCGCAACCCTAGCGCTTTCTCTGGCACTTGGATGGCAACGAGCCCAGAAAGAGCACGCCGCATGGCGGGGGAAATACCCGCTTTCGCGCTGATCAGTGCCATCAAGAAGCGTCGAGCGGATGCTGAGCTCGCGATTCCGGGCAACTGCTCGACTATTGCGGCACGGCGGGGTTCGTCGAATGAGGTCACGAGAACGCGATCGACTGCCTTCGTTTCTCGAATAGCACGCGCGCTGGGAAGAACGGCGCCCTTAATCTTGACGTCCACGTTGAAGCGGGTTTCAGGGAACGCGTCGAGCGCTTCGGCCAAAGAGCAGAAGCCTTGACCTTCGCCCAAGTCGATACGTCGCAGCTCTGCCATGGTGAGTTGCTCCACGTTGATGGCGCGACCAGCAACGCGACTGAGGCTGGGGTCGTGCGCAACGACGGCTACTCCGTCGAAGCTGACATGAACGTCCGTTTCGATGAACTGAGCCCCCTCGGCGACAGCCTTCGCGAAGGCAAGCATCGTGTTTTCGGGTGCATCAAGCGCAAGCCCCCGATGCGCGAACACACGGGGGCCTGCGGGGGAGAGAAATGACGAGTTGGCGCTAGCGCGCGACTGGTCCCTTACCACTAAAGAATCCTTCACCAATGCCCTTGAGCGCTTCCGTCAGTTCTGACGGGATGATCCACATCTTGTTGGAGTCACCTTCTGCAATCTTAGGCAGCGTCTGGAGGTATTCGTACGCCAAAAGCTTCGGGTCGGGATCACCCTCGTGAATCGCCGCGAAAACCGTCTTGATTGCGGCGGCCTCACCATCGGCGCGAAGAACTGCCGCCTTCGCTTCACCCTCAGCTTCGAGAATGGCAGCCTGGCGCGAACCTTCCGCTTCGAGAATCGCGGCTTGCTTGGTTCCTTCGGCGGTCAGGATCTGCGCACGGCGATCGCGCTCAGCACGCATTTGCTTTTCCATCGAGTCTTGAATGGAAAGGGGCGGGTCAATGGCCTTGAGCTCGACGCGTCCGACACGAATGCCCCACTTGCCCGTCGCTTCGTCAAGAACGACCCGCAACTGAGAGTTGATATTGTCGCGACTCGTCAGCGCCTGTTCGAGGTTGAGCCCACCCACTACGTTGCGCAACGTAGTAGTAGTGAGTTGCTCGACGGCTCCGAGATAGTTGCCGATCTCATAGGTGGCCGCACGGGCATCCGTGACTTGAAAGAACACCACGGTATCGATGGAGACAACGAGGTTGTCTTCGGTGATGACCGGCTGCGGCGGGAACGAGACGACCTGTTCGCGCAGATCGATGAGAGGCAGCATCCGGTCAATAAAAGGTACGAGGATGTTAAGGCCGGGGAGGAGGGTTTTGCGGTATTTTCCGAGGCGCTCAACCACGCCGGCACGTGCTTGCGGAACAATGCGAATCGCACGGAACAGCGTCACGAGCACGAAAATGGCGAGGATGACGAGCAGAATCACCACGAATACCTGGCCTACGAAGCCAGCGGGATCAGTCACTTTTCTTCCTTTCTCGGCGATTACGTAGTCGCTCGAGGCTTGGTGGTGCCGGGGGTTCGTTTGTCAAGAACAACGACGGCGATGGCGCCTTCGATGGCCATCACGGAAATTCTTTTGCCCACGGGGATTGTGGAGGGGGCTGAACCGTCACCGATGCGTGCGGTCCAGGTTTCGCCGTTGTCGAGCTTGACCTCGCCGATGC
Source organism: Salinibacterium sp. AL4.1 (assembly GCF_059767305.1). Taxonomy (NCBI): domain Bacteria; kingdom Bacillati; phylum Actinomycetota; class Actinomycetes; order Micrococcales; family Microbacteriaceae; genus Salinibacterium; species Salinibacterium sp. AL4.1. The sequence continues at coordinate 182,890 of NZ_JBSOQK010000001.1, read as the reverse complement.
CCTTGGTGAACGAGCCGGTGACGTGGCCACCGAGTTCATACAGCGCCTCGACATTGCTTTTGGCCGGATCGGCACCTTTTTCGAGGTTCATTAGCAACACCGGGCGGATCGTGAAGATGAGAAGGCCGGCAATGGCCGCCGCCAGCGCAATCTGCACGTACCAGGGCCAACCGAGAAGGTTGGAGCCGAGGCCGCCGATGAGCGAGCCAGCCGCAATCATGAGGAAAGTGAACTCCAGAGTGAGTACTTCCACAACGATGAAGAGCACGACGAGGGCCAGCCACAGAATCCACAAATATTGGGTGAGGTCTACGAGCATTAGCTGGCGCCCTTCATCGTTGCGCTGTTCGACAAATCTTCACTCACGACGCTAGCACTTAGATCACTGCAGAGCGCCGCTTCGACCGCTAAAGTCGTAGCGTGAATAGCGATAATTCGAATCCTCTGGCCGCTCACTCGCTCGATGGCGCTCGCGCGCTCATCACCGGATCTTCGCGGGGAATTGGCGCGGACACCGCCGCTTACTTCGCGCAGGCGGGTGCTCGTGTTGCCGTGAACTACCGCAACAAGGAGGCTCGCGCCCTCAAGTTGGTGGCTCAGCTCAACGAGACCGATGGTTCCGCTATCGCTATTGGTGCAGACCTCACTGACCCCGAGACTGTCTCTGCACTCTTCGAGACCGTCAAGGAAGAGTTCGGTGGCCTCGAGATTTTGGTGCTCAACGCATCCGGCGGCATGGAAGGCGGCATGGCTGAGGACTACGCCATGCAACTGAACCGCGACGCGCAGGTCAACTTCTTGAAAACCATGATGCCGCTGCTGCACGAAGGTTCGCGCGTCGTATTCGTGACGAGCCACCAGGCACACTTCATTCGCACGGTTGAAACTATGCCCGAGTATGTTCCTGTCGCGCTCAGTAAGCGTGCTGGCGAAGATGCACTGCGCGAACTGATTCCCGAACTCGAAGCTAAGGGCGTCAGCTTTGTTGTTGTCTCGGGCGACATGATCGAGGGCACCATCACGGCGACGCTGTTGCAGCGCGCCAACCCCGGTGCGATCGAAGCCCGCAAGGAAGCGGCCGGCCGCCTGTACAACGTGAGCGAATTCGCCGCCGAGGTCGCCTCTGCCGCGGTCGAGCCCGTGCCGGAAAACAACACCCGCTACGTCGGCGACGTTTCAGACTTTCTCAACAAGTAACGGTCTCCGGATGCCGGTGAACCGAGCCACCAGCCGGGTGCTGCTTTTTGACCGTGATAACCGTTTCTTGCTCTTCCTCACGAGGGCGCCAGACACGAGCGGCATCTCACGCTGGCTGACGCCCGGAGGCGGTGTGGATGCGGGGGAGTCTCATCACGAGGCTGCCGTGCGCGAGCTTCACGAGGAAACTGGGCTCGAGCTGACCGCACTGGGCGAGCCCGTGTGGGCGCACGACTTCATTGTCGAGTGGGATGACGCCGACCACGACACGGGTAACGCCGTGTTTTATGAGGCTGAAGTAGATGCCTTCGAGCCGTCGAAGGAATTCTGGACTGACGACGAGCGCATCGAAGTGCTCGAACACCGCTGGTGGACACTCGACGAGCTGGCCGCGACATCCGATCGTTTCGAACCAACCGAGCTTGTCGAACTGGTTCGGTCCCGCTTGGAGAAGAGAACCCAATGACGCGCCCGCTGCCGGAATACACTGTCGCCGACCTCGAGTACTTGAACGTGCTGGATTGCGCTCGACTGACCAACGACGACGCTGTGGCGTTGGGTCTATTCGCCGTTCAGGTCATCAAGGAATGGGACCTCAATCTTGCAGTCGAGATCGCACTCGGTTCAGACGTCGTGTTCAAGGCAAAGCTCAAGGACACAAACGCCGAGAACGACCCCTGGCTTGCGGGTAAGGCTGCCGCTGCCGTGCAGTTCGAAGAGCCGTCGTTGCTGATCAAACTCCGCCATCTTGCGGCTGGCGCGCCGTTTGAGGATCGCACCGATGTGGATCACGCGCTGGTCAAAGCTCACGGTGGGTCCATACCCTTGCGAGTGGGCAACAGGGTAGTTGGCACGCTCACGATGTCGGGGGAGCCGGACGCCCTTGATCATGAGGCAGCAGCGGAAGCGCTCGCTCGCTTCCTCGATAGTCGGCGACATTCTTTCTAGGCGACAGAAATTGATATATCCTCTAGTCGTGGGTGTATTCTCGCGATAGCAGCAAGTGCGCAGGGCTTCACCGCCAACGTGGGCGAGCACTACACCGAGACAGGGGAGTGGCGTGAGTTCACCGCTGATTCGCCTTGTCATCGCCGCGGCCACGATCAGCCTCGTCGCTCTTGCTGGGTGCACTTCGGCGAACGTCAACATCGCCGAAAGTGGCTCGAGAGGGTTGGATGTCGAGGTCGGCACCGGTGGCAGCGACGGCGACACCTACGTTATGTCAGAAAGCCAGGCTGTGGTCGAGTTCGACGTTCAGGATGAGAAAGTGCTGGTTCAGAACTCACACCTGAGCGAATCACTCGACACGTCCCCGTTCACGTCGAAAACCGGCCGAGTGGCATTTTATTCAGACTGCATAGGACCGGGGCGACTCACAATTTCACTCGGCGCCGGCACTGAAACGTCGCGTGAGTGCCGCACGAGCACGAAGGATGCCGTTCACAGAGACGACCTGGTGATCGATGCGTCGGGGCGCTATTCAGTTTCCATTTCAATGACGAACGAGCAGCCGTGGGCTGTGACGGTCACGGAGTTGCCGCCTGAGGTGTCCGAGTAACCAGACAATTCCAGCCCCTCTCGGCGCAGTGGTTGGTATCCGATAATGCACATTATGTCAGCTTATAAATGAAATGGCCCCTCACCACAGATCATCCCGCAGTAAGCACTGGAGGCTACAAACTATGGACTTCGTTATCGCCGTCGTTCTTGTCGGCATCTTTCTCCACGTACTCCACGGCGTCATCCGCAATGCCGTTCGTGATGGCATCCTGATGGCTGACGAGGAACTCGAGTCCACCAAGACGCCCCACTCTGAATAATTCTCAGAGCTGTTACACAAAAGGAGCAGGCGGTCGATTCGACCGCCCACTCCCCTGCATCGTTATTAGAGCTTGAGGCTCAACGACTTAGTACTTGTACGACTGACCGCCGTCGATGGGCAGGACGGTTGCGTTGACATAGCTCGCGTCATCGCTCAGCAGGAAGGCCACAACGGCAGCAATCTCGGGCGCCTCGCCGAAACGCTTCGTGGGGTTGCCCTGGATGAATTGATCAGCGGCGCCACGCGGGTTCTCAGCATCCAACTGCTTCATGGAGTTTTCAACCATGGGCGTCCAAATGGCACCAGGTGCGATGGCGTTGATGCGGATGCCGTGCTCCGCGTATTCAATACCAGAGTTGCGAGTGAGGCCCACCACGCCGTGCTTGGCCGCTGCGTAGCCGGACTGATTTCCGATTCCACGGATTCCGCCAACACTGGCGGTGTTCACGACCATGCCAGCCCCCTGCTCGCGCATGATTTTGAGGACCTTCTCCAGCCCGAGGAACACACCGCGCAGGTTGATGGCGACGACTTTGTCGAATTCATCTGCGGAGAAGTTCTCGGTGAGGTTCTGCTTGCCTTCGATGCCGGCGTTATTGAAGAAGCCATCGATGCGCTCAAAGCGAGCAATTGTCTCCGCTACGTAACGGTCGACATCCTCTTCCTTGGAAACGTCAGCGACGACAGTCAATACCTCGGCGCCGGGTGCAGCCTCAGCGACTGCCTTCGCTGAGTCAGCCAAGCCAGCCTCGGAGACGTCGACAAGCGACAGTTTCGCGCCCTCCGAAGCGAGACGAACGGCAGCGGCACGGCCGAGGCCGGATCCCCCACCAGTGATGAGAACTACGCGGTCTGAGAAGCGATTCATGAGTAACCTTTCGAGTGGTTGCGTCGCTCGCGGTTGAATTGAGCGACGATGGTTCATCGAACTTCTTGCCCGACTTGCCGATAGGCCTCGAAGACCCAGTCGTGGTAAATCGAGCTTTATACAAGTTTGACTATACATTTCGAGTCTGGATGACACCTCAGTGTTCACTGGCCAATTGGATGCCGCCCTTGAGACCGGATCACCCCTCTTCGGCTACGCCCTGAACAGCTTCGGCATCTCCATCGAACGCGACTCAAACGGCAACCTCCCCACCAACCCTGACCTCGACGAATGCCACGGCCGCACCAGCACTGAGCATCGTCCGCGCACGCTGCCGAAGCTTGTCAGGAATTCCAGGCTCTACGGATCGCCGTAACGACATCCTCCTCTCGAACTTCGAGTCCTTTGGCGTCGAAGACAAGCTCGCGGATCCGCGTCACAATCGCACCAGGTAGCACGGAGGCGCCTTCCGCGACTCGGGTGCCCGCGCCCGTGCGCGAGTAGACGAGCCCGTCAGCTTCAAGCATCTTGTACGCCTTGGCAGCAGTACCGTTCGCGACCCCAAGATCGCTCGCGACCTGTCGCACCGTGGGGAGCCGCTCGCCGCTACCGACCTGCCCCGACACGATCATCCCGCGGAATTGCTCGTAGATCTCGTTGGCGTCAGTCACGAGCGCACCAACTCCGGGGAGGACACGCGCGATCGCTTGCCACGCATAACCGCCACGAGAATCAGCAGCGCGAGCGCCTGCAGCACCGCGCCGGTCACGGCGATCGCCGGAGCAAAGGATGCGTAGCCCCAAGGCACGAAGTAGTCAACGGAATCTAGAGTGGTAATCACGCTGGAGAACATCGCCGTTTGACCGATAAGGAGAAGAGCGCCGCCGAGCGGAAGCAACACTGCGGCGATGAAAAGTCGAAGAAGTACAGAAGACGTGAGCGTGCGCTCGCGAGTTTCCGCATCGACGGATGCCGGGCTCGCGAACGGGCGAACCGAGATGGTGCGCAACACCCACCACAGCTGCGCCGAAAGTACTACAGCGAGCATGACGACCGGCACTGAATAAGCCCACCCGTAGAAAGTGCTGGCTCCGTACTCATCCCAGGCAGCATCGGTGACGCCGACGGGTCGCGGCCCGCTGACCAGCGTGTGCAGCCCAAATCTGTCGGTGATCGAGTGCACTCCCGCAAATAGCGAGACGCTCACGAGTGCACCGAGAACGCTGGCTGCGGTTGCGAGCTCTTTACGATTGGCGAAACTAACCCACCCACGCGGCTTCAATGACAACACCGGCACCTCGATCGCGCCAGACTCTCGCGCAACCCGCACCATCACTATGGTCAGCACCATGACCGCGACAACCAACGGCAGCGGATAGCGCCACCACGCATACGCCCACGGATCGGGACTGAAATCGACATCCAAACTGGGCAACAGGTAACGCTGCGCCAAGTCGAGCACCGGAAAGAACTGCACCGCGAGATGGACGATCACTACCGCCACTGACCCTGTGAATGCGACTGAACGCATGAACGCACTGCGTCCCGGCAGGACAGTTTCGGCGGTTCGCCTTCGCGTCACGAAAAGGAAGATGACGATTGCGATTGTCGCCAGAACGAGTGGAGACTGCAGGACAAGCACGTGGTATGACATTGACGACTCCTTCAACTTGTGTCACTAGTATGATACAAGCCTGAAGTGATTGATTGTCAAGACTTTGCCGAAAGATCCCCCTGAATACTTGCGAAAAACTCAAGTACGCTACACTTTCCAGATGGAAAGTGATTCCGTGGACTCCCCCACCGGCCCAGATCCCGCCCCACAAACCACGCGGGCTGAAGCCTCTCGCCAGCTCCAGCAGCATCAGGAAGTGCGCGATTCGGTGAAGCAGCGGGGGCCGTCCCACGGCTTTGCGTGGTTCAGCCTCTGGAGCGCTCTCCTGGGAGCCAGCTATGTTGGCGTGTTTCTTCTCGCATTTTCCGGGAGCATTGGCACAGCCGGCGACAGCAACCCCGACAAGTTCTCGCAAACATCGCTACTCATCGTGCCGATATTGGCCTTTACCACGCTGACCACGGGCACTCGTGAACGGTTCGGCATCCGAAGAGCGCTGCCTCGAGCAGTGTGGATCCCTTTGGTCCTCGCGTTTATCGCAATGACCGTTCTGTCAGCGCTGTCCGTGTTTGACGTACCCTACTCGCGTTCGCTCATCCCGCTGGTCGCTCTCGCCGTTTTCATTCCTCTAGCTGTACCCGCCATAGCTCAACTGATCCGAGTGCCACGCTCCCCCATTCCGGCTGACCGCGGCTACGCACCGCTCAGTAAACCCGTGCGGTGGAACACGGCGATCATGGGTGCAGTAGCTGGCTTGCTCATCTCATTCGGCACTGTTCCGATCGTCTCAGCACTGGTGATGGTCGCCGCGCTCGCGGGCATCATGCTCGCCTACGTGCTGGAGGAATCCTCGTGGACTCTGCCCCGGGTTGGTTTCGAGTGGGGCTGGATGCAGTGGACTGCGTTCGGCATCACCACAAGCACGCTCTTCGCTTTCGCCGTACTGGCTCCGCTGGCAAAGTCGCCATCATTCGCGGCATCGGTAGCCGCCGGCATCGCTGTATTCCTCATCATGCTACTGGCTTCGGCGCTGCCAGCGCCCAGAGACACCCGTTCATGAAACAGCATCCGCGCCACCAGCTCGATGATGCGTTTCTCACGCCAATACGGCTGTCGTTAATGGCTGCTCTCGGACCCAGAAATGAGATCGATTTTGCGACGCTCAAACAACTCCTCGAGGTCGAGGACTCTGCTCTCAGCAAGGCGATCAGCTACTTTGCGGATGCCGGCTACGCGAAAGTGATTAAAGGGACGGTCGGCAATCGTCCGCGCACCTGGGTGACTTCGACGGTATCCGGATATCGCGCGTACCATCGGCACCTGCTGGCGCTTCGGACAATCACAGAGCAGGGCTAGCTGCGGCGCTAACCCGAAGCCAGGAGCGCGCTTGGCGTCATCGCGAACAGTGAGTTCGGTCTACGGAGCTCGACGCATGCACTCCTTGCAGGAGTTTCAGATGATCGTGCAAATAGTCTGGGGTTGCACATCTGTTCCCGCCACGCGCATCCGACGACAGGACCACCTGCATGCCACCTCGCAACTCACCCGCGCCACATTCCGAACCTGAGGGGCAGAACCTCTCAGTAAAACAGCAGCGCACTGCGCGCCGGGCGGAAAAAGTAGCCGCAATGAAGAAGAAGCAGGCTGCGGAGAAGCGCCATCGTGTGATTGGTATCGTCATTAGCAGCGTCGCGGCAGTCGGCGTATTGGCATTAGTGATCGTCATGGTAGTCACCAACGGAACTCCTCGAACGAATCCTGAGGCTATCGAAATCGACGGGGTTCAGAACTACCCGAACCTGGTCGCCGGTCATGTCACCGGCACGGTCGCTTACGAACAGAGCCCTCCAGTCGGTGGAGAGCATGCATCCGTGTGGCTGAACTGCGGTGTCTACACCGAGCCGGTGCCCAACGAGAACGCTGTGCACGCTCTAGAGCACGGGGCAGTGTGGGTGACCTACGACCCCGCGCAAGTCGCCGGAGAAGATCTTGAGTCTTTGCAAGACGCTGTTCCGTCGACTTACTCGGTACTGTCACCCTTTGACGACCTAGAGGCACCCGTCGTCATCTCTGCCTGGGGAAACCAAGTTGAGCTCGACGGGGTGGATGATCCGCGGATGCAGGATTTCATTGACAAGTTCTGGCAAGGCGGCGAAGCACCAGAGATCGGCGCGTCGTGCGCCGGAGGAATCGATGGCAGCGGACGCATCGCGTGACCGACGCAGCTGACGCCTCGCGACCGCGACCGTTGCTCCGCATCGGCGCCATGACCGTCGCAGCGCTGCTGCTCTTCGGCTTTGGCGTGCTCGCTGGGCAAAAACTCCTGCCCGGCGAATCCTCGGATCCGGTGACGACAAGCGCTGAAGCAGGGTTCGCACGCGATATGCAGACTCACCATTTGCAGGCGGTGGAGATGTCAATGATCATTCTGGAGAAGAGTGATGATGAGGCCATACGAACCTTGGCCTACGACATCGCGACGGCGCAGGGCCAACAAGCGGGACAAATGTTCGCGTGGCTCATCATGTGGAACTTGCCGCAAGCTTCTAGCGAGCCCGCGATGACGTGGATGATGGATGACGGAGAACACGAATCACACGGCACCTCGGATTCTGACCCCACAACTGCGATGACTATGCCCGGCTTGGCGACGTTCGACCAGATGGAGGCGCTTCGAGCGAGCACGACCGATGCTGACGCCATGTTCCTTGAGCTCATGATCGCCCACCACGCGGGAGGTGTCGACATGGCCGAAGGCGTTCTCGAGCGATCCACGAACGATGTCGTGACGTCCCTCGCCGATGGGATGGTTGCCGTGCAAATGAGCGAGATCAACTACATGAACGAGTTGCTCGCAGGTCTTGCCGCTTAGAGCTCAGACTCCACGACGACGAAATAGCACCCACGCGATGGCCAAGCTGCCTGCCGCCCACAGAAGCAGCACCGCCATCTGCGCGCCGGGTGGAGGCTGCAGAATGTTGCCAAACTGAAACCACGGGTGGAAGAAATTCGGGCCCAGCGTCTCCGCCGCTTCGCGCCCCGACGGGAATACTCGACCAACGTTAGTGAGCCAGACAAGCGGGGTGTCGACAGTTGCAGGCTCCATCTGGCTCGTCAGGGTCGGCACGACGACGAAGAGCGCCGCCAAGGCAAAAAGCGCGGCGGACGGTGAACGAACGATCACGCCCACACCGCATCCGAGTGCCGCGACTAGCCCGAACGCAAGCGTTCCTTTGGCGATCGAAATCCACACGGCGCTCGCGGTGAACATCGCGGAGAATCCTTGGTCCTGCTGAATGGGCGTTGCCACTAGTGCGGCCAGCAGTAATCCGATTGCCCCCGCAGCCATCGCCGAGGCAACAACAACCCCTGTTTTCGCCGCGAGCACCCATCCGCGCAACGGTACCGCCGTGAGCGCCGGACGGATGTTACCCGTAGCAAAATCTGAGGTAGCGATTGTGGCCCCTAGGGCTGCGATCAGGAACTGACTCAGCGATAGCCCACCCGTTATTGCGGTGACCTGCTCGCTAAAGGTTTGCGAAGCTAAATCCCACGCAGCAATTGGAGCCACCAGAATCTCGGCAGCATCTCTCGCGCCAGCCCAGCGCCACGCCACGAAAACCATAGAGCCCGCGCTCAATGCCAAAAGCCACCGCGACGACGGCAGGGTATGCGCCTTCAGGGCCTCGGACCGAACTACTCCCATGAAATGCAATCCGCGGCCAGAGCCCTCCACTTCTATCGCCGGCCGCGAGGCTCGCGACTGACGACCGTTGCGCGAGACCTCCAGATGTACTGACCGCCGCACGAAAATTGCAACCGCGGCTGCCAGGAAGAGCGCTGATCCCGCGGCGAGCACAGCGAATCCCACCGACGGCTCCAGCGCCGACGCGGGAGTCCCTTCCAATACGAATGGCTCTGCCGGCGCTCGCGTAGTGAGCGCTTGGAGCGCGCTGGCCGGGAGTAACTCGACGAACCGAGGCACCCATTTTCCCCCAAGATAGAAGAGCGTGCTCGGCATCAACAAGATAATCCCGACAAAGACGATTGAGGCAGAAACCGCTGATCGCGCGAGCGCGCCAAACGCAAGGCCCAGCACCGCGAAGCATGCAGCGCCCGCGACGACGCTGAGCAACAACTCAGCCGAACGGTCGAGGCTGGGCACGGTATAGCCGCGCGATGTCAGCGTGATGGATGCAATCCAGCCGGCGACAGCTATCCCCGCCGCTACGGAGAACACAGAGAGCCCCATAGCCGGAATGGTCTTCGCCAAGACGAGCGTTACGCGCGAGGGCACGGCAGCCAACGACGCCGCCAAAGAATCGTCGGTGTACTCCGACGTCATGGCGATGAGACCCAGTGTCGCGGACAACACCGCCAGTGGTAGCGCACTCACCGATATCGATTCGAAGAGCACTGAGGTGCCGTCGGTGTCCAGATCGGTGCCCATAACCAACGGCACGAAGAACACGCGAACTGTCGCAAGGGCCACCGGGAGAAGGAACATCAGCAGCAGGATGAGGCGCGGCGCGCGAAGAGACCACAACTTGAGTAGTTCTGAGCGGACCACGCCCCAAATGTGAGTGTGCTTCTTGGCCTCGTCGCGGCCTGCGACGGCGGGACTCACTTCTCCGATCCCTGCCGATATTCGACACTCGAATCGGTGAGCTGGCGATACGTTTCTTCGAGAGATTCCACCTGAGTGCGAAGCTCGGTAAGCGGGATGTTCAACCGAGCCGCCAGCAGCCCGACGTCTTCAGCAGTCGAGCCTTCGACTGTCAGCACGTCACGCTCTTCTGTTACCTTTGCGCCGAATGCGACGAGCGGCTCGATCAGGTCGCGCACGCGGGGGCTGCGCACCATCACGCGTTCAGTGCCCTGAAGGCGGGCGATATTTGATAGCGGAGAATCCGCGAGCACTTTCCCGCGCCCGACAATCACGACATGATCAGCAGTGAGCGCAACCTCGCCAATCAGATGGGATGACAGCAGCACTGTGCGCCCCTCCGCCGCGAAGTCCCGCACTAACTGCCGAAACCACATCACGCCGTCGGGGTCCAAGCCATTGATGGGCTCGTCAAACACAAAGACTTCGGGATCGCCCAGCATGGAGGCTGCGATGCCCAGCCGCTGGCGCATCCCCAACGAATAGCCTCCCACTCGACGAGAGGCCACGCCGCTGAGCCCCACCTCTTCGAGCACAAACTCAACACGATCGTTAGAGATTCCATGGGTGAGGGCTAGCGCCTTGAGGTGGTCGAATCCAGAACGTCCGGGATGCGCATTGCGAGCATCCAACAGAGCGCCAACACGAAATAGCGGGTTCTTTATTCGCCTGTAGGGCTCGCCTCCGACGAGGGCCTCCCCCGAATCCGCCGTCTCGAGGCCGAGCAAGATGCGCATGGTCGTGGTTTTGCCTGAACCGTTTGGCCCCAGGAAGCCAGTTACCCGTCCAGGCAGAGCCGTAAAGCTGAGGTCATCGAGCGCGAGGTTCGCTCCGAAACGCTTCGAAAGGCGATGCAACTCAATCAACCGCAGCCCCTATCGTGACGGATCATCATCTTAGATTCCCACAGCGAGAACCGGAACGCTAGAGTGTCCGCGCAATCCCACGAACTCTCGCAATAATGGTCACTAGCATCAGCGATTTCGCAGAGCGGCGACATCCACACCACCCGGGAGGCACCCACCATGGCCAGCACAAGCAACCCCGACTCCCCCAGCGCCCATCTGGCGGATAGCCACGACCTCATCCGGGTGCGGGGCGCTCGCGAGAACAATCTCACCGACGTGAGCATTGACATCCCGAAGCGTCGGCTCACGGTCTTCACTGGCGTCTCGGGCTCAGGCAAGAGCTCCTTAGTCTTTGGCACCATTGCGGCCGAGTCACAGCGGATGATCAACGAGACCTACAGCGCGTTCCTTCAGGGATTTATGCCTTCGCTCGCACGCCCCGACGTCGATGTACTTGAGGGCCTCACGACGGCGATCATCGTCGACCAAGAACGTATGGGTTCCAACGCCCGCTCCACTGTCGGCACCGCCACCGACGCCAATGCCATGCTGCGCATCGTATTTAGCCGGCTGGGCGATCCGCATGTGGGATCGCCGCAGGCGTTCTCATTCAACGTGGCGTCCATTTCGGGTGCCGGCGCAGTCACCTTCGAGAAGGGCGGCGTCACGACGAAAGAGCGTCGCGAGTTCAGTATTACCGGCGGCATGTGCCCCACGTGCGAAGGCCGCGGCACCGTCAACGACATCGATCTCACGCAGCTCTACGACGACAGCAAGTCACTCGCTGAGGGCGCCCTGACTATCCCCAACTACACCGCCGACGGCTGGATGGTGCGCATCTTCACCGAGTCAGGCTTCCTCGACCCCAATAAGCCCATCAAAAAGTACACCAAGACAGAGCTGCATGACTTTCTCTACAAAGAGCCGGTCAAGGTGAAAATGCAGTCGATCAACATGACTTACGAAGGGTTGATCCCCAAAATTCAGAAGTCGATGCTGTCGAAAGACCGCGAGGCGATGCAGCCCCACATCCGCGCCTTTGTCGATCGGGCCGTCACGTTCACTGCCTGCACCGATTGCGGCGGCACCCGGCTCAATGAGGGTGCCCGAGCATCCAAGATCGCGGGAATCAACATCGCGGATGCCTGCGCCATGCAGATCAGCGACCTCGCGGAGTGGGTGCGTGGGCTGAAAGAACCGTCGGTCGCCCCGCTGCTCGAAGCGCTGCAGCAGACGCTCGACTCGTTCGTGGAGATCGGCCTCGGTTACCTCTCGCTCGATCGCCCGGCCGGCACGCTCTCGGGTGGTGAAGCGCAGCGCACCAAAATGATCCGCCACCTCAGCTCGTCACTCACCGACATCACCTACGTCTTCGATGAGCCGACTATTGGCCTCCACCCGCACGATATTCAGCGGATGAACGAGCTCCTGTTCCGGCTGCGCGACAAGGGAAACACCGTTCTCGTGGTTGAGCACAAGCCCGAAACGATCTCGATTGCCGACCACATTGTCGATCTTGGCCCAGGGGCCGGCACCGAGGGCGGACAGATTTGCTTCGAGGGCAGTTTCGACGAGCTGCGCCAGAGCGACACCGTCACCGGCCACCACATTGACGACCGAGTCTCGGTCAAAGATGAGGTGCGCTCCCCCACTGGTGTCATGGAAATTCGCGGCGCCGATACCCACAACCTCAAGAACGTCGACGTTGACATCCCGCTGGGCACTCTCGTGGTGGTAACGGGGGTCGCTGGTTCCGGCAAGAGCTCCCTCATTCACGGCTCGGTCGTACCGCGTCAGGGCGTCGTGTCGGTAGATCAAGCCGCCATCAAGGGATCACGCCGCAGCAATCCCGCCACCTACACAGGATTGCTCGAGCCCATCCGTAAAGCATTTGCCAAGGCCAACGGCGTCAAGCCCGCCCTTTTTAGCGCGAACTCCGAAGGTGCCTGCCCGAACTGCAACGGTGCTGGGGTGATCTATACCGACCTTGGCGTCATGGCCACCGTCTCAACGCCCTGCGAGGTCTGCGAGGGCAAGCGCTTCATGGCCTCCGTGCTCGAGTACAAGCTCGGCGGGCACGACATCAGCGAGGTGCTCGGGATGTCCGTCGCCGAGGCCGAAGCGTTCTTCAGCGAAGGCGACGCACGCACTCCCGCCGCGCACGCCATCCTGACCCGGCTCGTCGATGTAGGGCTCGGCTACCTGCGGCTCGGCCAGCCGCTCCCCACTCTCTCGGGTGGAGAACGGCAACGCCTCAAGCTCGCCACCCAGATGGCCGACAAGGGCGATATTTACGTTCTGGATGAGCCAACCACGGGTCTGCACTTGGCCGATGTTGAGCGGCTCCTCGGCCTTCTCGACCGCCTCGTCGATTCGGGAAAGTCCGTGATTGTCGTCGAGCACCATCACGCAGTCATGGCCCATGCAGACTGGATCATCGATCTCGGCCCCGGTGCCGGAAACGACGGTGGTTCGATCGTCTTCGAGGGCACACCAGCCGATCTCGTCGCCGCGAAGTCAACGCTCACGGGCGAGCATCTTTCGCAGTACGTTGCGTCGGCGCGTTAGACCACCGCACCCCTGTTCGAGCGCCCCACACAACCACCCCGTAGGGTTGCACCAACCACTAGCGCGCTGGAGCACTCATGACTTTCTTCGAATCCATCACCTCCGTCTTTCGCAAGTACGCGGAGTTCAATGGTGTGGCGAGTCGCCCCGAATACTGGTGGTTCGCTCTGTTTTCGTTCATCACGACGGCAATAGCAGGATCGCTCGATCCTTTTGCCGGAACTGATATGGCCAATGTCGGGTTCTCGATGGGCCTGAGCAGCGCGTGGTCGATCGCACTGCTCGTGCCGCAGCTAGCTGTCACGGTGCGCCGCTTGCGCGATACCGGCCGCCACTGGGGCCATATCTTCTGGATCCTCGTGCCGGTTGCCGGTCTCGTCGTGCTCATCGTGTTGCTCACCCAGCCGAGCGTCGTGTGGCAGCAGCAAGCACAACCGAGTGTTCTCCCGCAGACCCCAGCCGCTCCATAAATTTTTCCCAGGAAACGCCGCCACCATAAGGCGATGATTTCCCACGCTGGCCGCGACGAGTGCGCTGCTCCTGTCTCTAGCCGGGTGCACGGCCGCCGAGACAGCAATCGTTGAAACGAGCACTCCCACGGTCGAGGCGATAGAGAGCGCCGCGATTTCGAGCGTAAGAACAACGGCGAAGCGCATGGCGGCCACCTATGCGTAGCGAAGCAGCCACGAGTAGCTAATCTGGGTAGATGAACGCGTGCCCGTGCCAATCGTCCGAGGCCTACGACGAGTGCTGTGGCCGCTTCCATCGCGGTGAGGCACTCGCTCCCACCGCTGAACGCCTCATGCGCTCGCGGTACAGCGCCTACTCTGTCGGCGACACCGCCTATCTGCTGAAGACCTGGCATCCGTCTACCCGTCCCGCAACGCTCAAACTTGATGCTGATGTGCGCTGGTTTCGACTCGACATCGTCTCACGCACCGCTGGCAGCATGTTCGATACCACCGGCACAGTCGAGTTTCGCGCGCACTATCGCCACGACGGCGGAGCCGACCAGCAGCACGAGAACAGCGACTTTGTGCGCGAAAATGGCGCCTGGCTTTACGTTGACGCTATCTAATGAGTGAGAACCAAGGAGAACCGGTGAACTACATACTCTCGATCGATCAGGGCACCACCAGCACGCGCGCGATCATTTTTGATCACGATGGCAAGCCGGTCACCTCGGGCCAGCTGGAGCACGATCAAATCTTCCCCAAGGCGGGTTGGGTCGAACACGACGCCACCCAGATCTGGAACAACACGCGGGAGGTCATCGGTCAAGCGCTCTCCAAGGCCAACATCACCCGCCACAGCATCGCCGCGGTCGGCATCACCAATCAGCGTGAGACTGCCATCATTTGGGATCGCGCCACCGGCAAGCCCGTCTACAACGCCATCGTCTGGCAAGACACCCGCACTCAGACCATCATCGATCGCATCGCCGATGGCGACACCGACAAGTTCAAGAAGATCACCGGACTTCCGCTCGCGACGTATTTCTCTGCATCCAAGATTGTGTGGATGCTCGAGAACGTCGACGGAGTGCGCGAGCGGGCCGAAGCGGGCGAGCTTGCCTTCGGAACCCCCGACACCTGGATTCTCTGGAATGTCACCGGCGGCCCTGACGGCGGAGTGCACGCCACCGACGTCACCAACGCGAGTCGCACGCTGCTGATGGATCTCGAGTCGCGCACGTGGAGCGAAGACATTCTCGCCGAACTGGGCATTCCGGCTTCACTCATGCCCGACATCCGCAGCTCTTCCGAGGTATACGGCACCGTTTCGACCTCGAGTCTGCTGCGCGAAGTTCCCGTCGCGGGCATCTTGGGCGACCAGCAGGCAGCAACTTTTGGGCAGGCTGCCTTCGAAGCCGGCGAATCGAAGAACACCTATGGCACCGGAAACTTTCTCATCACGAACACCGGCACCGACATCGTGCACTCCGACAACGGGCTCATCACGACGCTCGCCTACCAGCTCGGAGACGACGCGCCCCGCTACGCAATCGAAGGCTCGATTGCCGTAACGGGCTCGCTCATCCAGTGGCTGCGTGACAACCTCGGCATCATCTCTCGTTCCGAAGAGGTAGAGACTCTCGCCGCGTCAGTCGACGACAATGGTGGCGTTTACTTCGTGCCGGCGTTCTCTGGTCTCTTTGCGCCTCACTGGCGTCCGGATGCGCGAGGAGCCATTCTCGGCCTCACCCGTTTTGCCAACAAGGGTCACATTGCTCGCGCCGCACTCGAAGCCACCGCGTTCCAAACCAGCGACGTGATCGAAGCAGCAAATGCGGATGCCGACGTCGCGATGACGGAACTGCGAGTGGATGGCGGCATGGTCGCCAACTCCGCACTCATGCAATTTCAAGCGGACATCCTCGATATGCCGGTCGTTCGCCCCGAAGTCGCCGAGACCACGGCACTCGGTGCTGCGTACGCGGCCGGTCTCGCCGTCGACTACTGGAGCGGCCTCGACGAACTGCGCGATCGCTGGAACGAGGGCGAACGCTGGGAGCCTCAGATGGATGCTGCCGAGCGTGAGCGCCTTATCCGCAACTGGAAAAAGGCCATCAGCAAGACGCTCGATTGGGTCAACGAAGACACCGACTAGGCAGCTGTCGGGCGTCTCGTGGGTCTCGCAGGCCTCGCAGGTTTCGCGGGCGACGCGAGCCTACGATTCTCGCTCGCCTAGCGATTGGTCGCGGCGACCCATTCGTCGAGCTTGGCGCTTGCGCGGCCGGAGTCGACGATGTCTTCGGCGCGCTCAAGCTGTTCGCGCAGTCGCTGCACGAGAGGTCGCCGGCTTTCGTCGGCATCCTTCGCCAATTCGAATGAGGCCAGGCCAGCGGCTGCGTTGAGCAAAACAACGTCTCGCGCCGGAGACTTCTCCCCCGCCACAATCGAGCGAATCACCTGAGCGTTGTACTCCGGGTCCTTGCCCAAGAGCGCTTCGATCGGCGCGCGCGGGATTCCGAGCTCAAGCGGGTCGAGGTCGTGCTCGGTCACAGAACCGCGCGACACTTCCCACACATGGCTGTGGCCAGTCGTCGTCAGTTTGTCGATTCCATCGTCGCCGCGGTAAACGAGCGCAGTAGCGCCGCGCGTTTGGAACACCCCCACGAGCAGGCTCACTCGCTCGCGGCTACCGACGCCCACGGCCGAGGCCTGCGGGCGAGCGGGATTGCACAGCGGACCGAGGATATTGAAAAGAGTCGGAATGCCCAGCTCACGTCGGGTCGGTCCCGCGTGAGCAAAGCCGGGGTGGAAAAGCGCGGCGTAGACGAAAGTAATGCCCACCTCGTCCAACACTTCGGCGACGCGTTCCGGCGCGAGATCGAGCTTGAGGCCTAGAGCACTCAGAACATCGGATGCTCCGCTCTTGCTACTCGCGCCGCGATTGCCGTGCTTAATAACGGGCACGTCCCCCGCTGCAGCGATAACCGACGCGACAGAGGAGATGTTCAACACCGCGCCGTAGGGGTCTCCGCCGGTGCCTACTATGTCCAATGCCATCGGGTCTACTGGCAGAGGCAGCGCACTAGACAGCGCTGCATCGCGGAATCCGACGATCTCGTCGACCGTTTCGCCCTTGATGCGAAGCGCAATCAACATGGCGGCCAACTGAGCGGATGTCGCTTCACCCACCATTACAGAATTCATCGCCCAGGAGGCTTGGCTGATCGACAAATCCTTGCCGGACACAAGCGTTGAAAGGATTTCTGGCCAAGTTGGAGATGCAGACATGAATGAAATCCTACCGATCCTGAACCGACAGGCCGGGGATTGAAAAACTTACGCCGAGTTATCAGCCATAATAGATACGTGACCACAGCTGCCCTCAACCGCTCTCTTGGAGCCCAGTCTGTCCAGCGACCGAACACTGTTGCGGTCGGTACCATCGTTTGGCTTGGTAGCGAGGTGATGTTCTTCGCCGGCCTCTTCGCTATTTACTTCACGTTGAAGTCGACGTCCCCCGGATTGTGGGCGGAACAGACCGAAAAGCTCAATGTGCCATTCGCGACGACAATCACGATCATCCTCGTGCTCTCGTCCGTGACCTGCCAGTTTGGCGTCTTCGCCGCTGAGCGTATGCAAGTGAGCCGCACAGGTTCGCTGTTCGACATGCGCAAGTGGGGCATGACCGAGTGGTTCTTCATGACATATGCCATGGGAGCTGTCTTCGTCACCGGCCAGGTCTGGGAGTACGCAACGCTCGTTTCCGAGCACGTTAGCCTATCGAGCGATTCCTACGGCTCGGCCTTCTACATCACCACCGGGTTCCACGGACTCCACGTAGCTGGTGGCCTCATCGCCTTCCTGCTCGTGCTCGGTCGCGGCTTTGCCGTCAAGAAGTTCGGACACAAAGAGGCAACGACTGCAATCGTTGTTTCCTACTACTGGCACTTTGTCGACGTAGTGTGGATCGGCCTCTTCCTCATCATCTACGTGCTCAAATAAGAAACGGAATAGACGTAATGGCCTCACAGGCAGCTCGCGCGTCAGGCGGATCTCGATCCGCTGGGCGACGCCATCCCCTTGCGACTGTAGCCCTCCTGCTCGTCGGCCTCTTGGGAACGGGCGGTGCATATGCGCTGTTCACTTCCAGTGCAACGGCAGAGACCAGCGCATCCGCTGAAGCTCTCGTAGAAGAAGGCGGAAAGCTCTTCGCCGCAAACTGTGCGACGTGTCACGGTCTCGACCTTCAGGGAACGACTCAGGGCCCCACGCTTATCGGCGTCGGTGCGGCAGCAACCGACTTTCAGGTAGGAACCGGTCGTATGCCCATGGCAATTACCGGTCCGCAGGCTGAAGTTAAGCCGGTTCAGTTCACCGAAGAGCAGATCCAAGCTCTTTCTGTCTTCGTCGCAGCGCAGGGCCCCGGCCCCGCAATCCCCGCTGACATGTACCTCACCGGTGATGCAGACGTTTCTAATGGTGCTGAGCTCTTCCGCATCAACTGCGCAATGTGCCACAACGTTGCTGGTGCTGGTGGAGCACTGACCGAGGGCAAGTACGCCCCAGCGCTCTCCGGCGTAACCTCAAAGCACGTTTACGAGGCCATGCTTACTGGCCCGCAAAACATGCCTGTATTCAACGACGCCAACCTCACTCCGGAGGAAAAGGCAGACATCATCACGTACCTCAAGTACCTCGATGAGACGCCTTCCGTTGGTGGATTCACGCTTGGATCACTCGGCCCCGTTTCTGAGGGTCTGTTCATCTGGATCTTCGGCCTTGGCGCGATCGTGGCAATCACGGTCTGGCTCACGGCTAAGTCAAACTAGTTAGCGACCGCTTCACAGCGGACGGTTGAAGGGATAAGAATGGCAGACGACCACGGCGACACCGCCGGCAGCATGGCTGCGGGTAAGGACGTCGAGCAGCACGGCGCTCCTGCACACAGTGCAGGCACCGCCGTCGTCGCAAGTGACGAGGTGCCCAACCCCGGGTTCCTCCCGCATCGCCCTCGTGTAACGGACCTCGACCCCAAGGTCGACAAGCAGCAAGAGCGTCGAGTATCGATGCTGTTCGTGTTGTCGATCGTGGGCAGCGTGCTCGCAGTAGTCGCCTACTTCGCGTTCCCCATCGAGCCCGGCAACATGCAGTCGGTTCGCAACAACACTCTCTTCCTCGGCTTGGGAATCACCCTTGGCCTTCTGGGAATCGGTATTGGTGCCGTTCACTGGTCCAAGGCGCTCATGCAGGGTCACGACCTCGTCGAGCAGCGCCATGGAACACGAGGCAGCGAAGAAACTCGCGCCAAGGCTATTGAAGTGTTCACGCTGGGCAACAAGGACTCCGGCTTCGGCCGCCGTACGCTCCTGCGCAACACCCTCATCGGAGCCCTTGTTGTAACGCCCCTTCCCGCTATCGTTCTGTTCCGCGACTTGGCCCCCGCTGAGGACCCCGTAGGGCTGCTCAAGCACACCTATTGGGAGAAGGGCATGCGTTTGACGCGCGACCCCAGCGGAACCCCCATCAAGGCATCTGATCTCACGATCGGTTCTGCTTTCCAGGTCATTCCTGAAGGGCTCAACGACTCCGAGCACCGCATCGAAGAGAAAGCGAAAGCTGCTGTTCTGCTCGTTCGCTTGAAGCCAGAAGACCTGCAGGTTTCCGAGGGACGCGAAGATTGGAACTACGACGGAATCGTCGCTTACTCCAAGATTTGCACCCACGTCGGATGTCCCGTTGCACTGTACGAACAGCAGACGCACCACCTGCTCTGCCCGTGTCACCAGTCGCAGTTCGACATCAAGCGCGAAGCTGCCGTTATCTTCGGCCCAGCGAAGCGTCCACTTCCGCAATTGCCGATTACGGTCGATTCAGAGGGTTACCTCATCGCTAAGAGCGACTTTGAAGAGCCCGTCGGACCAAGCTTCTGGGAGCGCCAGCTATGACAACCACCCCCACCCAGGACGCACAGCCCAAGACACGCGGACAGCGTTTCACCGGAGCTGCAGCGAACTACATTGACGAGCGCACCAGCATCTCCGGGCTCGTCAAAGAGGTAGGTCGCAAGATCTTCCCCGACCACTGGTCCTTCATGCTCGGCGAGGTAGCTCTTTACAGCTTCGTCGTCATCCTGCTCTCGGGAACTTTCTTGACGTTCTTCTTCGAAGCTTCGATGGTCGAGGTCGAGTACGACGGTTCCTACGCACCGCTGAAGGGAATTCAGATGTCGACCGCTATGGCGTCGACGCTCGATATTTCCTTCGACATCCGTGGCGGACTCTTGATGCGCCAGATCCACCACTGGGCAGCCCTGCTGTTCGTGGCTGCGATTGGTCTGCACATGCTTCGCGTTTACTTCACGGGAGCATTCCGCAAGCCGCGCGAAATCAACTGGTTCATCGGTTTCGTTCTCTTCATTCTCGCGATGGCTGAAGGCTTCACCGGCTACTCGCTGCCCGATGACCTGCTCTCCGGTAACGGTCTGCGCATCATCGACGGAATGGTCAAGGGAATCCCGGTCATCGGAACGTGGATCTCGTATCTGCTCTTCGGCGGAGAGTTCCCCGGCATCGACATCGTCAGTCGTCTCTACATCCTGCACATCATGTTGCTGCCAGCGATCATCATCGCTGCCATCGGTATCCACATGCTGCTGCTTGTGATCAACAAGCACACGCAGTTTGCTGGCCCCGGTCGCACCAACGACAACGTCGTAGGCTCCCCCGTCATGCCTGGCTTCGCCGCCAAGGCCGGTGGATTCTTCTTCATCGTCTTCGGTGTCATCACACTGATTGCATCGACATTCTCGATCAACCCAGTCTGGGTCTACGGTCCGTACGACCCCTCCCCTGTTTCTGCAGGTACTCAGCCTGACTGGTACATCGGATTCGCCGACGGCGCCCTCCGACTCGTGCCACCAGGGTGGGAAACAGAGTGGTTCGGCTTTACGTGGTCGTTCAACATCATCGCTCCGTTGGTGATCTTGGGCCTCTTCATGGCGATCGTCGCTTTCTACCCGTTCATCGAAGCGTGGATCACTGGCGACAAGCGTGAGCACCACATCGCTGACCGCCCGCGTAACGCTCCAACCCGTACCGCTATCGGTGCAGCCGGAGTCACGTTCTACGCAGTCCTCTGGGCCGCAGCGAGCTCGGACCTGATAGCAACGCACTTCAAGCTATCTATCGAGGGAGTTATTCACTCCTGCCAGGCTCTGCTCATCGTCGGACCGATCATTGCGTACTTCATCACGAAGCGGGTATGTATCGGCCTGCAGAAGAAGGACCGCGAGATCGCCCTCCACGGTTACGAGTCAGGACGCATCGTTCGTTTGCCGCACGGTGAGTACATCGAAGTTCATGAGCAGCTCTCCGAGTACGAGCGCTGGAAGCTTGTGAGCTACACGGACTACAAGCCGCTGATGATCCGCCCGAATGATCAGGGTCGTATCTCAATCGCACAGCGTCTGCGTGCTTCGGCTTCACGGTGGTTCTTCGAGGACCGCATCGCTCCCGTTTCGCAGCAGGAGATCGAGCAGTCCAAGGACGAGCACCACTAAGGCTGCTCCCCCGCCCTAAACCCTGTGGGCCTCACCGAATTTGTTTCGGTGAGGCCCACAGGTCGTTAACGGGTGATCAACGACTGATCTAGCGGCCGCTACAGCGCGGCGCCTCTCTACAGGATCTGCCGGCGCAGACACTTCTGGAGGTCCTCGAGTTGGCTCTGCTGACTTCAACGAACCCCTCTCAAGGCAGCGCTAAAGCACACCACGCTCCGGACTCCACTGCGACCTTCTTCTGAGAAGTGCACACATTCGCCCGGGCACTCATTGCGTCTCGTGGGCGCAGCGCAGCGCAACGCACAATGTGCGCGGTGCGGCAGAGATCGGCCTCGGCCCACACTGCGAACAGCGACACCCCGAGACACCGAACCGCCGTTCCTGACCGTGCTGCAACCTCAGAGCGCCAACGAAACACCTGTGAAGCGCTCAAGGAGGAACGACCTCAGCGAATAGTCGAGACCTCCTGAGCGTCAGGGTTGGCAGCGCTGCCCACGACGCCAGGGATTTGCAGCGCTGCGGACGTTGCCGCGGTTAGCGGGGCTTCAAGCGCCGCCAGGTACGTCAGATGCGCGAGGTACGCCAAGTACGCCAAGTACGCGAGATACGCGAGATAGGACGAATTCGCCCAGGTCGCCCAGCCTGCGTCGCCGATTACCCACCTTCAGCCTCGGAGAACCCCACGAGGAGTGGACGCGAGCAACGGAAGCGAGGACGACGAGCGATGCAGACCTTGAGGCTACCCTCCGGGTCGTGCTGCGAAAGGGCAGGATCGAGTCGTCGCAACAGATCCATGGACGCTGCCATACATCGCGAAGATTCCCGCCGAGGCAAAGACGCTCGGTAGCCCGCTGCAGGCTCAAGACGACTCTTGGCATCGCTGCACAACGCCAGCACACAGACATCTGGGAAAGTCCGGCTAACGGACAAGCAGCAACTTGGGGCGTGCGGGACTCGCGTCGAAATCGCAGAGGCGCGCACTTTGTCTTTGGCTACCCCGGCGGACCTATTGCAGTCAATCGGGAGAGACGAAAACCAAAGTGATTAGTCGAAGACGCGCTTCAGGAAGTCGGCGGTCGACATATAGCCGATGCGCTCAAAGAAGTCCGCAGAACCACGGCTGGGTACAGTCAACTGACGCACACCGCGCTCGAGGCAGACGGCCTCTACCGCTTCAACGAGCCGAGTGCCGATACCGGTACTTTGCACGCTGCTATCCACCACCAGCTCTTGAAGCTGAGCTGAACTTCCGTTGGTGTGGAGCAAGTGTGCGATGGTCGCAAAAGCGTACCCGACAACCGCACCAGCGGGCTGCGCGGCCACGAGCATGAGCGTCGTAGCCCGATCGTCGACCGCATGGGCGAAGGCAGAATCGAACGCCGCGCGATCCGGAGCGTACTCGGTACCCAGCTGCTTGAGCAGCTCGAATACCGAGGACGCGTCCTGAACAGTGGCGGGGCGAATCTGCGCCGCGTTAGTGAGCGAAGTATCCGCGGTAGTACTCATACGTCCACCCTACGAGGCTAACGACGAGAATTCCTCCGCCGATGAATGCAATCCATGGTCCAATCGCTACGCCCAGGAAGACGAGCGAAGCAGCACCAGCGAGAACGATGGGCCACCAGCTCCAAGGGCTGAAGTGCCCCTGCTCGGCGTCGCCGTCTTCAATGTTGGCGTCCATCCGGTCTTCGGCAAGCTCTGCACCCTGTGCCTTGTGAACCTTGTCGAGGTAAAAGGCAATCAGAGCCCAGAGCATTCCACTCAGGAGAAGCGTTATGGTGCCTACCCACTCGACCTGCTGGTGAGCAGCATCGAGGAGCGACCATGCGGTGTACAGCCCGGCCAAGATGAAGAAGAAGACCGTGAGGATCCAGTAGAGCTTGACGTTTGCATTCATCGGTTACTTCACCTTCTCATCTGCGAGGTCGTAGACGGGAGCTTCAGGAGCGTCCTTGCCTGGACCAATTCCAACCGGGATTCCCGCTTCGGGGTGGTTCAAGTCAAATGCTGGGGACTCTGAACGGATCCGAGGGATAGACGTGAAGTTGTGGCGAGGCGGCGGGCAGCTCGTTGCCCACTCGAGTGAACGTCCGTAGCCCCACGGGTCATTAACCGTGACCTTGGGCGCCTTGCGGGCCGTCACGTAGACGTTGTAGAGGAACGGAATCATCGAGATCGCAAGCACGAATGCACCGATCGTCGAGACCTGGTTCATCCACGTCACACCATCTTCTTCAAGATAGGTGCGGTAACGACGCGGCAGCGCGACGACGCCGGCCCAGTGCTGGATGAGGAAGGTCGTGTGGAAGCCGATGAAAAGCAACCAGAAGTGGATCTTTCCCAAGCTTTCGTTGAGCATCTTGCCGGTCCACTTGGGCCACCAGAAGTAGAACCCGCTGAACATGGCGAATACCACGGTTCCGAAGACTACGTAGTGGAAGTGGGCTACGACGAAGTACGTGTCAGACACGTGGAAGTCGAGCGGCGGGCTTGCAAGGATGACACCCGTGAGCCCACCGAAGGTGAAGGTAACGAGGAATCCGATAGCCCACAACATGGGCGTTTCGAAAGTGATCGAACCGCGCCACATTGTGCCGATCCAGTTGAAGATCTTCACACCTGTCGGCACCGCGATGAGCATTGTCATGAGCGAGAAGAACGGGAGCAGTACCGAACCGGTGACGTACATGTGGTGAGCCCACACCGTGACCGACAGCGCTGCGATCGAGATCGTCGCATAGATGAGGGTGCTGTAACCAAAGATCGGCTTGCGGCTGAAGACCGGGAATACTTCAGAGACGATTCCGAAGAACGGAAGCGCAATGATGTACACCTCGGGGTGCCCGAAGAACCAGAAGAGATGCTGCCAAAGCAGAACCCCGCCATTTGCCGGGTCATAGATATGACCGTCGAATACACGATCCATGCCGAGGCCAAACATCGCTGCCGCCAGAACGGGGAACGCCATGAGGATCAGCAGCGAGGTCACGAGGGTGTTCCACGTGAAGATTGGCATGCGGAACATGGTCATACCCGGAGCACGCATCGTAATGATCGTCGTGATGAAGTTGACTCCACCAAGAATCGTTCCGAAACCACTCATAGCGAGACCGAAGACCCAGAGATTTCCACCGATGCCGGGCGAGAACGTGGTGCTCGACAGGGGTGCGTATGCGAACCAGCCGAAGGATGCCGCACCCTGAGGGGTAAGGAAGCCGGCGACCGCGATCAGCGAACCGAAGCTGTAGAGCCAGTAGGCGAAAGCGTTAAGACGCGGGAACGCAACGTCGGGAGCTCCGATCTGAAGCGGCATCAGCACGTTCGCGAAGCCAGCGAACAACGGCGTCGCGAACATCAGCAGCATGATCGTGCCGTGCATCGTAAACAACTGGTTGTACTGCTCACCAGTTGCAACGATCGAGAGACCCGGCTCAAAGAGCTGAGCACGGATGACCAGCGCCATTACACCGCCGAGCAGGAAGTAGAAGAATGACGTGATCAGGTACATGTACCCAATAGTTTTGTGGTCCGTCGAGGTGATCCAGTTCACCATGACGTTGCCCTTACGTTCGACGCTCATGAGCCCTATTCCTCGTCGCTGCTGCCGTTGCCGGGCAAGTTCTGGTTGACGTTGTATTCGAGTCCGATTTGGCCCTCGAAGCCGGCGTCGCGCTGGCTTTCGATGTACTCGTCGTACTCAGCCTGAGACACAACCTTGACGGTGAAGAGCATGAGCGAGTGATACTCGCCGCATAGCTCAGCGCACTTGCCCTGGTACGTGCCTTCCTTAGTGGGGATGAAGTACATGTAGTTGCTCTTGCCGGGGATCATGTCCTTCTTGTAAAGGAAGTCCACCACCCAGAAAGAGTGAATAACGTCGCGAGACTCAATCTTGATCTCGACCTTCTTGTCAACGGGAAGCACCAGCTGAGGAAGGTTGTCGACGTCAACAGTGCCGTCGGGGTTGAAGTCTGCCTGAACACCCGCGCTGTAGACGTTGTCGTCAACGTAGTTGAAGTCCCAAGCCCAACGCTTGCCGATGACCTCGATTGACACGTCGGGGTTGACCTCGACCTGCTCGATAGCAGCCTGGTCACGCGCAGTGAACGCGAAGAACCCGATGACAAGGATCAGAGGCACGATCGTGTAAAACACTTCGATCGGCATGTTGTAACGGAGCTGAACGGGTAGCCCGGTCTGTCCACGGCGACGGCGGTAAACAACCGCAGCCCAGATGATGAGGCCCCACGTGATGACACCCACCACGAGCAAGACAATCCACGATGTTACCCACAGCCCGATGATGCGGCTTGTGTGGTTAGTGGTTTCGGGATCTCCCGGGAGCCAGCCCTGCAACTGCTCTTGAGTACAGCCGGTCAGCACCAGCATCGTAACCAGAGCTAGTGGGATCGCTGCCCATCGAATTCGGCGGTTAGAGCGCACCTGTGACCTCTCGAAGAACACGGACTAATACCTTTCCAGTGTATATGCAGCGAGAGGGGGTATTGATTACCGCCTCGCCCCGCACAAGCGAAAAGGTGCACCAAATCGGCGCACCTTCTCGCAAAATTGCTATGAAATTAGTGAAAACTGTCGCCGCAGGCGCAGCTGCCTTCGGCATTGGGGTTGTCGATAGTGAAACCCTGCTTCTCAATCGTGTCTTCGAAATCGATGCTGGCACCGTCGAGGTACGGAACGCTCATTTTGTCAACGACAACCTCGACGCCGTCGCCGAAGTCTCGGCTGACGTCTCCGTCAAGGAAGCGCTCGTCGAAGTAGAGCTGATAGATGAGCCCTGAGCATCCGCCGGGCTGAACGGCCAAACGAAGACGCAAGTCATCGCGACCCTCTTGCGACATGAGGCTACGCACCTTGTTCGAGGCAGCCTCGGTGAGTGCAACACCGTGGGTGTCAGTTTCAACAGCGGAATCAGTCATGAGGTAATTCTACGCCCGCCGTTCCAACTTTGCGAGCAGCAACGCCTCCGTGAGGATGGCGCGCTTGAAGACTCCGAGGTGAAGCGACTCGTTGGGGCTGTGAGCGCGCGACTCGGGGTCTTCAACTCCGGTAACAAGAATCTGCGCCTCAGGGAATACCTCGACGAGGTCGGAAATGAACGGGATCGACCCACCGATCCCCGTCTCGAGAGGTTCGTTGCCCCAGGCCTCATGCATGGCCGACTTGACGATTTCAACGGCCCAACCACTCGTGTCAACTAAGAACGGGCTGCCCTTGTCGACATCGGATATCTCAAGGTGGGCACCAAAGGGTGCGTTCGCTTCGAGATGGTCGCGAAGCGCTACGAAGGCGTCTTCGGGATCTTGACCGGGTGCAATTCGGGCGCTCACCTTGACGGTGACGCTCGGCGTGAGCGTGTTGGATGCGTTCATCACGGTAGGCGCGTCGATGCCTGTCACCGTTACTGAGGGTTTGTCCCAGAGCCGACTCAAGACGCTTCCATCGCCAATCGACGAAACGCCATCGAGAAGTCCCGCTTCGTGGCGTAGCTTCTCTTCGCTGTACTCGGGGGTTTGCGATTCGCGACTAGTGAGTCCCTCCACCGCGACCGCGCCGTCTTCGCCATGAAGCGTCGCAAGAAGCTTGATCGCGGCGAGCATCGCATCCGGAACCGCTCCCCCGAACATGCCAGAGTGCGAGGCGTGCGCGAGAGTGGAGACCTTGAGCTTGAATGTCACGTTCCCGCGCAGTCCGACTGTCAGCGACGGGGTGTTGATGTCCCAGTTGTCCGAGTCGGCAACCACGATAACGTCAGCAGCGAGCTTCTCGCGATTTTCTGTGATGAAGTTTGCGAACGAGCGCGAACCAAATTCTTCCTCGCCCTCAAAGAACGCTACGAGCCCGAGATCGAAGTCGGTTCCGACTGTCTCTACAAAAGCGCGGATCGCTGCAACGTGTGCCATGATTCCGGCCTTATCGTCAGCCGCACCGCGGCCGTACAGGCGGTCGCCGCGCACGGTGGGCTCGAAGGGAGGCGAATCCCAGTCTTCATCGTGGCCAGGAGGCTGAACGTCGTGGTGGGCGTAGAGCAAGATCGTGGGCTTGCCGTTTCTCGCCTTGCGCGTCGCCAATACCGCCGGGTGACCCAGCGTGTCGCCCTCAATAGGCGCTCGAGCGAGCTCTACCGTCTCAAAAACGCCAATGTCCTCGATCAGGGCTTTAGCCGCTTCCGCGCTGCGCTTGACCTGGTCTGAATCGAAGCCATCCCACGATACTGAGGGGATGCGAACGAGTGCCCCGAGCTCGGCAACCGTGGCCGGCAAAGCCGCTTCCACGGCCTCGGTAAGGGGAACGAGCAGAGGATCGGGAGTCGTCGACGCTGACGTCGGCTGCGGCGTGTGAGTCATACGAGTAATCTTAGATCGACACCAACGCAAGGAACCCCGTGGCAAAAACTACTTCGACCGATAACACCCCCACTCCCGAGAACTCCGACGAGCACGACGGCGTCGCCTCAGGCAAGGGACGCCCTACCCCCACTCGCAAGGAACGCGAAGCCGCAAACTTGCGCCCCCTCGTCTCCAATGACCGCAAAGAAGCGCGTCGCACAGCTCGCACTCAAATGCAGGCAGAGCGCGAACGCGCCCGTATTGGCATGGCGAACGGTGAAGAGAAGTACCTTCCGATTCGTGACCGCGGACCGCAAAAACGTTTCGTGCGTGATTACGTGGATGCGCGCTTCAACGTGGGCGAATTGCTGGTGCCGATGATGTTCGCTGTAATCATCATGACGTTCTTCCCGCAGCCCGAGGTGCAGGTCATCGGCCTCATGGCACTGTGGGGCTTCTTCCTCGTCGCCACACTCGACGCCGTGCTGCTCGGACTTCGACTGCGCAAAAAGATCAACGAGAAGTTTGGCGAGTCTCGCGCCGAACGCGTCCGCTGGTACGCCGCAATGCGCTCACTTCAGCTGCGCATCATGCGTCTTCCCAAGCCGCAGGTAAAGCGCGGCGAGTTCCCGGCCTAAGGTTCTTTCGTTCGAACGGCGCCGCGCGTAAGAACACTCGCGTGGAGCCGTTCAATGACGTCGCCGCAGCGGACGTCGTCGTAGCGGGGCAACCTCAGCGTTGCGCTGTTAGGCAGCCTCTGAACGCATTAGTTTCGTGAGCTTCGAGTTGATCGAACGCGCCCAGAACGGGCCGCGGTAAATGAACCCGGTATAACCCTGCACGAGCGTGGCTCCTTCACGCAGCCGCTCAGCAACGTCTTCGGCGGTCTCGACTCCACCGACGGAAATCACACAGAACTCTGAGGGTACGACCGCCCGGATGATGCGAAGCAGTTCGAGAGAACGCGCCTCGACCGGCTTGCCCGATACTCCCCCGGCCCCGGCGGCTTCTACCGTCTCGGCGGGCGTTGAAAGCCCTTCACGGGAGAGCGTCGTGTTCGTCGCGATGATGCCATCGAGTTCATCGACAGCGAGACGCGCAATTGCGCGAGCTTCGTCATCCGTCACGTCGGGAGCGATCTTCACAAGAACCGGCGTCTGACCCGCAGCCGACTTAACTGCCGTGAGCAGGGGCTTGAGCTTGTCGATCTCCTGGAGCCCTCGGAGACCGGGCGTATTGGGTGAGCTGACGTTGACGACGAGATAGTCAGCAAGCGGGGCTAACGCCCGAGCACTCGTGAGGTAGTCCGCCACCGCATCATCGACCGCGACCACTCGCGACTTGCCGATGTTGACGCCAATGATTGGTCGGCCTGCTCGGCGACGAGCACGCTCGATCACTTGGGCGGCTCGAATAGCTCCGGCGTTATTGAAGCCCATGCGATTGATGACGCCACGATCTGCCACGAGACGGAACAGGCGAGGCTTGGGGTTACCCGGCTGCGGCAACGCCGTGATTGTGCCGACCTCCACGTGGCTGAAGCCCAACTGCCCCAGGCCCTGAATACCCACACCAGATTTGTCGAACCCGGCAGCGACGCCAAAAGGCGAGTCGAAGGTGAGCCCCAGAGTCTGCACGCGCAATGAGGGATCAACCGGACGCTGCAGCAGCTTTCCCACGCCAACTGCGGGCAGCGCACGAATCACTAAGAAGGCCAACGAGTGCGCGAACTCTGGATCGAGTCGCTTGAGAACAGTGCGGAAGAAAAAGTCGTACATGGCTAACGGTGCTCTCAGCGGTAGAAGGTGGGGAGAATCAACAAGTCACCGTGGCGACTACGAAGCGGTGCCGTGGTCGAGACGAAGTTGGTTGATCGCGGCGTCAAAGTCGTCGAGCGAGTCAAACGCTTGATAGACGCTAGCGAAACGGAGGTACGCGACCTCGTCGAGATCACGCAACGGCGAAAGAATCGCGAGACCAATTTCATTGGCGTCGATCTGAGCTGCACCCGTTGCGCGAATCGCTTCTTCGACCTTTTGGGCGAGCACGGCCAAATCGGTATCGGTGACCGGTCGACCCTGACACGCTTTGCGTACGCCACTGACGATCTTCTCGCGACTAAACGATTCCACAACGCCGTTTCGCTTGATCACGTTCAACGATGCGGTCTCGGTGGTGGAGAAACGGCGACCACACTCGGGGCACTGCCGACGGCGACGAATCGAAAGGCCGTCGTCACTGGTTCGTGAGTCGACAACCCTGCTGTCAGGATGCCTGCAAAAAGGGCAATACATAGTTCCTTAAGAGTACCCGGTTAGCGATCGGTGAACCGCTTACTCACAGCCGAGCCGTGAGCCGGGAGATCCTCAGCGGTACTGAGCGCCACGATGTGGGGCTCAAGCGCACGCAAAGCGTCGTGGCTGTAGCGAATAACCTGCTGCGGACGCAGGAACGTGTACGCGCCGAGGCCCGATGAGAAGCGTGACTGTCCACCGGTAGGGAGTACGTGATTCGAGCCGGCGAGGTAGTCACCCAAACTGACGGGTGACTGGTCACCGAGGAAAATTGCTCCGGCGTTATCGATCATGTCGAGTACCGCCCCCGATTCTTCCGTCTGGATTTCAAGGTGCTCGGGACCGTAAGCGTTACTGAGTGCAGCAGCGGCAGCCATGTCGCTCACCAAAACGATCGCCGACTGCTGCCCGTCGAGAGCCACGGATGCGCGCTGAGAGTGCAACGTTGCTGCCAATTGTTCAGCAAGGTGCGTTCGTACGGCATCCGCGAGTTCTTCGGAATCGGTGACGAGAACCGCAGCGGCAAGCTCATCGTGTTCTGCCTGACTCAGCAAGTCTGCAGCAACGAGGCGGGGATCGGCCGAGCCATCCGCAATGATCAAGATTTCGGTAGGACCAGCTTCGGAGTCGATGCCGACGACACCCCGCACAGCGCGTTTTGCTGCGGCAACGTACACGTTGCCCGGGCCCGTAATGATGTCAACGGGGTCGAGACCAAGCTCCTGAACGCCGTAGGCGAAGGCACCAATAGCCCCCGCGCCGCCCATCGCGTAAACCTCATCGACGCCGAGCAGACCGGCCGCACCCAAAATTGTGGGGTGCACTGCTCCCCCGAAATTACGCTGCGGCGGGGAGGCTAAAGCGACCGACGAAACACCGGCGATTTGGGCAGGAACGACGTTCATGATCACGCTCGAAGGATAGACAGCCTTACCGCCGGGTACGTACAGCCCCACACGGTTGACCGGCTGCCAGCGCTGAACAATCTCAGCGCCATCACCCAGCTGCGTCATCATTGGCGGCGGCACCTGGGCCTTACTCGCAGTGCGCACACGGTCAATAGCCAGCTCAAGGGCCTCGCGAACGGATGGCTCAAGGGCACGAGTAGCTCGTGTGATCTCGTCGGCGTGAATTCGTACGCGCGCGGGAAGAACGCCGTCAAGACGCTCGGCCTGGTCGAGAAGAGCTTGCTCGCCGTGCTCCCTTACATCGTTGATGAGTTGGATCGCAGCAGCGGAAGCCACCGACACGTCCATTTGGGCACGCGGGATGACACGAGAGAGTTCCGCACGGCTCAGAGCGGCGGACCGGAGATCAATTGTTTTCAGCGACATGGCTTGACCATGCTAGTTCTTTCTCTGCTTGGAATTCGCCTTGGGCAATTAGGGTTGAGGTGAGCATATGGATAATTCACACGTAGCAAACGGAATCGACGCCTTCAAGGCTGCCTTCAGGCGGCATGCCGCGGGTGTTGCCGCCATCACATCAGTTGCCCCGGACGGTCGCCCGGTGGGGTTCACCGCAACCTCTCTTGCGTCGCTTGCAGCCGTGCCACCCATGGCGACGTTCAACATGGCGCAGGTCTCGAGCTCGTGGCCCGCAATCACTGTCGGAAACCAGATAGCCATCCACATGCTGGGCCCCCACAGCCGTCACCTTGCCGAAACTATGGCTGCCGACCACGACCTTCGATTCGTGGGAGACCACTGGAAGCCCACCGAAAGTGGACTCCCCCTGTTAGAAGGCGCGACTGCGGTCATGATCGGGCGCATCGTGGACGTGCATCCGGTGCATAACAATGCCGTTGTCGTGGTCGAGATCGAGCACGGTATCCTCGGCGACGAAGACGAAGCACTGCTGTATCACGAGCGCACCTACATGCGCCCGATGGGGCTCGAGCACGAAACGCCTAGCGTCTAGCACCTCGCCGTCTAGCTATCCGACGACCTGTCGCGACGTCGTTAGTCACGCCTGAGCGGGCTACTGAAGCACCGTGCAATTAGCCGAGCGAACCCGGCCCCAGCAGAGACTTCACTTCGCCATAAAGGTCAGCGGAGACCTTTACGCGGTACGGAAGTTCGAACACTCGCGCGACATCGCCGCGAACGAGGCGCAAACGCACTTCGACATCGCCCGCGTGCCGGATGAGAACCTCGCCGAGTCCCGAAACGACATCGGTCGTCGCCCGCTGTTCTTTCACCGTCAAGACGATCGGCCCCGAGCCCAAACTGGGCCCTAGATCGGGCGAGAACATACTCACGGCGTGAAGGTTCATGCCATCGTCACGTGCGCTCGCTCGTCCGCGCACCACGACGATGGAGTCGTTGACCAGACCAGGCGCGAATTCTTGGTACGTCTTGCCCAGAAACATGACATCGATCTCGCCCGCAAAGTCCTCTACCGTCACGATGCCGTACTGATTTCCGCTGTTGCGGGCAACTCGATGCTGCACGCTCGTCACGAGACCCGCGATGGAAACGTGCTCACCATCAGCGACCGCATCCCCCGACAACACCTCGGTGATCGTAAAGTCCTGATGCTTGGCAAGCTGAAGCTCGAGACCTGAAAGTGGATGATCAGAGACATAGAGCCCGAGCATCTCGCGCTCGAAGGCGAGCTTGTCGCGTTTCGACCATTCGGGGCGCTCTGGAACACCGTCGTCGTCTTCATCGAAATCGAAGATTCCCCCGAAGAGATCGACTTGACCGTTCGCTTCGTTGCGCTTGAGGCTTACCGCGGAGTCGCAAGCGCCCTCGTGAATTTCGAGCAGGCCGCGGCGCGTTGCGCCCAAGGAGTCAAATGCTCCCGACTTGATCAAGGACTCAACGGTGCGCTTGTTGGCGACCTGGATTGATACCTTGCGCAAGAAATCGTGGAACGACTCGAAACGACCCTTTTCGGTGCGCGCGCGTACGATCTGCTCCACGACGGCGGCACCAACGTTTCGCACGGCGCCGAGACCGAAGCGGATATCGCCGGCGACGGCCGTGAAGTTCACGGTCGACTCATTGACATCTGGTGCCAGCACCTTGATGCCCATGCGCCGACACTCGCTCAAGTACATACCGAGTTTGTCTTTAGAGTCGCCGACGCTGGTGAGAAGCGCCGCCATGTACTCGGCCGGATAGTTGGCCTTGAGGTAGGCAGTCCAATAGCTCAGGACGCCATAGCCCGCACTATGCGCCTTATTGAAGGCGTAGTCGGCGAACGGCATGAGCGTTTCCCACAACACCTTGACAGCTTCTTTGCTGTAGCCGTTGTTTTGCATGCCGGATTCGAAGCCAAGGAACTGCTTGTCGAGCTCTTCCTTCTTCTTCTTACCCATGGCGCGGCGCAGAACGTCCGCTTGGCCGAGGCTGAAGCCAGCGACCTTTTGGGCAACCGACATCACTTGCTCTTGATACACGATCAGGCCGAACGTCGTACCGAGAATCTCGCGCAGGGGCTCTTCAAGCTCGGCGTGGATAGCATCGATGCCTTCAAGACCGTTCTTACGAAGCGCGTACTTCGTGTGCGAGTTCATTCCCATGGGGCCCGGTCGGTACAGGGCAATTACCGCAGAAATATCTTCGAAGTTAGTGGGCTTCAGCTGCTTAAGCAGCGCACGCATTGGCCCGCCGTCGAGCTGGAATACGCCGAGGGTGTCTCCTCGCGCAAGCAAGTCGTAGGTCTTTTGGTCCGCATCCAGATCGAGATCTTCGATAATGAGTGGGGACCCGGTATTGGCCTCGATCATCCTGAGCGCATCTTCGATAACCGTAAGGTTTCGAAGACCCAAGAAGTCCATCTTGATCAGGCCAAGGCTCTCCAGCGGTGGCTGGTCGAACTGAGTGATTATTGCGCCATCATCTTCTCGGCGCATGATCGGCAACACATCGAGCAGCGGTTCAGCCGAAAGAACTACACCGGCGGCGTGAACGCCCCATTGGCGTTTCAATCCCTCCAGGCCAACAGCGGTTTCGAATACTTTCGCTGCCTCGTGATCAGTGTCGACAATGCCGCGGATGTCGGCGGCCTCTTTGTACCGCGCAGCGTCCTTGTTGCGCACATCACCGAGCGAAATATCTTTACCCATGATGGCGGGAGGCATCGCCTTGGTGAGCTTCTCGCCTACCGAATACGGCATGCCTAGTACGCGCGCCGAGTCTTTCAGCGCTTGCTTGGCCTTGATCGTTCCGTAAGTGACAATTTGAGCTACTCGGTCGTCGCCGTATTTCTCGGTGACGTAGCGAATCACTTCGCCGCGGCGGCGATCGTCGAAGTCGACGTCGACATCGGGCATCGATACACGTTCAGGGTTGAGGAAGCGCTCGAAGATCAGGCCGTGGTGCAGCGGGTCGAGCTCAGTGATACCGACCGCGTACGACGCCATGGAACCAGCAGCGGAGCCACGACCAGGCCCCACACGGATGCCCTGTGACTTGGCCCACTCAATGAAGTCAGCAACCACGAGGAAGTAGCCGGGGAAACCCATCTGCTGAATAACATCGACCTCGTACTTGGCCTGCGCCAAGTGTGCTTCGGATGGCGCGTTGTTGAAGCGCTTGTTCATGCCACGCGCAACTTCTTTTTCGAACCAGGTCGCTTCGGTCTCCCCTTCGGGAACAGGGAAGCGCGGCATCAAGTCGCGGCCCTCGAAGTTGATCTCGCTGCGCTCAGCGATCAACAACGTGTTGTTGCACGCTTCGGGATGCTCGCGGAACAGTGAACGCATTTCGGCTGCCGACTTGAGATAGAACTCGTTGGAGTCGAACTTGAAACGGTTGGGGTCGTCAAGCGTTGAGGCCGACTGTACGCACAGCAGCGCTGCGTGTGCGGTGGCATCGTGAGCATGCGTGTAATGCAGGTCATTGGTGGCCAACAACGGCATATCGAGCTCTTTAGCGAGCTTGATGAGGTCGAGCATCGTGCGTCGCTCAATGTCAATTCCGTGATCCATGACTTCGGCAAAGAAGTTCTCTTTGCCGAAGATGTCTTGGAACTCAGCAGCCGCTTGACGCGCCTCGTCGTAGAGCCCCAAGCGGAGTTTGGTTTGTACTTCGCCACCGACGCACCCCGTGGTGGCGATGATGCCCTTGGAGTACTGGCTCAGCAGTTCGCGGTCCATACGGGGCTTGAAATAGAAACCCTCGATGGAGGCGCGCGACGAGAGACGGAAGAGGTTATGCATGCCCTCGTTGTTTTGAGAGAGCAGCGTCATGTGGGTGTAAGCACCGCTACCACCGACGTCGTCGCGAGCTTGGTCGCTACGACCCCAACGAACTCGGGTCTTGTCGCTGCGTGCCGTACCCGGTGTTACATAGGCTTCCGTACCAATAATCGGCTTGATGCCTTTGGCTGTGGCCTGTTTCCAGAAGTCGTAGGCGCCGAACATGTTGCCATGGTCGGTGATCGCAATTGCAGGCATTCCCTGCTCAACAGCGGCATCCAACAGCGGTCCGACGCGGGCAGCACCGTCGAGCATCGAGTACTCACTGTGAACGTGCAAATGCACAAACGAGTCGTTATTAGCAGCCACAGACACTCCGAATTCTTTCGAAATCTAGCCTAAGCCAGCACCCCAGACGGACTCTAACTGACGCGCCCTAGTCGGTCCGAAGCACCTCAAGTGCTGCCTGAAGGTCGGCCGGATACGGCGACTCGAACGTGACCTGTTCACCAGTCGCAGGATGGGCGAATCCCAGCTTGTGGGCGTGCAACCACTGGCGTGTGAGCCCTAGGCGAGACGAGATAGTGGGATCAGCGCCGTACATCGTGTCGCCGACGCACGGATGCCGTTGAGCAGCCATGTGAACACGAATCTGGTGCGTTCGCCCAGTTTCGAGGTGCACCTCAACGAGCGCCGCCGAAGGAAATGCTTCGAGCGTTTCGTAATGAGTGATCGAGTCTTTGCCGCCGGCTACGACCGCAAACTTCCAACTTGATCCCGGATGGCGACCAATCGGTGCGTCGATAGTTCCGGCGAGCGGATCGGGATGCCCCTGCACGACGGAGTGATAGATCTTGCTGACCTCGCGGTCGTGGAACGCACGTTTGAGTGCCGTGTACGCGATTTCAGACTTCGCGACGACCATGAGCCCACTCGTGCCCGCGTCGAGGCGGTGCACGATCCCGGCGCGTTCGGCCGCGCCCGAGGTGGAGATCCGGTAGCCGGCGCCCGCAAGAGCGCCGAGAACAGTGACGCCATCCCAACCGATAGACGGATGCGCGGCAACGCCAGCAGGCTTGTCGATCACGACAATGTGCTCATCGTCATAGATGATGCCCAGTGTGTCGAGCACCACTGGCACGATCTGCGGCTCAGTCTTTGATACCCACGACACTTCGAGCCATGCACCGGCAGCGAGCCGGTCGGACTTGCCCACCGTCGAACCGTCCATCGTGACGCCACCACCGGCAGCTACCTCAGCGGCGAAAGTACGGGAGAAACCCAACAACTTGGCGAGAGCAGCATCAACTCGTTGCCCCGCTAAGCCCTCGGGAACCGGCAAGCTTCGAGTTTCCACTGATGCTCCTTGATAGTTATGGCGAACGATGTGATGCCACACTCCCCCGGCTTCGCCGAATGGGGTGCGAACACAGCAAAAGCCGCCAGCGGCGGTGGAGCCTAAGCTCGCACCGACCGACTGACGGCCATTGCAGAAAAACTAGCTACCGGAGAAACCCGAGAAGCTGGCCGGAGGCTGCTGTGCCGACTGAGGCGCAGCGAAGTCTTCGGGGGTGAGGTGACCAGAGGGCTGCGAAACCGGAGCCTGGCCCTGCTGAGCGGACTCTTGAAGTGAAGGACCACCGGCGGTGACAAGGCTCGACGAGTCGAGCTCGTGCAGCTGGTCTTCGATGTAGCTCTTGAGCTTCTCGCGGTACTCGCGTTCGAAGTTACGCAGCGATTCGATGCGACCCTCGAGAGCTTCGCGCTGCTGCTCGAGAACTCCCAGCTGTTCGCGCTGCTTAGCCTCAGCCTGAGCAGCGATCTCAGCCGCAGCCGACTTGCTCTCGGCGAGAATCTCGGCGGCAGATGCCTGGCCCTCAGCAACGATTTCAGCGGCGGATGCCTGGCCTTCAGCAATAAGAGCGTCACGCTTCTGCACGCCCTCGCGGACATGTTCCTCGTGCAGACGGCGCGCGAGCTGAAGCAAGTTGTTGGTGCTGCTCGCGTCGTCAAGAACTGACGACACGGGCTCGGGAGCGGCGATAGCAGGGGCCGGGGCACTCTCGATAGCAGCGGGAGCCGGAGCAGCAATTGCTGCTGGCGCAGGGGCCGCAGCAGCAGCGCTGCCGGCGGACTGCTGAAGCTCAGTCGCCCGAGCTTCAGCCGCACTCAAGCGCTGACGAAGCTCGTCATTTTCTTGGTTAAGTCGGCGCAACTCAACAACAACCTCGTCGAGAAAATCGTCGACATCATCTTGGTCGTATCCCTCACGGAACTTTGTTGATTCAAACCGCTTGTTGACCACGTCTTCTGGAGTCAAAGCCATTGCCGCCACCTCTAAAACTTTCTTTCAACGTATACACAACGTTCAACGTTCGCGTCACGATCGTACTGACGGAACCTGATTAGTTGCCGCATGCTCTCTGACAAGAGTACATCGGCAGCCCCTAGTTCTAAAAGCCCCGCAAAATGGAGGTGAGAATTATGCACACAAGCATGACGAGCATCCACGATAGGTCGAGCGCTCCGTTGCCGATTCTCACCATTGGCACGACCTTGCGAACCGCCTTGATCGGAGGATCAGTAATCGTGAAGACGAGCTCGGAAAGTACAAGACCGACCCCGCTGGGGCGCCATCCTCGAGCAAAGACGACGACGAGGTCGAGAATGAATCGCGCCCACATCGTAAACATGAACAAAGTGATGGCGTAGTAAGCCACCAGGGCAATAACAGAAACGGGATTCACCCCTCTAGGTTAGCGGGCTATGAGGGGCCCGCCGCGCAGCTGCTTACTGGCCGAAGAAGGAGGCGTCGACGTCGGACTCGACCTCAGCCTGCTCGCCACTGACAGCAACGTGGGCGGGAGACAGCAGGAAGACCTTGCTCGTCACACGCTCAATTTTGCCGTAGAGGCCGAGTGAGAGTCCGCTAGCGAAGTCGACCAAGCGACGCGCATCCGGTTCACTCATCTGCGACAGGTTAATGATGACGGGGATGCCTTCACGGAAGTTTTCCGCGATCAGCTGAGCGTCCTTGTACTGGCGCGGGTGCACCGTCAAAATCTCGTTCATCTCTGCCTCCGCAGTGCTGGGCGCAGCACGACGCAACGGGGTAACCGGCGCGCGGTTAGAGCTCGCTGGAGCCGGTGCTGCTGCGACAGGGGCAACCGGCGCGGCTGGCGCAGTCGTTCCCTGCTCGTACTCGTAGTCCTCATCGGCGAGGCCGAGATAGACCATTGTCTTGCGCAGTGGGTTGGCCATGATAATCCTCCGAATGGTGAAGCTTCTGCTTCGAGATTAACCATGGTCGGGTCGATTTCCCGTGATTGCCGTGCCAATACGTAGGTGTGTCGCGCCTTCGCTGATCGCTTCGACGAAGTCGCCAGACATGCCCATCGAAAGGGCTGAGGCATCTGGATGCTGCAGTTGCACGCGCTCAGAGAGACCCCGCAACGCGGCGAACGCCGGCCGCGGGTCTTCACCTAAGGGAGCGACGCCCATGATGCCGCACAGGCGGAGCCCGGGGGCCGCGGAGACACGATCAGCGAATGCTTCAAGGTCGGCCGCGACAACGCCACCGCGACCGTGGTCATCGGTGAGGTTCACCTGCACGAACGCATCAATCGGCGTCTCGGCCTCTTCATTCGCCAGCGCGGTTATGAGCGAATCACGATCAACAGAATGAATCGATTGACAGTAGGCACGAACTTGCCGCGCCTTCTTGCTTTGGAGCTGGCCGACAAAATTCCATCGCAAATCGAGATCAGCCAGTTCAGCTGCTTTCGCTTGCGCCTCCTGATGTCTGTTCTCGCCGACATCACGAACACCAAGCCCGTGAAGCTCGCGCACGAGACTCGCTGGGTGAAATTTGGTGATCACGATGCGCGTAATCGACGACAGATCGCGGGATGCCGCACGTGCGGCATCCGCGATCCTGTCGTCGACCTCTGCAAGTCGTTCGCCCAACGGAGTTAGGTCGACCATCGTGACTACTTCAGGAAGTCAGGAACGTCGAGATCGTTGTCGTTCTCGTCGTCATCGTCAAAGCTACGGTCGATCGGCGTTGCCGGAACGACACTCGGCTGCGACTTCCAGTCGGTGTCCTTCGTCGACGCGGAGTCATTCGCTGCAATGTGCTCCGCCGGGGGCTCGGGCACAACGTAGTTCGTACGACGACCTTCTACGGGCTTAGCTGAGGGCTCTCCCCCGTCGAAGCCGGCAGCGATCACCGTTACGCGCACCTCGTCACCGAGAGTGTCGTCAATAACGGCACCGAAAATGATGTTGGCTTCGCGATGGACGGCCTCTTGAACGAGACGCGCGGCATCGTTGATCTCAAAGATGCCGAGGTTGGATCCGCCCTGAATGGAGAGCAGCACACCGTGCGCTCCATCGATGCTGGCTTCGAGCAACGGGGAGGCAACAGCCAACTCAGCCGCTTTTATGGCCCGGTCGGCCCCGCGTGATGAGCCGATGCCCATCAGCGCAGAACCAGCGCCCTGCATAACCGACTTAACGTCGGCGAAGTCGAGGTTGATCAGACCCGGGGTCGTGATCAGATCGGTGATGCCTTGAACGCCGGCGAGAAGAACCTGGTCAGCGGTCGAGAAAGCCTCGAGCATGCTGATGCCACGGTCGCTGATCTCGAGAAGGCGATCGTTGGGAACGACGATGAGGGTGTCGACCTCGTTCTTGAGAGTCTCGACACCGATTTCGGCCTGAGATGAACGGCGCTTGCCCTCGAAGCCGAAGGGCTTCGTAACGACACCGATCGTGAGTGCACCGATCGACTTAGCGATACGGGCAACAACGGGGGCGCCACCGGTACCGGTTCCACCACCCTCACCGGCGGTGACGAAGACCATGTCAGCACCCGCAAGTGCCTCTTCGATCTCTTCGGCGTGATCTTCGGCGGCACGACGGCCGACCTCAGGGTCAGCGCCGGCTCCAAGTCCGCGGGTCAGTTCGCGACCGACGTCAAGCTTCACGTCGGCATCGCTCATAAGCAGCGCCTGGGCGTCGGTATTGATCGCAATAAACTCGACGCCTCGCAGGCCGAGCTCGATCATTCGGTTGACGGCGTTCACGCCACCGCCACCGATGCCGACTACCTTGATGACTGCGAGGTAGTTCTGGTTTGATGTCACTTTCGGCCTCCACTGGAAACTATCAACCTCGACTTGAGGTTTAAAGTTATGCTCAGTATGTATTTCTTTTGTTGAGAGTATGCGGATAGCGCCCCACACGGATGCACCGTGAACCGCGTGTCGGAAAGTGTTCAGCCAAATCGGGGCGCAGCGCACCTCACCGAAGGCGCGGCGCTAGCTAGGACGGAAAATTCCGTTGCTGGGAGCCGAGACATCGAACTCGCCAGCCTCGGCCGGATCCCGCTGAGCAATGAGAGCTTCGAGCAGCGCAGCCTTGCGTGCTGAGTCGCTAGCGCTACCCCAGACCACGCGCTGGCCCACACCCGAAAGCACGAACGACACGTCGTCTTTTGTGGACGCTGACACACTATCTACCCGGGCACGGAGATCAGAGGGCAGTGCGAGCAACACCTCCGTAACCGCGGCAAAAGCAGCGCTTGACGTATCTGCTCCCCCAATATCGATGAGCGGCACGCCAGCGATACGTTCAGCCGACTCTTGAATTGTGATCCCGGCAGGGTCGACGAGCGTGAAGACGCCATCAATCTTGACCGAACCGATCGGCTCACGTTCGACGATGTGAACCAGAAGAGTATCCGGGGGCACGATTTCGGTAACGTAGCTGCGAATCAGAGGGAATACCGATAGCTCAGTATTGATGGCGTCAAAGTCGAGCAGCGCGAGTGGCGTGCCCGCTTGAGTCTCGACCGCTGCTTGGACCTCAGCAGAATCAATACGGTTCGTTCCGTCGACGATCACGGTGCGCAGAGCCAAAATGGGCGAAAAAACTGCGACCGCGATGAGCCCGAGGAGAACAGCGACAAGAGCGGCAATTGAGAGCAGCGTGTATTTGCGAGTGCGAGCTCGACGGGTGAATCGCCGCAACTCAGCCTTCTCTGCCCGCCGTCGATCGCGCGCGGCACGACGAAGCTGCCGCTTGGCCGCGACATCCGGACTCGGTTCAGCGCGGCTAAGCCGAAAACGGCTGCGCTCTCGTGGAGTGCGCGGTGCTTTTTTCGCGACGGTCGGAGCATTCGCCTCGCGCGCGGCATCCGGCGCCGGAGCGCGCGTGGCGGCCGGAGAGCTGACCTTCGGCGCACGCGAGGCTCGCGGTTTTTTCAACGGAGCCGCGCTGTCAGCAGGTCCGCTTGCGCCAGCATCAGCGGCACTACGCTTGCGACGCGGCTTTGCCGATGCGGGGTCGGGCTGTTGCGCAGCCTTATCGAATCCTTCAGGCCTCTTCACTCGGCACCTGATCTGCCCCGGGCGCGGTGTGTCCCGCGCCGCCGGAACGGCGATCGATTGCTGCGATGAGCTGCGGAATGATGCGATAGACGTCGCCACAGCTCAACGTCATCACGATGTCTCCCTCGCGAGCGACCTCGGCAACGCGCTGCGCGGCCAATTCCCAATCCGGAACAAAATCAACCCGCGACGAGTCAACAAAGCGCGATGAGACGAGCTCACCGGTAACTCCCGGGATCGGGTCTTCGCGGGCGCCGAAAACATCGAGCACTACCGTGTGATCGGCAAGTCGCTCGTACACTTCGGCAAACTCGGATGCCATATCGCGCGTGCGACTGAACAAGTGCGGTTGGTGAACGGCGATCAACCGCCCCTCGCCGACAACACTGCGAGCCCCACTCAGCGCGGCCTCCACCTCGGTGGGGTGGTGGGCGTAGTCGTCGTACACGCTGACGCCATCGACCACCGCGTGCAGCTCAAAGCGGCGCTGGGTGCCCGCGAACGTGGAAACCGCATCGATAGCAGCGCCCAGCTCGTGGCCAAGACCGATGAGCACGGCGATGGCGCCCGTGGCGTTTATGGCGTTGTGGCGGCCAGGGACGGCGAGTTGAACTCGCTCTTCGCGACCGTCGACAACGATCGTGAATGCCACCGGCCCTTGAGACGTAATCGAGTGAATGCGAACCGTGGCATCCGCGGCTTCACCGAACGTGACGACGTTGCGGTGTTCAAGACGCTGAGTTACACGCACCGCACCGGCGTCATCGCTCGACACCACAACCGCTTCGGTCGCCTTGGCAGCAAACTCGACGAATGCGTCATCAAAAGCGTCATGCGAGCCATAGTGATCAAGATGATCGGCGTCCACATTCGTAATGAGGGCGATCGCTGTGGAGTACAGCAAGAACGAGCCATCGGACTCGTCAGCTTCTACAACAAAAATGTCATCGGTGCCTGAGCCCGAGCTCGTGCCCAATCCCTGAATAATGCCGCCGTTGACGAAACTCGGCGATGCGCCGAGTTCACGGAGCGCGGTGATAATCATTCCCGTGGACGTTGTCTTGCCGTGTGCCCCCGCAACAGCAATCAGACGATCGCTACCGACAAGCCACGCTAGCGCCTGGGAACGGTGCAGCACCGGGACGCCGCGCTCAACTGCAGCAACGTACTCGGGGTTATCCGGCCAGAGCGCACCCGTGTAGACGAGAGCCTCAGCATCGCCGAGGTTCGCTGCATCGTGCCCGATAGCAATCGTGGCGCCGGCCGCACGCAGAGACTCGACGTTAGCGTTCGCTGCGCGGTCTGAGCCTGTCACCGTGATTCCGGCATCCAAGAACATGCGGGCGATGC
This sequence comes from Salinibacterium sp. AL4.1, assembly GCF_059767305.1. Classification (NCBI taxonomy): domain Bacteria; kingdom Bacillati; phylum Actinomycetota; class Actinomycetes; order Micrococcales; family Microbacteriaceae; genus Salinibacterium; species Salinibacterium sp. AL4.1. The sequence goes on along the minus strand of NZ_JBSOQK010000001.1, from coordinate 139,761 downwards.
CGCTCATTCCTGAGCCACCCACCCCGACAAAGTGCGCCGAGCGCAAGGGTCCGGGCAGCGGCATAGACAAATCGGGGAAGATCATGATGTCAATGGTAGATCGCGCGAGAGGGCCAAATCGACGAGCTCGAGCATCCGGTCGGTTCCGTCAAGGGAACCCACTGTGGATGCGCGGGCTGCCATGTCAGCAATGAGTGCCCGTTTGCGCAGCATGGGCACGAGCTCGGAGCTCACCCACTGGGGAACAAACTGGCTGTCCGCTACGAGAATCGCGGCGCCCGCATCCACGGCGGTGCGAGCGTTGTACTTCTGCTCGCCATTGCCGACGGGGTAAGGAACATAAATCGCCGGGATGCCCAGGCCAGTGAGTTCCGCCACCGTCGAGGTTCCTGCGCGTGCGATTGCCAGATCCGCAGCCGCGAGAGCCAGTTCCATCCGGTCGCAATATTTGACGACAACATACCCGGGGAGTTGAGGGTCCTCCACGGCATCGCGGTACTCCCCCGTGATGTGGAGCACTTGCCAGCCGGCGCCGAGAATGCGGGTTATTGACGCCGCAATCGTGTCATTGATGCGCTTGGCACCGGACGATCCGCCCGTCACGAGCAGCGTCGGCTTCTGGGGGTCGAGACCGAAGAACGGATCAGCGTCGGTGCGGGCAGCGAAGCGATCAAGCGTCTCTATTTCAGCCCGCAATGGCATTCCTACGACCACGCCACCACGGATGGGCGTGCGGTCGAAAGCGGTACCAACGAACGGAGTGAAAAACGATCCCAGGCGGTTGGCGATGCCCGGACGGCTATTTGCCTCGTGAATAACGAGCGGAATCTTCGCCTTGCGCGCCCCCAGATAGGCGGGTGCGGCGACGTACCCGCCGAAGCCAACGACAACATCCACCTGGCGTTCGGCAATGATCTCGACCACTTCGTCGATCGTTGCGCGAAGGAGAGCAGGAAACTTCAGCGCGGCACGGTTGGGACGACGGGGGAACGGGAGCTTCGCAATCGTGAGCAGTTCGAAACCGCGCTCGGGCACCAAACGTGCCTCAAGCCCCTCTTCGGTGCCCAAGACCAACACTTTAGCTTCGGGCTCCCGCGCACGAATGCGTTCGGCGACAGCCAGCAAGGGATTGACGTGGCCGGCTGTGCCGCCACCCGCCAGTAAATATGTGGTCATCGACGTCCTCGAGCTCGATTTGCGGCCAACATGCGTGAACGATCCGCCGGCGACTGCACAGGAGCTTCCTGCACCGCGGCAGTCCCCTTGCCTGCAGCTTTCGGCTGGCCAGAGGTTGCGGCCGGACGTGGCGTCGAAGCGCCCGGCTTATTGCCAGCGCGGGCGAAAGAGAGCACGACACCGATGGCGAGCAGCGTGGCGATGAGCGCCGATCCGCCCGTCGATATCAGCGGTAACGGAACTCCCAAAACGGGGAGAACTCCAAGGACTACAGCGATGTTGACGAACGCTTGACCAACGACCCACACCATTACACCGGCCGTCGTGATGCGCACAAAGCTGTCGTTGGTCGAGCGGATGATGCGCACGAACGCGACAGCAAGTGTGACGAAGAGGATGAGCACAACAACGGCGCCGATAAGGCCAAGTTCTTCACCGATAATGGCGAAAACATAGTCGCTGTCGGCGTGAGGCAGCCAACCTCGTTTGGCAACCGAGTTACCAAGCCCCAAGCCGAAGAGGCCACCGCCCGCAAGCGCCCAATAGGCATGTTCAATTTGCCAGCACGTATCTTGATAGTCCAGCTCGGTGCAGCCGTTGATCCAGACGTCGATTCGTGACGCACGAGAGCCACTGGTAGTGGCGAACATAATCGCTGCCAGCGCGAGGCTAACTACGCCTACAGCCAGATGACGCAGTCTCACTCCTGCGAAAAACAAGCACGCAAAAACGATGAGCAACATGATGGATGCTGTTCCCAAGTCGTTTCCGATCAGCACGAATCCGATCGCAGCGCCGGCGACCGGGCCGACCGGAAGTAAGACCTGTTTCCAATCAGTGAGTTGGTGCTGTTTTGCCGACAGCACCCACGCGACCCACACGATGACAGCGACCTTGACGAACTCCGATGGTTGCGCGCTGAAGGAACCGATCTGAATCCAGTTTTGGTTTCCGCCATAGCCCCAACCGATACCGGGCACGAAAACGAGCAGCTGCAGTACACCGCCGAGGATGAGCCCGGGAAGAGCCCAGCGTTTCCAAAATCGTACGGGGGCTCTCGAGGCGACAAGCATGAGAGGGATCCCGATGAGGGCGAACGCTGACTGACGCAAGAAGCTGCCAAAGAAGCCTTGATCGGCCGCGTAGGACTCAACCGATGACGACGACAGCACCATGACTAAGCCGAAGATGACCAAGAACAACGTTGTGCCAAGAAGCAGGAAAAAATCGCTCGACTGAGACGAAAAAATCTGCTTAACCGGCACGCGAGCGGCTACCGGCTTGTCAGCGTTACCACTGGATTGTGGCGATTTCGTGGCCGGAGCCTGCCGAGGCTGAGCTGCGGCGTTAGTCGACCGCGGGGGCCGTTGTGGTCGCTGAGGAGGCGCCATCGTCGTTTCCTCCTACTCGTTCGAGCACTGCTGCTGCGAACTTTTCTCCGCGATCCGAATAACTGCTGAACTGATCCATGGATGCCGCTGCCGGCGCCAATAAAACGGTGTCGCCTTCTGAAGCGATCCCGTGCGCCATTTCCACGGCGCGCGGCATCACGTGTTTAGTGTCAGTCGCGTCGACCTCGAAGACCGGAATCTGGGGCGCGTGTCGCTCGAATGCCGCCCGGATTGTCAGCCTGTCGTTACCAATCACGATTGCTGCTTTGAGCCGCGGCGCGTGCTTGGCCACGAGTGGCGCAACATCGACGCCCTTCAGCAGACCACCCAGAATCCACACCACGGGTTCTGCGGCAGACAGGGAAGCGCTGGCGGCGTGCGAGTTAGTCGCTTTGGAATCGTTGATCCACGTTACTCCCCCACTCACGAGCACAACCTGGTTACGGTGAGCATCGATCTCGAAACTCGCAACTCCAGCGCGCAGCGCTTCGATGCTCACTCCCGCCGCGCGCACGAGCGCACTAGCAGCCAGAATGTTAGCGACCATGTGAGGCGCAGCGAGATGACGTTGTTGTAATTCGTCGAGCGTGAAAAGTTCGAGCGCGGCGTTGTGACGGTCGTCCCCGAAAGCACGGTCAGCCAGAATGTCGCTCACGATTCCGAAATCACTGGGCCCTGGAGTATCGAGGCCAAAGCCAATTGCCCGGCATCCCTCGATGACATCGGCGTCCTCGACCATCGCCCGAGTCTCGAGGACTGCTCGGTTATAGACCGCCGCGACCTTCGTGTTGGCGTAGACGGTTGCCTTGGCGTGTGCGTAGGCGTCGCGTGAGCCGTGCCAGTCAAGGTGGTCGTCCGCAAAATTGAGGCACACGCTAGCCAGGGGCGAGATTGCACCGACGCCGTCGCGCGGCATCCCGTGCAGTTGGAAGCTCGAGAGTTCAACCACGAGAAAATCGAAACCATCGGGATAGCGGATCGCATCGAGAACGGGAATGCCAATGTTGCCGACGGCTCCTGCACGAAAACCTGCGGTTGTCAGGATGTGAGCGGTCAACTGCGCTGTGGTGGTCTTGCCGTTGGTTCCCGTGATCGCGATCCACTCGGCGGGAGTGCCCGTTTTGTCGCGCAAGCGCCACGCGAGTTCGATCTCGGTCCACAGGGCAACATTATTCTCGCGGCACCAGGTCAGCAGAGCGTGGTCGAGAGGGTAGCCCGGTGAAACGATGACGACATCGGGTGTGTGTGCTGCTAACGCAGCGACTTGAGCCTCTGCGGTGCCGCCGAGCGCAAGCGTGGCACCGATGACCTGAGCCATCTCGATGCGGTTCTCGGATGCCGCATCCGCGATCACCAGAACGTCAGCTTTCAGCTCGGTGAGGGTGTCTGCCGCGGAGAAGCCCGTTGCGCCCAGCCCGAATACAGCAACGCGGAGCTCGCTCCACGCTGCGTTCCAACTGGTGAATGAAGTGAGGTCACGCACAGCTACTGGTTAATCCATTCGAGATAGAAGGTGCCGACGCCGGCCGCAACGAAGAGCGCCGCGATGAGCCAGAAACGCACAACAACGGTGACTTCAGCCCAGCCTTTGAGTTCGAAGTGATGATGCAGCGGACTCATCAAGAAGATGCGTTTGCCGCGAGTGATCTTGAAGTAGGCCCGTTGCAGGATCACAGAGCCGGTGACGATGAGGAAGAGACCACCGATCAGAACGAGGAGAAGCTCGGTGCGGCTCATGATGGCGAGAGCAGCAAGAGCGCCGCCCAGGCCGAGCGAGCCGGTGTCGCCCATGAAGACCTGAGCCGGAGAAGTGTTCCACCAGAGGAAACCGATGAGCGCTCCGGCAATGGCGGCAGCGATGATCGCGAGGTCTAGCGGGTCACGCACTTCGTAGCACTTGTAGAGCACTTCGCGGTCGATGCTGGGGTTACTGCACGACTGGTTGTTCTGCCAGAACCCAATCACGATGTACGAGGAGATCGCGAAAATTGCCGACCCCGTCGCGAGACCGTCGAGCCCGTCAGCGACGTTAACGCCGTTCGAGGTGCTCACGATGATAAGCGTCACCCAAATGGCGAACAGGATGGCGCCGGCGACAACGCCGAACGTCGCAAGGTCAAGCCACGGGATGTCGCGGATGCCCGAAATCATCGACGACGCCGGCGTCAAGCCACCCGGGTCCGGAAAGTTCAAGGCAAGAGCGGCGAAACCTGCAGCCACGATGACCTGACCGGCCACTTTAGACCAGCCGCCCAATCCAAGGCTGCGCTGCTTGCGGGTCTTCATGAAGTCATCGATAAAGCCGATGAGGCCGAGGCCCACCATGAGGTAGATCACCAAAAGGCCCGACAGAGTGACCGGCTCGCTCGCGACCCAATGACCGACGAAGTAACCAATCGTCGCGCCCAAGATAAAGACGATTCCGCCCATCGTGGGCGTTCCACGTTTGGTGTGGTGACTCTCGGGGCCGTCGTCACGAATGAACTGGCCCCACTTCAAACGAACGAAGAGCCTGATGAACATTGGCGTGAGTAGGAGGGTAAAGACGAGAGAGAATCCCGCCGCAATGAGCAGGGCGATCATGCGGTCACCTCAGCAATCCGGTCACCGAGGTGCCGTAGGCCAGCAGAGTTCGACGATTTCACCAACACCACATCGCCCTCTCGCAGTTCTTCACGCAGCACAGCGTATGCCTCTTCGACACTATCGACGAGTACCGACTCTCCATCCCACGAACCTTCAAGACCCGCGGCGTTATGAATGTGACGGGCTGCGTGGCCCACCACGATCAGCTTCTGCACGTTCAATCGAACGATCAGGCGACCGATGCGGTCGTGCTCTTCGTTGGCGTAGTCGCCCAGTTCAGCGATCTCCCCGAGTACGGCGACAGAACGATTGTTCGGCCCGACGACCTGAACAAGGGTCTTAAGCGCAGCCGCCATCGAGTCGGGGCTCGCGTTGTAGGCGTCGTTGATGACAGTGATGCCCCCCGGAGCTTCCAGAAGCTCCATGCGCCAGCGCTCAGCGCGGTCGATCGACTCCAACGCCGCGACCGAATCTGTCGGAGAAACGCCCAAGGCGCGGGCCGCCGTGATCGCCGCCAGAGCGTTGGTGACGTGATGCTCGCCCAGGATGCGCAACTGGACCGGCATTACCGTGTCGTCAACGTGCAGGTCGAAAGCGGTGCCCTTCGCCGTCGCTTGGATGTCGTCTGCCCAGATCTCAGCAGAGGAGTCGAGCCCGAAGAACGCCACCTTCGCGTCCGTCTGCTGCGCCATAGCCTTGACGCGGCCGTCATCGCTGTTCAATACAGCTGTCGCGCTAGCAGGAAGGCTGGAGACCATCTCGGACTTGGCACGGGCCGTGGCCGCGGCATCCCCAAACTTGCCGATGTGAGCGAGGCCAACCATGAGAACAATGCCGACATCGGGCATTACTACCGATTGCAAACGAGCGATATCGCCAATGCCGTCGGCACCCATTTCGACGACCAAATAACGCGTGGAGTCGGCGACGCCCAACATCGTGATGGGAGCGCCCACATCGTTGTTGAATGAGCCCTGCGGTGCGACGGTTTCGCCGCTGCGCTCAAGAATCGTGCGCAGCATGTTCTTCGTCGTCGTCTTGCCGTTCGAACCGGTCACAGCAACTACCTGCAGGTCGCCCTTGCTCCGCACCGAAGCAACGACAAAACGCGCCAAAGCTTGAAGGGCGGCGACGCCGTTGCTCACGATGATCTGCGTCACGTCGAGCTCAAGAGGACGCTCAGCGATGACGAGAGCGGCACCGTTCTCGACAGCCTTAGCGGCAAAGAGGTGCCCGTCGGTCGTTTCGCCGCGAAGCGCAAAGAAAATGGACCCCGGAGTGTTCAGTCGCGAATCGGTCTGGACGGTGCTGGCTGGGAGTCGCCGCTGACCATCGCTACCGTCGCTCAGCTCTCCGCTGACGGCGGTGGCAATCTCGGCAAGACTCAGTTCGATCACGTGGGGTGCTCCAGGGTTGATAAACGCGGGGGAACTCACCAACGCAACGGCAGATCCGGCCCTGATGTGCTTGAGGGGGTAACACGGTAGGTGGTGAGCGTTTGGGCCATGATGTCGCGGAACGTCGAGGCGATGGCGCCGGAATATATGCTATCCGGGATCCCGGCAGTCGCGATCACAATGTACTCAGGGTCGTCTGCCGGGGCGAGGCCAGCATAAGAGATAACCACGCTACTACCGTAGGCACCGTTCTCAGCGACCTGCGCCGTTCCGCTCTTCACAGCGACGCGGTAGCCAGGAATCTCAAGATTCGGAGCTGACCCACTTGAGCTGTACACCATCTCCATCATCTGCAGCGTTTGTTCGGCAGCTGTCTCAGAGATGACTCGCGTGCCTTCGGTCGACGGCGTATCAGTGACGGTGCCGTCTGGCCACGTGCAACTCTCGACGAGAACCGGAGGCAGGCGGACTCCGTCGTTGCCGAGCGCCTGATAGGCACTCGCCATCTGAATGGATGTCGTGCTCAGACCTTGACCGAATTGAACGGCGTAGTTTGTGCGAGCGTCCCAATCGGCCGCGTCGTACAGGGTTCCACTCGATTCACCGTTGAAATCAATTCCGGTCTCCTCGCCGAGGCCGAACTGCTGCAGGTAATCATGACGAGTTGCCGCGTCAAGAAGGTCGGTGTACTGAGCGATGGCCGTGTTCGACGATTCAACGAGCGCCCCCGCCAGTGTCAGACGCTGATCTTCGTGGTAGAACGAATCACTAATGATGCCGCCACCGTTGGTGAGTTCAAGGGCATAGGGCGAAATAACCTGCGTGCTCTGGTTGGCGACTCCAGCATCGATAAGCGATGCCGCAGTCAACGCCTTGACCGTCGAGCCGGGCTCGTACGGAGTGCTGAACGCGCGCGAGCCCAAAGCTCCGATTTCAGCAAGATTAACGTCATTGGGGTCAACCGTCGGCCAATCGCTCACGGCGAGCAAGTGCGCATCGCTGACGCGCATGACAACACCGGTCGCCCAGGTCGCACCGAGAGATTCGGCAGTCTGCTCCATCCGCTGCTGCACGTAGAACTGGAGGTCACGATCGATTGACAACGCGAGGGTGCCACCGTCTTGGGGCTCGAGCGTTTCGATCGCGCTACCCGGAAGCGCGACGCCGTCCTCGCCGCGGGCGTAACTTGCTTCGACATCCGTACCGGCTAGGCACTGGTCTTCGGTGAGCTCCACTCCTGCCTGAGGCCCGTCAGTACCGATGAAGCCCACAAGATTCCCGGCGATCTCCCCGTTGGGGTAGCTCCGCTCCGGGTTCACTTCATAGTAAAGCCAAGAAATCCCTAAATCGGCCACGGTCTGATACTGCTCCAGGGTGATGCCCGTAGCGAGATATTCGAAGTCGGACTCCGGATTTTCTAGGATCATCGTGAGCATCTCGTTCGGGTCACCCCCGATGATTTCAGTGATCTTCTGCAGATCTTCCAAAACCACCACCGAGGCGTTTTCTCTGAGCAAGGTCACACGGGGTGAAATAACGATGTCGAACCGCTCGACGCTGTCGGCGAGCACGGCGCCATTCGTATCGACGATGTCACCACGTGTGCCATACGTCACACTTGTCAACGTTCGCTTCGTGTCGGCTTCGGCATTGAGTGCTTCGGCCTGCACGATCTGCAGATCGATCAAACGCACCATGAAAATGGCAGTTAGCACCGCAACCGTGAGGACAACAAACGACACTCGTGCGCGAGTAGAGCGCGGTTTCATCGGTCCTCCCTCCGAGGGGTCACCTCAATCATCGCGTGACAGGCGCAGGAATCGCGTTATTGGCGGGCTCTGGCGCGGCGGTCTCTGCTGCGGCTGCTGCCGTGCCCGACGTAGCAGCACCAGCGGTCGCAGCAGTTGCAGTCGCAGTCTTCGCTGCGGCTTCTGCAGCCGCAGCTGCTTCTGCACTCACCAAGGGAACTCCTGAGAGCAACGTGTTACCGACAAGGCCACAGCTTCCACCACAACCAGTGGGATCCGCGCTGCCCGGCAAACGGAAAACGGACCCGTCGGTGATATCAAGTGAGTACGGCGTCGCGTTAGGAACCATTCCGAAGCCTGCAGCTTGGGCGGCAAGGTTTTGCGAAGACGACTGCAAGGAAAGCGACTCGAGCAAGCTCTGCTCGGTGCGGATAAGAACCTTCTGTTCGTACTGCAAAGAGTCGATCTGGTAAGCACCCTGCGTGACGACGATACTCAGCAACAGCTGGGCGGCAAGGATCACGAAGAAACTGGCGACAGTGACAACGGCGTAGAGCATGCGCGGGCGTGCTTTGCGCTGAGCCTTTGTCGTGGTGACGATCTCGATGTGCGAGGGACGCCCCGACGGACGGTGCAGCGGTTGTGGCTGTGCATAAGCGAGGTTAGTGCTCATGAGGTGACTCGCATTCGTTCAATCGCTCGCAGTCGTACGGGCTTTGCTCTCGGGTTAAGGTCTTGCTCCTCTTGGCTGGCTTGTTCGGAGCCACGGACCAGGAGTTTGAGTTCTGCTTTGTGCTCGGGAAGCTCGACGGGCAATCCCGCCGGCGCCGTCGAGCGTGAGCGACGCTGCAATTCGCGCTTCACGATCCGGTCTTCTAGCGACTGATACGCCAGAACGACCATTCGACCGTTCAGGGCCAACGAATTGACCGCAGCCGGAATAGCGCGCTCCAGAACCGAAAGTTCTTGGTTGACCTCGATGCGGAGGGCTTGAAAAACTCGCTTAGCCGGGTGACCGGCACGCTGTGCAGCGGCAGGAGTAGCCGCGATGATCAACTCAACCAATTGGGCAGAAGTTGTCAGCGGCTGCTGTTCACGGAACTGAACGATCTTGCTCGCGAATCGAGGAGCGAGCTTCTCGTCGCCATACGCATAGAAGATGCGGCGCAATTCAAGTTCGCTGTAGGTCGCAAGGATGTGCTCGGCCGTTACCGGCGTCGAGGCATCCATTCGCATGTCTAGCGGAGCGTCTTGAGAATAAGAGAAGCCCCGCTCAACGCGATCGAGCTGGAGGGATGAGACGCCGAGGTCGAAGAAGATACCTTCGACTGACGCGATTCCCAATGAATCGAGTGCCTGCGGAATCTCGTCGTAGACAGCATGAACAAAGTGCGTGCGGCCAGCGAAAGGCTCAAGCCGGCGTCGAGCGATAGCAAGAGCATCCTCATCTCTGTCGACTCCCACGAGCGTGAGGTCGGGGAATCGCTGGAGGAATGCCTCCGCGTGACCGGCCATGCCGAGGGTTCCGTCAACGAGAACTGCTCCCGGAGCGTTCAGTGCCGGCGCGAGCAACTCAATCGAGCGCTCAAGGAGTACTGGGGTGTGGATGGTGTTGTCAGCCATGGCGTAGGGGCCTAGTTCTTGGATGCTGATCCCCATCCGACTCGACCTGATATCGGGGAAGAAAATCAGGGCGTTCGGCTGGGAGTCAGCGTCGAAGAGCTAAAAGAGTCCCGGAATCACCTCCTCGGTGGTGTTGACGAAATCGGCCTCAGTGGCCTCGTAGTAGTTGTTCCAGGCTTCGGTGTCCCAGATTTCAGCGCGGTTACCCGCACCGATCACCGTCAGGTCGCGCCCTAGCCCGGCATACTCACGCAGCCCAGCGGGGATCGTTACCCGGTGCTGCTTGTCGGGCGTCTCTTGGTTTGCTCCAGAAAGAAAGAGACGCAAAAAGTCGCGCCCCTGCTTGCTCGTGACAGGCGCCTTGCGAATCGCCTCGTGCATTACTTCGAACTCGCGCTGGCTAAAGACGTAGAGGCACCGTTCTTGGCCACGAGTGACCACGACACCGGAAGCGAGTTCCTCACGGAACTTCGCCGGCAGGATGATGCGGCCCTTGTCATCGAGCTTGGGGGCGTAGGTGCCTAGAAACACGGCGCCCTCCCCTCAATCTCCGGCCCGGATTCTGGTTGCCTCCACTTTACTCCACTTTCAACCACATATCTAAGGTTTTCGGCGAACTCGCGCAAAAGTTATCCACAGAGACCAGTAAACATAAGGGTTTCTGGGGTGGAGGAAAATGGAGCAAATTTCCAAAAATGGGAGGGCTCTACCCTGTTCAGGGCACAAAAAAAAGGACCAGCCCGAAGGCTGGTCCTTGAAAGTGGAGCGGGTGGGAGCGTTAGCCGCGACCGTCCTGGCGGCGATCCCAACGCTGGTTGATGGTGTCCATGAAGGACGAACCACGCTTCGGGGAACGCCCCGCTGAAGCCGGCGAGATATCCGGTTCGGGCTCGGCGGCACCCGAACGAGAAGGAGACACAAACAAGAGGACTCCGGCGAACATCACAACGAAACCGAGAACTCCGATAAGTGGCTGCTGAATGATTACGCCGGTAAGCAGCGCAATGATTCCAGCGACGCCCACCAAGACGCCAATAACCATCATTCGATAGTTGGGCTTGCCTTTGCGAGGACTGACTGCGCTGACGAAATCGGCGTCGTTTTGATAGAGGCTGCGCTCCATCTCATCGAGGGCCCGCTGCTCTTGCTCTGAAAGCGGCATTCCGTTCCCCTCTCTCTGGGATTTACGGCTAGGTCTCTATAGTACGCCCCGTTTCACTAGGTAGGCTAGACGAGTGCCTGAGAGTAACCAGTTAGTTGACCTTGTCCAGCTGAAGATCGATGAGTTTCTGAGCGAAAAGCGCAGCGAACTCGAAGCGATCGCCCCCGAGTTGACAGCCCTCACCGATGTGGGAGGCTCCCTTCTCGCCGGCGGCAAGCGCTTTCGTGCTCTCTTTTGCTACTGGGGATGGCAATCAATAGCGGGACTTGCATCGCCCCAAGACCCCTTTGCCGATGACACCAACAGTCAGGACCTCACCGGAGTACTGCTCTCCGCCTCAGCGCTGGAACTTTTTCATGCAGCCGCGCTCGTCCACGACGACATCATGGACCGCTCCGACACGCGCCGTGGCGCCCCTTCGGCCCACCGACGCTTTGAGGGCATGCACCACGACGGCGGCTGGAGCGGCAGCGCCGAAGCCTACGGCGAGGCCTCCGCGCTTTTGCTTGGCGACCTCCTGCTCGGCTGGAGCGACGAACTTCTCGGTCGGGGTATTGCCACCCTCCCCCGCCCGTCAGCTCTTGCGGCGCGCAAGGAGTTCATGACCATGCGCACGGAGGTGATGGCAGGCCAGTTCCTCGACATCCACGATGAAAGTGCCTGGGCTAGCTATCCCGAGTCCGAGGCCCTTGAACGCGCTCAACGGGTACTGATCTACAAATCGGCGAAGTACAGCGTTGAGGCGCCGCTGGTGCTCGGCGCAAGCCTAGGAGCCGGCAGCGACGAACAATTAGCATCGCTCCGAGACTTCGGCTTGCCGCTCGGAGTCGCATTCCAGCTGCGCGACGACGTTCTCGGAGTATTCGGAGATCCCGAAGTCACAGGCAAGCCGGCCGGCGACGACCTTCGCGAGGGCAAGCGCACGGCAATAATCGCAATCGCACGCCAAAAGCTCTCGGCCAGCGCGAACTCCATCCTCGACGAGCTTCTCGGCGACCCTGACATGAGCGACGAGCAAGTCAACATGATTCGCTCCACGCTCCAAGAATCCGGCGCGGTCGACCAAGTGGAGAGAGTTATCTCTCGCAACCTCGAGCGCGCATGTGAAGCGATTGAAACTGCGAACCTCGCTCCGACGGCTCGAGCACGACTTCTTGAGCTCGCCACTGCCGCCACTACACGTTCGTTCTAAGAACTGAGTCGTCCGCTTACTCGCGACAACGTGGGTGAGCGGACGCGATCGTCTTTCATCTCATCGAGCGAGACCGCTCAGCGGAATCGCGACTACCGCGTGAGACGCAACGAGAAAACGCGCTTAGAAGCCGAGAGCCTGAGCGACACGACGCACTTCAGCCTTACGCCCGGCGCGCAGTGCCTCCACCGGAGAAACTCCCAAGCTCGGCTCGCTCGAGAGCAGCCAATTCATCGCCTCGTCGGAGCTGAATCCCGCGTCAGACAAGACGACAATGGTTCCCTTGAGTTCACGCAACGGAGCGCCATTAACGATGAAGACATCGGGAACTTGCCAGACGCCATCAATTTTGCTGGCGAGCAGAGCGCCCTCTTCAATAAGGCGGCGCACTTGGCTCACCTTGAGCCCGAGGAGCTCGGTGAGGTCTGGAACAGTAAGCCAGTTGGTGGTGGGTGATTCATTCACACGTTAAGACTGCCACGTCATTGCCGGAAAAACTGACAGTTCGCATGGCATGCGCAGATATTCATTAGTGAACTTAGATAACACCAATCACATCAGTCACTCCTGCCACAATGGTTGACACTAGATCGCTTCTGTGACAACTTTGGAGCGGTGATCTCAGTGATCACATACACCTTCTCGGGGCCGGGAGCAGGAAGAACGACATGACACAATTCACCATGGATGACACAGACAGCGTCGCATCGAGCGTTTTCGCAGGGCTAGTTCCTGCGACATCCGCTCACCTTGACGACCGCGCACGCCGCACGGCGCAGCAGCGGGCTCGCGTTAATCGCAGCGTCATTAACACCGTTCCGGTACTGCTCGTGGGTTCGCTCGCCGCAGCAACCTTCAATTTGACCGGGCCTGTTGAGCCAGTCAACGCCAAGACGCCCGACGACCCCCGGCTGTCCGCCGAACGCGCCAACAAACCCACCACCATCACAGCAAGCACGGTCAGTGAAGCCTCGGTGGCCGTCATCGGACCGGCTCCCGCAAGCTACCGCGTGGCCGAAGGTGACACGGTCAGTGACATTGCCTCTCGGTACGGGCTCTCGACGGCATCCGTACTCGCTTTGAATGGGCTGAGCTGGTCGTCGATGATCTTCCCCGGCCAAGAACTCAAGCTCACAAAAGAAGCAGTGGAAACGCTGCCAAGCGTCAACCACGTCAAAACCACCAACGGGCAGTACACCATCGTTGCTGGCGACACCGTGAGCGGCATCGCCAATAAGTTCGGGGTATCCACCATCTCCGTGATGTCGGCAAACGGCTTGGGCTGGTCGAGCATTATCTACCCCGGCCAGACCATCATCATCCCCGGCAACCTGAGTTCGCCTACTCAGGAAACCGAGGAGTACGACTTCACCCTCGACGAAGACTACGCCGACGATTCAGTGTCGTCAGAGGCACCCTCCAGCGACGTCGTCGACGACGATGTCGCTGTCGAAGCCCCCGTCGGCGAAGTCGTCGAGTCCCCCGCCGCCGTAGTCGAACCAGAGCCGGCACCCGCTCCGGCGCCGGAGCCCGTTTCTGTTTCGGGAACTACGTACCTCGTCGTCTCTGGCGACACGATTTCAGCAATCGCTTCGCGCGTCGGAGTCTCGACTCAAGCGCTTCTCGACGCCAACGGTCTCACCGCTTCGAGCATGATCTATATTGGCGACAAGCTCACGATTCCATCGTCGAGCTCGGTTCCTGCTAGCAGCGGTGGCACTGTCACTTACTTGAATGCTGAAATGCGGGCGAACGCCGAAGTCATCATTCAGGTGGGCCGCGACCTGGGAGTCTCGGATTACGGCATTACGATCGCTCTCGCTACAGCGATGCAAGAGTCGAGCCTGCGCAACTTGAACTGGGGCGACCGCGACTCGGTCGGGCTCTTCCAACAGCGGCCAAGCTCCGGTTGGGGAACGGTCAGCCAACTCACCACACCCGAATACGCAGCACGCTTGTTCTACGGCGGACCGAGCAACCCGAACAAGGGCATCACGCGCGGATTGCTTGACATTTCGGGCTGGGAAAACATGACTCTGACCCGCGCCGCGCAGGCCGTGCAGATCTCCGGACACCCCGATGCGTACGCAAAGTGGGAAACATCCGCCCGTTCTTGGCTCCAACAGCTCGGCTAACCGGCAGAACAGCCGTGTCTAGCGGCACTCTCGAAGCTCAGAACTTTAGACTCTCAGAGTGAATGCGAACTCTACTGATCCGATGATCGGCCGTCTGCTCGACGGCCGCTATCAGATTCGTTCGCGGATCGCCCGTGGCGGCATGGCTACCGTCTACTTGGCAACCGACCTGCGCCTCGAGCGCAAGGTTGCCATCAAAGTGATGCACGGCCACCTTGCCGACGACAGTAAGTTCAAAGAACGCTTCGTTCAAGAAGCACGTTCCTCGGCTCGCCTCGCCCACCCCAACGTCGTCAACGTCTTCGACCAGGGTCAAGACAGCGACATGGCCTACCTCGTCATGGAATACCTGCCCGGCATCACGCTTCGTGACCTCCTACAAGAGCACCGCATTCTGACGACCGAGCAAACGCTCGACATCATGGAAGCCGTACTCGCAGGCCTTGCCGCGGCCCATAAAGCAGGAATCGTTCACCGCGACCTCAAGCCGGAAAACGTTCTCCTCGCCGATGACGGGCGCATCAAGATCGGTGACTTCGGCCTCGCCCGCGCGGCCAGCGCCAACACGGCTACTGGCGCAGCGCTTCTCGGCACAATTGCCTATCTCTCCCCCGAACTCGTCACGCGGGGTTTGGCTGACACCCGCAGCGATATCTACGCCGTCGGCATCATGATGTACGAGATGCTTGTCGGTGAGCAGCCTTTCAAGGGCGAGCAGCCCATGCAGATCGCTTATCAGCACGCCAATGAAGTGGTGCCCAGCCCCAGTGCAGCCAACCACCTCGTTCCTGCTGAGCTTGACGACCTTGTTCTCTGGGCAACTGCGCGGGAGCCGGATGACCGCCCCAAGGACGCGCGCGCCCTACTCGACCAGCTGTACCAAACGCACAGCTCGCTCATGACGGCGCTGCCGCCCACGGCATCCACTGCAGTGCAGCGCACGATGGTCTTACCGAGCGCTCCCGCTGCCGAGCCGCACAACTCCACGGCGGACACTCAAGTGTTCGGCGCCGAGCTTCAGCAAGTGGCGGCTCCCGCCCCCACTCAGGTTTCGGAGAACACCACGACACTCTCGACACGCGCCACCAAGCGCAAGTCGCGCGGCTGGTGGCTCGTCGTTGTGATCGTGCTGCTCGTCGGCGGTGCTGCCGGCGCAGGCTGGTACTTCGGCGCCGGCCCCGGCTCTCAAGTCACCATTCCCGAAAGCATCAAGAGCGCGACTCCCTCCGAAGCTCAAGCCATGCTCGAAGAGCTCGGACTCGTGGTCAGCGACGAGCTTGGCGAGACCTACGACCCCGTCGTAGCCGTTGATCTTGTCGCCAACGCCACTCCCGAAATCGGCACCGCCGTGCCAAACGGGTCGACCGTTCAACTACTGATCTCGCAAGGACCACGCCCGATTGCTGTCCCCGAGTTTCTCGGGATGACAGAGGAGGAAGCGCGCACCGCCATCAGCGAGGCGCCCTTCACTCTTGTGGAGCCGACCGTCAAACAGTTCGATGGAGATATCGCTGCCGGCCTCGTTGTCGACGTTCTCGGCGCTGACGGGGCTTCTATCGTGGGCGCCGAAACGTACGGTGAGCTTCAAGACGTCAGCCTCATTGTCTCAGCCGGCGCCCTCCCCGACGTGGGTTGTTCAACTGTCGATGAAGCGACCCAAATTCTGGCGGGAGTAGGGCTCAACGCCCAGCTCGGCATCGAGGTGTTCAGCGATTGCGCCGAAGGCAGCGTTGTGGCGATCGATTCGGAAAAGAACGCTGACGGAGTCGCTCGCACCTTCCGCGAAGGCGACACCGTCACGCTCATCACGTCCCGCGGTCCGGACCTCGTTCAGGTACCGGATGTGTCAGGCGAGACCATCAACGGCGCAATCTCGGAACTCGAATCTCTCGACTTTGTCGTCAACGTCGAAACTGATCTGCCCCAGGGGTTCTGGGGATCAGGCCTCGCCATCGTCTCCGGCACTGACCCGGCGGCAGGTGAAGCTATCAAACGCGGCTCAGAGGTCACGATTTACGGGCCTCAGATCTAACAGGGTTGCTCCCCGGCCCGACGATGCGCGAAGCTCCTTCGCTGCGGCGCCTTCGCGCTGTTCACGCGGTACTGTTCACCTCGTACTTGGGCTAACTCCTGCGAGACAGGCTGAACTCTATGTCGACTCGATACACAAAAACGCCCGCCACTCGCACACCTTTCAGTGCGTCGCGGTGACGGGCGTTTGTTGTTGTTAGAAAGCGCGGAGCTCTTCAGCTACCAAGAACGCAAGCTCGAGGGACTGCATGTGGTTGAGTCGCGGGTCGCAGAGCGACTCGTACCGTGTTGCGAGAGTCGCTTCGTCGATTTGCTCCGAGCCACCCAAGCACTCCGTGACGTCGTCGCCGGTGAGCTCGATGTGGATGCCGCCAGGGTAGGTTCCTGCAGCACGGTGCGCCTCGAAGAATCCCTTGACCTCATCGACAACGTCGTCGAAACGACGCGTCTTGTAGCCGGTGGGCGTGGTGAGACCATTGCCGTGCATCGGGTCGGTGACCCAGAGCGGCGTCGCATCCATGCTCTTGATGGCCTCGAGAAGGGGCGGGAGCGCGTCGCGAATCTTTCCAGCACCCATGCGGGTGATGAAGGTGAGTCGGCCGGGCTCGCGCTCGGGGTCGAGCTTGTCAATGAGCTGCTTCATTGTTTCGGGCGTCGTGGTCGGACCGAGCTTGACGCCGATCGGGTTACGCAGTCGCGAGAAGTAGTCGATGTGAGCGCCGTCAAGATCGCGGGTGCGCTCACCGATCCACAAGAAGTGGGCACTCGTGTTGTACGGGGTGCCGGTGCGCGAGTCGATGCGCGTCATGGGGCGCTCGTAGTCCATGAGTAAGCCTTCGTGGCTCGCGTAGAACTCAGTGCGCTTAAGCTCGTCGAAGTCGGCGCCTGCCGCCTCCATAAAGCGCACAGCCTTATCGATTTCCTTGGCGAGGCTTTCGTACTGGCGGTTCGCAGGGTTAGCAGCGAACCCCTTGTTCCACGAGTGAACCTGGCGCAGGTCAGCAAAGCCGCCCTGCGTGAAAGCGCGAATGAGGTTCAGCGTCGAGGCGGCCGTGTGGTAGCCCTCGACGAGACGGGCGGGATCGGCCGTGCGGGACTCGGGAGTGAAATC
Source organism: Salinibacterium sp. AL4.1 (assembly GCF_059767305.1). Classification (NCBI taxonomy): domain Bacteria; kingdom Bacillati; phylum Actinomycetota; class Actinomycetes; order Micrococcales; family Microbacteriaceae; genus Salinibacterium; species Salinibacterium sp. AL4.1. The sequence goes on along the minus strand of NZ_JBSOQK010000001.1, from coordinate 122,209 downwards.
AAATCCGTTGACAATGTCGCCACGGTACGCGGGCAGCGTGACGTCGCCCCGCGTCTCTGAGTCGCTTGAGCGCGGCTTGGCGAACTGGCCAGCCATACGCCCCATCTTGACGATGGGCTTCGAAGCGCCATAAGTGAGCACGACAGCCATCTGCAAGATGGTCTTGACGCGGTCGCTGATCTGCTGAGCAGTCGCGCCAGCAAACGTCTCGGCACAGTCACCGCCCTGCAGCAAGAAGGCATCGCCCTGAGCAGCACGCGCGAGGCGTGTGCGGAGACGATCCACTTCGCCCGCGAAGACGAGAGGCGGCAGCGAGGCAATCTTGCTGGATGCTTCGCCAACGGCGTCGGCATCCGGCCACTGAGGCTGCTGCTTAATGGGGAGAGTGCGCCAGTTGTCTAGACCGGCAATCACGGCGGGATCAGCGAGCACGACTGGTTCTGACGGGTCGACCACGAGGAGTTTCCTTCATACATTTACTACGAGAATGACTGGGTTTGTGACCCACTAAGAGCCTACGGCACCGCACGGCGCTCAATGTCACCGTTACGAGGCTGTAAGGAGAGAGTTGCACGCCTTCTGGGCGGCGAAGAAGCTAGCGACGAGCTGCGCTGCGATCCTTGACGGAAGTGGCATACACATCGACGTACTCTTGCCCGCTAATGCGGTTGAGCTCGTACATGATCTCGTCGGTGATCGAGCGAAGGATAAACCGGTCGCCCTCCATGCCTTCAAAACGGCTGAAGTCGAGCGGTTCGCCAAAAACGATGCCGATGCGACCCATGCGAGGAATCTTGGTTCCGATAGGCATGACTTTTTCGGTGTCGATCATCGCTACCGGAACGACCGGCACGTGACCCTCAAGAATCATGCGCGCCACGCCCGTGCGGCCGCGATACATTTTGCCGTCGGGGCTACGGGTGCCCTCGGGATAGATACCGAGAACTTCTCCGCGAGCAAGAACAGCAAGCCCAGTGTTCAAGGAAGCCTCGGAGGCTTTGCCACCGGAGCGGTCGATCGGGAGCATGCCCGTGCCGTTGAAGAACGCACGCGAGAGGAAGCCCTTAATACCTTTGCCGGTGAAGTAGTCGCTCTTAGCAAGGAAGAAAATGCGGCGGTCCATCACGAGCGGCAGGAAGACCGAGTCAATGAAAGACAAGTGATTGCTGGCCAAGATCACTCCGCCTTTACGCGGAATATTCTCCAAACCGGATACCCACGGACGGAAGACGGTCTTCAAGATGGGACCGGCAACCAGATTCTTCATAAACCAATAGAACATGGCACCTCTTCTCCTCGTCGCGGGACTACCCACTCTACCGTCCGGCGCCACGCACCCCACAAACGGGTGCAAATATTCTCATGCGCCAATTCGCACGTGGTGTGTGCCCCCTCACCTAGCTAGAGTGGAGTAGACCACCTAACCGGTGCCAAAGGAGTTGCCGTGAAACAGTTTGATGTAACAGCCCTAGTTGAGGCTGACCCGGAAGCAAACGCTACCGATCTCTTGATAGATCGCGTTGCGGCCACACCCAATAACGCGTTGTTCTCGCTCCCTACAGCCAATGGAGGCTGGAGCGATGTGACGTCGACCGAGTTCCTTACCCAAGTCAGGGCCCTCGCCAAGGGCCTTGTTGCTGCAGGCGTTGAGCCCGGCGACAAAATTGGTCTTATGTGCAAGACCCGTTACGAGTGGACTCTGATCGACTTCGCGACGTGGTTTGCGGGAGCAGTACTCGTGCCGATCTACGAGACAAGTTCGCCCAGCCAAATCCACTGGAACATTACGGATTCAGGCGCCACGGCAATGATCACCGAAACGCCGGATCACTTCGCTCGCTTTGATGAAATTCGCGCGGATGTCCCCGCCATCACCAATGTGTGGCAGATCGACCTTGGCGACCTCGACAAACTTGCTAAGTCAGGTTCCGAGGTCAGCGATGAAGAAATCGAACGTCGTCGCAACATTGCCAAGGGATCAGACCTTGCGACCCTGATCTACACATCAGGGACCACAGGAAAGCCCAAGGGTTGCGTCATTACCCACTCGAACTTCGTCGAGTTGTGCCGCAACGCGCAGAAGGCGATCCCCGAGGTCGTCAATCCCGATTCGAGCACACTGCTGTTCATCACGACAGCGCACATCTTTGCTCGCTTTATTTCGATCCTCTGCATCCACGGTGGGGTGAAGGTCGGCCACCAGCCCGACACCAAGCTCCTGTTGCCGTCAATGGCGTCATTCAAGCCGACCTTCCTCCTCGCAGTGCCACGCGTCTTCGAGAAGGTCTACAACTCTTCGGAGCAGAAGGCCGAAGCCGGCGGCAAGGGCAAGATTTTCCGCAAGGCTGCCGAAGTCGCTATCGCGCACTCCAAAGCGATTGATGCCGGTCACGTACCGCTGGGTCTCAAGATCCAGTTCGCAGTTTTCGATCGCCTCGTGCTCTCGAAGATCCGCGCTGCACTCGGCGGACGTGTCAAATACGCTGTTTCAGGTTCTGCGCCTCTCGGCCTTCGCCTGGGACACTTCTACCGCAGCCTTGGACTGACCATTCTTGAGGGCTACGGTCTCACCGAGACCACCGCTCCCATCTCGGTAAACAAGCCGTCGAACTTCAAAATTGGTAAGGTCGGTCCCCCGCTTCCCGGAGTATCGGTCCGCATTGCTGAAGACGGCGAGATTCAGGCCAAGGGCGTCTGCGTGTTCGACGGATACTGGAACAACCAAGCCGCCACAGACGAAGTGTTCGAAGACGGTTGGTTCAAGACCGGCGACATCGGACAAATCGATGAAGAGGGCTATCTCGAGATCACCGGCCGCAAGAAGGAGATCATCGTGACCGCCGGAGGCAAGAACGTTGCCCCGGCCGCACTTGAAGACCCGATTCGCGCTAACCCGATCATCGGACAGGTTGTCGTCGTCGGAGAACAGCGGCCGTTCATCTCGGCTCTAATAACCCTCGATGAAGAAATGCTTCCGACCTGGCTTGGCAACAATGGGCTCGACGCCACGTGGACTGTAGAACAGGCAGCAAGCCACCCCGCGGTGCTCGCCGAGGTTCAGAAGGCGATCGACGTTGGAAACTCTCGAGTCTCCCGCGCCGAATCAATTCGCAAGTTCCACATTCTGGACGCCGACCTCACTGAGGCGAGTGGTCACCTGACCCCGAAGCTCAGCATCAAACGAAACGTTATCTTGGCTGACTTTGCCGATGTCATCGACGGGCTCTACACGAATTCGCCGGCGACCGAGGGAATCTCTCTCAAGTAGCTACAACCCCAGAAAACCCCCGTCGCACCTGCGTGACGGGGGTTTTCTCGTTAGTACATCTGGTCGCGGTCACGACCGCGACATGATTGCCTGTTAGTACCAGGGTGCCTTACGAATCTCGCGCATCGCTTCACGCTTGGTCTCAGCCTCGAGGCCCTCGATGTAGAGGTGTCCGTCGAGGTGATCCGTCTCGTGCTGCAGTGCCTGAGCCATCAGGCCATCACCGCTGAGCTCTACAGGTTCCCCCGCGAGGTTGACGCCCGTAACACGTGCGAACGGGTAGCGGCGGCGCAGAAAATAGAAGCCGGGCACCGAGAGGCACCCCTCATCGACGAGCTCCGGCTCCCCCGAAACTTCCGCAAGCACCGGATTGATGATGTAGCCGATGTCTCCATCGATGTTGTAGCTAAATGCTCGAAGGCCAACCCCAATTTGATTGGCAGCAAGCCCCGCTCGACCCGGCAATTTCACCGTTTCGATGAGGTCTTCGACGAGCGCCGCAGCGCGCGGGTCCCCGATAGTGATCGGGTCGCACGCCGAGCGAAGAACAGGGTCGCCAAAAAGACGGATCTCACGAACAGCCATGGTGTCAGTTGATCCGAACCGCAGGAAGGCCGTCCATCACGACGGCGGCAAGCTCAGTGGCCGCAGCCTTTGTGAGCTTGTTGAGGTCGCGGTAGTGCACAACCGAGCCCGTAGCCAAGCTGGGGTCGTAAGGAACGCGCACGATTTCGCGAACGCGCGACTTGAAGTGCGCCTCGATCTCCTCGAGCTTAACCAAGTTAGTGCCCTGCGTGGCGGTGTTGATCGCAACGACGGCATTCTTGACGAGGTCTTCATGACCGTTGGACTCAAGCCAGGTGAGAGTTTCGGAAGCGAGGCGAGCTTCGTCGACGCTGCCACCAGAAACGATGACGATCGAATCAGCACGCTGCAACGTTGCCCGCATGACCGAGTGCACAATGCCTGTTCCACAGTCAGTAATCGCAACCGAGTAGAACCGCTCAGCCATGTCGGCAACGACGTTGTAGTCGTCTTCGTCGAACGCTTCGGAAACATGAGGGTCGGTGTCAGACGCCAAGACATCGAGACGCGTCTCGTCACGAGACACGACCGTCTGGAACTCGCTGAAGGTGTGCAGCGATTCGGCACGCATGACGACGTCGCGCACCGTGGCACGCGTCTGCTTGTCGATTCGCTCTGCGAGGGTTCCGCGGTCGGGATTAGCGTCGATCGCAATGATGCGGTCTTCGCGAGTATCGGCCAGCGCCATCCCCAGCAGTGCAGTAATGGTGGTCTTGCCCACTCCACCCTTGCGGGTCAGAACCGGAACGAATCGCGTGCCGCCCACAAACGTCTTGGTAACGCGAGCTTCAAGCGCCTTGCGCTCACGCACACGGTAGGAGTCCCCCAGATTGACCAGGTGGAACGTCGCCGCGTAGACGAGCTCTTGCAGGAACCCCTCCGGTGCCGGCTGGCGGCTTTTCTTGCCCTGATTGATCAAGCGCTCCGCCGTGAGCATCGTCGCCGTCTCTGGCGTCGTACGCACTTCGGTGCGCTGACGACCACGACGAGTCGTCGGGCGGTCTGCCGGAGGAAGCTCCGGAATCACAGCAGCCTCGGGTACCGACTCCGGCGGAAGAGTGACCACCGACTCCGGCGCAAACGCGACGGTAGTCGTTGCCATCGCAGCAGGGTCAACGTGATGGGCCGTAACGGCAACATCATCGATAGCCACAGCGGCCTCATGCTCAGGTGTCTCGCGAACGGCAACAGGCAGCGACAGTGTGAAGGTCACGCTGTCAGAACTTGGCACCTGCTCGACGGTTGAGTCTTTCGTGTCGTGATCGGTCGACGAATCTTGCTCGTCGACGGACGACTGCACATCAGGTTCATTGCGCTTGGTAGTCACGTGTCGATCCCCTTCAGAAAGCAAACACACCACTTTACCGCGTTAACAAGAGAGACGTGACCGCCGCTTAGACAGCGATCACGTCTCTACCCTACAAAATACTGAGCGTTAGCTGGGCTCGATCTCTACAAGTAGGTCGCCCGCATCCACTTGTTGCGTCTTCGGAATGGCCAATCGCTTGACCGTTCCTGCAACAGACGCGGTGATCGCGGCTTCCATTTTCATCGCCTCGATCGAGGCAACAGCCTGGCCCGCTTCGACCTTGGCGCCCTCATCGACCTGCAACGTGACAACGCCCGAGAACGGTGCGGCAACGTGGCCAGGCTTCGATGTGTCGGCCTTTTCCGTAGCGGTCGAATCAATCTGAATGCTCTTATCGCGGATAAACACCGGGCGCAGTTGACCATTCAACGTCGCCATTACCGTGCGAATACCCTTTTCGTCCGCCTCACCGATGGCTTCAAGGCCGACGAACAGCTGAACGCCCTTCTCGATCTCGACCACGTGCTCTTGACCCTGCTGAATTCCGTAAAGGTAATCAGTGCTGTCGAGCTGCGAAAGATCGCCATAGGTCTCGCGAGCTGTCTCAAAGATCTGAGTCGGGCCAGCGAACAACAGGCGGTTGAGAGCCGAGCGGCGATCCTGCGGTTCGCCATCCAGCGCAGCCTGGTCCTCAGCGTTGATCTCCTCAACACCAATTTTCACGTTGCGCCCCTTGAGCACCTTCGAGCGGAAGGGTTCAGGCCAACCACCGGGAAGCTCTCCCAGTTCGCCCGCCATGAAGCCGATAACGGAATCCGGGATGTCGTACTTGTCGGGGTTCTCCTCGAAGTCAGCAGGATCCGCGTTGGCCGCAGCCAAAGCTAAGGCCAAGTCACCAACGACCTTGGATGACGGAGTCACCTTCGGCGGACGCCCGAGCATCTTGTTGGCCGCGGCATAAAGATCTTCGATTGTTTCGAACTGATCGGCAAGACCGAGCGCAATCGCCTGCTGACGCAGGTTGGAGAGCTGACCACCAGGAATTTCGTGATGGTAGACGCGCCCTGTGGGGCCGGGAAGACCCGACTCGAACGGAGCGTAGGCGTGGCGCACGGCCTCCCAGTACGGCTCGAGATCCGAAACCGCGTCGAGCGAGATTCCGGTGTCACGTTCGGTGTGCGCGAGCGCGGCGACCAAAGCCGACATCGAGGGCTGGCTGGTTGTTCCCGCCATTGGAGCGCTAGCGACATCCACGGCATCCGCACCGGCACGCGATGCCGCCAAAAGAGTAGCTAGCTGGCCACCAGCCGTGTCGTGAGTGTGAACATGGACCGGAGCGTCGAATCGCTCGCGGAGAGCCGTGACGAGCGTCTCAGCGGCTTCTGCGCGCAACAGACCAGCCATGTCCTTGATCGCGAGCACGTGGGCGCCGCTCTCCATGATTTGGTCGGCGAGCTTGAGGTAGTAGTCAAGCGTGTAGAGATCTTCGTTGGGGTCAAGAAGATCTCCCGTGTAGCAGAGTGCAACTTCGGCGACAGCAGTGCCCGTGTTGAGGACTGCGTCGATCGCCGGACGCATCTGCGAAACGTCGTTGAGCGCATCGAAGATACGGAAGATATCGACACCGGTGTCGGCGGCTTCGCGAACGAAGGCATCTGTCACCTCGGTGGGATACGGCGTGTAGCCCACGGTGTTGCGGCCGCGCAACAGCATCTGGATAGCGACGTTGGGCAGAGCCTCTCGCATCGACGCCAGTCGCTCCCACGGGTCTTCGGCCAGGAAGCGCAACGCAACGTCGTAAGTTGCACCGCCCCACGCCTCGACCGACAGCAGTTCAGGCGTCAGCCGCGCAACGTGCGGCATCACAGCTACCAAGTCACGAGTACGCACGCGCGTCGCCAAAAGCGACTGGTGGGCATCCCGGAACGTGGTTTCGGTGACGGCAAGGGACTTCTGCTCGCGCAGAGCGGAAGCAAAACCGGCCGGGCCGAGCTCGAGTAGCCGTTGACGCGAACCAGCCGGAGCATCAACCGTGAGGTCAACCTCGGGCAGCTTCAGCTGCGGCTTGATGATTCCCGCGCCATCGCCGTTGGGCTGATTAACGGTGACATCAGCGAGCCACGTGAGGATCTTCGTTCCACGGTCCTTCGAGCGGTGCGAGTTGACGAGCCACGGACGCTCATCGATGAACGCCGTACTCACATCGCCCGCAATGAACTCAGGATCGTCGAGAACACCCTGCAAAAACGGGATGTTCGTAGTGACACCGCGAAGACGGAACTCTGCGAGTCCACGACGGGCGCGGCGCACGGCCGACGCAAAGTCGCGGCCACGGCAGGTCATCTTCACGAGCATGGAGTCGAAGTGGGGTGAGATCTGCGAACCCGCAGAAACCGTTCCACCATCCAGACGGATGCCGGCGCCGCCGGGCGAACGGTATGTCGTGATTTTGCCGGTGTCGGGACGGAACCCGCTGGCAGGGTCTTCGGTCGTGATGCGGCACTGCAGAGCAGCTCCGCGCAGCTTGAGTTCGTCTTGACGGAGACCGAGTTCATCGAGCGACTCGCCATAGGCAATGCGCATTTGCGACTGAACGAGGTCGACGTCGGTGACCTCTTCAGTAACCGTGTGCTCGACCTGGATGCGCGGGTTCATCTCGATAAAGACGTGCTCGCCCTTGCGCTCCCCCGCCGTGTCGAGGAGGAACTCAACGGTTCCCGCATTGACGTAATCGATCGACTTCGCGAAAGCGATGGCATCGCGGTACATCGCTTGACGGACGTCTTCGTCGAGGTTGGGCGCCGGAGCGATCTCAACAACCTTCTGGTGACGACGCTGCACCGAGCAGTCACGCTCAAAGAGATGAATCGTGCCGCCGTGCGAATCCGCAAGGATCTGCACCTCGATGTGACGCGGGCGAACTACTGCCTGCTCAATGAACATCGTGGGGTCACCGAAAGCACTGTCGGCTTCACGCATGGCCTCTTCGAGAGCACCGCGCAGGTCTTCCTTCTTGTCGACTCGACGCATACCGCGACCGCCACCACCGGCGACAGCCTTGGCGAACACCGGGAAGCCGATCTCATCCGCGCCAGCAAGAAGGGCCTCAAGGTCGGTACTCGCGGGAGTGGACTTGAGCACGGGAACTCCCGCCGCAATGGCGTGTTCCTTAGCAGTGACCTTGTTACCGGCCATCTCCAACACCTTGGTGGGCGGGCCGATAAACGTGATTCCGGCATCCGCCGCTGCACGAGCGAGGTCAGGATTCTCCGAGAGGAAGCCGTAGCCAGGGTAGATCGCGTCTGCGCCCGACTCTTTCGCTACTCGAATAATTTCCGAAACGTCGAGGTAGGCACGAACGGGATGCCCTTCCTCACCAATCTGATAAGCCTCATCGGCTTTCAGACGATGAACCGAGTTACGGTCCTCGTACGGAAAAACGGCCACGGTTCTTGCTCCGAGCTCGACAGCCGCACGCATAGCGCGGATGGCAATTTCACCTCGGTTGGCAACGAGTATCTTCTTGAACATTCGGTCCTTCCTGACAAAAACCAAGCCTAGAGTGATTGAACTCTGGCAGTTTCCTCAAGGGTGCGCAAAAGTTGGCGGAGTTTTAGGTTTCTTAACTGTAGTGAAGGTATCGTCGTTACTCGTGCACGTACTTAGCGTTAGCTCCCTCAAGGGGGGCGTGGGAAAGACGACCGTTACGCTTGGGCTCGCTTCAGCAGCCTTCGCTCGCGGTCTTCGAACTCTCGTCGTCGACCTTGACCCCCAGTCCGATGTTTCGACCGGTATGGACATTGATGTCACAGGTCACCTCAACGTGGCTGATGTCCTCGCCTCGCCCAAGGAGAAGATTGTGCGCGCCGCGATCGCTCCTAGCGGTTGGACCAAAGGCCGCCCCGGCAAAGTGGATGTGCTCATTGGCTCACCGTCAGCCATCAACTTCGATGGCCCGCACCCCAGCATCCGCGATATTTGGAAGCTTGAAGAGGCCCTTGCCAACGTTGAAGCAGATTACGACCTCGTTCTGATTGACTGCGCGCCGTCGCTCAACGCCCTCACCCGCACCGCCTGGGCTGCCAGCGATCGTGTGTCGATTGTTACGGAACCCGGACTGTTTTCTGTCGCCGCCGCTGATCGCGCATTGCGCGCCATCGAAGAAATCCGTCGCGGCCTCTCCCCTCGCTTGCAGCCGCTCGGCATTATCGTGAATCGTTTGCGCTCACAATCGCTCGAGCACCAGTTCCGCATCAAGGAGCTTCGCGACATGTTCGGGCCCCTCGTGCTGTCACCGCAATTGCCCGAACGTACGTCACTGCAACAGGCTCAGGGCGCTGCAAAGCCCCTTCATGTGTGGCCGGGTGAAAGTGCCCAAGAAATGGCGCGCTACTTCGACCAGATTCTCGACCGTGTCATGCGCGCAGCGCGCATGGGCGAGTACAACAGCGGCCAGTAGCCCCTTACTGCGCGTGAAGCCAGCACTTCGGTGCTGGCTTTTTGCGTACCAGGGAACTGCGCCGCTCGCGCAGAAAGAAAGAAGCGTCGTTTAGGAGGCGCGGGATGCGCGGCGCTTAGCCAGCTCATCCATGGGGTCTTCACCCTTGACGGTGTCGAGATCAATCAGGCTGGTCTCCACCTCGCGGAGAACCTTACCGACGGCGATGCCGAACACACCCTGGCCCCGGCTCACGAGGTCGATGACCTCATCGTTTGACGTGCAGAGGTACACACCAGCGCCATCGCTCATGAGCGTGGTCTGGGCAAGATCGTGGATGCCGGATTCGCGCAGTTGGTTGACGGCGATACGAATCTGCTGCAGTGAGATTCCGGTGTCGAGCAGTCGCTTGACGAGCTTGAGCACGAGGATGTCGCGGAAGCCGTAAAGACGTTGCGAGCCTGAGCCGGCAGCACCCCGAACGGTGGGTTCTACGAGCTGAGTGCGAGCCCAGTAGTCGAGTTGGCGATAGCTGATGCCCGCAGCGCGAGCAGCTACAGCGCCGCGGTAGCCCGACGTGTCGTCGAGGTCAGGCATTCCGTCGGTGAAGAGGAGGCCAAGGTCGTAGCGTGATTCTTCGCTACGGTTCACTTCACTCATGGCTTTGCCCCTTTAGTTCTGATTGATCAGCACGAAAACAACGAACCTTCATGTTGAAGTTGACGCTTAATGTTTCGTGTTACCCCACGGTAGTCACGCCCACCGCCTCGATCAACGACATTCGCAAAAACTCGGCGGCGTGTCGGAATCAGTTGGATAAAACTGGGCCAACCTCACTGAACCGTCGTCGGCGGGAGCCGAAAAACGGTCAACAGATCGACCGTACTACGAATCGAGTCTGCTGAGGGCGGATCGAATAAGACTGCTGCGAACAATCTCTAACTGGCCCGCAATTTCCCGCGCCATCTCAGCCGCACGTGCACGACTCGACGCATCTTTGCGACGAGCAACCGGCATCAAAGCGCTCTCAATGAGGCCCAGCTCGCGCTCTGCGGCCGCACGGAAGCCCCGGAGGTGTCGTGGCTCAATGCCGCTGCGCTGAAGCTCCACAAGCGACTTGAGCACGGCGAGAGAATCTTCACCGAAAACATCGGAGGCCACGATGAGCGACGACGAAATAGCATCACCCAACAGCATGGGGCTCGCGCCGGCCTCGCGGATCAGCTCGTCGCGTGTGAGCTTGCGCTCCGCCGAGAGCATGGAAGCAGCAGCGACGGCACCGCCCGGAAGTTCAGGGGTGCGCCCCGCATCCATCTCTTCTAAGTAGCCACGAATGACCTTGAGCGGAAGGTAATGGTCGCGCTGCATAGTGAGCACGAAGCGCAAACGCTCCATGTCTGCAGAAGAAAACTTGCGATACCCGGATGCCGTACGTGCCGGAGCAACAAGCTTGCGCTCTTCGAGAAAGCGAAGCTTCGACGGGGTCAAATCGGGAAACTCAGGACTGAGCTTGGCAAGAACTTGGCCAATACTCAGCAGCGCGGGAGCCGGGGCTGACCGCGCTTGGCGCGCGACGCTAGCCACTAACTACCAGCCGGCTGCGAGAGATCGCGACGCGACGCGTAGAACGTGAGCTTGTACTTGCCAATTTGGACCTCAGCCTGGTCACGAAGCACAGCGGTCGTCGCAATGCGGTCTCCGCCGAGGTAAGTGCCGTTGAGCGATCCAAGGTCTTTGACATCGAACGTCGTGCCGTTACGCAAGAACTCGACATGACGTCGCGACACGGTGACGTCATCGAGAAAAATATCTGCCTCAGGATGACGACCCACCGTGGTGAGATCGGCATCCAGTAGGAAGCGGGCACCCACATTGGGGCCTCGGCGAACGATCAGCAGCGCTGAACCCGAAGGCAAAGCAGAAATTGCCGACTGCTCGTCTGCCGACACATCGGCGGCCATTGCAGCCACCTGCGCCGCAAACTCATGACTGTACGTAGCAGTGGTGTCGATACGCTCGACAATAGGCTGCGCGGACGTCTCGTTTGCCGACTGTACGTCGGCGCCGTGACCATTATTCATTGACTCAACCATCGCAAACCTCCCTGACTAACCAGCGTATCGGATCGGAGCACTCCTCAGACCCTCGGAAGGCGAGAAATTCGGACAGATTGTGCAACGTAAATGAAACCCGCCCACCAATACAAGAACGCGCCCCACAGCGCGAATGCCCACCCCACCGGATCGGTGACGCTCGCAATCGCAGGAAATGCCTGCCCAAGCATGAGAACAGGGAGCGCATAAAACAGGGCTGCGGTGGCCACTTTGCCCAAGTGATGAACGGGAAGAGGCCCGAAACCGTAATTGGCAGAAATGATGCCCAGCACCGCCAACATGACCTCGCGCGTGACAATCACGAAGAACAACCACCACGGGATCACATCACGAGCTGCGAGGCCAATCAGAGCAGCAAAGATAAACAGGCGATCGGCGGCGGGGTCGAGCAACTGCCCCAGTCGCGTCATCTGGTTAAAGCGCCGAGCAATGAAGCCATCGAGGTAGTCGCTGAGACTGGAAAACACCAACACGAGCAGCGCAAGAGCGTCTTGCGCAGTGATGATGAGATAGAGAAAAACGGGGACGAGCCCGAGCCTGAGAAAACTCAAGATATTGGGCACAGTCCACACACGATTGCTGATCTCGGGTGAACTACTACTGGCCACAGTCTGAGTCTAGCGAGCATCCGCATCCAAAATGCCGAGAATGCAGCGCTGTCTCGCAGGGGCGCACGAGTATCCTCGAGACCATGTCATGCATCCGGTTCAACACTCCTGCCCAACGGGCACAGATGCGAGCAATGGCCCCCTCGATGCTCAGCGCCGAGGAAGCAGCCGCGCTCCACCCCGCGCCCGAAGTTACTGACAGCAAGATCGCACGCCTGCGTCTTCTCGCGACCGACCCTAATCCTAAAATTCGCGAGAGCGCTGCGAGCAGCCACCACACCCCAGTTGACGTATTTGAAGCTCTCGCTCGCGACAGCGATGCCGGCGTCCGTGCCTGTGTCGCCCGCAACGAACACGCCCCGTGCGATGTGCTTCGGATGCTCGTCGATGACCCCTCCGAGGTTGTGCGCGGCTTTCTCGCCATCAACTTCTATGTGCCCGAGGACGCGATGAACACTCTCGCGGCAGACGGCAGCGCCACAGTGCAGCGCCTCGTTCAGTGGAAAACTGAACTCGCAACGGTCTAATGGCCGCGGGAACTGTTCGCGTCGACAGTTGGCTGTGGGCAGTGCGCGTCTATAAAACTCGCTCGCAAGCAACGGCGGCCTGCCGTGCGGGCCATGTGAAGATCGGCGGCACAAGCGTCAAGGCTGCCCAACCGGTTCGCATAGGCGACCAAATACGCATTCGTATCGCTGGCTTCGATCGCATCCTGGTGGTCAAGCAGACGATCGTGAAGAGAGTGTCGGCAGTGACCGCCGCCGAAAGCTACATCGACGAGACTCCCCCGCCGCCCTCTCGGGAAGAACGTGCTTTCGCTCCCCTGCGCGACCGCGGGGCCGGGCGGCCAACTAAGCGTGAGCGTCGGGAAATCGACAAGCTGCGCGGTAGAGACGGCAACGAAGAATGGATGCCCGAACTCTAGTTGTGCCTAAGCTCGTGTCAACCCTCGAGCGAGCCCGATTCGACTGGAACTTCGTCGAGCTCCTGCGCCCGCGCGGCAGTGCGCCGCGACACGAGCCAGACCGCACCCGCGGCTACCGCGGAGAGGGCGACTGCTGCGCCCAGGAAGAGCGCATTGTCGATGCTCGACCCGGTCCTTGCCGCCCACGACTCGGCGTGGTACTGGAACGTGATGGGGATTACTCCCCCCAGAGATGCAGTGCCGTCGCTCACGAGAAGAAGGATGCCGATTGCGATGGTCAGCGCGCCAGACACGATCATCGTCCACGAGTTTGACCACCCACGGATCGTGAGCGTTCGCGGCCGCAGCCAGCGACGCCCCCGCGCGCCGAGCCGCTTCCAGACAGCAGCAAGAACGAGCAACGGAACCGTCAGCCCGAGCGCATAAAGCGTGAGCATGATGGCGCCGTAGACCGCGTTTCCGCTGAGCGCCGCGACCGCGAGTACGGAGCCTAGGATCGGCCCCGCGCAGACACCGGCGACGGCATAAACCATGCCGAGAGCGAAGACCGAGACGGCAGAGGTGCGGTCTGTTGCCGCATCCGCACTCTCAGTTCGGGTCAGACCAGGAACCGGAATAGCGAACAACTGCACTGCACCCGCTGCGATGACGATGACGGCGGCCCCCACGATCAGCGCGCCGCGGTTCTCGTTCACGAGCGAGCCCAGTGTTGCCGAAAAGACGCCCAGTGGAATGAGGGTCGTGATGAGGCCGGCAAAGAAAAGTGCGGTCCGTGCGAATAAGGCCGAGGCAGAACCGAAAGCGTAGGCAAAGAACGCCGGCAACAGCATTACTGAACACGGACTTAAGAGAGCGAAAAGCCCACCGATAAAGGCTCCGGCGTAACCGATATCCACTGTTACTGGGCTGCCAGTCTCAACTGCTCGTCGATGACGTCTTGGAACACCTGAAGCGGTTGCGCACCGGCGATGGCAACATCATTGATCACGATAGACGGGACGCTTGTCACGCCGATTTGCTGAGCCTCTTGCGCGTTGAGTTGCACACGCTGCACTAGTGCGGGGTTCGCAAGGTCTGCCTCGAACTGCGCCATATCAGGCACACCGATATCGCGCGCGTACTCGAGGATCTTGTCGCTATCAATCTCGAGGTGCCCCGTCTCGGGCGCCGACGCGTATACCGCTGTGTTGTACTCCCAGAAAAGGCCCTGTTCACCTGCCGCGTGCGCGGCGACCGCCGCCATCACTGAGGTCTCGCCGAAAATCGGGTTGTCACGCCATTCGATGCGAAGCTGACCTGAATCGACATATTCGCTGATGAGTGTCGGAAGCGTTTCGCGAGACAGAACACCGCAGAACGGGCAGCGATAGTCCGCATATTCGATGAGGACGACGGGAGCATCGATCGCTCCGAGCGCGGTTGGATCATCAGCAACCCGTCGCGCGAGTTCGAGAGCCGGCTGCGCGTCATCACCATTCGTGACCGTGGGAAGGGGCTGAGACTGCGACGAGTCGGAGTTCGACTGCGCTCCTGCCACAAAAGCGACCGCGAGAAGCCCGAGCACCACGATTCCTCCCACGATGAACAGACCGCGTTTAGAGGATTCCTTGCGCCGATTCTGGGCTACTTGAGACGGCTTGGGGGAATTCACGCTATCGATCTCCTCAGGGCACTCACGTACCCACATCATCGGCCCGATGAGGACCATGATCCACCCTACCTACTGGCACCCCCGGGCCCTGACCGTCACGAATACGACGCCAACCTCTAACGAGACCAGGCAGTCTGCTAGTGCGGCTTTGTTGCTACACCGTCCAACCACAGCAGCGCTGATTCGTCGCGGTGAACACCAGCGGTGCCGACATGCTTGGCGTCGATCGCTGGGCCCTTTTGGATGACGTGCACCATCGCCATCCCGTGACCCCGACCAAGACCATAGTCCGACGCCAGCCAGTCAAGGATCTCGCCAGCCTTCACTGCGTCGTCGTCGAAGCCTCTTCCCTGAGCAATCGCAATAATTTCGCGTGGAGTGAGGCCCGTCTTCTTTTCGACAGTGTCGAGATACGCCTGGAACGACATCGGTTAGTCGCCCATCTCGTCGTCGCCCAGAATCGTGGCGATCTGGCCGACAGCGAGTCGCATGCCCTCTTCCATACCCATTTCGAGCATCTCTTCGAGCTGCTCGAGCGACTCAAATTGCGAGAAGATCGTGAGCCGGGTTCCGTCGGCGGTGGGTTCGAACGTCAGCCTGGCCGTCGTCATTCCGAGGTCAGCGGAGGGCTCGCCCTGTTCATCGGCAAATCCATCTTCGATGAGCAATTCCGTCGGAGCGGAGATCGAGACAAATCTCCACCAGCCGTGAAGACGTTCACCATCCGGCCCTTGCATGTAATAGTGCGCGCGTCCCTCTGGCTCGAACTCGAAACGCACGAAAGTAGCGGGCCACTCGGGCGGTCCCCACCAGCGTTCCAGTTGCCGGGGGTCGCTTACGAGTTGCCACGCGCGCTCAGCCGACGCGGCGAACTCCGCCGTCGTGGTCATCGAGAGTGCTGCGGCGTCGGTGTGTGTCGAAATGTTCATGAGGGTCTCCCATCGTGGTGAATCATCGTTGTCACCCTTCGTGAAGCACGGCTTCCATACGCAGCACTCGCTGCGTCCAGACGTTCTCTACACGAGCGAGCAACTCTTGGGCGCGCTGAATGGTCTGAAGATTGCCGCGAACGATTTGTTCGCGCCCGTGGCGCTCTTTCGTCACCAAGCCCGCGGTGTGCAGGATAGCTACGTGTTTCTGCACCGCCGCGAAACTCATCTCGTACTTGCGCGCGAGCTGCGAGACAGAAACTCCCTCGCTGAAAACGCGCGTAACGATGTCGCGGCGCGTGGCATCCGCCAGCGCTCGAAACATCGCGTCGACTTGAGAGTCGGACAGTTCATCTACAACCATTTGGTTGTAGATTACTGACGTGGGCGTAAACGCGCAAGAGCCAAACGGGCGGAACCTTCCGCCTCCTAAAGTTTTCGCAGCGTGAGGATCTGTTCCGCTCGCCCAAATGGCCCCTGGCTGTCATGCAGCACCGTCGAGGTGAGTCCAACACCGTCGGCGCCAAAACTCACCGCATTCTCGAGACCGAGCCATTCGCCAACCGGTACTCGATAAAGGTGGATTTGAAGGTCAACATTGGGGAAGGCATAACCACCCTCCCCCGGCTTCACCCGCGTCGCAATACCGTTGCTCGTATCGACGAGCCCCATGAGCCGCACGAACTCAGAGATGGGCTCGGAGGCGAGCAGGGGAACCGGAGTGCGCAGCCATACCCGACCGCGGCCGGCTTCGTGCTCAGGTAGCGCTCGCGCCTCAATAGAGCGAATGTAACCCCCGGGCCACTGTGCCAGATCGACGGGGACACCCGCGCTCTCGGGGCCGAGCATGCGATCGTCAACGATGCCCGCGACCTCCGCCGTGTCTGAAGTGTGCAAACGCCAGGCCGTCGCGCGCACAGCGACACGGCCGCCGGCGCTCAACTCCGCTTGAACAAGCTCGATCGTGCGGCCCGCCCTCAACATCGAGACGTGGATCTCGAACTCGCCACCAGGTATTAGCCCCAAAATTTCGTAGCTGATGCGCGCAATGCGCAGCTCTGGCCGCGCCTCGAAGCCCTCCAAGGCATGCGCCACAATTCCGGCGACGGGAGCCATGTGCTGCTCATGCGGATTCCAGGCACCCTGAGCATGAATGGTCGATTCGAAGCGGGTGTCACTGTGCTTGAGGTAGTACGAGGAGGGGGTTGAAGTCACCGCCCCAGCTTAATCAGCAGTGACCGCCGGCCCCAAGGGTTCAGGCTGAAGATGCTGCGCACTCTCGTGACTCCATCCAAATCAGCGCACGAGATGCGAGCGCTAGTGCGAACGAAGCTTGTCGATGAGCGCGCTCTTCGTTAACGACGAATAGCCGTGAAGGTCTAACTCCTTGGCCCGCTGTTTGAGTTCTTTCACCGTCCAGTCGTCGTACGAGCCCGACTCTCCACCCCGTCGCCCGATCTCGGAGCGCCCCTGATTCGCTGCCGCATTCGAGATGCGCGCGGCTTTCTCCTTCGACGCGCCGTCCTCGCGAAGCTCTTCGTAGAGCTCGGGATCTTTGAGGCTTGAATTCTTGCGAGAGGGCATGAGCGAACTCCTCAATCTGGTCGGCCGTGACGCTACGGATACTGCGCCGCCACCAGCCTAGGCAGATGTTTGACAGTTGCGACGAACTGTCTGGAACCCTCAAGAAACCACGGAGGAAGCGTTCAGAAAAGCGTTAGAACAGCATCGGTTGAGGCATTGCTCGCGCTGCCAATTGCGGGGGCATCTCCTCCGCGATCAATGAAGGTGTCACCGATCCTGAACTTGAACGCACCCCGGCATGGACCCGCGGCTGGGCCCGCGAGCCGACGATTCCGGTGGCTGGATCGAGAGCGGTGCGCTGCAACCCATGACGCCGAATAATCGGCTGCAATTTAGCGGCAAGCCATTTTCGGTAGTCCTTGGGCGCGTAGTTTCCGGCCGAATACATCGAACGGTACTTGTCGAGAAGCTCCGGATGCGCGCCCTCCAGCCACTCGAAGTACCACTCCTTGGTGCCCGGCTTGAGATGCAGCGCCGAATACGTGATCGATGTGCCGCCGGCTTCTTTGACTTGAGCCACGGCTCGCTCAAGGTGATCGCGAGTATCGGTCAAGAACGGAAGAATCGGCATCAGGAACACGGCACAGTCGAGACCAGCGTTGCGTGCAGCGGTTACCGTCGCCAACCGCGCCTTGGCAGTCGGGGTGCCGGGCTCGACCGACTGCTGAAGGTCATCGTCGTAGATAGCAATCGACATACCGAGATCGACCGGCACATGCTCGCTCGCCTCCACCAAGAGCGGCAGATCTCGGCGCAGTAGCGTTCCTTTGGTGAGGATGGATAGCGGCGTACCCGAACCAGCCAACGCAGCAATGATGCCCGGCATGAGCCGATAGCGGCCCTCAGCACGTTGGTACGGGTCAGTATTGGTGCCCAACGCCACAGGATGCCTGCCCCAGCTGGGTTTGCTGAGTTCCTTTGCGAGAACCTCAACCACGTTGACCTTGACGATGATCTGGGTGTCGAAGTCTTTGCCCGCATCGAGATCGAGGAACTCGTGCGTGGGGCGAGCGAAGCAGTAAGTGCACTGGTGGAGGCATCCGCGCATGGGGTTGATCGTCCACCCGAATGGCATATCACTGGCAGTCGGCACCTTATTGAGCGCACTCTTGGCGAGCACCTCGTAGAAGGTGACGCCGTCGAACTCGGGGGTTCGCACCGTTCGCACAAGATTGTTCAGCTTCGCGAGCCCAGGCAGAGCATCGGGTGCCTCGTTGCCGACTTGCTGCCCACTCCATCGCATGGTGCTATTCGAACATATGTTCGAATCGACTGCAAGCCGACGCGCGAGTGGCGTTAGACCGTTGCGACCTCGCGGGCGAACTGCGCAACCTCTCGCACCTGGGCGGAGTCTCGAGTGAGCTTTGCCGTCGTGAGGGCACCGTCATAAAGCACGATGAGACGCGACACGAGCGCATCGGTCGCATCCGGACCGACAATCTCTTTCACATGAGCCCGAAGAACGCGCCGATACCGGGCTATCGCGGCCTGCACGTCAGCCATATCGGGGCATTCGATCGCGGCGTTCGTGAAGGGGCAACCATAGAAGGTCCCGCCATCGATTTGATCAGCCACGGCCAAAAACAGACTCTCGACACGAACTCCTGGCGGGGCATCCACATCATCAAGTTCAGTTACTCGATCGAGCCACGCGTCGGCCTCCTCATCGAGGTACGCAGCGATCAGCGCTTCTTTGCTCGGGAAGTGGTGGTACATGCTGCCCTTTGCCACCCCGGCCTTGGCGATCACCGTGTCGATTCCAGTGGCGTTGATTCCGTGCGCGTAGAAGAGGTCTGCCGCGGTGGCGAGGAGTTTCATGCGCGAAGTGACGCGGATTTGCGGGGTTTCTGGAGCCATATTGCAATTCTAGACGAACCCGTCTATATTTTCTAGACGGATCCGTCTAGAAACGCTGGATGGCCGACACAAGGAGTTTTCAATGTCAGACCTCAAGATCGCCGTAGTCATCCTCGAAACCCTCGAGAACAACAACGCTCGCGTTTACCGTGGCCTCAAGACCGCCCTCGAATTCAAGGCGGCCGGCGACGACGTCATCGTCATGTTCGACGGCTCCGGCGTAGAGACCCTCGCCAAGATCGCTGATGCTGGCCACCCCATGAACGGCCTCATCACGGCCCTCGGCGACACGATCATCGGCGCCTGCGAATTCTGCGCCAAGTCGCACAAGGTCTTCGAGCCCATCCGTGACGGCGGCTTCCCGCTGCTCTCCGACAACGGCGGCGAAGCCAGCGTTCGCAAGCTCGTTGTCGACGGCTACCAGATCATGAACTTCTAGCAGCTTCTCCCCCGAGAACGGCAACGGCCCGGGCCCTCACCACGGTGAGCGCTCGGGCCGTGCTCTTTCTCCAACACGGCGGCTGCGACCGAGACACCGCGCCAGCGCTGCTAACGTCGTAGGAGTGTTCTCTAAAGTGACAGTTCCGACCACCCTGCAGACCCGCGACGGCGAAATGACTCTTCGCTACTCCGAACTCGGAGACATCGACACGATCCTGCAACTGCTCGCCGACGACCCCGTCAGCGCACTGCGTGGAGACACTGCTCGCCCCGAAGACCGCCCGGCCTACGAAAAAGCCTTTCATGCGATCGCCACTACTCCCGCAAACGCGCTGCTCGTTGTCGTCGCGGCATCGGGCGATGTCGTCGCCACAATGCAACTCACTGCCATTCCCGGAATGGCGCGTCGGGGCTCGCACCGCCTCCAAGTCGAAGCCGTACGCGTTGCAGCGAGTCAGCGTTCGAGCGGGATCGGCGGCGCGATGATGCGCTGGGTTATCGACACCGCAGCGCCCACGCTCGGTGCGTCCCTCATCCAACTCACCTCAGACGAGGCACGCACCGACGCGCACCGTTTCTACACCAAGCTGGGCTTCGAAGCCTCCCACATCGGTTTCAAGTACTCGGTCGAACTCTAAGCAGGTCAGGGCGCTGAGGCTGGCTGGCGCCGGTAGCTCGCGCCAGCGTGTTCCGCAGGCAAGCGATCGCCCCGGCCATGCAACTTCTGACGCAGCGTTCCCTCTACATACTCCTCGGGGTATGAACCACGAGCCCGCAGCACCGGGATGACATGCTCGACCACGTCTTCGAACGTGCCCGGCGTGATCGCGTACGCGAGATTGAAGCCGTCAACGTCGGTCTCCGCCACCCACGACTCCAACTCATCCGCAATCTCCTCGCCTGAGCCAATGATGAACGGGCCAAGGCCCCCAATGGCTCCCAGGCGTGCGATATCTCGCACTTTCCATTCGCTGCCGTCGCTGTTCGCCTTCTGAAAATTCGCGACCGTCGACTGGATCGCGTTGCTCTTCACATTGCCGATCGGCTCGTCGAGGTCGTACTGCGAGAGGTCGATTCCCATCCAGCCCGACATGAAGACGAGTGCTCCTTCTTCGCTCGCGTAGCTCAGATAGTCGGCATATTTGGCGTGGGCCTTCTCAGAGGTCTCATCGGTAATGATCGTCAGCAAGGTGTAGATGCGGGCCGAGTAGCGGTCGCGGCCTGCTTCTTCGAGAGCATCCCTGATGCGACCCACTGTTTCCTTGAGACCCGCTTTGGTCGAAGCGGCGACGAAAATTGCCTCGGCGTTGCCCGCGGCGAACTGGATCCCTCGTGGCGATGCCCCGGCTTGATAAATCACCGGCGTGCGCTGCACCGAAGGCTCCGCCAGATGGATGCCGGGCACCGAGAAGTGCTTGCCGCTGTGTTCGATGTCGTGAACCTTGCTGGGGTCAGTGAAGACACCCGATTCTCGGTCGCGGATCACCGCGTCATCTTCCCACGAGCCCTCCCACAACTTGTAGAGCACCTCGAGATACTCGTCGGCATGGTCGTAGCGGTCGTCGTGCTCGAGCTGATCGTCGTTACCCATGTTGCGCGCGGCTGATGGCAAGTACCCCGTCACGACGTTCCAGCCGATTCGGCCCTTCGTGAGGTGATCGAGCGTCGACATGCGTCGCGCAAAGGGATACGGATGCTCGTACGCGGTTCCCGCGGTAATACCGAATCCCAAGTTCTCGGTGACATGCGCCATCGCCGACACGAGCAACAGCGGATCATTCACGGGAACCTGAGCACCGTGGCGAATCGCAGCCTCGTTCGAGCCGGCGTAGACGTCATAGGTGCCGAGGACATCCGCAATGAAGATGCCGTCGAAGGTTCCTTTTTCGAGCAGCCGCGCAAGCTCGGTCCAGTAGTCGAGGTCTTTGTAGCGCCACGACTGGTCGTCAGGGTGGCGCCACATTCCCGAAGACTGGTGAGCGACGCAGTTCATGTCGAAGGCATTGAAACGGATTTGTCTAGGCATGCCCTCATCGTGCGCCCGGACTCGATATTGCGCACCTAGCAGCGAAACAAAGGCGCAATAGTCGGACACATAGCGACATATTCTCGCTTCGTGGCACGAGGGAGTGCACGCTAGTCCGCATCCCCCGAACCATTGGATGGACGAATGCACACGACAACCCCCACCGCTTCGCTCACGGCCGACCGCACCGAGCGCACCGACGACGATGCCCTGCCCGCCACCGGGCTGAGCGCAGCCGAATTCGCGGCTGCGTTTCGCCGGTATCCGGGTGGAGTAGCGGTGGTGACGGCGGACTCCGCAGTCGGCCCTGTGGCCCTCACCGTGACGTCGATCGTGTCGGTGAGCGCGAATCCCCCGCTATTTGCATTTTCCATTGGCCATCAAGCATCCACCGCCACGGGGATTCGAAATGCGAACTCCTACGTCGTGCACTTTCTCGGCAGCGAACAATTGCCGATTGCCCAGCTGTGCGCGACCAGCGGCGTCGACCGTTTCGCCGACCGTTCACTGTGGTCGCGCCTACCGAGCGGAGAACCGTACTTTCCGAGCGCCCCCGTGCGCATCGTCGGCCAACGCATCGATCAACTCGACACGGCGTCAGCGTCGTTGATTCTGGTTCTCGCGCAGGAGTCTCATGTGGGAACCGAGACGGATGCTGGCCCACCGCTTGTCTACCACGACCGCGGCTGGCACGAGTTGAGCTCGCAGTCGCAGCTCGGGCACCGCTAACTACAGGCTCTGGCGCCGCTAGCTACACACCAGGGCTCGCGGAAGCCGCAGCGGTGTTAGCTGCATCGGAAGGCAGAGCCGACCCAACCGGCTGCGTCGCTTCAGCAGCCTCGTCGTCATCCCAGCTCTCGACGAGCGTGATGCGGCCGCGGGATTCCTTGACTGCGAGCACCAGCGCGATGATGCCGGTCGCTATTCCGATGACTCCCAGCGGGTTCGCGATGCCGATGGCAATACCGAGGGCAGGTTCGTTCGGCCCGCTCACGATCGTTTGCAGTCCCTCTGGGGTGACATCGGGGATGGTGAGGCCCAACAAGAATGCACAAATGCCGGAGGAAATCAGCATCGCGTGCGTGATGGGGCGAGTGCTAAAACCACGCAGATCGGTGCGGCGCATGGCACGACCGACGAGCACCAGAAGGATAGCGAACGCAATGCCGAGCGTCGCGGCGTAAATGACGGTGAGATCGCCGCCGAGGCCAAAGAGATGACGACCGAACGAGACCCAGCCCGCCACCGCAATACCGAAGACAATGGCGGCGACACCAATACGGCCAGATCCGGGCTTTCCGGGAGTCTCGCGAACTCGAATAGCGCTATACGTCACGGGCATTCCTTAATCTTGCGGCGTCTCCTCAATCGTAGCGATGACGGAACAGAAGGCGCGCCTCTCCCCACGAGAGACGCGCCTTCGTCACAGAAGCAAGGAACGCGAGCTACGGAGCCACGCACTCCTGAGACATCGTTCCCAACCCGGTAATTGCACTGCGCACAACTTCGCCCGCGCGCAAATAGCGAGGCGGGTTCTGGCCGAAGCCGACGCCCGTCGGTGTGCCGGTAAAGATCACGTCGCCGGGGCGCAACTCAACAATGGCCGAGAGTTCACTGACGAGTCGCGATACCGAAAAAACCATGTCGTTCATCGGTGCGCTCTGCACGAGAGCATCGTCAATCCAACATTCGAGAGTGATTTCTGACTGCTTCAGAAAGCTCTCCGTGTCGACGAAGACTGGCCCGAGCGGTGCGAACCCCGCGAACGACTTACCGAGCGAGAACTGCGGTGGCACTCCTCGCATCTGCACGTCGCGCGCCGAATAGTCTTGGCCGATGCAGAAGCCTGCGATAGCCGCGAGCCCGTCTGCTTCGGCGATGTTGCGACCGCCAGCGCCCACGACAGCAACCAGCTCAACTTCCCAATCGACACTGTCGGTCGGCAATACGAGCGGTTCGAACGGACCCGAGATCGACGACGCAAACTTCGTGAAGACCATCGGATGTTCCGGGACGTTAAAACCGGACTCCGCAGCGTGATCAACGTAGTTAAGCCCGACCGCAAAGATCTGCTGCGGGGCGTGCGCGAGCGCACCCCACTGAGCGGGTTCAAGCGCGGACTCGCTACGGTCGCTTGCTTCGACATCCGCCGCCCACGCCTGAAACGCTGCCCAGTCCGGGTAGAGCTCGTCGACCGTGGCCGAGAATCGACCAGCACTCGCACGCTCGATATCGACGACGGTGCCGTCGACGAGGAGCGACGCTCGCCCGTCAATGACTGCGAGACGCATTGCTACTTCGCGGGAAGCGCGACGATCGCGTCGAGCTCGACGTCGAAGCCACGAAGGTTGGCCTGAATCGTCGTGCGCGCCGGGAGCGGTGCCGTGAGGTACTCTGCCGCGATCTCGTTGAACTCAGCGAAGTCATCGAGCGTCTTGAGGTAGACGCCATAGCGCACGGTGTTCTCAAGGCTCGTGCCGGCAGCCTGAGCAACGGTCTCGAGGTTGCGGAAGGTCTGGCGGACCTGCTCAGCGAAGGTCTCGCCGACGCGGTTGCTGTCTTTGTCGAACGGGCCCTGACCGGCAAGGAACACGAGCGAACCTGCGACGACGGCAGAGCTGTAGGTGCCGGCGGGCTGAGGAGCGTCTGGAGTGGTGATTGCGTGGAACATTGATGCCTTTCTTTGGGGTTGGTTGGGGTGCCCGCACTAGGCCGTGCGGGGCTGATCGCCGTGAAGGCGAGGAACTGACGCAAGAAGTTTTTTCGTGTAGTCGTGCTGAGGTGAGGTAAGGATGTCGGCGGCCGCGCCTGATTCGACAACTTCACCGTGATACATCACGTAGACGTAGTCGCAGAAACGCGCGACAACGCCCATGTCGTGAGTAATCATGAGCACCGCCATTCCACGATCGTCGGCGAGAGCACCGATGGTCTCAAGCACGGCAGCTTGCACGGTCACGTCGAGCGCACTCGTCGCTTCGTCCGCAATCAGCAGTCGTGGTGACGATGCGATCGCCATCGCGATCATGACGCGTTGACGCATTCCGCCGCTGAGCTCGTGAGGGTACTGACGGTAAACCGCGGCGGGGTTACGGATACCGACCGCATCCAGACTCTCGATAACGAGAGCCTTGGCGGTCTTTCGCAGCTCGGGGCGGTGCGCCACCAGAACGTCGCGCACCTGATGCCCTACTCGAAACACCGGGTTGAGCACCGACATCGGGTCTTGAAAGATCATCGAGGCCTGCGCACCACGGACGCCCTGGATTGCCGAGAGCGGCGCTTTGAGAAGTTCCCGACCATCGAGAGTGATGGATGATTCCTCGCCATAGTGCGCGATTCGCTCGTCATTCAGACGTAAGACCGACATCGCGGTGACCGACTTACCGGAGCCCGATTCGCCAATGATTCCTACGCGAGTGCCCGCCTCGACGCGGATAGAAACACCGCGCACCGCGGGCGGGGCGGATGCCGAAAACCGTACCGAAAGATCCCGGATTTCTAAGAGTGCTTGGTCGCTCATGCGCGGCTCCTCGTCACGTTGATCGGGCTAGTGAGATCGGGGTCGATCGACAGCGGACGATGCCGCGATGCAGGATCGGGCTCAAGAACCGCTTCGATTAGGGCACGAGTGTAGGGATGTTGCGGGTTACCGAAGACCTCGTCAGAAGTTCCGTACTCCACGATCTCCCCCAGGTACATCACAGCGACGCGGTGCGACATGGCCCGCACGACGCCCAAGTTGTGGGCGATGAACAGGTAGGCGATTCCTTGTGTGCGCTGGAGCTCTTGAAGCAGTTCGAGCACTTGGGCTTGCACCGACACATCGAGCGCGCTGGTCGGTTCGTCGCAGACAATCAGCGACGGGCTAACACCAAGCGCTCGTGCAATCGCGATGCGCTGGCGTTGGCCACCGGAAAACTCGTGTGGGTACCGGCCCGCCATCTGTGCCGACAGCCCTACCTGCTCGAGCAGCTCGCCCACGCGGGCGGCGGCACCGGAGCGCGGCACAATCTTGTGCACCAGCATGGGCTCCGCGATTTGCCGACCGACCGTCATCCGCGGATCAAGGGTGGCGTACGGGTCTTGGAAGATCATCTGCAGGTCGCTGCGGATAGCGCGCATGCGGGTCGGCGTCACTTCAGCGAGATTCTCACCTTGGTAGGTGATGGTTCCCTCGAAAGGCATCAATCCGAGCACGGCGCGCGCGACGGTCGACTTGCCTGACCCTGATTCGCCCACAAGGCCGACCGTCTCGCCGGCGGCGAGGGACAGCGAGACCTTATCGACGGCGGGCTTAGCGTTGCCCGTGCCATAGCGAACCGTGAGGTCTGCAATTTCTAGTAACGGTGAAGGGGTCATGCTGTTCTCCTTCTTAAGACGTGGCCAGGCAATTCGTGGGTGTGACGGCCGTCGCGCACTACCCGGACGCCGTTCACAAAAACGTGGACGATTCCCTGCGGTGTTTCAAGTGGGGATGCGTAGGTTGCCCGGTCCGCGACCGTGGACGCGTCGAAGACCGTGACGTCAGCGCACGCGCCTACAGCGAGCACGCCGCGGTCGGTGAAGCCCAGTCGAGCGGCCGGCTTCGCCGTCATCTTGTGCACGATCTCCACCGTGGTCATGCCCGCACGCGAGAGTTCGTCGAACGAACGTGGGAAGGTACCGATCGACCGCGGATGAGGCAGATTGGCCTCGTGCGTGAGGCTGAGGGCGAGCCCATCCGATGCCACAGAAACGAGCGGATGCTGCAACACCCGGAGAGCGTCGACGGGCCGCGTGCCGACGATGATCACGTCAACGTTGAGCTCGTTCGCGTGGAGGAGTTCCACGGCCAAAGGACCCCACGACTCGTGGTCTGATTCAGCCACCAATTCTGCGAGAGTCCTGCTCACCGCGAGCGGATTTGCTGAGGCCTTAGCCACCGTAATGGCCTCCGGCGGAAACCCGGCCGCCGACTCAAGCATCTCGGCAACGGCGGCCGGAGCATCCGCAATGCGTTGGGCGATCTCAGCCACGGGAAGTGCTCGCAGCTCGGTCGGCAAGAGCTGAAGCATCGTCGTGTGACCGGCGAGATATGGGTACGCATCGGCCTGCACATCACCGTTCGCGTCTTCGACGAGGGCGATCGCGGCGTCGAGCGCGCTGCCGTCGTCGTCACGGATCGAGCGAAAGTGCGAAATTTGCAGGCGAGCACCCGCGGTCTCAGCAATCTGCAGGGCCTCAGCCACCGCATCCGCCAGTCCATCGCCGTCGTAGGCGCGCATGTGCATACTGAGCAGAGCATTGTGTTGCGCAACTGAACGCGCGAGCTCGGTCAGCTCGTCGACCGGGCTGAGTTCGCCCGGCGAATACATGAGCCCCAAGCTCAAGCCCCACGCGCCCGCTGCTAGCGCCTCCTGCAGCTCGGCGACCATGGCCGCGCGGCGATCGTCATCGTGGTGAGGGTCGACCCCAACTCTGGTTTGAGCGGCGAGCACGATAGTTCCGTGCCCCACGAGCGGTGCCACGTTTGTCGCCGCCGGAGTGGAATCGAGCGCGGCAAAGTATTCACCCACCGAGTTCCAGCTCACCTCGACATCAGCGACGATGTCCACGGGCCCGATAATCGCGCGAACGTCGTCGGGGTTGCCGCGAATCGGTGCCGGGCTCAAACCGCAATTGCCAATCACTTCGGTGGTGATGCCCTGCAGCACGCGTGATTCACATTCCGGGTACGCAAAGCGGGTGAGATCGGAGTGCGTGTGGATGTCGATGAATCCTGGTGCCACGATCAGGCCAGCGCAGTCGACAACCACGTCGGCATCGCTCTCAGGGAAGTTGCCGATGCCGGCGATCTTTCCGTCGGCGATCAGTATGTCGGCGTCGAGAAGTGGAGCGCCGGTTCCGTCGGCAACGCGACCCCCGCGCAGCAACGTGACGCGGGTCATGAGCGACGCCGCCGTCTCATGGGGTTCGCTGATTCGGCGATAAGTTCGCCAGCGAACATCAGCACGGCAGCGACGAAGGTGATGACAAGGCCAGCCGAAATCGCATACCAGGGTGATGTGACGTAGTAGTTCTTCGAAGCCTCGAGGATCGTGCCCCACGTGGAGGCGGGCAAATCGACGCCCAAACCGAGGTAGCTCAGGCCCGCCTCGATCAGGATGGCTTCCGCCATGAGCGTGGGAATCAGCGTCAGCAGTGGGCCGGCGGCGTTAGGAAGCACGTGGAGGCCCAAGATTTGAGTCGGTCGCACTCCCCCGACCCGCAACGCTGTGACAAACTCGCGCTCCTTGAGACTGCGCGTTTGCGCTCGCATCAGGAGAAATACGCGAGGGAAGAAGAGGAACCCAATAATGACCGTGAGCGAAAGGCTCGTGGTGCCGAAGCTCGCGACCATCAAAATGGCGAAAAGCACGAGAGGGAAAGCGAGCGTCGCCGAAGCAACACTCGTG
The DNA here is from genome assembly GCF_059767305.1 of Salinibacterium sp. AL4.1. Classification (NCBI taxonomy): domain Bacteria; kingdom Bacillati; phylum Actinomycetota; class Actinomycetes; order Micrococcales; family Microbacteriaceae; genus Salinibacterium; species Salinibacterium sp. AL4.1. Next base: position 94,037 of record NZ_JBSOQK010000001.1, on the reverse strand, counting down.
AACGCGCCATCCATAAACCGTCCTGCGTTTCCGGCGATGAGGCCGGTGGGAAGACCAATGACAAGAGCAACGAGAACGCTGCCCGCCGCGATGACAAGTTCGAGCTGAGTGGAATAGACCAGTCGAGCCCAGACGTCGGCTCCCGCTTCATCCGTTCCCAACGGATGCGCGAAGCTCGGAGACAACAGAATGGACGACGCGTCAATCGCCGATGGCGAGTACGGGCTAAAGAGCGAGGGCCAGACCGCCATGAAGAGGGCTATTACGCCGATGACAATGAGCGAGAGTCTCGCGGGGCCGACGGCGGCGATGGCAGCGAAGGTGCGCGACAGGGGCGTTCCGCTCGTGCGGGGTTCGGTGAGTGTCATTCTGTGATCCTCGGGTCGACGAGACGGTAGGCGAGGTCTGCGAGGTAACCAACGAGCAGCACCACAATCGTGGTGAGCAAGACGGCACCCTGCACTACTTGGTAGTCACGGTTGAGAACGCTCGAGAGTAGGAGTTGGCCGATACCGCCGAGGCCAAAGACGGCCTCCACGAGCACGGCACCTCCGACGAGCGCTCCGATCTGTACTCCCACGATCGTGATCATCGGGGTGACAGCATTACGCATGGCGTAGACGAAGACGCGGCGCGGTGTCGAAATGCCCATGGCCAGCGCCGTGCGCATGTAATCCTGGCGGAGAACGTCGGATGCTTCGGCATAGACGAAGCGCGTCAGCACTCCCCCGAGGAAGATCGCCAGCGTCGTGACCGGCAGAATCATCTGGATGAAGAAATCTCCGAAGTCATCGAAGGGGCTGGTGAATCCGCCCGACGGCAGAATGTCGAGCGTGACCGAGAAAATGATGATGAGGAACAGTCCGAGCCAGACTGCGGGAATCGCGATCGCCAATGTCGTCACCAGACGCACTGCCCGGTCGACGATTCCGTTGCGGAAGTACGCGGCGGCCATTCCGAAGATGATGGAGAGCGGTACGGCAATGAGCACAGCTCCAAGAATGAGGAACAACGTTGGCGGAACAGCGCCCGCTACGAGTTCGACGACGGCAACCCCGCTGCGGCTTGAGACTCCAAAGTCTCCGCGCAGGATGTCGCCAAGCCAGATGCCGTACTGAACGGGCCAGGGCTGGTCGAGCCCCATTTCTGTTCGTAGCTGGGCCAGCGTTTCCGCCGCATCCGGCCGCCCCGCCTGGGGACCGAGCAGCAGAACTGCTGGATCCCCAGGGGTGAGCCGAAGAGCGAGGAAGGCGAACACCGAGACGAACCACAAGACCACGGCGAGCTTTGCCGCCTCTATTCCTGCGCGTCGCATGATTTTCACGATGCTGCCTCCCTCGTTCCTTCGTGTTGTTGCGTGCTGTGTCGTGCGCGGTGTTACTGGCTGACGGTGACCTGCGAGAGCAGAGCCCAGCCGAGCGGGTTGACCTCGTAGCCCGAGACATCCGGACCAGCGATCGAAGCAACCGGGGTCGACTGCACGATCATGATGGGCAGTTCATCTACGAGAATCTGCTGGAGTTCGCCGTAAAGCTCACCGCGAGTGGCTTCGTCAGAGACGCGGGTAGCGTCAAGAACGAGATCCGAAACCGTCTGGTTCTGGTAGTCGTCCGCAAGGTGCGGAGTCATGATGATGTCGAAGAAGGAGTGGGGGTCCGCTCCTACGTTGAACACATTCCAGGTGGCGTCATAACCGCGGCTCACGTAAGCGTCGAGCCAGACCGAAATCTCCGTGATGTTGACGTTCAAGGTCACACCGATCTCAGCGAGCGATGCCTGCCAGACACGAGCGAGCTGTTCAGCCTCCGGGAAGCCGGAAGGAACTTCAAGCGAGAACTCGAGGTCAGACTCGCCAGCAGCAGCGAGCATTGTCGCAGCCTTGTCGAGGTCGTACTCGTAGCCGTCCTGCTCGGAGTAGGCCCAGCTGCTCTCAGGCAACGGGCTCCAGCTGCTCGAGCCGCCGCCACCGTAGGCGATTTCCCGAATGGAGTCCTTGTCGAGGGCGTACGCCAAAGCCTGGCGCACCATCGGGTCAGCAAGCTTTCCCGATGAGTTGAACTCGATCAGCGAGAGGCTGTTCGATGCGACCGGCTCTACGAGGGCGGCACGGTCGGCGTCGAGCTGCGACACCGTTGCGGCCGAGGCGCTGGCAAGAATGTCGACGCTTCCGCTGTAGAGATTGTTGAGCGCGACCTGCTGGTCGGTGATCGGCTGCAGTCGAAGAGTTTCCGTCGGCGAAACGTCACCGAAGTAGTCGTCGAAGCTCGTCAACACGATCTCGGTGTTGGCCGTCCAGCTCTCGAACTCGTACGGGCCTGAACCCACGGGCTCGGAGGTCGCCGTGTCGAAGCTCGAAGGAGCGACAATCGCGATCGATGCGAGACCCGCGAGGAACGTGGCATCCGGATTGTTGAGCGTGATGACGACCGTCGACTCATCCGTTGCCTCGTACGAGGCGACGTCGGCAAGACGGCCCGACCAGATCGAGTCTTCTGCTGTGCCGGCGCGCTCCATTGAAGCAATGACAGCATCAGCGTCAACTGAGGTTCCGTCGTGGAATACGGCATCCGGCGCTAGGCTGAACGTGAACACCGTTGCGTCTTCGTTTACCTCGTACGTCGCGAGGTCGGGCTGAAGCTTCAGCTCGGCGTCGTAGTCGACGAGAGACGAGAACACGAGCTCACGAATCGCAAATTCGAAGATGATGAGCTGATTGGTGTGAGGATCGAAGTTGTCAATGTCGCCCGCCAGAGCTACGACTACCTCATCCTTGATAGCTGCTGGGTCGTCGTTATTCGATGACTCAGCAGCGCATCCTGTAAGCACGAGCGAACTTACTGCGGCAAGGCCGATCAACGACCGACGCCATGGTGACTTGTTACTCATTGCGCTACCTTTCTGTTACTTCTCTTGGTTGGTGCAGGGGTGTTACTAGTGACCCGCAGGCTGGTTAGTGCCTACCAACGGGATTCCAGATGTCGACGACGTCACTGCCTTCGACCACGTGTACGCGGCTGAACATGTTCACTACGCCACACGCATGATTGGGGATGATTCGAACTCGGCTTCCGAAGCCGAGTTCGTCAATGCCGGTTCCGTTGAGGATGCCGTGCTCTTCGTAGGCACGCTCGAAGACGATGTCGTCGGCGAGGGCTCCTTCGGGAGCCGTCACGAGGCCGAGGGTGTCGCCGCGGTTAGAGCGGTCGGAACTCATCGCCTTGATGCCCGCATCAATGACACGACGATCGGCAGCGGGAACGCTCACCACAGTGCTGAGCACAGTGAGCGCGCACTGAGCACTCAAGGCAGATCCGAGTCGAAACTGATTAGCATCGAAGAAGACGTAGGTTCCGGCGCGAGCTTCGGTGATACCAGGTACGCGCGGTGCAGATTCCCAGCCGGGTGTCGACCCCACGGAGACGACCGAGATGGCGTGACCGGCTGCTCGCAGCGCTTCCGCGACGGCGACCAACGCTGCCGCGGCACCGGTTCCGGCCGCGACGATCTCGTCGCGAGTGCCCTTGAGGCTCGCAAGCTGGCCTTCGTGCATGTAGACGCCATCGAGCAGGATGCCCGGCAAGGCGGCGATTTCAGCCGCGACGTCGTCCGCTGCGGCAGCCAGCACTCCCGTACGAGCGAGGCCAGTGTCGATCTCCAGAATGACCGGGATCGTAGAGTCGGCCGCCACTGCAGCCTGAGACAACACTGCAGCGAGTTCGACCGAGTCGATTCCGACCGCTAGGCGCGCAGTGTGGTTGGCCTCGGCGGCAAAGCGAGCCTTCTGAGCAGAAGCCGGAGCGTTCGCCCAGAAGACGTCGTTAATTCCCGCAGCGAGCAAGGCTTCGGCCTCCGCCATCGTTGCGCAGGTGAATCCAACAGCGCCGGCCTGCAACTGCAGCCGAGCGACTTCAATCATTTTCGAGGTTTTGAAGTGAGGACGAAGAGCAACCTCCGCCTTCACCGCGAACTCCGCCATCATGCTGATGTTGCGCATCATCTGCGCGCGATCGATCAGCAAGGCCGGGGTTTCCACAGAATCGAACAGGGTGGGGCTGAAGGTCATGATCCGCTCCTCATCATGTCGGCGGCATCCCGAATCCACGAGAGTGTCGGTGCGGTTGCCGTGCCGTAGTTGTAGAGGGCGAGCTTGCTCACGCCCGAACCACGGATGGCATCCACCTTCGAGAGAAAGCTGTCTTTCGTCGGGTGGAAGCTGGGCCAGAGAGTGATGGCTGAGGCCAGGGAGTCTGCTCCACGATCGGAGAGCGCGGCCGCGGCGAGAGTGTGGTCGAGTTCGCGAGCCACCTCGCCAGCGGTCGGATAGTAGCTTTCAAGAACGAAAGAGTCGGCGACAGCAACACTTGCTGCGACATCCACGCCCTCCATCCAGTTGCTGAAAGCGGGGCGTCCCCAGACCGCTGCACTCAGGTCGAGCACAGCGCCTTTGGCGCGGATCTCGCGAGCAACCCGGCCGGCGAGCTCAGTGACCACGTCGTTACGCATGCGGGTGTAGGCCGCGAGATCGGGCCACATCATGTGGAGCGACGCAATTTCGGCGCCATCATCGGCGTCGCGACCGGCGGGTGCTTCGGCGTTCCAGGTGCGGTGAAGTTCGTTCGAGACCCGAAGGCGCAGGGCTCCGACGTCGATTCCGCGGGCTGTTCCCTGTTCTCGGCAGTGGCTGCAGAAGCACAGTGAGAGAAGGTAGCGCGTGGTCGGGTCGAGGCGGGCGCCCCACAGTTCGTGAGGATGACCGTGGTTGTACAGCAGGTACGAGAGGCTCTCTACCAACACACGATCGAACAGTCCCGAGCCGGCGATCTCCGCCACAAGCTCAACCGCGTACTGCTGAGCCGCAGGGTTTGCTGGGCACAGTCCGTGGGTGAAAGAGTCGCCGAAACAGTTTTTGATTGCTGCTTCGGGATGCTCGGTCGCCATCGTGGTGTTGTGGAATGCGATTCCCCAGCCGCTGAGCGAAATGCCCGCGGCATCCGCAGCACGCTTGAGCGAGGGATAGAGATCCGGATGCTCGGTCGCGATGGAGGAGGGCGGTACGGCCAAGCCGCTGAAGTTGTTGAAGCCGAGGGGCAAGTGACTCGTGTTTGCTTCCGCCACCGTCGAGACACGGTCGAGGCGGCGAGGAGAGATGACCTCGGCCGAGTGATAGGCGGTAGCGATGACGAGGCGGTCGACACCGAGTTCGGCAACTGTCTCGACAACGCGTTCAGCGCCGTCGGCGATGACGTCCCAAGGGTAGATGAGCAGCGATACTTCAGACAACGGGAACCTCCTGATAAATCTGTTCGATTAGTTGGAGAGTGGGTTCGAGATCGTCGAGCCCAAAGCCCGCTTCCTCGTCGCGAAAACTCGTCCACTGGCTGATGAACGGTGCCCGATCGATGTTTATCGACGGGCCGCTGCGCTCAACGCCGATAGCCGAGATCGACCACGAGCCATCCATATAAATGCGGGCCGTTCCTCTGGTGCCCGTCACGATGAGCCCTGTGCCAATCGGGTCGTACGGCACCCACGACATTTCGATGGATGCAATGGTCGATTCCCCGACGCGAGCGATAACGCTCGCGTGATCTTCGGTCTCGTGGCTAGGGTTCACGCGCTTCAGGGCTGCGGTCTCAAACTGCAACTCCCCACCGAGGATTGCGCGTGCCCGATCGAAGGCATGAACGCCATTCGTCACAAGCACTCCCCCGCCGCTAACAGCGGAGTTGAAGTACCACCCGGGCAGGCTGGCCTCTTCGAGGTGAAACTGCATGCGGTCGTTGTAGGTCAGAATCTCACCGAGTTCTCCGTCGGCGACGGCACGAACCACGGCCTGAACGCCGGCCCAGTGGCGAGTGGACATTCCGACGAAGAGTCGGCCGCCCGCACTGAGAGCGTCACGCAGCGGTGCAGGATCTTGCCCAGGAACACGATGGGGTTTTTCCACGAGAACGTCGAGCCCCGCCGCTACCAACTCTGTCGATTGCACAAGGTGCCCGGCAGAGGGAGTGGCGATGATCGCACTATCGAGGTCGTGCTCCTGAGCAAGCGCCTCCTGCACGGAGGTATAGGTGCTGGCGCCCGAATCAACGGCGCTAGCTCGCGCCAGATCCGTGTCGACGACAGCAGCAATCTGGTCACCAACAGCACGAACTGCAACGGCCTGACGGTGACCCATCACCCCCGCTCCGACGACAAGAACCCGGCGCGCACTCATGCGAAGATTCCTTCGCTCTTCATTTCCTGCAGTACGTCGCGGGCGGCCTCGAGCGTGAGGTCGATGTCCGCTTCGGTGTGCGCGAGCGAAATGTGGTTGCGCTTGAGCGTCATGGGATACATCACAAAGCCGCGGTCAGTCATTCGGCGGTGGAACGTGGCGTAAGCAACGTCATTGTTCTCCAAGAGATCGTTGTAGCTCTTCGGCTCCCGATCCATGAAGTAACAAATGAAGACGCTGCCGAGGCCCGTCACGTGAGCCGCAATGCCGAGCTCGGTGGTGATGTCGCGAAGCCCGTCCCGCATCCGAGCGCCGAGGCGGCCGGTGTATTCATGCATTCCCACTTCGGGATCACTGGCAACCGTCATCGTGGCGATTGCTGCGGCCATCGAGACCGGGCCACCGTTGAACGTACCGGCGAGCATCACGCCACCGCCAGCGGACGAGAAATTGTCCATGAGATCTGCGCGACCGCCAAGCCCCGCGACGGCGAAGCCATTACCCATCGACTTGCCGTAGCTGGTGAGGTCGGGGGTGATTCCGCAGAGCTCTTGGTAGCCGCCGGGAGCGTGGCGGAAGCCCGTGATGACCTCGTCGAAGATCAGGATGCTGCCCTCAGCCTTGGTGATCTCTCGCAGACCTTCTAAGAAGGACTGGTCGGGAAGTAGCGCGCCGACGTTATGAGGCACGGGTTCGAGGATGATCGCTGCGATCTGATCCGGGTAGCGCTCGTAGAGGGCGCGAACCGAGTCGAGGTCGTTGAAGTCAGCGACAAGCGTAGAGCCCAGAGCGTCTTCGAGGATTCCGGTAGAAAGCGGGTCAACGGTTCCGATGCGGTCGGCCGGCGACGCGACGTTGCGAGCAACGGCATCTCCCCAACCGTGGAAGCAACCTTGAAACTTGAGGAGGTACTTGCGGCCAGTGACGCCACGAGCGAGTCGCACGGCCTGCATCGTGGCTTCGGTGCCACTCATTGTCGTGACGGACTTTTCAACCGAAGGGATGAGTTTCGCGACCATGCGAGCAACCTCTACTTCGAGTTCGCTCACGCCCAGACCTACGAGGTCAAGACCGTTCAAGCTCTGCGTGACGGCGGCGGTGACACGCTCGTCGGAATGCCCCAACAGGATGGCACCGAATGCTGCGTGATAGTCCACGTAGCGGCGACCGTCGTAGTCCGTCAGGTAAGCACCCTGAGAATCGCGGAAGGCATACGGCGCACCAAAGTTCCGAGTTGCCGAATTCACTCCTCCGGGAATAAATTCTTTGGCTTCGCTGATCAGCGCAGCGGCTGTCCTAGGCACGGTATCTTGCTCCTTTTTCATCGGTTGGGTAGTCATGGCGGCGGGCTATCTAGCGAGCCGTGGATCGGGGATCTCGAGAAGCGAAAGAGCATCCTGGTGAAGGATCGACTCAACGGTTTCTTCGAGAACGTGGGGCAGGTTGCCCGCACGAAAGTCGGCAAGCGAGCGGAAACGCGCAATGGCGTCAGCCGGCTCCCACAGCGGATAGTCACTGCCGAAGAACAATTTGTTCACGACGCCCCACTCTTGGGCATTGACGAGAGCCATGAAGCCATCCATCGGTCGGTGCCAGCTCGCAGAGACATCGGCGTAGACGTTGGCGTGCTTGCGCAAAACGACGACGGCGTCGCGCTGCCACGGGTGGCCCATGTGCGCCATGATCTGCTTGAGATCTGGATGCCGGCGAGCAACTTCTTCGACAACGAGCGGTTGGCTGAGCGAGAGTCGGCCCTGCGCACTGGGCGTCGCACCCATGTGCCAGAGGATGGTCATCCGTCGTTCAGAGCAGAGTCGGTAGAACTCATCGAATGCAGGGTCGAGCGGATCGAAGAGCGACAGAACTGGGTAGAGCTTGACTCCCTTGAAGCCAAGTTCGTAAGCCTCGTCAAGCTGATCCCGCCAGTCGGTGTCGAGCGGGTCGAGCGCAGTGAAGGCAACCGTCGGCGTTGACAACTGGGCGCAGTAGTCCGCGACGAAGCGGTTCGGAGTGTGCACGCCCGCACGGGTGGCAGCAAGGCCGAAGACGATGGCGACGTCGACGCCGGCTTTCGTCATCGCAGCGTCGTACATTGCGGGCGAGATACGCGGGTACGGCTCACCGTACGCGGGCTCCCAGTTCTTCTTGTGCTCGTCACCCCAGTGTTCGGGCTGGTGGTTGTGGGTGTGGACATCAACGATCATGGTTTTCTCCTTTTCGCTGGCCACCGCGCTCAGCGCGGAACGCGGCAACAAATCGTGGGTCGGCGGCAAGCTCGGCCGCCACATCGTGAACGCGCTGCGAGAGTGCTTCGCGCAGCTCGGGGGCAAGCTCGCCGGCGGGGCCCGAGACGCTGATCGCGACCGGAACGTCCAGCCCCAACGGAATAGAAACAGCGAGGCAAATGACGCCGAGGTCACGTTCCTGGTCATCGAGGCTGTAGCCACGTTCCCGAATAGTGGCGAGGTTCGCATCCATCTGCTCGCGGTTCACGATCGTGTACTCCGTGAAGCGGGCATAGGGCTCTTCAGGCAGGTGCTGGGCGATCTGGTCGACCGGGATCTCTGAGAGCAACATCTTTCCGATGCCCGTGCAGTAGGTGTAGTCGAGCGAGCCATCACGCGACCGGAACCGCAACGGACGGTCTGGTTCTTGAACGCACAAGTGCAGCGCCCAACGCCCTTCGAGCACACCGAGGTTGGCGGTAAGGCCCGTCTCGTGAGCGAGAGTCTTCAAATACGGTGCGGCGACGTCAGCGGTGTTCGCGACTCGACGGTACGACTCGGAGATGTCGAGCACTGCGTGCCCCAGTGCGTACACCGGTGGGTCACCCTCGCGGTAGACGAAAGCCTCCTGCTCGAGCACCGAAAGCAACCGGATGAGGGTCGACTTCGGGAGTTCGAGCTCGGCTGATAGTTCAGCGAGGCTGAGCGCTTTCTCCTGCGCGCCGAGCACCTTGAGCACTTTGAGAGCCTTGACTAGCCCCTGTGAATGATACGACGTGGCACTGCGTTCCATGTGAGGGACTCTATCCAGCGGGGTGTCAAAAGTGAAGCACATGGAATGTTAATTCCATGTTGCGCGATGTGGAACTCAGCAGCCCTGGTTGAGTCGAGAAAATGTCGCCAGGGTCGCTTCCCAGTGATTGCCCCGAATGCGGGGATTGTCTTGAGCGAGCCTCACCAGAAGACTGAGAAGAACTTTTTTTCCCGAGGAGACCAATTGGCTATGCCCAGCGAAGGCCGAGTGGCCGTCTACATCGATTTCGACAACATCGTGATCTCGCGCTACAACCAGAAACACGGCAACGGGCAGTTTCAGAAGGACAAGGCCCGCTTTCATAATTCCAATCGCGCAACGCCCAGCGTGGTCGGCACGAAACTGATCGAAGCCGAGGTGGATGTCGAAGCTATCCTCGACTACGCCTCGTCGTTCGGAACAGTGGCCTTCAGTCGCGCCTACGCCGACTGGTCGGTGCCGGTGAATGCTTCCTACCAAAAGCAGTTCATCAATCGGGCGGTGGAACTCGTGCAACTCTTCCCTCTGACTGCGCTGATGAAGAACGGTGCAGACATCCGCCTGTCGGTGGACGCCATGGAGGACATGTTCAGGCTCCCGGATATCACTCACGTCGTCATCGTGGCCGGCGACTCGGACTATGTGGCACTCGCCCAGCGAGCCAAAACGCTAGGGCGCTTCGTTGTGGGTGTGGGAGTCGCCGGCGGCACGAGTGACGCCCTCACTTCATCGTGCGATAAGTTCGCGGACTACGACTCACTGCCTGGCGTCGAGTTTGGAACTCCCGCGGTATCCCCGCAGCCGAACACGGCGCCCAAAAACACAACCGTCACCGCAACGAAGACCGCCAAACCTGCTGCAGCGAAGACCCTCAAATCGGCCGCTACGCAGAAAAGCCCAACGAGCACTCAGCCCACAAAGACGACGGCTGTCACCGCGAAAAGCGCTGGGACTCAGCAACCGGCGGCGACCTCGAAGGGCCCGTCCACGACACCGGGTGGTGCAGCGGCGAGCGGAATGCGGCCGTTCAAGATGCTCGTGCGGGCGATGCTGCTGGTGCAACAGAAGGAAGATTCAGAGTGGCTCAACAGTTCGGGCGTCAAGAATCAGATGCTTCGAATTGACCCGTCGTTCAACGAAGCATCATTGAAGTTCAAAACATTCAGCGAATTTGTTGCATCGCATCATTCCCACGTTGAGGTTCGAGAGCGCAACGGTGTGCGTGAATTACGGTTACGGGCCAACGCCACTCTCCCCAAGTAGTCGCGAGACTTGGCTAGGACAGCGCGATCGGTGGCTAGGCGAGCAGTTGTTCGGCCAGCAGCTCGAGCGCGTGCACGCGCACGGGTGACGTGTTCGCGGCGTCCTCGGTGTGTGCCGAGAGACCGGGCACGACCATGACCTCGTCAACGCCAAAGCGGGTTGCGAGCGAGCGGATGCGGGCTGCCGCAGCAACAGGCTCATCAATGACCCAGCGCTCAGCCATGTCATCCACCATCTGCTGTTGCGGCGCAGCGAGCTCGGTAGCAGCGGCCTCCTCGATCGTGGCCAACGGCCCCAGCGGCATGCCGCTGAGCAAGCGCGCCATCTGCTGCAATTGCGGCAACGCGGCAGCACGCGCGGCAGCCGCAGTCTCGGCGACAGCCACGTTCAGCGTCAAGAATGTCTTAGGCGCCTTCAGCTGTTCCGAGGGCACGAAGTTGTCGCGGTAGAGCCCCAGAATGCGGGCTGTTCCTTCGCCCGAGAAGTGGTGAGCGAAGACATACGGCACACCCTGCGATGCGGCCAAACGCGCCGAGTAGTCGCTCGAACCCAACAACCAAAGGTCTGCGACGGATGCCGCATTCGGCGTCGCCGTGAGTTCGTAGGTGCGCCCCTGCTGCAACTGCAGCGTGGCACCTTCGGGGTTCATGAGGCTGCGGATGTCGGCCACGTTGCGCGGGAAGGCATCGACGTCGCTGGTCGTGCCCGTCATCCGCAAGTACGAGGTGATCACAGGGTCGCTGCCGGGAGCGCGGCCGATACCGAGGTCGATACGGCCGGGGAACGCGGCCTCGAGGATCGCGAACTGCTCAGCAACGACGAGAGGCGCGTGGTTGGGCAACATCACTCCCCCGGAACCCAGGCGAATGTTCTTGGTCTGCGCCGCCAAAATGCCAATCAGCACAGCCGGGTTCGTCGACGCCACGGCCTTCATGTTGTGGTGCTCAGCCACCCAGTATCGTGAGAAACCCAGATCATCAGCGCGCTGAGCGAGCGCGGTAGTCGCCGCAAGAGCATCGGCAGACGTCTGGTTGCTACGAACAGGAATGAGATCAAGAACGGAAAGGCGAAGTGGTGTAGTCATCACTGCTATTCAACGCTCCCGAGTCGCGGATATTCCTGAAAGCGCCGCATCGCGTCGCTGTGCACTAGCTCGCCCGCGCGGTGGGGCATTCGCACTCAATAGACTGGGGCAATGCCCACTGCCGAACCGTCGCCCTCCGCCGCGAACGACCCCACTGAGTCGAGCGAACCCACCGAGGCGACCGAGGCAACTGCTCCCGCTCCTGCGGCAGCCCGCTCTCGCGCCCGCCGCACCATCCGCAACGTCTTCATTTCATTGGCTGCCGTTATCGTTCTCGCAGTTGTTGGAATGCTTGTCTGGGCAAATGTCGGTGTGATGCAGGCCGAGCAGGGCGCGCTCGACAGCGTGCGCACCAACCCCGCCGTGCACATCACCGAGAACTCGAACTCGTTCATCATCACCCCCACCGGGGACGCCACCGGCGAAGGCTTGCTCTTCATTCCCGGAGCTAAAGTGAGCGCGGATGCCTATCTCTACAAGCTATCGGGAGCGGTCGTCGAATCTGGGCTCACCGTGGTCGTGACCAAACCCATCCTGAATCTTGCGTTCTTCGATCAACGCTCGCTCGACACGTTCACGAGCGCTGTGCCGGATGTCGATTCCTGGCTCGTTGGCGGCCACTCGCTCGGCGGCGTGCGCGCCTGCCAATACGCGGAACAGCCCGACGTGAACGGCCTCGTACTCTTCGGCAGCTATTGCGCCAACGATCTCTCGGAGGTCGACACTCGTGTTCTCAGTCTCAGCGGCAGCAACGATTTGCTGAGCACTCCGGAGAAAATCATGAATGCCGCACACCTATTGCCGACCTCGACCACGTTCTTTCCGATTGACGGTGCCAATCACGCGAGCTTCGGCGACTACGGGGTTCAGGCCGGAGACGGTGAAGCCACCCTCAACTCCTCTGTTGTGCGCGACGTAATCGCCGCCGAGATCAGCAGTTTCGTGCGCATTGGCTAACCCCGACGAAGCGTAGTCGGCGCTCACTACGCCAGGATCGGGATCGTTCCCGTGGCCGCATAACCGGCCGACTGAGGCAAAGGCTCCCCCAACACATCCGACGGAGTGTGCGCAGTGTCCGCTGCCTCGGCGGGAGTCTCGTGGTGCATCGAAATGATCGGGATCGACTCAGTGAGCGCCACTAACCCGTCGCTGATCGTGACGAGCGGATCGGCATCCGTGCTCGAGAAGATCGGGAACGAACGCCCCTCATCCGGCAGTCGACGGCCACGGCGGATCACCACGATCGTTGCTGCAGCAAGAGGAATCGCGATCACACTCGGAGCCGCCACCCACATCGATGCGCTCAGAACGCCATAAGCCCCCCACACGGTGTAGCCCATGACCAAGAGCCACTGTGTGGTCTCCGAGATGCCGGCCAGTCGAACCGCATCGTTACGGCTCTGCCAGGTGATGCGGGCCTGCGGCATCCACATGAGAAAAGAGAAACCAGTGCCCACGAATCCAAGCGCGTTAACAGCGAAGTCGGTGATGTTCATCCCGTTTGATCTGATCTTTCTGACGGTCCAGGGAAGAACTCCCGAATGGACACGATTGCTAGGCATCACCACGATGTCTCGGTAATCATAAGCACAAAAACGGGCGGGTGCTAGTACCCCAATTGGGCTCCATAACGCAGGAGCACGGAGCTCAGCAGGTTACCCTCAGTACATGGGTTTCGGAAGCACACGTCGCGAGGGCGCGCTCGCTTCATGGAACGACGAACGCGGCTTCGGATTCATTGATGTTGACGAGGCCGCTGACTCAATTGCTGCTGGCGGCCAGAGTGAACGCGTTTTCGCGCACATCTCAGCATTTCCGCCGCGCGAGACACGGCCGGCGCCCGGCGAGCGGGTCAGCTTTGCCATCGAACGCACGCGGGAAGGCAAGGTTCGCGCCCGCAACATCCGCTATCTTTCAGCCTCGGGCCGCGCGCTTCGCGTCAAGCGACGCAAACCCGGCACCATGAGCTACGTCGTCTTCGCGACCTTCGTCATTGCCATCAGCATCGTGACGGCAATCGGTGCTCTACCGTGGATCTTCGCCGCGCTGTATCTGGTGATGAGCATCATCACTTACGGCTCGTACGCTAGCGATAAGAAGGCCGCGCAGACACGACAGTGGCGAGTGTCAGAGGGAGCCCTTCTCGGACTCGGGCTCTTCGGCGGCTGGCCCGGAGCGATCGTGGCCCAGCAACGTCTGCGCCACAAAACGCAGAAGCTGATGTTCCGCCAGGCATTCTGGGGCACCGTCGTGCTCAACATACTGGTCTTTGCCATTCTGACCACCGCTCTGCGGGAGCCGGTCGTAGAGCTCATCCGTCTCATTCTCGAGGCAACTGCTCTCTAGCCCTGCCGGGTTCGCCGCCTAGGTTCTAGGGTGGTTGCATGGAGACTTCGACCGAGTTCCACACTGTCCGCCGCTCTCGCTCAGCGCCCGCGATTGGAGCGCTGCTTGCTGTTTCCGTTGCGGTCTCGGGATGCACGGCAGCGACATCCAATGGTCTTGAGGTCGTCACGGGCGACTCGCCTGCCTCTGATGTGATCGCGCTCAGCGCGGGCAGCAGCGACGTAGAAGTTGCACGCGCAGTTGCTGCTGCAGTTGAGCAACTTCCCGCGCTGGCCGAGGCGGCGATGGATGAGTCGGGCACACCGGGCATGGCAGTCGGCGTCGTGCACAACGGCGACATGATCTTTGCCGAGGGGTTCGGGCTTCGCGAAGTCGGCACGAGCGACCGGGTGGATGCCGACACCGTCTTTCAGATCGCCTCGGTTTCGAAGTCGCTCTCTGCCACGGTCGTTGCGCGCGCCATCACGCAGGGTGCCGTGGAGTGGGACACCCCGGTGCGCACGTTGCTGCCCGACTTCTCTCTGGCAGAGACGTACGTCACCCAGAACGCCACGATCGCGGACTATTTCAGCCATCGCACCGGGCTGGCCACGGGCGCGGGCGATGACCTCGAAGACGTGGGCTACGAGCGCGACTACATTCTCGATCATCTGCGTTATCAACCGCTCGACGACTTTCGCAGTAGCTACCATTACTCCAATTACGGCATTACGGTGGGAGCCGAGGCCACAGCGGCGGCGCTCGACCTGCGGTGGGAAGACGCCGTGCGCGAGCTCGTCTACGAACCGCTCGACATGTCATCCTCGAGTTCGAACTATGCGGAGTTCGTAGCGCAGCCCAACCGCGCCACGCTGCATACGCTCGTAGACGACGAGTTTCAACCGCTCTTCGAGCGAAACCCCGACCCCCAGTCCCCCGCCGGCGGTGTCTCATCGACCGTCGGTGACCTGTCGAAGTGGATGACGATGGTGCTCTCCGACGGAGAATACGCCGGCCAGCAGTTCGTCACCCCCGAATCGCTCACGCCTGCCATCACAGCGCAAAGCATCAGCGCGCGGGCTTCTGCCCCCGACCAGCGCAGCGGCAGTTATGGCTTCGGCTTTAATGTGGGGAGCCAGGCGACCGGTCGCACAACAGTGAGCCACTCGGGCGGTTTCGTTTTGGGCGCTGGAACCAATTACCAACTCGTACCGAGTCTCGATCTGGGAATTGTGACGCTGACGAACGCTGGCCCAATCGGCACTGCCGAAGCGATTAACGCACAGTTCCTCGATCTGGTGCAGCACGGGGATAGCTCGCGAGACTGGCTCGGTGACTACCGTGGCGCTCTCGCAGGCCTCCACGCTCCAGCGGGAGATCTCGTTGGCGAGGCTGCGCCTGGCACGGCGGGAGCATCCGTCTATCTCAGCGACTACGTGGGAACCTACCGCAATAGCTACTTTGGCGACCTCGTCGTGACCGAAGTTGATGGCGCCCTGCAGGCAGCCCTCGGCCCTCGGGGCGGCTACGTACTTGAGTTCGAACCGTGGGATGCCGACACTTTTGCTTTCGCTCCAACCGGCGAGAACGCGCCAGCTGGTTCACTCTCGTCGGCTACTTTCGGCCGTTCCGGTGGGGTCGTCACCGGGGTGACGCTGGAGTTCTTCAACGCTCAGGGTCTCGGAGAGTGGCTCCGCTAACGCGGAGTCATTACGCAAGCGAGAGAAAGAGTTTTTCTATCTCCTCTGACTGCGGTGAGCCGTCGGCATCCGGGTTGAGGAGACACTCCCGCATCGCTTCAGAGATCACGAGAAAACCGGCACGGTCAAGGGCTTTGGATACTGCCGCGAGCTGGTGAACCACATCGCGACATCCGGCACCGCTTTCGACCGCGGCAATTAGCGCGCCCAGTTGCCCGTGAGCGCGACGCAATCGGTTCGCGATCTTCTTCTGGGTGTCAGGCTCAGCGCTTGTCGCTGTCGTGGCCGTGGCCGCTAACGAATCCATGTGCTCTCGTTCCTCGTGAGTGAGTTGACAGTTTCGATACCCCATGGGGTATAGTTCAAGCATACCCCCTAGGGTATTTAGAAAGCAGTCAGTCAACGAAAGCAGAGTTATGTGCAGAGCAGTCACGTGTCGTACATGCGGCAAAACCACGTGGGCCGGATGCGGACAACACATCCAGTCCGTCAAGCGCAGCGTGCCCGCATCCAACTGGTGCAACGGTAAGCACTCGCAGTCCGAGATCGACGCCGCAAAGTCCAGTCAGGGCGGCTTCTTTGCCCGCCTCTTCGGTCGTTAGGAGACCACATGTGCGCCCAAGTCACGTGCCAGAAATGCAGTAAGCCCACCTGGGCAGGCTGCGGAGAACACATCGAGGACGCCCTCGCCAACGTCGCCGAACGCGACCGTTGCCACTGCTAGGCCCCCGCCTCACAGGCAGCCACCGCCTCACACGCAGCCACCGCTGACAACCGACCGTCGTCGGCGCCTTCCCTCCCCCGGACATAGCGAACACTCACTGGAGTAATCATGCTTCTCGAACGTATCTATGACACCGACCTCGCTCAGGCCAGCTACTTCATCGGTTGCCAGGCCAAGGGCGAAGCGATCGTTATCGATCCTCGCCGCGATCTCGACGTCTACCTTGAGATTGCCGCTAAAAACGGGATGACCATCACTGCCGTCACCGAAACTCATATTCACGCCGACTACCTCTCCGGCACGCGCGAACTTGCTGCCCGCACGGGCGCGGAGATCCTCGTCTCAGACGAAGGAGGCCCCGACTGGACCTATGGAAGCGCGTTCGACGGTGCTGTGCGCATGAAAGACGGCCACATCATCACCCTCGGCAACATCACGTTGCAGGCCGTCCACACTCCTGGGCACACTCCCGAACACTTCTCGTTCTTGATCACCGATGGCGCGCAGGCTGACGCTCCCGGTTTCATGCTCAGCGGAGACTTCGTGTTCGTCGGAGACCTCGGGCGCCCTGACCTTCTCGATGAAGCCGCTGGCGGCATCGACACTCGCTTCAGCGGAGCGAAGGACATCTTCGCTAGCCTGCGCGACCGCTTCCTGACGCTCCCTGACTATGTGCAGGTATTGCCTGCCCACGGTGCCGGTAGCGCCTGCGGCAAAGCTCTCGGCGCGATTCCGACAACTACCGTTGGCTACGAACGTGCGTTCGCCTGGTGGAGCCACTACGTCGAGAACAACGATGAGCAAGGCTTCATTGACGAGCTGCTCAACGGTCAACCGGATGCTCACGCCTACTTTGGCCGCATGAAGCTGCAGAACCGACAGGGCCCGAGTGTCATGGGCGCCGTTACCCCGCTACGCGAGTACACGACTGAGGAAGTTGCGACGGCGCTCGATGCCGACAGCGCGATCCTCATCGATACTCGCAACAATGCCGAAGTTCACCGTGGCACTGTGCCGCGCTCGCTCAACGTTCCCGGACCAGAGAAAGCGGCAAGCTACGGCGCTTGGGTCTACAACCCAGATACAGAATCACGCCCCGTCATCCTTTTGGCTGACGATCTCGAACACGCCGGAGAGTTGCGCGATCACCTCGTGCGCGTGGGCATCGACACGGTGTCAGGCTTCGTAACGACTCTTGACGGACTCACCCTCGTAGTGCCCCGACTCGTCGATCCCGCCATGCTCGATGGCGTTGAGCGCGTGCTTCTGCTCGACGTTCGCAACAAAACCGAGTTCGCCGAGGGACACATCCCCGGTGCTGAGCAATTGAGCGGTGGCCGCGTCATGTGGTCGCTCGACCAGCTCCCCCGCAAAGGAACCATCGTGACGTATTGCCAAAGCGGAGTGCGCAACAGCGTGGCCGCGAGTGCCCTGCGCCGTGCTGGCTACGACGTTGCCGAACTGGATGGCTCGTACCTTGGTTGGCTCGCAACTGCTGGTGCAGTCCCCGCGGTCTAACGCGACCTCATGGAACCTAATCTGATCATCGCGCTGGCCCTCGCCGTACTCGTGGGAGTTTCCCTCGGCATGCTCGGCGGGGGCGGCTCGATCCTCACGGTGCCGATCCTCACCTACGTTGCCGGCTTTGAGCCGCAGCAGGCGATTTCGGCTTCGCTGTTTATCGTGGGCGTTGCGAGTGCCGTCAGCGTGCTCCATCACGCTCGGGCAGGCCGCGTGCGCTGGCAAACTGGATTGATTTTTGGCGTCGCAGGAATGGCCGGCGCTTTTGCCGGAGGGATAGTCGGCGGCTACATCCCGGGCACGATTCTCATGGTTCTCTTCGCTGCCATGATGGTGGCTACTGCGACCGCCATGATCCGCGGCCGCAAGAAAGTACCCGCCGGTTCACTTCACGAGCCCGCGAAACTCCCCGTCGTCCGCATTATTCGTGACGGGTTCTTCGTCGGTATTGCCGCTGGGCTTGTTGGTGCCGGCGGCGGCTTCCTTATCGTTCCCGCACTCACCCTTCTTGGCGGCCTTCCGATCGCGGTGGCAGTAGGAACCTCGCTGCTCGTCATTGCGATGCAGTCGTCCGCCGGCCTCGCCGCTCACCTCTTGACCGTCGACCTACCCTGGCCGACGATCCTTGCCTTCACCGGTATCGCCGTTGCGGGATCGTTTGTGGGAGCGGCTCTCGCCGGGCGCATCCCCGAAACGGCCCTCCGCAAGGGTTTTGGAATCTTTGTTCTTGTGATCGGAGCCTTCGTGCTCGTGCAAGAAATCCCGCGCTTGATCCCTCTCATGACAGGAGCGTGACTGTTGCCCGCGACAGAAACTGCAACGGCAGCAGCAACGCCAGGCCCACCGAAAGTGCCCACCGTGGGTGCCCTTGTTGAGGGCTACGACATTCCGGTGGTCAACGAGCGAGCTGTTCGGGTAGCTGCGGGCATCCTCTTTCTTGGCGGTGCGGTCTCGATCGGCCTCGCGATTGTCGAGCATTCTGCAGTGCCGCTTCGCCCGTTCGGCGTCTTCTTTATGATGGATATGCTTCTGCGCGTCACAGTAGATGATCGCTGGTCACCCACGCTCGCGCTTGGTCGCCTCATCGTTCGCGCGCACGAACCGAACTGGGTGGGAGCCCCGCAGAAAGAGTTCGCCTGGTGGCTCGGCTACGGCCTCGCCCTACTCTCGTGTGCCGGAATGGGCGTGCTCGGTGCGCCGCTCGAAGCCACACTGCTGTTGTGCGGACTGTGCCTCACCATGCTTTTCTTAGAAGCCGCCTTCGGTATCTGCGTTGGATGCTCGCTTCAGCGCTTGCTCACAAAAACCCCACCCCAATACTGCCCAGGCGACTCATGCCGGGTTTCCGAATAACCACCTACACACACCACAACCACCCGTTTCACAAGGAGAAAAAATGTTCCGCCCCCTCGCCGCTCTCGCTGGTTCTCTCGTCGTCCTCGCATCGATCGTCGGATGCTCGACCGGCGACGGCTCCCCGGAGATCGAGCTCACCGCCGACACCATTCTCATTGACGTTCGCACCCCCGCAGAATACGACGCTGGGCACCTTGAGGGCGCCACACTGCTCGACCTCAACGGTGGCGATTTTGCTGCGGCTCTTCCCACACTCGATCCCAACGCTGAGTACGCCGTCTACTGCAAGTCGGGCAACCGTTCCAGTCAAGCTGTCGCCCTCATGCAAGAAGCTGGCTTCGAGAACATCATCGACCTCGGCTCCATCGGTGAGGCAGAAGCCTCCACCCAGATCGAGGTTGTGCAGTAGAGCACTCCCCCGCAAAGCCAAACCGCACCACGTTTGGCTCCGAACCACAGCCGTGAACATGACGCCAGCCTCCAGCACGCAGTACAGCGCCGAGAACCGGTTTGACCGCGCGACCGCGGGCTTCACGCGCGTCGTCGTTCCGACCGATCTCGGCGATGTCGTGGCACACGTCGATCCGAATGCTGCTGCGCTATCCGATTCAGCGACCCTTCTACTCCACGGGGCCGCCGGTTCGTGGACGACCTGGTTGCCGTTGATCCGCGCCTCGCATGCGACGGGCAGCCCCTTGCAGAACGTTGTCGCCCTTGACCTCCCCGGCTGGGGAGAAAGCGGCAGTATTTCTGCGACTGCGACGGTCGAAGACCTCGCGGATGCCGTAGCCCACGTCACGAGAACGCTCGGCTACGCGAAGTGGAATATTTTCGGCCACTCGCTGGGCGGACACCTCGGGCTCACGATTGCGGCCAGACACCCGGAGCGCACCGCGAGCGTAACGGCGATTTCGGCGACCGGGCCCGGCGCACTATCGGTGCTGCGGCATCCGGTTCGTCGCTTCGGCACCCTGCCGCTGCTCGCTGGCATGCTCGGCGCTATGCGCTTCCTGAGCACCCTTGGCCCTGCCGGCACCGGCCTCATTCGCATTCTTCATCGCCTTCGTGTGCTCGGCCCCCTCAGCTCTCCCCTGTTCGCCGAGCGTCGCGCTCTCGACCGTTCGGTGATCGATTCTCTCGCGGCAGAGATTCGTCCCGCCGCGTTCGCGCGGGGAGCTGCCGCGGCTGCTCGCTACGACGAATCTCAGTGGGCGAGCATCCAGTGCCCTGTCACGCTCGTGCGCGGTAATCACGATGTCTTCGTCAGTTCGACGGATGACGATTGGTTTGCCCGCATTATTCCGCACGCCCGCCAGCAGGTGTCGCCGCGTGCCGGACATTTCGCCCACATTGAGTCGTTCGAAACGTCGGCACCAGCACGCGGTGGTTCCTCAGTAGCGGCCTAAAGAGTGAGCCGATCACTCTGCTGCCTAAGCATTGCGCTGCACAAGCACGATCGAGTCTTCGGTGATGAAATCCCCCTTGCCCGGTAACTCAATCGGGCGAGGACGCAACTCGTGCACCAGCACTGTCCAGTCGTCGAGCTCCAGTTCGAGCGCTGCGAGATCTCCGTCCGGAGTGTAGAGGCTGGGGAATGGCGAGCTATGCCCCACCCCCGAGGGCGTGGCGGGTGGCCGCGGCGGCGTGCCGTGAGCCGTGATCAACAAGTATCCGCCTGGTGCCACCATCATGGCTGCTCGCTTGAGAATGTCTGCTCGCGGTAGCTCGACGGGCGACTGCAAGAAACTGGCCGAAACGAGGTCGAACGATTCGGAGCTCTCGAACTCTGAGAGGTCCGCCGCGACAAAACGCAGCTGATCGTTCGTGATCCCGGCGCCCTCGGCCGCCTTCCGACCTCGTTCGATCGCGTTGTGCGAAATATCGACGCCTGTCGTCCGCCAGCCTCGCTGAGCAAGCCACAGCGCGTCGCCGCCTTCTCCGCAGCCGAGGTCGAGCGCTGTTCGTTCTGCGTCCTTGGCGTATCCGCCCTCAAGGTCGGGAACGATGGCCGCCAGAACGGCGTTCACTCGCCCCGACCACTGGTGGGCATCGCCGGAGTACCGCGATTCCCAGAACTCTGCAGGAGACGCGGGTCGTTCGGCGATATCGAAATCCTCGGCCACTAAAGCAGCGTTGACGGCTCCGCCAGTCATCGCGCCTGCCCCCATCGACATGGGCACCGTGAGCATCGGATTCGCGACGTTGCCTACTGCCCAGATACGGTCATGACTCGTTTTGCCACCCTGATCGACGGCGATGAAACTGCTGCCCATGATTTCGGTGCGGGCAAGCTCCAGATGAGCAAGAAACGCATCGTGCGGCCTCGGAGTCCCTGCCGTGAAAATCGCATCAATCGGCACTGTTTCTCCGTCTGCCGTGCGTACGCCGGTGAGTGTGCCGACCTCATCTTCCAGCGCGACCACCGGAGACTTCACGAGTTTCACTCCGCGGGAGCGCAAACGAGAAGCTTGCTTCTCAGTGAGCTCGTCGAGCCCTGCAGTGAAGACGGTGACGTCATCGCTCCATTGACGCACTAGGAAAGCTTGATGCAGTCCGACGAGAGACGTCGCCAGAACGCCGAGTTTGGTGTCACGAACTTCCCAGCCATGGCAGTACGGGCAGTGCAGCACGCTGCTACCCCAGTGTTCAGCCAAGCCTTCGATTGGCGGCAACTCATCGGTTATCCCGGTCGCAACGATGACCACGCGGGCGTCGACGGTGCTGTTGTCGCTCACCGTAATGCGCACACCTTCTGAGATTTCGTCGAGGCGCTCAACGCTGCCCTCCCGCATCTCAACGCCATATAGCGCAAGCTCTTTCTCGCCCTTCTCACGCAGTTCGAGCGGAGTGACGCCCTCGTTTCCGAGGACGCCGTGCATGTGGTCAGCGAAGCGATTGCGGGGGGCTCCCGAGTGAATCACCAGCGTCCGGCGGCGCGCGCGCCCCAGCAGCAACGCCGCGTTGAGGCCTGCGGGGCCCGCTCCGATTACAACGACATCCCAGTAGTTTTCTTTCATGAAATCAGTGTGCGCGCGGGTGTATAGTTTCAGCAAGCTAATTTGCAGTATTGGCAAACACGCGGGCAACACCACTCGGCACTAACGACACCACGCAACCACGAGAGAGGTTCGGATGCTCGACCAACTCAACCAAGTGGGGCCACGACTGCGCGCCGCTCGCCAGCAGCGTGGGCTGACCCTTGAAGAGACAGCGCGGCTCTCGGGCATGTCGACGAGCACTCTCTCCCGCCTCGAATCAGGCAAGCGTCAGGCATCCCTCGAACTGCTCGTTCCCCTCACTCGCCAGTTGGGCATCCGCATCGACGACTTGCTCAAGCCTGAAACCCGAGACCCTCGGGTGCATCGCCCCGTGGTGATGCGCGACGGCCTGACCATCGCGCCACTCGCCCCCGACACCTCCGCCATCCAGACCTACAAGATCACCTACTCGCCGGCAGAGGCCCTACCTGACCTCCGAGTTCACGACGGTTTCGAGTGGTTTTACGTCCTCTCGGGCAAACTGCGGTTGCGTTTAGGGGAACAAGATCTCATCCTCACCCGCGGTGAGGCCGCCGAATTCGATACCCGCATCCCGCACGCCCTGAGTGCAGCCGGTTCGGGCCCCGCTCAGGTCATCAGCATCTTCAACAGCGAAGGCGAGCGGATGCACACGCACCTCTCGTAGCGAGAATCGGCTACATCGCCACCACGACCGGCAGGTACCCTACCTAGATGCGCGACTCCCCCAGCGATGTGCACTCCGACGCACACCACCCCAGGCTCAATGCGGCCAGCTCCGACGCACCGATTAGTTCGGCGAACCCGCAGCCACCGCGCGATCGGCCCGGAATCAATCGTTGGGATGTCGTACTCGCCGTGGGCATGCTGGTCGGCACGTTGCTGAGCACAGTTCTCACTCGCATCGCCGGCATCTACGATGAGCCGGCTGATTCCGTTGTGACGCTACTCTGGGCCGCCGGAATCACGCTGCCGCTTCTGTTCCGTCGCCAGAAGCCCCTCGCGGTCGTGATCGTAATCAGCGTCGTATTCATGGTCGGCGCGACACTTCACGTGCCCGAGGTGACATTCTGCAATATCGCTCTCTTCATCGCGCTCTACTCGGTGGGGGTGTGGGAGAGCAGCCGCCGTATCGCCACGATCACCCGCATCGTGATCATTATCGCGATGTTCGTGTGGTTATCGATTTCGATCGTTCAAACCACGACTGACCCTGATGCGCTGAGCGGACTCTCTCGCGTCGGGGCGTTCTCTCCCCTTTTGGCGTACCTCGTCATCCAGTTCATGACGAACGTGCTGTACTTCGGCGGGGCGTACTACTTCGGCGAACGAGCTTTCCGCTCGCGGGTGCAACAGGATGCTCTGCACGCGCGCTCGGTCGAGCTGGTGCGCGAGCGAGAGCTATTGGCGGCACAAGCTGTGACGATCGAACGCCTGCGCATTGCGCGCGAGCTGCATGACGTCGTTGCTCACCATGTGTCGATCATGGGAGTGCAGGCTGCGGCAGCACGCACCGTGCTTACGCAGGATCCGCCTGCCGCGGCTGAAGCACTACGTTCTGTGGAATCAGGGTCGCGAAATGCGATTGACGAAATGCACCGTCTTCTCGGCACGCTGCGCGATGCCGACAGCCGCGAAACAGCGACCGCCGCAGCGTCGACGCTCGGCGTTCACAGCCTCGATGAACTGATTGACACGACCCGAACTGCGGGAATGCCGACACGATTCGAACAACTGGGTGAACCGCGAGCCCTCAGCGCATCGACCTCCATAACGCTCTATCGCGTCGCCCAAGAGGCCCTCACCAATGCCCGCAAACACGCTGGGCCGTCGGGCGAAGCGGATGTTCGCCTCCGATGGAGCACCTCCTCAGTCGAGATTGAGATCGGAAATTCCGGTCGCGCACCGAGCAAACGACCATCTACTGGCCTCGGTTTGATCGGCATGGCCGAGCGTGTGAACGCCGTCGGGGGAACGCTTGAGTTGCGCCCGCGCACTCGGGGTGGGTTTCTCGTTCGGGCGGAACTGCCTCTCCACATCGACGCCACTGTGGGTCGTGCATGAGCTCAGCACCGATTCGCATCCTGCTGGCCGATGACCACGAACTGGTTCGCACGGGCTTTCGCATCATCCTCGGCGCTCAACCCGACTTTGAGGTTGTCGGCGAGGCCCGAAACGGACGTGAAGCCGTCGAACTAGCGGCCGCACTGGCCCCGGATGTGATCTGCATGGACATCCAGATGCCCGAAGTTGACGGTATCGAAGCCACCCGCCAGATCGTTGCGGACGCCGAGAGCACCGCGGCCGTTCTCGTGCTCACTACTTTCGACAACGAGTCGCAGCTGTTCGATGCCCTCGATGCGGGTGCGAGCGGCTTCTTGCTCAAGAACTCGTCGCCCGACGATCTTGCGGATGCCGTGCGCACCTTGGCGAGCGGCGACGCGCTGCTGTCGCCGGCCGTCACTCGTCGCGTGCTGGAACGACTCACGCGTACGGGCACGCAACTCCTGCACGCGGCGGAGCCCACTATCCCCGCCGAGTTGACCGCTCGAGAACACGAAGTACTCGTGCTCGTGGCGGAGGGACTCTCGAATGCGGAGATTGCTGCGGCGCTGTTCTTGGGCGAAGCGACAGTGAAGACCCATGTTTCCAAGGTGCTGCAGAAGCTTCAGTTGCGTGACCGCATCCAAGCCATCGTGTACGCCTACGACAATGGAGTTGTCGTTCCCGGCACCCACCACGATCGACCCGCCGCGCACTAAGAGCGCTCGGCCTGCTGCTCATTCCACCTCCCGCACCCTCCGCCTCCCCCTTCCGGCGGAGGCTGGAACCCGCCTGCAGACTGATCCTCTAGCGTGCTTTCGCTCGTAGCCTTGAGAACAGAAAGATTTTCTGCGAACGAAGGCGGTATTCGTGCTCCAACTCGACAACATCTCTAAGACTTTCGGGACGCGTCCAGCGCTCGACGGTGTGAGCTTTAGCGTGCGCGATGGCCGCATGACGGGTTTCGTCGGCGGCAACGGCGCCGGCAAGACCACGACCATGCGCATCCTTCTCGGAGTTCTCGAATCGGATGCCGGCGCCATTCAGCTTGATGGCAAGCCGCTGGATGCCGAGCAGCGTCGCCACTTCGGATATATGCCCGAAGAACGCGGCTTGTACCCCAAGATGAAGGTTCGCGAGCAGCTCGTTTATCTCGCTCGTCTCCACGGCTACACGCAGGCCGCCGCTGGCCGCAATGCCGACAGCTTGCTCGAAGAACTTGGCCTCGGAGAGCGCCGCGACTCCACCCTCGAGAGCCTTTCTCTCGGCAACCAGCAACGTGCTCAGATCGCGGCGTCACTCGTTCACGATCCCGCGGTGCTCGTGCTCGATGAACCATTTTCTGGCCTCGACCCGCTCGCTGTCGACACCGTTGTTGAGGTACTGAAGCAGCGTGCCGCGGGTGGAGCCGCCGTCCTGTTCTCGTCTCACCAACTCGAGATCGTCGAACGGTTGTGCGACGACCTCGTCATCATTGCCGAGGGAAGCATCCGCGCGGCTGGCGAACGGGAAGCCTTGCGAGCACAGCACTCTGCCCCTCGCTACACCATCGTCACCTCGGGGGACCTCGGCTGGCTGCGCGACGAACCCGGCATCTCCGTCGTGGAATTCGATGGCGGCCACGCAACCTTCGATGCCGAAGAAGCTTCTGCGTCACAGCGTGTCCTCCGTCGCGCTGTCGCCGAAGGCGACGTCTCTTCTTTTGCTCCGCAACGGGCATCCCTCGCCCAAATCTTCCGAGAGGTTATCTAATGAACTCCGCTACCGCTGGCCGCCCGTCGCCTCGCTTTTCCCAGTCCGTCGCACTCGTCGCCGAGCGCGAAATCACCACCCGCCTTCGCTCGAAGAGCTTTCTCATCACGACCGGCATCCTGCTGCTGCTTGTTCTCGGTGGGGTAATCGCCGGCGGCATCTTCTCGAAGAGCATCAGCACCACGACGGTCGCGACGGTCGGATCGCTCTCCTCCGAGCTGTCGAACTTACCTGGCGTCGAGGTGACGACAGTCGAGGACCGCACCGAGGCTGAAGCACTCGTGAGCGAGGGAACAGTGGATGCCGCAGTGCTGCCCTCCGAGGAAGGCTCTGTTTCGCCCGTCCTCATCATCGCCAATTCAGAGGCACCCTCGCTGCTCGTGCAGTGGTTGAGCGTAAGCCCCGAAGTCATCTTGCTCGAGCCCGAGAACCAGAGCAGTCCGCTCAGTTATATCGCGGCGTTGGGATTCGGAATCATCTTCTTCATCTCGGGCATGACCTTTGGTCCGATGATCGCGCAGAGCGTTGTTGAAGAGAAGCAGACCCGCATCGTGGAGATCCTCATGTCGGCGGTACCCGTATCCGCTCTCATGGCCGGCAAGGTCATCGGAAACTCGCTCCTTGCCTTCGCCCAAATCATTGCGATCGCAGCTCTCGCGGTTATTGGGTTGTCGGTCACCGGCCAGGCCGAGGTGCTGTCTCTTCTCGGCGCTCCGCTGCTCTGGTTCGTCGGCTTCTTCATCATCGGCTTCGTGCTGCTCGCCGCGCTCTTCGCCGGTGTCGGAGCGATGGTCTCACGTCAAGAAGATCTGGGCTCAGCCATGACTCCCGTCACGATGCTGATCATGCTCCCGTACTTCGCGATCATCTTCTTCAATGACAACGCCACCGTGCTGACCGTGATGTCGTACATTCCGTTCTCTGCACCGGTCGGGATGCCGATGCGGCTGTTCCTCGGAACCGCCGAATGGTGGGAGCCGCTCATCTCCCTCGTGCTCCTGCTTGTGACGACCGGCCTCGCCGTGCTCCTCGGCGCCCGCATCTACAACAACTCCCTGCTGAAGGTGGGCAGCCGAGTCAGCTGGTCCGAGGCCATCAAGGGCTAGCGCGGGCGCGTTGTCGAAGAGCGGCGTGGTCCCTGTCTTGACCAGGGGCAACGCCGCTCGCTCGGATTAGGTCGCGGTCAGATGCTCATTGTCAGCCGGCATCGCGAGCCGCTCATCCGGATCGTCGTTGATGGTCACACCGGCGAAAAGCACGGGCACTCCGTGCCCGGTCCAAGCAGATGCCCGATCCATCAGTTGAGCGTGCACGTGCGGCTCGCTGGAGTTTCCTGAGTTTCCACACGCGGCGATGACCTGCCCTGCGACGACGGAATCGCCAACTTTGACAAGCGCAGAGTGCTGCTTCACATGAGCGATGAGCGCGTAAATACCGTCGCCGCTGCGGATGGTGATGTGGTTTCCGACGACAAGCCGGGGCCCACCAATCTCGCGAATCGTGCCCTCGATCATCATGTACATGAAGCCAAGCGCGGAAGAACGAGCCCGGTGATCGCGCTGCGAATCGCTGGAGCGCACCACAACTCCCTCGATCATTGCCCGCACGGGCTGGCCGAATGCGGGGTACTCGCTCGGATAGCGCAGCACGATTCCGGTATCGAAGGCTGGTCGAGTACCTCCGAGCGGGTCGAAAACGAGATCGACCGCATGAGCTTGGCCATAGGCGCGAACGCCGTGGCTGGGCACTCGTGTCGCGGGACTGTTGAGCGCTAGCCAACGACCACCGACGGGTGAGGCTACGGCCACAGGCTCGCGGTGCGGCAACAGCTTCACGCCCGGCCGCAACACAACGAGAACGACAAGCATCCCTGCAATGCCCAACAATGGCAGCAGCTCGAACACCGACCGCACGACAACCACAGAAATAAGCTGCGCCCCGATGGTGCCGGCAAAGATCGTCACCACTGACGAGTACAGGATGATGACGCGAGCACGATAAAGGCCTGCGATCACGCGCTTCATGCTGCGGCCACGCGAGAGACAACCACGAAACGCTCGAGCACCACAATGGTCTCGTCGTTCACGGTGAACGTCGGATCGCCAAGGAATGAGCGCATGTCGTCACTCTGCCAATACGATTCGTGACCGGCACGCCACTGTGTGACTGATTCGCACCCTTCGCCTTCGTCACGCGCATGCTCCCACGGCACGTCGGCCAGTCGAACCTGCTGAACTTCGGTCACTTCAAGCACCGCGACTCGTTTGTCGTCCGAGTCCACAAGGGCGTAGCGCTCACCAGCAACCGGCAGCGGCTCATTCTCAATTCCGTACTCGACCAGTGTGGACGTTGTCGAAGTCTTCTCCCCCGCCAGAATTGCGGCCACGAGCGTGTCACGAAGCGCTCCCGGAAACCCGAACTCTGTCACCGGGAGATCATCGATCTCTGCCACGCCTAGTCTTCGACGATCGGCTCGGGAGGCAGCTTGCGCACCTTCGCGCGGCGACGACGACGAGCCGGGATCATGGAGCGCATCTCTTCGAGCTTGCCGAAGCAGAGCAGGCGGTCGTTCGCTTCGAGCACGGTGCTGCGGCGCGGGTTGGGCACGACGTTAGAACCGCGGTGCAGGGTGAGCACCGTGATGTCTTTTTCGCCAAGCCCGGATTCGCTGAGCTGCTTACCCACGAAGTCCGCGTCGCTACCGACGACGATCTCGGCGACGCCGTACCCCGTCGAAACGCTGAGGCGCTGGCGAACATCGATCTCGGGGAACGCCACCTGGTTGGCGATGTAGTCAATGATCGCGCCCGCGACATCCAATTCGGTGGCTCGCTCGATGCCTTCGAGTCCGGGCGACGAGTTGACCTCCATCACGAGGGGACCATCTTTGCCCTCAAGCATGTCGACACCGGCAACGCGCAGACCCATGATCTGGGCGGCCTTCACGGCGGCGCGGTGGTACTCGGGGGTGAGCTCAACAGCTTCGACGTTGCCCCCGCGGTGCACGTTCGAGCGGAACTCGTCCCCCACTGCAACACGACGCATGGCAGCAACCACGCGGTCGCCCACCACGAGGGCCCGGATGTCGCGGCCCTTACTTTCGGAGATGAAGCTCTGAATCAGCACGTTCTGCTTCGTTGAGTGCAGAGTCTCGATAATTGCCTTAGCGACCTGGGTGTCCGGAGCAAGGATTACGCCAATCCCCTGCGTGCCCTCGAGCAGCTTGATCACGACGGGCGCACCGCCGACGCGCTCGATAGCCATCTCGACATCCGCCCGGTTGTGCACGAAGGTGGTCGCCGGCATAGCGATGTCGTGGCGAGAAAGAATCTGGGTGGCACGCAACTTGTCGCGCGAGTTTGTGATGCCACTCGAGGTGTTGGGCGTGTAGACATCCATTTGCTCGAACTGGCGAACAACAGCCGTACCGAAGTAGGTGATCGAGTTGCCGATGCGGGGCAGGATGGCGTCGTAGTCCGAAAGCAGTTTGCCGCGGTATTGCAGGTCGGGCTCGTCGCCCGTGAGATCAATCGCGAACCGCAAAGTGTTGAGGACTTTGACCGTGTGGCCCCGCTGCTCGGCAGCCGCACGCAGTCGCTGCGTGGAATATGCATGCGGCGCACGGGAGAGGATAGCGAGTTTCATGGGGCGACCTGTCAAGATATGGGGGTGATAGAACCTACCCATTCAAACACGGTCGCGGGCTGGCGTGAGTGGGTTGCCCTCCCCGAAATCGGCGTTTCGTGGATTAAAGCCAAACTTGACACGGGCGCGCACAGTTCTGCCATCCACGCGACAAATGTTGAAGAATTCACCGGCGCCGATGGCAGCGACTGGGTTCGGTTCACGGTCGTGCCGTGGCAGAAATCGGATGCCGACGCCGCTGTTGTCGAACGCGAGATTCACGATCGTCGCGCCGTGCGCAGCTCCTCCGGTCACAGTGAAGAGCGCATCGTGGTTCTGCTGCACGTCGAGCTCTTCGGGCAGACGGTCACCGCAGAAACTACGCTGACGGATCGCAGCGACATGGGCTTCCGGATGCTCATTGGCCGCGAGGCGCTCGGCCAAGGGTTCCTCATCGACTCGAGTTCGTCGTTCCTCGGCGGTCGCGCCCCGCGCGGCATCCGCCGCCGAAATCAAGGTCGCGGTTAGCGGGCGTCCGTCTCGCTGAGCAACGTGCGTGCGCTGATGACGGAGCGTGTCGGGCCCTACGCAGGCTTCACACAATGACTCCGAAGCAATCTCCTCGACAGTTGTGGCCGAAACGGCTTCGCACTCGCATCTTTGCTGGCGTTTTCGCCGCACTTTTTCTGGGCGCAGCGACCGCCGGGGTGATCTCTGCTGTGCAGTATTCGGCGTTCGCGGCGACATTCGTGAGCGCCGATGGCACCGAATTACGTTTGCAGGGCGAGCCATTCGAGTTCACGGGAGCCAATAACTACTATCTCGGCCATAAACCCCACGCGACCGTTGTCGCATTGCTCGATGACGCAGAAACCGCAGGAATCACAGTGATTCGAACATGGGGGTTTCAGGACTACGGCAGCACCGATGGCTCTGGAGTAGCGCCGCACGACTTCGAAGGTGTCTGGTACCAAACCTGGGACGAAGCGAGCGGCTCACCCCTAGTCAACGAGGGTGCCAACGGTCTAGAGCGCCTTGACGTGGTGATCGCGGAGGCCGCGGCGCGCGATATCAAGTTGATTATCCCCTTCACTAACAACTGGAATGCCTACGGCGGCATGGATCAGTATGTGCACTGGGCCGGCCTCGATGAGCACGCCGATTTCTATACGGATGCCCGCATTAAGAGTTGGTATAGAAACTGGGTATCGACGCTCCTCAACCGCACCAACAGCATCACGGGGATTCAGTACAAAGACGACCCGACCATTCTCGCGTGGGAGTTAGCGAACGAGCCCAGTTGCGCGAGTTCTGGGGTGTACGCCGATGGAGAGTGCAACACCAGCACGATCACGCAGTGGGCCGATGAGATGAGCGCCCACGTGAAGTCGATCGATCGGCTTCATCTGCTCAGCGTGGGCGACGAAGGCTTCTTCTGCGGCACTGAAGAGACCTGGACCCTCAACGAGCGCTTCGGAGCATCCGACTACGGCGCAGGCTTCGGCGAAAACTGCTCCCATGGGGTCGATACGGTTGCGCTGGCAGCGCTACCGAACATTGACCTTATGTCTATGCATCTTTATCCCGATACGTGGCAGGTCTCCACCGCGTGGGGCAGCGGCTGGATCGAGAAGCATGCCCAAGCCGCGGCCGAGCTCGGCAAGCCGGTGTACCTCGGCGAGTTCGGCGTGCAGGACGCCTCAAGCCGGGCAGAGATCTTCAGCTCGTGGCTCGCAACCGCCCGCAATGCTGGCGTGACTGGTTCGCTTTTCTGGATGCTTGCCGCTGACCAAGATGACGGCACGCCTTACCCTGACTACGACGGCTTCACCGTCTATTGCCCGAGCGCTGCGTGCTCAGCTGTCGGCGAGCACGCCACCGCGCCAGAACCCAGCGACTAAGAATTCGGCGAAGAGCTCGCATGAGCTTCCTCACACACGGTCTCTCCCAGTCAACCGTAATGACCTGATTGCGTTCCCAGTCGCTCTCGATATGGCGACGACATGAGCATTGATATCCCCACTCATGAAGACCTTGTTGAACTCTCGCAGCAACGAAACGTCGCCAGCGTGTCGTTGTATGTCTCGCCGGGATCGACCGACGGCGGGCCCCCGATCGGACGCGATACTGAGGCTGCTCGCCTCGCCCTTCGATCATCAGCGACTGAAGCCCTTGCCGAGCTTGGCGTGGCTGGGGTGGAGAAAGCGGAGCTGGATGCGATCGGCCAGGCGCTGGCAGCACTCGATCACGACACTGACTTCTGGTCCACTTCGGCACGCTCCGTTGCCGTCTTCAGCTCGCCCGAGATCACGCGGGCGTTTCGTCTGCGCAATGAACTCCCCACGCTCGTAGCGACCGGAGATCGTTTCGACCTCGGGCCGCTATTGCGCGCCACCACTTTTGGTCACTCTGGCTATGTGCTGGCCCTCACTCAGGGCAATGTCAGGCTGCTCGCGCTAAACGCTGACGATTCCAGCGTTGAAGTTAGCTTGCCTGCACTGCCGGATGATCTCGGTCGCACCCTCGAAACCGCAGACAACGAGGGAAAAGCAGATATGCCGCGGGCCGATGGGGCGCTCGGCTCCAAGATCGAGTACCGCCGCTACTGCTCACGCGTGCAAGAAGCAGTGCTTGATGCCATCGGCCATTCGGGTCTTCCGCTGGTTCTGGCCGCGTCATCCGACTTGCATCCCGCCTATCGCGAAATTTCGACCTATCGCGGCCTGCTCGCCTCGGGTATCGATTCGAACCCCAGCTCGCTGTCCTTGGACGACCTAGAAGCTCGCGGTCGCACCGTCCTGGCCGAGAGCCATGCAGAGGAATTGTCGTCGTGGAACTCGAACTTCGGCAACAAGCAGAGTAATGGCCTCGCAAGTTCGCAACTGAGCGACGTGGCTCACGCCGCTACCGCGGGGCTCGTCGACACCCTGCTCTTCGATCTGGCCTCGACGGATGAAGGCATCATCGATGAGTACGGCACGATCACTTTTGCCGAAGAGCCCGGCGCCAGTACATACGGAATTGTGGACGAGATCGCCGCGCGGGTCTTGCGCACGGGCGGCACGGTGAAGGCCGTCCACGGCGACGACCTTCCCGACGATTCCCCTGTTGCCGCCACGTTCCGCGGCCCGCTGTAGAACTAAACGACACGAGGGGCGCTGGATTGACCGTGTGTCATCCCCAGCGCCCTTGGCGTTGCGGTTATTAGCGCGCTACAAGAACCGTCGCGTCATCGCAGGCGAGCGTTCGTTCGACTCTCCTCCACTACTGGTGGGCACCGCCGTCGATCCGGATCTCGGTACCCGTCACGAAGGCGCCGTCTTCGCTCGCGAGCATTGCCACGACTCCTGCAACGGCTTCGGGGCCCGCATACCCTTCTTTGATGGCCGGACTCATCTTCATGAACAGCGAGTAGTCCGCGTCCTCAGGAATGCCCGGTCCCATACTCTGCTTGCTCTCGCCGACTCCTTCAGTCATCCCGGATGAAATCGACCCGGGTTGCACTGACGTGAACCGGATGCCCTTCTTCGCGTACTCCGCGGCTAGCGCATGCGTCATCGACTGCACTCCGCCTTTGCTTGCGGCGTAGGCCGACATATAGGGATGGCCGAACGCAGCTGACGTGGAGCTGAAATTAACGACGGCAGAACCTTTGCCCTCGAGTAGAGCAGGAATGCTCTCTCGAATCATGAGGAAGGTACCGACCAAGTTGACGTTGATAACCTGCTGAAAGAGATCCAGCGTCGTCGAATGTGTGTGCGATGAACGCAGGATCCCCGCAGCGTTGACGAGTACGTCGAGTCCGCCCAGCGTAGCCAGAGCAGTTGCAACACCAGACTTCACTGATTCCTCGTCTGCGATGTTGATGACGACCGTCGACAGCTGAGAGCTGTGGTCGCCCGCTTTGCTCGCGGTATCGGCTAGTCCCGCTTCGCTCACATCCACGGCGACAACGGTGGCGTCTTCCGAGAGAAGGCGGAGCACTGTCGCTTGGCCGATGCCTGAGCCTGCACCGGTGACAATGGCGCGGCGGCCGGAGTATCTGTTCATGGGTAAGCCTCTCTTCGATGAGTGTTGCCTCCACGCTACGTCAGATTGGCACAATGCGCCATAGTGGCAGTTCCTGCAATGAGCGCATCACCGCGTACTCTCCTTATATGGATGCCGAACCCCTCAGCCTGACGGAACGCCGCAAGCGCGACACCCAGATCGAGATCGCACGAACAGCGGCACGGCTATTCGCTGACCGTGGGGCAGATGGCGTGACCGCCGAGGAAATAGCGCGGCAAGCCGGCGTCTCGATTCGCACGTTCTATCGCTACTTCAGCACCAAAGAAGATGCTGTGGCTCCGCTCCTTACGATCGGCGCGGACCAATGGCATGCGCTCGTCGCAGCAGCTGATCCCAGCGAGGACATCATCGTCGCCCTCGAGCGCACCATCTCAGCCGTACTCACTCCGCGCAGCGAGGAAGAGATTGAAGGTCTCCGATGGACTCTGGGGCTTCTTCACTCCAGCGCGAGTGATGTTCCGTTGCAGCACGTCTGGCATCGAGTGAACTCTGACTCAGAAGTTCAATTGAGGTTAGTTCTCGGCCCCATCATGCGAAGCGAAACCACCTCATTGACGTTACGTTGTCTCGCGGCCGCTGCCACTAGCGCGGTGCGGATTGCCCTGGAAACAAGCGCCGAAAGCGATCGCGAGTTGCACGATCCCAGCGCGCTCGCAACGCAGGCGTCACTCGCTTTTAGACAACTATCCGCTGGCTTAGATCTTGGACAACGCCGCTAACTAAAGCCGGAACTTGCCTGCGATTCCGCCGGCGATGCCGCCACCCGTCGAGTTGCGGGCACCGCGCACAGCTTTGTTGTTGGCGCCCGACATCCGCGAGTTCGTGAGTCCTTTTTTCGACTGAATGAAATCGTCTGTTTCGTTCAGATTCTCCATCGCCGCTTGCGTTTCCGACTCATGGCTGTGCCGCTTGTCGGTATTGCGGTAGCGGAGGTAGATGGCGAAATAAAAAATGAACCCCGAAAGCAGAAAGACGAGCCCAAGCCCACCCGAATCGTCGTCTGAGGATCCGGCAGCGAGCACTTGACCACTCGCAGTCATCCACACGGCAACACTCAGCATCAGATTCCCACCGCCACGAGAACGAGCCCGATCACAGTGCCGACCAACTGCACAGCGCCAGAAACGAGAAGCAAGCGGCTCTGGTGCACCGGCACGCTTCCCATTGTTTCGCCTGTGCGAGCGTTGACGGCAACGTAATGTAAGAACGTCTTTCCGTTAGATTTCCGTTGTTGATAGCTATAGAGCCACACCGGCAGATACGCCGACACCCAGCGTTGGCCGTGCACGTCGACTTTCTCCGACGACCACCGCACTCCGCGATCGTAAAACGCGAGAGTGCTATTGACCTTGTGACGGGCGATATCTTCCGCCTGGGTGTGTGCGATGGGCGCGAGTTGATCGAGGTTGCTGTCGCGTCGCTCGGAGGTGAAGCCCGAAAGATAGTTCGAGTCGTACCGCACCGAGTTCTCGACATCGAACGGCATGATCGTATTGATGATGTTGTTCGAGTTCTGAGAAGTGTTCTGATCGAGACGGTCGCTCGACGACTCAACAGTGAGGTCATTGACGTGAATGTCGAACTCGCGTGCCACAGCGTAAAGATCCGCGTCGTAACGCTTCTGAGTGCTGTCGCCGACTTTCACCGAATAGGAACGGGTTTGGTGCTCCCCTTGACCCTCGAGCACGGCGTGAGCGTTGATGTCGACCACCATGTAGGGCATGTAGACGCCCATAACGTTTTCGGCATTGAACTCTGCCCGGAATGTCGGATGCGCGAAGAATTTTCTTTTGCCAACGAAGTGCGCGATCTTCTCCACCGCTGACGCCTTCTCTACCTTGAACGGCAAGATCATGTCGGGGACAGCCCCGTTAGGCACTTGCTGGTTCATCGAGAGCGTGTTTCGACACCAGTGGCAGCGCGCTTGAGTGCTCGTGTTGGTATCAATCACGACCTCGGCGCCGCACGCTGTGCACTTAAACGTCAGGATTTCTTCGGTCGACGGCACGATGTCGCTTGAGCCGGAACCGACGAGCGTTCCCGTTAGCGCGCTAATGTCGCCGTTGAGATTAAATGCATCGATCGCGTTGTCGGTAGACCACTCGAAGCGGCAAAATCCGCATCGCAACTGACCAGAGGCAACGTTGAGTGAGATTTCGGTGGCACCACAGCGCGCACACTTCGCTAGTCCGTCTTTCGCTCCATCGTCCGTGTTGATGACTCGGCGTGCGTCTTCGGCATCGGCCGGCGCTGGAGTATCGGGTTCTACAGCATCCATCGACATCGGGAACTACAGCCCCAGAACTTTGGCTTTAGCAGCTTCGTAGTCGGCCTCGGTGATTAAACCTTGGTCAAGCATCCTCTTGAACTGCTGCAGTTTCGCCATGGGGTCGTCCGCCGCCGGAGCTGCTGCGGCAGGCGCCGGGGCTGCCTGCTGTTGCGGAGCGGCATTCGGTTGCTGAAAACCACCGGCGGCGCCGCCGGCTGCGTTCATGCCCATGCCGAGGAAAGCCATGCCGGCGCCTCCGCCGCCGCTGCCTTCGTTCGAACCGGCCGCTTCGAAACCACGGGCGGCGGCTTGCTGCATGAAGGAATTGCCGCGGGCACCGCCGAGAGCATCCGCCTTCTTGACGTCGCTGAGCAGAGCACGAGTGTCTTCGTCGTACTCAATGGACTGCAGCGCAACTTTTTCGATGGTGAGTCCGCGGTCAGTGGTCCACTGGTACGCGTCATCGACAGCAGCACTCAACGACTGCGCGAATCCGATAGCGTCGCCCTGAATCTTGGCAATGCGGTTCCCCTTGCTTGGGTCGTTGGTGTAATACGAGAACGCAGCGGCGAGTGAGCCGACGACTTCGTTGAAGAGTTGGCTAGCAGCATCATTATCGAGATCGGAGAAGTCGAACACCTTGGGCGACTGGCCGAGGTACGTCAGGGGAACAAAGTTCTTCACCAAGAGGATGGGGTCGACGATCTTGAGAGAGTAGCTACCGCGCGTGATCGCGCCGACCTGGGCGTTGAGATAAGCGTCGTCCCAGTAGATTTCGGACTGAGTTCCGAACTTATTATTGGGGATTTCTTTGAGGTTGACGTAGAACGCGAGCTGCTGCGATCCGGGCTGGCCACCGAACTTAAAACGTTCCCACGACGTCTTCACGGTCGAGCTAATGATGCCGTCGCCCGCGAAGAACGATTCAGCATTCTGGTCTTCTGACGTGAATACAAAGCCGCCAGGTTCTCCCACGAAACCGGTCAGCTGACCGTCTTGGAACGTCACGAGGCCATATCCCTCGGGCACCACAATGCGGCTGCCGTTGGTAATGATGTGCTCGGAACCTTGCGTGTTGGAGCCACGGCCAGCGTTTGTGCCCTGAGCCACCGCCGGGAAAATGGCCGCAGTAGGAGCGAGATGAGCTGGCGGGGTCAGAAAGTCTTTCCACTGGTCAGCGAATGTTCCGCCGATTGCTCCTGCGAACGCCTTGATGAAACCCATCTGTGTATCCCGTCGACTCGTTGTGCGGATCGACCGCCGATAGAGCAGGCTTCGTCAGTGCAGCGTGTTGCGCGGGGACGAAAAACATCGGCGAGCGACAATCTCTCAGCATGCTAGCGGGTTCGGGTAGCTGCTGTCTCGTGTTCCGCAAAGTGGTTTCGCACACCTCCGAAGCGGGTGCCGTCGCCACAGAAGGATTCTCTACCAGCCCATAGTTCCCGGCGCACCTTTGAACGGGCCCACCAGATTCTTGGTTATCCAGCCGCCGTAGAAGTCGCCCGCTTGCGAGGCGACGAGTTCGCCGTCGATCTCGCACGAGTCCATCTGGCCGGGGTAGAGCGCTACGCGCGTGCCGAGTTCTTGAAAACGGCGGGTGGGCTCGGGATAGATCCAGCCCGCTCGCTCAGCCACGACTCCCCCCGCGACGACGTCAAAGTAGTGCGCTTCGCCTTTGAACTCGCAAAAGCTGGTGCCGTGCAGCGGCACGAGCACGCCATCGGGGAAGGCCGCGATCGGAACGTAGTAAACCGGCGGATGGCTCGTCTCGAGCACTCGAACGGCATCCGTGGTGTCGACGATCACCTGGCCGCCCAACCGCACCACTACGCGCTGGGGCATGTGCTCTACGCGGGGAGGGCGCGGGTAATCCCAGACAGATTCTTGGCCTGCCTTCGGCTTGATGGGCTTGGGGCGGGGCAAGGAACGGGGATAGCCTGCGGGAGTCATAACTCCATCCTGCATTCGGCTGCTGGGATGCTGCTGCAAACTTATCGAGCGCTCATCTGGTTCACCTACACTTGCTCGCATGAATGACGCTTCCGCCTCTAGCGCTGCGCGCAGTGCCCAGAACAGTTCTGCGCTTCGCATTCTTGCGCGCCTTGGTTTCGCTGTTAATGGTTTGGTGCATATCCTCATCGGTGCCCTCGCCATCGGTATCGCGACGGGCGGCGGCGAGACGGATGCTGATCAGTCGGGGGCGTTTAAGCAACTCGCGTCGACACCTGGCGGTGTTTTCCTGCTGTGGGCGGTCGTTATCGGCATGTTTGCTCTCGGGTTGTGGCTGATAATTTCAGCGTTCCTTATGCAACCCGATGATTCGAAACGCAAGTGGGCTAAGCGCGGCGCTGAAGCCGCCAAGGGAATCACCTACTTCGCCTTGGGCACCACTGCCCTGCAGTTCGCCTTGGGCGGGTCATCAAGTTCGTCGAGCAGCACTAGCAGCCTCAGTGCTGATCTGATGGCAAATCCCATCGGCATCGTCGCGTTGGTCGCGGCGGGGCTCGTCGTCATTGGCGTCGGCGGGTACTTCGTATTCAAAGGCGTAACGAAGAAGTTCACCGAAGACATCTCGGTGCCTAGCGGAACGCTGCGCAAGGCCGTTCTGGGTCTCGGTGTCGCGGGGTACGTTGCGAAGGGGATTGCCATTGGTGTCGCCGGCATTCTGGTCGTAGTGGCGGCCTTTACCCACGACCCAGAGAAGTCCTCGGGGCTCGATGCGGCGCTCACCAGCCTGACCGAATTGCCGTTCGGGATTGTCGTGCTGCTTGTCATCGCGGTCGGACTCCTTGCGTACGGCGTGTATTGCTTCGTTCGCGCCCGATTTGCGCGCTTGTAGAACGCTCTTTCAGGCGATGCTCGGTATTACAATCGAGCCACCACTTCAGGAAGCCATGGAGCATGGCATCGCATAGGGAGCATGATGAACGCGAAGTCTCGCGAGAAAGTGTCACCACCCGGCTCCGCCGCCGTCGTCTACAACCCCGTTAAGGTCGACCTCGACGCGATCAAGGCAATCGTTGCGACCGTCGAGAGCGAGACCGGTTGGAAGCCCACCACTTTCCATGCGACGAGCAAACACGACCCCGGGGTTGGTGCGACGAAAGATGCTCTGGATGCGGGCGCTGACGTCGTCATCGTTGCCGGCGGTGATGGCACGGTTCGTGCTGTCGCGGAGGCCATTCACGACAGCGAAGCCGCGCTCGCGCTCATGCCATCCGGCACGGGCAATCTTTTCGCGCGCAACCTCGGAATCCAGCTCGATGACATCGAGAGCGCAGTGCGAACGGCGTTCACCGGAGTCGACCACTCTGTTGATATCGGCCTTATCGACATCCGAGACGAGAACAACACTCTCTCCAAGCATGCCTTCGTGGTGATGGCAGGTCTGGGTCTCGACGCAAAAATGCTCGCCAACACCGATGATGACCTCAAGAAGCGAATCGGCTGGCTCGCCTACGTGAGCGCGATCGCCAAAGCTATTACCGACAACAGTGAGTTGCGCTTGAAGTACAGCCTCGACTCGCAGCGTTCCCGCTCCGCCCGTGCTCACACCGTGATTGTGGGCAATTGCGGCTCTCTGACGGCCAACGTGCTTCTCCTTCCGGATGCTGCGCCCGACGATGGATTCTTCGACGTCGCCGTTATGCGCCCCCAAGGAGTCATCGGTTGGGTTCAGATTCTCGTGAAGGTGCTGTGGGAAAACGGAGTGCTTCGTCGCATCAAGGGCGGCCACTTCCTCACCACCAAGGACGTTCGCGCGCTGAGCTACGTGAAAGCGAAAGAATTGACCATCCGCCTGAGCAAGCCCGAGCAAATCGAGCTTGACGGAGATGAGTTCGGAAAGGCAATCGCCTTCAAGAGCCGGATCAAAGCGGGCGGGCTCACGGTGCGGATGCCGCAACCTGCAGAAGCGCCGCAGCGCTA
The DNA here is from genome assembly GCF_059767305.1 of Salinibacterium sp. AL4.1. Taxonomy (NCBI): domain Bacteria; kingdom Bacillati; phylum Actinomycetota; class Actinomycetes; order Micrococcales; family Microbacteriaceae; genus Salinibacterium; species Salinibacterium sp. AL4.1. Next base: position 54,126 of record NZ_JBSOQK010000001.1, on the reverse strand, counting down.
GCAGCCCAGTCGACTATTCTTCGTCAGCGATCTCCGCTTCGTCAGACTGCTCCGCCTCGTCAGCCAATTCTGCTTCGTCAGCGTGTTCGGCCTTGTGAGCCTGCTCAGCTTGCTCCGCCTGCTCGAGGCGCACGCTCAACGCGGCCAGGATGCGGGCGATGTCCATCGAGATCGCGGCCGAGGCGCCCATCGCGGTCGCGTTGTCGTCAGCTTTGCGCGCATCTAGTTCGGCCGTCAATGCCGCGAGAGCGTCGGTGGCAAGAGCGTGCGATTCTTCCCGAGCCTCGAGGGAACCCCAGTCGCGCAAGGCCGTCGCGACGGCTCCCAGCGCATCGCTCAGCGCGGGTCGCAATTCGGAGCGTAGTTGCACCTTAATCGGCGTTCCCCACACAGCTCCCGTGAGCACATCGGTGATGTCCCGCACATGGAACGTCACATTTTCCAAGGCCGCGAGGTCTTCGTAGTCGGCTTTCAGATCGCGGCGATAGCGGCGGGCTCGCGGGTTGGCTTTGCGGCTCTCGTCGGCGAACAAAACGGCTTGGCGCACCTCGGCCGATACTGCGACGAGCGAATCTTTGCCCGAGGCCCAGCCGTCACGTTCGGGCGGCCAGCTCTCAGCGAGAGCCTCCGAAATTTCGGCAAGGTGATCGGAGAGAACGGCGCGAAAGTTTGCCAGTTGCTGGTCGACGGCATTGTGGGTGAGCGCCGGAAAGATCAACAGATTGACGAGCAACCCCACCACGATGCCGAGGGTCGCTTGCTCAAGGTAACCGAGCGAGTAGTCGTCCGCATCCGGCCCACCGATGATGAGCACGAAGAGTACCGTGACAGGAATGTATTCCCGGTTGGCGCCGAACCACCCCGTCGCCGCGATCAGGGCCCCAGCCCCAACGGCCAACGCCATCGTGAGCACTGACGGAGAGCTGAAAATGATGACCGCGCCGGCAAGCACGATCGCGACCGCGAGACTGCCCAACGTTTGCGCCGCATTGCGGAGCGAGCCCATGAGGGTCGGATACATCGCAACGATGGCGCCAAGAGGAGCGTAATACGGGTAGTTGTCGGCGACGCCAGGAAGATAGGGCGCGATGGTCCACGCGATCGCGACGGCAAGCCCCGTTTTAGCGGCCTGCAGCATTCGGGTTCGGGTGATGTCTGACCGCATCCGCCCCGCTGTCTTCGCGACAGGCTGCAGCCGCTGCCTCGCTAGCTGGAGCTTCTTGTCGTCGACCTTAAGCCGTTTCATGCGTTGACGGCGACATCCACGCTGCCGGGCGTCGGTTCCGGATGCTCGATCCTGACGCGATCGGGGCGGAAGCCGTGCTCGATCCCCCACAGCACGGCATTTGTGCGGCTGGTAGCCCCAATGGTGCGATAGCAACTGCGAATGTAGGTCTTGATCGAGTTGATCGAGAGATGAGTGCGTTCAGCGATCTCGACATTAGAAAGCCCCTGAGTGATCAGCGCGAGCACTTCTGCTTCACGCTCCGTGAGGCCCTCTTCTCGACCGGGCCAGTCACCCACCGCAACGGATGACACGCTCGCGCCGCCGAGATGAACGCGCTCGCCTCCTGCCCGGATCGCTTCGAGCGCGGCTACCAACTTCGCCGCCGGAAGCCCCTTCGAGATATACCCATTGGCACCGTTGCTCATCACCGTGGCCACGTGGGTGGGGTCAAGGTTCCAGGAGTAGACCACAACAGCGTTGACCCGCGGGTTGGACGCGAGCGAGCGCACTGCTGCCCGATCCCCTTGAGTACCCGCAAAGGTGTCGTAGAGGGCGATATCTACATAGTCATCGACCCGCTTGTTGAGGTCGAGTTCGACGACGCGGATGCGGTTTTGATAGGAGCGCAACATCCCCACCACTCCACGGGCAACCACTTCGTAGTCGTTAACGAGGGCGATTTGAACAGCTGTCATAGAACAACGATAAAGCGGCGAAGGCGTGCGCGGAAGAAAGTTCACCCCTAGGGGTGAAGCCTCACACCTTCCGTTGAGAATACTCTCAGCATGTGGGGTGCTTGCCGCACTACGCCAGCGCTGGCGAGCACCCCACGCCAATACACTCCCCCGACGATGAGGAACTCACCCATGAGCGCATCAGACAAGATCGAGAACGCTGCCGAGGACTTCGCTGGCAAAGCCAAAGAGGCTGCTGGCAAGGCCACCGACAACGAGAAGCTTGAAGCCGAAGGCCAAGCCGATCAGACGAAAGCGAGCCTGAAGAAGGCTGGCGAGAACGTCAAAGACGCGGTTTCCGAGTAGCGCTTACCGCTACTACCGCACCCCACCTACTGCTTTCGAAAGGCACCACTTCATGAACACTCTTCTCATCATCATCGCCGTCATCGCTGTTGCACTGCTCCTCACCGGAGGACTCGTGCAGTCGCTCAACTTCCTCCTCTGGGTAGGAATTGTGTTGGCCGTCATCGCCGTCATCGTCTTCCTCGCTCGCAAGCTCACCGGCGGCAAGGTCTAACGCCAACAGTTTGTAGAGCCAGCTGAAGCAGTTCATCGGCCCTCCCCCCAGAGAACGATGCACTGAACGAGGTGCGCGCAACCCCCTGGTTGCGCGCACCTCATCTTTTAACCCGCATGCCCCTAAGGATCCCGAATGTACAGAGAAACAGGCGCTCCCTTGACGAGTACCCCGCAACCACCCGCGCTGGCTCCTGAACCTCTGTGCGAGGGGGATGCGGAGGAAATCGAGCAGCCATTCCCACCAGTGTCAGCAACCGAGCATGCGGCCCTCAACGTGGACGAGGATCCCATCACTGACTGGATTGAGGAACTGAGCCCCACGATCCAACCGTAGTCAAGCGCCGTTCGTCGCGACGTAGACGGTGTTGGATGACACCCCGCCGGTCAGAGCATTGTCAAAGTGGACCGCATGCGCTGTCGGGTTCTCAAAGACCTGGCCCAGACGCTCCATGAACTCCTCGTCGGCCGGGTCGTCTGACCAGAGCGCAAAAATTCCGCCAGCCGTGAGATGGGCCCGCACACGGCGAAGGCCCTCGACGGTATAGAGGTCAGCATGGCTCGGATCGAGCTGGTGTCGGGGTGAGTGGTCAACATCCAGCAGGATCACGTCGTAGGGCTCCGTCGGTTCAGCCCGCATCACCGCGAAGAAGTCGGCATGCGTGAGCGTCGTGCGGCTATCGCCGGTGAGCTCCGCGGATACCGGAAGCAGGCCGCGATTATGCCAGTCGATTACAGCCGGCAGAGCATCGATCACTTCGAGCGAAGCCACACGGGAATCGGCGAGAGCCGCCACCGCCGTGTAGCCGAGACCGAGACCGCCGTTGACGACGCGCAAGCTGTCGCCAGCAGCAGCAGCGAGCCCTAAGTCGGAGAGCGCAATCTCGGCAACGGTGAACAGGCTCGACATGAGATATTCCTCGCCCAGCTTCACCTCGTACACGTCGACGCCGAGCGTGGGCTCACGCCGACGACGAAGGTTGAGCTCGCCCATCGGGGTGTCTTGAAAGTCGAGTTCTTCGAAGCGGGAAATGGCCATGCGCCGAGCCTACGTGCTTTCACACTCACGACGTATGCTGAGGAAATGACAACATTGGAGTGGGACGGCTATCTCAATGCTCGCGACCTCGGTGGTTTCCCCACCGCCCTCTCCAGCTCTGGCGAGACACGATTCGGGCGCATTGCTCGCGGGCCGCGACGGGAACGCTTGACCGAAACCGGTTGGCAGGAGGCGCGGGCGTGGGGGCTGAGGTCCATCGTTGATCTCCGCTGTGCGCACGAGATCGGGCCAGGCGAGGGCGATCACGTGATTTCCGACGATGTAGTCGCCAGCGTCGCAATCGTCAATGCGCCTACCGAAGATCAGAGCGATCCCGAGTTTTGGGAGACGTGCGCTCCCATTCTCGACTCCCCCGAATACTGGGCTCACAATTGGCGGATGCAACCCCAGCTTGTGCGCGGAGCCCTCGATGCAGTCGCCAGCTCCACCCCAGGCACTCTCGTCCACTGCAGCGCGGGCCGCGACCGCACCGGGATGATCAGCGCCCTGCTTCTGGGCAATGCCGGCGTCGAACCGGATGCCGTCGCGACCGACTACGCAACATCCGTTCACGCTATGGCGCACGTCGCCAAGCTCGCCCCTGACGCGAAACCGCAAGACGTCCGCTCCCCCGACGAAGTCGACGAATGGATGCGCGACAAACTGCCCATCGTTCGCGACACCGCTTCGCGCGCCCGCGAGATCTTTGACCTGCTCGAAGTTTCGATCGCCACTCGCGCAGGGCTGCGCAGGCTCCTCATTGCTGAGTAGCCTGCGCCTGCGCGCGGTGCAGCCCGGACGTTTATCGCGTCTCGGGAACCTCTGGTCCTTCCGGCAGTACGACCGGTTCTGATTCTGCGCGATGCCGACCGGGCTGGGGCTTCTGATGGCCCATTTCTCCGCCGATGCGACCGCCGAACGGGCGACCGTGGTCGGCGTACTCTTCACGGAAGAATCCGATGCGCCACTCGCCCATTTCCATGAGCGCGCCGGTGCGCAGCGTGCGGGAGCCTACTTCTTGACCGGTGAGCGGGCGAGAGCCACCACCGACAGCGCCGAACGAACGCAGAACGTATTCGTCTTCATCGTCGTGGCGAATTTCGGCGTGGATGGGATCGAGACCGGGCAACTGCAAATCTGCAGACGACGATGAACCGATAGTGGTCACATCCGACCGCAGCTCGAACTCGCGCGGCATCTGTCCATTCCAGTTTTCAGAACCCACCACGAAGAACAACCGCGGCCGTCCGGCTCCAGAGGCATAGTGCGTCGTCGTGACCTTGCGACGGATGGTCCGGTCGAAGGTCGGAACGAGAGGAAACAGGGTTCCCGGAGGAAACTGCATCCGCGGCGTCGACGAAGCGGCATCACTACGACGTCGCAGCATCGGCGCAAGCGCTGCACGGCTTCCCAACGCAATGTGGGGCGACCCGGTGAGCACGCGCTGAGCCACCGATGGCTTGATAGCACCAATGCGGGCGATCAGCCCGAGTGGCCCCGAGAGCGAAACGGTGAGCCCGCGCTCCGCCAAGGCCTTTGCCACAATGCGGGCTTCTTTGAGCTTCACCGCCCGTGCTTGCATGAACAGCTCGGGGTTGCTCGAAAACACCTCGATGTCAGTGCCGCTCGCAGAAACGGTACCCGTCATAGTTTCGGTCTCCAACGGTGGCGACGTCGACTCCCCATCGTTAGCGGACTCGCCATTCGCATCGTCAAGGATTGGTTCGACGAGCGAGAACGCCAGATCAATGTCGAGCCTCGTTGAGGCGCTCGTCGTTGAGGTACTCATCGTTACGGGGCGGTCGGTTCGGAGCCGGATCCCTCGCTGGTGGTCACTCTCAGGGTGCCGTTGAGTTTCCACGTTGCACGGGGCGCGTCCTGACCAACGTCACGGGGAACTTCGACCGTCATGTCGATGAAGCTGTAGTCAATGACGGCACTTCGGCCGGTGAGGTACGACCACATTTCTTTACCAAGATCTGTCCAGTCCTGGATGTTGTGGGCGTCGGGGCCAGCAGCGTTGTCAGAGGCGGCGGGGTTAGTGAGATCAGACATGGTTTCGTCCTTTTCGCTCGCATTGAGAGATTGGGCAACCATCGTGATCGGTAGCCGCCCACTGTAATGCCACGATAATCGCGCACCCCAGACGGGGGAAGAGATGCGGCAGTTGTCACGGCATTCTCACTGGAAGCGTCGCTGACGACGAGGATGAGGGGGTCGGATGCTCCCGCTCCCGTCCGCTCAATGCGGAGATTAAGGCGCGCTACGCTGCGGAGCGGCTGCGTCCGATCAGACCGGCGCGCACGAGCAGCATGTACAACTGGCAGCCGAGGCAGTAGTCGAAAACCGAGTTAAGGAACGCCGCAATGAACGCGAATCCCGCGGCAACCACGAGGGCGTAGGGAATCGCGGCGAGGTGCAGCACGACGCCGATGACCGTGACGAAAAGGCCGACGCCCTGCGAGAACGTGGGCGGAGCGGGGTTTTCGAGGTGACTCGGTGCGCCCAAGCGCGGGCGAATCGCGGCCTTGAAGAACAGACCGTAGGGGTGACGCTGGATGCCCGCGAAAGCGCCCCAGGCGAACAGTGCCGTGATGGCGCTCAGGAGAAGGAACGCTGGCTGAGCGGCACGTTCGGCGAGCGTGGTGGGAAGCGACGCTGCGGTATCCAGACCCAGGCCGATCACCGTGAGCAGCAGCACGGCGGTGATCGCTGCGCCGAAACGAGGGCCACGTGGATCGATGCCTGCCTGGCCGGGCTTCGCCGCGAGGGCAGCTTTCGACGCGGAGAGCTCAGCCGCTCCGGCGGCGTTCGTGTGGGGCGTAGTCATAGGAGGTGCTCTCTGGTGCGGGCGAGGCGGGGGCTGGCGTGCGGTGGAAGGGTGGGGTGGCTCGTCGTTAGACGAGCTCGGGGGTCAGCATCCGGTGCAGCTCTGCACGGACGTCGGTGATCTTGGGGGCTCCGCCGATGCGGGCCTGCAGCACACCGTTGCCGTCGAGGATGAACGTTGTGGGCGACTGCAACAGGTTGAAGCGGCTGGCGAGCTCGGGGCGTGAAGTGACGTCGACCTCGACGTGAACGACTGAGCCGGTTCCGTCATCGAGTTCGCCGGCGAGGGCGCTCAGCTGGGTGTGGACCGTGGGGCAGATTGCGCAGGCTGCGGTGGAGAACTGGAGCAGGGTGACGCGGCTACCGAACGGGGCGACACCGTCGATCACGATGCGGTTCGCTTCGGATGCGGCGGCAGAGGCGGCGGTCGAACCGGCAGTGTGCGTTCGCTTGATACGGCCGGTGCGGTCACGCCAGAACAGGCCGAGCACAGTGGCGAATGCCACGAGGCCGACCAGCACAAACAGGGTTTCCACAGCGTTCACCTTTCGAGGTTATGGGGAGTTGGGGAGCTTCGGCGTTGTGTGACGCGAGGTTACTGACCTCACGCGCCACAGAGACGGGAAAAGCCCCACACGACTTGGTACTCACATAACAAGTCGAATGGGGCTTCAGATATTCCGAGGACGCCACAATCGCGGCGCCCTCGAAGGGGAGTGCTAGATGCTGTTGTGGTCCTTCACAGCAGCTTCCATGTCGGCTAGGCCGGGAGCCATCGCAGCGTCGACGGCGAGCGGGTCAGAAGCGTTGAGTTCCTGCATTCCACGGCCGTCGGGTGCTGAGGCATTGATCTCGTGCTCGTCGGCGGCAAGACCGGTCATGATCTGGGCGACGACGTCGGAGACGGGGCGGCGCGTCCAGTCGGCGTTCTGGCTGCTCATCATTTCGGTGTCCGTGGCGCCCGGGTAAACCGTTGCCACGTGCACGCCGGTGCCGTGCAGCTCGCGACGCATCGCTTCGCCGAATGCAGCGACACCTGACTTGGTGGCCGCGTAGACCGCGTAGAACGGCATCGCGACGAGAGCGATCTCGCTCGAGATGTTGAGGAGCAGGCTTCCGCCCGCTGCGCCGCTCGCACGCAGTTGCGGCAGCAGTGCCTGTGTGAGCAGCACAGGCGCGGTGAGGTTGAGGTCAATCATCGCGGTGGCTTGCTCCGCGGTCGCATCTTCGAGGCGACCAGCGCGCACGTTACCGGCGTTGTTCACGAGAAGGTCGACGGTCTCCCACGACTTCACGGCGTCGGCGACGTTCTGGGCACCATCCGCCTGACGCAAGTCTTGAACCAGAATTTCGGATGTTCCCCCTGCGTCTGTGACGAGGTCAGCGGTCTTCTGCAGCGTGGCTTCGGTGCGCCCGACGAGCAGCAGGTGTGCTCCCTTCGCGGCAAATTCGAGGGCGATGGCCTGGCCGATTCCTTGGCCAGCTCCGGTGATGATTCCGCGGCGGTTAGTGAGGTCCATTGCGGGGATCCTTCCTGATGTGGGGACGGATCGCGGTAGCGACCCGGAAGCGAACTCGCGTTCTGTACCGGACGGTAGCACGCCATTCTGGTATTTGCTACCAAAAGGTTCCATATTCCCTCACGCGAGAAAGCTGCATCGACCTGGCGTCACTTCCTATTTCCTATAGTATCTTTGAATGCGCGCCTGCGTAAAAATGCAGCTCAACGATGAGGAGCGAGAACTATGACCCGTTTGTGGAATGAACCAGCGAACTTTGCCGATGAAATGGTCGACGGATTCGTCCGCGCGAACACTCAATGGGTTCGAAAGACCTCCGGCGGCGTGGCTCGCTCCACCCGCTCCGAGACGCCCGAAGTTGCTGTGGTGATCGGCGGCGGCTCTGGCCATTACCCCGCATTCGCCGGACTTGTCGGCCCCGGTCTCGCCCACGGCGCCGCGATGGGTAACCTCTTTGCCTCCCCCTCAGCTCGCCAAGTGGAATCGGTTATCCAGGCCGCTCAACAGGGCCGCGGTGTGCTCCTGAGCTACGGCAACTACGCCGGCGACGTCATGCACTTCTCCACCGCACAAGCCGCGGCTCGCGCCGCCGGCATCGAGTGCCGCTCCGTTGTCGTGACCGATGACATCTTCAGCGCTCCGCCCACCCACAAAGAAAAGCGGCGAGGTATCGCTGGCGACCTTACGGTCTTCAAAGTTGCGGGCGCTGCCGCAGCGGCCGGGCACGATCTTGACCACGTTGAGCGCGTTGCCCTTCTCGCCAACGAACGAACCCGCACCATGGGCGTTGCGTTCTCAGGCTGCACGCTGCCCGGCGCATCAGAGCCACTGTTCTCCGTGCCAGAAGGGCGCATGGCTATCGGCCTCGGCATCCACGGCGAACCTGGTCTCGAAGAAACCGATGTGCCCACTGCGAACGAACTCTCAGAACTTTTCGTTGAGCGCCTGTTGGCCGACGCTGAGATTCCTGACGGTGTCATCCCCCGGGGTGCGCGCGTGGTTCCGGTGCTCAACGGTTTGGGGTCAGTGAAGAATGAAGAACTGTTCGTTCTCTTTTCTCGGATCGCCGAGCTGCTCGAAACCGCCGGCATCACGATCGTCGATCCGCAGATCGGAGAGTTCTGCACAAGCTTCGACATGGCTGGCGTCTCCCTGACCCTGTTTTGGCTCGATAACGAACTCGAAGACTTGTGGAATGCACCCGCGAATACTCCCGCCTTTCGCACCGGCTCCTCGCCGGCCGCAAACGTGGTCGCCGTCGAAGACGACAATGCCGCAGCAGCCGACACTTACATCGGTGAATCGAGCCCGGAGTCACAAGCGGCCGCAGTAAGGATCGCCCAGATGCTCTCGGCAATAAGCACCCTCATTGACGAGAACGCTGATGAACTCGGGCGATTGGATGCCGTTGCCGGCGATGGTGACCACGGCATCGGCATGCAGCGAGGCGCTCACGCCGCAGCCGAAGCAGCAGCCAAGGCGGCCGAGCTCGGCGCCGGCGCGCAGACTCTTCTGAATCGCGCGGCTGACGAGTGGTCAGATCGGGCCGGCGGAACCTCAGGTGCCCTGTGGGCCGTCATCCTCAAGAACGTGGGCGAACATTTCGGCGACACCGCCGAAATCACGTCGAGTGCCGTCAGCGCTGGAGTGAGCGCGGCGAGTGACGCCGTGATGGCGTACGGCGGAGCTTCCGTGGGCGACAAGACGTTAGTGGATGCCCTCGTGCCGTTCGCTGATTCGTTGCACGATCGGGTAGCCGCCGGCGATTCTCTCACGACTGCTTGGGTTCAGGCGGCGCAGCAGGCAACTCTCGCTACCGAGCGCACGAGCGACATGATGCCCGGGCTTGGGCGCGCTCGCTCGCACGGCGAAAAGTCTCTCGGCACTCCCGACCCTGGCGCGGTCTCGCTGTCGCTGATCGTGACAATGCTCGGCGCCCAACTCGCCGACGCGTAATCCCTCTCGTTGTTTCCCCATCCACTGCAAAGAAAGTAGAAAACACTATGTCCACGACGTGGCGCGTTGTTATCGGCTCAGATGAAGCCGGATTCGACTACAAAGAGATCATCAAGCGCGATCTCGAGAACAATCCCCTCGTATCCTCGGTCGTCGATGTCGGAGTCTCGGCTGATGCCTCGAAGAACTACCCCGGCGTAGCAATTTCTGCCGCCGAGATCGTGGCCGATGGAGACGCCGACCGCGCGATCCTCGTCTGCGGAACCGGCCTCGGCGTCGCGATTGCCGCGAACAAGGTTGCGGGCATCCGTGCAGTCACCGCTCATGATTCGTTCTCGGTGGAGCGCAGCATCCTCTCGAACGACGCTCAGATCTTATGCATGGGTCAGCGCGTGGTGGGCATTGAGCTTGCGCGCCGCAATGTACGCGAGTGGCTCACCTACGAATTCGACACAATGAGCGCGTCGAACGACAAGGTGCGCGAGATCTCCGCCTACGAGAACGCCTAACGATGACTAGTCTCGGCAGCGCCCCACCCGTGCAGGTGGGCGTGAGCTTGAAGATGTACTTCAGCCATGCGCGCACGGTCGAGTGGTGCACCGCGGTCGCAGAGATCGCCCGCACTCACAGCACTGTGCTCTCGGGCGCTGCCGAGCTATTCGTCACTCCCACCTTTCCTTCTATCCCGGCCGCACAGCAGATTTTGGATGGGCTTGCTCGCGTGGGAGCTCAAAATCTCAGCAGCGAAGATGGAGGCGCCTTCACCGGCGAAGTGAGCGGCAGCGTGCTTGCCGAAGTGGGCTGCACCGTGGTGGAGGTGGGGCATGCGGAACGACGCAGCCTCTTCGGAGAAACCGATGCAGTGGTTCGCGCTAAAACGGCAGCGGCGCTGCGCAACGGACTGCGCCCCGTTCTCTGTATCGGCGAAGCTACTCCACTATCGCCCGCCGAAGCCGCCGCTGAGTGCATCCGCCAACTCGACGATGCGCTGCGGGAAGCGGATGCCGACGATCATCGGGGCCCCATCACCGTGGCCTACGAGCCGCACTGGGCGATTGGCGCCCCCGAGCCTGCCTCGTCCGCTCACATTCAGGGTGTCTGCACTCGACTGCGGGCCTATGCCCACGCTCTCGAGCTCCGCGCTGGCTCGACCGTGATTTACGGCGGCAGTGCTGGGCCCGGGTTGCTCACTGCCTTAGAGGGCAGCGTCGACGGCCTTTTCTTGGGGAGATTCGCGCATGATCCGGCAGCCATCCGATCGATCCTCGATGAAATAGGTAGAATCGCTTCCGATCGCACATCCGACCGCCCCACCGTGGCCGGTCACTAGGGAAGGCTCCAATGACGAACGATTCGCTGTTCACATCGAACTCGTCACCGTCCATCGAGCGCCGCGGACTGCGCGATCACGTGTACGACCGCGTGCTCGATGTGTTGCTGGGGCCGGGCGTCGAGCCAGGTTCTCGCCTTTCGATCGACACTATCGCGCGCGACCTCGGCGTCTCACCGACTCCCGTGCGGGAGGCACTCGTGCAGCTGGAACGCACCGGACTCGTGACGCGAGTCGCCAACAAGGGCTACACGGTGGCCGAACCGCTCGCAGCCGACCAGCTCGAGTCGCTGTTCGATGCTCGGCTCGTGCTGGAATCAGGGTCTGCCGCGCTGGCTGCGCGCAGCCCGGAGAAGCTCCTGCCTGCCCTGGAGAAGGCCCTCGCCGAGCATGTCAAGCTCACGGCAGCCGTCCATGAGGCGTCGCTAGCCGGAGAAATCCCGCTCGAGTTGCTGCGTAACTATTTCGCCGCCGACTGGAACTTCCACCATCTCATTTTCGAACACACGCACAATCCATTCTTGATCGACATGTCCGAGGCAATCTCGACACGCGTTCACCGGATGCGTCAAACGGTCGCCACCGGCGTCAGCGATGCCGAGGAGGCCACGGTCGAACACCGCGCCATCCTCGACGCGTTCGCTCACGGCCCCGACGCAGTCGAAGAGGCCATGCGCAGTCACATTCTCAAGGTGCGCGATCGCGCCCGTGACGATTCGGTTCGCTAGAAAGCACCGATCACCGCAGAGCCAATAGTCGATTAGCGGCACCGCACAGGCGGTGCCGCTTTTGTGTGTTCGCTGACAAATCGCAATCCCGAGATTGTTTACCTTGCGCGCGATTCGAAAGATGCTATATGATCTACGATTAGATGAATCGGGCGAAAAGGCCCGTAATTCAACAAAGGAGTTGGCACAATGGATTTCCCCACCGAACGCACCGTGATCGTCACCGGAGCAGTTTCTCCCCGCGGCATTGGCCGCTACACGGCGTCGTATCTCGCTGAGCGCGGTTGGAACATCGGTGTCATCGACGTCGACCACGACGCCTCCGTTGCAGTAGCCGAGGAACTCACCTCCACTTACGGCGTCAAGGCCCTCGGTTATGGCGCAAATGTCACCGACCCTGAGTCAGTTGATGCCGCCATTACGTCCTTCGAAGCCGGCCTCCCTCAGATCGTAGCCTTGGCCAACGTCGCGGGCGTCAGCTCCCCCGTTCCTTACCTTGAGGTCACCCCTTCGGAGTGGTCGCGAGTGATGTCCATCAACCTCGACGGCGTTCACAACGTTTCGCAGCGCGTCGCACGGGTGCTGGTAGCTAACCGCATCGGCCGCATCGTCAACATTTCTTCCGTCTCCGCTCAGCGCGGTGGCGGCACGTTCAGTAAGACCCCGTACTCGGCATCGAAGGCGGGCGTGATCGGCCTTACTCGTGCTGTCGCTCGCGAACTCGGTGAATTCAACATCACCGTAAACGCGATCTCCCCCGGCCCCATCGACACCGACATCATGGGGGGCACGCTCTCCGATGCTCGCAAAGACGAGCTCACGCAAGATCTGCTTACGAGCCGCATCGGTACGCCGCGTGACATCGCGGCCGCCATCCACTTCCTCATCGGCGAAGAGACTGGCTACATCACCGGCCAGACGCTCAACGTCGACGGCGGGCTCTACCTTCACTAAAGATCGGGCGTAGCCCGGCAATCGCCGGGCTCACCGCTTCTTCTGTCTTTTGCTCTTTTGCCCGACTACGGTCGCGCCATAAACGTTAGGACGATGACGTGTCCACTTATACCGCCGAAAACTGGCCCATCACGAGCTGCATGCTGGGATTGGCCACCACAACGCGCGACGGCATCTCTGCCCAGCTTGCTGGTCCTGAGTTCTGGAAAAAAGAACTCACCAAGATCGCTAACCAGGGCTTCACCAACGTTGAACTGTCTGATGCGTGGCTCAAGCCGGCCCTTCTCAGCACCAGCGAACGTGCTGAGCTCGTTTCGATCGCGGCTGACCTCGGAATGAAGATTCCGTCGGTGCACATTCAACGCGTGAGTGTGATCGAGCCGGGCAAGGAAGCCGAAAACTTGGCGTACCAGCATGCTTCTATCGAGGCTGCTGCCGAGATGGGCATCGGCGTGTACTCCACCGGTTTGCACCAGCCGTTCAACAAAGCTCAGCGCGAGGCGCTGTGGTTTTGGAACGGCCAGGGGCCAATGGACCCGGTCGGCGATGTAGAGGTGTGGAACACCGCTGTCACCCGCATCCGCGAGCTTGCTCGTCACGCTCAGGATCTGGGCATGATCACTTCTCTCGAAATGTATGAAGACACGTACATCGGCAGCTCCGACAGCGCGATTCGTTTCGTCGAAGACGTCGGCACTGACCTCGTGGGCATCAACCCCGATGTCGGAAACTTGGTGCGTCTCCACCGCGAAGTCGAAGACTGGCGCGAGACCTATGCCAAGACACTCCCCTATGCCAACTACTGGCATCTCAAGAACTACACGCGTGATGAAGCGGCCGACCACTCGTACTACGCGACGGCACCGAGCACACTCCGCGACGGAGTCATCAATTACCGCGACGTCGTCGAACTCGCTGTTTCGCTGGGATACAGCGGAATTCTTACATGTGAGCACTATGGTGGCGATTCGATCAGCGTGTGTGGCGAAAATCAACGCCACCTACGCGGCCTGCTCGCCGAAACCTTGGCCAGCTAACCCGCTGGTCTCCCGACCCAATCACGCTCGACCCTCGACTTTAGAGAACCGGCGAATCCGTCAGCGGATGCTCGCCACAAACCAGGAGGCAATGATGACTCTCAGCATCTACCGAACCATCGGAGAGCTCGCGTGACCGCGACCGTAGCCGAGCGGCGCGTACCACGCTCGGGGTGGAGCAAATTTGTCTCCACCTATCGCATTGAGGCAGCGATGCTGGGTGCACTGGTCGTGCTTGCCGTTGTTCTGACAATCATCGAACCTCGCTTCTTGTCGTCGGCCAATATGCAAAATATCCTGTCGCAAGTAATGGTGCTGGGCATCATCGCGATCGGGCAAACTCTCGTCGTTCTTACGGGTGGCATCGACCTCTCGGTCGGTGGGATCGCTGCGGTATCGATCGTGGTGGGAGGCATGGTGATGCCCACAGCGGGCGTCGCCGTTGGCGTGAGTGTGATGTTGCTCGTGGGACTCCTTGCGGGTCTTATCAACGGCATCCTCGTGGCATACGTAAAACTCGCCCCCTTTATTGTGACGCTCGGCATGATGTCAATCACCGCATCATTGGCCTACGTCATCTCTGATGGCCGCTCGATCTTCAACCTGCCGGAGGCCTTCGCGTTCTTCGGAAAGGGAAACATTGCCGGAGTGAAGCTCTACGTCATCATCTTTGTGGTCCTCTATATCGCGGCTCACTTCTTCCTCACCCGCAGCAAGCCCGGCCGCTTCATTTACGCCATTGGCTCCAACCCTGAAGCGGCTCGCCTCTCAGGTATCCGAGTGTCGTTTTACCAGGTCATCCCCTACGCCGTCACCGGACTGCTGTGCGCATTGGCAATGACGATCGAGTCGTCGCGGCTCGGCACCATCGACCCCAACACGGGCAGCGGCTTTGAGCTGACCACCATCGCGGCCGTGGTCATCGGTGGTGCTTCCCTCATGGGCGGCAAGGGCAGCGTGCTCGGAACCCTGATCGGTATCTTCCTGATCGGTGTTCTGCAGAACGGCCTCAACATCATCGGCGTCAACGCGTTCTGGCAGGGCACTGCTCTCGGAACCGTGATCATCCTCGCTGTCGTTCTCGACCGAGTCGTTCGCGTTCGTAAGAAATAAGTTTTCACCCGCTCAATCACAGCAACACACATATCAAAGGAGAATCATGCGTGTAACTAAACCCTTTATCGCGGCAGCGGCAATGGCAGCGTCAGCATTGGTGCTGACCGGCTGCACCGTCGACGGGGCCGATTCCAGCGGTTCTAATGCCGAGATCACGGTTGCAGGATGTGACGCCGCCAACGTGGCGTACATCACTTCTGCGACGAGCGTTGCCTTCTGGCGTTCGCTGTCGGTCGGCATCCAGGATGCTGCAGCTGATGCCAACGCTGAGGTCACCGTGTATGACTCAGACAACAGCCAGAGCAAGCAGCTTCAAAATGCTCAGGATGCGATCACCTCGGGCGTTGACGCCATCATCTTGTCGCCAACCGACACCGCTTCGGCTCCCGCTGTGCTTGACGCAGCATCGGCTGCGGGCGTTCCCGTGATCATCGCGGACATCGGCACTGACAGCGGCGACTACGTCTCGTTGATCAAGACCGACAACGTTGCTGCGGCGGAGGGTGCTGGCGAAGAACTTGTCGCGGCACTTCAGGCTGCTGGCTACGACGAGGGCGAAGTGGGCATCATCGGTATTTCGCAGACTCGCCAAAACGGTAAGGACCGCACCGAGGGGTTCTCCGGCCCCGTCGAAGCTGCCGGTTACACCATCGTTCCCCTGCTCGAGTCGGCTGACTACACCCGTTCAGAGAGCCTCGGTTTCACTCAGGACCTCCTGGCCGGACACCCCGACCTCATCGGTATCTTCACTGAGCACGACGAAGCAACGCAGGGCGCCCTCACCGCAATCGATGGAGCAGACACCCCCATCGTTGTCGGCTTCGACGGCAGCCCCGACACTCTGGCATCCATCAAGGCTGGCGATGTAGCCGCTGCAGCAATGCAGCAGCCAGTGCTCATGGGTCAGGAAGCATTCACGGCAGCGTGCAGCTTCCTCGACGGCGAGACTGTTGACGCCGAGATCAGCGTAGATACGATCTTGGTGACAACCGAGAACGTGCTCGCGATCGAAGACGAAGTTCAAGACACCGTTTTCAAAGAATAAGTAACGAGGACTGGCATGACTGTTAACGTTCCGCTCCTCGAGGCTTCGGGGATTCAGAAAAGCTACGGTGCCACGCGCGCTCTGGCCGGTGTCAACTTTGACATCGGCCGGGGCGAGGTCGTTGCACTCGTCGGAGAGAATGGCGCCGGCAAGTCAACGCTCGGCAAAATTCTTGCCGGAGCTACTGAGATGGATGAAGGCACCGTCTCCGTCAACGGCATGCCAGTCTCGTTCCGCTCCACGAAGGATGCTCTCGACCACGGTGTCGCGATTGTGCTCCAGGAGTTCAATCTCATCCCCGAAATGACGGTGGCTGAGAACCTCTTCCTTACCCGCTCCACGGGCTACCGCTGGGGATGGTGGAAGAGCCGCAAAGCCCAGGTCGATCAGGCGTCGAAAGCCATCTCTGATGCCTACATGGATTTCGGCATTGATCCCGAAGCGCTGGTATCTGAGTTGAGTGTCGCCCAGCAGCAGATCGTCGAGATCATCCGGTCGTTGTCGGTAGATGCTCAACTCTTCATCTTGGACGAGCCCTCCGCCGCGCTAGGCCGCCGCGAGACTGATTCGTTGCTGCAACTCATTCGTCGCCTTCGCGAATACGGGCGTTCGGTGATCATCGTTACGCACCGTCTCGATGAGGTCTATGCCGTCGCTGATCGTATTTTTGTTCTCCGTGACGGTATTGCCCGTGGCGAGTTTGATCCGGCCACGACCACGACAGATGAGCTGATTGCAGCGATGGTTGGCCGCGCTCTCGACAAAGAGATGCACGAAGCTCGCACCATTCAAGCTCCCGGCGAAGCAGTTCTTACGGTCGACAAGCTGGTTGTTCAAGGAACATCGTCGGAGTGCTCGTTCGAGGTTCGCCGCGGCGAAATCGTCGGCATTGCCGGGCTTGTTGGCTCCGGCCGCACTGAGTTGATCCGCGCTATTTTCGGGGCAGACCCGGCGGTCAGCGGCACTGTAAAGCTCGGCGGCACGTCGGGCGTTATTCGCTCGCCTCTTGCCGCTGTTCGGGCTGGTGCTGCCATGGTGTCTGAAGACCGCAAGCAGCTCGGCCTTCACACCGCTCTCAGCATCCACGACAATATCGTGCTCTCCTACCTGGCGAAGTATGGCAAGTTCTGGCTCAATCGCAAGAAGCTCGACACCGATGTTGCCCAGCAGGTCGACGATCTGCGCATCAAGATCGGTGGAAGCTGGTTGGATGCAGGAGTGCTCAGCGGAGGAAACCAGCAGAAGGTCGTGTTGGCCAAGTGGTTGCTCTCCAAGCCTGAACTGCTGATTCTGGATGAACCTACTCGCGGAATCGACGTCGGTGCTCGCGCCGAGTTTTACCGCGTGGTTGACGATCTGGTCGCTCAGGGCATGGCGGTGCTGATGGTATCGTCCGAAATGCCCGAAGTGCTGGCGCTATCTGACCGTGTGCTCGTCATGAGCAAGGGCGCCATTGTGACCGAGTTGAGCCGAGAAGAAGCTACCGAGGAACGAATTCTTTCGTTCACTGAGGTAATGGCTGTCGCGTAAGCGTCGGCCCTGACAAGAACGGATGCCCGATGGCTCTTCCGACTGGAACGATCGTTGATCTGACTCTTCTCCTAGCAGAGGAACTCCCCTGCACTTGGCCGGGCCACATGCCCTACCAGCAGAAGACGTTCAACTTCTTTGAAGATGGCGGAACCACCGAGGCCCACCTGCAATCTCATTGCGGCAGCTACCAAACCCGGTGGCTCCTCATCGACGAGCACACCGGAACCCACATGGATGCGCCTGCGCATTTCTTGCCCGGCTCCCACACCGGCATCGACGGCGCTTCGGAGGTCGGCGACATAACGGCCGAACATGTTCCGCTCGAACAGTTGATGGGGCCCGCCGTCGTGATCGACGTTGAGTTCTTGTTGGATGCCGAGATGGCACCCGGCGTAAGCCCGGCAATTACTGCCGACCACCTCCGCGATTTTGAGCAGGAGCACGGCGAGATCGCTGCTGGAGACATCATCCTGTTCCGAGCACGCTGGGATGAGAAGCACTACCGTGCTGGTATCGACGGACGCGCCTACGCACATGACGGCGTGATCTTGAAGACTGGCCCAGCGTGGCCTGCGCCCATTGCTGAAACTCTCGATTACCTCATTGCGAAGGGTGTGCGCTGTGTCGGTACGGACGGCCCCAGCATGGGCTCGGCGCACGACGGTAGCGGAGTGCACCTCGCCGGTCTCGGCAACGGAGCGATCTTCATCGAAGCCCTTGGCAATCTCGGTGCGCTACCCACGCGCGGCGCCGACTTTATCTTTGCTCCGCTCAAGGTAGCGCGCGGCAGCGGAGCTCCCGGGCGCGCGTTCGCGTTCGTCTAAGTCCCTAACGCGCAACTAGCGCGGCGTACGCGACCGCTTCAACGCCAACATTGCTGCGCGGTCGAAGCCGAAGGTCCGGCGAGCTACGAAGCCGCCGATGGTTGTTCCCGCCGCGAGCCCGAGTCCCGTGGCCAGCGCCATCACCATGGAAGGCAACGCCTCCGTGACGCCGAATTCGGAATCCATCAGGGCGTAGATGCCGCGGTAGAGAGCGAGACCGGGCAGCAGCGCGATGATGCCGACCATGTTGGTGGCACCTTCGGGCACTTTCAGCCAGCGGTAGAAAAGGTAGCTGATGACGCCGGCGGCGGTTCCGGCGATGGCGGGCGCGAGCCCCGGCGACGCTGCGAAGGGCAGCACGAACCAGTAGACGGCGAACACGAGGGCGGCACCGATCGCCATGATGGGGAGTAGGCGCATCCGAACATACGAGGCGAGGGCGAAGCCGACGGCGATGATGGCCGAGCCGAGCATCCCGGAGATCACGCTGCGGTTGTCGCCCAGAGAGTCACCGATCGCGACAGGGATACCCAGACGCAGCGACACACTCAGCACGATCGAGATGCCGACCGCGAGGCCGATGGTCATCATCATCACTTCGAGGCCGCGGGCCGTGGCAGTGACGTAGTAACCACCGATCGCGTCGCTGGCCGCCGAGGTAAGGCCCACGCCGGAGAGCAGCATGATGATGCCCGAAATCACAATCACGGTGGGGCTATTGGAGCCAGGAATGTCGATTCCGACCGATCGCAGCCAAAACATGAAGACAGCTATAACCGTAATAACGCCGGCCGCCGCAATTTGGGCGAAGAAGGCGGGAACCGACAATCGCTCGAGCCGCTTAGTCAGAATGTCAGAGATGGCGGCGGATGCTGCGGCCACAAGCACGAGCACAAAGCTCACGTCGAACATCACGACGACACCTGCCGCGAGCAGCGCCTTGCCGGCGGTCACCATCCAGCGCCGGTACGGGTGGGGCGTGGTCAAGATGGTGCTGAGCTGTTCGCGCGCTTCGTCCACATCGCCGGGGCCGTCGGGGCTGGTGATTTCGTCGATGAGCCAGTACACGTTTTGCAGGCGCGTGTAGTCAATAGTGCGCACCTTCACGATGCGCATGATCGACATGGGGTCTTCGTTCATCCCTCGGTGAATAGACACCGTAAGAGAGGTGAAGGTGATGTCGACGTGCATCCCGCTGACGCCATAGGCGTTGCTGATGCGCAGCACGGTCGCAACAACGTCGGCGGCAGAGGCACCGGTCGCGAGCATTGCTTCACCAGCACGCAGGCAGAGGTCAATGACCGACCGCGCGTGACGCTGCGAAAGTTGCGGTTCGTGCCCGGGAATGGAGAGCAGCTGGGTGGGCGCATTGTTGGTGCGCAGGGCGCCCCCGGCCATCGCGATCAGGGATCGCCCTAGTCGCTGCCGATATGCCCGCATGCGGGAGTCATTGCCCTTACTCACCCCTCTAGGTTAGGGGCTATGGGCTGGTGCTTCGCCCATGCTGTCGTCCCCAGTTGTGGCCGTTTACACTAGACCGACTGCCCTGCCCCGGGCCAGCCCATTTTGACCAGAAAACGAGCGCGCCATGACCCGAGTACACCCCGTCATTCGCACCGTCGGCGATGCCTTGCGTGGCATGCTGATCGGCTTCGCGGAGATCGTTCCCGGCGTCAGCGGCGGCACCATCGCCCTGCTTGTTGGCGTCTACGATTCGCTCATTGACGGAGCCGGGCACCTTGCTCGCGGTGTGGCGCTCACGGTTGCGGACGGCATCCGGGGCCGCGGCCTCTCTCGCGCTGCCGCCCACTTTCGTTCGGTGCGCTGGAACGTCGTTCTCCCCATCGGTATCGGGATGCTGCTCGCCATCGTTCTGGGCGCCGCTCTCCTTGCGCCGCTCATCGAGGAGTACCCCACCGGAACCCGCGCGGTCTCCGCCGGCCTCATTGCGGCGTCGCTCATCGTGCCGGCACGCATGGTCGGAGGGCGCTGGACGTTCCGCGAAATCCTCATCGGCCTCCTCGCCGCGGGTGTTGCCGTCGCGCTCACGAGCTTGCCGAAAGCGGCGGATGCCGACCCCGCGCTGATCATCGTCTCCCTCGCAGCCGCGCTGGCAGTCTGCGCTCTCGTGCTGCCGGGAGTATCCGGCTCCTACCTGCTGCTGATCCTCGGCATGTACGCCCCGACCCTCGCCGCCGTCAATGACCGCAACCTCGGCTACCTCGGAGCCTTCATCATCGGCGCCATCATCGGCCTCGGCCTCTTCGTCTCCGCCCTGCAATGGCTACTCAAAAACCGCCGCCGCGTCACCCTCGTCATCATGACCGGCCTCATGCTCGGCTCGCTGCGCGCCCTCTGGCCTTGGCAAACCGAGGAAGGAGCAGTCTTGGCTCCCGAAGCAGATTTCGGAATCGTGCTGTTGCTCATCGCCCTTGGTGCTGTGGTCGTGCTGGGAATCTTGGCGGCAGAAGCTGCGCTCGTGAAGCGGCGGATGCTGTCACCCGACATCGTGGCCGACCCCGAACCTGACCCGCAACTCCCCCGCTAGCACCCCGGGTTTCGTGGCGCCACAAAAGCGCCCGCGGCCTTAGTGATCTGAGACGCGCATCCACTCAGGGAACGGATCGACGAACGTCGCCCAGCTGACCGGGCCCGCCGCGAATTCTTCGTCGGTGAGCGCCGCTTCATCGAGCGCTGCGATGAGCGCGTCATGATCTAAGTCGAGCCCGATTATGGCCAGCTCTTGACCACACGCAAGTAGCTCGTCATCGTCACCATCGATGGCATCAGTGGCGATCGGGTTGAGGGAGATTACCTTCCCTACGTGTTCCCACTGCGCAACAATTTGGGTGCGGGTGGCGAGCCGACAAAACCCCGCGGAACGCACTACGCGACCGAACTCCCCCGGCTCGATTCGCTCGTCGAGCAGTCGTTGAAGTCGTTGCGGATGCAGGGGACGCACTTGCTCGTAACGGAGTGCACTGACGCGCGAATCCGCCATGTAGGGCGCGAAGTCACCGTTGAGCACGCTTACCCAGCCTGCTCTATCTTGATGAGCCGCATAGTCGTGGTTCGTTTCAACGCGCTCATTTCCCGTGCCGAAAAGGGTGAGTGCGGCCCGCGGGCTCAAGTGGTTGACGAGCGCCATCAGGGTTGCCAGCGGTGCAGTGGCGCATCGTTCCCAGTTCACAAGCACCACCGTCGAGGCGTATTCGATCTGCTCCACCATCAGTTGCGCCCGCGCGACCACTTCGAACACGTCACCGTCAGCGGGGCTGCCGATCGGGAGGTGTTCGCTTCCATCAAGGTCAGCGAGAACGCACGCCACATCGATGACACACACCAGGCTGATCAAGGATGCTTTCTCATGACCGTCAGCGATTTCGCCGATCAGTTCTTTCACGATCACGTCGCGCGGCATCTCCACCACCACTTCTGGCCCCGATGATGTCTCGGTCGCCAGCAATATCGCTTGCTCAATGGGTGTGCGTGAGCGTTCAATCCACGTTGCCGGCAAGCAGAATCGCTTGGTGTGTGCCGCTAGTTGGCGGGCATAGCGCGACCGCTCCACGGTGCATTGGCCGACGACGGCGATGATTCCGGTGGGGTTCATGATGTGGGTGTGGCTCCGCTCTGTGGTGCTAACATCCTTAATGATAACCGTTCTCATCAAGGAGGAAACGTGAAAGTTCGCGCTTCGATCAAATCGCTCAAAAACCAACCCGGATCGCAGGTGGTCCGCCGCCGTGGACGCGTATTCGTCATCAACAAGCTGAACCCGCGATTCAAAGGCCGCCAGGGCTAGATGCCACGTTCGGCCTTAGCCTGTAGCCCCACTCGCGAGCCCTGGGTCACTGCCACGCTGGGGATTCAGTCGCTGAGTTTTCGGTAGCGTCGCACTCGTCGCAGGCCGGCAGCATCGGAACCGGTATCCGACGCCGCAACGTGCTGCAGCGCCGCGTGCGCAGCGTCGGCGTCGAGGTCCATTCCGATCGCGACAAGCTCGCCGACTGACGGCGGCGTTGACAGTGGGGCCACATGAATCATGCGCCCGACGACGTTCACCACGTAGCCGCGTTCGACTTTCAGGCCTCTGACCCGAACTCGACCCTTGAGACGGTACGTTCCCGCCGGGGGCTCCTCGAGCAAATCCATCAGCGCACTCGGCGAGATCGGCCCCGCCAGCGCAACGCTCGCCGACGCGGCGTGCTCATGGTGCTCGTGATGCTCCTCCCGCAGCAAGGCGGCAATCGGCAGCTCATCGGGAGCCTCTTCGGTCGAGGCGTTGTCGAACACGAGTGCGGGGTCAATTCCGCCCGCCTCTGCGATCACGATCGGGGCGTCAGCGTTGCGGGCTCGCACTCGCTCCCGGATGCGCTCTACCGTGTGAGCTCGATCGGCGGGCGGCAACAGGTCGGTCTTGCCAATCACCACCAGTGTGGCGGCAGCATAACGCTGTGGCGGATCGCGCCTGGTGTCGACGGTCGAAAAGTGTTCGACCGCGTCGATGACTTCCACAATGCCGCCAGGGCGCACCCACTGAGCGCCGCTGAAACGGATCAGTCGCCCTAACGTCATCGGGTCGGCCATCCCACTTGCTTCTACAAGAATCGCATCGAGTCGAAGTCGCGGATGCGAGAGCTTCGCCAGCGCATCATCAAGACCGCCAGCATCGGGCAGGCAGCAGACGCAGCCGCCCGAAATCGCAGCAGCTTCGTCGA
Source organism: Salinibacterium sp. AL4.1 (assembly GCF_059767305.1). Taxonomy (NCBI): domain Bacteria; kingdom Bacillati; phylum Actinomycetota; class Actinomycetes; order Micrococcales; family Microbacteriaceae; genus Salinibacterium; species Salinibacterium sp. AL4.1. The sequence goes on along the minus strand of NZ_JBSOQK010000001.1, from coordinate 31,013 downwards.
CCTGCCCCACCACCAAGGCCGCGTCGACGTTGAGCGCCCCAAAGTCATTCACCACAACTCCGAGCCGAGCGCCCGGCGACCGCAGCAGGTGGTTCGTCAGGCTCGTTTTGCCGGCGCCCAAGTATCCCGTGATCGCGATGACCGGTATGCGACGGTTGTCTTCGGAACGGTCACGATCAATTGATTGCCAGGGCTCCATGGGCAAAGTGCGCTCATCCCATCACTGCGGTTGAAAGACAACGTTATTGAGAATTATTATCATAATATAGGCACGCAATGACAAAGCGCCTACGCCACAGCTTGCGCGTCTATGACCCCTTGGTGCGAAGTCGCCCACACACGTGGCGAGGATCCGAAATGCTGCTTGAACTCGCGGCTGAATTGCGACGAGCTGATGTAGCCGACAGACCTCGCAGCACCGGAAACGTCCGCGCCGGTTGCGATCGCCATGGCGGCGCTGTTGAGTCGAAGTGTTTTGACGTATTTGAGTGGCGACAGCGACGTGGCGCCCCGAAAATGACGATCGAACGCGGCACGACTCATTCCCGCTTGTTGTGCAAGCTCGGCCATCGACAGTGGCTCAGCGAGGTGCGTGGAAATAAAGTTCAGCACTCCACCGAGCTGCTGAGTACCGCCGCCCAGCGTGGCCTGCAAGTGCGCCCCACCAGGCCCGGTGAGCACAGCGTAGAGCAACTCCTGCAGCCGTCCCGGCCCGAGCAGTGGCGCGGCAACCTCATCGTCAAGCAACTCCAACAGGCTTGAGAGAGCCGTGAAAACCGAGTCGCGCCACGGGGCAAGAATGAGCCCTGCGGTTTCTTCTGTAGCCGACGCAGCGTAAGGGAGCGCGGCGCGCAGACGCACCATCATTTCCACAGCGACTCGGCTTTCGAGACTCAGCAGAACTCCGAGAACCGGATGCTCGGGGCTCGCTTCACGAATCTCCGCTTCGACAGGCAACGGCATGGTCGTACAGAGGTAGTTCGACGAATCGTAGCGATGAACGTCTGCATCGAAGTAAGTGTGCTTGGCCCCTTGCACTACGAAACATGCACTCGGGCTATATACGCCGGGCAAGCGCTCCATTGGCGAGGACACTCGAAAGATCTGGAGCCCGTCGAAAGGTGTGTCAAAGGTGCCATCGTGCGGCACGTGGCGCTGAAGAGTGGGGCCTAAGGCATCAAAAGTCTTCAAAAGTCATCAATCGGAGCATCCTCGGGTAAGCGTGAGTGGATTAGGCAAGTATATGACCAAAATACCGGTTATATCTGCTCGCACTGAGGAATATCGTTTTATTGACCCCACAGGGCCCCAACCGCGATCCTCAGGAGCATCATGCGTCACCATTCGTCCTGCCTCACTCATAACGTCACCTCGATGAAGGGAAGCAACTGATGACGAGCGCACGCAACCCGTTCGGCCCCCGCGGCTGGACCCCCGACCGCATAGGCAACCTCGACGGCAGAACCTACGTCATCACGGGCACAACCGCGGGCGCCGGCTTTCAGGCGACGCGTGAACTTCTCGCCAAGGGGGCGCGCGTCGTGATGCTGAACCGAAACGCTCAAAAATCCGCCGCAACGATCGCCTCGCTGCAGGAGGAATTCGGCGCAGACGTTCCCGTCTCCGCAATCGCAATGGATCTTGCCGAGTTAGCTTCCGTTCGTGAAGCCGCAGCTCAAGTGCTGAAGCAGGTCGGGCGCATCGACGCCCTCATGTGCAACGCTGCGATTGCCCAAATTCCCACCCGCAAGCTCACCAGCTCGGGCTTCGAAAGTCAGTTCGGCGTCAATCATCTCGGCCATTTCCTCCTCAGTGGGCTCCTTTTTGACCGGATCGAAGAGTCGAGCGGTCGCATCGTCGTCGTCGGTAGCAACGGTTACAAGATGGGTCTCAAGCGCATCCAATTCGACGACCTCAGTTTCGAAAAGGATTACAGCGCCTGGAACGCGTACAGCCAGTCGAAACTCGCTCAGATGATGTTTGCCTACGAACTTCAACGCCGCGTGGCCGCAGTCGGAGGACGAACACAAGTGCAGGTCTGCCACCCGGGGGCTTCACGCACCGACCTCATTACTACGGGCGGAAGTATGCTCACGCGGATCACCTGGAAACTCATGACGCCGTTTGCACAGTCGGCCCAGAAGGGCTCATGGCCCGAGGTGATGTGCGCGACCGAAGATAACCTCGCCGCACAGACCCTCTACGGCCCTACCAAACGAATGGAAACCGTAGGCGCCATCGGCGAATGCCCGCTTGACGAAATCGCCCTCGACCGTGACGCGGCGAAGCGCCTCTGGGCAGAATCCGAAGCGATGGTCTCGCTCGAGTGGTCTCCGCGCTGAGCCCGGCGATAGCCGAGAGTTGGGGCGCGAGGGGGCACCACCTCATCGCGTCAACCTACCTCTCGGCTAACTGCCGTAAACTGGGTCTCTTGATTACTGAGCCCGCGGGGCTCGCTCGACGGAGGTTCCGTGGCCGGAAATGCCAATACTCGCTTTGCCAACGTTTCACTGCTGTCGGTAGCGAGTACCTTACCTAGCCGTGTCACAACATCCGGCGACCTTGAAACGCGCCTAGCGCCGGCGTTCGAGCGCCTTGCGTTGCCCAGCAGACTCCTGCAACGAGTGGCCGGTGTGCTGGAGCGTCGCAATTGGGCTGACGGCGAATCATCCGACGACGCCACCGTCTCAGCAGGCCAACGTGCTCTCGCCGAAGCGGGCGTGGATGCCTCCGAAGTCGGACTCCTTATTAACACGTCCGTGAGCCGCAAACACCTCGAGCCGTCGGTTGCCGTGCGCTTGCACCACGGGCTTGGGCTGCCCAGCTCCGCCATCAACTTCGATGTCGCCAACGCCTGCCTCGGCTTCGTCAGCGGCATGAACCTTGCCGCGAACATGATCGAATCGGGCCAGATCCGGTACGCGATCATCGTCAATGGCGAAGACGCCGACGACATTCAAACCAACACCATCGACCGCCTGCTCAAGCAAGACGGCGACCGTGAGGGCTTCATGAGCGAATTCGCTTCCCTCACGCTCGGCTCCGGAGCTGCAGCTGCGGTGCTCGGACGCACCGACGAACATCCGGCCGGTCATCCGATTCTCGGCGGCGTCACCCGCGCAGCAACCCAGTTCCACGAACTCTGCGTCGGCAGCGTCGACGGCATGTTCACCGACGCGAAAGCCCTGCTGAAGGGTGGCCTCGACCTCGTCGTCTCGGCGTGGAAAGAAGCATCCACCGAATGGGACTGGTCAAAGATGGACATGTACGTCACCCACCAGGTGTCGTCCGTGCACACCAACGCCATCGTCAAGGCCGCGAAACTCGACCGCGACCGCGTGCCCACCACCTTCCCCCTCTACGGCAACGTCGGCCCCGCCTCGATTCCGATCACCCTCGATGAAGCCCAAGGCACCCTCAAAAAGGGCGACCGCGTGCTGCTCATGGGCGTCGGGTCCGGACTCAACACCGCAATGATGGAGCTCGCATGGTAACTGCGCCCGCCGCCACCCCACCACTCGACCTCCCGGGGCTCGACCCGCGCTTCAGCCACATCATCGCCGCCCCCGGCAGCGGGGTGGATGCTGGGCTCACCCGCGACTGGCACTACCTCGACACCGGCGCCGAACTCGCTCTCCTCGGCGCGCCCGTCATCGGCACCATCCTCGCCGTGCACGGCAACCCGACCTGGTCGTACTACTGGCGCGACCTGCTCAACCAATCACTCGCCGCTGCCGCGGCTGGCGCGCCCGCGTGGCGCATCATCGCCGTCGACCAACTCGACATGGGCTTCTCTGAGCGCACCGGCATCCACCGCCCACTCGCCCAACGGGTAAGCGATCTCTCGGCCTTCACCGACACTCTCAACCTCACCGGGCCCGTCATCTCGCTCGGCCACGACTGGGGCGGCGTCGTCTCCCTCGGCTGGGCCGTCGACCACCCGGCGCAACTCACCGGCGTCATGCTGCTCAACACCGCCGTGCACCACGAAGCCGGCAAGCCGATCCCCGCACCGTTGCGGCTCGCCCGAGCGCGCGGGATGCTCGCCTCCTCCACCGTGCGCACCCCCGCGTTCCTCGAAACGACGTTGGCGCTCACCACTGATCCGCTCGACGCAGCGGTGAAGGATGCTTACCGCGCGCCGTATCGCACCGCCGATCGCCGCGGAGGCATCGGCGGCTTCGTTGCCGACATCCCCGCCGACGCCAGCCACGAAAGCTTCCCCGAACTCGAACGCATCGCTGCCGGAGTCGCCGCCCTCGACCTGCCGACGCTCATGCTGTGGGGCCCACGCGACCCGATCTTCAGCGACTACTATCTCGACGACCTCATCGAGCGCCTCCCCCACGCCAACGTGCACCGCTTCGAAGGCGCCGGCCACATGCTCGCCGAAGACGCGCCCTACGCCGCATCGGTGCTGACGTGGCTTGGCGACAATGCCGCCAGCATTACCGATCCTGGTTCGTCCGCGCTGTCGCCTCGCGAGGCGTTTGCTGCGGCGGCCGACACCGACGCGGATGCCGCAGAATTCGTCCCGCTCTGGCACAACCTCGACGCCCGCCGTGACGACACCGCCACCGCCGTGATCGACATGTCGACGCGCGGAAGCCGCGGCCCGCAGCAGGTCAGCTGGAAGCAGCTCGCCGACCGCGTCAGCGAAATCGCCGCCGGCCTCACCGCCATCGGCGTTCGCAAAGGCCAGCGAGTCTCACTGCTGGTCCCACCCGGGCCGACCCTCACCGCCGTCGTCTACGCGTGCCTGCGCATCGGCGCCATCATCGTGGTTGCGGATGCCGGCCTCGGCGTCAAGGGACTCACCCGTGCCGTTCGCGGATCCTGGCCCGACTACGTCATCGGCGAAGCCCCCGGCCTCGCCGCCGCCCGCACGCTCGGCTGGCCCGGAGTGCGCATCTCCACCGCGCGCCTTCCCAAGGTTTCCGCCGCCACGCTCGGAGTCTCGTACAGCCTGCGTGACCTCATCACGCTCGGCGCTAGCACGCCCATCCCGGCACCGCCGCGCGCCGAAGATGATGCCGCGATTCTCTTCACCTCGGGATCGACCGGCCCCGCCAAGGGCGTGGTCTACCGCCACGGTCAGCTCTCCGCCCTGCGCGATGTGCTCGCGAAACACTTCGAGGTGACCGCCGACACTGGCCTCGTGACGGGCTTCGCGCCCTTCGCGCTGCTCGGTCCGGCCCTCGGCACGCGATCAGTGACACCGGCGATGGATGTCTCGTCGCCTCGCACGTTGACTGCTCGCGCAGTCGCGGCCGCTGTGGAAGCATCCGGGGGCAGCATGGTGTTTCTCTCCCCCGCCTCGATTCTGAATGTTGTGGCGACCGCGGGAGACTTGACCGCGCACGACCGCACGGAGCTCGAGCGTGTGCGCACCTTCCTCTCCACCGGTGCACCCATCAGCGCGGAACTACTCTCCGCCGCCGGCACCGTCATGCCCAACGCGATCGCGCACTCGCCCTACGGCATGACCGAATGCCTGCTCGTAACCGACCTCACCCTCGACGGCATCCGCGCCGCCGCCGGTGAAGCAAACACGGGCGTCTGCGTGGGAACGCCGATCGGCGACAACCTCGTGCGCATCAGCGCCCTCGACTCCGACGGTGTCGCCACTGGCGCCCCGAGCACCGAGCCGGGCGTTCTGGGCGAGATCATTGTCTCGGCGCCGCATCTCAAAGATCACTACGACCGGTTGTGGCTGACCGATCATGCCGCTGTGCGGGAGACCGGGATCGAGGCGGATGCCGCTACCCCGGATGCCGGCAACGCAACGAACGCTGCAGCGAACCAGCCCACGCGCTGGCACCGCACCGGCGACGTCGGACATCTCGACGAGCAAGGACGTCTCTGGGTCGAAGGTCGTCTGCCCCACGTCATCGTGAGCTCGACAGGACCAATCGCTCCGGTCGGCGCGGAACAAGACGTTGAAGGTGTCGAGGCCGTGCGCCGTGCCGCCGTCGTCGGCGTTGGTCCGCACGGACTGCGCCAGGCCGTCGCGGTGGTCGAAACGATTCCGACAGCCAAGCGCCCCGGTCTCGCCAGCCCCGAGCTGACTGCGGCCGTGCGCGCGAGCACTACGCTTCCTCTGGTTGCCGTGCTCGTTGTTCCGCAGCTACCGACCGACATCCGCCACAACTCCAAGATCGACCGCTCGCGGCTTTCTGAGTGGGCCGAGCGTATTCTCGCGGGTGGAAAGCCGACCGCACCATGATCGTGCTCGTCACTGGAGCATCCGGCTTCCTCGGTCGCGCCGTCGCCGCCGAGTTGGTCGCAGCTGGCCACGAGGTGCGCACGCTGCAACGTCGGCCCTCCGGCGTGGATGGCGTCACCGACTTTCTCGGCTCGATCAACGACCCTGAGCACGTTGCGCGCGCGGCTGACGGCGCGGAAGGCGTCATCCATCTCGCCGCCAAAGTCTCGCTGGCCGGCGACCCCGGCGCATTCCAGACCGTCAACGTCGAGGGAACACGCACTGTGCTCTCCGCCGCCGAGACTGCGGGCGTCTCACGCTTCGTTCAGGTGTCGTCACCGTCGGTCGCACACGCCGGCTCCGCTCTGGCCGGGGTTAGTGCCGAACCCGCCTCGCCAGAGCACGCTCGCGGTGACTACGCCCGCACCAAGGCCGAGGCCGAACTGGTAGCGCTCTCCCGCGACTCCGACGCTATGAACGTGCTCGCCATCCGCCCCCACCTCGTGTGGGGTCCCGGTGACACCCAACTCGTGGGCCGCATCGTCGACCGCGCACGCAGCGGACGGCTGCCCCTGCTCAACGGCGGCACCGCCCTCATCGACACGACCTACGTCGACAACGCCGCATCCGGAATCGTCGCCGCACTGCACCACGCCGACACCGCCCACGGCAAGGCCTACGTTCTCACCAACGGCGAACCGCGCCCTGTCGGCGACATCCTCGCCGCCATCTGCCTCGCCGCGGGCGTTCAACCGCCACGCTGGAGCATCCCGGCCGCCCTCGGTCGCACCGCAGGCTCTGCGGTCGAGCGGGTCTGGGCTGTGCGCCCCGGAGTAGATGAGCCGCCCATGACCCGCTTTCTCGCCGAACAGCTTTCGACCGCTCACTGGTTCGATCAGCGCGACATCCGCGAGGCCTTGGATTGGGCTCCCGCGGTCAGCATTGACGAGGGACTGCGTCGGCTCGCGGCGCACTACTCCGAAACCGCCGCGCCGGTCGCCTGACGAGCACGGCTAACCTCCCAGCAACCCGGCATATCGTCAACGGATGGGAAGATTTTCTGACTCCTGGCGCTCACACCTCCTGACGACGTTCTCCGGCGAAAGCTCGGGACGCCCAGCGTGGGTTGCTCGCATCGAGCAGGGTGACGATGCGGGATTCTTTGGCCCCGACTCTGCCGCCTGGGTGGTGCACGGAGGCATGGGCACCCTTGTCGCCGGCATCCGGGCACTGCTTATGCAGACCCTGCACCCCGGAGCAATGGCGGGCGTTCACGATTGGTCGCGGTACAAAGAGGATCCGCTGGGGCGACTCTCCGGCACAATCCAGTGGCTGATCACCGTCACCTTCGCCAGCACAGAACAGTCACAGCAAGAGTCAGCCCGCGTCGGCAAGTATCACACCCGAGTCGCGGGCACCTATCTGGATGTCGACGGCGTCGAGCGCGCTTACACCGCGGGCGACCAAGAGTTGCTGTCGTGGGTGCACGCCGTTTTCACCGACGCATTCCTCGGCAGCCACGAGCTGTGGGGAAAGACCATCCCCGGCGGGGCCGACCAGTACGTGCGTGAGTGGGCAACCGCCGGCGAGCTCGTGGGAGTAGAGCAGCCACCGCGATCCCGTGCTGAGTTGAAAGCTCAGATTGATGGATTCCGCCCCGTGCTCAAGAGCGACGAGCGCGTTCTCGAAGCCGTGCGCTTCATTCGCAATCCCCCGCTTCGCCGGTCAATGATGCCCGCTTACCGAGTGCTGTTCGCCGGAGCCGTCGCTTCGCTGCCCGAGGAACACCGCAAGTTGCTGGGGCTGCGGCGATCACCTTTGCCCGTGATCTGGGCGACCGGCATCGTGCTGCGCTCCGTCGGCAAAATTCTTGGCACCTCATCCTCCAGCGAAGATGCGGCCCGCGTGCGGCTGGCCCGCCTTGAGCGCGAGCGGGATTCGGTCTGACTCACACGGCCCACACATCGCCTAGCGCCGCGGGCGGGGTACGCTCAGGGAACGAGCCACTCGGCTCACAGGAGGATAACGTCATGGCCGATAAATCACCCAAAACATCCAGCGGCAAGACTGTAGCGAGCAAGTCTCTCAAAGAGAAGCGTGCTGACAAGAAAGACAAGGCCGCCAGCAAGCGCAAGGACTAACCTCGACCGCTGGCGCGGGGAATGCTCATACCATTGCTCGCGCAATCATTCCCCGTACCGGCCGAGGTCCTGCGCCCACAGGCGCCGGGCTTCTGCACCTAAGCGCCAGCTCAGGCCTTGCCATGTCCTTGGTTTGGCTCCGTCAGCTAGCGCAGACGAAGCACGACAGCAGCACGGCTCGTCACATGCAGCACGCGGAAGATCCCTTCCAACAAGGGCGAGATCACAACCCTGACCGAACTCGGCCCACGCTCGGCCGACGGCAGCCGCGACATCGTCGAAGTGCGGTTCGCCGGCGCGCTCGAAGACGGCACCGCCATCGATGCGGATGTCGTCTGCGAGTTGCAAAACGCGTTCTAGTCGACTTCGCAGCCGCACGGGCCTTCGAGCGCGGCTCCCTACGACGAGAATGGTTATCAATAACATGCACACATTGCAATATGTTTATATGTGTGTTCGAATGAACTATGCACGTCGAATCAGGCCTAGAAGACGCGGCGCTGTTATTCAAGGTGCTCGGGAATCCTTCACGTCTCTGGCTTATGCGCCTCATCGGCGCATCGCCCATGAGCGTGAGCGCTTTGGCCGAGGCAACAGGCATGACTCAACCGCTCGTGTCTCAACACCTTCGCACGCTTCGCCAAGCCTCCCTCGTCATAGCGACGCGCACCGGCAAGGAGGTCACCTACCGAATTGCCGACTCGCATGTCGCACATGTGATCGAGGATGCGCTGGTTCACGTCAACGAGCCGAGTCCTTCCGACCAGCTCGAGAACTACTAACGAAAGAAGAACAAGATGACCGCCACAGACGTTCACGCCGAACATTCACTCGCTGAGCACACCCACGGCACCGATTGTGGGCACGAAAGCGTCACACACGGTGACCACGTGGATTACGTCCATGGAACGCATCATCACGCTGAACACGGTGACCACTACGACGAGCACGAGGCCGTCGCCGAGCACACCGTCGAGTCCCACGCGCACGGTACCGCATGCGGTCACGAAACCGTGCAGCACGATGACCACGTGGACTATGTTCACGACGGTCACAAGCACGCTGAACACGGCGACCACTACGACGAGCACTAAAAGACGGGTTCGCCAGCGCCTGGGGCACATTCTGTAACCCCAGGGCGCTGGGCGCCCCTAGCTCGGAGCGTCAACGACGAGCACTGCGTCGCCCGGGATATCCCCGGCGGAGACGTTCAGACAGAGAGACGTCTGGCAAACTGCGCTTGCTAGGGAGCGCGCCGTACATGGGGCGACGAACTTCGTCGCGATCAACGAGGTAAGGCCGCGTCTGCGAGCCCTCGGAGCACGAAAAAAGGACCATCCTGACGGACGGTCCTTTTCTCGTATTGTCGGGCTGACAGGATTTGAACCTGCGACCCCTTGACCCCCAGTCAAGTGCGCTACCAAGCTGCGCCACAGCCCGTGACAACTCGAATAGCTTACCGTGAAATTTGGGCGGCGATGTTCACTTTGGGGTCAAATGGGGAACAGAAACGAAATCAGGTCGAGCTGACCCCGTGCGCGGCAGCGAAGAACTCGCGTTCGTGCTCCGTCGACGCCACGAAAGCGGTGAGCATCGCATCCCGAATTGGCGGGGTAGCGTCTGCGGCGAGCGCCGTCACTATCGTGATGGCCTGCTCCGTGGCATCCGTGAAGGCGTCATCGGCATAGGTCGTCAACCAGTCGGCGTAGGGGTGCTCGGCGTGCGCGAGCGGATGCAGGCGCGAACCGACGTCGTGGTAAACCCAGAAGCAGGGCAATAGGGCCGCAGCGAGCACGGCGTAGTCACCGCGGGCAGCTGTCGCGAGCAGGTGGTTGAGGTACCCGGTGGTGGTCGCACTGGGCGAAGCCGCAAATACCTCACCGGAAGGAGACCACGACTCGTGCAATTGCAGCTCCGTCACGATGCAGCCCTCAGCGCTTGATGCCCAGAAGGCTTGTTCCGCAGCGGTGGGTGCCAGCCGGGCGGCTTCGGCGAGCGCCCGCGCATAATCGCGCAGGTAGAGCGCATCCTGGGCCAGGTACCAGACGAAATCGCCCCGCTTGAGGGAACCATCCCCCAGCGCCCGCACAAAGTCACCATTGTCGATCTGAGCGCGGATGTCAGCAATCTCGGCCCACCAGTGTTCCCGCACCTCCGCCGCCGTTGGCGCCGTCTCTACGCCCCCGCGAGCCCACAGCCCCGCAAAGTGGTTGATGGGCCCATGCCCACCGCCTACCTGCAGCGCTGCACCCGCGCGGATGCTCTCGCTCAACCACCGCTTCGACTCCCCCACGGCGGCAGCCCAATCGCCGGTCGCCGCAATGCGCGTCGCGAGCGCACTCGACAGCGAACAGCCCGTTCCGTGCGTGTTCGTGGTCTCTAGGCGGATGCCGGCAAACTCAGTCACGACCGGTGCGTTCCCGAAACGAGCATCCACGAGCGCATCCGGAGCCTCAGCCCCGCTCAAGTGGCCGCCCTTGGCTAGTACGCGCACCCCGTAGGAGGCAGAGACTCGCCCCGCCTGCGCCAGCACCTCGGGCCAGGTCTCGGCGGCAGGCTCCCCCGCAATAATCGCGAGCTCGGGGATGTTCGGTGTCACCAGATCGCTGACCCGCACCAGCTCGCGCAGCGCCAGCTCGGCTTCGGTATCCAGTAGGCGATCTCCACTCGTGGCGACCATCACCGGGTCGAGCACAATGAGCGGCGGCTTCACCCGCGCCAGCCACTCCTGCACGACCGCAACGACCTCGGGAGTGCCAAGCATCCCAATCTTCACCGCGTCGATCGTGACGTCGTCACTGACGGCATCCAACTGTTCCTTCAAGAAGGAGGCCGGCGGCACATGCACGCCGCTCACGCCCTGCGTGTTCTGGGCCGTCAGCGCCGTGATCGCCGCCATGCCGTAGCCGCCATTGGCCGCAATCGACTTGAGGTCAGCTTGGATGCCAGCCCCACCCGAGGGGTCACTCCCGGCGATGCTCAGTACTCGCGGTACACGCACCGCGCTCACGCCGTCTCCCCCGCCCCAGCTACAGAGCCAGCTCCGGCCCACGCTGCGGCGAGCGCCTGTGCCGCTGCTCGCGGGTCAGCCACCCCACAAATAGCGGAGACCACCGCAGCACCGTCAGCACCAGCGGCGCGCAGCAACGGAACATCCGACAGCCCTATCCCGCCAATAGCAACAGTCGGCAGTTTGCTGACTGCGACGAGTTCCTGCATGCGGGCATGCCCCAGAGCACCCGGAGCATCCTTCTTGGTCGTCGTGGGGTTCAATGCGCCAATACCGACGTAGTCGACCCCGGCGGAGCGCACCCCGGCTGCGAACAACTGGTCCTCGGTAGAGGCGCTCAACCCGACAATGGCATCCGGCCCGACAAGAGCTCTAACGGATGACACGGGCAAGTCGTTCTGCCCCACATGTACTCCTGCGACTTTGGCACCCATTTCGCGGGCCGCCAGGTACACGTCTACTCGGTCATTGACGAGCACGGGCACCTTGCGCGCCACCGCAGTGGAAACTCTCAACACGATGTCGAGAAACTCATGGGCGGGAGTGTCCTTTTCGCGAATCTGCACGACGGTCACTCCTCCGGCGACGGCCTCATAAACGAGGTCGACAAGGTCGTGTCCGGCCGCGCGTGCTTGAGCCGAGTCCGTCACGAGATAGGTCGAGAGGTCGAAGTCGTTCCGGAAGTCACTCACGCGATTACCGCCCGCTCTGCAATGTCGTCCACGGACACTTCGCTCAGGGCATCCACCAGCGCAACCGCGAAACTTCCCGGCAGTGCCGAACGTTCCGCCGCTAGATCAGCCGCTACCGTGTACACGCTTGTCGCTGCTACCGCCGCCGTCAGCGCATCCGGAGTCACCGCCGCAAACGCCGCCATGATTGCACCCAGTGCACAGCCACCACCGGTGACCTTCGTCAGCACCGGATGCCCGTTCGTCAGTCTGACAACACTCACGCCATCGGTCACAAGGTCGGTCGCTCCCGATACTGCGACAGCGCCGCCGGTCACCCGCGCGAGCATCTGAGCGGCACTGAGTGCGGCATCAACGGTGCTCGTACTGTCGACACCACGGCCGCCTTCGCCGAGCTCGGCGAGCGCCAGAATCTCTGAAGCGTTCCCTCGCACGATAGACGGCCCCAGATCACGCAGGCGATACGCCAACGGAGTGCGCACCGGCAGAGCGCCGATGGCCACGGGGTCGAGCACCCACGGCGTTCCCGCATTGTTGGCGGCCGGTGCTGCCTCCAGCGCCGCAGCGCGCTGCTCTTCGCGGCAGGTACCGAGATTGATGAGCACTCCGGATGCCACCCCCGCGAACATGCCCGCTTCCTCTGGGATATCCACCATGGCCGGCGCCGCACCCACGGCCAGCAGAGCGTTGGCGGTGAAGCCCACCACCACGCTATTGGTGATGCACTGCACGAGCGGCGACGTCGATCTCACCGCCTCGAGCGCGTCTTGCGTGGCGGTCAAAAAGTTCGGTGGCGTACGCGACATGCACGACATCCCTTCGCTAGTTCTAACTAGATCAGGTTCGACGGGTGTGTTCTCAGCCCCGCAGGGCACCCCGTGTCACAAGTTGTGCCTCCACGATAGCGGTTCAGGCGGATGCTCGGGCGGTGGTAATGCTGCCCACCCTTGTGGACCACTTCTCGTGCACAGGGCGCTCTCCCGCCCCACTTCCACCCCACCGCGAGCCGGATTGCCGCCGACTCCGAGCGATCGGGATTATTTTGCTGTCGGATGTCGTTGCACTGAGCGAGAATAAACACGACGACTGATTTGTGCGCCCTTTCGACCCCGGCTGCTGCTTCGTCCTACCGCTTGAGACACGACAGGATTTTCATGACTAGCACCGCGCCGATTACCGGCAGTATCCCCCTCACCCCACCCGGAGCGGGCTCGTCAGCGGGCGCCGTCGATAACAGCGGACGCAACCGTCTCGTGATCGCGCTCATGCTCGCGGCAACCTTCGTGGTGTTCCTCAACGAGACATCACTTGTCGTTGCTATCCCCCGCATCATGGAAGACCTCAACATCGAGCCGAGCACAGCTCAGTGGTTGTCGACGTCGTTCATGCTCACGATGGCGGTAGTGATTCCGATTACCGGATTCCTCATCCAAAGATTTACGACGCGCAGCATCTTCATCGCGGCAATGACGCTCTTCACCGCGGGTACCCTGCTCGGAGCTATTTCGCCGACGTTCTTCATCCTGATTGTCGGACGAGTGATTCAGGCCTCCGGTACCGCGATCATGCTGCCGCTGCTCATGACTACCGTCATGACTCTCGTGCCCCCGGCTACCCGCGGTAAAACGATGGGTAACGTGTCTATCGTCATGTCGATGGCTCCCGCCGTCGGCCCCACGGTGGCGGGCCTTGTACTCGCGGTCTTTGACTGGCGCTGGGTCTTCATTGTCATGATCCCCATCTCGGTCGCCGCGCTCATTCTCGGCATCACCAAGGTGCGCAACGTCACGGATCCCCGCAAGGTCTCGATCGACGTACTCTCGGTCATCCTCTCGGCCATCGCCTTTGCTGGCCTCATCTATGGTCTCTCGAGCCTCGGCGAATCAGCCAGCGGAGAAGTACTCGTCGCACCCGCTATCCCGATCATTGCGGGAGCGGCCAGCCTCGCTCTGTTCATCCTGCGCCAACTGAAGCTGCAGAAGACCGACAGCGCCCTCCTCGACCTCCGCACCTTCGCTGCCTCCGGCTTCGCGATTTCGATCGGTCTCATGATGGTCATGATGGCGGCCCTCTTCGGCACCATCATCCTGCTGCCGATGTTTACGCAAGACGTTCTCGGCCTCGAACCCATCCAGAGCGGACTCCTCGTGCTGCCCGGAAGCCTCATCATGGGCCTTCTCGGGCCGATTGTGGGCCGACTGTACGACAAGGTCGGACCGCGCCCGCTCATGATCCCTGGCGCCATCGTCGTCAGCGCGTCACTCTGGAGCTTCACGATGCTCTCGGAGAACAGTTCAGCGCTCATGGTGGTTGCGATTCACGTGCCCATGAGCATCGGACTCGCCTTCATGTTCACGCCGCTGTTCACCTCGGCACTCGGAACGCTTAAACCGCACCTCTACTCGCATGGCAGCGCCACCATCGGCACCGTGCAGCAGCTCGCTGGCGCCGCCGGTACTGCGCTGTTCATCGCGCTACTCACCGTGCAGTCCGTCGCGCTTGCCGCTGAAGGAGCCCCCGATACCGAGGCTCTCGCCGGCGGCGTTCGTCTCGCGTTCATGGCAGGTGGCATCATCTCACTGTTCGCGATCGTCGCCACATTCTTCGTCAAGCGCAACGATGCCGAGGCCGACACCGACTCCGACTCCGACGCTAACGTCGCCCCGCTCGGTCACTAACGCTGGAGGGTGACCGGGCGCCCACCGGCATCCGTTCCCACCGCACCGATCGGCAAACGCACCACGCCAAACGGCGAGTCACTCTCCTAGGAGAATGACTCGCCGTTTAGTCGCTGAGCCGAAGCTACCGCGCCGAAGCTCGGGGTCTCGAGACCCTACTTGCGCTTGCGCTTCTCACGCACGCGCATGTTGACCTGGATCGGGCTGCCATCGAAGCCGAAGATCTCACGCAGTCGACGCGTAATGAAGCGTCGGTACTGCGGGTCCAAGAATCCGGTCGTGAAGAGCACGAACGTTGGCGGGCGGCTCGATGCCTGCGTACCAAAGAGGATGCGCGGCTGCTTGCCACCACGAAGCGGGTGAGGGTGCTCCTGCGTGAGTTCAGCCAGAAGCGCGTTGAACTTACCGGTCGGAATGCGGGTATCCCACGACTCCAACGCCAGTTCGAGAGCCGGAACCAGCTTCTCCATGTGACGACCGGTCTTAGCCGAGATATTCACACGAGGAGCCCACGCAACGTGGCCGAGATCCTTGTCGATCTCACGCTCAAGCAGCATGCGACGTTCGTCGTCGAGAAGATCCCACTTGTTGAAGGCCAGCACGAGCGCACGGCCCGATTCGAGCACGAGGTCAACGATCTTGAGGTCCTGAACGCTGAGCGGCTCGCTGACATCGAAGATAACAACGGCGACTTCGGCCTTTTCCAGTGCGGCACTCGTGCGCAGCGTGGCGTAGAAGTCTGCACCCTGGGCAAGAGCAACACGGCGGCGGATGCCTGCCGTGTCGACAAAGCGCCAGAACTTTCCGCCGAGCTCAATCTGCTCATCAACGGGGTCACGAGTCGTGCCGGCGAGATCGTTGACAACAACGCGCTCTTCGCCAGCCGTCTTGTTCAACAGGCTCGACTTACCCACGTTCGGGCGACCGAGAATAGCGACGCGGCGCGGGCCACCCACTTCTTCCTTGGCCACGTTCGAGATTTCCGGCAGCACCGTGAGCACGTGGTCAAGCAGGTCAGCAACACCACGGCCGTGAACGGCGGATGACGGCCACGGCTGACCGAGGCCGAGGCTCCAGAGCGCGGCAGCATCCGATTCCTGGTGGATGTCGTCAACCTTGTTGGCGACCAAAATAACGGGCTTCTTGGTGGCGCGAAGCATACGCACGACGTGCTCGTCGGTGGAGGTGGGGCCCACCGTGGCATCCACGACAAAGAGCACAGCATCGGCGAGGTCGATCGCGATTTCAGCCTGGGCAGCGACAGAGGCGTCGATTCCCTTAGCGTCAGGTTCCCAGCCGCCGGTGTCGACGATCGTGAAGTGACGGTTGTTCCACTCGGCCTTGTAGTTCACGCGGTCGCGAGTAACACCGGGAGTGTCCTCGACCACGGCTTCACGACGGCCGATGATGCGGTTGACGAGAGCCGACTTGCCGACGTTCGGGCGACCAACGATCGCGAGAACAGGCAGAGCGGGAAGGTAGTAGATGGCATCTGGGTCGTCGGAGGCGGAATCCAGAACCTGAATGTCGTCGTCGTCGAGGTCGTAGTCACTCAATCCCGCACGAAGGGCAGAGGTGCGCTGCGCAGCCTCTTCTTCGTTCATGCCGGAGAGGCGCTCGACGAGATCCGGATTCAGCTCGGGAAAGTCGTCGTCGGCGGGCGAATGATCGGCCATGGGTAGTCCTTTGTTTACATGCTGGAGCGAACGAAACTCGCGACGGCCGTCACGGTTTGATCGAAGTCAAGATTGGTGGAGTCAATGGTGATGACTCCATCGGCGGCGTTCATGAAGTCCACGACTTTGGAGTCCTGCGCATCTCGATAACTGAGTTGTTGCGCCGTTGTCGCGCTCGATTCTCCGGAGAGTTCGGCCGCACGTCTTTCCATCCTAGCTTCTTCACTGGCTGTGAGCAGAATTCGCGCCTGAGCATCTGGTGCAACCACCGTCGTAATGTCGCGGCCCTCCACCACAATTCCGGGCTTGTCGCTGCCAGCGATGATGCTGCGGAACAGATTCACCATGTATTCCCGCACTTGAGGAACCCGGGCGATGTTTGACACGACGCCCGTGATGCGAGGTTCGCGGATGTCGTTGGTCACGATCTCCGAGTCGACCTTCACAAAGTAGTTGTCGGGGTCGATACCGATGGAGTACTCGAACCGCGGGAGCGTTTCGATCACGTCGCCGGGCCCGAGGGTGTCCACGCCGCGCTCGAGGCAGTGCAGCGCGAAACCGCGGTAGGCAGCTCCCGTGTCGAGGTAGTCAAAGCCGAGTTCGCGAGCGGTGGCTTTCGAGACACTCGACTTTCCGCTGCCGGCCGGGCCATCGACGGCCACAACAACAAAAGACGGGTTCTTATTCACGCGGAGGTCCCTGCAATCTTCCAACCGCGAGCTTTCAGCTCGCTCAACAACGTTTCTTCCTTTTCGGGCAATACCGAGATTTCGGCAAGGCCGAACTGGGCACCCGGTGAATGCTCCAGGCGCAAGTCTTCCATGTTCACATTCGCTTCGCCGATTTCGGTGAGCAACCGTGCGAGCTCGCCGGGCTTGTCGTCAACCATTACAACTAGTTGACTGAACTGCTTGCTGGTTCCGTGCTTGCCGGGGATTCGCGCTACTCCAGCATTGCCGCCCGCAAGAACTTCGGCCAGGGCGCGGCGCGATCCCGGAACATCCGGATTCTCCAGCGCGTCAATCGCGACGCTGAGCTCCGTCTGAAACTCGCGCAGAATCGCAGCGACAGGACCGGCATTGGCGGACAATATCTGAACCCACAACTCGGGGGCGCTAGACGCGATGCGAGTAGTGTCGCGGAGTCCCTGACCGGCAAGGCCGACGGCAGCATCTGTTGCGTTAGCGAGACGGTGAGCCAACAAACTCGACACAACTTGGGGAACGTGGGAAACCAGAGCCACCGCGTCGTCGTGTTCCGAGGCCGACATCAGCACGGGCACAGCACCGAGTTCAATCACGAGGTCTTCAACCGCACGACGGCGGAAGGGCGTACCGCGCCCAATCACCCAGGGACGACCGATGAACAAATCAGCGCGAGCGGAAATGGCTCCTCCGCGTTCGCGTCCCGCCAAGGGATGAGAACCAATGAATCGGTCGAGATCAACGCCGAGAGCGATGAGCTCGTCCAGAACCGACACCGCGACACTCGCAACATCCGTCACTGTGGCCTGCGGCCACGCGAGGAGTTCGCGCGCGACAACCTCGGCCGTAACATCCGGCGGAACTGCCACGATCACGAGCGACGGTTTGTCGTCAGCCTGCGGCGCGCGACCGGCGCCGTAGTCAATCGCGAGCGTCGCGCTGCTGCGCGACGCGTCGTGCAAGATCACGTCAACGCCCTTGGCGCGCAGGCCGTGACCGATGCTGGCACCGAGCAATCCCGCACCAACGATACGAACTTGCCCCGTGATGCGGCCTAGATTCACGAGCGCTCCTCGGCGTCACGGGCGATCGTCAAGACCGCGCCCAGCTCCACCTTGGTGAGATTGCGGGTCTTGCCCACGCCGAGGCTGCCGAGGTTGAGCGGCCCAAACTGGCGACGAACGAGCTCGAGCACGGGGTGACCGGCGGCCTCCATCATGCGGCGAACAATGCGGTTACGGCCCGAGTGAAGCGTGAGCTCCACCATGGATTCGTCGTTGACGGCGCGACCGATAACGCGAGCCTTGTCGGCGGCGATCGGACCGTCCTCGAGCTCGATGCCTTTGGTCAGTTGTGAGACGGTCTGCGCGCTCACGACGCCTTCGACCTTGGCGATGTACGTTTTGGTTACACCGAACGAGGGGTGCGCGAGAACGTGCGCGAGTTCGCCGTCGTTCGTGAGCACGATCAGTCCGGAGGTCTGCACGTCGAGACGGCCGACGTTGAACAGTCGCTCGTCGTAGTTGCCGGTGAATTGCTGCAGGTCGGGGCGACCACTCTCATCCGCCATTGAGCTAACAACGCCGACTGGCTTGTTGAGCATGACGTAGCGCTTAGTCGTGTCGAGCTGAATGGCCGAGCCATCCACTGTCACGCGGTCGGTCGGCTTAACGCGGCGACCGGCTTCCTCAACGACCTTACCGTTGACCGCAACACGGCCCTGGTAGATCAAATCTTCTGACACACGGCGGGAGGCGACTCCGGCTGCGGCCATTACTTTTTGAAGGCGTTCGCCCTCGGGGTGACTGGCGCCTGCGCCATTAGCGTTGTTCATCAAAACCGTCCGAACCATCAGATAAAAGTGGCGAGATGGGAGGCAATTCGGCAATGGAGTTGATCCCCAATTGCACGAGCATGAGCTCCGTTGTTTCGTAATGGATGGCGCCCGTCTCGTTGTCGGTAAACGCCTCCGTAATAAGTCCTCGGCTCAGCAGTGTACGCACTACTGAGTCAACATTCACCGCGCGCACGGCGGCAATCGATCCCCGACTGATCGGTTGCTTGTACGCAATCACCGCGAGAGTCTCCAATGCGGCCTGACTCAAGCGCGACGGATTCTGCGTATAAACAAAGTCACGCACCGCGGCGTCGTAGTCGGCGCGCACGTAAATACGCCAGCCACCGCCCACTTCCCGCAGCTCGAAACCACGACGAGGGCCCTCGCCGTCGCCATCAAAATCAGCCCGCAACGCTGTGATCGTCTTACGGATCTCGGCGACAGGAGCATTCAGTGCGGTCGCAAGACTCACAATGCTCTGTGGTTGATCGGCCACCATGAAGATCGCTTCGAGCCCGCGAGCAAGGTCGACAACGGGGCCGGCAGCGAGTTCTTCTGCGGTCGGTTCGGTATCAGGCTGCTCGGTAGGCAGTTTTTCGGTCATCGCGGTGTCAGCAGTCGCGGTGTCAGTTTCCATAATCAGCTCCCAGATTAGCGAGGCTATCGTCTGACCAGTGATCCGCCGTCCAGCGGACCGTCAATTCGCCCAGGGGTTCGATCTGCTCGAACGCCACGTTCGAGCCGCGATACAGCTCCAGCACCGCCAAGAAGCGAGCAACGATAACGCCCTTGAGCTCGGCGCCCGCGATCAGTTGGCGGAAGGTCATAGGCTCCCCCGCACGCAACAGGGCAACGACGTGAGCGGCTTGTTCGCGGATGCTGATGAGCGGGGCGTGCAAATGGTCGAGCCCCACGCTCGGAATCTCTCGCGGCGTGAACGCCAGAGTTGCGAGGGCGGCAAAATCGTCGAGGCTCAGCGTCCACACGAGCTCGGGAGTCTGGGTGCGGTATTTCTCTTCCAAGCGCACCGACCGCACTGTGCGCGTGGCTTCGGTCTCGAAATGCGAACCAAACCAATCGCTGGCCTGCTTGAAGGCGCGATACTGCAAGAGGCGAGCAAAGAGCAGGTCGCGCGCCTCAAGAAGCGCGACGTCTTCGGCATCCACAAGCTCACCCTGAGGCAGGAGTCCCGCTACCTTGAGGTCGAGCAGCGTGGCAGCAACCACTAAGAATTCGCTGGCCTGATCGAGCTCGTCGATGTCATCCGAGCCCTCGGGCGACTCGAAATCGCGCAGGTACGCAATGAACTCGTCGGTGATCTTCGAGAGCGAGACCTCAGTGATGTCGAGCTCATGCTTGGTGATGAGCGACAGCAGCAGGTCGAACGGCCCGTTGAAGTTGCTGAGAGAAACGGAGAACCCCGCCGCGGGGGTCTCGGGTTCGTCGGCGCCATTCGCCGACGGCGCCTCAACGTCGCTAGGCGACGGCGCCACGGGCGATCAGCTCTCGCGCCACCTGGCGGTAAGAGTGCGCCGCAGAGTGGTCGGGGGCGAAGGTCGTGATGGGAGACCCGGCAACGCTGGCATCCGGGAACTTCACGGTGCGACCAATCACGGTCTCCAGAACATCGTCACCAAAGTTCTCGACAACGCGCTCAAGCACTTCGCGCGAGTGCAGTGTGCGAGCGTCGAACATGGTGGCGAGGATGCCGTCGAGCTTGATCGCGGGGTTCAGTCGATCCTGAACCTTCTCAATCGTCTCTACGAGCAGGGCTACACCGCGCAGCGCGAAGAACTCACACTCCAAAGGAATGAGCACGCCGTGGGCGGCGGTGAGGGCATTGACGGTGAGCAAGCCCAGCGAAGGCTGGCAGTCAATCAGGATGACGTCGTAGTCATCGCTGACCTTGCGCAGCACGCGGGCCAAGATCGTTTCGCGAGCGACCTCGTTGACCAGGTGCACTTCTGCGGCCGAGAGGTCGATGTTGGCCGGGATGACGTCGAGGCCGGGAACGTTCGTGTGAACGATCGCTTCGGCCGGATTCTTGATCGAGCCGAGCAGCAGGTCGTAGATCGTCGGCACATCGTGCGTCGGAACGCCGAGGCCAGCCGAGAGCGCACCCTGCGGGTCAAAGTCAATGGCGAGAACGCGGCGACCGTACTCAGCGAACGACGCACCGAGGTTGATGGTGGTCGTGGTCTTACCGACGCCACCCTTTTGGTTGCACAGCGAAATGATGCGTGCGGGGCCGTGGCCGTCGAGCGGCGGGGGCTCCGGAAAGTTGGTGATCGGCCGGCCGGTTGGACCCATTGCCGGAACATCCAACCCTGCCAGCGTTGATTCGTTCTCACGCTGTTTCGTCATGCCAAAAGTTTACGTCGCGCTTTCGTTGCAGCCCGTGCTCCCACGCGCGGACACGGCAGGGTCGCCTCTACCAAAGGTTGAAGGTTTGAGAGCGCGACACGCCCAACGAGGGCGCCTGCTACCGGGCTCGCGGGTGCGCGGTCGTGTACATATCCCGCAGAGTGTCGGCGGTCACCATCGTGTAGATCTGCGTCGTCGCGACCGAGGAATGCCCGAGAAACTCTTGCACCACTCGCACGTCGGCTCCGCCCGAGAGCAAATGCGTCGCAAAGGAATGCCGAAAGGTGTGCGGCGAGATATCGATGCCCAGCTCAGCACGTTCTGCCGCCGATTGGATGATCAACCACACGTTTTGACGAGACAGTCGAGCCCCGCGCGCCCCCAAAAACAGAGCCGGCGTCGAGGCACCTTTGGCCGAAAGCGCGGGACGAGCGCGCACGAGGTACTTCTCAATCGCGGCCTGCGCAAAGCTGCCGACGGGCACGATGCGCTGCTTGTTTCCCTTACCCAGCAGGCGCACGATGTCGCCGTCAATCATGTCGTCGACGTTGAGCGCGGTGACCTCCGAAACGCGCGCACCCGTGGCGTACAGCAGCTCCAGCAGAGCGGTGTTGCGCAACGAAATTATTTCGTCGCCGGGGAACGAACTCAGCACCGCCGTCATTTGCTCTATGGTGATGGCCTTCGGCAGCCGCATCGGCTGCTTGGGAATTGCCACGGTGTGCGCAACGTCTTCCACGGCGAGCGATTCGTCGACGAAAAAGGTGTGCAGCCCGCGCACGGTCGAGAGCATGCGCGCGACCGAGGAGGCCGCGAGCGGGCGCTCGGTATCGGCTCGCAAGCTGTGCGCGAAGGCCGTGACGTCATCCGCTGCCACAGCAGCCGGTGCGACCAGGCCTCGGTCACTCAAAAATTTGAGGTAGTTGTCGAGGTCACGCCGATAGGCAGCGAGAGTATTCGCCGAGAGACCTCGCTCGATCGCAAGATGCCGCAGATAGCGCTCTGCGGCCACCGCGATCGCGTTCTTCGCTGCGGGACGCGTCGACTCGGTCATGTCGCTCAACCTACCGCGAGAAGCTATTCAGCGTAGTTGCGCGGATGCCGCGGCCACGGAGCGTTGGCGTCACCGAGCGTGCTCCACCCTCGGTCGCGGCCCAACTGCGCCGCCAGAAGCCCTACGCACAAAATCGAGTTTTGCACGCGGCGCTCCAGTACTGCTTCCACAGCGTCTTCGAGCGGAACCCAGCGAAGCTCGATTCCGGCCTCTTCGGCGTAGCGGTCAAAGACTTCACCGGTAGCGCTGACGCCCCGCGCGAGATAGATACGCACGGCCTCATTGCTTCCCCCCGGCGAGGTCAGCATTTCGCTGAGCACGTGCCACGACTCCGCTTGCAGGTCGGTCTCTTCTGCCAGCTCGCGCTGAGCCGCGATAAGCGGTGACTCGTTGAGCACATCGAGCAAGCCTGCGGGCAGTTCCCAATCACGCAGGCGCACGGGATGCCGGTACTGCTTGATCAGCAGAACCCGGTCACGCTCATCCATCGCCAGCACCGCTACGGCGCCGGTGTGGTTCACAAACTCGCGAGTGATCGCGGTACCGTCGAGCTGAAAACGCTCGCGGTCCACGTTCCACACGTGCCCCGCGAACACCGTTTCGGTGTTAAGGAGCTCGGGAGTGACGCGGTCGTCGCTCAGTTCGTTATGCATCATCCTGCTCGGTCACCTCGAAGAGGCGGTTGGACTTTTGGCGCTCAATCGCTGCGGCAATAAGGCCGCGGAAGAGCGGGTGCGCGTGGTTGGGGCGCGAGAGAAGTTCAGGGTGAGCCTGAGTTCCGACGTAGTAGGGGTGAACTTCGCGCGGCAGCTCGACGAACTCGACGAGAGTGCGATCGGGCGAGATTCCGGAAAACGTGAGTCCGGCATCCGCAATCTGCTGGCGGTATTCGTTGTTCACCTCGTAGCGGTGACGGTGGCGCTCAGCTGCGGTGGGTGCGCCGTAGATCTCTTCGACGATCGAACCGGGCTCGAGGTTGGCGTTGTAGAGACCGAGGCGCATCGTGCCGCCCATGTCTCCCCCAGCGATGATGTCGACCTGCTCCGCCATCGTGGCGATAACCGGGTACTTCGTGTCGGTATCGAACTCAGTGGATGACGCACCGTCGAGGCCGGCCATGTCGCGAGCGTATTCGATCACCATGCACTGCAGGCCGAGGCAAATGCCTAGGGCCGGGATACCGTTCTCGCGAACGAACTTGAGAGCGCCGAGCTTGCCCTCGATGCCGCGCACGCCGAAACCACCGGGAACGATGATGCCGTCGAGATCGGAGAGGTGCTTGGCTGCGCCTTCGGGAGTTTCGCACTCGTCGGAGGGAACCCAGCGGATGTTGACCTTGGCACTGTTCGCGAAGCCTCCGGCACGCAATGCCTCGGTGACCGAAAGGTAGGCGTCGGGCAGGTCGATGTACTTACCGACCAGACCGATCGTCGTCTCGTGCTTGGGGTGGTGAACAGCTTCGAGAAGCTCACTCCAGCCATCCCAGTTGACCGAGTCGGCTTCGAGGCCGATCTGGTTGATGATGTAGGCGTCGAGTCCCTGGCTGTGCAGCATTTCGGGGATGTCGTAGATGCTGGCGGCGTCCGTGGCGTTGACAACGGCGTCTTCTTCTACGTCACACATGAGCGCGATCTTGCGCTTGTTCGACTCAGAGACGGGGCGGTCGCTGCGCAGCACGAGAGCATCGGGCTGGATACCGATCGAACGCAGTGCGGCAACGGAGTGCTGCGTGGGCTTGGTCTTCTGTTCTCCCGAAGCGGCCATGAAAGGCACGAGCGAGACGTGGACGAAGAAGACGTTCTTGCGGCCGAGTTCGTGGCGAACCTGGCGAGCAGACTCGATGAACGGAAGGCTCTCGATATCGCCGACGGTTCCACCAATTTCGGTGATGATCACGTCCGGCTGCGGGTTCTCGTCGTCGAACGGACCAGCGGCCTGCAGGCGCATACGGCGCTTGATTTCGTCGGTGATGTGCGGGATGACCTGCACGGTATCGCCGAGGTACTCGCCGCGACGCTCTTTGGCGATCACTTCGGAGTAAATCTGCCCCGTGGTGACGTTGGCTGCCTGGTTGAGCTTGATGTCGAGGAATCGCTCGTAGTGTCCGATGTCGAGGTCAGTTTCGGCGCCATCGTCGGTGACGAAGACTTCACCGTGCTGGAAGGGGTTCATGGTGCCGGGATCCACATTCAGATAGGGATCCAACTTCTGCATGACGACGCGGAGCCCGCGTGCTGTCAGCAGGTTACCGAGACTCGCCGCCGTGAGGCCTTTACCGAGAGAAGAGACGACTCCTCCGGTGACGAAGATGTGCTTTGTTACTACCGCGTTTTGATTGTCCACCACGGGGTTCTATCGTATGCCACGACGGGGCATATCGTCGCCGCTTCGGGGCGTTTCGTTATCGACTTAACAGCTTGCGCGAGCTTTTAGCGATTTGCGCTCTCTAGTTCGTGCGCCGTCTGAATCAGTTCGCGCGCGTGAGCAAGCCCCGATTCGGAGTCGGGAAGCCCCGAAAGCAACCGCGCCATCTCGGCAATGCGGGCTTCCCCTTCGAGCTTATGAACGCTGGATGCCGTGACCGAGCCGTCGTCGCCCTTGATGACGCTGAGGTGGTTGTCCGCAAACGCGGCCACTTGCGCTAGGTGAGTAACAACGATCACTTGGGCGGTGCGGCTGAGCTGAGCCAGGCGCTTACCGATTTCGATCGCGGCAGCACCGCCAACGCCGGCATCCACCTCATCGAAGATGAACGTGGGCACAGGATCGTTGCCGGCGATGACAACTTCGATCGCGAGCATGACGCGCGAGAGCTCTCCGCCAGAAGCACCCTTGCCGAGCGGGCGCGGCGGCGCACCGGGGTGCGGACGCAACAGAATCGCCACTTCGTCTTTACCACTCAGTGAGTAGTCGCTGCGGTCTTCGACCGTCACGACAATTTCGGCGTTCGCCATCGCCAGATGCGTGAGCTCGTTGCTCACTTCAGCGGCCAGGCGCGCAGCACTCACCGTGCGCACCTCGCTGACGCGGGCGGCAAGTTCGATGAGCTCAGCTTGATCGGCTTCGACCTGCGCACGCAACTCATCAATGCGGGTGGAATCATTGTCGAGCTCGAGAAGGCGTTGGCTACCGGTGTCGAGAACGTCTACGACATCGTCGAGGTTCACTCCGTGCTTACGAATAAGCGCGGAAAGCTGGCTGCGACGTTCTTCGACCTGCTCCAGTTCGCGGCTGCCATCGGCATCCAGACCGGCGAGATAGCCCGAGAGATCGGTCGAGATCTCGCCGAGAGTGATGGATGCTGCCGCCAGTGCTTCGGCGATCGACGCGAGTTGTGCGTCGTGCTCGGCAACCCGCTCAAGCCCTCGTTGGGCACTGGCAAGCATCGCCACGACATCGGAGCCTTCGTCTACGGCATCCGCCGACAGCACCGCGTGGGCACCCTCAGCAGCCAGACGTAGCCCTTCGAGGTTCGAGAGTCGATCGGCGCGCTCAGTGAGCTCGACATCTTCTCCGCGGCGCACGTCGGCCGCTTCGATCTCGTGAATCGCAACGCGAAGCTCGTCGGCCTCGCGGCTGCGCAGGTCGCTCTCGGCAATCAGCACATCGAGTTCGCCCTGAGCCGCTTGCCAGCGGCGGAAGACAGTTTGATACTGCTCGAGTACGGTAGCCAGCTCAGCGCCGGCAAAACGATCGAGCGCATTGCGTTGCGCAGTGGACGACTTGAGACGAATCTGTTCCGACTGCCCGTGCACAACGACAAGCTGGTCGCCGAGTTCGGTGAGCACTCCCACGGGGGCGCTACGGCCACCCACGACAGCGCGACTGCGGCCCTCGCGCGCGACGGTGCGCACGAGAAGAAGTTCGCCCTCGTCGAGGTCGCCGCCGGCATCGCGTACGCGCTCAGCAACAGCTGATCCCGGATCGATGACCCAACGGCCTTCGACAGAGGCTTGGTTGCTCTCAGCCCGGATCGAGGTGGGGTCGGCCCGCTCC
This sequence comes from Salinibacterium sp. AL4.1, assembly GCF_059767305.1. Classification (NCBI taxonomy): domain Bacteria; kingdom Bacillati; phylum Actinomycetota; class Actinomycetes; order Micrococcales; family Microbacteriaceae; genus Salinibacterium; species Salinibacterium sp. AL4.1. The sequence continues at coordinate 4,656 of NZ_JBSOQK010000001.1, read as the reverse complement.
CCCAGGAGCAGTCCGAGTGCGGTGACGACCATCGTCTTACCAGCGCCGGTCTCGCCAGTGAGCGCTGTGAATCCAGGGCTCAACGGAAGGCGTGCCGAAGCAATAACGCCGAGGTCGCGAATGGAGATCTCTTCGATCACGAGTGGGGTACCTCCTCCGATGCTGGCCCACGCCATCCATTGACCGGCAGATTGAATTTCTTGACAAGACGATCGGTGAACGGGCCCTGCGACAGGCGCGCAAGGCGCACCGGCACGGGCGATCGGCGCACCACTACGCGGGCGCCGCGCGGCAAGTCGTAGGCGCGACGGCCATCACACCACAGAACACCGGTTCCCATGTTGCGCGCTAGAACTTCAACGGCAAGCGCAGAATCGGGCCCGACGACGAGCGGGCGCGCAAAGAGCGCGTGGGCACTCAGCGGCACAAGGAGCAGGGCGTCGAGGCTTGGCCAGACAACTGGTCCGCCCGCGGAGAATGCGTAGGCGGTAGAGCCGGTGGGCGTCGACATCACGACGCCGTCGCAGCCAAAGGAAGAAAGGGGGCGGCCATCGACTTCGATGACCACTTCGAGCATCCGCTCGCGACTGGCTTTCTCGACGGTCGCTTCGTTGAGGGCCCACGTTTCGTAGACAACCTCGGAATCAACCTTCACGCGCACCGCAAGGGTCATTCGTTCTTCAACGAGGTAATCGCGGGCCAAGGCACGCTCGACGGTCGACGTCAGCTCTTCGCGCTCGCTCTCGGCCAAGAACCCCACGTGGCCGAGGTTCACGCCGAGCAGTGGTGCGCTGCAGCCGCGGGTCAATTCAGCGGCACGAAGGATTGTTCCATCGCCACCGAGCACGATCACTAGTTCAAGCTCACCGGTCTCGACCTCGTTGCCGAGTCGGCGCACTGGCGAGAGGTCGGGCTCCGCTTGCAAAATCGTTTCGTAGCTATCGGGGGCCAAGACCACCACGATGCCCGCACTAATGAGTTGACGGCACACCGAGATCGCGGCGGTCAGGGACTCTGCGCGCCCTGTGTGAGCAATGACCAAAATGTGACGCTCGGAAGCATGAGAGTTCTCGGACTGCACCGTGCACCTCTCATTCGTAGTGATAGTTCGTTTCGCCATCACTCAATGATGGCCTTAGGCGATTGCAGAAACCTGCGTTAACCATTCTGTCGGATTGCTGCCTGATCGTGCGCTCAACCAGACAAGATACTCACGGTTTCCTGCGTTACCGGCGATTGGTGAGGAGATGACACCGGCGGTACCAAGCCCCACGTCCCAGGCCGCCCACAAAACGCCCATGATTGCTTCGTCCCGCAAAGCGGAGCCGTGAACGATTCCTTCACGAATGTTTGTGCGTCCCACTTCAAACTGAGGCTTCACGAGCAATACGTAGTCAGCGCTCTCCCCCACCACAGCGTAAAACGCGGGCAGAACAGTGCGCAGCGAAATAAACGAGAGATCTGAGACCACGAGCGTCGGAGTTTCGGATGTCCCGCTCAGTTCAGCCAGCGATTCAGCGGTGAGATAGCGGGCATTCTCTCGCTCGACCACCCGCACTCGGGCATCCGAGCGGATCAGGTCGACGAGTTGCCCGTGCCCGACGTCGAGCGCAATAACCTCGCGAGCACCCCGCTCGAGGAGTACCTGGGTGAAGCCACCTGTCGATGCGCCGACATCGAGCGCAAGCCGATCCGTGGGGTCAATGCCGAAGGCTTCAAGTCCCGCTACAAGCTTGTGCGCGGCGCGACTGACATAGTGATCGGTCTCAGCGACGTCAATGTCGTGCTCGTCGGTGACGGGAGTTGAGGCCTTCGGCACAGCAACGCCGGAAACAGTGACGAGGTTGTCCGCGATGAGCTTCGCCGCGTGAGTGCGCGAGCGAGCAAGCCCTCGGGCAGCGAGAGCCGCATCGAGCCGCATGCTAGCCATTGCGCGAGAACGCGTCCTTGCCCTCAAGCTGCTGCTGCAGTTGATCGTGAATCTGAGTGAACGCGGCGGCACGGGTTTCGAGCGGCTGATCCTCGATCAGGCTCAGTCGAGACATCAATCCGTCAACGGGCGATTCGTCATCCATGCTCACGAATATAGCTCCGCGGGAACCTCAAGAGCGTAGATGGCGCTCCCCGAGTTCCAAATCGCTGCCGCTCCTGCACGCAAACGGTCGATGGATGGTCCGGCCGTGGTCACGCTCAGTCGCTGACCCTCAAGGCGCACGGCCGCCGTTCCCACCGTCGTCACCACAGCGGCACCGTCGTGCGTAACCACAGTTTCGGGATAAGGCTCCAGCAGCCCGCGCAGGTCGTCAACGATCATCGTCGGACGTTCATCCGGGATGCACGCGAGTACTTGCTTGGCCTGGTCGATTCCGGTGAGTACGAGTAATGACGGGATGCCGGCACGATTCGCCCCGAGAATGTCGGTGTCGAGACGGTCGCCGATCATGAGCGCCGAGCGCGATTCGTAACGGCGGAAGGCTTCTTCGAAAATGGCCACTTCGGGCTTGCCCGCGACGATCGGCAACCGGCCGACTGCAGAGTGCACGGCCGACACGAGAGTTCCGTTGCCGGGAGCCGTGCCCCGCGCCTGCGGAATCGTCCAGTCAGTGTTTGTCGCGATCCAGGGGATGCCGGCGTCGCCACCCTTGAGAGCGAACGACGCTTCGGCGAGATCTTTCCAGCCCACGTGCGGAGCGAAGCCCTGCACGACTGCTGCGGGCGAGTCGTCCGCTGAGCGAGTGACGACAAAACCCGACTTCTCGAGTTCGCTCGTGAGACCTTCGCCGCCCACGACCATGATGGTCGAGCCGGCGGGCACGAGGTCGCGGAGCAACCCCATAGCGGCTTGCGGTGAAGTCACCACATCGTGCGGTGCGACGGTCAGCCCGAGCTCACTCAAATGCTCAGCAACGGATGCATCGGTGCGTGAAGCATTGTTTGTGATGTAGGCCACCTGAGCGCCCTCAATCGCATTTATGCTCTCGACGGCATACGGAATCGCGTCCGGACCGCGGTAGATCACTCCGTCGAGGTCAGCGAGTACGAGATCGATACCCGTCAGCGGCGTGTTACTCGCCACGTGGGGTGCTTTCGCTGTCGTTCCCGTCCGCTTCTTCAGCGCTGTCCATAGCCCCATCGGTGCCCTCAGTTTCAGAGTTGGAATCTAAGTCGGAGTTGGAATCCGCGTCAGAGGTCTCTGACGACTCCTCGTCGAACTCAATGTCTTCTTCGATAACTTCGATCATGTCGTCGTCATCGTCGCCCAGAGCTTCGGCTGCAACATCTGCTCGCGCAAACCAGGTTGCCGCTTCGTCTTCACGGCCCAGTTCTTCGAGAACAGTTCCGTACGCGCCGAACAGCGCTGGGCTGTAGGTGAACGCCGTAGTGGGGTCCAGCTGAGGAATCTGCAGCTCAACGAGCGCTTCTTCAGCCTGGCCGAGGTCAAGACGAGCACCGGACATCGCGATAGCCAGCTCAACCTGCACGGGAACCGACAGTGTGCTGCGCTTCACCGAACGGCCGAGTTCGAGAGCACGCTCGGGGCGCTCAAGGCCACGTTCGCTGTCCACCATCATGGGCAGTTGATCGTCGCGACCGGTAATACGGCGATACGTACGTAGCTCACGAAGAGCCAGCGCGTAGTCGCCTGTCGCATACGCAGTGATCGCAAGAGTTTCGCGTACGACGCCGATACGGCCGGCACGACGCGCAGCCGAAATAGCGTGCTGGTGAGCAAGCTCGGGGTCCTCCTCAATGAGCTGCGAGACCATCACGAGGTGCAGGGCAACGCCTTCAGCGTTCTCCTTGCTGAGTGTCTTGAGCTCGTTGGAGGCAACGCGGTCGAGCATCTTGGGCGTTACGCCCTCGGGGATCTCCGGGGCCTGATGGAAGGCACGAACCGAGCGGATGCCGAAGGGGTCGCGATCCTCTTCAGGTTCACGCTCACTGGCGTTACGGTCTCCGCGCGCGGGCGCACCGCCCTTGGTCCAGAGACGCTTCTCGTCGGGGCCACCGCGGCGATTGGATCCGCGGTCGGGACGGCCGCCGCGCTCGGGGCGCCCAGAGCCATCGGAACGGAACGGGCGTGCCGGCCGGTCTCCTCTATCGGGACGATCGCCGGAGCGCTGCGGCCGACCATCGCGGTCGCCGGAGCGAGGCGGTCGTGAGTCACGGTCGCCGGAACGGGGTGGACGCGAGTCGCGATCTCCCGAACGCTGTGGCCGAGAATCGCGCTCGTTGCTGCGGGGCGGACGACGCTCGTCACCTGCCGAGTAGTCGCGACGCGGTGCACGATCGCTGCTGTCGCCATCACGACGGGGGCGGCGGTGCTCGCCAGCGCCGGCGTCACGACGCGGTCGACGGTCATCGCCCTGTGGCTTATCGCGCCAGGGGCGGTCTGAATTGGATGCGGGCTTGCCGCGAGCGGGTCCGCCAGCCGCGTTGTCACGGCGTGGCCTTCCATCGCTCGGGCGTCCTTCGCCGGGGCGTCCGCCGGTGGGTCGTCCACCGGATCGAGGCGCGCCTGAACGGCTTCCGTGGGGTCGGCTGTCTCGCCGGCCGTCGTTACCTGACGAATCGCTCACAAATTGCTCCTGAATATGGGTGGAACTTAACGCAAAATGGCCACCTCTGTGTCTATTAAACACAGTGGTGGCCATT